>CBDCDN010000014.1:0-127244 GCA_965215255.1 Longimicrobiaceae bacterium | reverse complement strand
GGGGAAGATCCGCTTCTGCTCGCCGATCTTGAGCCGCGTCTGGAAGCCGACCAGGTTCCACATCTGGCCGGCCCGGTCCTCGCGCCGAAGCTGCAGGACGGCGTGCGCCTGCCTGCCGCCCCACTGCGGCACCGGGAGGCCGATCGGCTTCATCGGCCCGAATCGGAGGGTGTCCTCTCCCCGCTCGGCCATCACCTCGATCGGGAGACACCCCTCGAAGTAGGGAACCTTCTCCCAGTCGTGCCCCTCGTAGCTCTCCCCCGCACGCAGCTCAGCGACCAGGGCTTGATACTGCTCGCGGGTGAAAGGGACGTTGAGGTAGTCGTCGCCCTCTCCCTTTCCCCACCGGGAGGCGGCGAAGATGACGTCGTGGTTCAGGGACTCGTCGGAGACGATTGGGGCAATGGCGTCGAAGAAGGAGAGTCCCTCGTCGCCGAGCGCCCGCCGGATGTCGCCCGAGAGGGCGTCGGAGGTGAGAGGTCCGGTGGCGACGATCGCGGGACCCTCGGGGAGCGCGGTCGCCTCCTCGCGCTCCACCGAGATGCGCGGATGGGCGTGGATCGCCTCGGTCATGCGCCGCGCGAACTCGTGCCGGTCCACCACCAGCGCCGTCCCGCCGGGCACCTTCGCCTCCTCCGCCACGCGAAGCAGGAGAGAGCCGAGGGCGCGCATATCGGTCTTCAGCAGCCCGTGCGCGTTGGTCGGGTCGAGCGATTTGAAGGAGTTCGTGCAGACGACCTCCGCCAGGAGCTCGGTCTGGTGCGCCGCGGTGCCTCGCACGGGCCGCATCTCTCGCAAGACGACCTCGTGCCCTCGCTCCGCGAGCTGGTACGCCGCCTCCGATCCCGAGAGCCCGCCTCCGATCACCGTGACCTCTGCCATGTATGCCTCCGGATAGTGCGACGGCGCCCCTCACCCCCGGCGCGCTCGTTCCTCGCTCGCCACCCCTTCTCTCGCGCGTACGGGAGAGTTAGGGGCCGAGGGATGAGGGGCTACGGCTACTTCTTCGCCGACGACTTCGGGGCGCCGGCCTTCTTGGACGACTTCGGGGCGCCGGCCTTCTTGGACGCCGCTTTCCTGGTCGCTTTCTTCGTGGCGGCACCATTCCTGCCGCGCTTGGAGGCGGGCTTGCCGGCCTCGCGCTCCTTCAGCAGGTCCACGGCCTGCTGCACGGTGATCTCTTCCGGCGCCATCCCACCGGGAAGCGATGCATTCGTCTTTCCGTGCTTCACGTAGGGGCCGTACCGGCCGGAAAAGACGGCGATCTGCTCTCCGTCGGAGGGGTGTGGGCCGAGCTCCCGGAGGATCTGCTTGCTCTTCCGCGAGCCCTTCGGCTGCGCCAGCAGCTCCAGCGCCCGCGCCAGGGTAGTCTGGTAGACGTCGTCCGCGGGGGTCAGGGAGCGGAAGTCGCCGTCATGGACCACGAAGGGGCCGAAGCGCCCGATCCCCGCCTGTACCTCCTTGCCGCTCTCGGGGTGTTTCCCGAGCGTCCGCGGGAGCGAGAGCCATCGCAGCGCCTCCGCGAGCTTCACCTGCCCCGGTTCCCTTCCCTTCGGCAGAGAGGCCCGCTTCGGCTTCTCCCCCTTCTCCTCCGCCTCCCCGAGCTGGACGTAGGGGCCGAAGCGGCCGACGAGGAGGAAGACCTGCTTCCCCGTCGCCGGGTCGGTTCCGAGCACGTCGGGACCCTCGGCCTTGGCGCGAACCAGCTTGCGCACCTCCTCGTCGCTGAGGTCCGCGGGCGCCACCCCCTCCGGAAGCGAGGCGGTCACCGTCTTCCCGTCCTCCTCCACCTCCACGAAGGGACCGAACCTCCCGATCCTCACCCGGCCGGGGAGGTCCGAGAGCGAGATCGTCGAGGCGTCGCGAGGATCGATCGTCTCCTCCCCCGCCTTCACCAGCGCCTCCAGCCCCTGCGGCCCCAGGAAGAAGTCGCGCAGGTAGGGGAGCCACTCCGCGGCGCCCTCCGCGATCTCGTCGAGCTGCTCCTCCATACGCGCGGTGAACTTCGTGTCCACCAGCGAGGGGAAGTTCCGCTCCAGCAGGCCGGTCACGGCGAAGGCCGTGAAGGTGGGGACGAGCTGATTCCCCGCCCTCTCCACGTAGCCCCGGTCGATGATGGTGCCGATGATGGTCGCGTACGTGCTGGGCCGGCCGATCCCCTCGCTCTCCAGCGTCTTCACCAGCGTCGCCTCGGTGAAGCGCGACGGGGGTTGGGTCTCGTGGCCGAGGGCCTCCAGCTCGCGAAGGTCCACCGCATCGCCCTTCCGGAGCGTGGGGAGCGGCTCCTCGCGGTCCTCCAGGGCCGCCTCTGGATCGTCCGAGCCCTCGACATAGGCCCGGAAGAAGCCCGGGAAATCGATCCGCCGCCCGCTGGCCCGGAATACCGCCTCCTCGGCCGCGATCTGCGCGGTGATCTGGGTGACGCGCGCCTCGGCCATCTGGCTCGCCACGGTGCGCTTCCAGATCAGCTCGTAAAGCGCCGCCTCACGGCCGCCGAGGCCCGTCTCCTCCAGCGTGCGCATTTCCGTGCCGGACGGACGGATCGCCTCGTGAGCCTCTTGCGCCCCCTTCGACTTGGTGGTGAACTGCCGCGGCTCCGGGCTCAGGTACTCCCTGCCGTAGAGGCGCTGGATGCGGGAGCGCGCGGCCGAGATCGCCTGCTTCGAGAGGTGTACCGAGTCGGTGCGCATGTAGGTGATGAAGCCCTCCTCGTACAGCCGCTGCGCGATCCGCATGGTGTCGCGCGCCGAGAGGCGCAGCTTTCGGTTCGCCTCCTGTTGCAGGGTCGAGGTGGTGAAGGGGGGGGCCGGACGGCGTATCCCCGGCTTCTCCTCCGTGTCCGCTACCCTCCAGGCTGCGCTCTCCAGACGGGTACGGAGCTTCCGCGCCTCCTCCTCGCCGAGGAGCACCACGTCGCGCCCCTCCGCCAGGCGGCCGGTGGTCTCGTCGAAGTCCTTCCCGGTCGCCAGCCGCTTCCCGCCGAGGGAGACGAGCTGCGCCGAAAAGGGCTCGCTCGCCTTCGCCAGCAGCGCCTTCAGGTCCCAATAGGTGGCGGAGCGGAAGGCGCGCCGCTCGCGCTCGCGCTGGACCAGCACCCGCACGGCCACCGACTGGACACGCCCCGCGGAGAGCCCGGAAGAGATCTTTTTCCAGAGCAGCGGCGAAACGGTGTAGCCTACGAGACGGTCCAGGATGCGCCGCGTCTCCTGCGCGCGGACCAGGTTCTCGTCCACCCGGCGGGGGGTGCGCAACGCCTCTTCGATCGCCTCGGGGGTGATCTCGTGGAACACGATGCGCGACACGGGGACACGCGGATTCAGCACCTCGAGCAGGTGCCACCCGATGCTCTCCCCCTCGCGGTCCTCGTCGGTGGCGAGGATCAGCCCGTCCGCGTCCCGCAGGAGCCCGCGCAGCTCGCTGACCACCTTCTTCTTCGGCCCCGGCACCACGTAGAGAGGCTGGAAGTCGTTCTGGACGTTCACGCCCAGTCGCGCCCAGTCCTCCCCCTTCTGGGCGGACGGGATTTCGCTGGCGGACTCGGGGAGGTCGCGCACGTGGCCCATCGACGCGGCCACCCGATACCCCGGCGGAAGGAAGGCGCGGATGGTCTTGGCCTTGGTCGGAGACTCGACCACCACCAGGTGCGTGCCCTTCTTGCTCGGCATGACGTTGCGTTAGCGGCTCGGAGGGGGGGCGGAACTCGCGCCCCGCACGAACGATTCGATTTCCCGGGCGACGTCGGCGGCGTGGCGCGCGTCGGTATCCACCGCGCGTGCGGCCCGGCGGTAGAGGGTCTCGCGCTCCCGCAGGAGGCGGCGCACCGTGGCCGCGGCGTCGGGCCCCGCCAGCAGCGGCCGGCGCCGCACTTCGGCCTCCCCAAGCCGGCGAAGGACCTCCTCGGGCGAGACGCGCAGCCACACGCTGAGGGTGCCGGCCGGGAGCCGGCCGGTGAGCGAGGGGTTGGTGGCCCATCCCCCCCCGGGGGAGATCACCGTGTGAGGCGCCTCGAGCACCCGCTCGGTAGTCTCGGCTTCGCGGCGGCGGAAGTACGCTTCTCCCTCGGCGCGAAAGATCTCCGCGACGGAACGACCCTCCTCGCGCTCTATCTCCTCGTCAAGGTCGAGGTGGCGCCACCCCAGCCGCCGGGCCAGCAGCCCGCCCACGGTCGTCTTCCCGGAGGCCATGAACCCGAGGAGCACGACCCGAGCGACCGCCGGCGCCTCCATCTACCCGCGCGGGAGGTGCGAGCGCAGCTGCTCCAGGTAGCCGTTCCGGTTTCGGCGCAGCTCGAGCAGGGAGTCGCCGCCGAACTTCTCCAGCACCGCCTCGGCGAGGACGATCGCGACCATCGCCTCGCCGACCACGCCGGCCGCCGGAAGGGCGCAAACATCGGACCGCTCGCGGACCGCTTCTCCGGGACCGCCGGTGCGGAGATCCACCGTCCCCAGCGGCCGCATCAGCGTCGAGATCGGCTTCATCGCGGCGCGCACCACCAGCGGTTGCCCGGTGGTCATCCCGCCCTCCAGACCCCCCGCGTTGTTGCTCCCCCGCCCGAAGCCGTCGCCTTCGCGCACGATCTCGTCGTGCACCTCGGACCCCGGCAGCGCGCCGGCCGCGAAGCCGGCGCCGATCTCGACCCCCTTGATCGCCTGGATCGACATGACTGCGCCGGCAAGCCGCCCGTCGAGCTTCCGGTCCCAGGAGACATGGGAGCCGAGCCCGGGCGGCAGGCCCCGCGCGACCACCTCAAAGACCCCGCCCAGGGTGTCCCCGTTCCGCTTCGCCTGGTCGATCCTGTCGATCATGTCACCCTCGGCCTCCGGATCGAGGCAGCGCACCGGCGAGGCGTCCGCGGCGGCGTTCAGCTCCTCCGGCAGCGCCTCCGGTCGCCGGGCCTCGACTCCACCCAGCAGCGTGACGTGACTCCCCACCCGGATCCCCAGCTCCTCCAGCAGCCGCTTCGCGAGCGCCCCCGCGGCGACGCGCGCCGCGGTTTCGCGGGCGCTGGCGCGCTCCAGGATGTCGCGCGCATCGGAGCGGTGGTACTTCTGCACCCCTACCAGGTCCGCGTGCCCCGGGCGCGGGAGGTAGACCCGACGCATCGTCTCCTCGTCCGGCGCGGGCTCCACCGCCGCCGACGACATCGCGACCGTCCAGTTCTCCCAGTCGCGGTTGCGGATCAGCAGCGAGATGGGTGAGCCGAGCGCCTCGCCGTGCCGCACCCCTGACAGGATCTGCGCGCGGTCCGACTCGATCCGCATCCGCCCCCCGCGCCCGTACCCGCCCTGGCGGCGGCGCAGCTCGACGTCGATCGCCTCGGCGGAGACGGAGAGCCCCGCAGGGACACCTTCCACGATCGACGTCAGGGCGGGACCGTGGGACTCCCCCGCCGTGGTGAAGCGAAAGGACATGGCCGGATCGGTGGACGGAAACAGGGCGAGGGCCTGGCGTGCGCCGGGCCCTCGCGATGAGACAGGCTCCTCGACCCGCCGCCGCGCCTACGGCACTTCGAGCTGGACCACGCCCCTGGCGGTGACCGCATAGATCATGACGCCGCCCGGGACCTCGACCGCCTTCAGCGGCCCGGTGACCGGATCGCGCATGAAGATACGGCCCCTGCTGCGGAAAGTGAAGGTATCGACCACGTCGATATACGCAAGCCCGGCGGCGGTCACCCCCGACACATACGACACCCCGCGGCCGGTATTCGCCGGGTTCATGTCGACGCCGCCGGAGGGGCTCCCGGGGTCGGCCACCCCCTGCAGGCGCAGGTTACGGTCGAAGTAGAAGGCCTGCCGCCCGCGCGCTACGCCGAGAGTGCCGTCCCGGTTCAGGGCGAGCCCGATCACCCGTTCGGCGGTGTTCCCGACGATGTCCCGGATCTCGCCGAACTTGACCAGCGGATCGTCGGCGGGATCGGAGGAGCGGTCCTCGACGACCATCACCCGCGCGTTGTTCCGCGCCCCCTCTCCGAACGCGACCGTGCCGTGGTCGCCGCTCACCGCGACGAAGGTGGTGTCGGAGAGGCCGATCTCCTCGATGTTCACGCTGTAGCGGAACTCGGTGTCGTATCCGAGCGTGGCCAGGCTGTCCTGCACCCAGTCGATCGGACCGGTGAAGCAGCGCACCGGGAGCGCCCGATCGAGCGAGGGGTTCCGGCTGCGCGGCCGCGGGCACACCTGGATCAGGTTGAACGGCTTGGAGGCCACCAGGAAGGCGCTGTCGGCGTTGGCGACGACCAGCCTCCCGGCGACCCGCTCCTCCGCGTATTCCGTGACGATCTCCAGCCGGTCTTGCGCCTTCCGGTAGACGCGCAGCGTACCGTCCGGCGCCGCCCCCGTGGGGCGCGTGGAGTAGATCAGATTCCGGTTCTGGGTCACTCCGATGAACTGCGGACGGTCGCTGTAGTCGAAGCGAGCCACGCTGCCCGGGAAGAGCGCGGTAACGCTGTCCGCCGCCATGGTGTCCGCCGCCGCGGCCGGGTTCACGATCCTCTGGGCGTCGAAGCTCACGTCGAAGAGCTTCACGTTGGGCGTCTGGATCCTCCGCACCTCGCTCAGCCCGCCCGGAGAGACGACGGAGATGTTCGTCCCGCCGCTGTTGGCGACGTAGAGCGTATCGTTCCCCGGCCCGAAGGCCATCCCCCAGGGGAGCGAACCGACCGATACGCTGTCGGTGATGCGTCGCGCCCCCACCGGAAAAACGTCGAGACGGCTCTTGCTGAGGTTCGAGAGGAAGACGCGCGAGCCGTTCGAGGCGATATCGGCCACCACATCGGCGCTGTCCTGCAGGGCGAGCGTGTTTCCGAGCACCACCAGGATCTCGTAGCGCGCGCCGGAGCGGGCCGCGAAGACCCGGCCGCCGGTCGAGTCGCACGCTTCCGACAGCGCCGTGCCGGGGACGGTCGCGGTGGCGCAGTTGCCGGCCGCGTCGCGGGCGAAGGCGGTCACTTCGAGGCGAAGCGTCGAGGTGTCGGTGGGCTGCGGCACCCCCAGCTGCTCGAGCGAGAAGCGGAACGTCGCCCGATCGCCGGAGGAGACCAGCGAGAGCACCGTCAGCGTGTCCGTTCGGGTCGCCAGCCGGTGGATTGGCCGGAGGGACACGCCCACCTGCGCGACCTGCGTACTGTCCGTCGCCATGACCGTGACCGCCACCGAGTCGTCCGTCTCGGCCCGCCCCGCCGCGTTCACGGTGAAGGCGACCACCGGCGGCCGTCGGTCCAGCGCCGGCGGCAGGAGCCCGAGGACTACCCCAGCCGTCGAGGCGGAGTCGTTCGTCACCGTCCTCACCGCCGCCCGGAGTCGAAGATGCCCCGCCGCGTCGTCCGGGATGGGGATCAGGATCACCGTGTCGGCGGCCGACACCGGGGGATCGAAGCGCAGGGTGGTGTCGAGCGCGAAGGCCGAGTCGGCGCGAAGGGTCAGCTCCTGGATGCGGTCGGTCGGGCTCGCCGCGGAGACCCGCACCCGGAGGAGCGCCCCCGCCCGTATCTCGCTCCCGGCGTTCGGGAAGAGGATCTGAACCCGCGGCCCGCCGACGGAGACGGCGACCGTGTCGGCGCGCACGTTCCCGCCAGCATCCCGCGCGGAGGCGACGATCAGCACCGAGTCGTCCGGCAGGGTGTCACCGGCCGTGAGCAGGTAGCGGAGGATTGTGGTGTCGCGCACCACCCGGGCGCTGTCGATGTCCACCCGCTTGGGCGCGAAGCGCTCCACGAGCGTCTGGGTGCCGAGCCGTGCGTCGCCGCGTACGGCGACGCCCCGCAGCTCGAGCGCGCGGATCCCCTGCGGGTCCCGCACCCGCACCCGCACCAGGACGGAGTCTCCCACCGCGACCCGGTGCTCCGCGGCGGGGGCCAGCAGCTCCACCTCGGGCGCCGAGGCATCGGAGCGCGAGCCCCCGGGACCGGGGAGGGCGCGGTAGAGGTTCTCGCCGTCGCATGCGGTCCCGGCGAGGAGTAGGGAAAGGAGCCCCCCCCACCGCGCCGCGCGCATCGCTCGCGACCTATGAATCAGGCTCATGATCTCCAGCTCAGGTGCGGTCGTCGACGATGTGGGGAGTGACCAGGATGAGGAGGTCGCGCTTCTGCTCCCGCGTCCGGTCGGTGCGGAAGAGCCATCCGATACCGGGCAGATCCATCAGGAAGGGAATTCCCGCGCGGGTTTCCGCTACCTCGGTCACCGTGAGGCCGCCGATCACCGCCGTTTCGCCGTCCTCCACCATCACCCGGGTATTGCCCTGCTGCTGCTGGAAGACTACGCCGATGTCGGTCGCGGCCGGAAGGGCGCTCGAGCGCTCCGCGTGCAACTGCATCAGAATGCGGCGGTCGGCCGTGATGTGCGGGACGACGCGCAGCCGGATGCCGGTCTCCACGAGCTCGGCCGTGGCACGCGGCGCCTGCACGCTCACGCCCCCCGCCGCCGAGCCCCCGCCTCCGCCCACGTCCACCACGCGGATCGGGGTGCGCTCGCCGACCCAGATCTCCGCCTGCTGGTTGTCCAGCGTGGTGATGACGGGCGCCGCCTGCACGTCCGACAGCTCGGCCGACTGCAGCGCGTCGATGAAGCCGACCAGGGTGTAGCGGCCGAGCACCAGCGAGATTACCGTCTCCAGCTGCGGGCCCTGCACTCTGACGTTGGCGTTGCCGAGGGCCGCGATCGAGTTCCCTCCCAACAGCACCAGGTCCTCGCCGGTGAAGTCTCCGGGACTCCGGGGGTCGGGCACGCTCGTCAGCCGGTTCAACGAGTTCCCCTGCGAGTCCTTGAGGTCGTAGGTGATCCCCAGCTCCTCCACGTCGGTGCGGTTGACGAAGATGATCTTCGCCTCGATCGACACCTGGGGAGTGCGGACGTCGAGCTCGCCGACCATCTGCGCCAGATCCCCGACCACGGCGTCTACGTCCGTGACGATGAGCGTGTTCGTGGAGGGATTGGCGGAAATCCGGCCGCGCTCGGAGATGAGCGGGCGGAGCGTTTCGACCAGCTCCGACACCGTGACGTAGTTGACGCGGAAGGTGCGGGTGACCAGCGGCTCGGCCGTCTGCCGCGACTGCAGCGTCTGGAGGTTGTCGACCTGGATGATCCCGCTGGGGAGCTCCTGCGCCGCCAGGCCGTAGGCGCGAAGGATGCTCTGCAGCGCCACGTCCCAGGGTTGGTCGCGGATGGTGGCGCTGATGGTGCCGCTCACCTCGGAGCCCGGCACGATGGAGCGCCCGGTGAACTCGGCGAAGCTGGCGAGCACGTCGCGGATGTCGGTCTCCTGGAAGGTGACGGTGATCCGGGGCTGCTCCTCCTGCGCCTGCGCGGGAAACGCCGCGGCGGCCATGAGCAGGACGGAGAGGGCCACGACGCGGCGCGCGGAGCGCCGGGCCCGGTGGAGCGCAAAGATTTTCATCAGGAGCTGCCTCTCTCGGATGCCGGCCTCAGCTCCAGCGTCTCTCGCCGGGCGACACCGAACTCTTCGACGACCAGGTCCACGCTGCGCGGACCGATGGAAACGATGCGGATCCCCCCGATTCGGTCACCGGCGCGCCCCCGGATGCGGCGGGTGGAGCCCGTCTGCGAAAGTACCGCTACGGAGAGCGCCGGATCGGGATGGTAGATCACCCCGAGGAGTTTCAGGTCCTCTAACCGCATCCCGAGTTCCGGGTCGCTGAGCAGCGAACGGAACGGGTCCGCCCGCCCGGCGCGGCCGTACTGAAAGACCTCGCGCTCGTAAAGGCCGGCCGGTTCCGCGGGCGCCTGCGCGGCGGCGGCCGAGACGCCGAGGGACAGCGCCGTCAGGACGCCGGCGGCGACGGAGAAGGCTCTACTCGACATTCGCGCGATGGCTCGGGAGGTCCGCCAGGATCGGGAGCACGTACGTCTCGATCGCGAATTTCGCCTCGAGGCGCGGCGTCCCGCCGCGGGTCTCCTCCTCCTGGAGGGTGACGTTCAGGTTTACGGGGGTCACGATGCGCGGGAGCGATCCCACCCGCGTGAGGAACTCGCCGATCTGGTGGTACGAGCCGACGACCGCCAGCTCGTAGGTGCGGCGCGTGTAGAACTCCTCCTGCGACGCCCCCGCCGGCTGGATCAGAGTCAGCTCCACCCCGCTGCGCTGCGCTTCGGCCGAGATCGCGTCGAGCAGGTCGGGGAGCTCCTCGGAGGAGGGGATCAGGTTCTCCACGCGGGTCAGCTGCTCGCGGGACAGGCGGAGCTGCCGCTCCACCTCGCCGCGCCCCTGGCTCTCCACCAGCTGCCGCACCGTCCGGTTGCGTAGCTCCAACCCCTCCAGCCGTGCCTCCATCGCCGAGATCTCCTCGGCCCGCGGGCGATAAGCGTACTCGTAGCCGAAATAGCCGACGCCCCCGAGGGCGAGCAGCGCGAGCAGGAGCTTGTTGCGCGTCTGCGGATCGCCGAAGTCTGCCATGCTACTGCACCGGGAGGATGGGGACGGTCGCGATGACCGAGGAGTCCGGCATCTGGTACCGCGCCTCCAGCGTGAAACGGTGGACGATGCGCCCCTCCCGGTCCACCTGCTCGCTGGTGACGAGGGTAACCTCCCGGATGAACGGGGAGGACTCCAGGTTCTTCATGAATCGCGTGAGCGCCTGCGTCGAGCCCGCCTGCCCCTGCAGCGTGACGGTCGGGCCGACCGGCGCGGCCCCCCGCGCGGCGGCGGAATCGCCCGGGAGCGGCGCGGGGGGGGGCTCCGCCGCCTCCTGCGAGCCGATCGAGGTGAGCCAGGTGAAGGCCGGCACGGCGCCGCTGATCTCGTCCAGTAGGTGCGGCCACACGTAGCGGCGCTGATCCACGCCGCGGATCACCCCGATCTTCTGCTCGATCGTGTCCTGCCGCGCCTGGAGCGTATGCACCAGCGCAAGGGCGGTGGCGAAGCGTGTCGAGTCCGTCACCTCCTGCTCGAGGCGCGTGCTCAGCTCCCGCTCCCTCGCCCCCTGACGCCAAGCGGAAAAGCCGATCGCGAGGAGGCCGAGCAGCGCGACGGCACCCACACCCACGAGCCGCAGGTCCGCCCCGAGGGCGGGCAGGCTAGGGATCGGGAGGTCGAGGCGGCGCCGCGAGGAACGGGCGCGTTCGGCGCCGGGTGCAAGATTGATCTCGATCAACGAACGATCCCTCGGTTATGAAGCGCTGCGGAGGGCGAGTCCGACCGGCAGCGCCAGCATGGGGGCCAGCTCCTCGGCCGGGAAGTGGATCAGCGCGTCCGGGTGCGTCCGGAGCCGCTGCAGCGGGTTCAAGACTTCCAGCCTCACGTGAAGATGATCGGCAAGTGCCCGCCCGAGTTGAGAGATCCGCGCCCCTCCCCCGCACAGATAGAGGGAGCCCAGACCCCGGCCGAAGTCCGCGTCGATGGAAAGGAAGGCCACCGCGCGCTCCACGCTCGTCGCCAGCTCGGCGCCGCGCTCCTCGCCGACCCGGGCGAGCTCCAGCTGATGCTCGGAGCCCCCCTGGATCGCCGCCTCGGCCTCGTCGTCCGAGAGGCCGTGGGCGCGGCGCAGGTCCTCTCGCAGGTGCCGCGAACCGAGCGGGACGTCCCGCGTTACCACCGGTACCCCGTCCTGCAGCACCAGGACGGTGGAGATCTCATGGCCGATGTTCACCAGTCCCACCACCCCCCGGGACGCACCCGGATGATTCAGCTCGAAGATGTTGTAGAGAGCGAACGCATCCACGTCCACCACGGAGGGGACGATGCCGGCGTCCCGCAGGAGCATCGTCTTCTGCTCCACCAGCTCCCGCTTCGCCGCGACCAGGAGGACGTTCATCAGCAGGCCGTCCTCGTCCGGGTCCAGCACCTGGAAGTCGAGCTGCACGTTCTCCATCTCGAAAGGAACGTATTGCTCGGCCTCCCAGCGGATCACCTGGCGCACGTCCTCGGCGGGCATTCGGTCCATCTGGATCTTCTTGATGATCACGTCCCGCCCCCCTATGGCGGTGACCACCGAGCGGGCCTCGACCCCAAGACTCTCCACCAGGGCGCGCACCGTGTCGGCGACCAGCGGCGGGTCCATGATCTCGCCCTCGACGATGGCGTCCTTCGCCAGCGCCAGGTATCCGGCCCGCACGAGGATGGGCTCGGGCCCCGAGTGGTCCACGACCACCGCCTTCACGAACCCGCTGCCGATATCGAGCCCCAGGGTCTGCCGGCTCCGGCGGAAGAGTGAGATCATAGTTTCGACGGGGCCGCGGAGCCCCCAGGCCACCGCGGCGGTCCGGTTGGAACAGGGTTTCTGATGGAGACCGCGACGATACGGGGGAGAACTCAGGGTCTCGACGCCGCTCCTCCCGCGCGGTCTAGCGAACCGTTTCCAGCCAGCCCGAGACCCCGGCCACCGTGGGAGCGAGCGTCTCCCGGGCGAGCTCGCCGAACGCCGTCTGCGCAGCCGCGACCTGGCACGCATCGAATTGGATCGTCGCGTGGCCGTCCATCTCGGCCTCCTCGTTCAAGTCGATCCGGTTCTCGACGTCGCGCGCGAGGCTGATCAGCGCGCCGGTCACCTGCGGTGCACCTCGGAGCCTGAAGCTCCCCTCAGTGATCACGATCCCGGCGAAGCGCGAGTCACCCTGCATCTCGACGTCGCCGTTCACCACGATCAGCAAGCCCCTGCCGCCTCGCAACGCGACCGTCCCACCGTTCGCGTCCACAACCGCCACCCGCTCGCCTACTGCAAGGTTCGGCACGGTGTCCAGCGTGCCGTCCCATACCCGCACGCCGTCCCGGGGAGAGAAGCGGTCTCCCCAGCGGTGCGAGGTGGGCACCTGCGCGATCAGCTCGCCCAACGTGTGTCCCCCCAGCACGTCGAGCGCGAGCTGGTCGCGCGTGAGATTCGTTCGGTCGATCGCGTTCGAGCCGGTCACCTGGTTCCCGCGCTCGTCGAGGCCGATGAAGTGGAGCATGCGATCGGCGTCGTCGGCGCCGATGCGCGAATCGGCGGCGACGCGAGCCGCCTCTACGCCCGGGCTCCCGCAGGCGCTCCTCCGGCCGCTCACCGTGAAGGCGTCGCCGTTCACCTCGAGGTTCCCGCCCAGCGTGAGGGCGGAGGTGATGTTCGTCTCCAGGGGAGCCGCCGCCGGCACGATCTGGTGGACCAGGGTCGACACCGTTCGCCCGCCCCCCTCCGCGGGAGTGGCGCGAACGGAGAAGATGTGGAGCGTCCCTCCGTCGGCGGGAAGGACCTGCTGCCCCAGGGCGACCACCGAGAGGTCCACGGCCTCATCTGCGGCGCCGGTCGGCGGCTGGTAGGCGAAACGCCGCCCCGCGTCCGCCATGAGGAGGGAGCCGTGGGTGGCGAGGTAGGACTGCAGCCCTCCCTCGGCCACGTATAGCGAGCGCGTGGCATCCTGTTGCGCGCTGCTGATCGCCAGCTCGGTGGACGAGGTCAACAGCGCGGTGGTGACGAGCAGCGAGGCCGAGATGAGCCCGAGAAGGGCCAGCGGGAGGGCCACGCCCCGCTCGTTCGCGGCCTGCCCCGCCCATCGATGTGCCGCGCGCATCGGCTTTCCTCTACTGGTTGCGAAGGATGACATCGGTCGTCATCGTGTCCGTCTGCTCCGGCCGGAGCCGGTCGCCGCGCGTCCGGCGCGATCGGCTCTCCACCTCGAGCCAGACCCGGATCCGCCCCACGTCGGCGGGGGCGGCCGCGGCGGTGATCCCGTCCGGCTGCAGGTAGGTGAAGACCAGGGACCGAGCGCTCGGCAGCGGCCCCGCCATCGGCTGCATGTTCCTCGAGGAGACTCCGTACCCGCTCATCCGGCGGATCCAGATCCCCGGCGGTCCGCTCCCCTCGGCCACGTCGTAGCGCACCTCCTCGAACACCATCACCTGCGTGCCCGGCAGGATCGTCCCGCCCGCCCCCACCTCCGCGGCGTCCGCCAGGGAGCTCCCGACCGTGAAGCCGGCGGCGAGGTACATCGCCGCGTCGCCCGCGTTCGGCTGGATCGCGTCGCACCGCGAACCAGCGCCCGTTCGGGTCGGCTCCGTCACGTACCGATATCGACGCGTCGGCTGATCCGGACGGGGCGTCTGCTCCACCGCCACACCCCACTGCTTCGCCCCGGGGGTGAAATCCCCGGGGAAGCTCCCGGCGGGGAAGAGCACGTATGCGGTCTGGCTTCCGACCGGCAGGGTATCGCACAGCACTCCCCAGGCGCGGGGAAGATAGAAGCCGATCGAGTTCGCCCCCATCTCCCGAATCGCCGAGCGCGGCAGAGTGCGCAGATCGGAGGAGATCAGGTCGAGGCTCGCCCGACCGTTCTGCTGCACCTCCTCGCGCGCGGACTGCATCGCCAGAAAGCGGCCGTTTCCCTGCATGAGCTGAAGGAGCACGGTGGTCAGCAGGCCGCCGAGCACCAGCGCGGCCAGCAGCTCCACCATCGTGAATCCCGCGCGACTCCTCCGCGCCGCGGATTCAGGGCAGGCCGGAGTCGTACACATGGGAGACGAGAGAGAAGGGGTGCGGATCCTCCGCCGACTCGCTCACCCGGACGCGGATCCGCGCCGCGTTCGCCGGCAGCGTCGCCAGCTGATTCCGGGTGAGGACTTCGGAGCAGGCGTAGAGGCCCGAGAAAGCGTCCACCGCGCAGCGCTCCGCCACGCCCACCGCGCCCGGCTCGCGCCGGATCTCGAGCATGCGGTCCTCCATCACCCGCGTGGCGACCATGGCGGCGTCGCTCTGCTCCGCAGCGAGGGCGATCGAGCGGGCGGCGCCGATCCCCAGCGCCTCCAGGCCGAGCAGCCCCACCGCCAGGATCAACATGGCGACGAGCACCTCGATCAGGGTGAACCCCCCCTCGGGCATCCGAGCCGCTCTCTCAGAAGTCACCGTGGACCCGCCCTGCCGGAGGGATCGCGAGCGACGGCGCGGCCACCGGGGCGGGAAGCCAGATCGGCGTCAGGACGGCGGCCGGTTCGGCCAGCGCGTGTCCGGCGTCGTGCCGGCTCCGGGAGCGGTTTCGCATGCCGAGAGTCGAGGAAAGATGCGTGCCCGGCCCGGAATCCAGTCCCCCCAACGAACTCCGTGATCGGAACCGCGCCCGCCACCCGGAATTTCCTGCCGCTCCGGCAATTATTTCCCGCCCTTCGGAGGGATGGCGGGAAGGCAAGAAAGCTCCAGCGGTAGACCCGCCCTACCAGGCTGATGCTGAGCGAGTCCACTTCGCTGCCGAGTCTCACGCGGATCTTTCGCGCCGCCCCGGTGGGCATCCCACGCGAGTTGACGCGGATCGCCCGGGAGCCGCTGACGGAGAGGCACACCCCCGGGGCCTCCTCGCCGAGGTCGACCTCGAGCAGCGTCCGCCCGATATCCGGATCCTCCAACGACCAGCCGCGGGCGCATTCCCCTTCGGAGGGGACGAATCGGAGCACCACGTCCTGCCCGGAGCGGGCGGCGAGCGCACGGGCCCGGTACAGGTCCGCGCTCAGCCGGTGCAGTACCGACCGCACGCGGGCGCGCTCCAGGACCTTCCGGAGGGAAGGGGCGGAGAGGGAGGCGAGGAGGCCGAGCAGCACCAGGACGGTGAGCAGCTCGAGGAGAGAGTACCCGGCGGACGAACGACACGATGACATGAGAGGAAGGGGGCTCCCACCGTGGCGAAGGAGCGGGAACCGGCGTGGAGCCAGCTCCCCGGGCTTAGCGAAATACGGTGGGATCGGCGACGGACCGCAACCGGGGCGCTTGACGCCCGGATCACGGCCGGTCGATGCCGTACTCCAGGATTTTGTAGGCGAGGGCGCGCGTGGAGAGCTCCAGCAGCTCTGCGGCACGAGTGCGGTTTCCGTGGGTCCTCTCCAGCGCCCGCGTGATCAGCTCCCGCTCCAGCGTGGGAAGGCGGCGCTTCACCGAGAGGTCACCCTCGTCGGAGGGAACCTGGAAGGGAGGAGTGGAGGTGCGGACGTGTACCGGCAGGTGGCTCTCGTCCATCTCGCCCCCCGAGAGCACCAGAGCGCGCTCCAGCACGTTCTCCAGCTCGCGCACGTTGCCGGGCCATGCGTAGCGCGCCAGCACGGGCACGAGGTCGCGAGGCAGGGCGGTCGAAGAGATCCCCAGCCGCAGCGCGTGCCGCTCGAGGAAATGGTCGGCCAGCGGCGCGATGTCCTCGGGGCGGTCGCGCAGCGGAGGGACGTGGAGGTGGATGACGTTGATGCGGTAGAAGAGGTCCTCCCGGAACCGCCCCTCCACCACCTCCTCCACCAGGTCGCGCGAGGTGGCCGCCAGCACTCTCACGTCCACCGCCCGCTCCTGGTCAGCCCCGACGGGGCGGATGCGCCGCTCCTGCAGCGCGCGAAGCAGCTTGACCTGGAGCGCCGGCGGCAGCTCGCCGATCTCGTCGAGGAAGAGGGTTCCGCCGTCCGCCTCGCTGAAGAGCCCCTCGCGGGCGCGGTCGGCGCCGGTGAAGGCGCCCTTCTCGTGCCCGAACAGCTCGCTTTCCAGCAGGTTCTCGGGGATCGCGCCGCAGTTCACGCCCACGAAGGCGCGCTCGGCGCGGGGGGAGGCGCGGTGGATCGCCCGCGCGATCGCCTCCTTCCCCGTTCCGCTCTCGCCGGTGATGAGCACGGTCGTGGGGTAGGGCGCCGCGCGGGCGGCGAGGTCGAGCACCTCTCGGAAGGAAGACGAGCCGCCGATCACCTCTTCGAAGCGGTCGGCGCCTCGGACCCGCGCCCGCAGGCGCCGAACCTCGCGCTGCAGCGCCTCCCGCTCCTCGGCCTTCCGGACCGCGAGGATGATCTCGTCCGCGTTGAACGGCTTCGAGATGTAATCGTACGCCCCGCGGCGCATGGCTTCGATCGCGGTCTCGATCGTCCCGTAGGCGCTCATCATCACCACCAGCGCCGTCCCGCCGGCCTCGCGGTAGCGCTCCACGAACCCCAACCCGTCGAGGCGGGGCATCCGGATGTCGCAGAGGATCAGCTCCGGCCTCTCGGCGAGCGCCACCCGGAGGCCTTCCTCGCCCTCGTTGGCCGTGAGCACTTCGTAGCCCTCGTCTCCGAGGATCAGCTGGAGCGTGTGCCGCAGCCCCGCCTCGTCGTCGATCACCAGGACGCGCAGCCGGCTCATGCGGACCTTTCCATCACGGGAAGGAAGAGGTGGAAGACCGCCCCCCCTCCCTCGGCGGAGGTGACCTCGATGCGGCCGCCGAGGTCGGCCACCGCCCCCGCGACGATGGACAGGCCCAGGCCCGTGCCTTCGCCCGGCGCCTTGGTGGTGAAGAACGGATCGAAGATGAAGTCGATCTGGTCGCGCGGGATCCCGGGGCCGGTGTCGGCGATGACGATCCGCACGACCTCGCGTTCGGGCTGCAGGCGGTTCGCGTCCCGTGCGGTGCCGTGACGATGCCGCCGCAGATGCGAGTAGTCCACCCCCGGCGGATCGTCGGCGCGGCGGGCCGGGGTGTGACGGTCCGGCCGGTAGCGCTCCCGGCGAGTGACGACGGTAAGGACTCCGCTCCCCTCCATCGCCGCCACCGCGTTGGTCAAGAGGTTCACGAACATCTGGTCGAGCCGGTTCGGCACCGCCTCGATACACGGCAGCGCCTCCTCGAGGTCCAGGCGGACCCGAACCGCGGTGAGTCGCCCCTGCTCCTCCAGCAGCTCCAGCACGCGCCGGATCGAGGCGTTCGCGTCCACCGGTGCCCGGGTACCGGCGCCGGGCCGCGAATAGTCCAGCAGGTCGCGTACGATCCGGTCGATCCGGCGCGCCTCGCGGTCCATCCGGTCCAGGATGTCGGGCGGAGCGCCGCGTCGTCGCAGCACCGAGGAGTATCCCAGGAGCGCCCCCAGCGGATTCCCGATCTCGTGCGCCACCCCGGCGGCGAAGCGCCCGATGCTGGCCAGCTTCTCGGCCTGCACCAGCTCGCTCTGCGCATCGTGCAGCAGCTGATTGGTTTCGTGCAGGGAGCGAACGTTGTCGGCGAGTCGTTCCTGGTTCTGCAGGAGCTGGTCCGTGAGCCGGTTGAGAGCGGTGGCGAGGAGAGCCATCTCGCGAGAGGTGCCCGGCGCGGCGCGGCGCTCGTAGTCTCCGCCCGCGATCGCTTCGGCCACCGCTGCAGTCTCGGCCAGGGGATTCACGATGAGACGGTTGACGAGCGAGTTTCCGAGTGCCACGAAAATGAGCAGGTCGAGCACCACGAGGATCACCAGCAGCGCCAGCGAGAGCGGACGGGAGAGGACGAAGAACTGGAGGAGGCTCGCGGTCCAGAGTGCGAGCAGGAGGGCGGCGGCGGCCAAAAAGGCGAGGTTGAACAGCAGTTCGGAACGGAGGGAGCGCCGAACGATGTCGGGCTCCCTCCCGGATGCGGCCTCCCTCAACCGCGGTTCCCCGGCGTCATCGCTCGCGGAGGCCCCGGTTCATTCCGCCTCCGTCAGCTCGGGAACGGCGGCGGCCCGCACGGTGTCCCGCGACGCCGGCTTCTTGCGCCCTCCGTTGTAGCTCGACTTCTCGATCTCGTGCCAGATACGGTCCACCACCGCGCCGATCGGCTCGTCCCATTGGATCCTTCCCTCGGAATGGACCTTGGAGAGCGCCCGTCGCAACGCATGCTTGCTGATCGGCTTTCTCATCGTACCTCCCTCGGACCTGGTGTTGCAGATTGCCGGAGCGTGCCATCCGCTTCCGCTCCGGCCACGAAAGAGACTGGCCGGCTCCCGTTCTCCCTGCTAGTCTAACACCGGCCCCGGGCGCGGGCCAGATCTCGGACTCCGTCGGGAGACCGCCGCCGCTCCGGCCCGGAGTCGGCCGGAGGCCGCAGGAACGGAGCGGCGCGGAACTCCGCAAGTCGTGTTCCCACTCCCCTTTGCCGTAGACCGCTCCAGCCGTCGATGAAGAGCCCGGAAGCCAAGGACCGCTCGCCGCGCACCGCGCGGGTGCAGCGAGTCCCCGAATTCGCGCTGGAAAGTGGGACCGTGCTGCACGACGTGACGCAGGCCTACTATCTCGACGGGGAGCTTTCCCCCGCGGGCGACAATCTCGTGGTCGTGTTCCATTCCCTCTCCGCCTCCCCGGACGCGCGCGGCGAGTGGTGGAGCGAGATCGTCGGACCCGGCCTCGCGCTCGACACCGGCCGGTTCGCCGTGCTCTGCGCCAACCTGCTCGGCTCCTGCTTCGGCACCACCGGCCCCTCCACCTCCTCGCTCGATCCCTTTCCGCCCGTCTCGCTGCGCGACATGGTGCGGCTCACCCGGGTGCTGGTGGACGAGCTCGGAGCGACGCGCGTTCGGCTCGCCACCGGTGGCTCCCTCGGTGGGATGCTGGCGCTGGAGTGGGCGGCCGCCTACCCGGAGCTGACTGCCGCCATCGTCCCGTTCGCCGCGCCCGCGGCGCTCAGCGCCTTCTCGCTCGGCTGGAACCACCTGCAGCGCCGCGCCATCGAGATCGGTGGCCGCCCGGGCATGGAGGTGGCGCGAATGGCGGGGATGATGGTGTACCGCACCCCCGAGGAGTTCGCGGAGCGCTTCGGCCGCGAGCGGGACGCGGACGGCAGATACCGGATGTGGTCGTACCTCGACCACCACGGCCGGCGCCTCGCCGCGCGCTTCGATCCGGAAACCTATCTCCTGATGCTGGACGCGATCTCCAGTCACGACGTAGGACGCGGGCGCGGGGGAATCGGACCCGCGCTCAGGAGCGTTCGGGGACGGGTGATCGGCGTCGGCATCTCCAGCGACCGGATCTACCGCGATCAGGAGGTGCGGGAGTGGGTGCGGGAGGCGGGGTGCGAACACCGCGCGATCGACTCCCCCCACGGCCACGACGCCTTCCTCCTCGAAGCCGGTCAGGTCGGCGCGATCCTGCGCGAGGCCCTCGGCGACGATCCGCCCGCCGGCCGATGGGCGGCCGCGGGGAACAACTCCGTCTCCCGCCCGGCCCCCTCCGACTGATCTCTTCCGGGCCCGCTTCGACGCTCCGGCGGAACGCCGTACCGGACGGGATTGCCGCATCCGGCAGATCCTGCCGTGGGCCGGGACCCGTCGCAGGTGCGGCAAGTTCCCGCCGCTCCACCACTTCCGCTCTGGCACGGTCCTTCCCTGTTGTAGTGCCCGCGAAGCCGGCTCCGCTGCGTCCGAGAATGCCGACTCCACCCCCGCGTCTCCTGAGGGCGGGCACGGCTGAGGACCGCGGGTCGCTCCGCGTTTCTACGGCGCTCATCCCTTCTGCGAGGACCCATGCCCCTGTCGCCCGAATTCCTGGCCCCGTCCGCCGACGGCCTCGTCAGCCGCGCCCACGACATCGATCGCTTCCTCGGGCTCTACCGCGCCGAGCTCTCCCGTATCCCCGCCGAGGCCGGAGGGGCCGAGGCCGTGCTCGAGGAGGTGAACGATCTGGCGGACCTCCTGCGCATCGTGGAGGAGCTGTGGGAGACGGTCTCCGGCCGCACCGTGCGCCTCTACGAGGAGCTGCAGGACGGCGTGCTGACAGCGGAGGTCGAGAGGGAGCTCGCGAGCCACGGCGAGAAGCGGCGTCGCTACCTGACCTTCGCGGCGGCCGCTGGGATCCGCGTCCCCACCCCGGCCTACTGACCCGGCGCGTGCCCCCCGGCTACGGAGCACGGTCCATGGCGGGGGACGGTCCTATAGCTTCCTGAGGCCTCCATGACCGAAGCCGGCCCCGCTCTCGGTGAGCCGCGAGTGGCTCTCGGCCATGGCGGACGGTACCTCATGCGGGAGGGAGGTGCCGGGTAGAGGGGAGGCGGGACCCGGAATCGACGAATTTCGGACCGCGGCAGGGCCGCACGCGTGAGGCGCCGTGCGGCCTTCGCGCATTCCCCCCCACCGTTCCCCTCCGACACCCGATTGTATCGGACGGGCGCGCGCGACTCCGTTGTCCTTGACACGGCACCCGCGGCGGGCTTTTATGTCACAAACGTACCGTTCATCCATCGCTCGGTCTTCCCACGGCCGGTTCCGAAGGCGCGGCCGCTCTCCCGCCGCCCGCCCGCTGAGCACCCTGTCCCGTCGGTCCGGACGCCGTCCGCTTTGCCCGTTGCGAGCCGGGGCCGCTCCCGAGTCCCGCCACCGGCCGCGGCGCGCTGTCCATCCTCACTTCTCGTCGCGGAGGTGCAAGTGAGTACACGATCCAGGTGGTTCCCGTCGCTCCTGATGGCGCTGCTGCTGGCCGTACCGGTAGGAGGGAAGGCGGAGGCACAAGAGACCGGCACCATCGGCGGGCGGGTGTTGGACGCGCGAACCGCGGCGCCCATCGCTTCGGCGCAGGTATTCATTCCCGGCCTTCGCACCGGGGTGCTGACGCGCCAGGACGGCCGCTACCTTCTCGTCGACGTGCCCGCCGGGACCCACGCGATGAACGTCCAGCTGATCGGCTACCGTGCCGCCAGCCGCACCGTGACCGTGACGGCGGGGCAGACGGCGACGGCCGACTTCGAGCTCCAGGAGGACGCTCTCGAGCTGGACGCGGTGGTCGTCACCGGGACCGCGGGCGGGACGCGGCAACGCGCGGTGGGCAACGTGGTGGGCCGGGTTCAGGCGACCGAGATCATGGAGGTGGCTCCCGTCCAGACCATGCAGGACCTGCTCGGCGGACGCGAACCGGGGCTCAGCTTCTCGCGCAGCTCCGGAAACGTCGGGACGGGATCCCAGATTCGGATTCGCGGTCTCGCCAGTCTCTCCATGAGCTCGCAGCCGCTCATCTACGTCGACGGCGTGCGGGTGGACAATCAGGGTGCTGCAGGCCCCGCGCTCCGCGACGGCCGACAGGTCTCGAAGCTGGACGACTTCAGCCCCGACCAGATCGAGAGCGTCGAGATCATCAAGGGGCCGGCGGCCGCCACCCTCTACGGCACCGAAGCATCCGCGGGCGTGATCCAGATCATCACCAAGAAGGGGCGGAGCGGTGCGCCGCAGTTCGACGTCTCCGTCCGTCAGGGTGCGACATGGCTGATGGACGCCTCGGAGAAGATCGGTACGTCCTGGGGGCGCGATCCGGAGACAGGGGAGGTTCTGAGCTTCAACATCTGGGACGCCGAGGAGGCGGCGGGGCGGCAGTTCTTCGACTACGGCCACCTCCAGACTTACTCCCTCAGCATGCGCGGGGGGACGGAGGCGATCCGCTACTACCTTGCCACCGACGTAGACGACAACTCGGGAATCGTCGACTACAACTGGGACCGAGGCCTGAGTACCCGAGCCAACGTCACGATCGTCCCGTCGTCGAAGGTCACCCTCGACGTGAGCACCGGGTACGTCAGCAGCCTCACCAGCTTCATGCAGCAGTACAGGGGATACGGCGTCTGGGAGCAGGCGCAGTGGGCGAACCCCATCGGGCAGGACCGGACTCTGCGCGGCTTTCTGCGGGCGCGCCCCGAGGAGATCGCCCAAGTGGAAGCGACGCGCGACAACTCCCGCTTCACCACCAGCGCCTCCATCGTTCACCAGCCCTTCGAGTGGCTGACGCAGCGCGTGATCGTCGGAACGGACGTGAGCCAGGAGAAGAACGAGGTCCTGTTCCCGCGGCATCCGGACGGCGCGGCTCACGACTTCCTGGGGCTCTCCCTCGGGTTGATCCAGGTGGAGAAGCCGTTTACCCGCTATAGCTCCTTCGACTACTCGGCGAGCGCGCGATACGGCTGGGGTGACGATCTCCGCTTCACCTCCTCGTTCGGGGCGCAGTACTACGACCGCTTCGAGGAGGTGGTTCTCGCCGAGGGGCGCGTCTTCCCCGCTCCGGCGATCCGCACGCTCAGCGGCGCCGCCGCTACGACCTCGGGGTCGCGGCAGGTACAGAACAAGTCGGTCGGAATGTACCTGCAGCAGGAGGCGAGCTACGCGGACCGCGTCTTCCTGACGGCCGCCGTGCGCGGCGACGACAACTCCGCGTTTGGCGAGAACTACGACGCCGCGATCTACCCGAAGTTCTCGGCGACCTGGGTGCTGTCGGAGGAGTCCTTCTGGGCCTGGCCGGAGCTGGTCAATTCGCTGCGCCTGCGCACGGCGTGGGGGAAGGCGGGGAGGCAGCCGGACACCTTCGCGGGAGTGACGCTCTTCGCCCCGCGCACTGGACCGGGGGGGCAGCCCGCCCTCACCCCCGACCTGCTCGGCAACCCTGACCTCGGCCCCGAGGTGAGCACCGAGCTGGAGGCCGGATTCGACGCGTCGCTCTTCGGCGACCGGATCTCGACGCAGTTCACCTACTATTCGCAGAAGGTGGACGACGCGCTCCTCAACGTGCCGGTGCCGTGGAGCTCGGGCTTTCCCGGCTCGCAGTCGGTGAACCTGGGGCGGATCTCCAACTGGGGATGGGAGCTGACGGCGGAGGCGCGCGCCTTCCAGATGCCCGCCGTGTCGCTCGACCTCGGCATCGGAGTCTCCAGCAACCAGAACCGGATCGACGACCTGGGCGCCCGCCCGGAGACGAACACCATCATCGAGGGGTGGAACTATCCGGCGGTCACCCGACGCCAGCTGGTCAGCGCCGAGTTCAACGCCGCAGGGCAGCTGGTGAACGTGATGTGCGACGGCGGGACGGAAGATCTGAATCCGGGCGGCGCCCCCGTTCCCTGCGCCAACGCGCCGCTGCTGCGCTGGGGCAACGGCTTCGGCATCCCGAAGCACGAGGGGAACTTCAGCGCGACTCTCACCCTCTTCCGCGATCTCCGGCTGTATGGGCTGGTGGACTGGCAGGGGGAGCACTACCGGACGCTGACCGACGCGAGCTGCCGCCACACCTGCTTCTGGACCTCGGAGGTGGCAGTGAAGCGGAATGAGCTGAATGAGCCGTGGGTGCCCTTCGCCGTGGCGGCGATCGACGCGCGCGTCGCCAGCTCGCCGTACGTGAATACCTTCAACGCCTCCTTCGCACGGCTGCGGGAGCTGAGCGCCACCTATAACCTGCCCGAGGCGATCGCGCGGCGGATGGGAGCCTCCCGCACCTCGCTCAATGTCGCAGCGCGCAACCTCTGGTTCCTCTATCGGGCCCAGACCGACATCTCGGGGGCGCCGGTGCACGACCCGGAAGCGCGCGGGCTCTCCGGCGGCGGCGCCGAGAACGACGCCGGAAACGTGAACCTCGGCTCGAACTCCAACGTGCCGCCGCTGACTTCCTTCCTGATCACGCTTCGCGCCTCCTTCTGAGCCGCCATGCAATACTCCCGGACCCCTGCGAAGAGAGAGGCTCTCATGATCATGCGATACGGGCGGGGCGCCGGCCGGCGCCTCGCCGCCGCCGGGGCGCTCCTGGCGTCCACCACCCTTGGGGCGTGCGGCGACATCCTCGAGGTCGAGCTCCCGGGGAACCTGACCGAGACCGACCTCCTCCAACCCCAGTCGGCGCAGACGATGGCGAACTCGGCGATCGCGGACTTCGAGTGCTCGTACTCAATGTTCACGGTGCTCACCTCCGCGATGGAGGACACCTGGTGGCGCGCCACCGGATACTGGGGCGGGTGGGCCGAGTACCGGTCCGACCGACCCGGCACGGACGAGTGCGCCACCGACGATACGAACACCGGCTGGGCCACCGGCTTCCAGAAGTCGCGCTTCATGGCCGAGACCGCCTACGCGAAGATCTCGGAGTGGGGCGACCAAGTGCCGAACGCGGACCGGCTGCTCGCCACCTCGGCCGTGTACGCCGGGCTGGTCTACGAGATTTTCGGTGAGACGTTCTGCGAGATCACGGTGGATGTGGGTCCGCTCATGCAGCCCGACGAGGTGCTCGCCCGCTCGGAGGAGTGGTTCACCACCGCTCTGGGGCACCTGGGGAGCGGAGACGTGGCGATCGTGAGCACGCAGAGCCTGCGGCAGCTCGCGCTACTGGGCCGGGCGCGGGTCCGGCTGGCGCGCGGCGACCTCTCCGGCGCCGCCGCCGACGCGCGGCAGATTCAGCCGGACTTCGTCGCCTACGCCACGCGCGACAACTCCGTCCGGCCGCGGTGGAACCACGTGTACCGCCAGCTCAACGTGAACGGTTACTCCGCCGTGGCGGGTGCGGTGCAGTGGGAGGGGGCGCCGGTGCCGTTCACGGGGTACCGGAACCTGACCGTCGCGGCGGATGGACGACTGACGCGCGGGGATGGGGTGCCGGACCCGCGGGTTCCGGTGCGCTTCATGAACGAGTTCCTGCAGGACGGGGTCACCGACAACTATGCGCAGCTCAAGTACACCTCCACGGCGGCGAACATCCCGATCGCGCGTTGGGCGGAGGCGCAGCTCATCCTGGCCGAGGTGGAGGGGGGAGCGCAGGCCGTATCCCGCATCGACGCGCTGCGGGACGTGCACGGCCTCCCGCACTACGCGGGGCCGACCAATGCCGCTTCGATCCGGAACCTGATCATCGAGGAGCGCCGGCGCGAGTTCTTCTTCGAGGGACGCTTCCTGGCGGAGAAACTGCGGAAGGAGCTCTGGTTCCCGATGGGAGTGGGGGCGAATCACAAGGCGGTGACGTACGGGCGCGCGCGCTGCTTCATGATGCCGCTCTCGGAGTACCAGAACAACCCGAACATCCCGGCGGGGTACGAGGGGCCCTACTGAGGTTCGGGAGGCAGCGATGGGAAGGGAAGTAGCCCGGCTGCCCGGCTACTCCCCTCCCACGCCACCGGACGCGCGAGGCAAGAAGACAGCCTTTCTCGCCACCTCCCGACCCTCGCCCGTGCCGGGCACATACTCCGTAGCACCCCCAGGGGGCGTGCCGCGGCGTACTTCGCGTTACTCAGGTCGCGCCCCCCGGCGTTCAGGCTGTGGCCGGCGGGCGAGCCGCATCTCCTCGCGCAGGCGGTGCGCGGTAACCGGCTTGGTGAGGAGGCCGGCGAATCCCGCCTCGTGGACTCGGTGCTCGGCGAGGGGGAGCGCCGTCAACGCCACGACGGGAATCGAGCTCGTCTCCGGATCGCTCTTCAGCGCGCGGATCGCGCCCCAGCCGTCCAGAACGGGCATCATGACGTCGAGCAGGATGAGGTACGGCCGGTGTTCCCGTGCCAGGCGCAGGGCCTCCCCGCCATCGTTGGCGAGCACCGTCTCGTAGCCGTGGAGGTTCAGCATCCTCCCGAGAACGGAGCGGATGCTCTCGGAGTCGTCGACGATAAGGACGGTGCGGCGGATCCGGGGCGGCGGAGTGGCTGGCACGACAGGCGTCGGTGCGGGTACTGGACTCGGGGTCGTCCTTCGGCCGGAAAAGGCGATCGTGGTTTCTGGACACGATACCGCCGCCGCTCCGCTCTGTCCAGACGCCCGGGAACCGCACCTTTTCCGCCCAACTTCGAAAAAGCGACGGCACGGGCGATCGGACGCCGCGGCGTAGTTCACGCTGCGGCCTATTTTTGCGGGAATCTCCCGACAGGATTCGAACTTGTGGCCTTTGCCTCCGGAGGGCAACGGCGCCCGATGGTCCGCGGTCGCGGCCGTTGACTCTGCTGGATTTTCTCCTCCTGCCCATCGCCGGCGACGGTCAGCAGCGGCCAGCGGCAGCCGGGAATATCACCCCGATTGTGATCGCGGCAGCCCCTCCTTCGGCTTTCTTTCGACCCGCTCCGGGATCAAGACTTAGTCCCGCCAAGTCGGGAACACCGGCGTATCCGTCGCCGCCGTCGTGCTCCTGGGCCCCAGCAGCCCCTCGCTCGAGAGGGCGCCCAGCAGCGTCAGACGCGGGTAGCTCTCGAAGGGCGCAGGGCCCCGGACTCGCTCGCTCACCTGCTTTCCCGTCTGCTCGTGGTAGAGGACGGTGTATTCCTCCCGAGCGGAGCCGCGGGCCACACGCGGATTCGCTCACCGCGCGCCTGCATCGAAGTCAGCGAGCGCGCGGATCTCTTCCGGCTCACCGATCAGGGTAAGACGATCTCCGTCGTTCAGGACGGTCGATCCTCGGGGGACGAACGTCTGTCGGCCGCGGCGGACCAGCGCGATCAGCGTACCGGGGCTCAGTTGTAGCTCGCGTACGGGCTTTCCGATCCACGCCGCGGCGGGTGTGCCGGGTTCCAGGCGAAGGGTCAGCGAACGCTCCTCGCGCAGCAGGCTCTCCCGCATCGCGTGCTCGTCGCCCGCCTCCAGCCACTGGTGGAGGAACGCCTCGTCGTCCACGTGGGTGGCGAGGTGACCCAGGAGACGGAGGTGCTGACCGGGCTCGTCCTCGGGGCTCAGCAGGAAGAACGCGGCGAGGGTGGGCGGCTCGTCCGGGGAGTCCTGGTCCGGACCAAATTCCCCGAACTGGATTCCCGCGCGGCAGCGGACGAGCACCATCTCGGGGTGCTCGATCTCACGGGCGCGGGTATGGGGCAACGCGGCGCCACGAGCACGCGGCATCAAGTCCACAGCCGCCTCGCGAAGGAAGTCCTTCTCGAGCCGCTCCGCGGGCACGCCGGTACGCTCGGCGAGAATGCCCGACGCCTGCCGCGCTACGACGGAGAACGGGGTCGCCTCGGCCAGGTCCAGAACGGCCGCCCGGGCGACCACGGTATCGAACGGGTCCTCGGTCCGCAGTCCCTTCTCTTTGACGATCCCCCGCAGCTCCAGATCCAGCCCCTCGTAGCGGCTCTCCCCCATGCGGGCGAAGGCGTGGAGAATCGCTCCCTCCCGCTCCACCCGTCCGCGCGCGAAATAGAAGTACCAGCCGATGCAGAGCGCAACCAGCCCCAGCGTGAACAGGATCGCCAGGTGCCCCATCTCCGCGATCAGCCAGAGCGGCGCGACCATCCCCACGATCTGCATCCACGGGTAGAACGGCGAGCGGTACCCGGGGTCGTACCCCTCGATGAGGCTCTCGCGCATCACGACGACGGCGAAGCTCAGAAGCGAGAAGAGCAGAAGCTGGAAGGCGCTGGCGAGCTTCGCGATCCCCTCGATGTCGAAGCCGATGATCATCACGATCATGAGCAGACTCGTGGCGACGATCGCGCGCGTAGGGGTGCCGAAGCGCCCCACCTCTTCGAACCCGCCCCACACCAGCCGGTCCCGCGCCATCGCGAGCGGGTACCGGGAGGCGGAAAGGATCCCGGCATTGCCGGTGGAGGCAAAGGCCGCGATGGCGGCGATCACGATCAGCACCACGCCCGCCCCCCGCGGGAGCCAGTCGAAGAACGCCGCCGCCGCGGTAGCGACGGGCGTCAGGTCCGAGCGGAGCTCGACGGGGTTGAGGACCGCGACCATGATGTAGACGCCTACCACGTACACGAAGGTGGTGATGGCGAGGGAGAGCATCATCCCGAGTGGGATGTTGCGCTCCGGGTCCCGGACCTCCTCGGAGACGCTCGCGACCTTCGTGAGCCCAGCGTACGAGACGAAGACGAAACCGATCGTCCCGATGAGCCCCGTTACGCCAAAGGGGAGGAACGGGGTGAACTGCTCGCGGACCGTGCGCCCGATGCCGATGGAGAACACCTCCACCAGACCCTGGACGATGAAGAACGCGAGGATGCCGACCAGCGCGGTCACCAGGATGCGCTGCAGACCGCTCGTCTCCTTCGCCCCCACCACGTTGATCACGGCGAAGAGCACCGTCAGCGCTACGGCCAGCGGCTTCACCGGCACTTCCACGTAGATGGCGAGGTAGGCCCCCATCCCGACCAGCGCGAAGGCGCTCTTCAGGACCAGCGCTAGCCACGTCCCGAGTCCCCCGATCGTCCCCATGAGCGGGCCCATGCTGCGGTCGAGGAAGTAGTAGGCACCGCCGGCGCGAGGCATCGCGGTGCTGAGCTCCGCCACGCTGAACATGGCCGGCATGATGAAGAAGCTGGCCAGCAGGTACGCCAGGACCACCGAGGGTCCTGCTTGCGCCGCGGCGAGCCCCGGCAGCAGGAAGAAGCCGGAGCTGAACATCGCGCCCGTACTGATGGCGAAGACGTCGAAGAGGCCGAGATCTTTCTTGAGCCGCTGGGGCTCCGGGGGCTTCGGCATGAGCTCTCTACGGGATGAAAAGACGCTGCTTCATCATCTCCCGTGCGCCCGGCGCCCCGCCGAAGCCGGAGTGCACGACTCGGAAGGTGTAACGCCCGGAGGGGATCTCGTCGATCACGGCAGTATAGCCGCACGGGATGCCCGCCCCGCGACTGCCGGAGTCCGCCGACTCGCGCACGCGGAGCATGAGGTTGTCAGCAGTGCGGAGGAGCTCCGCGTCGAGGCCATCGCAGTCGCTTGCAACCTCCACCGCCCGCCGGTATGTCACCCGATGCTGTCCGCTTTCGAGCCGGACGACGGACCACTCTGTGCGCTGCTCGGACTCGAGCGGTGTAGCCTGGAAGTCGAGCGACACTGATTCCATCGGATCGGAGCATCCGAGGAGGGCGCCTCCCAGTAGGTATGTTGCTCGGTTCACCTTAGTCCTCCGGGTCAGAGTCTCCGAACCGGTACCCCGGCTCGAACTGTAGGTGGCGGTGCTGAACACGTCCGGCTCCCGCCGCCGAACGCGGGGTGCAGATTGGAGCCTGGAGCTATACAGCGGATGTGAGAGCGAGCGAGCCCGATCGTTTGGCACGGAGGTCCCGGTGGTACGGAGATAGTTTCCACCGAGCGCCCCTGGGCATACCGTCACCGCGGCGCGGAAGGCCGGTGGGTGCGGGTGGAGGGATAGCGAAGGTGACCGTGACCGGATCGACAGCGTAGGAAATGCAAAAAAGCCGCAGTGTGACTTACGCTGCGGCTTGTTCTTGCGGGATGCGCCCGACAGGATTCGAACCTGTGGCCTTTGCCTCCGGAGGGCAACGCTCTATCCAGCTGAGCTACGGGCGCGCGATCGGGAGGCGGAATAAGCCGAGTTCTGTCCCCGCCGAGGCGGGGAGGGATCATTTCTCTGGGAGGACCGTTACCGGCACCCTCGTGCAGCCTACCCGGGACTGATGACGGAGCGGGCCGCTCCTCGTCCCCTATTTGGCCTTGCTCCGGGTGGGGTTTACCGTGCCGCTCCTGTCACCAGGAGCGCGGTGCGCTCTTACCGCACCGTTTCACCCTTGCCTGTGCCCTCACGGGCCATCGGCGGTCTGCTCTCTGTTGCACTTTCCGTCGCCTCGCGACGCCCGGCCGTTAGCCGGCACCCTGCCCTGCGGAGCTCGGACTTTCCTCGACGCGATCGTGTCGCGCCGCGATCCCAACTCGCCTCCCGAATTGTCAAACAGTGCCCAGGAGAGGACTCGAACCTCCACGCCGTTTCCGGCACCAGATCCTTAGTCTGGCCTGTCTACCAGTTTCAGCACCTGGGCGACCGACTGATTCTTCACCTTCTCCCGCATGCTCCCGAGAGGACTCGAACCTCCACGGGGTTGCCCCCACTAGATCCTGAATCTAGCGCGTCTACCAGTTCCGCCACAGGAGCGTCAGGTGCGCCCGGAGAGATTCGAACTCCCGGCCTTCTGATCCGTAGTCAGACGCTCTATCCAGCTGAGCTACGGGCGCACGACCACCGCCTCGACCGCGATGCACCGCGAAGGAATCGAACCTTCAACCTTGGGATTAAGAGTCCCCTGCTCTGCCAATTGAGCTAGCGGTGCAGTTCAGGCAAGGCGATAAACATAAGCCCGGACACCCGCCCGGTCAACCCCACGGGGGGTCGGTCTTCGGCCTTCGGTTCCCTTTCCCTCCAGCCGTGGCGCGCAATCCTCCGATCAACCAACTGGTACTGAAGCGATCAGCGATCAGCCTCCGGATCCGAGGGGCCTTCAGGCTCTCCCTCCGCTGCGGAGGTGGAGACTGCTCCTGGTCCCGGTCCGTCCCGCCGGACCGTTCGCAGCCGCTCATCGCCTTTACTGATGAGGGATGACCAAAAGCTGATGACCGATGGCTGACCACTGAGGACCGAAGACCGATGACGGACGACTCTTCAGAACGCCGGATACCCCGTGACGTCCTGTCCGAGGATCAGCCCGTGTACGTCGTGCGTCCCCTCGTAGGTGTAGACGCTCTCCAGATTCGCCATGTGCCGCATCGCCTGGTACTCCACGAGGATCCCGTTCCCGCCCAGCAGGCGGCGCGCCTCGCGCGCCACGTCCGCGGCCATGTCGACGTTGTTCCGCTTGGCCAGCGACACCTGCTGCGGGCGCATCTTTCCCTCGTCCTTCAGGCGTCCGAGCTGCAGGCAGAGGAGCTGCGCCTTGGTGATCTCCGTCAGCATCTCCGCCAGCCTCACCTGCTGGATCTGGGTGGCGGCGATCGGCTTGCCCTCGAACTGGATCCGCTCCTTCGCGTAGCCCAGCGCCTCGTCGTAGCACGCCATGGCGGCGCCGACGGCGCCCCACGCGATTCCGTACCGGGCCTGCGTGAGGCACATCAGCGGGCTCTTCAACCCTCCCGACTCCGGAGCAGGGCCGACTCCGACACCTCCACGTCCTGCAACGAAAGCTCCGAGGTGTCCGAGGCCAGCAGCGAGAGCTTCCCTTTCTGGTCGCGCGCCGCGAATCCGGGGGCGTCCGTCGGAACCACGAAGCCGCGGATCGAGCCGACGTCGTCGAGCTCCCCCGTCTTGGCCCAGACGATCGCGATGTCGGCGGTGGAGCCGTTGGTGATCCACATCTTGGCGCCGTTGATCACCCAGCCGTCGCCGGTGCGACGGGCGCGGGTGATCATCCCCCCCGGGTTGGAGCCGAAGTCGGGTTCGGTGAGGCCGAAGCAGCCGATGATCTCGCCGCGCGCCATTCCGGGAAGATACTCCCGCTTCTGCTCCTCGGAGCCGAAGGCGTAGATCGGGTACATGCAGAGCGCGCCCTGCACCGAGGCGAAGGAGCGCACGCCCGAGTCGCCGCGCTCCAGCTCCTGCATGATGAGGCCGTACGCCACGTTGTTGAGCCCGGCGCATCCGTACTCCTCCGGGAGGTTCGCGCCGAACATCCCCAGCTCCGCCATCTGCGGGACGAGCTCCTTCGGGAAGCGCCGCTCGATGTACGCCTCCTCGATCGCCGGCAGGAGGTTGTCGTCCACCCACTCGCGGACGGTGTCGCGGATCATCCGCTCCTCCTCGGAGAGGAGGGAGTCGACATCGTAGTAGTCTACGCCCTGAAACTTGGCCATGGTCGGTGCGTCATTCGATGGTGTATCCCCCGTCCACCTCGCTTTCCGGAGTGCCGCGCCGGAACCTGCGGCGGTCGAGCACCGCCCACCCCAGGATCAGGAATCCCAGCACGGCCCAGACGAGGCTGGCGAGCGAGAACGCGAAGATCATCCGCGCGAGCCCGATTCCGAGCATCACTCCGCCGACGACGGCGGCGAGCACGTTTATCCAGCGGTTGCGTACCTCAGGCATCGGGCTCCTCCGCGGGCGGGACGCCTCGGCCTCGGATGACCTCGAAGGCGACGCGCTGCGTCAGCTTGGAGAGAAAGAAGTAGAGTGCCGCGATGAGCACCAGCCAGCCCATCAGGAAGCGGGGACTGGGCCCGATGAAGAAGAAGATCCAGGCCATCGTCAGGAGGGCGCCCGCGATCGCCACCATCCGCGCCACCACGCTCGATCGCCGCACCACCTCCCGGCGGCAGCGGTCGCACCAGCGGAGCCGGTCCAGCCGGTCGGCCGGCCGCTCACGACCGCAGTTGCGGCACGTCCCGGAGCGGTCGGAGGAGGCTCTCACAGCCGGCGGATGATGGCGTCGGTGAGCTGCGTCGTCGTCGCCTTCCCGCCCAGGTCGGGGGTGAGCGAGTCTCCCTCGCGGATGGTCTCCTCCAGCGCGCGGCGGATCCGCGCCGCCTCGTCGGGCATTTCCAGGTGCTGCAGCATCATGACGCCGCCCAGCAGGAGCGCCGCCGGGTTGGCGACGTTCTGCCCTACGATATCCGGCGCGGAGCCGTGCACGGCCTCGAAAATCGCCGCGTCTCGCCCGATGTTGCCGCCGGGCGCCAGCCCCAACCCGCCCACCAGACCCGCGATCTGATCGGAGAGGATGTCACCGAACATGTTCTCGGTGACGATCACGTCGAAGCGGTACGGGTCCATGACCAGCAGCATCGCCGTGGCGTCCACGATCCGGTCCTCGAACTCCACGCGCTCCCCGTACTCCCGGGCCATATCCCGCCCGATGTCCAGGAACAAACCCTGAGTATACTTGAGGATGTTCGCCTTGTGGGCGAGAGTGACCTTCCGCCTCCCGTGCGAGATCGCGTATTCGAAGGCGTAGCGAAGAATCCGCTCGACGCCGAAGCGGGTGACGATCATCACCGACTCGGCCGCGGCGCGGGGATCGCCGCCGATCCCCACATAGTGCTCGACGCCGCTGTAGAGCCCCTCCGTATTCTCGCGGATCAGCACCAGGTCGATGTCCTGGTAGCGGTACTCGGGGAGGAGAGTGCGAGCCGGTCGGACGTTGGCGTAGAGATCGAACTCCTTTCGCAGCGCCACATTGATCGAGCGGAAGCCTACCCCCACCGGCGTGGTGAGCGGCCCCTTGAGCGCCACCCGGGTGCGGCGGATCGACTCCAGCGTCTCGTCGGGGAGCGGAGTGTTTCGCGTGTCCAGGGCGGTGACGCCAGCGGTCTGCTCGTCCCAATCGATCCGCGCCCCCGCCGCCTCGATGATTCGGACGACCGCCTCGGAGATAGACGGGCCGATCCCGTCGCCGGGAATCAGAGTAACGGTATGCAAGTCTGCCACGCTCTTTCGGGTGATCACGGTTCTTCCAGATCGACATCTTATCCCGGCCCGCCCGGCTTCCGCCAGTGTGGCGTACGGAGCGTGGAGTACGTTCCCCCCGGATGGTTGCTACTCCTACAGCACGTGCCCCCCGTCCACGGGGACCACGGCGCCAGTGATGTGGCGGGCGAGCTCGGAGCAGAGAAAAAGCACCACGTTGGCCACGTCCTGGGGATCCCCCAGCCGGCCGAGCACGGAAGTCTCGCGCGCGCGGTCGAGGATCTCGGCGGGGATGCCAGAGGTGAGGCGGGTGGTGCGGATGTAACCCGGCGCCACTGCGTTGACGTTCACATTGCTCGGTCCCAGCTCCACCGCCGCGGCGCGTGTCAGGCCGAGCAGCCCCGCTTTCGAGGCGCTGTAGTTGGCGAGTCCGAACTCGCTCCGCACCGCATGCACCGAGGAGACGTTCACGATCTTTCCGTCCGCCTGCTTCCGGAAGATCGGCGCCACCTCGCGGATCATGTAGAAGGCGCCGCTCAGGTTCGTCTCCAGCACGCTCTCCCACTGCTCGTCGGTGAGGCGCCAGAGGGCGCGGTCGCGGGCGATCCCGGCGTTGTTCACCAGCACGTGCAGCCCGCCGAGCTCCGCACGGGCGCGCTTCACGAAGCGTCGCACCTGCTGCGCGTCCCGCACGTCGCACGCCTCGGCGTGCACCCGCACCTCCAGCTGAGCGATCTCCTGGGCGGTGCGCTGCGCTTCCTCCGCCAGCTCACCGCCGCCGCCGGAGGCGAAGTAGTTGAAGGCGACGTTGGCGCCGTGCCTCGCGAACTCGAGCGCGATTGCCCGGCCGATCCCAGTCGCTCCCCCGGTCACCACGACGCAGCGACCCCGCAGCGACCGGCCGAAGTGCAGAGGCATCGGCTCCGGCTCCTCGGTCACCTCTTCGAGGAGAAGCTCGACCGGGTCCTCCACGATCGGGGGCGGTGGCAGGGGGAAGGAGACGCGCGGCTCGGCCCCTCCCCCCTCGCGGGGGCCGGAGGACGAGCCTTCAGGGGATGACATGATGCGGCGCTCTCAGCGGGTCGGCTCGCGGGTGCGGGAAACGCCGGGATAGTACGCCGACCAGCCGCCGGCGGCAACCCGCCTCGGCCCGCGCTCCTCCGCGCCGCGTGGGATCGACTCCGCACGGGGCTTGCAAGCGTTGCGCCCCGAGGGAAGTACTGAGTGCTACGTTCTGAGTGCTACGTGCGTCCGGTGCCCCGGCCACGTCGCCGTGCTCCGACCTCTCGGGAGAACCCGCAGCGGGCTTGGCGCACCGACGAGCTGTCCGGCTCCCGCGCCGATGCCGGGTGCACTCAGCACCGAGCACTTCCTCAGGCCGGCTGCGACTCGGACCGGTGCTTGATGGTGCGTCCCTCGACGAGAAAGACCACGTCCTCGGCGATGTTCGTCGCCAGATCCGCGATGCGCTCGAGGTTCCGGCTCACCAGGAAGGTGGACATCGAGGAGCCGATCTTCCGCGGGTCCTCCATCATGTGCGTGAGAAGGATGCGGAACATCGACTCGTGCAGCGCGTCCACCCGGTCGTCGCGCCGGCATACCTCGCGCGCGCCCTGTGCATCGCCGCGCACGAAGTCGTCGAGAGCGTCGGAGAGCATCTCGCTCGCCAGACGCGCCATCTCCTCGATCTCGGGAAACTGGCCGATCGGCGCCTGCTCGGAGAGGTGCTTCACCGCCTGCGCGATGTTGACCGCGTGGTCGCCCACCCGCTCCAGGTCGTTGGAGATCTTCATCGCCATCGTGATGAGGCGGAGATCGCGGGCCATGGGCTGCTGCAGCGCCAGCAGGTGGATGCAGGCGTCGTCCACCTCCATCTCCAGCGCATCCACCTCGCGGTCGCCCAGGATGACCGAGTCCGCCTTGGAGGCGTCCCGCTCCCGAAGCGCTTCGACCGCGACGCGGACCAGCTCCTCGGCCATGGTGGACATCTCGAGGAGCTTGAGTTTCAGCTGCGCCAGCTCCTCGTGGAAGTGGCGCGCTCCGCCGCTCGCAGGAATCATCCGAACCTCCCGGTGATGTATGCCTCCGTCTGCTCTTCCCGGGGATTCGTGAAGATGTCGTTGGTGCGTCCGATCTCCACCAGCCGGCCGATGTAGAAGAAGGCGGTGAGGTCGGAGACCCGTGCGGCCTGCTGCATGTTGTGCGTCACGATCACGATCGTGTAGGCCTTCTTGAGCTCGTAGATGAGCTCCTCGATCTTCTGGGTGGCGATCGGATCGAGGGCGCTGGCGGGCTCGTCCATGAGGAGAACGTCGGGGCTCACGGCCAGTGCCCGCGCGATGCAGAGGCGCTGCTGCTGCCCGCCGGAAAGCCCCAGCGCGCTACGGTCCAGCCGGTCCTTCACCTCCTCCCAGAGCGCCGCTCCACGCAGCGAGTGCTCGACGATCTCGTCGAGGTCGCGGCGGCTCTTCGCCAGCCCGTTGACCCGCGCCCCGTACGACACGTTGTCGTAGATCGACTTCGGGAAGGGGTTCGACTTCTGGAACACCATCCCGATCCGTTTGCGGAGCCTCACCACGTCCACCCCCGGATCGTAGATCGACCGCTCCTGCAGCAGGATGTCCCCTTCGTGGCGGGTGTTGGGGATCAGCTCGTTCATGCGGTTGACGGAGCGCAGGAAGGTCGACTTCCCACACCCGGAGGGGCCGATGAGGGCGGTGACGCGGTGCTGCGGGATCGCCATCGAGATCCCGTGCAGCGCCTGCGCCGAACCGTAGAAAAAGGAGAAATCCCGGGCTTCCACGGCGGTCGCCGCCGCCGTCGGCTCGGCCGCCGGGCGTCCGGAGGAGACCGGCGCGGGAGGCGGAGGACGGTTCACGGCGGCGGCCTCAGGATGCCGCTCGCTGGTGCGAATCTCGGCCATGCGTCATCTCTGTCGATAGGGGCTGCGAATCAGGAAGCGGGCGCTGAGGCTGACCAGAAGGACCAGCCCGATCAGGACCAGCGATCCCGCCCACGCCTGACGGTGCCATTCGTCGTAGGGGCCGGTGGCGTACACGAAAATCTGCAGCGGAAGCGCCGAGACCGGCTGGTCCGGCCGCCATCCCCAGAAGGGATTTCCGAACGCGGTGAAGAGGAGCGGCGCCGTCTCGCCCGCAATACGCGCTAGCGCCACCAGCACTCCGGTCAGGATGCCGCTCTTCGCTGCGGGGAGCACGATCCCGAGGGTGGTGCGCCAGCGGGTGAAGCCGAGCGCGAGGCCCCCCTCGCGGAGCTCTTTCGGGACGAGCCGGATCATCTCCTCCGTCGTCCGAGTGACCATGGGGATGAGCATGATCGCAAGCGCCACGCCGCCCGCGAAGAGCGAGAACTGTCCCATGGAAACCACCACCCAGGCCCAGACGAAGATCCCCACGACGATGGAGGGGATTCCGTTCATCACGTCGGCCACGAAGCGGACCACGGTGGCGAGCCGGGAGGTCCCGGCCTCCGCCAGGTAGACGCCGGCCCCGATAGCGAGCGGCAGGCCGAGCAACGCGCCGAGGGCGACGAGGATCACCGTGCCCAGGATCGCATTCCCCATCCCTCCCCCCGCCTGTCCGGGAGGCGACGGGAGCTCGGTGAAGAAGTCGAGGTTGAGAGAGGTGAGCCCCGCCCGCAACAGGTAGAAAAAGATCAGCAGCAGCGGCACCATCGTGAGGAAGGCGGCGACTCCGGTGAGCCCGAGCATCAGCAGGTTGGTGCTGCGACGGCGCCGCTCGCGGAAGGTGACGACGTCGGCTCTCACGCCTTTCCCCCGCGGCGCCCCACGTGCCAGACCAGCAGCCGGGCGAAGGAGTTCACGATCACGGTGATCCCGAAGAGCAGCAGGCCCACCTCCATGAGCGCGGCGAGATAGAGGTCGTTCGACGCCTCGGCGAACTCGTTGGCGAGCACGCTCGCCATGGTGTAACCAGGCGCGAAGAGCGACTCCGGGATATCCGGGCGGTTGCCGATGACCATGGTGATCGCCATGGTCTCGCCCAGCGCGCGACCCAGCCCCAGGATGACCGCGCCGATGATCCCCGGGAGGGCGTAGGGAAGCGCCACCTGCCAGGTCATCTCCCAGCGTGTGGCACCGAGGGCGAGCGCCGCCTCGCGCTGGTCGCGCGGGACGGCGGCGAGTACCTCGCGCGAGACCGCGGAGATGAAGGGGATGATCATGATCGCCAGAATCACCCCGCCGGCCATGATGCTGGCGCCGTACGCCGGACCGCTGAAGAAGGCGAGCTCGTCGCCCAGCGCGTCGGCGATCGGGCGCTGGATCGAGTCACGCAGCCAGGGGACGAGCACGAAGATTCCCCACAGGCCGTAGATGACGCTCGGGATCGCCGCCAGCAGCTCGGTGGCGAAGCTCACCGGGGCCGCCACCCAGCGCGGCGCCAGTTCGGTGAGGAAGATGGCGAGCCCCACGGAGAGGGGAACCGCCAGCAGCAGCGCCAGCAGCGACGAAGTGACGGTCCCGAAGATGAAGGGGGCCGCACCGAACTCGCCGGCCACCGGGTTCCACTCCGTGCTGGTCAGGAACGACCAGCCGAACTCGCGGACGGCGGGGAGCGCCGCGCCCCCCACCCGCAGCAGGATGAAGGCGAAGAGCAGCGGAATCGAGAGGCCGAAGGCGACCAGCACGATCGAGTAGACCGTGTCGCGCAGGTTGCCCCGGGCCCAGGCGGGTGCCAGGCGCCTCCACGGCGACGGGGCGGGAGCGCCCCCGAGGACCCCGACCCGTTCCGGAACCGGTTGCATCGGTATCGATCAGTTCGTGGCGACGATCGGCTCGTTCCCCGGCCCGCAGGTGATGGTGCCGAGCTTCTGCAGCGCCATCTCCTGCACGCTCTCTGGGAGGGGGGCGTAGCCGAGATCCCGCGCCTGCGCGTCCCCTTCGGTCAGCATCCACTGCACGAGTCGGGCGAGGGGCCGGGCCTTTGAGCAGTCCTCCATCCGCGGACGTAGCAGCAGGTAGGTCCAGGTGGAGATGGGGTACACCCCGGCGCCCGCCGAGTTGACCAGCGAAACGGTCAGCTCGCCCTGCGGGTCCAGGGACCGCGCCGCTCCCTCCGCCGCCGCGGCGGTCGCTTCGATCGTCGGCTCGACGAACTGCCCCGCCTGGTTCTGCATGGCGGCGGTGGCGAGGCCGTTCTGCTGCGCGTACACCTCCTCCACGTAGCCGATCGCTCCCTCGGTCTGCTTCACCTGCCCCGCGATCCCCTCGTTCCCCTTGGCTCCCAGCCCCGTCGGCCAGTCGACCTGCTTGCCGACGCCGACGCGCTGGCTCCACTGCGGGCTCACGGCTGCCAGGTACTCGGAGAACACGAAGGTGGTGCCGCTGCCGTCGCTGCGGTGCACCACCAGGATGTCGCGGTCGGGGAGCTGCACCCCGGGGTTGAGCTGCTGGATCTTCCCATCGTTCCACCGCGCGATGCCGCCCATGAAGATGTCCGCCAGTACCGGGCCGTTCAGGCGAACCGGCTGGCTCAGCGAAGGCAGGTTGTACGTCACCGCGACCGCGCCCACAACGGTCGGAATGTGCACGGTGTTAGGCGCCTTCGCGAGCTCCTCCGGGTTCATTGGAGCATCGGAGGCGCCGAAATCGACGGTGCCCTCGGTGAGCTGCCGGATCCCACCGCCCGAGCCGATCGACTGATAGTTCACCCGGACCGGATTCGCCCGCGAGTAGGCGTCGAACCAGGAGGAGTAGATCGGGTAGGGGAAGGTCGCCCCGGCCCCGGTGAGCATCACGCCGCTCCCGTCCTCCGCCCCACCCTGCGCCATCTGGGCCGGAGAGCTCCCCCCTTCGCCCCCCCCGCAGGCGGCGAGGGTCGCCACTCCGAGGGAGAGAACCACGCCGCGCGTCCAGGTATTTGCCATGGGTCGATTCAATTCTGAGAGTGGTCGGAATGGAACGTCAAAGTGTAGCCGTCCCGTGTCACGATTCGGTAACAGACAGGGCGGCGTCGGGTAAACCGGCGCCGCCCTGTCCATTTACTTGTAGTACCGGATCACCTTGTGAATTCCATCCCTCACTACCACGCTGCGGAATGGCTGGTCCCGCAGGCGCTTCCCGCCGGCGTCCCTCAGGAGCACATAGCAATCGTCGTGGATGACGAATGTCTCGAAGCTCTGTGTGGCGCCCCGACACTCCGCGCTCTCGAACTCCACCTCCCCCCCGCTGTAACGGTGGAGCAACTCGAAGACGGCCCCCCCGTTGCGCATCTCCAGGTTCTCCCAGGCCCAGTCCACCGGGACCGGCGGCTCCTGCTGGGACGCGGGGAACTCCGGCCAGAGAAGCCGGTCGTGCTCGTTTCGCGTCACCCGCAGGTCCGCCAAGGCCGCGGTGTCGGCCTGCAGGAGGGCGCGCACCACGCCGCGTCCCAGCGCCTCCACCGAGCTCTCGCCCCCGGAGAACGCGGCCTCCGACACGGTTTCACCGGCCCGACTCTCGGCGCACCCCGCCAGCGCGGCCGCCGCCAGCGCGAGGCGCAGGAGCCGCGCCGTTCGTCCCTCGGGGGCTGGCGAACCATCGCCCCCCTGCATAGCTCGTCGCATGCGCGTCCCGGAAAGGGCTCCGGCAGCGGCGCAGTCGCGCCGCTGCCGGAGCCTGGTTGCTCGTCTGCCGGCCCGGATCAGTTCGTGGCCGTCGTGATCCACCCCTGATACCAGGGGGTGCCGGTCGGCGCCACGGCGCCGAGGTAGGTGACCGCGTCGAAGAAGCCGTCGCTCGGCGGCGCCGCGGCGCCGGTGAGCGCAGGCGAACCCGCGGCGGGCTGGAAGTTCGGGGCCGAGCGGTCGAACGCCGCCCCCAGCTGCGGATCGACCTGTCGGATGGAGGCCCACCCGACTGTGGCCGTACACTGGTCCTCGAAGGTATCGCTGTCCGCATCGAGGAGGTTGGTGTTCTGGAAGAAGATGCTGTTGGCGATCGTGAGGCTGCCGTCGAGGCAGTTGTCGAGCGTCGCTTGGTCGTCGATGTCGATCGCGTTGTTGAAGCCCATCACGATCGCGTTCCGGATCATCCCCTTGGTGCCCCGCCGCAGCTGCATCCCCGCGGGGCTGGCGTTGGCCGAACCGGTCCCGCCGCGGCCGACAAGGGTGATGTTGTAGATGGTGGGATTGGTGAAGGGCTGCGCGGTGAATACGTTCTCGTTGCCGTCCACCTCGAAGGCGCGGTCGCCTTCGGCGGGGTCCTGCTGCACGATCCAGAACTGTCCGCGGCCCTGCCAGCCCGTCGAGTAATCGAACGAATCGTCCGAGGCGCCAGTGACGATCGCGTACTTGAGGTCCACCGTGCCGCCGAACCACTCGATCCCGTCGTCGGAGCCCATGTGCGACTGGATGTGGTGCAGCTCGGTCCCGCTGCCGACGCCGTTCAGGGTGAGACCGTTCAGCTCGTTGTTGGGACTCACCTCGTAGCCGGCGTACTCGATGCGGACGTAGCGCATGAAGCCGCTGCTGTCGTCGGGGCGGCTGCCGCCGTACTGGCCCGAGCCGGCCTCGCCGGTGCAGGGCGCGGGGAAGTTGCAGTTGGAGCGGCCGTTGATCACGATCCCCCCCCAGTCGCCGCGACGGCGCTGCCCCACCGGGCGCTGGCTGGTGAAGACGATCGGCCGGTCCGCCGTGCCGTCCGCCTCGATGCGCCCGCCGACGCGCACGATGAGCGCCGAGGGCCGCGCGATGGTGTCGCCCACCAGGCGCGTGCCCGCCGGGACGCGGAGCACGCCCCCCGAGTCAACCGCGAGCGTACCGGAGATGATGTAGGTCGTGTCCGCGTGGAGCGTCCGCGTGGCGGTGCCGATCGGGCCGAGCCGGACGACCGGCTCGGGCGGCGTGGCCGGCAGGGTGACCTCGGCGAACGCGGCGCTGGTCGCCGTCTCGGTGCCGCGCACGGCGAGCACCCGGTACAGGTAGGTGCGACCAGGGGTCCGGGCGGTGGTGTCGGAGTAGGTGGTCCCGGTGACCCCGGTCGCCAGCGGCGCGAAGGTGCCGACATCGCCGACGATGTCGCGCTCGACCGTGTAGCTCGTCGCACCCGTCGACGCCGCCCAGCTGACCGTCACCCCCATGGCGCCGGACGTAGCCTGTACGCCCGTGGGGGCGGCCAGCGGGTCGGGAGTCGTCGGGTTGTCGTCGTCACAGGCGGCGACGTTCACGGCAAGGGCGGCCACCGCCGCGAGACGCATCCACTTCCAATTGGTGCCAGGTCGCATTCCGTTTCTCCACTTGAGGGGATTTCAGGCTTCGCTTTCAAACCGACCGCGGTGCTGCTTCGCTCCGCGCGTCCTACCGGCCGTCCCGGGGCTCCCAGGAGAGCCCCAGAGAGAACGACCGCCCGAGGTCGTATTCCCGGGTGTAGACCGTCTCGCCGTTGGGGAACGTCTGGGCGAACCGCACCGTGTTGCCCAGGAGACGCCCCGCGGTGAACTTCAGCGAGACTCCCCGCACCAGCGGCTGCTCGATGGCGAGGTCCAGCTGGCTGCGGGCCTGCTCGTAGATGTCGGGGAGGGATTGGCCCCCGAAGGCGTCGAGGCGGCGCCCGAAGCGGTTGAAGAGGAGAGTGGCCGAGGTCGACTCCGGCCGGGCGTAGGTGAGCCCGAGGTTGACCACGTAAGGGGACTGTCCGAACAGCGCCCGGTCGCCGCTCGTCACCGGGATCACCAGCGGGGTGCCTGGCCGGGCGACGTCGTAGATGACCGCCGAGTCGGCCGCTACGCTAGACTCGACCAGAGTGACGTTCACGTTGGCCGAGAGGTTTTCCAGCGCCGCCGAGATCGGACCGAGGTCCGAGCGAAGCTCCAGCTCCAGGCCGTACAGCGACGCCCGGTCGGAGTTCGCGTAGGTGAGCGCCGGGTTGGTGCCAAGCACCAGGGCGAACGGCTCGATGGGATCGTCGAACGACTTGTGGAAGCCGCTGAGCGATACGAGCGACCCTAGCCCCCAGAACCACTCCCAGCGCACGTCCGAGTTGACGATCGAGCTGCGCGTCAGGTTCGGGTTCCCCAGGACCGGGAAGCCGCCGAAGTAGTCCACGTACAGGTAGGGCGCCAGCTCGCGGAACTGCGGCCGAGCGACGGTGCGCGAGAGGGCCAGACGCAGGTTCATCCCGTCCCGCAGCTCGTAGGTCAGGTTGACGGCCGGCAGGATGTCCGTGTTGTCGAGCTCCGCCGCCGGGAGCTCGGCGCCCAGGCCGATCTGGTCGCGCGCGGCGACCCCGAGCCGGGCCTGCTCGACCCGCGTGCCGGCCACCATGCGCAGGCGCGGCAGGAGTTGCACGTCGGCCATGGCGTACCCGGCGAACACGTCCAGCTCGCCGTCGTAGTTGTCTCCCGCGAACGTCGTTTCCTCGACCCGGAACTGGTCGGCGTTGGAGCCGATCCGCTCGGGCGCGAACAGCTCGTCCGGCGGGAGAACGGCCACCGCGTCTGACACCGAGCCGTTCGGGACCAGGCGCAGCCGGCGCGTGTACACGTCACGGCGGCGCACGTCCGCCGCGCCGCCAAGCGAGACGGAGGATGGATACTCGCGGAAGGTAAAGGGGATCTTCAGATCGACGCCCGGATTCCAGGCGTCGTCCACGAGCTCCTGGTGGAGGATGAGCCCGCTCTCCGTAGTGTTGAAGAAGAGGAAGGCGGCGTCCGGCTCGAAGGCGCGGTAGACGACGCTTCGGGTGCCCGGCTCGTCGCGCCCCGTGCGGGTGTAGGCGACCCGCCACCGCAGGTCGGCGCCGCCGAGCGGGGCGAGGACGTGCTGCCCGCGCAGCTGGGAGTTCAGAATGGAGCTGGCGGTGTGCTGCACCCGGGTCTGCTGCAGGTAGGGTCCCTGGCTCTCGTAGGTGCCCGCCAGGATGCGCGCCTGAGTCTCCGCGAGGCGGTTGTAGACCACCGTCCCCGTCACGATGTCGGTGTCGTTGATCCGCGTGCTGAGGCTGAGGAGGCTGCCGAGCGTCGCCTCATGCGCGGTTTGCGTCGCGTCGAAATCGACTTGGCGGGAGGGCGTCTCGCCCTGCACCACGAAGAAGCGCTCCGCGCGCCCCTCGGGCTGCGACACGCCGCTGGAGTACGAAGCGGTGGCGATCAGCCCGAGCGGAAGCCCACCGACCTCCAGCTCGTCGCCGAAGCTAAAGCCGAAGCCGCCGTTGAAGGGGACGTTCCAGGGCTCTGGCCCCCAGGCGCCCCGCGTCAGATCGTCGACGAAGGTCTGACGGAGTCGCGGGTCCGACGGGAGGCTCGCCCGCTCGTCGCGCGAGATCCCGGCGGGAAGGTCGAACACCCCGCCCCCGAAGCCGAGGAAGCCCATGCTCCCGAGCGAGGCGCTGAGGCCAGGGTCGAGGGTCGCTCCGCTCGTGAACCCCAGGGAGGAGGAGAAGCGCAGGGTGCGTGCGGTGGGGGTCGATCGGGTCTCGATCTGGACCAGCCCGCCGGCGTAGTCGCCGGGCTGGTCGGGGGAGTACGTTTTCGCGGTGACGACGCTCTCCAGCAAGGAGGAAGGGATGATGTCGAGCGGGACGGCCTTCCGGTCCGGCACCGGCGAGGGGAGCGAAGTCCCGTTCAGCGTGGTGGCGCCGTAGCGCTCGCCGAGGCCTCGCACGTAGATGAACTTGCCGTCCACCACGGAGACCCCCGGAACCCGGCGAAGCGCAGCGGCCGCGTCGCCGTCCGGCGTCTGCGAGATCTGCTCCGCTCCGAGGGCGTCGACGACCATCGAGGCGCGCTGGCGCTGAGAGAGGAGCGCGGTGGTGCTCCCCTGCTCCCGCGCCGCGGAGATCGTGATCCCCTCGACGGCGACCGCCTGGGCATCCAGGGCGACATCCATCGACACCGCCTGACCTGCCCGGGCCTCGACTCCGGTGATGGTCTTCCGCGCGTAACCGAGCGACTGGACCACCATCTCGTAGCTCCCCTCCGGCACCCCGGTGAGAATATAGCGGCCATTCGCATCGGTGAGCGTCCCGCGGGAGATCACCGGGATGGTGACTTGCACCGCCGGGAGCGGTTCGCCCGTCTGCCCGCTCACCACACGGCCAAGCACGCGGCCGGACCCCGCCTGGGCCGCGGCCAAGCCCGGCACCGCCAGAACCATCCACACCGCGCCCCCATATCGCGGCAGCCGACGGAGCATCGTCCTCCATCGGCCAGCCGCGCGCTCGATCTGCCCTGGTTTCCGCTGAGACAAGCTTCCCCCTCTAGGAGATGTATCGATCCATGACTCCAATCTGTCGAACGGAAACCTCGGGAAAGCATGTCACGGCGGACGGGTCCGAACGTCTCGTTTCAGTCACGACTCCACTACAAAGGGAGCCGCGCGGACGTGGAAACCGGAATCCCTGGATGGGATTCAGGCGGATCGGGAGCTCGGCGGCTGGGAGACCCGTGACGGCGAGGGCGTTCGCCAGACGAGTGGAGGCGGGGATCGGAGAGGGAGCGACGGCGTCCAGAGAGGCGGGCGCCCTCACCTCTTCGGGGGCGCGGGCCGGCCTGGTGCTTTCAGGATGTCGCGCGTCGCGCACCGGACGGGAGCGGCGACCTCAGGAGCGCACCGCGACGTCGGGCGAGCTCCCGGGGCCATCCGCCCAGCCCGTCAGAAGGCCAGCTGGAACATCGCCTTGAAACTCCCCTGGTTCTCGGCCACTCCGTCGGCGAGCCAGAGGTCGTAGTTGAACATGACGCGGTTCCTGCCGCCGAGGTGGAGGTTCAGCCCGGGAGTCAGCAGGGTACCTCCGAGATCCTCGGCAAGCGAGGACTCGCGCTGCACGTCTCCGTAGCTGAGGCGGAGCGTGGGCTCGACGGCGGCCACGCGCCCCATCGCGCCGGTGCGGTACGCCAGCCACGCCTGGGCGCCGGAGAAGTCGTCGCCGGCGAAGGGGTCGAAGCTCCCCGTCACCACCTCCCCGAGGAGATGAAAGCCGGGCGAGAAGGAGCCGTACTCGAGGTCGACCTCGAAGGCGTTCCCCCGCTCGACGTCGTAGTCGCCGCCGGGCAAGGACCGGGCGAACGCGCGGTTGCTCCAGCCGGCCCCCACCTTCACCGCCGGCAGGGGAGAGACGATGCCCCGTGCGACGTACTGGTAGGTCGCGTCGTCTCCGAGCTGGTGCTCCGGACCCTGGAAGACCCCGGCCGCGTATTCCAGCCCCAGCGGCGCCCCCTCTAGCTGACCCATCACCTGCACCCCGATATCGCGGTCGCTGTATTCCAGGTCGTGGACGAGCTCGTACTCGTCCCATGTCGTGATGCCGCGGATGGCGGCGCCGCGCTCAATGGGGAGGATTCGGGTGGAAGTGGTGTTCTCCAGCAGGCTGAAGGGCTTGAAGAACTTGCCCGTGCGGAGCTTCACGGCCGGAGCGAGGTCGAGCTGCAGGTAGACGTCCTTGAGCACCACCCGGTCGCCCGCGAAGTCCGGCTGAAGCCGGCCGCTAACGAGGTCGTTCACCCTCACCTCCAGCTCAAGACGGACGCGCCGCAGGAAGAGCTGCGATTCGGGCACGCCCTCCACCGAAGTGGTGTTGAACTGCGTCTGCATGCGTCCGCCAATCCCCACCTCGATCGCGTCCGACTCGATGCGCACGGCCCCATCCGTCTGCGCGCTCGCCTGGGCCGCGGCCAGGCAAGCGATTCCCAACCACGCACCCACTCGGCCGATCACGACGGACTCTCTTCTCATCTCGAGCTCTCCTCCGGAATGCAATGGGGGTCTTGTCACGGCACGGGAGCGAAGCTCCGGCGAAGTCACGACAAAAGAGTATCATAAGAGTAACGAGATCGTAAAGGATGGAGCGGGCGGGAAGATCTAGAACGAGAGCTGTACCATGACCTTCAAGCTCCGGTCGGCGGCATCACCAGCCGCCGGCAGCCAGACGTCGTAGTTGAGCATGATCCGGTTGAGACCGCCCAGATAGACGTTGATTCCGGGTGTAATGAGGGTGCCGTCGCTGGCGTCGGGGACGCTTTGGATCGCGCCTCGGCTGACGCGCAGGAGCGGCTCAATCATCGTGACGGCGCCGTGGGAGACGAGGTCGTAGGCGGCCCAGGCGTGTGCGCCGTGGAACGTGGAGCCCGTCCACGGATCGAAGTCGCCGCGGGTGACCTCCGCGAGAAGGAGGATGCCGGGCCGGACGGGCTGGATGGCCAGATCGAGCGCCACCGCACTCCCGGGGCGTCCCGTGCCCGCCTCCGGCCGCGTCGCATCGGCGGCGAAGTCGTGCCGGCTCCACGACCCGCCGACCGACAGCCATTCCGCGGGCGAAACCGCCAGGCGGGCGACGAGCTGCGGGGCCCCGCCTTTCAAGATCCGTGAGGCGTCCGGCCCCTGCAGGACCGCCGCCGCGTACTCCAGCCCGAGCGGCGCGCTCCGGGATGCGCCGTGGAGCTGAATACCGATGTCGCGGCTGCTGTAGCCGAGGTCCTTCACCAGATTGACCTCGTCCCAGGCGCGGCGGCCGCGGATCTCGGCGCCTTTCTCGATCGGCGGCATGCGCAGGGAGCTGAAACGGGTGAGCAGCGCGAAGGGCCGGTGCGCCTGCCCCACCAGCACCTGCAATGTGGGGGAGAACCCGAGCTGCACGTATGCGTCCTTGAGGACGAAGCGCTCGCCGGAGAAGTCGGGCTGGATCTTTCCCCCCACCAGGTCGCTCACCCGCACCCGCGCCTCCAGCCGGACCCGCCGCATCAGCCACTGGGTGGCCGGCTGGCCGTCCACGCTGGTGGTGTTGAACTGTGTCTGCACCCGGCCCGAGAGCGCCAGCTCGGCGGCGCCCAGCCGCAGGCGACCCGGCTCCTCCGGAAGAGCCTGCGCGGTGGCGGGAACGATCCGCGCGAAGAGGGTCAGGAGGCCCAGGAGAAGCGCCGGGACGAGATTCCCGGCGAGCATCGGAGAGCCGCGAGGATTCGAGCCGCCGGGCAGGGCGGCCGCGCGCGGGAGCGGACTGGTCACGAAGCCGGAAGTGGACTGGGGGCGCGCAGAGTGAAGCGGATCGTCGTCCCCCGCCCCACCTCGCTCTCCGCCTCGAGCTGTCCGCCGTGCGCCTCGACGAGGTGCCTCACGATCGCCAGACCGAGCCCGGTTCCACCCTCCGCGCGGGAGCGGGCGGGATCCACCCGGTAGAAGCGCTCGAAGATGCGCGGAAGGTGCCCGGAGGGAATGCCCGAGCCCGTGTCGATCACCTCTACCTGGATCCAACGCCCATCCGCGGAAGGAACCGCCTCCCGCACTCCGGCCGCGGCGCGGCGGGACCGCGAGATGCGGTGCAGCTCAGCGATCGGCCGCGCCCGCACGGTGACGCTTCCACCGGACGGGGTGTAGCGCACCGCGTTGCTGAAGAGGTTGGTGAAGACCTGGTGCAGCGCCGCCGCATCGCCCATCGCGACCTCGCTCCCCTCCTGGATGTCGAGCGCGAAAGCGACGTTCTTTCCGCCCGCCGGGCCGAGCTGCGCGCGCCAGGCCTCACCGGCGAGATCCGAGAGCCGCACCGGTTCCACCGCCAGAGACCAGCCGCCCGACTCGATGCGCGAGAGATCCAGCAGGTCGTCGACGATCCGCTGAAGGCGGTCGGCATTCTCCTTCACGACCTCCGCGAAGCGGGCCCGCAGCTCGGCGGGAAGCTCGGCGTCGAGGAGGGTCTCGCTGTACCCGCGGATGGCGGTGAGCGGGGTCTTGAGCTCGTGGGAGGCGTTCGCCACGAAGTCGCGCCGCACCCCCTCCAGCCGCCGCAGCTCGGAGACGTCGAGGAAGACGAGCACGGCCCCGCCGTCGGGGAGCGGGTGGGCAGTCACCAGGAGCGAGCGGCCGTCGCTCTGCAGCTCGGTGGGGGGAACGGCCTCGCCGGCAAGCGCGAGAGAGACCAGGCGCAGGAACTCCGGCCGGCGCGTCACGGCCTCGGGGCGGATCCCCTCGGCGTGCTCGGGAAGAGAGAACATCTGCCGGGCCGCCGGGTTCGCGCGGCGTACGATGCCCGTCGGAGAGAGGGCGAGCACCCCCTCCGACATGGAGTCGATGAGCGCCTGCGTCTCGAATCGCTCCTCCTCGAGCTGTGCGAGCCGCTGCTGGAGCTGATCTGCGAGCGCGTCGAGCGCCGCCGCCAGGTCACCGAGTTCGTCATCGCGGCGCTCGCGCAGGCGGAGCGAGAGATCCCCCGCGGCCATGGTGCGCGCCACGGCGTGGATCCGACGCAGCGGGCGGGTGACCGCCACGCTGAAACCTAGAGAGAAGAGGATCGCCAACAGGAGAGCCACCGCCGCGACCCCGAAGATACCCCGCTGCACGCTTCGCAGCGCCGTGTCGATCTCGGCGAGCGGAACGGCAAGGCGGAGGATCTCGCCGCTCCGGGTGAGGGTGGCGAGGTAGAGGTGCTCGCTCCCCACGGAGGCGCTGCGCCGCGTGGCGACGCCAACCCCTCCCCGCAACGCGGCCTGCACCTCGGGGCGGCCGAGGTGGTTCTCCATGGCGGCGAAGCCGCCCGGGAGGAGGTCGGACTCGCCGAGGACCGTGCCATCTTGTGAGATGATGGTGACGCGGCGACCGATCAGCGAACCCAGGCGGTCGGCGATCTCATCCTCGCTTCGTCCCGAGGAAGCCTGATACAGCTCTCGCCCGAGCACCAGCTCGCGCCGCAGGTCCCCCTCCACGGTGCTCACCAGGTGACGGCGCAGCAGGGACTCGGCGCCGACGCTGAGGAGAAGGGTGAGGACGGAGATCAGCAGCAGGTAGGAGAGGAAGAGCTGCTGGTCGGCTCGGAGGCGCACGGAGGGCTACCGGACCGGAAGGTCGGAGCGAAACCGGTATCCGAAGCCTCGCACCGTCTCGATCCAGTCGGCCGCCTCGCCAGACTTCGTCCGGAGCCGCTGGACGTGCATGTCGACGGTGCGCGTGGCGATGTGAGCCGTCACATCCCAGGCTGCCTCGAGCAGCTGACGACGGCTCTGCACGCGCCCCCGGCGATCCATGAGCACCTGGAGGAGCTTGAACTCGGTGGGAGTGAGGTCCAGAGCCTCCCCGTCCACCTGTGCGCGGGCGGCTTCGACGTCCAGCACGAAGGGACCGACCCGAAGGATCTTTCCACTCTTTCCGGCGGGCGGCGCCTGCCGTACGCGCCGCAGGACGGCACCCACCCGCAGCACCAGCTCCTGCGGCGAAAAAGGCTTCGCCACGTAGTCGTCCGCCCCCAGGCGCAGCCCCTCCACGCGGTCGCTCTCCTCCTTCCGGGCGGTGAGGAGGATCACGGGAACCTCGCGCCACTCGTCCCGTCGGCGGATCTCTTCCAGGATCTCCAGCCCCGACATCTCCGGGAGCATCAGGTCGAGCACCACGAGGTCCGGCGTCTCCGCCTCCATCGCGCGGATCGCCTCGGAGCCGCTGCCGGCGGTACGCACCCGGTAGGATTCGCGCGCGAGGTGGAACGCCACCAGCGCCGAGATGTCGGCCTCGTCGTCCACCACCAGCACGTGGGACGTCATGCGGAAGAGGTCAGGGTCGTCGTTCCGGGCGAGCCGAGCACCGCCGGACGAAATAGACCGTTGCGTCGTTGGGCGCGCAAGGCGGGCGACGGCCACCCCGTGGGAGGCGACCCGCGCCTCGCCTGGCCGGGCCGGCGAAACCCCGCCGCGGGAGTCGCGCACCGTCTCGACTGCCTATGAGAGCGGGAGGAATCCAGCGGGACGACCGGGAAAGCAGGATACCATTCGGCATCGCCGGCTTCGCCAGGCTTCGGAGCGTGAGAGATCCGCACGGAAGGGGTTCCGCGCTGATCCCTCGGATGCCGGTTCCGGACCGGACACCGCGTTCAGCCGCCCGAGACGGTCGCCAGGTTGGCGTTCACGTCCCAGGTGATCGTCGCCCCGATCGAGATGGTGAGAGGATTGGAGACGATGTCACGCCCTTCGGTGGTTTCGGCCATGAACTGATACTGGCCGCCGGAGCCTAAAGGGTTGAATCGCAGAGTTCGCGTCGCACCGGGCTGGACGACGCCCACGAGCTGACGGCTGCCGATGTCGGGCACGGCGTAGACGCTCAGGGAGGTGGGTGGGATGAGATTGTTCCTCACCTCGACGGCGACGCTTCCCTCCCCGCCGCCTCCCATCCCTCCGCTAGCGCATGCGCTCAGCGAAACGCCGAGGGTGAGCACGAGGCAGGCTCCGACGCGCCGCAGGATCGTCGCAACACTCATCATCATTTCTCCGTCGTTGGAGTTCGCGGGGGGGAGAGCCGGCGCAGGAGGCGCCGGCCTGGTCCGCTGCTTCGTCGCGCGTCACCACGCGCCCGAGCCTGGACGCTCCACCGCCCCGCCTACCCTTCACACCAGCCGGAACACGTTCGGGAACCGAAGCCGAACGCCTGCCGGATGCCGCTCCCGGGTACTCGGAAGAAAACCGTTCCGCGGTCCGGAAGGTGCAAGACCGGGACCAGGGAACACGCGGTTTCGGGCGCGCTCCCAACCTCCGCCGGACGGCGGCCAACGGCGCCGGCACGCTGCACCTTTCCCGCCCTTACCGCCTCGTCCGCGTTCATGCTCATCTTCCGCGAGACCACGCCGGAAGTCTACCACACGATGTCCGCCGCGCAGCGCCCCCAGGCCCTCCAGCGCTGAACGACTGGAAAGACGGCGCAAGTCCGGGGGCAAGGTGCACCACGGTCACCCGCTCCAGCCGGCCGGACGGTTTGTTTCGAGGACGTCCACTCGTCCCGTGGTGGACGGGCTCTTCGCCGAAGCGAAGGAGCTGGTCGCCGGCTACCTGCTCCTCAGCGCGGAGAGCCTCGGCGCACGAAGGGAAGCGGGATCGATACCGGTACCGAGGGAGCGCGTCAGCTCCTCCATGTCGGCCGGGAGCGGGGCCTCGCAGCGCACCGGCTCTCCCGAGAACGGGTGAAGGAAGGACAGCCGCCACGAATGTAGCGCGGTCCGCGCGCAGAGCGGATGCGTTGCGCCCCCGTACGCCTCGTCGCCCCAGAGGGGGTGCCCCAGGTGAGCCAGGTGGACGCGGATCTGGTGAGTGCGGCCGGTCTCCAGCTCCACCTCCAGAACGGTCGCCCCCGCGAGCCGCGCCACGACGCGGAAGGCCGTACGGGCCTCGGCTCCATTTCCACCCGCGGCGGTGCGGAGGTAGGGATCCTCCGGGCTGCGGGAGATCGGCGCGTCCACGGCGCCCGACTCGGCGGCGAAGGTCCCCTGCGCGACTGCCAGGTAGCTCCGCCGCAGCGATCCGGCGCGCAGCTGCCGATCCAGCCGCTGGTGGGCGACCGAATGCTTCGCGAAGAGCACGAGTCCGCTGGTGTCGCGGTCCAGGCGGTGCACGGGGTGGGAGTGCGCCTGGATTCCTCCGCTCCCTAGATGGGCGAGGACTCCGTGCGCGAGAGTATGAACGTGGCTCCGGCGCGTGGGGTGGACGAGAAGGCCCGGCGGCTTGTCGACGACCAGGAGGTCCGGATCCTCGAGCATGATCGAGAGCGGCATCGTCACGGGGCGGAGCCGGCTGGGGGTCGCGGCGGAGAGCCTCACCGCCAGCCGATCCCCCTCCCGTACCCCGGTGGAGAGGAAGGGGGAGGCGCCGTTCAACCGGATCCCACCGCTCTGCGCCAGCCGGCGGATCATCTGCCTGGAGAGGCGGAGGGAGCGCAGCAGGACCTCGCGGACGGTGCGGCCCTCCTCGTGGGCCTCGACCACGTGCTCGAGCCAGCGCTCGACGGACGGCGCCGGTCCGGTCACGAGAGGGAGCCGGCGCAGGAAGGGCATCGAACCGCGCGACGAGAGCCGGAGCGCAGACGCGGGGAGCCGCCCCGGGGCACGGGAGCGGCTCCTGCACGGATCCCGGCGCGTCGCGCCGGACGCGTCGCGCCGGATCCCGGGCTCAGCGTGGGAGCACCAGGACGTTGGAGGCAGCGGCGAAGAAGGGAGGCGCCTGGTCGTCCGCCAGCCGGATCTGAACGAGCCGACTTCCGTCCCCGGTGCGGCCACGGACGGAGGCGACGGTCCCCACGCCGGCGGCGCAGTAGACCTGATCTCCCACCGTGAGCGAGCGGCTGCTCCCCTGGACCCACCCCGGACGGTCGCCGGGGCTCACCCGATACTCCTCCATCCTCAGTCGCTTCGAACTGTTGCTCTTCGGCATCCAGCCACCTCCCGGGTTCGAGGACGAAGAATCGGTTCAGCGCGAGCGGACGGGGGCGCCGCATCCACACGCGCCGCAAGAGCAGAGCACGCCATCGCACACGCCGCACACCACGCCGGCGAAGTCGTCGAGGGGAATGCGGCAGGAGTGGCAGACGCTGCGGCGGGCGCGCTTGCGCGTCTGCGGCTCGTCGTGCACCCCTTGGTACTCCACCCCCGCGCCCGCCAGGAACTTGCGGTGCAGCTCGAGCACGAGGTCGCGCTGGCGCTCGTCGCGCGCCGCGCGTTCGGTCTCGCGCTCGACCTCGTGCTCGGCAAGCAGCTCGTCCCGGCGGGCGTAATCCTTCTTCGCGCGCGCGCAGCGGACATCGTCGGTGACGCGTTGGATGCTGGTTCCGAGAAGGGCGCGGGAGAAGGTGCGGGTGCGGAGTTGCGACAGGCTGTAGAAGGAGAGGAGGGGGGCGGCGGCATCCGCTTCGGAGGAATCGAAGATCAGGATGTCTCGGTCCACGGCATGCTGTCCGATCCACAGGCCCTCGCCGTCCATCGGACCATTGGCGCCGGCCGCGACGCTCGATCCGGCCGCGGCTGCGCGGGTGGTACCTCGATCTGCCATATTCCCTCCCAGTAGTGCGTGGGGCGGCTACGTGGGGCGGCGGGACCGGGCCGGAGAACCCGAGAGCCCGCTGACACCACGGAAAAGCGCCTGCGGCTCTCGTCGGCGGTCGAAGCGAGAGCCGCAGGCGCATCGCGATCGGAGCTCCGCTGAGCCCCGGGCGATACCCTTCCCTACCCGCCACCCGGGGTGGCTGTTCCCCGTCTGCCCGCCAGGGAGGCCACACCGGGCGGGGTTCTTTCCTCTCGAACGGTGCTGCGACATCGAGCGGAGGGAGTGGGATTCGAACCCACGGATGGGGTTTGCCCATCGCCTGTTTTCAAGACAGGTGCCTTCAACCGCTCGGCCATCCCTCCGAGCCGGATCCCGCGGAGGCGGGCTCGGCCGCCACCTCGTCGCCGCCCTCGGCGGGAGCGGCGATCTTCGCTCGAAAGGTAGCCGGTTCCGGCTCGTCCCACAATCCGCCCCACGGCGCCGGGGCTCTCGGATGGCGCGCGGTAGCTGCCCAGATCCTCGAGCATGGCGCCGCCCCCGCCCGCCCGCCTCCCGTACTACATCGACGGCGGCCGGGCAGGTCCCCCGGCCCCGGCCGGATCCGACGTTTCGACGACGAAGACCACCCGCCGGTTGAGCTCGGCTCCGTAGGCGCTTCCCGCCGCACCCGGCACCACGGGACGGTCCTCTCCATAGCCGATCGCCCGGAGCTGGCTCTCCGCCAGCCCCTGCGTCAACAGGTATTCTCGGACGGCCTCGGCCCGCTCATGCGAGAGGCGCCGGTTGTACGCCGCCGGTCCCGCGGGGTCGGCGAACCCCTCGACGGTGATCAGAGACCCGGGATAGTGCCGCTGCACGAGCTGCGCAAAGCGGTCCAGCGCCGGCCGCACCCCTTCATCGACTTCCGAGGCATCGAAGCCGAAATGCACCGGAACGGCGAACTCCAGCCCTCCCTCGAGCTGAGCGATGCGGACGCCGTAGTCGGTGCGGAGCCCTGCGAGATCGGTATTGAGTGCCCCCAGGTCCGCGGCCAGCTGCTCGTCGGCGGCCATCCGCGCGGCGCGCTCCGCCTCCAACTCCGCCTCGAGCGCCGCCTTCTGCGCCTGCAGCGCGGCGGTCTGCGACTCCAGTCCCTGCCGCAGCTGGGACTTGGTCGCGCAGCCCGAGGCGAGCAGCACGGTGCCCAGCACCGCAACGGCGCTGACAACAGCACGCTTTCTCATACGTTGCACTCCATTTCGTATCGGGGTCTCGACTGAAGCGACCTGCCCACGACAACGGGATAAGGCAAGCGTGGGGCCGCACGCGCTCTACTTACTTCAACTCTCTGCCGAAAATACACTTACACATGATCGACGCGGGTTGGAGTCCGCGGGGAAGCGAGCGCAATTCAGGGAAGTTTTTCCTGATCGCGTCTCGAAGCCGGGAATTTGTCCCCGGACGCCGATCCGGCACCTCGGGGGGCGCGCCGGGGTAGAAGCCGCATCTCGGTCCAGGAGCGGAACCGATGTACAAGAAGGTGAGAGTGCTGATCGTCGATGACGAGCCGAAGCTTCGGGAGGTGCTCACCGCGCGGCTGGAGCACTCGGGATACGAGTGTCGCGCCGCCGCGGCGGTGGACGAGGCCGAGGCTCTGCTCGACGAGTTCGAGCCGGATCTGGTCCTCTCCGACGTGGTCATGCCGGGGGCATCGGGGCTGGAGCTGCTGCGGCGCCTGAAGGCGGGCACGCGTCGCGGGCTCCCGGTGATCCTGATGACGGCACATGCCCGGGTGGACGATGCGGTGGAGGCGATGAAGGAGGGGGCGGAGGACTTCCTCGTGAAGCCACTCGACCACGCGAAGCTCTCCGTCCTGCTGGACTCGGTGGTCGCCGACCTGGAGCGCCGCCGCGAGGCGCGTCGTCTGGAGGCGGCCCTGGACGGCCGCGCCGGCCTCGGCGGGATGATCGGGCAGAGCGCGCCCATGCGGGAGCTCTACCGGCTCATCGGCCTCGTAGCATCCAGCGACGCCTCGGCTCTCATCACGGGCGAGAGCGGGACAGGGAAGGAGGTCGTCGCGCGCGCGATCCACGAGCTGAGCGGCCGCCGCGCTGGGCCGTTCGTCGCCGTCAACACCGCCGCCCTCCCGGAGACTCTGGTCGAGAGCGAGCTCTTCGGGCACGAGCAGGGGGCATTCACCGGCGCCGTTCGCGGCCGGCCGGGATGCTTCGAGCAGGCCGACAGTGGGACGCTCTTCCTCGACGAAATGGCGGAAATGCCGGTGGGACTGCAGCCGAAGCTGCTGCGCATACTGGAGGACGGGCGGGTACGGCGGCTCGGCGGGCGGAAGGAGATTTCGTTCGACGTGCGCGTCCTCGCCGCCACCAACCGCGACACCACGGAGGCGCTACGCGAGGGGCATCTCCGCGAGGACCTCTACTACCGCCTCAACGTCTTCGAGCTCTTCGTGCCCCCGCTTCGCGAGCGGCTGGACGATCTCCCGCTCCTCTGCCAGCACTTCATCCGCGACTTCAACCGCAAGCATGGCACGGAGGTGGAGGGGCTGCGCGACGGTGCCCTGGACTGTCTCCGGGAGTACCGCTGGCCGGGAAACGTGCGCGAGCTGCGCAACGTGATGGAGCGGGCGGTCATCGTAGCCCGGAACCGGTGGCTCGAGCCGTCACACTTCCCGGTATACATCCGGCAGGCCGAGCGGACGGAGGAGCCGGTGGTGGTGGTTCCCGTCGGCACCCCCGCGGCCGAGGCGGAACGCCGCCTCATCCTGCGCACGCTGGAGTACGTGGGGAACAACAAGGCCGAGGCGGCGCGCCGCCTCGGTCTGGACGTGAAGACCATCCGCAACAAGCTGCGCGCCTTCCGAGAGGCGAAGGGGGGAGAGGGTTAGCGATCGGTCGGCTCGAGGGGCTTCCCACCTGCCGGTTCCGCGATCCCGGGGCCGCGCCCGCCGGCGAATCGCCCCCGTTCCGCGGCCCGGACCGTGTAAGTAGCCGGCCCGCTACGAGTTCCCCTCTCCCTCCGCCGGGGCACAGCCTTTGCAAAAGATCGGCGGAACCATTGGGCAAATCACCCTCGAATCCAGCGGAGCATGCGAACTAGAGTCTGGCGTCCCCTTCTCCTCGCGGCCACCCTGGCAGCTTGCTCCACCGACGACGCGGATCCGGTGGACCGGGCGGGGGCGAGCACCGCCGCGCAAACCGCGGCCGAGCCCGCCTCGGAGGCGATGCTGGTGGGCCGCGGCTACGAGACGATTTCTCCCGAGGAGCTGGAGCGCGGCCGCACGGATGCGGCCTGGAAGCGGGTGGTGCAGCTCGACACTCTCACCGAGGCGGACTCCTCGGCGAACCCGGAGAAGTGGGAGCAGATCTCCGCGCAGGCGGTAAATACGGGCGCGACGCATCTCCCGCTTCGCGGCGACGTCTCGGGACCCTCGGTGCTCAAGGCACAGATCCTCCTGGACCGGGCGCTCTTCTCGCCCGGCATCCTCGACGGACGCTGGGGGAAGAACACGGAGAAGGCCCTCTACTGGCTGCAGCGCCGCGAGGGGCTCCGCGCCACCGGCTACCTGGACCAGGCGACCTTCGACCGGCTCGTGCAGCTCGCGGGCCAGCCCCAGCAACTCGTGACCACCCACCGCCTCACCGCCGAGGAGGTGGAGGGCCCCTTCGTGCCGATCCCCGAGGACATCTACGAGAAGGCAAAGCTGGACTGTATGTGCTACGAGTCGCTCACGGAGAAGCTGGCGGAGACCTTCCACACCAGCCCCGAGGTCCTGGCGCAGCTCAACCCGGACGTCCCGCTGGACGCGGTTCGGGCCGGGAGCACGCTGCAGGTGCCGAACGTGAGGGACGCCGCGGCGACACCGTCCGGAACGGTCGCGAAGATCGTCATCTCGGACGGCGGCTTCTTCGTCCACGCGCTCGATTCGACGGACAAGATCCTCTACCACTTCCCCACGACGCTCGGATCCGACTACGCACCGTCGCCGAGCGGGGACTTCCGCATCACCAACATCGCGCCGGACCCGACCTGGCACTATCAACCCGATCTTCTGACGGGAGTTCCGGACCACGAGGAGGACGCGGTGATCCCGGCGGGGCCGAACAACGCCGTCGGAGTCGTCTGGATGCAGCTCTCGAAGCCCCACTACGGCATCCACGGGACCAGCGCGCCGGAGACGATCGGCTACACGACGTCCCATGGGTGCGTGCGCCTGACCAACTGGGACGCCCGCTTTCTGAGCGAGCGGATCGAACCCGGCGTTCCCGTCGATTTCACCGACCTGGATGGTACCCGAGCGGGTACCGCGCAGTAGGCGCTCGTCGTCCAACCCGCGGCCGGACGCCCGCTTCAGGCGTCCGGCGCGGGGGTCGCCCCGCGCGCCGCGCGCTGCATCTCCTCCATGTGCGAGCGGACGCGGACGGCCAGCTCGTCGGATGTCGCCGATTCGAGCGCAGCGGTCGGAAAGGGAGGACCGAAGAAGAGGTGGACCGGGTGCGGATGCACGCGGTAACCGCTCTCCTTCTGGATGCGGTCGCTCCCGGTGACCACCACGGGAACGATCGGAACGCCCGCCTCGCGCGCCAGGGCGAAAGCGCCCTTCTTGAAGGGGAGCATCTCGCCGTCGCGCGACCGGGTCCCCTCCGGGAAGATGATCACCGACCCGCCATCGCGGCGGATCCTCTCCGCGGCGCGGGAGAGACTCTGCACCGCGCTGGCGCGGTTGGATCGATCGACGGAGATGTGCCCCGCGGCCCGCCACGCGAAGCCGAAGAAGGGAATACGGTCGAGCTCCTTCTTTCCCACGAAATAGAAGGGAACGGGGAGCACCGAGGCGATCGCAAAGATGTCGTAGCCTGAGATGTGATTGGAGACGAGGACCTGCGGCCCCGCCCAATCCACGCGCTCGGCGCCGTGGCAGACCACGGGCGTGTCGGCGGCCCAGAGGATGCCGCGGCTCCACTGCTGGGTGCACCAGAAGTAGATGCGGCCGCGCACCCGGAGGAGCGCGGCCGCCATCGCGATGGTGCCGAAGAAGAGGGTGGCGAGCGCGATGTTGAGCATCACCCAGATGAAGCGGATCACGCCTCTTTCCCTCCGAAGTGCTGAAACCCGCCGCCCTCCAACGGCTCCCGCGCGCCGCCGGACGCGCGCCAGAAGACGCCGAGCCCCTCCTCCACCCTCCCCACCCGGGAGATGCGCACTCCGAACTCCGCCTCGAACTCCTCAACCAGCGGCGCCACGCGGGCCGCCGGGGCGCAGAAGCAGAGCTCGTAGTCCTCTCCGCCAGACATCGCGAAGGCGAGAGCGGACTCCGCGGAGGCGGTGTCGGACGTCACGGCCGGATGGAGGGGGATCGCCTCCCGCTCCAGCACCAGCGCCACGCCGCTGGCGGTCGCCAGGTGACCGGCGTCGCCCGCGAGCCCGTCCGAAAGGTCGAGAGCGGCGCGGAGCACCCCCCTTTCCCGCAGCCAGAGCGCTTCGTAGACCCGCGGGATCGGGCATTCGAAGCGCGCCACCGCCGCCGGCGGCGGCGCCTCGCCTCGAAGCAGGCGGGCGATGCACACGGCCGCGGCGCCGAGCTCCCCCGTCACCCACACCTCGTCGCCGGGCGCGGCACCGGAGCGGAGGACCGTCTCGTCCACCTGTCCTACGACCGCCACATCCACCATCAGCGGGCCGGGAGAGCGAGTGAGGTCGCCGCCGAGCACCACCCCTCCCACGCGCTCCACCGCGTTCTGAACCCCTTCCATCAGGGGCACGACGAAATGGTCCGCGTCCCTCTCGGCCACCGCCACCGAGGCGAGGAGCCCGATCGGGCGGGCCGCCATCGCCGCCAGGTCGCTGAGCGCCGCCGAGGCGGCGCGGCACCCGATCTCGTACGGAGAGAGCCATTCGCGACGGAAGTGTACCCCCTCCACGCTCAGATCGGTGGAGAGGGCGATTCCGGTCCCGACCACGACCGCGCAGTCGTCACCCGGCCCCACGCGCACATCCTCCCTCCCGAAGCGAGGCGCGTGCGGAAGGAAGCGGCGGATGAGGTCGAACTCCTTCCCCGGAGCCAGCTTGAGGTGCCGTCCGACGTCGCTCATGGTCAACGGTGGAACCGCGGCGACCGGCGGGGGGAAGCGGACGGACACCCGCTTCCCGCCGCCGGTCTTCTCGCTGTTCAGTAGGCGGGAGGGTCGCTGGCCGGGAACGACTCCGCGGAGCTCTCGTCCACCGCCTTCTGTCCGGGAGTGTGCTCCGGGCTCGCCTGCGCCGCCGCCGCGAGGGCACCCGACGCCGCCTCCGCGGTGTCCTTTGCGCCCAGGAGCTGCCGAAGCACGTACTGAAGGATCCCTCCGTGGCGGTAGTAGAGCACCTCCTGAGGGGTGTCGATCCGCACGACGACCGGGAACTCCACGAAGGATCCGTCCGTCTTCGCCGCCCGGATCAGGATCTCCTTCGAGTCGGTGAGGTTGTCCGCGATGGCGTCGGCCAGCCCGACCACCTCGAAAGTCTCCGTGCCATCCAGGCCGAGGGAGGCGATCGAGTCGCCGGAGCGGAACTGCAGCGGGAGCACCCCCATCCCGATCAGGTTCGAGCGGTGGATGCGCTCGTAGCTCTCGGCGATCACCGCCTTGATTGCCTGGAGGTAGGGCCCCTTGGCCGCCCAGTCGCGGCTGGAGCCGGAGCCGTACTCCTTCCCCGCCAGCACCACCAGGGGCGTGCCGTCCTGTTCGTACCGCATCGCCGCGTCGTAGATCGTCATGATCTCGTCGGCGGGGAGGTACTTCGTGATCCCGCCCTCGGTCCCCGGCACGAGGCGGTTGCGGATGCGGCCGTTGGCGAAGGTTCCGCGCACCATCACCTCGTGGTTCCCGCGGCGAGAGCCGTACGAGTTGAAGTCCTTCGGAGCCACCCCGTGCTCCATGAGATACCTGCCGGCAGGAGAATCCTTCCTGATGCTCCCCGCCGGCGAGATGTGGTCGGTGGTCACGCTGTCGCCGAGCACGGCGATCGCGCGCGCGCCGCGGATCTCGCCGACGGTTTCGGGCGCCTCCTTCGACATCCCCAGGAAGTACGTCGGCTGCCGGACATAGGTGGAACCCTCCTCCCACTCGAAGCGGTCGCCTCCCGGCACCGGCATCGAGTTCCAGCGCGAGTCCCCCTCGAAGACCTTCCCATAGCTCCGCTGGTACATGTCCGACCGGATGGCGCTCTGAATCGTGCGGCGGATCTCCTCCTGGGACGGCCAGAGGTCGCGCAGGAAGATGGAGCGGCCGTCGCGGCCGGTGCCGATCGGCTCGTTGTACGGGTCCCAGTCGATCCGGCCCGCCAGCGCGAAGGCTACCACCAGCGGGGGCGACATGAGGAAGTTCGCGCGCACCTCCGAGTGGATGCGCCCCTCGAAATTTCGGTTGCCGGAGAGCACGGAGGCAACCACCAGCCCTCCCTTCTGCACCGCCTCGGAGATCTCCGGCGGGAGCGGACCCGAGTTGCCGATGCAGGTGGTGCAGCCGTATCCCACCGTCTGGAAGCCGAGCTGGTCCAGGTACTTCTGCAGGTCCGCCTTCTCATAGTACTCGGTCACCACTTTCGATCCCGGGGCAAGCGACGTCTTCACCCACGGCTGCCTCTTCAGCCCCTTCTCCACGGCCTTCTTGGCGAGCAGCCCGGCGGCGAGCATCACGGAGGGGTTGGAGGTGTTGGTGCAGCTCGTGATGGCAGCGATCACCACGGAGCCGTGGTCGATCTCCCATTCGAGGCCGTCGATGCTGAGCCTCCGCGCCGAGCGGGCGGCGGCGGCCACCGAGGAGTCCGCGGCACCGCTCCCCTCCCCCCAGACGCCCTCCTTCTGACTCCCCGCGCCCTTCTCCACCGCCTCCGTCTTGGCGTTCGGGGCGGGCTCGCTCGGCATCAGCGAGGGGAGCGCTTCGCGGAAGGCCTTCTTGGCCTGCGAGAGGGGGATGCGGTCCTGCGGACGGCGCGGACCGGCGATGCTCGGCTCCACCGAGTTGAGGTCCAGCTCCAGCGTGTCGGTGAAGACCGGCTCGGGCGAATCCTTTCCGTGGAAGAGGCCCTGTTCCCGGGTGTAGGATTCCACCAGCGCCACCTGCACCTCCGGGCGGCCGGTGAAGCGAAGGTAGTCGAGCGTGACCTGGTCCACCGGGAAGATGGCGCAGGTGGCGCCGTACTCCGGGGACATGTTCCCGATGGTCGCACGGTCGGCGAGCGCCAGGCTCGAGACCCCGGGGCCGAAGAACTCGACGAACTTCCCGACCACGCCTTTCTTCCGCAGCATCTCGGTCACGGTGAGCACCAGGTCGGTGGCCGTCGCGCCCTCGGGGAGCTCGCCGCTCAGCCGAAAACCGATCACCTGCGGGATGAGCATCGAGATCGATTGCCCGAGCATGGCGGCCTCGGCCTCGATTCCGCCCACCCCCCAGCCGAGCACCCCCAGGCCGTTGACCATCGGGGTGTGCGAGTCGGTGCCCACCACGGTGTCGGGGTATGCCTGCTTCCGCCCGCCCCGGCCGCGGGCGCCGTCCTCGGCCGCACCGAAGACCACGCGGGCGAGGTACTCCAGATTCACCTGGTGCACGATGCCGGTGTTCGGAGGAACCACCTTGAAGTTGTCGAAGGCGCGCTGGCCCCACTTGAGGAAAGCGTAGCGTTCCATGTTCCGCTCGTAGTCAAGCTCCTCGTTGATGCGGAACGCCTCCACCGAGCCAAAGGCGTCCACCTGGACCGAGTGGTCCACCACCAGCTCAACCGGCTGCAGCGGGTTGATCTTCGACGGGTCTCCGCCCAGCTCGGCCATCGCGTCGCGCATCGCCGCGAGGTCCACGATGGCGGGGACGCCGGTGAAGTCCTGCAGGATCACGCGCGCCGGGGAGAAGGAGATCTCCTGGTCGGGGTCGGCCGTCGGGTCCCAGCCCGCCAGAGCCCGCACGTCATCCGCGGTAACGGTCACCCCGTCCTCGTGGCGGAGGAGGTTCTCCAGCAGAATGCGCAGCGAGTACGGAAGGCGGGCGACGTCGAGCCCCTGCTTCGCGAGCGCATCGAGGCGGAAAATCTCGTACTCCTGGTCGCCGACGCGAAGCGTCGAGCGGGCGCCGAAGCTGTCCGACATATCGGTCTCCTTTGCGGAATTGCGAGGTGCGGTCACGTCCGGCGTGGGGCGCGATCGCTTGCGTTTCGCGCAGCGTGGTCAAGATACGCGCTCCCGCGGCGTGCGGAAAGCTGGAGCCCCTTTAGCGGCCGGCGGAATGGGACCGACCGAGGCCGCAAGAGTCGGTCCCCCGGCCACCCCTGGACCCTGCCGGTCCCGGACCGCATATTGCGGCGCCTTTCCGACCCGCGGAGCCGCGGCCGGGGCGAAGAACTCCCACGTCAGGAGGAGGATGACGGACAAATTGCGAGAGGTGATCGTCGTCGGCGACAAGGTGCTGATCAAGCCCGAGGAGGAGAGCTCCAAGACCCCCTCCGGCCTCTACCTGCCGCAGGGGGTCTCGTCGAAGGAGGCGGTTGCCGGGGGATACATCGTGAACGTCGGCCCGGGCTACCCCACCGTGGAGTCGCCGACCGACGGCGAGCCCTGGTCGCACGGACAGCGCGGCGACATGCGCTACGTACCGCTGCAGGCGAGGAAGGGAGACTACGCGGTTTTCCTGCGCCGTGAGGCGATCGAAGTCGAGATCGACGGAAGCAAGTACCAGATCGTGGGGCACAACAGCATCCTGCTGCTCATCCGCGACAAGACGCTGCCGTAGATGCATGCCCTGCGCAGTGGAGCGCCGCTCAGCACGTCGCGCGGTTCCTCCAGGCACGCAGCAGAAGGACGATCCCGGCGAGAATCGTGAGGAGGCTGAACGTCTGCCCCATGTTGAGGGGGCCGAGGACGGTACCGAGGGGATCTCCGGGGCCGGTGAACTGCGGGTCGAGCTGCCGGAAGATCTCGGCAGGGGAGCGGATCCAGCGGACCCGGCAGGTCCAGCGCCACCGGATCGACGATGGGACTAGGGGATGTCGAGGACGGCCAACGGCGCGGCGGGGCAGCTCCCGAGCGCCATCGGGGGGAGGAAGGAGGAATCGCGGGAAGGCGGAATCGCTATCGCGCCTCCGCCCGGGCGAGCGCCTCTGCCCTGCGCATCTCGTAGATGGAGCGCTCCAGCGACCCCTCCTCGGTGAGCTCCACCGCACGGCCGTACAGGTCGGCTGCGCCGGCGAAGTCGCCCGCCTGAGCGCGGAGCGTCGCGGCCGAGGTGAGGGCCTCGGCGCGGCGGAAGCCGAGCTCCGCGCCGTCGGCCACGCGCAGGTAGGTCGCGATGGCCTCGGCGGGATTGCCGGCGGAGGCCTGCGCCGCCGCGAGCAGGAGCGCCGCCTGGACGCCCACCGGCGAGTCGTCGAGCTCGTCGGCCACCGGGCGGACCGCCTCGATGGCCGCCTGCGCCTCCCCCCGCGCCGAGGTGGAGCTGCGCGAGCGCCACCCGCGCCTCCTCGGCGTAGGGGGTGCCGTCGTGGCGGGCGGCGAAGCGCCCCAGGTCGCGCTGCGCGAGCTGCGCGTTCCCGGAGGAGAGCGTCTGCTCGAGCTGCATGAACTCGGTGGCGGCGCGCTCCAGCCGGTCCGCACGGGCCTCCCGGTAGTAGAGCAGCGTGCCGAGGACCGCCACCGCGATCGCCGCCCCGATCATGATCACCCGGATGTTGGTGCGTGCCCAGCTCGAGAACTCCATGGCCCTCGCGAGCAGCGCATCGTCCGAGTCGGAGCCTTCCGGACGGCGGGAGCGGGAAGCGACGGAGGGCGCAGACATATGGATCCTTGGAAGAGTTCGTTCCCGGAGGCGACGGCGCGGATGCCGCAGGACCGGTGACAACGCGAAACGGCCGCCTCCGGGAGCCGGAAGAAGCCGCGAGCGACCTGCCGCCTCTCCCACCCAAGGAGCTCGACGCCGTTCGGCGGAAGTGTAACCCGCAGTCTGGGAAAGCTAGCACATCATGGCAGGAGGGTCAACCGGCGGCGTTCCTCCGCCGCTCAAGCGAGGACTCCCCGCGAGCGGCGCGGGAGGGACGCGCTGAAGCACCGCAGGTAGCGGCGCCCGTCGTCCGTGAGGCGCAGACCCCGGGGAAGCGGATGTAGGGCATCGGAGACGGTTTCGAAAAGGCCCTCTGAGGTGAGGCTGCTCACCACCCGGCTGCATTCGGAGGGAGAGATGCGCAGGATCTCGATCAGCTCGCGGGTGGGGAGAAATCCTGGGTGCCGGGAGCCGTCGTGGCGGAAGGCACACACGAGGCACTGGATCCGCTGGATCTCGTCGAACAGCTCCTGTAGAACGTCCATCGCCTGACCACCTCTCTCCGTCGGGAGCAGAGTTCTGCAAAGCATCTCCTCTGAGCCGCAAGATAGATACCGCATAATGTCTATTCGCAAAGATTTATGCGTTTGCGTCCTCCCACGTCGCGCGAGGGGCGCGCGAATCTCTCTCGAGCCGGCGTCCCTCAGCGGGCGCCGAGGGCACCCACCGTCAGCAGGTCGCCGGACCCGCGGACGCAGTCCGCATCGAAGGCGGTCACGAGAGTGTCCAGCGGCTGGAGGAGCTGAGTGCTACGGTATCCCGGTACCGATTCCGGGATGCGCGCCGCCGCGCGGCACTCGCTTGCGAAGCGTTCCCGCCACATGCAGATACGACGACTCGTTGGAAATGAGGTCATCGGTGTCGAAATAGGCGCCTAGCGGCATCTCGCGCCATGGTGTCATCCTCTCCTCTGGTGCTCGGCGCGCCACCCCCTATACTCCTCGTGCTCGGTCTCGGGCGTGCAGCCGCGCGATCCCGAGCCGAACCGACGCTCCTCTTCTCCCGCCTCCCTGCGGCTTCCCACGAAAGGTCGGAGCAAACGATGAGATATCGCCTCTTCGCGACGGAGAACCTGCTCTACTGGCTGCTGGTTTTCGTGCCGGTCGCGCTCGTCCTCGAGCACGGGGTGCACGCTAGCCCGGTTGTCATCTTCGCCACCTCTTCGCTCGCCATCATCCCGCTCGCGGGGCTGATGGGGCGCGCCACGGAGCAGTTGGCGGAGCGGCTCGGGGAGGGCGTAGGGGGTTTGCTCAACGCCACCTTCGGGAACGCGGCCGAGCTGATCATCGCCGGAATCGCGCTGAACGCGGGGCTCCACGACCTCGTCAAGGCGTCGATCACTGGCTCCATCATCGGGAACGTGCTGCTGGTGTTCGGCCTCAGCGCCCTCATCGGCGGGATCCGCTTCCCCTCGCAGCGCTTCAACCGGACGGCGGCCAGCCTGGGAGGGACTCTCCTGGTGCTGAGCGCCATCGGACTGGTGGTCCCGGCGATCTTCCACTATGTGGCGGCCGCGCCGGCCCGCGGGCTAGACGCCGCGTCAGCGCCGCCGGCCGGCGCCGTGCCACACGAGCTGGAGGTCAGCCTGGAGATCTCTATCGTCCTGATGGCGACCTACGTGCTGAGCCTCGTCTTCGCCCTGCGGACGCACTCCCATCTGTACGCCGGCGGCTCGGGGGGGCACGGAGGGGAGGTGGCCGGACACGGGAGCTCCACCGGCCGAGCGGTCGGGCTGCTCCTCGTCGCCACCGCGGGCGTGGTGCTGATGGCCGAGCTGCTCGTGGCCGCCGCCGAGGTGACCGCGGAGTCTCTGGGCTGGAACGAGGTCTTCGTGGGCGTGATCCTGGTGGCGATCATCGGAAACGCGGCCGAGCACTCCACCGCGGTGTTTTTGGCGGCCAAGAACAAGATGGACGGCGCCGTGACTATCGCCGTGGGCTCCTCCATCCAGATCGCGCTCTTCGTGGCGCCCCTCCTGGTGTTCCTCAGCTATTTCGTCGGCCCCCGTCCGATGGATCTGCTCTTCACCCCTCTGGAGGTCGTGTCGGTCGTGCTCGCCGCGGGGATCATGGCGCTCATCACGCACGACGGCGAGTCGCACTGGATGGAAGGGGTCCAGCTCCTGGCGGTGTACGCCATCCTCGGGATCGCCTTCTTCTTCCTTCCCGGCTAGTGAAAGCCGCTCGGATCTGAAGCGGCTTCCGCTCTGAGGGGATGGCGGTGCGCGCGGCGCACCCGTTGCATGGGGGGCTTCCTCTCCCGCGGCGGAGGTCGCCGCGGGAGAGGCCAACCCGACTCGAGGAGGGCAAGGTGGAGAGTGAGAAGATGGCGGGCTACCGCGCGGCGGCGGAGCGCACGGCCGAGGCGCAGCGGCGAATCCAGCGGGAGGTGGACCGCCGCGACCGGGAGAGAAAGGAGAGTCAGGGCGGCGAGGAGGCGGAAGCGGTGCAGGCGGGAGCCCGCCCGCAGCCCACGACCCCTTTCCCGAGGCAACACCTGGAGAAGCCGGGGATCGAGGCGGAGCTCGACCCGCGGCCGCACTTCCAGGCGCCCGGCTACCGCGGGTCCGGCAAGCTGGAGGGAATGGTGGCGCTCGTCACCGGGGGCGACTCGGGGATCGGGCGCGCCGTAGCCGTCCTCTTCGCACGGGAGGGAGCGGACGTGGCGATCCTCTACCTCGACGAGCACCGCGACGCGGAGGAGACGAAGGCGGCGGTGGAGAAGGAGGGGCGGCGCTGCAGGACGATCTCCGGCGACGTGCGCGACCCCGACTTCTGCCGCGACGCCGTGCGGCATACGGTGGACGAGCTCGGTAAGCTCGACGTGCTCGTCAACAACGCGGCCTTCCAGGAGCACGCGACGTCGCTGGAGGAGCTGACGGACGAGCACCTGGAGATGACGCTGCGGACCAACGTCCAGGGCTACTTCAACATGGCGCGGGCCGCGCTCCCGCACCTGAAGCGCGGGAGCAGCATCATCAACACCGGTTCCGAGACGGGGCTCTTCGGCCAGCCGGTTCTATTGGACTACTCGGCCACGAAGGGGGCGATCCACGCCTTCACGAAGGCGCTCGCCACCAATCTCGCCGAAAGGGGGATCCGCGTGAACGCCGTGGCCCCGGGGCCTGTCTGGACCCCTCTGAACCCGGCCGACCAGCCCCCGGAAAACGTGGAGACGTTCGGGGAGTCCACGAAGATGAAGCGGCCGGCGCAGCCTGAAGAGCTCGCCCCCGCGTACGTCTTCCTCGCCTCGCCGGTGTGTGCCGGCTACATCACGGGAGTGGTGCTTCCCGTGATGGGCGGAGTGACAGGGAGCGCCTGACGCGCTCCCCCCCGTGCCGCTTGTCAGACCCAGTCGCGGCGCCGGAAGTACAGGAAAATGCTCCCGCCCACGACAAGCATGAGACCGAGCGCCCAGGCATATCCGAGGGGCCAGTCGACCTCGGGCATGTGCGCGAAGTTCATCCCGTAGACACCGGCGATCCAGGCCATGGCCATCAAGACAATCGACCAGGCCGCCATCAGGCGCATGGTCTGGTTGAGCTGGTTGGCGGAGAGGGAGAGGTAGGCATCGAGCGTGGCGGCGAGCGCGTCGCGAAGCGCGTCCAGCTCCTCGGCGTCGCGCTCCGCGTGGTCCAGCACGTCCTGGAAGTACGGGACGAGCGCCGAACTGAGGAAGGTGACGTCGCGCCGCATGATCGTGCGGAGGACGTCGCGCGTGGGGGAGAGCATGCGGCGGATCGCCGCCAGCTCGCGCCGCATCTCCAGGATGCGCTGCATCTGGCCGTCGCGACTGGCCTCGAGCACCTGGTGCTCGAGGTCGTCCACGGTGCCCGCGAGCGCGTCGATCACCGGAAGATAGCTGTCCACCACGCCGTCGAGGAGAGCGTGCGCGAGATGGCCGATGGAGGGGAAGGCGTCCCGGTTCGACCGCCAACTCGCGATCACCTCGGTGACCTGCCGCAGCTTGTGGTCGTGAACGGTAACGATGAAGTGCTCGCCCACGAAGGCGTGCAGCTCCTCCAGCGCGGTCCTGTGGCGGTTCGGATTGAGCGACGCGGCGTAGAGGACCAGGAAGAGGTAACCCGGATAGCGGTCGACCTTCGGACGCTGACGGCCGCGGAGGCAGTCCTCGACGGCGAGCGGATGGAGGCCCAGCCGGTCCCGGAGAAGCTGGGCCTCGTGCGCGCCGGGGCAGACGAAGTCGAACCAGACGATCGGCCGCTCGCCCTCCGGGTGCTTGCCGGGGCGGCCGAAGAGCGCCACCGCCTCATCGAGCGGGACTGCGTGCACGCCGCTCGGGCGGAGACGGTAGGCATGAACGAGGGCGGAGTCCGACGAACTCCGCTCCCCCGGAGCAGTCTGCCCGGCGGCGTCCGGGATCGCCTCCGCCCTCATCAGTGGCTCATGGCGTACACGATGAAGTTCACGCCCATCTGGTAGGCGTAGGTCGAGAACTTCAGCGGGTACTGCGGGTGCTCGGCCCACTCCCAGGCGTCGCCCAGGTCGGTGTTCCAGTTGATCGCCACCATCAGCCGGCCTTCGCCGTCGAAGATGCCATGTACCGCCGCGCGATAGCCGTCGCTCTCGTGGGTCGGGCCGCCCCTGACCCCCAGCCCCACGTTGGGCACCTGCACGATCTCGTCGATGTCGTAGTAGGCGTGGAACACCGGGTGGCTCAGCAGGATCTCGCGGATCGAGTACTCCGGGAAGACGCGCTTCATCTGCGCCTCGAAGCGCCGCCACTCGAGGGTGCCCCAGAAGTCGTCCACCACGAGAAAGCCGCCGGCCAGAAGATAGTCACGGAGGCCGAGGACCTCGGCCTCCGTCAGCCGCATCTGGCCCACCTCCACGGCGTAAAGGTAGGGAAAGCGCCGGAGATCACGGTCGTCCAATCGCACGGCGAGCTCGCCGTCGTGGGCGTCCAGGCGCGCGAGCCGGCGCAGCACCGCGAGGAACTGGAGGTCCGCCTTCGGGAAGTCGGTGCGCCAGTCCTTGTAATCGGAGAAGAAGCCCGCGTCGGTGTAACGCGCGCGGACGAAGTAGAAGTTGTGAGGGGCCGCCGAGGGGAGGTCCGCCGCGGAGGGGATCTCACGCACGGCGCTGGGACGCTCCCGCGGGCCGACGAGCGTAAGCACGAGATCGCGCACATCGATCGAGAGTCCCGCGGCGGCCGCGGCGGTGCCGACCGAGACGACGAGCGCCCCGGCGGCGGCGAGAGATATCCCGAACCGCATCTATTCCCTCCGCATCTGGCTGTTCGGTTCCGGCGGCGTAGCGCGCCCATCCACCCGGTTCGAGCCAGGCGTCGGAGGAGCCGATTCTCGTACCACTTACCCGAGCATCCCGGCGCTCGCCCGACCTTCGTCCCCAAACAGGGCACCCCGGCGCGCGGAGCCGCTCCATGATAACCGAGAACATCCTTGCGGGACAGATACTCCACGATCGCACACCCGGCCTCCGGCGCGTTCGCCCGCTCGGCCGAAAGAAGATCTTCTCCATCCTACCGGCGTTCCGCCGCGCGGTTCCTGCAGCGCGGGGCGAAAAGGCTGCCGTGACCCGGAGCGCGCGGTCCGGCCGCCCGCCCGGGATCGAGCTGGCAGTGCAAGATACAAGCCGTTGGCGACCCATTACTTACGGAACAGGCACGGGAGGAGCGAGGGGTCGACGGGGAGGCGCGGAAGGAGCGGGGGAAAGGTTTCGGATCAGGCCGCGCCGGGGACCTCCTCGAGCGCGACGCCGAGCAGGCGCTCGAGCTCCCGGAGGATCCGGTCGGGACGGGCCGGCTTGATAAGGTAGGCGTCGCAACCCGCGCTCACGGCGTCCCGCTGCATCGCGGCGGTATCGTGGGCGGAAAGGATGAGGAGGGGGATCCGTGCGGTACGAGGGTCCCGCTTGAGCAGGCGGGTCGCCTCCAGGCCGCTCATGACGGGCATGGCCAGATCCATGACGATGAGGTCGGGAAGGTGCTGTCCGGCCTGCCGCACTCCCTCGTCGCCGTTACACGCTTCGACGACTCGAAATCCGAAGAATTCGAGGAGGCTCCCGTAGACGACGCGGTTGTCGGCGCAGTCGTCCACCACCAGGATCGTTCTGGATTGCATCCGTGCACCTCACGATCGGCAGGACTTTCCGGCGGCGAAGGGCGGGACCCGCCGCGCGGGGGTACTCGAGGTGGAGAAAGCAAAGTGCGTGCCGGGCCTCCGCATGTTTTCCCGCTCCAGACGCCGGCGGGTGGGATCCTGACGCCGTTTCGCTTGACGTGGCAGGAAGTTCGCGACTATCTTCAAGGATCGGGCGCTTGCCTGGACTTCCTGTAAGATCTTTCGCGCGGGGTGCCGGCTCCGCGGGCCCCATCCGCGGGGCTCTTCCTCTCGTTTCGCCGCCACCGACCCGTCACGGTGGCGCTTGCGTACACGCTCGCCAGGGGGTTCCTCCATGGAATTCGAACTGAACGTCAACGGCCGGACCGCCCGGGTGGACGTCCCGGAGGACATGCCCCTGCTCTGGGTGCTGCGCGACGTGCTCGACCTGCCGGGCGCCAAGTTCGGCTGCGGCATCGCGCAGTGCGGCGCCTGCACGGTGCACCTGGACGGACGGCCGGTCCGGTCGTGCTCGGTCCCGGTTTCCCGCGCGGCGAGCGGGCCGATCACCACCATCGAGGGGCTCTCGCCCGATGGGACGCACGCCCTCCAGAAAGCATGGCAGGAGCTCGACGTCCCGCAGTGCGGCTACTGCCAGGCCGGGCAGATCATGTCGGCCGCGGCGCTGCTGGCGCGCAGCCCCGAGCCCACCGACGAGGAGATCGACTCCGCCATGAGCGGAAATCTCTGCCGGTGCGCCACTTATCTGCGGATCCGCGCCGCCATCCACCGGGCCGCCGCCATGGGCCCCACGGACTCGGCCCCGGCCGCGTCCAACTCCCCGCGAACGCTCGCAAGGTAAGGAGGCCCCGTGGTCAACGCGTCGCTCGACCGCCGCACCTTCCTCCGCGTCTCCGCCATGACCGGTGGCGGAATGCTGCTCGGTTTCTCCTTCGAGCCGGCCACCGCGGATGCGGCCACCCCGGGGCGCGGCGCCGACGCCTCGCGCGCCGCCTTCACCCCCAATGCCTTCATCCGCATCGAAGCGGACGGCACCGTCACCCTCGTCAGCAAGAATCCCGAGATCGGCCAGGGGATCAAGACCATGCTCCCCATGCTGATCGCCGAGGAGCTGGAGGTCGACTGGAAGGACGTCCGCATCGAGCAGGCGCTCAACGACCCCACGTTATACGGCCGGCAGTTCGCCGGCGGGAGCACGGCCACCCCTATGCACTGGGACCAGCTGCGCCAGGTCGGCGCGGTCGGCCGGGTGATGCTGATCGCTGCGGCGGCGCGCGGCTGGGGCGTGTCCGAGGCGGAGTGCTCCGCGGCCTCCGGCCGCGTCCATCACGCCGGCAGCGGCCGCTCGGCCGGCTACGGGGACCTCGTGGCCGTCGCCGCGACCCTGCCGGTTCCCGACCTCGAGGCGGTGCCCCTCAAGGAGCCCAAAGACTACCGGATCATCGGCACCCCGATCCCGGGCGTCGACAACCCGAAGATCGTGCGCGGCGAGCCTCTCTTCGGCATTGACATGAAGCTGCCCGGGATGCTCCACGCGGTGTTCGAGAAGTCGCCGGTCTTCGGCGGGAAGGTGGCCCGCGCCGACCTGGACGCCGTGCGGGCGATGCCCGGGGTGAGGCAGGCCTTCGTCGTCGAGGGCGGCTCCGACCTGGCGGGTCTGCTCGGCGGCGTCGCGATCCTCGCCGACACCTGGTGGGCGGCGAACCAGGCCCGCGGGAAGCTCTCGGCCGAGTGGGACGAGGGCGCGACCGCAGCGCAGAGCAGCGAGGGATTCGCCCGCCGCGCGAAGGAGCTCGCGGCGCAGCCGCCGGGCGTCACGCTCCGCAGCGACGGCGACGTGGACGCGGCGCTGCGCGGGGCGGAGAAGGTAGTGGAGGCCGAGTACTATTATCCCTTCCTGGCGCACGCCCCGCTGGAGCCGCAGAACTGTACGGCGCGCTTCGAGAACGGGAAGATGGAGATCTGGGCTCCCACCCAGAACCCGCAGTCCGGTCGCGAGCTGATCGCGCGCACCCTCGAGCTCCCGGAGGAGGACGTGGTCGTCCACATCACCCGCTCCGGAGGCGGCTTCGGCCGGCGCCTCAACAGCGACTTCATGGTGGAGGCCGCCTGGATCGCCCGCGAGGCCGGGGTGCCGGTGAAGCTGCTCTGGACCCGTGAGGACGACATGCGGCACGATTTCTATCGTCCCGCGGGTTTCCACTTCCTCGAGGGGGGCGTGGACGCCTCGGGCTCCCTGGTGGCCTGGCGCGACCACTTCGTCACCTTCGGCGACGGCGAGCGCTACGCCGGGAGCGCCGACATCTCGCCCAGCGAGTTCCCGGCGGGCTTCGTCCCGAACCTGGCCATCGACGTCTCGGCGATGCCCCTCGGCGTCCCTACGGGCCCGCTGCGCGCGCCGCGGAGCAACGCCTTCGCCTGGGTCTTCCACTCCTTCCTGGACGAGCTGGCGCACGCGGCCGGGAAGGACCAGGTGCAGTTCCGGCTCGACCTGCTCGGCGAGCCGCGCTTCGTGGAGGCGCCCGACGGCCGAGGCGGGTACGATGCCGGCCGCATGCGCGCGGTGCTGGAGCTGGTGGCCGAGAAGTCCGGCTGGGGCTCGCCGCTCCCCGCCGGCACCGGCCGGGGCGTCGCCTTCCACTTCAGCCACCGCGGCTACTTCGCCGAGGTCGCGGAGGTGACCGTGGCCGACGGCGGCACCTTCCGCGTGAACAAGGTTTGGGTCGCCGGCGACGTCGGCAGCCAGATCATCAATCCGAGCGGCGCGGTGAACCAGGTGCAGGGCGCCGTGCTCGACGGGATCGGGGAGGCGCTCGCGCAGGAGATCACCATCGAGGGAGGCCGCGCGAAAGAGGGGAACTTCAACACCTTTCCTCTGCTGCGCATGCGGCAGGCGCCCGAGGTGGAGGTGCACTTCCTGAAGAGTGATGTCTCGCCGACCGGTTTGGGCGAGCCGGCGCTCCCGCCGGTGGTGCCTGCGGTGTGCAACGCGATCTTCGCCGCGACGGGGAAGCGCATCCGCTCGCTGCCGCTCTCGAAGCACGGGCTGCGGATCGTCTAGCCACGGTGCTGAATATCCTGCGCGAAGCACCCCGGCGCCGCAGACGGCGCCGGGGTGCTTCGTTCTGCGCCGCCGGCTCAGAACACGACGCCCAGCAGCCAGTAGAGCAGGATGAAGATGAGGATGGTGGAGATGCAGCCGCCGCCGAGCTTCTTCGCTCCCCATCCGGCGAGAAGCGCTCGAAACAGATTCTTCATGGGTCCTCCGCACGGGTGACCAGGGGCCGCTCCGGACCGCCGTGGGTCCGCCCCTCGGCATGGCAAATCGGATACCGCCGGCTCACCGCTCCCCGTTCGCCTTCCGCCGCGTCTCCTCCGGCACCTGCTGGTCGAGGAGGCTCCCACTCTCCGCGCCCTCCACGTCGGCGCTCACCCCGGTGACCGGCGCGTTCTCCGAGGCGTCCGGGCCGCCCGGTACGCCGAAGAGCCACTGTCGCCAGGTGAGGGCTCCCGCTTCTTCCTCCCGGTTGGGAAAGCGGCCCGCCTGCGTCTGGGCGTAGTTCACGATCGCCACCAGCAGCACCCCGCCCAGGGTGTTCCCCAGCACCACCGGCAGGACGAACCCGACCAGCGCGTCGCCGAGCCCCGCGACCCCTCGGAAGACCAGGTAGAGCGCCTCGCACGCCCCGACGATGCAGTGGAAGAGGTCCGCCGCCGGCACCAGGAACATGATGGCGAACACCAGGAGGAAGCGCGTGACGGTGTCGCGGGCGGCGTGGTTGAGCCACACCATCGAGGCCACGAGCCACCCGGCGAACACCCCCTTCCAGAAGAGCGAGCCCCAGGGCACCGCGAGCGCGTGGGAGGCGATCTCGAGCGCCACCCGGGCGCTGTCGTCGTCGAGGACGCCCGTGGCGGCCAGCACCCACGCCATCAGTCCCGCCCCGAGGAGGTTCGCCGCCAGCACCACCCCCCACAGGCGCAGCAGCATGGGCAGGCTGGCGATCCGCGCCAGCACCAGCACCACCGGGGTGAGCGTGTTCTCGGTGAAGAGCTGATAGCGGCCGAGGACGATGAGAAGGAAGCCCACGGGATAGAGCAGGTTCCCGGCGAGCGGGGAGTCTCCTCCGACCGAAGCGGTGACCGCCGCCCGGGCCACGAAGGAGAGCGCCACCGAGAGCCCCGCCGCCAGACCGCTCCAGAAGAGGAGCCGCGGCGGACGGATGAACTCCTCGTCCGCGGTGGCGACGAGGCGCTGAAAGATCTCGTCGGTGGAGAAGAGGTCGCGGACCGCGTGGCCGACGGCGGGTGCCCCGCTCTCGGAGCGGTCGAGCGCCGCCCGGTCCTGCGCCTCCTTCTCGGGAGAATGCTCCGAGCGGGCGCGGCGCGAAGTCTGGCTGATGAGGGACTCCTCTCCGTCCAGGGGGCGAACGCCGCGGTCGCGGCAGGCACATGCACTGAGAACCCGCCCGAGTGCATGACTCGGGCCGCACCGCGGCGCGAGGAGGGTCCCGATCGTGCATGGCGTCCCGGAATGACGACCCGCCGACGCGCCTCACCACCTCGCTATCGATGACGCGGACGATCTGGTTCATCGCGGCCGGAGCCCTCCTCGTCCTGCTCGCCCTCTCCGGGTCGGTGCTCCGGCGGCTCCCCCTCAGCACGGCGCTCCTCTACCTCGCCGTCGGACTCGCCCTGGGTCCGCTCGGTGCCGGGATGATCCGTATAGACCCGTTGGAGGAGTCGCTCCTGCTGGAGGTGCTGGCGGAGGTGGTGGTGATCATCTCCCTTTTTTCCGCCGGGCTCAAGCTGCGCACGCCCCTAGGGGACGGGCGCTGGCGCGCGCCGGTGCGGCTCGCCTTCGTGTCCATGACCCTCACCGTGGGGCTGGTGGCGCTCGCCGCCTGGCTCTGGATGGGCCTGGACCCCGGAAGCGCGATCCTGCTCGGCGCCGTGCTCGCTCCCACGGACCCCGTGCTCGCCGCCGACGTGCAGGTGGAGGGGGCCAGCGACCGCGACCGCCTCCGCTTCGCCGTGACCGGCGAGGCCGGCCTCAACGATGGGATCGCCTTCCCTTTCGTGATGCTCGGACTCGGACTGCTCGGTCTGCACGGGATCGGCGCCGGCGGGTGGCGATGGCTCGTGGTGGACGTGCTGTGGGCCATCTCGGGCGGGCTCCTGATCGGCTTGCTGCTCGGGATGGCGACCGGGAAGCTGATCGTCCACCTTCGCGGTCAGCATCGTGAGGCGATCGGCCTCGACGATTTCCTCGCGCTCGGACTCATCTCGCTCTCGTACGGCGTGGCGCTGCTGGCGAGCACCTACGGCTTCCTGGCGGTGTTCGCGGCGGGACTGGCGCTTCGCCGGGTCGAGCGCGAGAGCTCGCCCGGCGAGGAACCCCCGCCGGACGTCGTGCAGGTCGCCATGCACGCCGACGAAATCCCCGAGGAGGCGGTACAGCCGGAAACCGCTCCCGCCTACATGGCGAACGCCGTCTTGGGCTTCAGCGAACAGTTCGAGCGGATCGGGATCGTCGTGCTGGTGGTGCTCCTCGGGGGAATGCTCAGCGGGGACCGCTTTCCCGGGGAAGCAATCTGGTTCGTTCCGCTCCTCTTCCTGGCGATCCGCCCCCTATCGGTCATCGTTGGGCTCGTGGGCGAAGGCTTCTCGGCCGTCCGGCTGGCGATGACGTCCTGGTTCGGCATCCGGGGCGTGGGATCCATTTACTACCTGATGTTCGCCGTGGAGCACGGGCTATCGGAGGAGACCGCCCGCTTCCTGACGGGGCTGACCCTGACGGTGGTGGCGGCCTCCATCGTGTTCCATGGTCTCACGGTGGTGCCGCTGATGCGCCTCTACTCGCGCACCGTCGAATCCCGCCGGTGAGCGTTCGGGCGCTGGCCCTAAAAGTGCAAGACCGAAGGGCAGTATGCTCGCGGCCGACGAACTGGGGCGATCTCCGTCCTATACGAATGACGAATACTAGGATCGCTTCGTCGATCACCTCGCCGCGACGCTCCAGGCCCTTCCGGCCGCAATCAGTTGCCATCATCTTGCATGCGAATCGCGGGCTGCTCTCCAGGCCCCGCTTCTGCGGGAGCCAACGACGCAGGACGGAGGTGGAAATGCGGGTCATCACGGCGATTGCGGCTGCTCTTCTCGTCATCTGCGTCTCTGGCTGCTCTCCGCGCTCCAACGGCGGCGTGGGTCAGGTCCAGGTCGCGGCCGTCGCGGATACGGCGATCTGCGTCGTGGATCGCGCCTCGCCCGAAGGGCTTGCGGTCCTCCAGGGCGTAAAATGGCGGGAATCGGGGCAGCTCCTCGTCAATGACCGAGGCACCTACCGCGACGTGGCAGAGGTCCTCACCTCAAGGGGACAGAACGAATATGCACGTGGACGCGACTGGTTCGCGCAGGGGACGCCGATTCGCTGGCACGGGCGCCCGTACCTCAAGTACGGCGTCCAGCGGGTCGTCGCGGCGAATCGGCTGCGGCCCGGGGGCGACGTCGGCGGAGTCATGGTGTTCCTGAACCCGGAGGAGGCGCCACCGCCGAAGGTCCTGTACGTCCCTACCGAGCCCGGGTGCATCTTCCAGCCGTATATGCTGGAGATGCTCGTGCGGAGGGCGCGGGGCGAATGAAAAAGCCCGTCCTCCGATGGAGGGCGGACCTGGAACATGCCGGCGACCGGCCGCAGGGAGGCGGCTTCCAACCGCCGGTCGAGGCCACGCGGGACGACAGAACTCGGCAGAGAGCGGAGAGGAGGGTGAATGGCGGCGGACCCACGCGAGCTGGCATCCGATATCGGAGCGGTGATGGCGGACGTACGGAAGGTGAGGAGCCATCCGGAGGGAAAGGAAGTGGTCGGCGAGAACCTCGATTGGCTCCGGCAACGCCTGGAGTCGACCCCCGGAGAGAAGCGGGACGTGGTCGTGGAGGTCGTCACCGAGGCGCGTTCGGCGTACGAAAAGGGCGATCTGACCGATACCCTCCGCTTGTTGAGCCGTGCCCTTCACCTAATCACCCTGATCCCGCCGGCTCAGAAGAACCGGTAACGGGCAGGAGGTGGAAAGGGTGATTCGAGGACCTCTGGTACCCAGGGATGGTCTTCCCGGGCGTCCAGGACCCCACCTGGAGCTACGATCGAAAGGCGAGGGCCTACTACTTCCACCGCTTCTATGACCACCAGCCCAACCTCAACATGGACAACCCGCAGGTCCGCGCCGAGGTGCGGCGGATCATCGGGTTCGGGCGGCATCTGGGGGTGGCGGAGTTCCGGCGCTTTCTGCAATGGCGGGTCGGAGACGCGATCCTCCTGGGAGAGGCGAACGTGCCGCCGGAGGAGACCCTCCCCTACTTCCGGGACGAGCTCGACCTTGGGCGCCTGACGGAGGAGCAGCGCGCGGAGGTGTTCGCGCGCTTCGGGCCGGAGGAGAGGATCGCGGTGGACGGGGAGCGCGTCGCCGGCTCTGGAGGGGGCATACATCGTGCGCCCCCTTATCATCCAACCTCTGCAACGGTGTCGAACAGCCGTAATTCCCGCCACTCACGATTTTCAGCAAGGAGTCACCATGAGCGAGCAGCACGGCACCGAGATTGACGAGCAGAGCAAGGATGCGCAGCTGGAGGCGCATCGTGAGCACCCGGAGGACCAATACCTGACCACCAACCACGGCGTACGCGTCAGCCACACAGACGACTCGTTGAAGGCCGGTCCGCGAGGTCCGACGCTCATGGAGGACTTCCACTTCCGTGAGAAGATGACCCACTTCGACCACGAGCGCATCCCGGAGCGCGTGGTCCACGCGCGCGGCTCGGCCGCGCACGGCTACTTCCAGGTCTACGAGTCGCTCACCGACCTCACGAAGGCCAGCCTCTTCCAGGATCCCTCCAAGAAGACCCCCGTCTTCGTCCGCTTCTCCACCGTCGTCGGCTTTCGCGGCTCGGCGGACACCGTCCGCGACGTGCGCGGGTTCGCCACGAAGTTCTACACCGAGGACGGCAACTGGGACCTCGTCGGCAACAACATGCCGGTTTTCTTCATCCAGGACGGCATCAAGTTTCCCGACCTCGTCCACGCCATCAAGCCGGAGCCCCACTCGCAGACGCCGCAGGCCTCGGCCGCGCACGACAACTTCTGGGACTTCACCTCGCTCATGCCGGAGAGCGCCCACATGATCATGTGGGTGCTCTCGGACCGCGCGCTCCCGCGCTCCTACGCGATGATGGAGGGGTTCGGCGTCCACACCTTCCGGTTCGTTGACGAAGAGGGGAAGGGCCGCTTCGTCAAGTTCCATTGGCGGCCCGTCCTCGGCACGCACTCGCTCGTCTGGGACGAGACGCAGAAGATCGCCGGCAAGGACCCGGACTTCAACCGGAAGGACCTCTGGGAGCGGATCGAGAACGGCGACTACCCCGAGTTCGAGCTCGGCATCCAGGTCGTCGAGGAGGCGGATGAGCACGCCTTCGACTTCGACCTCCTCGACCCGACAAAGATCATCCCTGAGGACGAGGTGCCGGTTCGTATCGTCGGCAAGATGACGCTCAACCGGAACCCGGACAACTTCTTCGCCGAGACCGAGCAGGTGGCGTTCCACCCCGGCCATGTCGTCCCCGGCATCGACTTCACGAACGACCCGCTCCTGCAGGGCCGCCTCTTCTCCTACATCGACACGCAGCTCAACCGCTTCACGAGCGCCAACTTCAACGAGGTCCCGATCAATCGCCCGCTCGCCGAGGTCCACAACAACCAGCGGGACGGGTTCATGCGGCAGACGATCAACCGGGGCCGCGTCAACTACTTCCCGAACTCGCTCGGAGGCGGCTGCCCGATGACGGCTCCGGCCTCGGCCGGCGGCTACGTCCACTATATGGAGCGGGTGGACGGCCGGAAGGTGCGTGAACGAAGTGAGAGCTTCAAGGACCACTTCTCGCAGGCGACGATGTTCTGGAACGGCCTGACGCCTGACGAGCAGGACCGCCTCGTCAGCGCCGGCCACTTCGAGCTCGGCAAGGTCGAGAGCAAAGAGGTCCGGCACCGGATGGTGCACGAGTTCTTCAACAGGATCGACCACGGCCTCGCAGTCCGCATCGCCCGAGGCGTCGGGATCGAGCCGCCGAGCGCGTTCGCCGGGAAGAAGATCGACAAGCGCGCGCCCGAGGTGAGCGTCAAGCGCCGCGGCCGCTTCGACACGATCGCCACGCGCAAAGTCGCCATCCTCCTCGCCGACGGGTTCGACCACCACCAGTTCATGGCCGTCAAGCAGGCGCTCATGGACGGGGGCGCCTATCCGAAGGTCGTCGCGAGATTCAAGGGCAAGCTCACGAGCGCCGATGGGCAGGAGGTCGAGGTGGACATGAGTCACGTCACGACGGCCTCGGTCGTGTTCGACGCGGTGTTCGTGTCCGGCGGCCAAGAGAGCATCGCGGCGCAGATGGAGCAGGGGGACGCGCTCCATTTCGTGCAGGAGGCGTTCAAGCACGGCAAGCCCGTCGGGGCCACGGGCGAGGGCGTGGAATTGCTCCGCGAGGCCCGGCTTCCTGGTATCACCCTCTCGGATAGAGCCGTGATCTCGGACAAGGGAGTCGTGACGACGCGCGACGGGATAGACGGCTTCACCGAGCGGTTTGTGGAGGCCATCGCACAGCACCGCCATTTCGACCGCGAGATGAAGAAGCAGCTGCCGGCGTGAGCCGCCGCCCCCGACCCTGACCTTCCGCGGACCGAGGCCTGATGGAAACGACGCCCTTTTTCACGCCCCGAAGAATCCCTCGTGGAGCCTCCGCACCACCGGCTGCACTTCGGCGCCGGCCACGACGAAGGTGAGATTGATGCTCGAAGCGCCCTGGGAGATGAGGGAGATGTTCACGTCCGGAAGGAGGCCGAAGACCCGCGCAGCGATCCCCGAGGTGCGCCGCAGCCCCTCACCGACGACGCAGACGATGGCGTGTTCCGGCTCCACCTGTACCCGCCCCAACGCCTCCAGCTCGGCCACGATGGCCGGGAGGCGCTCGGTGTCGTCGATGGTGAGCGAGACGCTCACCTCGGAGGTGGTGACGATGTCGATCGCCGTCCGGTGGCGGGCGAAGACCTCGAAGATGGCGCGCAGGAAGCCGTAGGCGCCGAGCATCCGGGCGGAGGTGATCTGCACCACCGTCACCCCCGATTTGTGAGCGATGGCCTTGATCCCCTGCGGCGACCCCTCGGCACGGGAGTCGATGAGGGTCTCGGCCGAGCCCGGCTCACGCGAGTTGCACACTCTCACCGGGATCCCGTGCTCCACCGCGGGCTGGATGGTGTTGGGGTGGAGCACCCTGGCGCCGAAGTAGGCGAGTTCGGCCGCCTCGGCGTAGGAGAGATGCGTGACGTTGAGCGCCCCCGGGACGAGCCGCGGGTCGGCCGTGAGGAAGCCGCTCACGTCGGTCCAGATCTGCACCTCCGCCGCGCGGAGCGCCGCGCCGACCAGCGCCGCCGTGTAGTCCGACCCGCCGCGGCCGAGGGTGGTGGTGGCGCCGCTCCCGGTGGCGCCCACGAAACCGCCGAGCACGGGGACTTCGCCGGTGGCGAGCACCGGAAGGAGCTCCGCGCGAGCTCGTTCTTCCGTCTCGGCGCGAAGCGCCGCGGCGCGGGAGTATTCCTCATCGGTGCGGATGCAGCGTCGGGCGTCCACCCAGCGCCCCCGCAGCCCCACGTCGCGCAGCACGTCCGCCAGGAGGCGCGAGGCGAGGATCTCGCCGTGCGCCACGATCTCGTCCTGGAGCGGGCGGCGGGCGCCCGGGTGCCCGGCGACGACCCGCAGAAGGGTGCCCACGCGCTCCCCGGACTCGTCGAAGAACGCCATCAGCGGAGCGCGGACCGCGGGGGCGAGCAGCGCCTCCGCCATCGCGCGGTGGCGCGCCAGCAGGGCATCCCATTCGCCGAGGGCGTCCCTCAGATCGCCCTCGGCCGCGAAGCCCACGGCGGTGAGAAGGCCGTTGGTGACGCGGCTCATCGCCGACGTCACCACCACGGGAAGGCGTCCGCGCGGAGCTTCCCGCACGATCTCCGCGACGCGGTGGAACGCGGCGGCGTCCTCCACCGAGGTGCCGCCGAACTTCATCACGACCGCTGCCCGTCCGTCCTCCGGCATTCGCGTCTCGAGTTGTCTGGAGTGGGTTCCTGAACGGGTGAAAGGGCGAGGCGCAGCAGGCCCTCACCCTTTCACCCGGGGTCCGCCCACGGGACGACCTGGGGTGGAGCGATCAGTGCCCGCCGGAGGCCGCCCCGCGGTCGGGAAGCTGCGGGGTGATGGCCGCCTCGTCCTGCTCTCCGGTGCGGATCCGGTAGACCTTCTCCACCGGCACGACGAACACCTTCCCGTCCCCCACCTCGCCCGTGTGGGCGCTGCCCAGGATCGCTTGAACGGTACGGTTCACGAAGGGCTCGGAAACCCCGATCTCGAGGCGCACCTTCTCCTGGAGGTTCATCTTCACGGTCATGCCGCGGTAAGTCTCCACCTGCTCCGTCTCGCCGCCGTGCCCCTGCGCGTTAGAGATGGTCAGGCCTCGCACGTCGATTCGGTAGAGCGCCTCCAGGACCTCGCCCAGCTTCTCCGGCCGGACGATCGCGACGATCAGCTTCATGGTGCCTCCCCGGAGCGGCTAGGAGTGGGCGGTGGTACGAACCGGTGCGAGCACCGGTCCATGCGAGCGCTCCCCGCGCGGAGGAACCGTGTCCCTCAGCACGAGCACAGCCCCTTCGCCACGGGCGTACCCCTCCTCGCCGTGCTGCACGACATCCAGTCCCATTCCCTCTTCCCGCGCCTCTCGGCGCAGCGGGACGAAGACCGCGATCGCCTTCAGGATGGCGAAGGTGAGCACCCCGCTGTACGCCGCCGCCCCCAGCACCGCCACCGCCTGCGTCGCGACGAGTCCCGGATTGCCGAAGAGAAGCCCGCTGGTGCCGCCCCACGCCTCTTCCGCGAAGACGCCGGTGAGCAGCGCGCCCACGATCCCCCCCGTCCCATGCGCCGCGAAGACGTCCAGCGAGTCGTCGAGGCGGGTACCGGAGCGGTAGAGGATGGCGAAGTAGCAGGGGAGCGCCGCGATCGCCCCGATGGCGAGGGCACTCATCGGTCCGACGAAGCCCGCCCCCGGCGTAATGGCGACCAGCCCCACGACTGCACCCGTGGCGGCGCCCACCGCTGTCGCCTTCCGCATGCGGGCGATGTCGAGGAGCATCCAGGTCAGGAGAGCCGCCGAGGGGGCCAGCATCGTGTTGACGAAGGCGAGCGCCGCGGTGCCATTCGCGCCGAGAGCGCTCCCGCCGTTGAAGCCGAACCATCCGAACCAGAGGAGCGAAGCGCCAAGCAGAACGTGTCCCACGTTGTGCGGGAGGAAGGCCTGCTTTCCGTAGTCCTTCCGCGCCCCCACCACCAGCGCCGCGACCACCGCCGCGACCCCGGCATTGATGTGCACCACCGTGCCGCCGGCGAAGTCCAGCGCCCCGAGCTCCGCCAGCCACCCGCCGCCCCACACCCAGTGCGCCACCGGAGCGTACACGAGCAGGCTCCAGAGGGCGATGAAGACCAGATACGGCCCGAAGCGCATCCGCTCCACCACGGCACCGGAGATCAGCGCCGCGGTGATGATGGCGAAGGTGCCCTGAAAGGCCATGAAGAGCAGGTGCGGGGTGTCGCCCCAGCCGCCCGGGCTCAGGTCCACCCCGCGGAGGAAAACGAACCCCAGCCCGCCGATCCAATCGTTGCCCGGCGAGAAGGCGAGCGAGTAGCCGGCGACCGCCCACGCCACCCCGACGACGCCGAGCGAGGCGAAGCTCATCATCAGGGTGTTCAGCAGATTCTTCGAGCGCACCAGTCCGCCGTAGAAGAACCCCAGCGCGGGCGTCATCAGCAGGACCATCGCGGTGGAGACCAGCAGCCAGGCCACGTCCGCCCCGTCTAGCAAGGCGGGCGAGGTCTGGAGCGCGAGTACGAGCCCCAGTGGAAACACTCCCGGTACGGTCATCGATCTTCCTCCGAAACGTAGAGATTCAGGTGTGGGTTGCCCCGCAGCGGCGCGCGGAGGAACGCTTCGCCTCGATTCTATCCCTGTTTCCGAGGAAAATCAAGTGCACAAGAAAAATTGCTTATGATTATTAGGTAACGAGGTGATACACGTAGGAAATCGTTTTTCTATCCTCGATCTTCCTTGCGGAGGTACCGATCGATGGAGGCGGCTGCGTCGCGGCCGTCGCGGATCGCCCAGACGACGAGGGACGCGCCTCGATAGGCATCGCCGGCGACGAAGACTCCGTCGACGCCGGTACGGTACTCGGGGTCGGCCCAAACCTCTCCGCGCGGCCCGCGCCGCAGCTCGAGCGACTCCAGCAGGCGCCCATCGTCGGGACCGGTGAACCCGATGGCGAGCAGCACCAGGTCCACTTCCAGCTCGAACTCCGTGCCGGCGAGCTCCACCGTGTGCCGCCGTCCAGAGGCGTCCCGGGTGACCTCCGCCCGCACCGCGTGCAGGCGCGCCACGCGGCCGTTCTCTCCCGAGAAGCCGCGGGTCACCACGCTCCACTCCAGCTCCCCGCCCTCCTCATGCGCGTGCGAGAGCTTGAGCTGCATCGGCCAGTGCGGCCAGGGCGTGGCCGGCGAACGCTCCAGGGGCGGCTGCGGGTAGATCGAGAGCTGATACACGGCCTCCGCCTTCTGGCGGTGCGCCGTCCCCAGGCAATCCGCACCGGTGTCGCCCCCGCCGATGATCACGACCCGCTTCCCCTGGGCGGAGATCGTGTCCGCCGGCTCGATCCGGTCGCCGGCCAAACGTCGGTTCTGCTGGGTGAGGTACTCCATGGCGAAGTGGATTCCCCCCAGCTCACGCCCGGGAGCGTCCATGTCGCGAGCGGCCTGCGCGCCGCCGGCCAGCAGCAAGGCGTCGAAGTCGCGGCGCAGCTCCTCCACCGCTACGTGGCGCCCCACCTCCGTGCCGGTACGGAACTCCACTCCCTCCGCCTCCATCTGCTCCAGCCGCCGGTCGATCACCCATTTTTCGAGCTTGAAGTCGGGAACGCCGTAGCGGAGCAGCCCCCCGAGGCGTTCGTCGCGCTCGAAGACCACCACCGCATGCCCGGCGCGGCGGAGCTGCTGCGCCGCCGCCAGACCGGCTGGACCGGAGCCCACGACGGCCACCCGCTTCCCCGTCTCCCGCACCGGGGGCAGCGGCACCACCCACTCGGCGGCGAAGCCGTGGTCGATGATCGCCTGCTCGACGTTCTTGATCGCCACCGGCTCGTCGATGATCCCCAATACGCACGCGGACTCGCAGGGGGCCGGGCAGAGGCGGCCGGTGAACTCGGGGAAGTTGTTGGTCGCGTGCAGCGCCGCCAGCGCCTCCTCCCAGCGGTCTCGGCGTACGAGATCGTTCCACTCGGGGATCAGGTTCTGCACGGGGCAGCCGGTGTCCGCCTGGCAGAAGGGGACGCCGCAGTCCATGCAGCGCGCGCCCTGCTCGCGCAGGACGTCGGGGGTGGCCGCCTCCTCGATCTCCCTCCAGTCGAGCACGCGCAGCGGGATCGAGCGCGTCGGGCGGTCTACCCGACCGAACTTCACGAATCCGCGAGGATCACCCATGAGCCGCCAGCTCCTTTCCCTCGGCTCGCGAGGTCGAAAGGACCGTGATCCGCCGGTACTCCGTCGGGATCACCTTCACGAACCGCCGGCTCGCCTCGTCCCACCGGCCGAGAGCCTGGCGGGCCTGCGAGCTCCCGGTGAAGCGGGCATGCCGCTCCAGCATGTCCCGCAGCAGTTCGAGGTCGGCCGGGTCCGCCACCCGCTCCACCTCCACCAGCTCCAGATTGCAGCGCGGCTCGAACTGTCCGAGCTCTCCGAGCACGAACGCCGTGCCGCCGCTCATCCCAGCGCCGAAGTTGCGGCCGGTGCTCCCGAGCACGACCACCACGCCGCCCGTCATGTACTCGCAGCCGTGATCCCCCACCCCCTCCACGACCGCCGAGGCGCCGCTGTTCCGCACCGCGAAGCGCTCCCCCGCGATCCCGCGGAAGTACGCCTCGCCGGCGGTGGCGCCGTAGAGCACCGCGTTCCCCAGCAGGATCGTCTCCTCGGGTGCGAAGGTGGCTGCGCGGCTCGGCTGCACCACGATCCTTCCGCCGGAAAGTCCCTTCCCGACGTAGTCGTTCGCCTCGCCTTCCAACGTCAGCGACATCCCCGCGACGGCGAAGGCGCCGAAACTCTGTCCGGCGGCCCCGGTGAAGCGAAGCTGGACCGTGTCATCCGGCAGCCCCTCCTGCCCGTACCGCCGCGCGATTTCGCCCGCGAGCATCGCCCCCACGGTTCGGTGCGTGCTCCAGATGGGGAGATGGACGCTCACGGGCCGCCGCTCGTCGAGGGCCGGCGCGGCGAGCCGGATCAGCTCGTAGTCGAGCGATTCATCCAGCCCGTGGTCCTGCGCCTCCACCTGCCGCAGCGGGAAGGAGTCCGGCAGCTCGGGGCGGTGGAGGAGGGGTGAGAGGTCGAGAGTTCTTCCCTTCCAGTGGTCCACCTGTCGCGCGCGTAGGCGGTCGGAGCGGCCGATCATCTCGTCCATCGAACGGAAGCCCATCTCCGCCATACGCTCGCGCACCTCCTCGGCCACGAAGAAGAAGTAGTTGATGACGTGCTCCGGCTTGCCGCTGAACTTCGCGCGCAGTACCGGGTCCTGCGTGGTGATCCCCACCGGGCAGGTGTTCAGGTGGCACTTGCGCATCATGACGCACCCCTCCGCCACCAGCGGCGCGGTGGAGAAGCCGAACTCCTCCGCCCCCAGCAGTGCCGCCACCACCACGTCGCGCCCGGTGCGCATCTGGCCGTCGGTCTGCAGCCGCACGCGCCCGCGGAGGTGGTTGAGCACCAGCGTCTGCTGCACCTCGGCGATCCCCATCTCCCAGGGGATCCCGGCGTGCTTGATCGAGGAGAGCGGCGAAGCGCCGGTGCCGCCCGAGTCGCCGGAGATCACGATGAGGTCGGCGTGCGCCTTCGCGACGCCGGCGGCCACGGTGCCCACTCCGGCGCGCGCCACCAGCTTGACCGAGATGAGCGCCTCCGGGTTGACCGTCTTGAGGTCGCGGATGAGCTGCGCCAGGTCCTCAATGCTGTAGATGTCGTGATGCGGCGGAGGCGAGATCAGCGTCACCCCCGGCGTAGAGTGCCGGGTCTTCGCGATCATCGCGTTCACCTTGTGGCCGGGGAGCTGCCCGCCCTCGCCCGGCTTGGCGCCCTGCGCCATCTTGATCTGCAGCTCCGCCGCGTGGACCAGGTACTCGGTGGTCACGCCGAAGCGGCCGGAGGCGATCTGCTTGATGGCGCTGTTCCGCTCGCCGCGAAAGCGGCCGGCATCCTCGCCGCCCTCGCCCGAGTTGCTGCGCCCGCCGATACGGTTCATGGCGATCGCCAGGGTCTCGTGCGCCTCGGGACCGAGCGCTCCCAGCGACATCGCGCCGGTGGTGAAGCGCTTCACGATCTCCGCGGCCGGCTCCACCTCCTCCAGCGGAACCGGCTCGCCGGCCACGGGCTCGAGGAGCCCGCGCAGGTTGAAGCGAGACTGCTCCTCGTCGGCGATTCGGCTGAACTCCCGGAAGGTGGCGTAGTCGCCGCCGCGAGTCGCGCGCTGCAGCGACACGATCGCCATGGGAGCCCAGTTGTGGTGCTCGCCCTGGCTGCGGTAGTGATACTCGCTCCCGGCGTCGAGCCGGAGGAGCGGGAGGGCCGGCTCGAAGGCGGAGCGGTGGCGGCGAAGGGTCTCCTCCGCCACCTCCGCCAGCCCCAGTCCGCCGATGCGCGAGGTGGTACCCGAGAAGTGCCGGTCGATCAGCTCCCTCCCGATCCCCACCGCCTCGAAGAGCTGCGCTCCACAGTAGCTCTGCAGGGTCGAAATCCCCATCTTCGAGAGGATCTTCAGCAACCCCTTCCCCACCGCACGGGTGAAGCGTACACGCGCGGCCTGGGCGTCCGGGTCCCCGAGGTCGCCGCGCCGCGCGAGCTGCTCCAAGGTTTCCCACACCAGGTACGGGTTGACCGCCTCGGCGCCGAAGCCGATGAGCAGCGCGAAGTGCGTCACCTCGCGAGCCTCGCCCGTTTCCACCACCAGACCGGTGCGCCGGCGCAGCCCCTCCCGGATCAGGTGGTGGTGGACGGCCGCCGACGCCAGCAGTGAGGGGATCGGCGCGCTCCGCGCGTCGACGCCGCGGTCGCTGAGGATCACGATCCCGCACCCCTCGCGCACCGCGGCCGCCGCGGCGGCGCAGAGGTCGTCCAGGGCCCGCTCCATCGCCTCCGCGTCGCCACCAGCCGGGAAGAGCGTACTCAGGACCCGCGCGCGGAAGGGCTGGTCGAGAAGACGGAGCTTCGCCACGTCGGCGTCGTCCAGCACCGGCTGCTCGAGCCGCACCCGCCGCGCGTAGGCTGGCGACTCCACCAGGAGGTTCGAGCGCGGGCCCAGGTGGATCGCCAGCGACATCACCAGCTCCTCGCGGATCGGGTCGATCGGCGGGTTGGTGACCTGCGCGAACTGCTGCCTGAAGTACTTGAAGAGGAGCTGCGGCCGGTCCGAGAGGACCGCGAGAGGCGTATCGGTCCCCATGGATCCGAGCGGCTCCCCCCCGGTAGTCGCCATGGGGGCGAGGACCACCCGGGACTCCTCCTCCGTGTAGCCGAAGGCGTGCTGCCGCTCCAGCAGCGAAGTGCGCTCCTCCGGCGGCGCGACGGCCGCTACGTGCATCTCTTCGAGGTTCACCCGCTCGCGGGCCACCCACTCGGCGAAGGGACGCCGCGAGGCCACCCACGCCTTCAACTCTCCGTCGCTCCAGATCCGGCCCTCGGCGGTATCCACCACCAGCATCTGCCCGGGGCCGAGCTTACCCTTCGCGCGGATCGCGGCGGGGTCGATGCGGAGGGTGCCGGCCTCGGAGGCGAGCACCACCAGGTCGTCGTGGGTCACCACGTAACGCGCCGGCCGCAGCCCGTTGCGATCGAGCACCGCGCCGACGAGGCGCCCGTCGGAGAACGCCACCGCCGCCGGCCCGTCCCAGGGCTCCATGAGCGCGGAGTGGAACTCGTAGAAGGCCCTCACTCCAGGGTCCATTCCCGGATTTCCCTGCCACGCCTCGGGGATCAACATCATCGCCGCGTGTGGGAGCGGGCGCCCCCCCAGCGCGAGGAACTCCAGCGCGTTGTCGAGGCAGGCGGAGTCGCTCTGTCCCTCGCTCACGATCGGGAAGAGCGCCCGGGCGTCGTCGCCGAGAAGCTCCGAGGCGAGCCCCGCCTCGCGTACCTTCATCCACTTCAGGTTCCCGCGCAGCGCGTTGATCTCGCCGTTGTGTGCCAGCAGGCGGAACGGATGGGCGAGCGACCAGGTGGGAAAGGTGTTGGTCGAGAAGCGCGAGTGCACGAGCGCGACGGCGCTGCGCGTCTCGGGATTCGCCAGGTCGGTGAAGGCACGGGGGAGTTGGCTGGGGAGCAGGAGTCCCTTGTACACGATGGTGCGGCTGGAGAGACTCACCACGTAGGCGCTCCCCGGATCGCGGAGCGAGGTGGAGAACGCCTTCTCCGCTCGCTTGCGGACGCGGAAGAGTTGCCGCTCGAAGGCGTCGGGATCCAGCCCGCCGCGGGCGAGGAAGCACTGCCGTATCCTGGGGAGGGATCTCCGCGCCATGTCGCCGAGGTGATCCTCCGCCACCGGCACGTCGCGCCATCCCAGCAGCCGGCCTCCCTCGGCCGCCACCGCCTCCTGCACGGCGCGCTCGGCCGCGGTCCGCTCGCCCGCGTCGCGCGGCAGGAAGAGCATCCCCACGCCGTACTCCCCCGCCCCCGGAAGCGGAAGGCCAAGGGCGGCGCACTCCCGCGCGAGCAGCGCGTGCGGGATCTGCAGGAGAATCCCCGCGCCGTCCCCGCTCTCCGGATCGCTTCCCGCGGCTCCTCGGTGCGAGAGGTTGACGAGGAGCCGAAGCCCCTTTTCGACGATCTCGCGCGAGGCCACCCCTTTCACGTGCGCCACGAATCCAAGTCCGCAGGCGTCCCGCTCTTCGGCGGGATCGTAGAGCCCCTGCGGTGCGGGGAAGCCGGTCGGTCGGATCGGTGCGGGCATCAGCGCTCCTGAATGGGCGAACAGAACGAAAAACGGCCCTCCTGGTCGGGAGGGCCGCGCGTCGAGGGCCGGTCTGGCCGAGGACTAATCGTGCGCGAGCGGGCAGCCTCCCGTGGATGTGCCGCGAGGGAGCGGATTCGGATGGAGCGGGTTGAGAGACCGTGTGCGCATGTGCTCGAAGGCGGTACGGGCTCGGGTCGTGCGAGTAAATATTCGGCATAGAGCATACAATCTACGACTTTCCCTGTCAAGGGCGGCCTGTCGCCGCCGTCCCGCTCTCGCCGGCTTGACGCTTCCGACGACGGAGCGCATGTTGCGGCCGTCGTGGGAGAGACGGCCGTATTTCACACCTCGACCCGCTCCGAAGGAGGATCCGTGGTCCGTGCCGCCCATCCGCTCGATCGGGTCTCCGCCGGGAGGATTGTCCAGATCCGCGACTACCTGCTGGCAGCTGCCTCCCGGGGCGCGAAGGTGTACCGGTTCGAGGCGGGGGATCCCAGCTTCTCGCTCGCACCGCACGTGCTGGAGGCGCTGGAGAGCGCGGCCCGCGCCGGGAAGACCCACTATGTCGCCAACGACGGGATTCCGGAGCTGCGCGCGGCCCTGGCGGAAAAGGTGCGCCGCAAGAATGCGATCCCGAACGTCGGCCCCGAGGACGTGTTCGTGACCACCGGCGCGATGCAGGGACTGTTCGTGACCTTCGGCTCCTTCCTCGACCCGGGCGACCAGGTGATCGTCCCCGACCCGATGTGGATGGAGGCGATCGAGAACATCCGCCTCGCCGGGGGGGAGCCGGTGGGGATCCCGCTCGCCGCGGAGGACGACTTCGCCTACGACCCGGAGGCGATTCGCGCGGCCATCACCTCCCGAACGACCGCCATCTTCCTCAACTCGCCCCACAATCCCACCGGCGCGGTGCTCCCGGAGGCCACGCTGCGCGAGATCGTCGCGATCGCCCACGAGCACGACCTCTGGATCGTATCGGACGAGGCGTACGAGGACGTGGTGTATGCTCCCGCCCGGCATGTGAGTGTCGCCAGCCTCGCCGGCGACCACCTGCACCGGGTCGTCTCCGTTTTCTCCTTCTCGAAGAGTCACGCGATGGCGGGGCTGCGCACGGGGTACGTCGTGACCTCCGCGCCGCTGCTGCACGAGCGCATCCCCAAGCTCATTCGCTGCACCACCGCCGGAGTGAACTCGCTGGCGCAGTGGGCGGCCCTCGCCGCGGTAAGGGGCGACCAGAGCCACCTGGGGCGGATGCTCGCCGAGTACGCGGAACGCCGGGACCTTATGCTCCGCGCCGTGAAAGGGATCGAGGGAGCTCGCCCTTTCGTCCCCCGCGGGACCTTCTTCCTCTGGGTGGAGCTCGATCCGGCCTTCTACCGGCGGGTCGGGGTGCGGGATTCGGCCGAGCTCTCGGCGCAGCTCGCGATGCGCGGCATCGGCACCGCGCCGGGGGAGGCCTTCAGCGAGGTCTCGCCCCGGGCGATCCGTCTGGCGTTCAGCTGCGACACGAGCATGGTGAGGGAGGGAACGCTGCTGCTGCGGGAAGCGCTGACGGCGGAGCCCGCGTGAGCGGCGGACTGCGGGTGGCGCTGGGGGAGTACGACACCGGCTGGCACGATCCGGCTGGCTCGGTCGCGCGCGCGGCCGAAGTCGCGGCGCGCGCCGCCGCGGCCGGCGCCGAGCTGGTCGTCTTCCCGGAGATGTGCACCACCGGATACACGATGGAGTCCGCAGCCTTCGCGGAGCCGCTCTCCGGCCCCTCGGTCGCGGGGCTGGCCGCGGCCGCGCGGACCAGCGGCATCCATCTGATGGCGGGGGTGTCCACCCGCGCCTACGAGGTAGGCCGGGAGCGCTTCTTCAACTCCTGCCTCCTCTTCTCCCCGGAGGGGGAGCTGCGCGGCGAGTACCGGAAGCAGCGCCTCTTCGCCTACGCGGGCGAGCACGACTCGTACGCGCCCGGCACAGCGCCGACGGTATGGGAGGTCGGAGAGGTGAGGATCGCCCCCTTCGTCTGTTACGACCTCCGCTTCCCGGAGCTGTTCCGCGCGGTAGCGCCGGAGGTGGATGCCGTCGTGCTGGTGGCGAACTGGCCCGCCTCGAGGCGCGCGCACTGGGACGTGCTCGTCCCTGCGCGCGCGATCGAGAACCAGTGCTTCGTGGTGGCCGTGAACCGCCGCGGCGCGGGGGGCGGCCTCGAGTACGACGGCGGCTCGGCAGTGTTCGGCCCGTGGGGGGAACGGCTGGCCGCGGCGGGCGACCCGGCGATCGCCACCCTGGACCCCGCGGAGGTCGCGCGCGTCCGCAGACACTTTCCCTTCACCGAGGACCGGCGCGCTCATCGAGAGGCGTCCGATACCGCCGGAGCCGGCGCCTGAGGGTCCTCCCCGCCGGTGGTCACTTGCCCGCGACGGAGGCGCCGAGTACCTTCCCCTACTCAGCCGTCTCGCACCGTCCCGTTGGCGCACCGACTCCCGATCCGATCCTCCGGGTCGCGGCGCGCGCTCCTCTTCCGGCCCTCTCTCCCGCACCTCCACTCCCAGGGGAACTCATGGGCAATCGCTCCCGCTTCGCCGCCGCTCTCCTATCCTGCCTCGCCCTGGCCGCCTGCGGCGCCCCCGAGCCCGAGGCGGAGCCCGCCGCCGTAGTCGCCGCCTCGAGCGTCGTGCGTACCGCCGATCCGGCGAAGCGCGGCTTCACCGAGGCCGACTTTCCCCGCGTGCAGCAGCTGGCGGAGGGAGTGTATACCTACGAGGCGCTTCGCTCCGCGGGCGACGAGCGGTTCACCACCGTGAGCCTCTTCGTGGTGACGCCGGAGGGGGTGCTGGTGGCGGACGGCCAGGGGAGCGTGGAGGAGACGCAGCGGATGATCGACCACATCGGCGAGATCACCGACGTCCCGATCACCCACGTCGTCATTGCGTCGGACCACGGAGACCACACCGCGGGCAATTCGGCCTTCCCTTCCTCCGCCGCCGTCCTCGCGCATCCCACCTCGGCGGCGGCGCTTCGGGCGAGCGCCAGCGCTCCCGATCGCCCCGCCGACGCGCCTCCGGTGGTGCTCCCGACCGAGATGGTGGAGGAAACCCGCACGATCGAGCTCGGCGGGCGCGAGATCCAGGTGATCCACCTGGGGCGGGCCCACACCGGCGGCGACCTGATGGTCTACCTGCCGCAGGAGAAGATCCTCTTCATGAGCGAAGCGTACCTCAACCGCGTCTTCCCCGCCATGCGCTCCGCGTACCCGTCCGAGTGGGTGTCGGTCCTCGAGCGCGCGCAGGCGATGGAAGCGGAGGTGTACGTGCCGGGACACGGCTTCGTGGAATCGCCCGAGGTGTTGAAGGAGGAGCTGGAGAGCTACCGGCAGGCGCTGGCGCAGGTGATCGCCGAGGGGAAGCGCCTGCACGACGCGGGCGTCCCCGTGGATGAGGCGGTGGGCCAGGCGAACTTCGGCGACCTCGAGGGGTGGAGCCTCCGCTCGAGCCAGGGCGAAATCGCCATCCGGCGCGTCTACGCGGAGCTGAACCGGCAGCTTCCGGCGGGCACCTGACCCGCGCGCGCACCGGGTGTGGAGAGGCGGCGGGGGTCCGGACCCCCGCCGCCTCTTCCCGTCCCTCCGCGAATCCGCCGATCAGTCCGTGCGGCCCGCCGCCTGCCGCCCGATCGGCAGCGCCGCGAGGTCGTAGACGATGATGACCCTGAAGCCCTCCTGGAGGCGCTTCTCGATGTCGTCGGTTCCTGCGGTGACGCCGCACGGCACGTCGGACTGCTTGCACGCCGCGAGGACCGTCTGGATCGCCTTCTCCACCGCCGCTATATCGCCCGCGTAGCTCTGGCGCAGAGTGCCCGGTCCGGCGAAGACGACGCTCAGGCCGGGCGTGTCCATGATGTCGCTCACGTTCGCGATTCCTTCCTGCTCCTCGACGATCTGCACGTTCACCAGCTCGCCCCGTGCCGAGCCCTCGCGCCAGAGCTGTTCGCCCATCGACGACACGGAGATCTCGGCCTGCTCGGCGCGGTTCACGTGCGGGAAGACGATCCCCGCGACCCCGGCGTCCACCACCTGGCGCACCCGCTCGGCGGCCGCCTGCGCGTCGTCCACCGAGGGCATGCGAACCAGGATCGGGATCGGCTCGACTCCCTTGGCGGCCGAGGCCTGATTCATCGACAGGACGTACGCCTGCAGCGCCGGGACGTCCAGCTCGTCCTCCTGGGAAAGCATGATGAAGTCGATCCCGGGCGTCCCGGCGAGGCTGTCGGCCTGATCGGGGCCGGGCCGGCGCGGAAAGTAGCCGAAGACGGCGCGGTCGTTGCCGAGCAGCTCGGCGATGCCATTGGCGTACGCCGAGGGCTCCGCGGCCGGCGCGGGGACGGCGGCCTCCATCCCTGCCTCGGGGGCCGCCTCGTCGCCGGCGTCTCCGGGAGCGCACGAGGCGAGGACAGCGAGGACGGCGAGGGCGACGAAGTTCGATCGCATGGAGTATCCTTCTTCGTGAAAGGGAGGGGCGTGCGGATCGGGGGGGCGAAGCCCGCCACGACGCGGCGGGGCGCGGCCGCCGGCCGCCGAGCCCGCGGGGCCGACCCCGTCAGCCGTCGGTGCGCCCCGCGGCCTGTCGGCCGGCGGTCAGCGTGGCGGGATCGGTCACGATGAAGAAGCGGAAGCCCTCCTGCAGCCGCTTCCCGATGTCGTCCACGCCGGCGGTGATGCCGCAGGTTACGTTGTTCGCCTTGCACCCGGCGAGGACCTTCTGGATGGCGTTCTCGACGGCCGTCATGTCGCCGCCGTAGGCGCGGCTCAGGTCGCCGGGGCCCGGGATGACTACACTCAGGCCGGGGGTGGGAAGGATCTGATCGGCGTTCCCGATCCCCTCCTGATCCTCGACGATCGCCACATCTACCAGACGCCCCTGGGGGTAGAGATCGTCGCCCAGGAGCCGCACCGAGGTCTGCGCCTGGTCGGCGCGGGAGACGTGCGGGAATACGATGCCGGCCGCGCCCGCCTCGATCCCCTGCTGCACCTGCTGTTGCGCCGTGGCCGCGTCCTCGATCGGGGGGATGCGCAGGATGACCGGGCGCGGCTCCACGCCGGCCTCGGCGGCGGCGGCGTTCATCGCCTCGATGTACGCCCGCATCGCGGAAATGTCGAACGGACCGTCCTCCAGCGAGTAGAAGATGAAGTCCGCTTCGCGCAGGGCGGCCATCTGCCGTCCTTGCTCGGGCGTGTGGTCGCCGGAGAAGATCCCGAAGAGCGGCTGCCCGGAAGCGAGGAGAGAGGTGATGCGGCTCTCTCCCGCCGCGGGGATGACCTCGGCCGTCGCGGGATCCATGGCGGGCTCTTCGGAGGCTTCGGATCCGCACGCGCCGAGGGCCGCGAGCGCGGTAAGGGTAACGAGGGCGGAGATACGGCACCGGATGGCTTGCATCGGTTCTTCCTTCCGTCACGGGGGAGCCTGCGGATGGGAGTGAGCTGGGACCAAGCTACTCGGCACCCGGCGAACCTGCAACGACGGCGATCCCATGCTCCTGGTCCCGCCCCCATGCCAGGGCCGGGCGCCGCCCATGGGGGGCGCGGGGAACGGTGTCCCGATCCTTGCAAGGAAAGCGGGAACGATCGACCCGCGCCGGCCCTCCGGCCCCGGCGCCCGCGTGCCACTCGACGAGGCGGCCGAGCCCGCCGCAGTGGTCCGCGATGCGCTCGGTGAACGGCCGTCGCGGCTCCGGGTAGCGGACCTGCGCGAGCGCGGCTCCGACGCCGATCGGGCCGGGAAAGCGGCTCCGGCGCCGATCGGGCCGGGAAATTCGAACGCGTGATGATCCAGGGGGCCGTATGCTTCGAGTGGGACGGTGTCTGCTGCTCGCGCTCTCATTGCTCTGGTCGGGAGCGGCGCCGGCGCCGGCGCAGGTGGGGCGGGCGGCGGTAGGCGGGGCGCTGGGAGTCGTCGGCGGAGCCGCGGTGACGCTGGCCGCGATCGTGGGACGGGCTCGTTTCGAGGGCGCGTACCTCGACGCTCCCGAGGACCTCATCCACTGGCAGGCGGCGCCGATGATCGCGGCACCGGCCGCGGGGATCGTCTTCGGGATGGCCGGCGACGAAGCGCTGGCGGGGAGCATCCTCGGCTCGACCGCCGGCGTGGTGGTCGGTGCGGCGGTGGGGGCCGGACTGGGATGGGCGCTCTCGAGGGATCAGGAGTGGCCGTGGGCCGGCGGAGTGATCGGCGGCGGGATCGGCCTGGCGCTCGGCGGCCTGCTGGGCGGCGTCTCGGCCTGGAGCCGGGACGAGGATCCGGGCCTCGACTTCCCGGCCGGGTTCCGCTTCGACCTCAGCGTCCCCGTTCGATGAAGTTCGCCCGAAGCGCTCTGGCAGGTCTCCTTCTGGCCGCGAGCGGCGCGTGCGGACCCGCCGCGCGCCTTCCCGAGCCGCAGCGAATCCCCGCCCCCAACCCGGGAGAGGTGGAGCGCATCCTCTTCCTCGTGGGAGACCCGGGCCAGGCTTTCAGCGCCACCGCTCCCCTCTTCCCGCGCCTGCGGCGGGACATCGAGGAGTGGGCGGAGCGCCTCGGCGCCGACTCGGCGGTGACGGTCCTCTTCCTGGGCGACATCGTCTATCCCGTCGGCTTCCACGCTCCCGGCACGCCCGAGTTCCCGCACGACTCGGCCGTGGTGATGAGCCAGGTCGGCGTGCTGGGCGGTCCGCTTGCGAGGAAGCATCGGGCGCAGGGCTACTTCGTAGCCGGCAACCACGACTGGGGGCTCCAGGAGGACTGGAATGGGTTCGTCCGCCTCGCCGCGCTGGACGCATTCCTGGAGGTCGCGCGGCAGGCGACGGGCGCGTCGGTGCGGCTGGCGCCGGAGGTCGGGACGGGCGGCCCCTACGTTCTCGACCTGGGCGAGCACGTGCGGCTCCTCCTGCTCGACACCGCGTGGTGGCTGCTCGACGGAGGGTGGGACGTGGAGACCGAGCACGCGGCCGTCCTCGCCGGGATCGAGAAGGCGATGGAGAGCGCGGGCGATCGAGAGGTGCTCATCGCCGCGCACCACCCCTTCAAGTCCGCCGGTCCGCACGGAGGCGAGTTCTCCTTCTGGCGGACGCTGGGGGTGCGCTATCTCCTCGCACGCAGCGGCGCGATCCTGCAGGACCTCACCTCCCTTCCCTACCGCGAGCTGGAGAAGGGGCTGCGGGCGATCTTCGCGCGCACGGGTCCGCCGATGGCCTTTCTCGCCGGACACGAGCACTCTCTCCAGATCATCCGGGGCGTCGAGCCGACGGATCCCGACTTCAGCGTGGTGTCGGGCGCCGCCAGCAAGACCTCCTCCGTCGCCATGAAGGAGGGGATGACTTTCGGCAGCTCGGCTCCCGGCTATATGCGGCTGGTAGTGGAGAACGACGGCGGGCTCACCCTCTTCGTGGTGGCGGCGCCGGATGAGTACCGCACCTGCCCGCCCGAGGAGGAGGCGCGGGTGGAGTGCATGGCCAGGGGCGTCGCCGCCTTCGAGACGGTCCATTCGCAACGCCTCCGCTGACGCATCCGCCTACGGCCACGGCAAGAGAAGCCCCTCCCGCCGGCCGGCGGGAGGGGCTTCTCTTGCCGTACGTCTACCTCACTGGCCGGTGATCGCCGCCATCTCCCTCTGGGCCGCGTCCAGCGCCTGACGCAGCTCCTGGTACCGCTCCACGGCGTCCCGCCCGATCTTCTGGTCGGCGTTCGTGGTGAGGGAGTACAGGTACTCGATGTGGTCCTGCAGCTCCGGGCTGCTGTAGCGGATCGGAGGCATCACCAGGGTGGAGCGGAGGCGCTCCAGCCTCTGGAGGGCCGCGGCCGAGCCGGAGCCGGCCGTCTGCAGGCGCTTCCGCTCCGCTTCCATCTTCTCGACGAGCTGGTTCACCCCGCTCACCAGCTCGCGCACCCGGAGGTTGTGCTCGAACTGCTCGCTCACATCGGCCACGGTGACGCCGTCGCGCTCAACGCGCGGGTCCATCAGCAGCACGAGCGGCTGCGTGGCGGTCTGGCCGCCGGCGGCGAGCCGCACGGTATATGTGCCGGGAGGCGCCATGGGGCCGTTCCCCGCGGGACCCTGCGTCCGGGGATCCCAGGGGCCGGGGTAGGTCATATCCCAGATGAAGCGGTTGAGCCCCGTCTCGGTGCCGAGCTGTACGGGCGCGCCGCGCCGCCGCGAAGCCGGCGCTCCGCTGGCACCTTCGCTGCTGAAGGTGCGCACCGTCCGGCCCGAAGCGTCGAGGATCTCCACCGTCACCGGACCCGCGGCACCGGCGGGAAGCCAGTAGTCGATGATCGCGCCAGGACGGGAGTACTGGGGGGCGGCGGGCCCGTCGCCGCGCCCCATCCCGCCGCCCGGCGAGTACCGGAGCCGGTACGCGTCGCCCGGCTCGAAGAGCGTCACCCCGGTCGCCGGCGAGCCGACCATCTGGCGCAGCGATCCGAGCTCGTCCAGGATCCAGAACCCTCGGCCCTGCGTCGAGAGCACCAGGTCGTCCTGGTGTACCTTGATATCGGTGATGGGGATGACGGGGAGGTTGAGCTGGAACGGCTGCCAATGCGCGCCGTCGTCGGTGGAGATGAAGAGCCCGAACTCGGTGCCGGCGTACAGCAGCCCCTCGCGCTCAGGGTCCTCGCGCACCACGCGCGTAGGGACGTCGGCCGGAATGCCGTTCGTGCCGTCCGTCAGCAGGCGCCACGTCTTGCCGTAGTCGCGAGTGGCGTAGATGTACGGGCGGAAATCTCCGAGGAGATAGCGGTAGACGGCGTAGTACGCCGAGCCCCTGCGGTGCGGCGAAGCGTCGATGAACTGCACGCGGCCGCCGGGCGGAAGGTCCGGCGGCGTGATCTTCTCCCATGTCGTCCCCCCGTCCCGGGTGACGTGGAAGGGACCGTCGTTGGCGCCCGTCCAGATCACCCCCTGCTCCAACGGCGACTCGGTAATCGCGTAGAGCGTCGGGTACATCTCCTCACCCGTCATGTCGCGGGTGATGGGCTCACCGGAGATGGCGTCGGCGAGCTTGGGATCGTTGGCCGTCAGGTCCGGGCTGATCCGCTCCCAGGTGACGCCCTCGTCGCGCGTGCGGTGCACGTGCTGCGAGCCGTAGTAGATCGTCCGCGGGTCGAAGCGCGACACCACCATCGGGGAAACGCGCTGGAAGCGGTACTTCAGCTCGGCGGGGGTGTTGCCGTAGAGCGACTCCGCGCCCACCCAGTACTGCTTCTCCTGCCCCGTACGCAGGCTCATCCGGCTGAACTGCCCCTTGCACGAACCATACACGGTGTCGGGCATCGTCGGGTGGGGGATGATGGGCCCGGTCTCGCATCCCGGCCCGACGCGCCACTCCTCCGCCTGCCCGCTGTTGAGCGGGAGCGAGGGAAGGATGAGCGTCGAGTTGTCCTGCTGCGCCGCGTACAGACGGTAGGGCACCTGGTCGTCGAGCCAGACGCCGTAGAGCTCGGAGGTCGGCTGGTTGTACTGCGTGCTCCAGGTCCTGCCGCCGTTCAGCGAGACGTTCGCTCCGCCGTCATTGGCCTGGACCATCACGTCCGAATCGTTCGGGTTGATCCAGATGTCGTGGTGGTCGCCGTGCGGCAGCTCCATCGGGCTCCACGTCTTCCCCCCGTCGGTGCTCTTGAAGAAGCCCTCCGCTCCGGCGTACACGACGTCGGCGTCGTTGGGATCGATCCCGAGCGTGGTGTAGTAGAAGGGGCGAGTGATGAGCTGCGGATAGTCGCTCACCTGGGTCCAGCTCTGCCCCGAGTCGTCCGAGCGGTACAGCCCGCCGCCCGGCTTCGCCTCCACGAGCAGGTAGACGCGGTCGGGGTCGGCCGCGGAGACGCCGATGTTCCCCTTCCCGACGAGCTCGGACGGGAGCCCGTCGGTCATTTTCGTCCAGTTCTCGCCGGCGTCGGTGCTCTTGTAGAAGCCCCCCTCGCGGCCGCCGCTGATGATGGTCCAGGGCTTCCGCTCGGCCCGCGCCATCCAGGCGTACACCACATCCGGATTTCCCGGCTGCAGCTCCACGTCCGAGGCACCGATCGAGTCGGCGAGGAAGAGGACCTTCTGCCAGTTCCGTCCGCCGTCGCGCGTCCGGAAGACGCCTCGCTCGGGGTTGGGCGCGAAGGGATTGCCGACCGCCGACAGGAAGACGACGTCGGGGTCGCTCGGATGGATGCGCACGGCGCCGATCTGCCCCACGTCGCGAAGCCCGGAGAAGCTCCAGGTCTTCCCGGCGTCGGTGCTCTTGTACACGCCCCGCCCGACTGACACGTTGCTGCGGAGACCCTCCGAGCCGGTCCCTAGGTAGACGACGTCCGGGTCGCTGGGGGCGACCTGGAGGGCGCCGGTCGATCCCACGGGGATCTGACCGTCGGAGATGGGGAGCCAGCTGGCGCCCGCGTCCGTCGTCTTCCATACCCCCCCCGACGCCACGCCCATGTAGAAGGTGAAGGGCTGGCTCGGCACGCCGGTCACGGTGGTGACGCGCCCGCCCCGGTTCGGCCCGACCGAGCGGAAGCCGAGGTCGTGAAGGAGCGTGGGATCGAGTTCAACCTGTGCCACCAGCGGAGCCGCGGCCAGTGCGGTGGCGAGAACGGCCACGGAGAGAGGTCGCCCCGTGGGACGGGTCCTGCGAAAGGGGAGTCGCACGATCGGCATCGGTCCCTCGTCTGGGAAGATGAAACGGGTGGGTACAGCATTCAACTTGCACGCCCGGCGCCGCGCCGGCAAGCGGCGGACGATCCTCGCCGCCCGAACCACCCGTCCCCGAGGGGCGTTCACCCTCCAGGCGCACCTCTCATCCTTCAGCGGAGAGCACCATGCGAGTTCGGGTGAGCGGACGGTACGGCTGAACCTGGCGAGGCGGGGCGAGGTGGCAGGTCCTTCGCGCCCATCAGCGGGGTGCTCGACGCGAGGAAGCTCGCGCGTCCTGGACTGAACGGTCCGGAGGAGAATCCACGAGGAGCCCCCGCCGGCCCGTAGTCGGGCCGGCGGGGCGGTCGAATCGCGGAGCCCGCTGAGAGATTAGCCGCGGGAGGTCGGGCCGGCGCCGCCAAGCTTCGCCCAGCGGTCCTCGGCCATCCACGTCCGGTCCAGCGGCGAGAAGAGGAATACCATCCCGCCGTCGGCGATCTGCGGGATCAGCCGGCGGGCTCGGTCCAGCTCCATCGCGGGGCACCCCTCGCTGCGCCCCGCGCGCGTCGCGGTGACGTACGGAGCGCCGTGCACCACCACACCCCGGGCGCGGGCCTGGCTGTTGAACTTCCCAGACACGCCGGTGAGCCTCAGTCCGGAGGAGCGGTAGGCCCGTCCTCCGGACTTGCCGCGGAAGGAGTAGGTCTCCTGCGCCAGGTACAGACCGAGGGAGGTGGCGTTGCTTCCCTCGCGATTCGAGAATCGCGTCGGCACCCCGCGGCTCGACGGCGCCGAGCCGCGCCCGTGGGCGACGGTGAAGGGGCCCTCCACCACGGTCAGCGCCTCCATGTCGAAGACGTAGCCCCGCGGCGTGGTGGCGTCGAGCCCGTAATCGACGAAGTAGAGGTACGGCTTGCGAACCTGTTCGGGATTGGCCGCCTTGTAGTTGAAGTACGCCTGGAAGGCGAGCTTCAACGCGTCCGGATCGCTCTGCCGCTCGACCCGCGGGGCGAGTGCACCGAGCGCGCTTCCCACCCGGGCGATCTCGAGGCCGCTCTCGATCCCAACCCCCGCCAGCACCGCGCGCGCCGCCTGCTGGGCAGTAGTGATCGTAGAGACGGGGCGTGCTTCGGCGGGCACGTCGATCGAGCGCGCCGGGGCGGGCGCGTGGCTTCCGTACATCAGTCCGCCGGTGGCGCCGGCGAGCACGGCGGCCGCGGCGAGGGTTTGAAGGTTCGCTGCCATGTCCTCTCGGGCTTGGGGACGGGCCCCGGGGCGCCGTCCCGTGTCCTCTCGCGGCGAGCGCCCCCGGACATTTGCGTGCGGGAGCGCCCTCCGATCCGTGAAGGGCGGGCGGGAACTCCGCGCCTGCCGCTCCCTCCAATGTATTCCCGTTCGTAAATTCTTGTCAACCCCACACATAGCCACGGCCCTGCCGAGGGGCGCCGGCGGTGTACGCCAGAACCCCCTGTCCGTTGGAGCGGACAGGGGGTTCTCGAATGCCCCCGACAGGATTCGAACCTGTGACCCCAAGTTTAGGAAACTTGTGCTCTATCCTGCTGAGCTACGAGGGCGATCGCGCCGGCGCTGAAGCGCCGAAAGCGCTTGAATATAGCCGGCTTCCAGGGACGGGTCAATCCGGTGCGGCGCGCTTCCGCCTCCTCACAGGCCCCGGCGCCGCTCCTCGCCCACGCGCCGGAACGCTTCCGAGTAGCCCAGCGCGTACCCCGCGATCAGCACCTCCAGAGGATCCGACGCGCCGGAGGAGAAGAGCTCGACCGGCCGCCCCTCGCGCAGAGCCGTGGCGATCCGCTCCAGCCTCCCCGCCACCTCCTGCAGCGCGGGCCCCTCCCCCAGATCCATCGCCGCGGCGAGCGCCGCCGCCTGCGTCTCCGCCGGACGGACTTCACCCCGCGGCGCGGGCATGGTCTGCGGCGCAACAGCGGGCTCCGGGGCCGCCGGGGCCGCGAGCGACCAGTCGTCCAGCCCCTCCAAGGTGACCGACTCCAGCGGCGGAGCAGTGGTCCGGGGCTCCGGGATCACTCCTCTTCGCCCCGGCGCGGGTGGCGCCCGGAACGGCTCGGCCGGCGGGGCCGGAGGAGGCGCCTCCGCCCAGAGCAGGTCGGTCGTCTCCACCCGCAGCTCCTCCGCTTCCGCGAGCCCTGGATCCTCCCCGGGCAGCGGGCCCCGATCGTCCTCACCCTCGGTCTCCGCCGACACCGGAGTCCGGAGCATGGCGCCGAGCGGCTCTTCCTCCCGCCAGGACGCCCGCGGCGCGGACGATGCTAACACGAGGGCGGCCCGGCCCGGCCTGACGAACGGGGGAAGCGGCTCCGCCAGCATCGCCGCCCCGGAGGCCGCCGCCCCCCGCCGGCGCGGCGATACCGCGGGTCCCATCGAAACGGTGCGGCGTTGCTCCATCTGCCAGTCGAACGGCGAGTGCTCCATGGCGCCAAAAGAGGTTGGGCTCCCCGCATAGCGCGGGGGCGGTTCAGGACAGGGGCCGGCAACGCCGGGGGCCGCGCGCGGCGGATCAGCTCTCCCCGGGGGGCGCTTCCTCCCAGCCGAAGCGGCCGAGGAGGGGCACGAAGGTGCAGTCCACCACCTCCTCGTATTCCATCCCCGTGGCGGTACGTCGCACCAGCAGGAGGCGCTGTACCTGGCGGTCGCCCACGGGGATGAGCATGCGTCCGCCCTCCGCGAGCTGCGCGAGGAGCGGCTCCGGGATCTCGGGAGCGGCCGCCGCGACCAGGATGGCGTCGTACGGCGCGTAGCGGCTCCACCCGATCGTCCCATCCCCGATCAGCAGCGCGATGTTCGAGATACGCAGCCGGTCGAGCGCCTCGCGCGCGCGGACGCCGAGCGCCCGCAGCCTCTCGATCGAGTACACCCGGTCCACGAGCTGCGCCAGCACCGCGGTCTGGAAGCCGCACCCCGTCCCCACCTCCAGCACCTTGTCGGTGGACTGGAGTTGCAGGACCTGCATATAGAGAGCCTGCAGCGACGGCTGCGAGGCGGTCTGCCCGTATCCGATCGGGAGGGGCGAGTCCTCGTACGCGCGATGTCGCACCGCCTCGGGGACGAACTCGTGCCGCGCTACCTGATCGAAAGCGCGGAGGACCTCCAGATCGCGGATGCCGCGCTCCTGGAGCCGCTCGATGAGGCCCCGCCGCTGCGAGACGAATCGATCGATCAAAGCCGCAGCTCCCACTGCTCCACGTCGGCGAGCAGCTTGTAGTTCGTGAGGTCCAAGTGGAGTGGAGTCACCGAGACGTATCCCTCCTCCACGGCCCGAAAGTCCGTCCCCTCGTGCGCGCTCCACTGGACGCCCCCCCCACCGATCCAGAAGTACTCGCGCCCGTTCGGGTCGCGGGCGCGGGTGATGGAGTCGGTGTAGACCCGCCGCCCCAACCGCGTGACGCGGACCCCCCGAACCTCCGACGGGTCGATCGCCGGGAGGTTGACGTTCAGGAGCGTCTCGGCGGGGAACTCGCCTCGCTTCACCAGCTGCGGCAGGAGGCGCTCCAGCAATGGTCGGTACGCCGGAATCCCCGCGAAATCGCGTCCAGCGTACGAAACGGCTACCGCGGGAATCCCCAGAATGGTCGCCTCCATTGCCCCGGCGACGGTGCCGGAGTAGAGCACGTCCTCTCCCATGTTGGGTCCGTGGTTGATCCCGGAGAGCACCAGGTCCGGCCGCCGCTGCAGCAGCTCGCCCACCGCGAGCGCCACGCAGTCGGTCGGGGTGCCGTCCACGTGGTGCGCGCTTTCGTTGACCATCCGAACCCGCAGAGGGAAGTGCATGGTGAGGGAGTGGCTGCTCGCGCTCTGCTCCCGGTCGGGCGCGACCACCCGGACCTCTCCCAGAGCGCCGGCCGCCTCCGTCAGCACGCGCAGGCCCGTCGCCATATATCCGTCGTCGTTCGTACAGAGGATCAGCATGAATGTCCCGACTGGCCGTGTGCTCCCGGAGCCTCCCGACGCCTCGGGGCCGCCGACGCGCGTCGGCGGCCCCGAGATCAAGAACCCGCCGCCCGGGCGATGCCGAAAATCTACCGGTCCAGCCCCCGTGCGGCAACGGAGGCGGGATCCAGAAGGTCCAGCAGCCCCTCGAGCTCGTCGCGCAGGGAGACGAGGAAGGAGTGTTCCAGCGCCTGCGCCGACTGCTCGGAGGCGCTCCCCTCGCTCTCCATCTCCCGCAGCCGCAGGCGCGCTCCCTCGATCGTGTAGCGCTCGTCGTGCACCAGGCGGCGGATGAGCGCGATCAGCTCCACCTCTTCCCGGGTGTAGACCCGGTTCCCCGCGCGGTTCTTGGAGGGGGAGAGGGCCTCGAACTGGGTCTCCCAGTAGCGCAGGACGTGCGGCTTGAGGTCGAACATCCGGCAGACCTCGCCGATCGAGTGGAAGACGCGGCGGCGCGGACGTCGCGCCCGGGCGCTCCCCTCCGCTTTTCGAGCGCGCTCCGGCATCGCTCAGCTCCAGTGCTCGGCCTTGGGGGCCCGCAGCATCAGGCTCTCCACCGCCTCGCGCGGCGAAGCCCCCTCGTAGAGGACCGAGTAGACCGAATCGACGATCGGCATCTCCACCCCCTCGCGGTGAGCGAGCTCGCGGGCGGAGCGCGCCGTGCGCACCCCCTCCGCCACCATCGTCATCCCGCCGAGCACCTCGTCCAGCGCCCTGCCCTTCCCGAGCTCGACGCCCACGGAACGGTTGCGGCTGAGGGCGCCGGTGCAGGTCAGGATCAGGTCGCCCATCCCAGCGAGACCGGAGAAGGTGAGGGGGTCGGCCCCGAGCGCCACCCCCAGGCGCGCCATCTCCGCCAGCCCCCGGGTGATCAGAGCGGCGCGGGTATTGTTGCCGAACCCGAGGCCGTCCACCACTCCGGAGGCGATGGCGACCACGTTCTTCAGCGCTCCTCCCAGCTCGACCCCGGGCACGTCCGGGTTGGTGTAGACCCGGAAGAGTTCGGTCTGGAAGAGCTCCTGGGCCTGGCGGGCGGCCCCTTCGCTGCGCGAGGCCACGGTCACCGCCGTGGGATGGTCCCGCGCCACCTCCAGGGCGAAGCTCGGCCCGGATAGGAAGACGGCCCGTTCCGAGACTCGCACCGGGAGAACGCCGGAGAGCACCTGGTCCATCGTCTCCAGCGTGTCCACCTCGATCCCCTTCGAGGCGCTGACCACCAGGGCGTCTTCGGCGAGGTGCGGAGCAACGCGACTCATCACCGCCCGCACCACGTGCGAGGGGCTCACGGAGAGCACCACCCCGGCACCGCGCGACGCCTCGGCGATGTCGGCGGTGGCGCGCAGGCGCTCGTCGAGCGCGACTTCCGAGAGATAACGGGGGTTGCGGTGCTCGCGCTCGACGGCGGCGGCGACGTCCGGCTCGTGCGACCAGAGGACCGTTTCGATCCCCTTCTTCGCCAGCAGGTTCGCCAGGGCGGTTCCCCAGCTTCCCGCCCCGATGACCGCCACCCGCTGCGCATTTCTCATTGCTCCTCCCACCTCCGTGGGTCCGGCTTCGTCCGCGGGCGGCCGAAGCGGTACTCCTCACCTCGCAGGATCCTTCCGATGTTGCCGCGGTGGGCGTAGACCACGAAGCTCGCCACCAGGATTCCCAGCGCCGTCACGGACGCCCGAGATTCGGTGACGAGCAGCGCCACCATGAGCGTCCCCGCCGCGCCGATGGAGGCGAGCGAAACCATACGGGAGGCGGCGAGCACTCCGAGCCACACCGCCAGCGCGATCAGCACCGCCGCCGGCGAGAGGGCGAGGAAGACGCCCGCCGCGGTGGCGACTCCCTTTCCGCCGCGGAAGCTCATGTAAACCGAGAAGACGTGCCCCACGATCGCCGCGGCTCCGTAGGCGAGCGCCCAGCTCCAGAGCGGGGAGCCGTCCCAGCGCGCAAAGAGAAAGGTGGGGACGAAACCCTTCAGCACGTCCACCGCCATCACCGGCGCGGCGATCCGGGCTCCGAGCACACGGAAGGTGTTCGTGGCGCCCAGGTTTCCGCTGCCGTGCTCGCGCAGGTCGATGCCTCGCGCCAGCCGTCCCGCCAGGTAGCTGCTGGGGAAGGATCCCAGCAGGTAGGAGAGCGCCACCCAGATCCCGGGACTCATCGCCCGTGCACGCTCAACCCTCCTCCTCGCCGCGCCGACGGAGGTGAATGCGCAGCGGCACGCCCACGAACCCCCACTTCTTCCGGAATCCGTTGTGGAGGTAGCGTTGGTACGTCTCCGGGACCCCCGCCGGGTCGTTGGACCAGAGCACGAAGGTGGGAGGGCGCACGGCCACCTGCGTGCCGTAGTAGAAGCGCACCGGGTGTCCCCGGTGCGCCGGGGGCCGGGTACGGGTCGTCAGCTCCCCCAGCACCTCGTTGACCTCGTGCGTGGGGATGCGGCGCAGCCGGGACTGCTCCACCTCCAGCACCAGGTCGAGGGCGCGCTGCACCCGCTGCCCGGTGAGGACGCTGGTGAAGAGTATGGGCACCCACTCCAGGAAGGGAGCGCGCGAGCGGACGGCCTTCTCGAAGTTCGGCGCCGTCATCGTGTCCTTCTCTACCAGGTCCCACTTGTTGGCGATCAGCGCGAGCCCGCAGCCGGCCTCCCACGCCTTCTGCGCGATTTTCAGGTCCTGGTTGTGGATGCCTTCGGTAGAGTCGATCAGCAGGAGGCAGACGTCGGCGCGCTCCACCGCACGCTCCGTGCGCAGGAGGCTGTAATACTCCACGCTCTCCTGCACCCGCGACTGCCGGCGCAGCCCCGCCGTGTCGATGAAGATCAGAGTGCGTCCGTGATACTTCATCGGGGTATCGATCGCGTCGCGCGTGGTCCCCGCGACATCCGACACCACCAGTCGCTCCTCTCCCAGGAGCCGGTTGACGTAGCTCGACTTCCCGACGTTCGGCCGGCCGATCACCGCCACGCGGAGCTCCTCCTCTCCCTCCGGCTCCTCGCCATCGGGGAGGCGCTCGACGACGGCATCGAGGATGTCGCCGCTCCCCTTCCCGCTCAGGCTGCTGAGGGGGAGCGGGTCGCCGAGGCCGAGATCCCAGAAGTCGTGGTGCCCGGTGGCGGAGGGATCGCCGAGGTTGTCGACCTTGTTGACGAGCAGGAGGGTCGGCTTCGAAGTGCGGCGCAGCAGCTCGGCGACGCGGTAGTCCAGCGGATGAGGCCCGTCGCGCCCGTCGACCATCAGCACGACCACGTCCGCCTCGTCGATCGCGGCGAGCACCTGCTGTCGGATGAGCCGGTCCATCGGCTCGTCCGAGCCCTCCACCATCCCGCCGGTGTCGACGACGTAGAAGGTACGGCCGTTCCAATCCGCGCGGGCGAAGTTGCGGTCGCGCGTCACCCCCGGGCGGTCCTCGACGATGGCGAGGCGCTGTCCGAGGACGCGGTTGAAGAAGGTGGATTTGCCCACGTTGGGCCGGCCGACCACGGCCACGACCGGTAGCTTCACGTCGAACTTCCCGGGATCAGGAGGAGCGCGGGCATCACGCCAGGCTCGCTCCGCAGGAGGTACACTCGCGCGACCCAGGTTCGGACGCCTCGCCGCACGAGGGGCAGGCGAAGGCCACCTCCCCCTCGTCGTCCATGTGGCCGCGGATCATCGCAAGCGCGCGCTCGTACTCCCACACCGGCACCAGCAAACGGACGATGCTCATCTCGCCGAGGTCGAGGGAGAAGGCGGTGTCGCGCTGCGAGTAGATTTGCGCGTCGATCCCCTCGGCGCGCAGGTTCTCGCGCACCAGCTGCGCCTCGAACTCGCTGGTGGTGCTGTATACCTGCGCCCAGCCCTCGATCACCGTGACGGACCCGTGCCGGGGGCAGAGCGTGGCGTGACGGTCGCCGGTGCGGCACTCTCCGCAGACCGCGCGGCCGCACACCACGCAGCGGCCCTCGGCCGTGCGGTCGGGGTGCGTGTCGCAGGGCACCTCCTCGCGCAGCGCCCCACAGGCCGGACAGGCATCCGCGTCGCGATAGTTCTCCGCGCAGACGGTGCAACGGTGCACCTCCCCGCTCTCCGCGTCGGCCTCGGCGCTGCAACTCGGGCAATCCTCCAGCCGATCGGCGAATTCGGTATCGCACGTCGGACAGCGCTTCATTCGGCTCCGTAGGAAGAGGTCGATCGGGACACGGCAGGGGCATGGGGTCGCAAGAAGCGTGCGCCCCCCGGCATACGCGAGAGGGGCGGGCCCGCGGGCCCGCCCCTCGCGATCCAGTGCCGGGCCGTCGCTCAGCGGACGAGGTCGTACTTGTACCCGCTCGCGACCTGCGGGAGAACGACCTCGAAGTCGGCGCTCGCGTCCGCGGCGGGGGCGCTCACGTTCACCGTCTGCGTGCCCACCTCGGCCCCGGTCGGGCCGTAGAAGGTGAAGCGCAGCTGGATCGGTGAGCCGGGGGCCGCCTTGTTCCCGACGACTCGGCCGCGGACGGTGGTCTGAGCATCGCCCGCCCGCATCTCCAGGTCCTCCACGCGGACCGGAGCGTCCTCGTTTCGCTGGAGCGCCTGCAGCGCCTTCTGGTTCTCCTGGGCCTCGCGGTAGGCGCGGGCGAGGATGAGCGCCGAATTCTCGTTGAGGGGATCGACGGCGATCAGGCGCTCCGCCACCGGCACCAGCGCCGCGAACTCGTTGTCGGCGTACAGGGCGTTGGCGTAGTTGTACCAGGCGTCGCGGCTGTTCGGCATGGTCTCGGTGACGCGGCGGAAGGCCTCGGCGGCCTGTTCGTAGCTCTTCGCGTTGAAGAGGGCGACGCCGATGTTGAAGAGGTCGCTCCCGCTCAGGTCGGACTGGCCGAGGAGGCGGGAGTAGATCTCCTGCGCCTCGGCCTCCTCGCCCTGGCGCGCCAGGGCGAGCGCCAGGTTGCTCTGCAGGGTGATGTCGTTCGGATCGTTCTGCAGCTGCTGGCGGTATAGCGCCTCAGCCTCCGCGAACTGCTCGGTGAAGGTGAGGAGTTGGGCCAGGTTCTCGAGCATGGTGGCCTGCGACTCCTCGCGCTCCGCGAGCTCCTCGGGGGTGAGCTCCCGCGTCTGGGGCCGCTGGTCGATCGCCTCCAGCCCGGACCGGTACGCCTGGATCGCCTGGTCGTACTGGTTCTGCTGCGTGTAGATCACCGCGAGGTTCAGGAACCCCTCGGGGCGTGCGCCGAATACCTCGTTCGCACGGCTCCAGGCGGCGACCGCCGCGTCCATGTTGCCGGCGTTGTACGCTTCGACGCCCTCGTTGAAGGCCGTCGCCCAGGCCTGCTCGCGAGCCGGCTCGATCTCCAGCTCGTAGGCCGGGTAGATCTCCTCGGCGCGGTCGAACATCTCGATCGCCTCGCCGATCTGCCCGAGTCCCACCAGCGCCTGCCCGGCGATGAAGTAGTGCTGCGGGTTGGTGGAATCGGCGGCGATCCCCTGCTGCGCCGACTCGAGCGCCCGCTGGTACTGCTGCTGCGCCAGGAAGAGGTTCGCCGGCGCCGTGAAGCGGCTCTCGCTCGGACGCGTGCCCTCCGGGTACACCTTGCCAGTGGGCGACGTGGCCGGTCCCCCGCCGCCCGCCGCACCGGCAGCGCAGCCGCCCAGCGCCAGCGTCGCGCCTAGGGCGAAGATCATTCCACTGCGAAATCTCATGTCGGTCCTCCAGCGATGGTTGATAGCTGCGCCCCACCGGGCGCAGAGCGAAGCCGCTACGCGAAGGAAAGACCCTCCGCCTCGGCGGCGATCCCTTCCGCCAGCATCGCGCGGTACGCGGCGAGCGGCGAAAGGTCCAGGGCGGCGGCAGCCCGGGCGACGTCTTCATACTCGGGCTTGGCCCGCTGGCCCCCGCCCGGCAGCTCCGAGCGCTTGACCCGGATCCGCTGGCCTCGCCACTCCACCACCTCCTCGCGGCGGCCCAGCGCCTCCCGGCTCACCTCCCACCAGCGCACTCCGATGGAGGAGCTCGCCCGGAAGAGGGCCGTCCGCACCGCCTCGAGCCGCTCCGGCGCCACCAGCGCTTCGACCCTCAGCCCCGGCCGGCCCTTCTTCATCCCGATGGCCACCGTCGTGCAGTCCAGCGCGCCCGCGATCAGCACGGCCTCGACCACCCCCGGCACGTACTCGGGCGCCATATCGTCGACATCGGTCTGCACCACCATCAACCGGTCCTCGGGTACGCCTTCCCGCTCGATGGCGATCACCCGGAGGCAGTTCGGCCGATCCTGCGGATCCCGCGTGCCGGCACCGAAGCCGGTCGCCAGCGGGACGAAGGTCGCCGGAGGCTCGCGACCGGCGGTGAGCGTCTTCAGGATCGCAGCGCCGGTGGGCGTGGTACACTCCCCCTCCAGGTCGGGATCCCGCACCGGGATCCCCTCCAGGAGCTTGAGGACCGCCGGCGGCGGCACCGGGAACCGCCCGTGGGCCATCTCCGCCCAGCCGCGACCGAGAGCCGCCGGGCGGGTGTAGAACGCCCCGAACCCCAGCTCCTCGCAGGCGGCCATCGCGCCGAGGATGTCGACGATCGCGTCGAGGGCGCCCACCTCGTGGAAGTGGACCTTCTCGGGGGTGGTGCCGTGCACCTCGGCCTCGGCCTCTGCCAGTCGGGTGAAGGCCTCCACCGCGCGATCCCGCACAGTCGGCGCCACACCCGCGGAGTCGATGATCCGCACCACATCCGACAGGTGCCGGTGCGCGTGCTCGTGCGGGAGCGTGAGCACCAGGTGCGTGCACGCGATCCCGCGCCGCTGCACCCGCTCGGCGTCCACGCCGACCTCGGCCATCCCCAGGCCGCCCACGAAGCTCCGCAGCCACTCCAGCGACAGCCCGAGGTCGAGAAACGCCCCGAGGATCATGTCGCCGCTGATTCCGCTGAACGGATCGAAGATCAGTCCGCGCAAACGTCCTCCATGAAAGATCGCGGTCTGAAGAAGGTAGGCACAGATCGAATGTTCGTCAATTTCATCGCCCCGGTCTCTCCAGGAGGTCGAGCACGCGGGACCGCCCGAGCACGAAGGCCACCTTCGCCAGCTCGGGGCCGTGCTCCTCGCCGGTCAGCGCCAGCCGCAGCGCGAGGAAGAGCGCCTTTCCCCGCGCGCCGGCCGCCCTTCCCGCCGCACGGATCGCGCCGTCGATCGCCGCCGCCTCCCACGCCGGTAGGGCCTCCAGCGCCGCACGAACGGCGCCGAGCACCCCGGCGGACGCAGGATTGGAAACCGCCGCCCACCGGGCCGAGATCTGCTCGGGGGTCCGCGGGCCCACGAAGGCATCCAGGTGCTCGTTAACCTCGGAGAGCACCGAAAGACGGGTCCGAATGGCCGCCACGGCCACCGGGAAGCGCTCCGGATCGATCGGAAAGCGCCCGCGGTCCACGAATGGGCGCAGTCGCTCCGTCAGCTCCTCCAGCGGCACGAGGTCGAGGTACCGGCCCGAAAGCCAGCGGAGCTTGTCGTGGTCGAATACGGCGTCGCTCGCCCCGACACGGGCGAGGTCCACCTCGTCCACCAGCCGCTCGAGCGGCAGGAACTCCTCGCCGCTCGGAGAGGACCAGGAGAGGAGCGAGAGGTAGTTGACGAGCGCTTCGGGCAGGTAGCCCAGTCGCCGGTGCTCGGCCACTGAGGTGGCGCCGTGACGCTTGGAGAGCTTCTGCCGGTCGGGCCCCAGGATCAGGGGGATGTGGGCGTAGCGCGGCGGCTCGTGTCCCAGCGCGCGATGGAGCACCACCTGCTTCGGCGTGTTGTTCAGGTGGTCGGCACCGCGGACCACGTCCGTGATCTCCATCGCCGCGTCGTCCACCGCCGCGGCGAAGTTGTAAGTGGGGCGGCCGTCGGAGCGCAGCAGCACGAAGTCCTCCAAGCTATCGGCGGGGTAGACGATCGTCCCGCGGATGGCGTCCTCCACCGCGACCTCGCCGGAACGCGGCGAGCGGAAGCGGATCGAGGCGCCGGACGTCGGCGGGGGATCTCCCCCGCCGTCGGCGCAGGCGCAGCGGCCATGGCCCTCTCCCGCCGCGGGGCCGGCCGGCGGGCAGGTGCACACGTACGCAGCATTCCGCATCAGGAGGCTCACCGCTCCCGCCCTGTAGATCTCCCCGCGCTCGCTCTGCCGGTACGGCACCCGAGACCCTCCTCGGTCCGGCCCCTCGTCCCAATCGAGCCCGAGCCAGCGGAGGTCATCGAGGATCTCGGCCTCCGCCCCGGGGAGGTTCCTCTCCACGTCGGTGTCCTCCACCCGCAGCACGAAGGCGCCGCCGTGGTGGCGCGCCAGAAGCCAGTTGAGGATCGCCGTGCGCGCCCCGCCGACATGCAGGTGACCGGTGGGGCTGGGGGCGAAACGGAAGCGGCGCATCAGTGGCGGAAGAGCCGCCGGTCGGTGAACACCATCGCGATCCCGTGCTCGTCCGCGGCGGCGATCACCTCTCCGTCCCGCACGGACCCGCCCGGCTGGATGATGGCGCGGACGCCGGCGTCCGCGGCGGCGTCCACTCCGTCCCGGAAGGGGAAGAAGGCGTCGGAGGCGAGGGCGGCGCCCCGCAGGTCGTGCCCCTGGTCGCGCGCCTTGAGGACGGCGATCCTCGAAGAGTCGACCCGGCTCATCTGCCCGGCACCGATCCCCAGCGTCCGTCCTTCGCGCGCCAGGAGGATCGCGTTCGATTTCACCATCGCCACCGCGCGCCAGGCGAAGCGGAGGTCCGCCCACTCCGTCTCGTCCGGGTGGCGGACGGTGACCACTCGCCACCCCTCCTCGGGGAACTCCAGCGTCAGCCTTTCCTGCACCAGGAAGCCGCCGCGCACCCGCTTGTAGTCCAGGTCGGACGAGGCGTCCGCCACCGGGAGCTCCAGCAGACGGAGGTTCTTCTTCTCCTTCAGCAGCTCCAGGGCGCGCGGGGCGAACGACGGCGCGACGACGGCCTCGACGAAGTTGGGGCGAAGGAGGATCGCCGCCTGCTCGGTCACCTCGGCGTTGAATGCCACCACCGAGCCGAAGGCGCTGGTGGGATCGGCGTCGAGCGCCTTCCGATACGCTTCGGCGGGGTCGGCCCCTATGGCGATCCCGCAGGGCGTGGTGTGCTTGACGACGGCGCAGACGGCGAGCTCTCCGGCGCCCCAGGCGGAGACGGCGAGCGAGGCGGCGTCCACATCCAGCAGATTGTTGAAGGAGAGCTCCTTGCCGTGCAGCTGCCGAACCCGCGGGATGCCGCCGGAGGCACCGACTTCGGTGTAGAGGGCGGCGGCCTGGTCCGGATTCTCGCCGTAGCGCAGCGGCTGCACGCGGCGCAACCTGAGCGGGAGGTGCTCCGGCAGCCTCGCGGCGCCGTCCGCGGCCCCGTCCGCCCCGGCGAGAAAGCGGGCGATGGCGGCGTCGTACTCCGAGACGTGCGCGAAAACTTTCGCCGCCAGGCTGCGCCGCAGGGCCGCGGTGTCGGCGGAGGCGTCGTCCATCTCGTGCACCACGCGAAGGTAGTCCCGCGGATCGACGAGCACCCAGACGCTCTCCTGATTCTTGGCGGCCGAGCGTAGCATCGCGGGTCCGCCGACGTCGACGTTCTCGATCGCCTCGTCGAAGGTCACGCCGGGGCGCGCCACCGTCTCCCGGAAGGGGTAGAGGTTCACCACCACCATGTCGATCGGCTCGTAGCCGAGGGAGGCCATCTCCCCCTCGTCTCCGGAGTGCCCGCGCCGACCGAGCAGTCCGGCGTGGATGGCGGGGTGGAGGGTCTTCACCCGCCCACCCATGACCTCGGGATGGCCGGTCACCTCGCTCACCTCCCGGACAGGCAGCCCCGCCTCGCGCAGCGCGCGGGCGGTGCCGCCGGTCGAGAGCAGCTCCCATCCGCGAGCCTGGAGCTCGCGCGCCAGGGAGACGATACCGGTCTTGTCGGAGACGCTGAGCAGTGCGCGAGGCATAGGGCTGTCGGCTAGCGGCGTTCGGCGGCCGGTGCCGCGGAGCAGAGGCGGCTCACGGCGCCCCCGAGCGGCACGGATGACCGGACGAGGTCGAAGGAAGCGGGGTCCCGGAGCGGTTCTCCTGAGCCGCCGGACACCAGCGCCTCGACCGCAGCGGGCAGGAGCAGGTGCTCCACCGCCAGCACCCGCGCGGCGAGCGACTCCGGCGAATCGCCGGGCAGCACGGGTACGGGCCACTGCGCCACGATGCGGCCCTCGTCGTAGCGCTCTTCCACGCGGTGGACGGTGGCGCCGCTCACGCGGGCGCCGGAGGCGAGAACCGCGCGGTGCACGCGAATGCCGTACATCCCCTGCCCTCCGAAGGCCGGGAGGAGCGCCGGGTGGATGTTGAGCATCCGTCCGGAGTAGCGCTCCACCACCTCAGGGGGGACGAGCTGCAGGTAGCCCGCGAGGACCACCAGGTCCACCCCGTGCTCCTCCAGTGCGGCGAGCAGCGCCGGGGCGAAGGCGTCAGGGCCGCAGATGCGGGGGCTGAGCGGCACGGCGGCGATCCCCGCCGCTGCCGCCCGGGCCAGCGCCCCCGCGTCCGGCTGGCTGCCCACCACCAGCACCACGCGCGCCGGAGCCTCCGGATCCGCGTGGAAGCGGTCGATCAAAGCCTGCAGATTCGTTCCTCCGCCCGAGGCGAAGACGGCGATGCGGGCGGGGTCGCGTGCCACGTGGCGAGCTCCGGGGTTCGGGGGCGGCGGGAAGGTAGGCGAGCGCGGTACCCCCCGCAACCCTGCAACGGGCTCCGTCGACGCCCTTTCACGCGAGGCGGCTTCCTCCCGTCTGCGGAGCGAGAAAAGGGTTGGTCGCGCGCTCGTGGCCCACGGTGGTGTCGGGGCCATGACCGGAGTGCAGGACCGTCTCGTCGGAGAGGTCGAGGATGCGGCCGCGGATCGAGCTCATGAGGGTCTGAAAGTCGCCGCCGGGGAGGTCGGTGCGTCCGATGGAGCCCGCGAAGACGCAGTCCCCCACCAGCGCCGCGCCGTCGCCCACCAGGATGACGTGCCCGGGAGCGTGCCCGGGGGTATGGCGAACCTCGAGCTCGCACTCTCCGAAGCGGACGCGATCGCCGTCGCTCAGATACCGGTCCACCTCCGGCAGCGCCTCCATCTCTACCCCGAACCACCGCGCCTGCGTCGGGGTGGCACGGTAGAGCGGAAGGTCGTCGGCGTGCATCAGTACCGGGACCCCCGTCGCTCGCTTGGCTCGCGCGAGGCCGTCGACGTGATCCAGATGCGCGTGGGTCAGCACGATCAGCTCGATCTCCGCGCGCGTCTCCTCGGCTGCGCGAAGCATCTCCTCCACCGCAGCCCCGGGATCCACCAGGATCGCCTTCCGCGAGGAGGCGCAGGTCACCAGATAGCCGTTCTGCGCGAAGGGGCCGCCGGTGAAGCCGCGGACCACCATGTCTGCTCTCGTCGCCAAGTCTGCCTCCCGCTCGAGGATTCGCCTGCGGACCCGAAAACATGGGGACACGCTCGCCTGGCGGCAATGCCGGGGGAGCGCAAGAGAACGACCCCCCGGAGACGGCTCCGGAGGGTCGGCGGCGCGGCGCGGGAGGGGCGGCCGCTCAGGCGCAGCCGCAGCCCGAGGAGCGGAGGCCGGCCAGCTCCAGCGCCTCCTCCTGCGGAGTCGGCGCCTTCCAGCCGCCGGAGAGCTCGAGCATGCGCCGCAGCGCGTCCTCGGCGCGGCGGCGCACCTCCTCGTCCAGCACGATCTCGTGCTGCAGGTGATCCAGGCTCCAGGCGAGTTTGGCGAGCGTGTTCATCTTCATGTTCCCGCAGATGGCCGCACCCGAAAGCGGGACGAGCGTCTTCTCGGGAAAGCGCTCCTTGAGGCGGTCGATGAGGCCGCGTTCGGTGCCGATGATGAGCGCGTCGTGCTCCTCGGCGATCCGCACCATCTTCGAGGTGGAGGTCACGAAGTCCGCCTCGGCGAGCAGGTCGCGCCGCGCCTCCGGGTGGATGACCACCTTGGCTTGCGGATACTTCCGGCGCGCGGCCGCGAGCTCGTCGAGCACCAGGTCGTCGTGCACGTAGCAGTAGCCGTCCCAGGCGATGACCGCCCCCTCCGGCACCGCTTCGAGCCCCCGCGCCGCGACCTCGCTGGTCGTCAGCCAGGGTCGCCCTGTCCGCTCGGCGGCATAGCGCGCCAGGTTGCGATCGGGAACGAAGAGCAGCGGCTGCCCGCGCGGGAAGGACTCCACCACCTCCACCGCATTCGCGGAGGTGCAGCAGATGTCCGACTCGGCTTTGACCTCCGCCGTCGAGTTGACATAGGAGACGACCGCGGCGTCGGGATGCTGGGCCTTGAGGCGGCGCAACCCCTCTCCCGTGACGAAGTCGGCCATCGGGCAGCCGGCCCGCAGGTCCGGCATGAGAACGGTCTTCCCGGGGGAGAGGATCTTCGCCGTCTCGGCCATGAAGTGGACGCCGCAGAAAACGATGACGTCGGCGGCGGTCGCGGCCGCCTCCTGCGAGAGGCCGAGCGAGTCCCCGAGGTAGTCGCTGACCGCCTGGATCTCGACCCGCTGGTAGTTGTGGCCGAGGATCACCGCGTTCAGCTCCGTCTTGCGGCGCACGATCCGCTCGCGCAGCTCCTCGGCGGAGAAGCGGGCGTACTCGAGCGCGCTCTGAGGCGCATCGACGATCTTTATCAAAGCTCACCTCCTTCGGATAGCGGGATGGACGAGCCGGGCGACCGGCCGGCGGAGGCGCCGCGGCGCCTTCCCGACTCCCTATGACTCCGGGCCTGCGGGAGATCCTCCCCCGCAGGCCCGGAACTCCTCCCGAGGAGAGGCCTCAGACGGTGAAGGAGCTGCCGCAGCCGCAGCCGCCCGAGGAGTTGGGATTGTTGAAGGTGAACCCCGAGCCCTGGAAGGTAGTGACGTAGTCGATCTCCACGCCGCCCAGGTACTGCATGCTGAACGGGTCCACGAAGAGCCGGAGCCCATTGCTCTCCAGCACGAGGTCGTCCTCGGCCGCCTCGTCCTCGATGTTCAGCCCGTACTGGAACCCCGAGCAACCGCCCGGCAGCACGCCCACCCGCAGGCCGGCGGCGTCCGTGGAGCCATTCTCCTCCATATACCGGCGAACCTCGGCCACCGCGTTGGGCGTGACCATGACTCCCTGTATCGCGTTCTGAGTTTCCATTCGCCCCTCACGTAAGATATGTCGGAGTGCCGAGCCCGCGAACCGAGCACCTTCCCGTCCCGGCGCGGACCGGAGCCCGGTGAGCCTCCGTCCACGCAGGTTCCACACCTTTAAATCGCCTGCTAAACTGGCATGGAACATAACGGAAACGCTACGACAGGTCAATCGACCGGCGGGCGAGGATCCGCTCCGCCGCCCGGGTCAGCGAAGCGGCGCTCTCGGCGCCCGGGGGCACCGGCTCGGAAGCGTCCGGTCCCGTGCGGACGAGGATCCCCGTCGCCCCCAGCTCGCGCGCCGGCTCCACGTCACGGGATCGGTCGCCGATCAGGAAGGATCGTCGGAGGTCCACCCCGTGCTCCCGCGCGGCCCTGACGAAGAGGCCGGTGGAGGGCTTGCGGCAGTCGCAGGGAGGATCGACGTCGGGAGCGTGCGGGCAGTGGTATACGGCATCCAATCGCGCCCCCCGGTCGGCGAGCCGCTCCGCCAGGCGGGCCTGGACCGCCGCGAACGCTTCCTCCGTGAAGTACCCTCGCCCGATCCCCGACTGATTCGTCACCAGCAGGAGGAGCAGCCCCGCACGGTTGAGGCGAGCCACGGCCTCTCCCGCCCCCGGGAGGAGGACCACCCCCTCCGGGTCCGAAAGGTAGTGCCGGTCCTCGATCAGCGTGCCGTCGCGGTCGAGGAAGACCGCGGGGCGGAGGCGTCGCTCCACCGGAGGGATCAGCCCGCGGTGATGTTGAACCCGGCGTCCACATAGATCGTCTCGCCGGTGATACCGGTGGAGAGGTCGGAAGCCAGGAAGAGGGCGGCGTTTCCCACCTCACCGACCTCCGTCGCGCGCTTCAGCGGCGAGCGGTCGGCGGTGATCTTCAGGAGGTCGCGGAAGTGGGCCACGCCGCGCGCCGCCAGCGTCTGGATGGCTCCCGCCGAGATCGCGTTCACCCGGACGTTCCGCGCGCCGAGATCTGCGGCCAGGTAGCGCACGCTCGCCTCCAGCGACGCCTTCGCCACCCCCATCACATTGTAGTTGGGGACCACCTTCTCCGCGCCGTAGTAGGTGAGGGTGACGACGCTCCCTCCTTCGTCCATCAGCGGAAGGGCGCCGCGGGTGAGTCCCACCAGCGAGTAGGCGCTCACGTCGTGCGCGATGAGGAAGGCCTCGCGGCTGGTCTCGGAGAAGGGGCGGCTGAGAGCCTCGCGAGGAGCGAAAGCCACGGCGTGCAGCAGGAAGTCGAGCCGTCCCCAGCGCTCCCCGAGCGCGGCGAAGACCTGGTCGATCTGCTCGTCGCTCCGCACATCGAGATCGAAGAAGGGCACGGGGCCGAGGGGAGCGATCGTCTTCTCCGCCCTCTCCTTCATCGCCTCCCCCTGGTAGGTGAAGGCGAGCTCCATCCCCGCCCCCGCTAGCGCTTCGGCGCACGCCCAGGCGATGGAGCGATCGTTGGCCACCCCCACGATCAGTCCCTTCTTCCCCTTGAGGAGTTCGCGCACCGCGGAATTCTCTACCATGATGGTCCAGGGTTCGGGTGGTCCAGGCCGGCTCCGCTACCGCCGGTCGACACGAGCCGTATCCGGAGGGGTCAGTGTATCCGGAGGGGTCAGCGTATCGCCTGGCGGGCCCGGAGCGCCTTCGGCGGGCGCGACGAGGAGGGTGTCCACCGCAGCCTCCAGCCCCATCAGGTTGCGCACCGCCCGCACACTTATCGAGTATTCCACACCCGGCTCGATCTTCGCCCCGCTGGCGAGAGCGATGAGCAGGGAGCGCGACGGCAGCGGCTCGGCCTCGGCGGAGTCGGCCGGCGCCCCGCGACCTCTCCGGCTTCCTCCCGGCGGAGCTCCGCCGGAGTCCACCGCGACGGAGGAGACCGGAACGAAGGTCCCCCGCGGACCGAGGATCTGCGCCGACGCCGGTACGAAGGTCTGCGCCGGGTCGAGGTAGTCGTCGAACGTCAGCTCCACCGTGGCGCTGTCCCGCATCGCCGCCGAAGCCACGGCGGGGGGGGTGCTGTCCGGCATCAGGATCCCCAGCGGCCGGGCCGCCGAATCCGTGGCCGCGAGCATCAGGGACGTCACCGCGCGCGGCTCGAACGGGTCGAGCGCGCGGTTCCGGTTCAGGTCGCGATAAGCTCGCAGCTCGTATTCCCCCTCGGGGATTCGCGCGATGCGGTAGCCTCCGGCGGTATCGGTGGGAACCGCGTAGACGAGCGAGTCGACCGTGCGGATCGCCTCCACCCGGATCCCCGGCTCGGGCTGGCCCGTGATCGGGTCCCGGACCACCCCGCCCACCTCATTGTCCGGGATCTCCGGCCCGGTGGAGAAGACGAGCGTCGCCGGCTCCGTCACCGGATTTCCGAAGAGGTCCTGCACGCCCGGGAGGACGCTCACATGGTAGATGATCCCCGGCCTCCATCCCTCCCGCAACCGAACCCGGATCTCGTCGCCGCCGTGGTCCGCCACCACGGCGCTGGTCCGAGGAGAAACGAGGACGGCGTCCTGCACCCCCCGCTCGGAGACCCGCTCGTCGAAGACGAGGACGGCCGGCCCGTCCCACCGGGGGACCACCGCGAGCGAGTCCGGCCGCGTCACCAGCAGTGCGGGCGGCGACTTGTCTTCGGGACCGCCCGAGGGAGCCTCCACGTGCGCGCACGCCGCCCCGAGCAGGAAGGCGGCCGCCGCGGCGGCGACCCGCAGACTCACGCGCCCCGCTCCAGCCCCCGCAGGGTGCGCGAGAGCTTCTCGCGCTGCTCCTCGAGGCTCTCCACCTTCTCGCGCTCCTTCCGCACCACCTCCGCCGGAGCCCGGGAGACGAAGGCGTCGTTCCCCAGCCGCTTGGTCGTTCCCTCCAGCACCCCCTCCACGCGCTCCAGCTCCCCGCGGAGGCGGGACCGCTCCTTCTCCAGGTCGATCACCTCGGCCAGCGGGAGGAAGAGCTCTGCGCCGGAGCGCAGGACCACGCTCGCGCCGATCTCGCCCGCCGCGGTGCCGAAGGAGGTCTCCTCGACCCGCGCCAGGTCCGCGAGCACGCGCCGCGCCGCGTCCAGCAGCGCGCGCAGCTCGGGCGAGGCGCCGGAGACGCGGAGCTTCACCCGCTGGCCGGGCTGCACGCCGTACTCGGCGCGCAGGTTCCGGACAGCGCCCACGATCTCCTGCAGCTCCTCCACCTGCCGCTCCGCGGCGTCGCTCTCCCACGCCTCCACCGGCTCGGGCCAGGGAGCCACCATCACGGAGGGCGCGGCGCTGGTGCGGCGCGGCAGGCGCTGCCACACCGTCTCCGTGATGAAGGGGGTGACCGGGTGCAGGAGACGCATGGTGAGGTCGAGCACCACCACGAGCGTCGAGCGCGCGGCCTCGCGGCTCTCCTCTCCCTCCTCCCCGCGGAGCCGCGGCTTGATCATCTCCAGGTACCAGTCCGCCAGCTCGCGCCAGAAGAAGGCGTATCCGGCGAGCGCCGCGTCGCTGAGGCGGAAGCGCTCGAGCTGCCCGGTGATCTCACGCCCCGCCCGAGAGAGGCGCGAGAGGATCCAGCGGTCGGAGAACTTCAGCGACCCCTCCACCTCCTCGAGCGGCCGCACCGGGTCGTCGCCCAGGTTGAGGAGGGCGAAGCGGCCGGCGTTCCAGAGCTTGTTGGCGAAGTTGCGCCCGGGGCCGAACGCCTCCTCGAGGTCCTCGTAGTTGAGGTACTGGTCAGTGCCCGCCGCCGCGCCCGCCACCAGGGTGTAGCGCATGGCGTCGGCCCCGTACAGCCTGACCACCTCCATCGGATCGATCCCGTTCCCTAGAGACTTCGACATCTTCCGCTTCAGGTGGTCGCGGACGATTCCGTTGAGATAGACGTCCCGGAAGGGGATCTCACCCACGAATTCCATCCCCGCCATGATCATGCGGGCGACCCAGAAGAAGATGATGTCCGGACCGGTGGCGAGCGTGTCGTTGGGATAGAACTTCTCCAGCGTCGGCGTCTCCTCGGGCCAGCCGAGGGTGGAGAAAGGCCAGAGCCAGGAAGAGAACCAGGTGTCGAGGACGTCCGGATCCTGCTCGAGCTTCGTGCCGCCACACTTCGGGCAGGCGGAGGGCTCCTCGCGCGCGACCACGATCTCCTCGCACCCCTGGGCGCGGCAGTGCCAGGCCGGGATTCGATGGCCCCACCAGAGCTGCCGCGAGATGCACCAGTCGCGGATGTTCTCCAGCCAGTGCTCATAGATCTTCGTGAAGCGCTCCGGGTGGAAGCGCACCCGTCCATCGCGGGATGCGGCGAGCGCCGGCTCCGCGAGCGGCTGCATCCTCACGAACCACTGGTCCGAGAGCCGGGGCTCGACCACGGTGTTGCAGCGGTAGCAGTGGGGCACCGCGTGCGCGTGCTCCTCCACCCGCTCCAGCAGCCCGCGCGCGCGGAACGCCTGCACCACCGCGCGGCGCGCCTCGAAGCGGTCGAGCCCGCGGTACGCCTTGGGGACGTTTTCCGCGAGCGTGGCCTCGGGCGTCATCACGTCGAGCGCCTGGAGGCCGTGGCGGCGGGCGAGATCGAAGTCGTTCGGATCGTGCGCAGGGGTGATCTTCAGCGCGCCCGTCCCGAACTCCGGGTCCACGTACTCGTCCGCCACGATGGGGACGCGCCGCCCGGCGAGCGGCAGCTCGACCTCGGAGCCAACCAGTGCGCGGTAGCGCTCGTCCGCCGGGTGCACCGCGACCGCGGTATCGCCCAGCATCGTCTCCGGTCGGGTGGTGGCCACCACCAGGTAGGCGCGGCCGTCGTCCAGCGTCGGCAGCCCCGGAGCGGAGACGTCTGCGGCGAGTGGGTAGCGCAGGTGGTAGAGCTTTCCCTGCGTCTCCTCCGGCTCCGCCTCCTCGTCGGAGAGCGCCGTGAGGCACCGGGGACACCAGTTGACGAGGTAGTTTCCCCGGTAAATCAGCCCCTTCTCGTACATCCGCACGAACACTTCGCGCACGGCGAGGGAGAGCCCCTCGTCGAGCGTGAAGCGGTTGCGCTCCCAGTCGCACGAGCAGCCGATGGCGCGTAGCTGGTCGAGGATGGTGGCCTCCGTCTGCCGCACATACTCCCACACCGTCTCGACGAAGGCCGCGCGCCCGAGGTCGAAGCGGGTCTTCCCTTCCTGGGCGACGCGCCGCTCGACCACATTCTGCGTGGCGATGCCCGCGTGGTCGGTTCCCGGCTGCCAAAGGGTCTCGTACCCCTGCATGCGGCGCCAGCGGACGAGCACGTCCTGCACGGTGCCGTTCAGCCCGTGCCCCATGTGAAGCGGCGCGGTGACGTTCGGCGGCGGGATGACGATGGTGTACGGCTTCCGCGGCGAGCCGGAATCCGCGCGGAAGTACCCGTTCTCCTCCCACCAGCGGTAGAGCGGCCCCTCGGTCTCCTGCGGATCGTACTGCGGGGGTAGCGATGCTGCCATGGCTCCCGTCCGTTGCCAAAAACGGGGCCCCTAGGCCCCGTGTGAAGTCCTGGATCGAATCCGGAATTTTACCTGGACGCGCCGGTCGGGTCAACCGGTCGCCCGGGGACGAACGGGTCCCCCATCGCACCCGCTACGGGGTTCCGGCCGTATCCGGGCCACTCCCGCTTCCCCGCCCGACGGCTTCCAGGATTTCGCCCGCCCGGATCTCGACGGGGATCGCGATCTCCCGCGAGGTGCGGGTGCGCAGGTGAAAGGTGTGGCGGATGCGAAGGGGAAGGCTCGTGCGGACCGGAACGTCGGCGCGGATCGGGAGGTTCACGTTGTACACGCCGAGCGGGCCGCGCAGCGGGACCTGCACGGTGGTGTTGATTGGGATCACCGTGTCCACCCGGATCGAGAAGCTCTCGTCCAGGGGAATGTCGAGGCTCAGCGGCGTCCCTGTTGGAATGCGGACGGTGTGCCGGAAGGTGGCCCCGGGGCCGAGCCGGCGCTCCAGGACGCGGGCGGCCGCCGGGGCCGCCCACCGCTCGGGGGTGCGGAGCTGCCAGAGCAGATAGCCGTTCGCCGAGAGCGAGAGGAGCGCTACCCCGAGCGCGGCCGGGGCGATCCAGCGCCGCCGTCCTTCGCTCATCCCAGGGTGAGGCCGGTGAGGACGTACGCCGCGACCGCCGCCGCGCCCGCCGCAAGAGCGTAGGGGAGCTGCGTCCGCACATGGTCGATATGGTCCACGGCCGCCGCCATCGAGGAGATGATTGAGGTGTCGCTGATCGGAGAGGCGTGGTCCCCGAACACGCCTCCACCCAGGGCCGCCGCCACGAAGGGAGCCAGCGGGAGCCCCATCGCCTGTGCGGTGGGGACCGCGATCGGGAGCATGATCGCGAAAGTCCCCCAGCTGGTGCCGGTCGAGAAGGCGATCGCCCCGGCGATCAGGAAGACGAGCGGCAGGAGGACGTACGGCGGGAACACCCCCTCCGCCACGCGGGCGACGTACTCTCCGGTGTGGAGTTCCCGCGCCACATTCCCCAGCGCGAGCGCGAGCAGGAGGATCAGCGCGAGCCCCACCAGCCCTCCCGCGCCGCGCAGGGCCATGCTGGTGAGCGCATCCACCCCCACCCCGCGGGGCAGGAGGAGGAGCCATGCCATGCCCAGGGCGGCGAGCACCGACCAGAGCACCGAGGTGGACCCGGAGCCCGCGGTGAAGTCGCCGCCGCCGGTGATCCAGAGGCCGAGCGGCATCGCCGCGATGAGGGTGAGGATGGGGAGGACCATCAGGCTAGCGCGCGGCGGCACGGGCGAATCGCCGCCGGAGATCGACTCCGGGTCGAGGGCGGGGATCGAGCCGGGGCGCAACATCACTCCTCCGTGCACCCGCTCCGCCGCCCGCTGCATCCCTCCCCCCAGGTTGAGCCCGGTGAACGCGGAGACGCCGGCGAGCCCCCAGGCGAAGAGAGCGTAGAAATTGAAGGTGATCGAGGCGACGAACACCTGCAGCGCTTCGGCGACCCCCAGGGTGCCGAGGATTCCGAGCACGTACGCCCCCCACGCGTTGAGCGGGATGAGGATGCACACCGGCGCCGAGGTGGAGTCGATCAGGTAGGCGAGCTTCTCCCGCGAGACACGGTAGCGGTCGAAGAGGGGACGCGAGATCGCGCCCGCCACCAGCACGGTGATGTTTGACTCGATGAAGATGAACGTTCCCACCAGCCAGGCGAGGAGGCGCGCGCGCCGCGGCGAGGCCACCCAGTGGCGCGACTCGAGCCAGTTCACGAAGCCCGCCACTCCGCCCGCGCTCTCGAGCGTGGCGATCAGCGCCCCGATGACGAGGGTGAAGAGGATGACCTTCGCATTTCCCGCGTCGCCCAGGACGGCTACGGAGCCGTCGATCGCCCGCGCCGCCCCCGCCAGCGGATTCCCCCCGGAGAGGATCGTCCACCCGATCCAGATGCCCGCCGCGAGGGAGAGGTACACCTGCCGGGTGAGGATCGCCAGCACGATCGCCAGCAGGGGCGGGAGGAGCGACAGCGCGGTGGGTTCGATGGCGGCCTCCGGGTTCGCCCCGTGATCCGGGCCCCGTCGAGCCCGGCACGTAGCGCGGGGAAAGGTGCGGGCCGCACACGACCGCGCGGCGAAGCGGCGTCAGCCCCGCAGCTTCTTCACTTCTTGGGTGAGCCGCGGAACGATCTCGAAGAGGTCTCCCACGATGCCATAGTCCGCGACCTTGAAGATGGGAGCGTCGGGATCCTTGTTGACGGCGACGATGTACTTCGAGGTGCGCATGCCGGCGAGGTGCTGGATCGCGCCGGAGATCCCGATGGCGAAGTAGAGCTGCGGCGACACCGTCTTCCCCGTCTGGCCCACCTGCTCCGCGTGAGAGCGCCAGCCGGCGTCCACCACCGCGCGCGACGCGCCGACCGCGGCGTTCCCCAGGGCTTCGGCAAGCTCCTCGAGGAGCTTGAAGTTCTCCGGCTCTCGCATCCCGCGCCCGCCGGAGACGATCACGGGAGCCTCGGAGACGTCAAACTTCTCCCCGGCAGCCGCCCGGATCTCCCGCACCACGGCGCCGAAGTCGGCGGCGTTCAGCGAGACGTCGAGCGGCTTCACCTCGCCCGCCTTCGGGCTCTCCTGGGGGTTGAAGACGTTCGTCCGGAGCGACAGGACGGCCGGAGACGCATCGAACGTCTCGCGCGAGAAGACCTTCCCCGCGAAGCGCGGACGCACAGCGATCACCCCGCCCCCCTCGGCCTCCACGCCGGTACACTCGTTGGCGTACCCGACGCCCAGGCGAGCGGCGACGCGCGGCGCGAGGTCCTTCCCAAGCGCGCTCGCGGGGAAGAGCGCGGCCGTGCAGCCGTGCTCCTTGACGAAGTTCACCAGCACCGTGGTGAAGCCCTCGGCCGAGTACCTCGAGAGGGCGTCGCTCTCCCCCACGAAGATCTTGTCGGCGCCGAACCTCCCGAGGGAGCCGGCCTGGTCCTTCACCCCGGCGGCGCCGAGCACCACCGCGTGCACCTCCTCGCCCAGCTGATCCGCCAGCTGCCGCGCCGCGGTGACCACCTCGTGCGCCACCTTGTGCACCTCGCCGTCGCGGACCTCTGCGAACGCCAGAATGCCTGCCATGAATGGATACTCCTTATTGGTCGTTGGTCGTCGATCGTCGGTCGTGGGTCGTCGGTCCTCGGTCGAAAGGTGACGCTCGGATGCCCGAGGCCCGGGAGACTGACGACCATCGACTGACGACCTCTACAGAACCTTCGCCTCCTCGCGGAGCAGCCGGAGCAGCTCGGGGACGGCGTCGGGGCCCTCTCCGACGATGCGGCCTGCCTTCCGCTCGGGCGGATAGGAGAGCTGCGCGACGCTCACGCCGGCGTCGGCGATCTCGGCCCGCTTCTCCTCGAGCGGCTTCTTCTTGGCGGCCATGATCCCCTTGAGCGAGGCGTAGCGCGGCTCGTAGGCGCCCTTGGTGAGAGTGATCACGCAGGGGAGACTCAGCTCCACCACCTCCGTCCCGCCCTCGATCTCCCGGTGCGCGACGGCCTTTCCGCCCTCGATCGAGAACTCGGTGACCACGGTCGCCGCCGGCAGGTCTAGGAGCTCCGCGACCATCGCCCCAACTGCCTGCTGGTCGTCGTCCACCGCCTTCATCCCGAAGAGCAGGAGGTCGAACTCGCGCCCTGTCGCCTCGGCCGCGATGGCGCGCGCCGCCGCCAGCCCCTCGGGGGCGGCGTCGGTCTGGAGCAGCACCGCGTTGTCGGCCCCCATCGCGAGCGCGGTGCGGAGTGTCTCCGCGCTCTCCGGACCGCCGACGGTCAGTACCGTCACCTCGCCGGAGCCGGCGGCCTCCTTGTGCTTCAGCGCCGCCTCGATGGCGAATTCGTCGTACGGGTTCACTACGTATTTCAGGCCCAAGGTTTCGATGGAAACATCATCTCCGGCAATACGAATGCGCGCCTCGGTATCCGGGACGCGCTTCACGCATACGATGCTCTTCACGCGCATCTCCTTGGGTCAAAAAGAGAGGTTTGCCGCCGGCGGCCAGCGATCGGCGGCATAATAGCGTCTCGCGGGGGGGAAGTCCAGCGACGGCCGGGGAGGCACGCGCTCAGGAGGCGGTGTCCGGTGGCTGGGGCGGCGGCGTCTCGCTGAAGAGCAGGCTGTCGTCGGGGCTGACGAGCTGCTCGAGGTGGATGGTGGTGTCGACGATCCCGAGCTGCGCGGCCTGCTCGGGGGACATCGGCTCGGCCTGCTGCCGGATCTGTTCCGGCGAGAGGCCGTCCATCGCCGCATCGGCGGCGGGGGCGGCGGCCGTCTCGTCTCCGCGGGCGCATCCGCCCGCCAGGGGCGGGAGGAACAGGAAGGCGGCCAGGGCCGCGAGACGCCTTCGCCTCATCCGATCGTCTCCCTCAGGGGTGGACCCGCCGGTCAGCGGGAGCGGCATACAAAAGCCCGGCGCTAGACCGGGGCGGCCACCGCGCTCTCGTGCTGCGCGTAGAAATCCCGGATCCGTTCCATCACTTCGCCCGGCCGCTCCCAGTGGGGAAGCGAGCCGGTGGGGAGCGCCACGACGGCGACGTTCGGCCGGCCCGCCAGCTCCGGGAGCTCCTGGTAGCTTTCCATGCGCCGCTCGGCGACGGAGCCGTGGATGATGAGCAGCGGCTGCCGCAGGTGCAGGAAGGCGTCCCGAGCCTCGTCGGGGAAGAGCCGTCCGCTCAAGAAGTCGTCGAGCGGCCTCGAGGCTCCCTCCACCCGCGCCGTCTGCGCCCCGTACTGCACATACTCCTCCGGCACGCCGAACTCGGGGTGAAGAGGTGGTCGCGCGCGAAGTCATGGAGGGCGTCCGGGGTGGTGAGGCGGTCGTAG
>CBDCDN010000013.1:0-16338 GCA_965215255.1 Longimicrobiaceae bacterium | reverse complement strand
CAAGAAATTGGCACTGGGAGACCAAAGGACCATCCGGGCGCGCGGGAAGTACGCCCGGGAGGGGGGTCAGCCGCGGTCGGCGATCGCGATCGCCGCCTGCCGGCGCACCTCGGCGTCCGGGTCCTTGAGCGCCTCGATCAGCGCGTCGAGAGCGCCCGGGTCGTCCAGCTCGACGAGGGCGCGCACGGCGGCGCGTCGGACCTCGGCCTCGCCGTCGCGCAGAGCGGAACGCAGCGCCGGAACGGCGCGGGAATCTCCGATCGCCGCCAGCGCGTACACGGCGGCGCGGCGCACCTCGGCGCTGGGGCTGCGGACGGCGTCCAGCAGCGGCTGCGGCGCGGCGGCGAGCTCCATCTCGCCGAGAGCGCGGACGATCATGCGGGCCGTCTCGGCGGGCGCGCCGTCGAGGGCGGCGGCGAGCGGCCCCGCCGCCCTCGCGTCCGCCATCTCGCCGAGCGCCCAGGCCGCGGACTTCCGCACCTCGGGGCTGGGGTCGCGCAGCGCCTGGATGAGCGGTTCCACGGCGCGGCGATCTCCGATCCCGCCCAGGGCGTGCGCGGCCATCGAGCGTACCTCGGCGGCGTCGTTGCGCAGCGCCTCGATCAGCGCGGGGACCGCCGCCGGGCCCTCCATCCGGCTGAGTGCCCACGCCGCCGTCTTCCTCACCTCCGCCGCGGTGTCGCGGAGCAGGGGGACGAGGGCGCCGGCCGCGGAGGCGTCTTCGATCTGCCCCAGGGCCCACGCCGCCATGCGGCGCACCTGAGAGCTGGAGTCGCGGAGCGCCGAGCCGAGCCCGTCCACCGCGCGCGCATCCTCGATCCGACCGAGTGCCCAGGCGGCCGTCTGCCGCATCTCGGCGTCCGCGTCGCGGAGCGCCGGCACCAGCGCCGCCACCGCCTGTGGCGCCTCCAGCTCCCCCAGCCCGCGCGCGGCGGCGCGCCGCACGCCCGCGTCGCTGTCGCGCAGCGCCTCCATCAGCGCGGCGACGGCGCGGGGGTCGTTCCGCGCCTCCCTCGCGGGCTTCGCCGCCCGCGGGGCGAGGGCCGGCACGACGTGCCGGAGCGCGGTCGGGGCGTGCGGCGCCGCCGCAGCCTCGGGAAGTCCGGCCTCCAGCGCGGCGAGCGCCGCCTCCACCTCCGGGGCTACTTCGACGGTGGCCGCGAGGATCGCCTCCGAGGCCGCCTCCATCTCCAGCGCCAGTCCGTGGAGCTCCGCCGCGAACGGCGGGAGGGGGGCGACGAGCGGCGCGCGCGGGACCGTGTCTCCGGACTCCGAACGGCCCGCCGACTCGGGCGTGGCGGCGCGCGCCGTGGGGCGCAGCGCCGAGATGGGGAGGAGGAGGGCGACCACCGCGGCGAGGGCGACGCCGCCGGCGCGCCGGGAGAGGCCGGAGCGGTCGCGGGCGGCATCGAGCACCGCGAGCATCCGCCCCTCGAGCTGCGACGGACGCGCCATCGCCACCGCCACCACCCGCGTGATCCCGGCTCCCCGGTAGGCGCGGGCGACCTCCAGCAGATGAGCCGCGTACTCCGAAGGGCGCACTCCCGCGCCCAGCACGGCGTCGTCGCACGCGGCCTCGCGCTCCGCCCGCATGCGGCGGGCAGCCCACCAGATGCCCGGATGGAACCAGTAGAGGGCGCAGCAGAGGAGCGCCAGCGTCTGCGTCAGACAGTCGAAGCGCTTCACGTGCGCCAGCTCGTGGAGGAGCACGGCGCGGCGGCGTTCCAGCGGCCACGCGTCCGCCCCCGCGGGGAGAAGGACGGTGGGTCGAACCACACCCCACGTCATCGGCATGGTGGCGCCGCGGCTGCGCAGCATCTCCACCTGCCGCTTCAGCCCCAGCGAGCCCGCCATTTCGCGCGCGAGCCAGCGAAAGGAGGCGTCGACCGGCTCGGCGCGGCGGCGCAGGCGGTGCAGCCCGAGCTGCCCGACGATCAGCCGCAGCGCGACGAGCAGCGCTCCCACCGACCATGCCAGCGCGGCCCACGCCGCCCACCCGCTAGGGGAGGCGTCCGTCCCCGCTCGCTCCGGGGACGGCCCGGCGGCGACGGAGAGACCGGCATCCATCGCCGTCGCCAGCTCCTCCGGCAGAGCGGCGGGCGCCCGCTCGGCCGGGTCCGCCTCCACCGCCTCCACCGCCGCCACCTGCGCCGGCAGGGCGGCTGCGAGCCCCGGCCACACCCCAACCTCCCAATCGGGGAGCGCCATCGAGAGGGCAGGGAGGAGGAGGAGGGCCGCCACGGCGCAGCACCACACCAGGTGGCGTGCCGCCGCCGGAGCGCGGCCGAGCAGGCGCGCCACCAGCCCGGCGACCGCCAGAATCGAGGTCGCCTTGGCGGCGAGCAGCAGAACGGGGGGAAGGAGCTCCAGGCCGTGCGCTCCCGCGCCAAAGCCGCGGAGCAGGGACAGGGCGTTCATGAGTTCTCCTCTTCCTGTTGGCGGGCGTGCTCGATCATCCGGGCGAGGCGCTCCAGCTCGGTCTCGGAGAGGGGGTCCGAGGAAGAGTCCAGCAGGGCCGCGACCGCCGCGCTGGTGGAGCCCTCGAAAAAGGTGTTCACCAGGTGCCGCATCGCCGAGAGGCTCGCGGTGTCCTTCGGCGTCACCGGGGAGTAGACGTAGCGCGTCCCCTCCTGCTCGTGCCGCAGGTGCCCCTTCTCCTCGAGGATGCGCATCAGGGCGCGCACGGCGGAGTACGACGGAGGGTTCGGGAGGCGCTCGAGGACGTCGGAAACCGTGGCGCGCCCGACGCGGTACACCGCGTCCATGATCTGGCGCTCGCGACGCGAGAGGCTCGAGGACGGATTCGGTCTGGCCATGCGCGGCTCCGGTCTCGAAGAGATCCCCGACGAAGCGGGGTGCATGCTAAAGGATTAGCATGTTGCTAACTATTTAGCATGGCCGTGCCCGCGCTGTCAAGCTTCCCGTCGCCGATCCCTCCGCGCCGCAGCAGCACCGGCAGGAAGACGTCCAGGAGGAGGAGCACCGCCAGCGCGGCGAGGGGGAGCGGTTGGATCACGTCCGGAGGTAGCGGCGGGACGAAGAGGGCGGTGGCTGGATACTACCCGAGGGGGAAGGGAGGGCCGAGGCGGTCGGGATCGATCTCCTCCGCTCCCGCCAGGAAGAGGTCGCGGTTCGCCGGGTGGGCGAGGCAGGTCACGGGCTTTCCGAGGGCGAGCGCCTCGCGGGCGACGCGGTGGAGCCCGCCGCCGGGAGAGGCGTGGGCGACGAAGATCCGCGCCGCGAGGGAGGCGACGAGCCGGTTGCGGCGCATCGCCAGCGTCCGCGAGGGGCGCCGCACGGTCTCGAAGCGCGAGACGAGCAGCAGCCGCCCCTCCTCCACCGCCTCGCGCCAGGGGCGCGGGAGCCGCATCCGCGCGATTCCCCGCGCCGGCGAGACCACCACCGGCTGCGGGCCCCGCAGGAGCGAGTCGAGGCACCCGCGCTCCGGCGGCGATTGGAATCCGCCGATCACCGGCGCCCCCGCCTCCCGCAGCGCGCGCGCCAGGTCGTAGACCGCGAGCACCAGCTCGGGCGGGAGGCGCACCGAACAGAAGAAAGCCACCAGCGGGAGACGGAGCAGCGACGGGTCGCCGCGAACGAAGACGGTCGGCGCCACCTCGAGGCCCGGCGCCCGGAGGAGCGCCGCGGGGTAGCCGGAGGTGCCCGGCTCCAGGCGCCGGCAGGCGTCCGCCGGGGCGCTCATCGCTCCCGTCCCCGCTCGAGAGCGAAGCCGCCGCGCCGCTCGATTCCGTGGTACTCGGCCCATGCATGGAGGGGACGGCGCGCGGCGAGCCAGGCGGCGAGGTCCCCCGGAGATATCCCCTCGCGCTCCGCCAGCAGGAGGTCGAGCCGCTCCGCGAGCGCTTCGCGGCGGCGGCGCACCCCCTGCCATCCGTCGAGCAGTCCGGCCGCCGGCGCGCCGTGCAGGAGGCGCAGGTCGCGCAGCGCGTCCTCCCCGCGGGCCAGCGTCTCCGCCTCCTCCTGCAGGGCGCGCAGCTCGAGGGCGCGGTCCGCCGGCGGGAGGGCGGCCCGAAGTTCGGCGAAGGAGCGGAAGCCGCGGGCGGGATCCCCCTCGCGGAGGTTGCAGGCGATCCCCGCGGGAGGCGGTGCGGAGGCGTCTTCGCCGGGCGGGTGCAGGCGGAGGAGGAGGCCCAGCTCCGCCGCGGCGAGCGCTTCGCCGTCGCGGCCGGCGCCGAAGAGGGAGCGCAGGACGATCGCCTCGCGAGCGAAGTGCCCCGGCGAGGGGAAGAGAGAGAGGTCGTCGGCGCGCTCGAGGAAGAACCGGAAATCCGCCAGGCGGCCGCGGTGGGGACGCGGCGAGCGGTCCGCCTCCTCGACCCAGCACCGCATCCGCTCCAGGCAGGCGGCGTACACCGGCTCCAGCGCCTCCATCGCGCCGAGGAGCCATCCCCCGCCCCCGCACGCGGGGTCGAGCACCGCGAGGCCGGACAGCGCGCGCCAGAGCGCGCGCGGCAGGGCCGGGTCGCCGCTCCCCTCGACGGCGTCCTGCACCCGCTGGCGCAATGCGCGCCCGCGGGCGCGGCCGCGTTCTCCGGCCGGCGTCCCGAGCACCCCCGCGAGCGGGCCGGCCGGGGCGAAGGCGGCCGGGAGGAGGCGCCGCACCCGCCGCAGCAGCGCGGCGAGCACCGCGGACCCCGGGGGCGCCGCGCCGGGGTCGGAAGCGGCCCCGGCGGCATTCTCCGCGTCGCGTACGATCGACTTCACCCGCCGCAGCCATTCGGCGTCAGGCCGCCCGGGGCGGCGCTCCAGCTCGCGGGCAGCCAGGGGGCCTCCCGGGTCCCTCCCCTCCCAGGTCCAGACCTGCACCGTATGGGCGGCGTCGGTGAACACCGTGAGGTGGCGGGGAAAGAGGCGGCGGATGCGGGCGCGAATGCGGCGGCGGGAGGAGTATCCGGGGAGCGCCGGCCCCGGCGCCCGTCCACCTCCACCTCTCGCGGCTCCCCGGCCGCCTCCCTCCACCCCAGCTCGCCGGCGAAGAGATTCCGCAGGATCAGGGGCTCCGGGTCCGAAGGGAGATGCGGAGGAATCGACACGGGGGGCCATCCCGGGAAAGAGGTGCGGAAGGGGCGACTATGGAGGAAACCTTCCTTCATAATCACCACTCTCCATGCAGCGGGGTTCGGGCCGGGGGCGAGGGCGGATCTCTCCGGGCCCGCTGCCGTGAAGGCGTGGTTGGGTGCTCCCCGCCCCCTGTCCGGCGGACATTCTCCGGTCGCCTCCCGGTAAGACAAGATAACGTCCTGATCGGGGCGCGCCCGAAGGGTCTTGGCGGGCGCGTCACTATCAAGCATATTGCTATTTGCGCCGCGATAGTGTACCGGTGTTGTTCGAGAGCGGTATAGCCGGAACCATTCGGAAAAGTGAGGCCCTGTGGCGGACCGGAACGAGCGGGTCATGGAGATGGTGAGGCGCGAGATCGACCGAGATCCCGGTGTCGAGCTCGGGACGCTGGTCGAGAAGGCGAAGGAGATCGATCCCTCGGTGGCGGAGCTCACGCCGCGGCAGTTCCACGCCCGCTATCCCCTGCAGGTCAAGCGTAGCCGGAATCGTGGGGCGCCGAAGAAGGCGAAGCGCGCGCGGAAGCGCGCCAGTCGGGCCTTGGAGCCCGCCTCTCCGGCTCCCCGGCGCCCCGCCCGCGAGACACCCGCCTCCGGCCGCGACGCCATCCGCGCCATCTTCCTCGAGTTCGCCGGCGAGGTCGCCGGCGCCGATTCGCGGCAGGAGATCGTCGGCGTCCTCAGCAGCGTGGACGCCTACGTGGACCGCGTGGAGAAGCTGGTCCGGCGGTAGGAAGCGTGCGCTGCTCCCCGGATTCCCGTCCGTCCCGCTCGCCTTCCCCTCACCCGCTCCCGGGTGGACGCCCATGTCCAAGCTGTGGAAGCCCCTGCTCGCCGTGGCGCTGCTGGCGCTCGCCGCGCTGCTCGTCTCCCGCTTCCTCTCCCGCGGCTCGACTCCCGGGGAGGGGCTGACCAACGCCACCATCGACCGCCTCGAAGGCGAGGTGGACAGTCTCCGGCTGGTCGTCCAGCGCCGGGACTCGGCGATCGTCGCCTACGAGAGCCGGATCGCCGGTCTCGACGGCCGGCTCGCCGAGATCTCGGAGCGCAACGGAGTCCTCGTCGCGAACCTGAACCGGCAGCGGAGGACCATCGAAAATGTCTCGAACGACAGCCTGGCTCGCGATCTCAATCGCATTCTCCGCTCTGGCGCCGTCGCCCGCCCCGGCGCAGCGGGTGGTTTTCGCTGACAGCATCGTGATGGTGCGGAACCCCGCGCCCGACACCCTGTTGGGCTACGTCTTCCCTCGCAGCGCCGCCCTCGACTACCGTCACCTGCGGATGCGGCTCGTTCCCTCCTACGAGGAGACCATCCGGGGGCTGCAGACGGAGATCGATACGCTGCGCGCCCGGGTTTCCACGCAGGACAGCCTCTCCCTCCTCCTGCGGCGCAACGAGGCCGATCTGCGCGTGGTGACGGTGAAGCAGGACACCGTCATCGGCGAGCTGCGCGCGGAGTGGGGCGGGGAGCGGGTCTCGAAGCGCCGCTGGCGCTCGGTTGCGCTCTTCGGGATTCCGGTCTCCATCCTGCTCGGCTTCGTCGCCGGCGCCGTGGCCGGGTAGCGCGCCTCCGGCGCCCTGGCCGTCCCGTGTCCCCCCGCCACCCCCTCCCCCTTCGCGGGCGAGGGGGTCGGCTTTTTGCCGTCCCCCCGGGGGTATCGCTATCCTGGCGGCCGCTCGCGTCCCGCGCCGCCCCAACCGCCGACGCAATCCAGGGCAGAATGGCCGTAGCCGCCGACCAGCCGGGCCTGCGCCGCTTCGCGGTGATCTCCATCCTGGCCGCCCTCGCCACCATCGGCCTGAAGGGCGGGGCGTACCTGCTCACCGGGTCGGTGGGCCTGCTCTCCGACGCCCTGGAGTCGCTCGTCAACCTGGTGGCGGCGATCTTCGCCCTGATCGCCCTCTGGATCGCCGCGCGCCCAGCTGACGAGGAGCACGCCTACGGCCATACGAAGGCGGAGTACTTCTCCAGCGGATTCGAGGGGGCCCTGATCCTCATTGCCGCCCTCAGCATCGCCGTCGCCGCGGCGCTCCGCCTGCTCGACCCGAAGCCGCTCCACGAGGTGGGGCCGGGCCTCGCCATCTCCGCCGCCGCCTCGCTCGTCAACCTGGTCGTGGCCCGCTTCCTGTTCGGCGCCGCTCGCCGCTACGACTCCATCGCCCTGGAGGCCGACGCCCAACACCTGATGAGCGACGTCTGGACCTCGGGCGGGGTGATCCTGGGGATCGCGCTCGCCTCGCGTACCGGCTGGTGGATCCTCGACCCGCTGATCGCGCTCGCCGTGGCGATCAACATCCTGCGGATCGGGGTTCGGCTCCTCCACCGCTCGGCCCTCGGGCTGCTCGACACCGCGCTTCCCGAGGAGACTCGCCGCCGTATCGTCCAGATCCTCGACCGGCATGGCGGCGAGGGGGTGCAGTACCACGCGCTGCGCACCCGCCAGGCGGGGGTGCGGCGCTTCATCTCCTTCCACATCCTCGTTCCCGGCGAGTGGACCGTGCAGCGCGGGCACGACCTCCTGGAGCACATCGAGGCGACGATCCGCGAAGCCATCCCCAACAGCACGGTCTTCACGCACCTGGAGCCCCTCGAGGATCCGGTCTCGTGGGAGGACACGCGCCTGGAGCGGCGGTCCGGGACGAGTCCCGACCCGCCGGACCCGCACTGACGGCCCTGCCCGCCGACGCCTCCCCCGGCGCGGGTGGGACCTCCTCGCGGCGGCTCGCCGCGGGAGTGTCGTACGCCATCGCGCCGGCCTCGCTCCACGACCGTTGCGGAGCGGGGGAGAAACGCGCTTCTTGGGACCGGCGGGGCCGTCCCCTCCCGCCTGCGCCGCCCCCCGACCCTCGCGGACATGGCCATTCAGATCCCCCTCACCGACCTGGCGGGGCTGCTCGCCCGCATCCCCGGCGGCGCCCTGGACGATCCCGGGCTCGGTCCCGAGCTGGGAACGGCGGAGACCTCCCGCGCCTTCCCCGTCGAGGCCGGTCCGGCGGGGGGAGCCGCCTTCACCGTGCGCGCGTCGTCGGGGGTGGCGCTCTTCGCCTTCAACTCCTCCGACGACGCAGATGTCGACGGGGTGCTCGGTCCGCAGGGGGAGGCGGGGAGCGCCTCGTCTCCGCTCTCCTTCAGCCCGGACCAGGCCTGGATCAAGACGCGCATGGAGCTCTCCGCCGACGCGGCGGGAGGCGGCGAGCTGGAGGCGGGCGCGCTCCGGGCCGACGCCGGAGCGCGTCTGCTGCTCGCCGACTACCGCGTCTTCGGGAGGGAGGAAAGCGTGCGCACGGCGGTGGCCTCGGCGCTGACCGGAGCCCGCTTCGCCGTCCGCGCCGCCGACGTGCTGGAGCTGCGGCCGGGGGAGGCGCTCTCCGTCCAGCTCTCCGGCGCCCTCTCGGCCCGCGTCTCGGTGCGATGGGCCGACGTGTTGGGCCGCCGGCTCTCGCTGCTGCGGCGCTTCGTCGGCGAGGGGGAGGTCATCGAGCTGAAGATCTCCGCCGCGGCGCGCTTCTCGGCGACGGTCCGGGTGCGGGACGAGTTCCTGCTGGTCTTCTCCCGCAATGGGGAGGCCGAGCGATTTCGGGTCTCGCTGCGCAAGGTGCGGGTGAAGGGCCTGGAGGGTGGGCTCGACCTGGGGGTGGAGGCGGAGTTCGACGATCCCGGGCAGGTCGAGCGGGCCGTCTCGGAGGTGGCCGGAAGCCTCCTGGGCGCCTCGGAGGAGCGGGTGCGGGGCGCCCTCGCCCGCGCCCTCGGCGGCGCGGCCGACCCGGAGGACGCCGCGCTTCTGGACGCCCTGCTGCGGCGCTTCGGGGCGCCCGACCTCGCTGCCCTCGTAGTGCGGGTGGACGAGCTGAAGCGCGAGCTGGGTGAGGCGGTGGCGCGGCTGGCGCGGAACGAGCTGGAGGTCGGCTTTCGCTACGAGTACCGGCGCGTTGGGCAGGAGGAGAGCGTCCTGGACGCGACCATGGACGCCGACGCGCTGCGGGAGCACCATGCGGCGCTGGTGCGGGCGAGGCTCGAGCCCGTGCTCGACGCGGTGCGCGGCGGGGACCCGCGCGTCTCGCTCGAGCGCTTCCTGGGGCGGCGCGAGCTGGAGAGCACGCAAAGCTGGGGCTTCTCGCTCGGTGTCGGGAGGTGGAGCGCCGGCGGGAGCGATGCCGAGCGCGTCCGCTCGGTGGAGCAGCGCGACGCCGCCGGCCGCCGGCGGGTCGCCTACCGGGGGATGCGCGGGTATCGCGGGAGCTGGGGAGGGAGGGAGTTCGAATGGGCGGGCGACTTCGATGCGGCGATGGACGCCTTCTCCGCCGGCCCCGTCCCGCTGGTGGCCGAGTACGGGTTCGGGATCCATCTCCTCTGGCGGAGCACCGTCCCGGCGCTGACGGAGCGTGGCCTGCGCGAACAGCTCGACACCGCGCTGATCTGGGAGGTCTTCCCGCAGTACGCGCTGGGGGAGGTGGAGGGGCGGCTCCGCGAGTCGGTGGGGGCATCCGCCGAGTTCGTGACCCGGCTCCGGGCGGACGACGGCGCCCTGCGGGCGCTCCTGCGGGCGCCCGCGCTGTCCGACCGGTTCGCGCTGGCGGGGCCTCTCGGGGCGGCCATTCCCTGGCTCTCCGGGGAGCCGGGACGGGAGGACGTGGTGGGGCGGCGATCGCTCTACGCCCCCCTCTGGGCCGAGTACCTGAAGAAGCCGGAAGCGAAGCCCGATACCTTCGCCCGCGCGGCCGACGAGTACCTGCGCAGGCGGATGCACGAGCCCGCGCTCGCCAGCCGGGAGCGCGGCTTCGCCGCCTCGCGCCCCTTCACCTTCGCCGGGCTGATCGAGCTGAACCCCGGCACGGCGGAGGCGGGACGGAACTTTCTCGGGGGACTGGAGCGGCTGCGCGACGCCCTCGCCGCGGAGCGCCCGGACGACGGCGTGGTCGCCGAGCTCTTCCGCTCGCTCTCGGCGTTCTGGGAGCAGTCGCTCCACGTCCGCGCCTCGGGGGCCCTCCTGCTCGACCTCGCGCGCGCCGCCGGGTCGCTGGACGCGGTGGAGCGCACCCTGACGGTCACCTCTCCCGACGCCACGGTGGTGATCGGTTCCTGAAGCCGCGCCGGGGCTTGACGGCCAGGAGCGGCGGCATTACTTTTCCCGTTCTTGTCCAAGCCCGCTTAGCTCAGTCGGTTAGAGCACCTGACTGTTAATCAGGGGGTCCTAGGTTCGAGTCCTAGAGCGGGCGTCTGAGAACGCGAAGCCCGGCTGCCGTTTACGGTAGCCGGGCTTTCGTGGTGTGCCCGGCAGGGGCGATGGTCCGGAGGTGAAAGCTCTCCCGGAACTCGGCCGGAGGGGCCGAAGCGAGCCGCAAGGCGCCGACCGCGAGGGGAGCGCTGAAAGAAGCTGCTGGCGGACTGTCGGGGCGGCCGGGACGGCGACGCGATCGTTCAGGCGATGCAGCGTTGGGAGCAACTTTCGGCGTCCCGGCTCGCTCCGCGGGAGCTCCGCGGCAGCGATCGCGGTGACCTCCTTCCTTGCCGGAGGACAGGGGTCTGCTCTCCGGACGGAAGTTCGCCCCTACCCGAGTTTTGCGGCTATCTTGTCGGGTGGCGGTCGCGGCGGGACAGAGCTTCCGGCGCCGGGAGGTGAGAGAGGTCTCGGGCGGGTCCGGAAGCAGCCTCCCCTCCCGCCGGCGATCTCGGAGGCGGGCTCTCGAGCAGCTGGACTCTCATGAAGAAGAGCGCCATGAACCGCTTCGCGAAACCGACGGGCCGCGCCTCCAGCTTCGGCACCGTGGTGGCGGTCGTCGGCTTGCTGCTGCTCCTGTGGCTCACGTACAGTGCCGCGGAGATCCTGCTTCTCTTCTTCGTGTCGATCCTGATCGCGGTCTATCTCGAGACCATCGCCGACCTGCTCGAACGGTATCTTCACCTTCATCGCTGGATCGGCATTCTCGTCGGCCTGCTGGGAACTTTCGCGATCGTCGCCGGGGTGGGCTACCTGATCGTGCCCGTCGCGCTGACGCAGCTGACCGAGCTCATCTTCGTCCTCCCCGAACTCCTGACGGGTTGGGATGCGAAGGTCCTTCGCGCCGTCCAGCGCTATCCTCCGCTCTACGCGGCTTGGCCCGCGAGCGAGAGCGGCGGCCTGGCGGGTTCCCTAGCGGGGTGGGTGGGAGGGTACGTCCAGGATATGTTCGGCTATCTTTCCGACGGCGTGACCCTCGGAATCCATCTGGCGAGCGTCCTGATCATGTCCATCTATCTCGCGCTCCAGCCGGAGCGATACAGGGAGGGAGTGATCGCGTTGATTCCGCCGATCCAGCGGGACCTGGCGCGCGACATCTCCGTCGATCTCACGCAAACGCTCCGGTCCTGGGTCGTGGGACAGCTCGTCTCCATGTCGGTATTGGGTCTGTTGAGCTATCTCGGTTTGGCCGCTCTGGGAGTTCCCTACGCCCTCGCATTCGGCCTCCTCACCGGTGTGGCGGCGATCGTCCCCTTCTTCGGCACCCTGGTGGCGACGATCCTGCCCGCGATCGTCGCCCTGGGAGTCGGCTCTCCCTTTCAAGCCTTGCTGGTGCTCATCCTCGGCACCGTGATTCACCTGGTCGAGGGAAACATCATCCAGCCGCTGGTCATGGCGCGCCAGGTCCACCTGCCCCCGGTTCTTTCGATCCTGGCGATCCTGATCATGGCCAAGCTGCTGGGGGTGATCGGACTCATGGTCGCGGTTCCGGTCGCCGCCGTCTGCCTGGTGATCGTTCGCCGTCTCTACACCGAACGGGTGCTCGTAGGCAAGGGATTCCGCCGGTCTCTGCGAGTCGATCCGCCGGCGGACTCCTCGCCGCAGGATCCCCTCGCGCCCCTCGATCCGGCAGGAGGGGAACCGGCGATCCGCGGAGGTCCGGCAGCCGCAGGGGATGCGTGATCCTCCCGGGCTTCCGGTGAAGGCGTCGCCGACCGGAAGGTCGTGGTGATGTCGCACTCCCTCCGAGCTGGATCGGAGCGGGCGCCGATCGCCGATTCCGCCGTTCCCGGGGGAACGGCCTTTCACCGGGCGGCGCCCTCGATTACAATGAGGATGTTCCTTCTCGCGTTCCCGGCCGCCCCGTCGCGGCGCGTCCTCCCCAGGCTCCTGCGAAGCAGCATGCCACGATTCTCCCTGCGGCCGCTCGCGGCGGCCCTGCTCGCGCTCGTCGTGGGCGCCGCCTGCGCGGGCGCCGCGGCCCCCGCCGCGGAAGGCCCTCCGGCGGCCCTCCGCGCGGCCCCGCGCGCCAATCCGGCGGACGTCGAGTTCATGTCGGGGATGATCCACCACCACGCGCAGGCGCTCGTGATGGCCGAGTGGGCCCGCACCCACGGCGCCAGCCCGGCCCTCCGCACCCTCGCCGAGCGCATCCACGTCTCGCAGACGGACGAGATCCGGATGATGCAGCTCTGGCTCTCCGACATGGGCGAGCCGGTGCCGGAGCCCTCCCCCACCGGCATGCGGATGGAGATGGACGGCGTCGAGCACGACATGCTCATGCCCGGCATGCTCAGCGAGGCGCAGATGGCGCAGCTCGAAAGCGCCCGGGGCGCCGAGTTCGACCGGCTCTTCCTCACCTTCATGATCCAGCACCACGAGGGGGCTCTCTCGATGGTCGAGTCCCTCTTCGCCTCCCACGGCGGCGGGGCGGACGACCTCATCTACAAGATCGCCTCGGACACCTTCGCGGATCAGGGCTCCGAGATCGACCGCATGCAGCGCCTCCTCGACGCGATGGACGGCCGCCGCTGATCCAACCGTTCCGTCCCGTCACTCCCACGCCCTTCCGGAGGTTTCCGTGACCGCTCAACCGTCCCGTCGCCGTCCCGCCCCGCGCCCGCGCGCGGCGCTGCTCCGCTCCCTCGGCCTGGCCGCCACGCTCCTCCTCCTGGCCGCCTGCTCGACCTCGGCGCCCGGAATGGGGGCCGGGGCCGCTCCCGCGCCGCTCTCCTCGGCGGCTCGCCCCACCCCGGATCCGCGCGTCGGCCTGGGTGCCGGCCGGACGGGCGCCGACGAGGCCGCCTGGAACATGCGGCTGGTCACCAACGTGCCGACGCCGCCGGTCGCCGCCGGCGCCTGGAACTCCGACCTCGCCTTCCTGGGCGACTACGTGATCCAGGGCAACTACAACGGCTTCGTGGTGTGGGACGCCTCCGACCCCGCGCGCCCCTCGCTCGTGAAGTCGTACCTCTGCCCCGCCTCGCAGAGCGACGTCTCGGTGTACCGCAACCTCCTCTTCGTCTCGAGCGAGTCCACGAGCGGCCGCATCGACTGTGGCACCGAGGCCCCGCAGGAGCCGGTCAGCCCCGTACGGATGCGCGGGATCCGCATCTTCGACATCACCGACATCCGCAACCCGCGCTACATCAAGGACGTGCAGACCTGCCGCGGATCCCACACGCACACCCTGGTGACCGATCCGAACGACGCGGGGACCGTATACGTCTACGTCTCCGGCTCGGCGGACGTGCGGCCGGCGGAGGAGCTCGCGGGGTGCTCGGGACGCGGCCTGGACGAGGATCCGAACTCCTCGCTCTTCCGCCTCGAGGTGATCCGGGTACCGGTGGCGAACCCCGAGGCCGCGGGAATCGTGAGCGCTGAGCGGGTCTTCCAGGGGCTGAGCGAGGCGCCGCGCCGCTCGGTGGACGCGGGACGCCGCCGCGAAGGCGGTCCGAACCAGTGCCACGACATCACCGCCTACCCGGCGGTGGGGCTCGCCGGCGGCGCCTGCCAGGGCTACGGCATCCTCCTCGACATCAGCGACCCGGCCCGTCCGCGGCGCCTGACCGAGGTCGCCGACACGAACTTCGCCACCTGGCACTCCGTCACCTTCAACAACGACGGCCGCAAGGTGCTCTGGACGGACGAGTGGGGCGGCGGGACCGCGCCGCGCTGCCGCGCGACCGATAACGACGTGTGGGGCGGGAACGCCATGTTCGACCTCGTCGGCGGGCGGCCCGAGTTCCGCAGCTACTACAAGCTGCCAGCGCCGCAGACGGAGACGGAGAACTGCGTGGCGCACAACGGATCGCTCGTCCCGGTGCCGGGGCGCGACATCAAGGTCCAGGCCTGGTACCAGGGCGGGGTGTCGGTCTTCGACTACACCGACACCCGCAACCCCGTCGAGATCGCCTTCTTCGACCGCGGCCCCTTCGTGGCCGATACCCTCCGTACCGCCGGAGCCTGGTCCACGTACTGGTACAACGGCTACATCTACAGCTCCGAGATCGAGCGGGGGCTCGACGTGCTGGAGCTGCTGCCCAGCCCGCTGCTGACCGAGAACGAGCTGGCGGCGGCCAGAATGGTGCGGCTCGACTACTTCAACGCGCAGGAGCAGCAGCGCTTCGTCTGGCAGCCGAGCTTCCCGCTCGCCCGCGCCTACCTGGACCAGCTGCAGCGCGGGAACGGCATGGCGCCGGAGCGCATCGCCGCGGCGCGCGCCGAGCTGGCGCGGGCGGAGGGGCTCTCGGGACAGGCACGGCGGGAGGCGCTCCTGGCGCTCGCCGGGCAGCTGGACGCGGACGCCCCGGGTGCCCCGGACGCCGCGAAGGCGCGCCTGTTGGCCGCGGCGGTGCGCGACCTCGCGACCGCGGCCGGCTGATCCGAAGGCCGCCCGCCTCCGCGCGGGCGGCCCCGGTTCCTTCCGGCCGCATGTCGTTCCGCGCCCCGGGCGGCGTGACCTCTGGTGCCGGGGAGGCTATGGAGTCTCTCCTCCGATTGCTCGAAGAGCGGCCAGGGCGGCCGCTCTTCGCTTGATCCGGACACGTAGCTCTCGGCCGGAGCGCCGTCTCGCCCGGAGCCTCCCGCGGGTCGCCGCCCCAGCGCGGAGGTGGGGGCTCACCGGGGGCGCCAGAGCGTGTCGCGGCCGATCTCGGCGATCGAGGCGCGGCCGGCGAGCGACATCGCCAGCTCCAGCTCGCGCCGGAGGATCTCCACGGAGCGCCGGACGCCGTCCGCGCCTTCGACCGCCAGACCGTACAGGTAGGGGCGGCCGATGAGCGCCGCGCTCGCCCCCATCGCCAGCGCCTTGAGCACGTCCGTGCCGCGGCGGATCCCGCCGTCCACCAGCACCGGCAGGCGGCCCTCCACCCGATCCACCACTTCGCCGAGAACGTCGGCCGTGGCGGGAAGGGTGTCGAGGTTGCGGCCGCCGTGGTTCGAGACGACCATCCCCGCGACCCCGGCCTCGATCGCGCGCTCCGCGTCCTCTCCGGTCATGATCCCCTTCAGCACCACCGGCACCCGCGCGATCCCCAGCAGCCAATCCACATCGGCCCAGGTCAGCACCCCCCTCTCCGGGGTGGTGAGCTGCCGCCGGCCACTGTTCACGTCGGAGTAGTACGGCACCCCGATTCCTTCGGGGAGGCGGAAGCCGGCGCGGCTCTGCCGGTTGCGCGCGCCCAGCACCGGAGTGTCGACCGTGAGGCAGAGGACCTCGCACCCGGCATCCTCCACGCGCCGCACGAGATCGGCCGTGAAGCCGCGGTCGGACTGCACGTAGAGCTGGAACCAGAGAGGCGCCGAGGCCTCCCGCGCGATCTCCTCGATCGGGGTGTTGGTCCCGGTGCTCACCACCCAGGCCGCGCCCGCCGCCCCCGCGCCGCGCGCGGTCGCCGGCTCCCCGTCGGGGTGGACCGCGCGGTGGTAGGCCGTCGGAGCGAGCAGGATGGGGAAGGGGAGCTCGCGGCCGAAGAGCTCCACCCGCGTGTCGAGCCGGGAGACGTCCGCGAGGACGCGAGGGCGGATCGGGATGCGGTTCCACGCCTCCCGGTTCCAGCCCACGGTGACCTCGTCTCCCGCCCCGGAGGCGATGAACTCGAAGACCGGACGCGGGATCCCGGCCTGAGCGCGCTCCTCCAGCTCGGCCAGCGAGGCCGGGGAGGGGGCCTCAGACGACAAGGAGAGCCACGAAGGCCGGGGCGGCGAAGAGCGCGATCGCTCCGCGGAGGCGCGGGGACTCGCTCATCCGCTCGAGGGGGCGCACGAGGTTCGGCGGGGTCTGCCGGTCGATCCGGAACGGAATGGAGCGGCGGGCGCGCCCGCCTTCGCGGACGTCGAGCTTTCCCATGGCGCGGCCTCCAGCTGAAGGGGAAGGGGTGACGGAGGCGCTCCGCCGCGGATCCGATGGACCGACGGGGCGATCACCCAACATAGCGTCCGCCCACCGCGCGGGCGACGGCGGACGACGAAGGCGTGGGCGGGGTAGAGCAGCACTGTCCCGTGCACCAGTGCGCTCCGCCAGCGGCTTCGCGACTGCA
>CBDCDN010000012.1:0-106892 GCA_965215255.1 Longimicrobiaceae bacterium | reverse complement strand
CCCCGAGGAGCGGGCCCGGCGCCGTCTCGCGGAGCAGGGGCGGGCGGCGGCGAGTCCCGAAGAGGTGAGGGAGGAGGCGGCGCGGCTCACCGGGCGCGACGAGCAGGATTCCTCGCGCCCCGTCGCCCCGCTCCTGCGCGCCGCGGACGCGGTGCTTCTCGACACCACGGAGCTCCCGTTTCCCGCGCAGGTGCGGGCCATCGTGAGGCTCGCGGAAGCCCGTTCCGCCACTTGACTCCCGTCCGGGTCCGCCGTACCTTTCAACGTTTCCCGAGGACCCGGCTCCTCTCTTTTTTTCACTCTCACCTTCGCCGAAGACGGGCTCCGGCTCGCCGATGGCGGAAGACGGAAGGCAACGCCACCCAATGGTCGACCAGACGATGCAGGAGCAGAGCACCTCGATCGAGCAGATCGCCGAAGCCGCGCGCAGCCTTGGTGAGGTCGTCGCCGTGGAGGACGAGCTCACCCATGACCAGATCGCGCAGCGCGCGCGCGCGGTCAACATCCGCGCCGATCTCTTCGACGAGGAGGAGTACGATCTCGAGGAGTACGAGGCGCTGCTCGAGATGTACGAGGACACCCTCACAAACATCGAAGAGGGTGAAATCGTCAAGGCGAAGGTTCTGCGGGTCACCGACAAGTCGGTGATCCTCGACGTCGGCTTCAAGAGCGAGGGCTCGGTCAACCGCGACGAGTTCAAGGATCCGGACGCGCTCCAGCCGGGGGACGAGGTCGAGGTCTACCTCGAGAACCTGGAGGACGAGGACGGCGTGGTGGTCCTCTCCAAGAAGAAGGCCGACTTCCTGCGAGTCTGGGAGAAGATCCGCGAGGCGTACGAGAACGGCAGCCCGGTTCCGGGGATGCTGACCCGCAAGATCAAGGGCGGCGTGACGGTCGACCTCATGGGGGTGGACGCCTTCCTGCCGGGCTCGCAGATCGCGCTGCGCCGGGTCCCGAACATCGAGGACCTGATCGGCGAGACCTACGAGTTCAAGATCATCAAGCTCAACAAGCGCCGCCGCAACATCGTCGTCAGCCGCCGCGTGCTGCTGGAGGCGGAGCGCGAGATCAAGCGCGAGAAGCTGAAGAAGGAGCTCGAGGTCGGGCAGGTCCGCCGCGGGGTGGTGAAGAACATCACCGACTTCGGCGCCTTCATCGATTTGGGCGGCATGGACGGCCTGCTCCACATCACCGATATGAGCTGGGGCCGCGTCGGCCATCCAGCGAGGTGGTGAAGATCGGCGACGAGCTGGACGTCAAGGTGCTGGACATCGACTGGGAGCGGGAGCGCCTCTCGCTCGGCCTCAAGCAGCTCCAGCCCTATCCCTGGACCGACGTGGACAAGAAGTACCCCGTCGGCTCGCGCGTCCGCGGCCGGGTGGTCTCGATCACCAACTACGGCGCCTTCATCGAGCTGGAGAAGGGGGTCGAAGGCCTGGTCCACATCTCCGAGATGAGCTGGACCCGCAACGTCCGCCATCCCAGCAAGATGGTCTCGCTGAGCGACGAGGTCGAGGCGGTGGTGCTGAAGGTGGATCCGGAGGAGGAGAAGATCTCCCTCGGCATGAAGCAGATCGAGCAGGACCCGTGGCACACCCTGCCGGAGAAGTACCCGGTGGGCACGCGGCTCCACGGCAAGGTCCGCAACCTGACCTCCTTCGGCGCGTTCGTCGAAATCGAGCCGGGCATCGACGGCCTGGTGCACATCTCGGACATGAGCTGGACCAAGCGGATCCAGCACCCGTCCGAGGTCGTCCGCAAGGGCGACGACGTCGAGGTGCTCATCCTCGGCGTCGATGCCGAGAACAAGCGCATCTCGCTAGGCCTCAAGCAGACCCAGGACGATCCCTGGTCGCAGATCGCGCAGGACTTCACCCCTGGCACCCAGGTCAACGGCCGCATCTCGCGCCTGCAGGACAAGGGCGTGGCGGTCGACCTCGGAGAGGACCTGGAGGGCTTCGTGCCGCTCTCGCAGATCGGCGTGGCTGGCCTGCAGAACCCGGCGGACCTCTTCGCCGAGGGCGACGACCTCGAGATGGAGGTCACCGAGGTGGACCCGGAGAACCGCCGGATCGTCCTCAACGTCACCCGCGTGCCGAAGCTGGAGGAGGGAGCGGTAATCCGCCCCGCCAGCGAGCCGCCGGCCGGGGAGACGGAGCTGGCCGAGCAGACCGAACCGGCCGGAGAGATCGAGACGGTCGGGGAGACGGAGCAGTCCGCCGAGCCCGTCGAAGCGGCGGCGTCGGCGGAGGTCGCGGAGGAGGAGGCGTAGGCTTCCCGCCGCGCGACAGCCCCGGAGCGGGGGCGGGGTCGAATGGACCCTGCCCCCGCTTCCTTTTGGCCGGGATCCGCACCCGCCCCGTGCGAAGCGCGGCCCGGCGCCTTATCTTCCTGCCTTCCGGCGCCTCGCGGCGCTGCTCATCCCCTTCTCGGGCCCGCGGACCGGAGCGGAAACGGCACATGTCGATGCGGCAGAAGCTGGAACAGCTGGAAGAGCTCCGCCGCCAGGCGGAGATGGGAGGCGGGCCGAAGCGGATCAAGGCGCAGCACGAGCGCGGCAAGCTCACCGCGCGCGAGCGGCTCGACCTCCTCCTCGACGACGGCTCTTTCGTCGAGTTCGACCGCTTCGTGGTGCACCGGGCCACCGGCTTCGGCCTCGAGGACGAGAAGTACTACGGCGACGGGGTGGTGACCGGCTACGGCACCGTGCACGGCCGCCTCGTCTACGTCTTCTCGCAGGACTTCACCGTCTTCGGCGGCTCCCTCTCCGAGGCCTTCGCCGAGAAGATCGTGAAGATCATGGACCTGGCGCTCAAGAACGGCGCGCCGGTCATCGGCCTCAACGACTCCGGTGGGGCGCGCATCCAGGAGGGAGTGGTCTCCCTCGGCGGCTACGCGGACATCTTCCTTCGCAACACCCTCGCCTCGGGCGTCGTGCCGCAGATCTCCGCCATCCTCGGCCCCTGCGCCGGCGGGGCGGTCTACTCCCCCGCCATCACCGACTTCATCTACATGGTGCAGGGAACGAGCTACATGTTCGTCACCGGACCCAACGTGGTGAAGACGGTGACGCACGAGGACGTCACGATGGAGGAGCTGGGCGGCGCGGCGACGCACGCCTCGAGGTCGGGGGTGGCCCACTTCGCCTGCAGGTCGGAGGTCGAGTGCCTCCAGAAGATCCGGAAGCTCTTCGAGTTCATCCCGCAGAACAACGTGGACGAGCCTCCCCGGCGAAGCACGGAGGATCCGTTCGACCGCGGCGACGAGGAGCTGCTGGACCTGGTGCCCGACAACCCGAACAAGCCCTACGACATGCACGATGTCATCCGCCGCGTGGTGGACGACGGCGACTTCTACGAGGTGCACGCGGACTACGCGGGGAACCTCCTCGTGGGCTTCGCGCACGTGGGGGGCCACTCGGTGGGAATCGTGGCCAACCAGCCGGCGGTGCTCGCCGGGGTGCTGGACATCGATGCTTCCCTGAAGGGCGCGCGCTTCGTGCGCTTCTGCGACTCCTTCAACATCCCGCTGCTGACTTTCGAGGACGTACCGGGCTTCCTCCCCGGGGTGGGGCAGGAGCACGGCGGGATCATCAAGCACGGCGCGAAGCTGCTCTACGCCTATTGCGAGGCGACCGTCCCCAAGGTGACCATCATCACCCGCAAGGCGTACGGCGGCGCCTACGACGTGATGAGCTCCAAGCACATCCGCGGCGACATCAACTACGCCTGGCCCAGCGCCGAGATCGCGGTGATGGGGCCGAAGGGCGCCGTCGAGATCCTCTACCGGCGGGAGATCGCCTCGGCCGATCACCCGGAGGAAGTCGCGGCCGAGCGGCAGGCGGAGTACGCCGAGCGCTTCGCCAACCCCTTCGCGGCAGCCGCGCGCGGCTACGTCGACGACGTCATCGACCCGCGCGAGACCCGCGCACGCGTCGTCAGCGCGCTCGACATGCTCCGGAACAAGCGCGACTCGAACCCGCCGAAGAAGCACGGGAACATTCCGCTTTGAGCGATCAGTCGCCAGCGATCAGCTATCAGTCTCCGGCACCCCCGAGTTCGGCGGGGCGCCTCCGCCTTCCGCTCTGCAGGGGTGCCCGCGCACCCCGGGAGAGGTGATCGAATGGTCCAGCTCGGGCTGAACCTCGGTCGCGCCTACGAGAACCGGCAGCTGTTCTCCGACCATTTCCTTCGCGAGCGGCTCCGGAGGCTGCCGGTCTGGGAGGAGGTCGCTCCGCGATCGGAGGCGTTGCGGCAGCGGCTTCGGAGAGACTTTCGGGACCAGCAGGCGGCACTGCAGAACGCCAATGAGCGACAGACCGAAGAGCGCTGGATCGCGCCCGTGCTGCGTGCTCTCGGGTGGGGATACCAGACACAGCCGCGTGTGCGTCGGCATGGGACGACCCAGTATCCCGATTATGCGCTCTTTCCGTCGCAGAAAGCCGCCGATGATGCGGCGGGGGAGGAGCCACGGCGGGTTCTGAAGCGCGCCGTGGGCGTCCTCGAGGCCAAGCGCTGGGAGCGCAGCCTGGACGCTCGCGGCAGTTCCGCCGACGAGGACGCGAACCGGGTGCCGTCGTCGCAGGTCATCAACTATCTGATCCGGTCGGAGCAGCCGTGGGGAGTGCTCAGCAACGGATCCGAATGGCGGCTGTACTTCCGGGACGCCGACTTCGCGGACACCGTCTTCTTCTCCGTCGATCTCCCCGCCCTCCTCGGCGACGATCCGCTCGCGCTGGGTGAAGCGGACGACCGGATCGTGCCTGAGGAGGCGTTCCGCTACTTCTACCTGTTCTTCCGTCCGGAGGCATTCGGGGTCGATGCCGGAGGAGATCGCTGGCTCGACGAGGTTCGCGAACGCTCGGAGCGCTACGCGCGGGCCGTCGAGGAGCAGCTCAAGCCGCGGGCCTACCGAGCCGTCACCGGCCTCTGCCGAGGCTTCGCCCGGGCTCAGGGCTGGATTCCCGGACACATCGTCGAAGACGAAGAGCTGGCCCGTACCGTCCTCGACAACTCGCTGACGCTCCTGTTCCGGCTCCTCTTCCTCCTCTACGCGGAAGCGCGCGATCTCCTCCCCGTCCGGACCAATCCCGCGTATCGAGACAAGAGCCTGCTCGCCCTCCGCGAACGGGCCGCGCGCTCTCGCGACGAAGGCCGGGAGCTGTTCCCTCGCGGTCAGGACCTCTGGCGCGACCTGCAGGACCTCTTCGGCATCGTCGATGGGGATCCGCGGTGGTCCGGGCTGGGAATCGCCGTGTACAACGGCGGACTCTTCGACCCCGCGAAGCATCCCTGGCTCGAGGATCACTACGTTTCGGATCCGGAGCTCGCGGAGGCGCTCGATCTCCTGTCTCGAGTCGAGGATCCCGACGCCGGCGGACTCCACTTCGTGGACTACGGTCCCCTCGACGTCCGCCACCTCGGGTCCATCTACGAAGGGCTTCTGGAGTACCGTCTGCGCCTGGCGGACGAGGAGCTGCAGGGGATCACGCGGCAGGGACGGGTCGTCCGGGACCCGGTAGGGGCGGGGGACCTCTACCTGGCCACAGAGCGGGGCGAGCGGCACGTCACCGGCTCCTACTACACTCCCGACTACGTCGTGCAGTACATCGTCCAGCGGACGCTCGAGCCGCTGGTGCGGGATCGCTCGGCCCGCGAGATCCTGGCGCTGCGGGTGCTCGACCCCGCGATGGGGAGCGGACACTTCCTGGTCGCCGCGACGGCCTTCCTCGCGCGAGCGGCGGTGCGCGCGTCCGAGGAGAGCTCCCAACGGGAGATCGGCGACTTCGCCCGCCTGGATCCGGATCATCTCAAGCGGCTCGTCGTGGAGCGTTGCATCTTCGGCGTCGACATCAATCCTCGCGCCGTCGAGCTGGCGAAGCTCGCCCTCTGGCTCTCCACCGTGCGGCGCGACAAGCCGCTGAACTTCCTCGACCACCATCTCCACGTCGGGAATTCCCTCGTCGGCGCCTCCCTCTCCCGGCTGCATACCCTCCCGACCCGCAAGGGAGGCCTCGCGGCGCAGGAGGAAGCCGGACAGTACGACGCGTTCGAAGGCGTCTTCCGGCAGATGCTCTTCCGTGTGCTGGGCTTCATCCATCAGATCGAAGCGCTGCCTTCCGATTCCCTCCGGGACGTGGAGCTGAAGGAGAAGCTCTTCGGCCAGGCGGACACGCTGCTCGACCGCTTTCGCGAAGTCGGCAACGTGTGGGTCAGCGCGCTGTTCGGCAACCGGCTGGAGATGGAGCTGGAAGGTCGCAGGGTCGACCGGTTGGGCGACGAGTTCTCCCGAGCGGTTTCCAGCTTGAGAGCGCCCGAGCCCGAGTGGGAGGAGCTCCGCCAGGAGGACTGGTTCCAGCGCGGGCGGAGACTGGCGGAGGAGTACGGCTTCTTCCACTGGGAGATGGAGTTCCCCGAGGCCTTCTTCGCCGAGAACGGCGCCGAGCTCGAGAACCCCGGCTTCGATGCCATCGTCGGGAATCCACCTTATGTGCGCGTGGAGAAGTTCGAGCGCCTAAAGGATTTCCTTCGTGGCACCTACAAAGCGCATGAGACTCGCAGCGACCTCTACGTCTACTTCGTCGAGCGCTCTCTGGAGCTGCTCCGCAAGGGTGGGCAGTACGGAGCCATCGTCTCCAACAAGTTTCTGCGCGCCAACTACGGCGCCCCGCTGCGGGCGCTGCTCGGGGAGCGCGCCGGAATGCGCGAGATCGTGGACTTCGGAGAGCTTCCGGTCTTTGAGGACGCCGCTGCGATGCCCGCACTCCTCTTTTTCACGCGCGGAGGGATCGCTCGGCCGGGCCGATTCGCGGCTATCCCGTGCCTAGAATTCACCGACCTCGCCGCAGAGGTTTCGGAGCGCGCGTTCCCTCTGGCCGCGGACGCCGCATGCGGTGAAGAATGGCGGCTGGTGCCCCATGCGACCGAAAGTGTGCTCGACCAGATGGAAGCCGTCGGCGAGCCGCTCGGCAGTTTGGCGTGGGGAGGGATTGGTAGAGGGATCGTAACGGGTAGGAACTCGGCGTTCTTCATTGACGGGGCGATGCGCGAGCGGCTGATCCACGAGGATCGGGCCTCCGAGGAGGTGATCAGGCCACTGGTCATAGGGGACGAAGTCCGTAGATATCACCTCGACCGCGGTGATCACTGGCTGCTGTACCTCCCGCACGGTATTGATATCGAGCGATACCCTGCGGTCCGGCGCTACCTGGAGCCTTTCCGCGAGGATCTGGAGGCCCGGGCGACGAACCAGGCCTGGTTCGAGCTGCAGCAGCCCCAGGAGGCATACGAACCATTCTTCGAGGGGCCGAAGATCCTGTACCCGGAAATGGCGATGGAAGCGCGGTTCGCTTTCCATCCGGGGCCACTCTACCCCAACAACAAGTGCTTCTTCATAGCTGGACGGAATGACTCTCTTCTGGCGGTTCTGAACAGTCGAGTCGCCTGGTTCTATCTACGACAGACCGCGGCGAAGCTGGAGAGTCGTACTGGTGAGACACCTCACCTCGAGCTCCGTCAGCAGTACCTCGAGCGGCTTCCGGTTCCCCCCGCCCTGCCGGCCGGACCCGAAGCGGATGGGGGGGAGGCCCAGAAGTGGCTCGAAGGACTCTACTTCCGCGGCCTGCGCCGCGCGGGCATACCCCTGGAGATCCCGGAAGACGTGCGCCGGCTCGCCGCGCGCATCGGCGAACTTCCCGAGGTGAAACGCGTGGTGCTGATCGGATCCTTCGCGCGGGGCAACGCGGGGGAGGAGAGCGATGTAGACCTGCTGGTAGTGTGCGAGGAGAACGGGCCGCGCCCGGAGCGCAGGCGGCGCATCCGCGAGCACGTCGGCGCCTATGAACGCCGTCTGGACCTCCACGTCTACACGCCCGCGGAGCTGAGCGAACGCGCCGCGGCCACGGCGAGCTTCGAGCACCACGTCCTCGAGGAAGGGATCCCGCTGTATGGCTCGGACGAATGAGGAGATCGCCCGCGAATGGCTGGACCATGCCGCGACCGACCTGGCGGCGGCGGAGCAGCTCGCGGGCGACGACCGCTTCGTCCGCCAGGTCCTCTACCAATGTGTGCAGGCAGCGGAGAAGGCGCTGAAGAGCCGCGTGGCAGCGTCCGGTGAGACGCCCAGGCGCTACGGCCACGACCTCATCAAGCTGGTGGACCGCTGCATTCAGCTCCATCCGGATCTGGCGAGCTTGCGGGGCGATGCCGAGCGGCTGACCGACTACGGGGTCGATCCCCGGTATCCAGAGAATCCGGAAGAGTACATCCCGCAGGATGCTGCAGACGCGCTCGCCGCAGCCCGCCGCATCCTGGAAGCCGTACGACAGCTATGAACGAGATGCCGCGGGCGGAAACGATTTTCGCGGAGCTCCTGCACGAGGTCGACGTCCTCCTGCCGAGGGAGTGCGAGGGCGGCGGTGCGGCCCGCGCGCACCCCGCCGCAGTGGCGGAGCTGCTCGGCTTTCTCGCCCGGCGACAGACTCTCCTCGAGGAGCGCCGCTACGCCGAGATGCAGCACTTCCTGCGGTGGATGGAAGGCGAGATCGGGTGCTCCATCGACGACCTCTCCGGCAAGACGTGCGTGAAGAACTATCCGGACGAGGAGGATGCGGCGGTGCTCGAAGTCCTGGAGCGAAACCACCCGCGACGCGTGCGGCCGGATCTCGCGGCACCCCGAGAATACCGCGCACGCAACCCGGAACGGGACCGCATCGTCCGAGGCCTGCAGGAGAGCCGTGCGAGGATCGCCCCGATCCGACGTGAGCTCGGGCTCGCCGGTCGCCTGACGGACCTCATCGTCTATCGACAGTACGGCCTGACGGAAGAGCAGATCGCGGTCGTGGAGGAGACCACGCCGCCACAGCACCCGGCTTTCCAGGATACCTAGCCGTGTTCAACAAGATTCTAATCGCCAACCGCGGAGAGATCGCGCTGCGGGTGATCCGCGCGGCGCACGAGCTGGGCGTCGCGGCGGTGGCGGTGTACTCCGAGGCCGACCGGCTGGCGCCCCACGTGCTGGCGGCCGACGAAGCGTATCCGATCGGTCCGCCGCCGTCCGCCCAGAGCTACCTGCGCGCCGACGCGCTGATCGAGGTGGCGAAGCGGAGCGGAGCGGAGGCGATCCACCCGGGATACGGCTTCCTCTCCGAGCGGGCGCACTTCATCCGCGCCGTGACGGAGGCGGGGCTCGTCTTCATCGGCCCCGACGCGGACTCGGTGGAAGCGATGGGTGACAAGACGGAAGCCCGCAAGCGCGCCATCGCCGCCGGGGTGCCGGTGGTTCCCGGGACCAAGGAGGCGCTGAAGGACGCCGCCGATGCGCGGAAGGTGGCCGCGGAGGTCGGCTACCCCGTCCTCCTCAAGGCCGCCGCGGGCGGGGGCGGGAAGGGGATGCGCGTCGTCCGCGGCGAGGACGAGATCGAGAAGGCCTTCGTCGCCGCCGGAAACGAGGCCCGCTCCGCCTTCGGCGACGACGCGGTCTACGTCGAGAAGTTCCTCGAGGGGCCGCGCCACATCGAGATCCAGCTCCTCGCCGACCGCCACGGCACCACCCTCCACCTGGGGGAGCGCGAGTGCTCGATCCAGCGCCGCCACCAGAAGATGATCGAGGAGGCTCCCTCGGCGGTGCTCACCCCGGAGGAGCGCGAGGCGATGGGCGCCACCGCGGTCGCCGCGGCGCGGGCAGTGGACTACGTGGGAGCCGGCACGGTGGAGTTCCTCTACCAGAACGGCGAGTTCTTCTTCCTGGAGATGAATACGCGCATCCAGGTGGAGCACCCGGTGACGGAGCTCACCACGGGGATCGACCTGGTGCAGTGGCAGATCCGTGTGGCCGCCGGCGAGGCGCTCCCCTTCCGGCAGGAGGACGTGGTGATGCGCGGCCACGCCATCGAGTGCCGCGTCACCTCCGAGGACCCGTTCAACTCCTTCCTCCCCTCGACGGGGCGGATCCGCGAGCTGATCGTCCCCACGGGCCCCGGAGTCCGCTGGGACGGCGGGATCTCCCCGGGGTACGAGGTGGGGCTCTTCTACGACCCGATGCTCGCCAAGCTGATCGTCCACGCGCCCACCCGCGAGCAGGCGATCGAGCGGATGGAGCGGGCGCTCGGCGAGCTGGTGGTGGTGGGGGTGGACACCAGCGTCCCCTTCCACCTGCGGGTGATGCGCGAGCCGGACTTCCGCGCCGGCCGGCTCGACATCAAGTATCTCGACGAGCACGAGGAAGAGCTTCTCGGCGCGCCGCCCTCGGAGGAGGCGATCCGGCTGGCCGCGCTCACGGCGGCGCTGCTGGAGGAGGAGGCGCGGACGCGACGCGGAGTCGCCAGGATCGCCGCGGGAGGCGCCCGCGGCTCCGGCTGGGCCGGGCGCGGGCGCTGGAACGGCCGGTGAGGAGCTCTCCGCGCGGCGGACGCCCCTCGCGGCAGCGAGCCCCACACCTCCCCACGCAGGAGGTGAGGATCGAGTCGATCGCCGCCGGCGGCGAGGGGGTGGGGAGGCTCGCCGACGGGCGGGTGGTCTTCGTCCACCGCACCGCCCCCGGTGACGGGGTCGAATTAGCGGTGACGGAGCAGCATCCGCGCTGGACGCGCGGCCGCCTCCTGCGTCTCGTCGAGACCTCGCCGGAGCGGCGCGACCCGCCCTGCCCCTTCTACGGCGAGTGCGGCGGGTGCACCCTCGAGCACCTGGATTACGAGGCCCAGCTCCGCGCCAAGGGCCGGATCGTCGCCGACGCTCTCTCGAGGATCGGCAAGATCCCGACGGATGCGCCCGAGGTCGTGCCGTCCCCCGCGGAGCTCCGCTATCGCAACCGCGTCTCCTTCGCCCTCCGGCGCCTCGGCGCGGGGGAGGTGGTCGCGGGCTTCCACGCCCTCGGCGATCCCGGCCGGGTCGTGGATCTCGACGGCGGCTGCCTCCTTCCGGAGGAGCCGGTCGCCGCCGCGTGGGACCGGCTCCGCGCCGGGTGGGGCGCCGACGCCTCGCGCCTCCCCTCAGGCGAGGCGCTCCGGCTCACGCTGCGGGCCACCGCGGAGGGACGGGTCTCCCTTCTGGTGGAAGGGGGCTACTCTCCCGGACGGCCGGAGGAGCTGATCGCGGCCGTCCCCGGGCTGGAGGCCGTCTGGCACCGCCCCGGAACGGCGGCCGCGCGGCTGATCGCCGGCTCCCCCGGCCTCCCGGAAACCTGGGGCGACGAGTCGCTGGAGCTGAGCGGCGCCGCCTTCCTGCAGGTCAACCGGCGAGCCGCCCTCCTGCTGGAGGACCATGTCCTGAGCGTCGCCGGCGACGTGGACGGGCTTCGCGTGGTGGACGCCTACTGCGGCGTCGGCCTCCTCGCCCGCCGCCTCGCGCGGGCCGGCGCCCGGGTGGCGGGGATCGAGCTCGATCCCGAGGCGGTGGCGGCGGCTCGCGCCGCGGCGCCCGCGGGAGCCGAGTTCGCGGAGGGCCCGGTCGAGGAGCTCCTCGTCGAGGTCCTGCCGGCCGACCTCGTGATCCTCAACCCGCCGCGGGCCGGGGTGGACGCGCGGGTGCTGGAGCGCCTCCGCGAGCGGCCGCCGGCGCGAATCGTCTACGTCTCGTGCAACCCGGCCACTCTGGCCCGCGACCTGCGCCGCCTGGGGAACGCGTACCGGCTGGAGCACCTCCGGTCGTTCGATCTCTTCCCGCAGACCGCCCACGTGGAGACGGTGGTCGCGCTTCGCGCGAACGATGAATGACGTGTTGAGTGGCGAATGGATCCCAAGCCCCGGCCCCGTACGGCGGTGCGGAGCTCCGTTCGTTCGACATCGCAGATTCAGAATTCGACCTTGCCTCCGATGAGATACTTCGTCACCCTCGCCGACCGGACCCTCGAAGTCGACCTGTCCGGGGCGACCCCGGTGATCGACGGCGTGCCGGTCGAGGCCGAGTTGGCGTCCATACCGGGGACATCCCTGCGCCACCTCGTGGTGGACGGCGCGTCCCGGGAGGTCGTCGCGCTGGAGGGCGAGCGACGCGGGCGCTGGCACCTCTCGCTGCTGGGGGAGCGGATCGTCGCGGACGTGGTCGACGAGCGCACCCGCGCGATCCGGGAGATGACCGGCGGCGCCGACGAGGAAGCGGAGAAGGTGGTGGTCGCCCCGATGCCCGGCCTGGTGGTGAGGGTCGAGGTCGAGCCGGGCCAGCGGGTCCGCGCCGGGCAGGGGGTGGTGATCGTCGAGGCGATGAAGATGGAGAACGAGCTCAAGGCGCCCGCCGACGGCACGGTGTCGCGCATCGAGGTGTCGGTCGGGCAGACCGTCGACAAGGGTGCCGTCCTCCTGGTCCTGGAATGATGCCTGAGAACATGGACACCGAGGCGCCCGGGGCCGGCAAGGCCGAGTGGCAGGCGCGCGCCGTGGGCCCCGTGCTGGGGAAGCACCCCGAGAGGCGCGAATCCTTCCGCACCACCAGCGATATCGAGGTGGAGCGGCTGTACACCCCCGCCGACGCCGCCGTCGACTACGCGGGCGACCTCGGATATCCGGGCGAGTACCCTTTCACTCGCGGGATCCAGCCGACGATGTACCGCGGCCGCTTCTGGACGATGCGGCAGTACGCCGGCTTCGGCACCGCCGAGGAGACCAACGAGCGCTTCCACCTCCTCCTCGACGCGGGGCAGACAGGGCTCTCCACCGCCTTCGACCTCCCGACGCAGATGGGATACGACTCCGACCACCCCATGTCCCGGGGTGAGGTCGGGCGGGTCGGCGTGGCGATCGATACCCTCGAGGACATGCGGACGCTCCTGAAGGGAATTCCGCTGGACCGCGTCTCCACTTCGATGACCATCAACGCCACCGCGTCGATCCTGCTGGCGCTGTACGTCGCGGCGGCGGACGAGCAGGGGGTGCCGCGCGGGAAGATCTCCGGGACCATCCAGAACGACATCCTGAAGGAGTACATCGCCCGCGGGACGTACATCTTCCCGATCGAGCCGAGCCTGCGGCTGATCACCGACATCTTCGCGTTCTGCAACGCGGAGGTGCCGCGGTGGAACACCATCTCGATCTCCGGCTACCACATCCGCGAGGCGGGCTCGACCGCCGCGCAGGAGATCGCCTTCACCTTCGCCAATGCCCTGGAGTACGTCCGACGGGCGCTATCCGCGGGGCTCGACGTCGAGGATTTCGCGCCGCGGCTCTCCTTCTTCTTCGCCTCGCACAACGACCTCTTCGAGGAGGTGGCCAAGTTCCGCGCCGCGCGGCGGCTGTGGGCGCGGCTGATGAAGGAGCGCTTCGGGGCCTCGGAGGCGGCGGCGCGGCTACGCTTCCACACCCAGACCGGCGGCTCGACGCTCACCGCGCAGCAGCCTCTCAACAACGTGGTGCGGGTGACGGTGCAGGCGCTGGCCGCCGTGCTGGGAGGGACGCAGTCGCTGCACACCAACGGCTACGACGAGGCCCTCGCCCTGCCGACCGCCGAATCGGCCACGCTGGCGCTGCGCACGCAGCAGGTGCTGGCGTACGAGTCGGGCGCGGGAGAGACGGTGGATCCGCTCGGCGGATCCTACTTCGTCGAGTCCCTCACCTCGGCCGTGGAGGAGAAGGCGCTCGCCTACCTCGACCGGATCGAGGAGCAAGGCGGCGCCTCCGCGGCGATCGAGTACATGCAGGAAGAGGTGCACCGCGCGGCGTACCAGCACCAGCTGGCGGTGGAGAGCGGAGAGCGGGTGGTCGTGGGCGTGAACCGCTTCGCGGAGGACGCCGAGCGGGTGGCCATCGCGCAGCCGGACTTCGGCTCGCTGGAGGAGGCCCAGCGCGCGAAGCTCGCCCGCTTCAAGGCCGCGCGCGACGGCTCCGAGGTCCACGCCCGTCTGGCCGCTCTCCGCTCGGCCGCCGAGGGGAGCGAGAACCTCATGCCGCTCCTGGTGCAGGCCGTCAGAGCCGGCGTCACCCTGGGCGAGATCAGCGACGGCTTCCGAGAGGCCTGGGGCGTGTACCGGCCGCGTTGAGCCTTCGGTCTTCAGTCATCGGTCTCCGGTCCCCTTTCCCTCTGGCCGGGGCGCGCTACCCTCCGACTGGCGACCGGCGACCGGCGACCGGCGACTGGCGACTGGCGACTGGCGACTGGCGACTGGCGACTGGCGACTGGCGACTGGCGACTGGCGACTGGCGACCGGGGGCGTGGTGCGGCGGAGCGGCGCCGGGCGGTAGCGGCCCGCCGGTGTCCGGGTTTATCTTTCGGGGTTATTCGCATTCCCGTCCCCAGGCTGTCCAACGCGTAGAACCGCTATGCCGACGTACGAGTATCGCTGTCTGGAGTGCCGTCACGAGTTCGAGAAGTTCCAGCGCATGAGCGACGAGCCGGTCGCGGAGTGCCCGGAGTGCGGCGCCCGCGCCGAGCGGCGCCTCAGTGGCGGCGCCGGGCTCCTGTTCAAGGGCTCCGGCTTCTACATCACGGATTACCGCAGCGACAGCTACAAGCAGGCCGCGAAGTCCGACGACCCCGGCTCCGGCGGCGGCTCCTCGGAGAGCAAGTCGTCCGAGTCCAAGCCCGGCTCGAAGAGCGAGTCCACGTCCAGCTCCAAGGGCGAGTAGGTGCCGGGCCGGAAGCCGGTCCGCGAGGCCCGCTACGCCCGCGCCCCCTCGGCACCCCTCCTTTCGCGCGCCGGGGCGGCGCGCTCCGCGGAGCCTCTCGCCCGCGCCCGGCGGATGCGGATGCGGGCGCGGGCCTTCCAGACCGTGCTTGCACGGGGCCTCGCTCGCTTCGACGCTTCCGCTCCCGGGCGGACGGAGCGCGACGAGGCCCGGCTCAACCTTCGACCCGGATGAACCCGCGCCCCATGTCACTTCTCGTCGTAGGCAGCATCGCGCTCGACAACGTGGAGACCCCGTTCGGCAGGGCGAAGGATGCCCTGGGCGGATCCGCCACCTTCTTCACCGCCGCGGCCTCCTGCTTCTGCCCGGTGCAGGTGGTGGGCGTGGTGGGCGACGACTTCCCGGAGGAGGGGCTCGACTTCTTCCGCGAACGCGACGTGGACCTCGCCGGCCTCGAGCGCGCCGCCGGGGAGAGCTTCCGGTGGTCCGGCGTCTACAGCTTCGATCTCAACTCGCGCGAGACGCTGGAGACGCGGCTCGGGGTGTTCGCCTCCTTCACCCCCCGGATCCCCGACGCCTTTCGCTCCACCCGCTGGGTCTTCCTCGGAAACATCGACCCCGAGCTGCAGCTCGACGTGCTCCGCCAGATCGACCGCCCTGAGCTCGTCGCCTGCGACACGATGAACTTCTGGATCGAGGGGAAGCGCGACGCGCTCCTCGAGCTCCTCCCGAAGGTCGACATCCTGCTGGTGAACGACGCCGAGGCGCGCGAGCTCTCTGGAGACTTCAACCTGGCCCGCGCCGCGCGCTGGATCCACCAGCGCGGCCCCCGCTACGTGATCGTCAAGAAGGGGGAGCACGGAGCGATCCTCTTCACTCCGGCTTCCGTCTTCTTCGCGCCCGGCTACCCTCTCGAGGAGGTCTTCGACCCCACCGGCGCCGGTGACGCGTTCGCGGGGGGGCTCATGGGGTACCTCGCGCGCTGCGGGCGGGCCGAGGACGCCGACCTGCGGCGGGCGGTGATCTACGGGTCGGCAATGGGATCGTTCGCGGTGGAGAAGTTCTCGGTGGAGCGCTTCCGCGACCTCGCGGAAACCGAGATCGAGGAGCGGGTCCGCCACTTCCGCGACATGACCCGCTTCGAGCTGCCGCTCCCACAGGAGGTGGCCGCCGATGTCTGAGCGCGGCCTCTCCTATCGTGATGCCGGTGTGGACATCGACGCGGCGAACCGCGCCAAAGGCGGGATCGCCGCGCTGCTGCGCTCCACCCGCACCCCCGACACCCTCTCCGACCTGGGCTCCTTCGGCGGCCTCTACCGAGTGCCGGCGGGGCTGCGCCGGCCGGTGCTGGTGGCGAGCACCGACGGAGTCGGCACCAAGCTGAAGCTCGCCTTCCTCACCGGCCGCCACGACACCGTCGGCGAGGATCTCGTCAACCACTGCGTCAACGATGTGCTCGTGCAGGGCGCGCGGCCCCTCTTCTTCCTCGACTACATCGGGATGGGGCGGCTCGAGCCCGGCACCGTGGAGACGCTGGTCGGCGGGATCGCCCGCGGCTGCTCGGCCAACGGCTGCGCTCTGCTGGGCGGCGAGACGGCCGAGATGCCGGACTTCTACGCCCCGGGCGAGTACGATCTCGCCGGCACCGTGGTGGGGGCGGTGGAGGAGGAGCGGATCCTCGACGGCACCCGCGTGCGCAGGGGAGATGCGCTGATCGCCCTCGCCTCGTCTGGGCTGCACACCAACGGGTACTCGCTGGCGCGGCGGGTGGTGTTCGACCGTATGGGCCTCTCTCCCGACGACGCCTTCCCGGACGCGGGCGGCTCGGTGGCCGACGTCCTGCTGCGGGTGCACCGCTCCTACCTGGGAAGCCTCGCGCCGTTAATGGAAGAGGGGGTGATCCACGCCCTCGCCCACATCACCGGCGGGGGGCTGGTCGAGAACGTGCCGCGCATCCTCCCGGAGGGGCTCGCGGCGCGCGTCGAGACGGCGAGCTGGGAGGTCCCGCCCGTCTTCCGCGTCCTCCAGCGCGGGGGCGGCATCGCGCGCGACGAGATGTATCGCGCTTTCAACATGGGGGTGGGGATGATCGCGATCGTCGACCGGAGCGACGCCGAGGCGGTGCTGCGGCGTCTCCGCGCATCCGGGGAGAGCGCCTGGATCGCCGGCGAGATCCGGGCGGGCTCGCGAGAGGTGATCCTCTCGTGAGCCTGCGCCGAGCGGTCCGCGGATTGGGCCTGGCGGTGGGGCTCGGCCTCGCCTCGCCCGCCGCGTCGCAGTCCGCCGGGGTCGCCGCCCCCTGCCAGCGCGGCGACCTCCCGGCGGGGGCGAGCGACGTCTGCGTTTCGGTCGCCCAGGCGCTGACCTCCGTCCAGCCGCAGCTCGGGATGCTGCTCGCGGGGGGAAATCCGACGCTCGGCTCGGCCTCCACGGCCGGAATGCGCTTCGGGATCGCGCCCGGGACGAGCGCCACGGCGAAGGTGAACTTCGTGCCGATCCGCCTCCCGGACGTGCTCGACCGTGACGCCTCCGGGTCCGGGTTGCCGACGGAGCGGACCATCCCTGCCCCCGCGGTCTCCGCCGCGCTGAGCGTAAGCCTCCTGCGCGGCGGAGAGCTCACGCCTACGCTGGGCGGGATCGGAGCGCTGGATCTGCTTGGCTCCGTCACCTGGCTTCCGCTCCGCGCCCTCGACATCTCCTCTTTCCGGCTGGAGTCGGACGAGTTCGCCTACGGGGTCGGCGCGCGGCTGGGGCTGCTGCGCGAGTCGTTCACGGTGCCCGGCGCCTCGGTCTCGTTCATGTACCGGCGCTTCCGCGAGGTGGGCTACGGCAGCGTCTGCCGGGCGCCTTTGGCCGTGGGCGCCGGCGGAGGCGAGGGGTACCGCTTCGCCTCGGGTGTCTGCGCGACCGAGGGCGACCCGGGAGAGTTCGTGCTCGACCTCACCGACCTCAGCGGCCGCGGCGTGGTCGGGAAGCAGCGCGGCCGGCTCGGGCTGGCGGCGGGAGTCGGCTTCGACCGGTTCGACAGCGACGCGGGGTTCGGCTTCCGCGCCCCCGCTGGGGGGGAAGCCGGGGTGGCCGGATACGTCGCGCGCGCCGCCGGCCTGGAGGTGGTGAACGAGCGCTGGTCTGCTTTCGGCAGCGCGTCCTTCACCAACCTCGTCAGCACCTTCTCACTGGAGGCGGGGTGGATGCAGGGGGGTGAGGCCCTCGCCGGCTATCCCGCCGGGAACGACTTCGACCCCGGCCGGGGCGTGCTCTTCGGCAGCATCGGGGTGCGGCTCTCCTTCTGAGATGACGGGTGATCCCCGACCGGAGGACGCCGCCTTCATGCGTCGCGCCCTGGAGCTCGCGGCGCGCGGGTGGGGGCGGGTGGAGCCGAACCCCTGCGTGGGAGCCGTGGTCGTTCGCCGCGGCGAGGTGGTGGGCGAGGGGTGGCACGCCGAATTCGGCGGGCCGCACGCGGAGGTGGAGGCGCTGCGGGAGGCGGGAGAACGGGCGCGGGGTGCAACCCTATACGTGACGCTGGAGCCGTGTTCGCACGTCGGGAAGACGCCGCCGTGCACCCGCGCGGTGCGAGAGGCGGGGATCGCCCGGCTCGTCTTCGCTCTGCGCGATCCGAACCCGCGGGCGGGAGGGGGCGCGGAGTCCCTCGCGGAGGCGGGCCTGGAGGTGGTCGGCGGGGTGGAGGAGGCCTCCGCCCGGGAGCTGAACGCGCGCTTCCTCCACTCGGTGGGTCCGGCCGCCGAGCGCCCCTGGATCGAGCTGAAGCTCGCGCTGTCGCTGGACGCGCGGGTGGCTGACTTCGAGGGTCGCTCGGCCTGGATCACCGGCGAGGATGCTCGAGCCGAGGTGCACCGGCTGCGGGCGGGCCACGACGCGGTGGCGGTGGGGATCGGGACCGTGCTGGCGGACGATCCCCGGCTGACGGTGCGCGGGCCGGTGGAGCCGCGGCGGCCACCGGTGCGGGTGGTGTTCGACCGCTCCCTGCGCCTGCCGCTCGACAGCCGTCTGGCTCGCACGGCGGAGGAGGCCCCGGTCTGCGCCGTCTGCGCGCCCGGCGCGCCGCCGGAGGCGCGGCGCCGGCTGGAGGCGCGAGGGGTACGGGTGCTCCCCGCCCCCGATCTTCGGGGGGCGATCCTGGCCCTCCGCGCCACCGGGATCGAGTCGATGTGGTGCGAGGGAGGCGCGGCCCTCGCCTCGGCGCTGCTGGAGGCGGAGCGGGTGGACCGGCTCTCCCTCTTCTACGCGCCGCTGCTGCTGGGCCCTCGCGGGCGCGCCCCTTTCGCAGAGATCGGCAGCCCCGCCATCGCGGGCGCGTTGCGCTGGCGCCGCCTGCGGACGGAGACCTTTGGGCCGGACACCCTGATCGTGTTGGAGCGCTGAGGAGCCGTGTTCACCGGAATCGTCGAAGAGGTCGGAGAGATCGAGTCGGTGGAGGCGCTCGGCAACGGCCGGGGCTTCCGCGTCCGCGCGGACCGCGTGCTGGAGGATCTGCGCCCCGGCGATAGCGTCGCGATCGACGGCGCGTGTCAGACGGTGACGCGGATCTTCCCGGGCGCCTTCGAGGTCCAGAGCATCGCCACCACGCTCGAGCGCACCACCCTCGGCGCCTTCGAGCCGGGGTGCCGGGTCAACCTGGAGCGCGCCCTCGCCTTCGGGGAGCGCCTCGGCGGCCACCTGGTACAGGGGCACGTGGACGGGGTGGGAGAGGTGCTCTCGATCGTGCCCCGCGAGGAGCTGGTGCTGATCGACTTCCGCATGCCCGAGGCGGTGGCGGCGGTGACGGTCCTGCACGGGTCGATCACCCTCGACGGCATCAGCCTGACGGTGAACGCGCTCCCGGAGCCCGGCGTCTGCCAGGTCTCGATCATCCCGTTCACCCGGCGGCACACCACCCTCGGGGACCTCCTCGTGGGGGACGGAGTAAACCTCGAGGGTGACACGATCGGGAAGTACGTGCGACACCTGCTCGGGGCGCCCGGCGAGAGCGCGGACCTCCGGGACGCCTGGGGGTATTAGAGAAGCTATCAGTCATCCGCGATCAGCGGCTGATCGTGCACGGCTGATAAATGTGACCGATGACCGATAGCCGATAGCTCTATGCCTTTCGATCGTGTAGAAGAAGCGATCCAGGATGTCCGGGAGGGGAAGATGGTCATCGTCGCGGACGACGAGGACCGCGAGAACGAGGGCGACCTCGTCTGCGCGGCAGGCGCGGTGACGCCCGAGACCATCAACTTCATGGCCACCCACGGCCGCGGGCTGATCTGCCTGGCGCTGACGCCGGAGCGCGCGGACGAGCTGGAGCTGCGCCCGATGACCGACGTCAACACCGAGGAGCAGGGGACGGCGTTCACGGTCTCGATCGACGCGGCGGCGCGCTTCGGAGTGACCACCGGGATCAGCGCGGCCGACCGCGCCAAGACGATCCAGGTGTGCCTCGACCCGGAGGCCACTCCCGCGGACCTGCGCCGCCCCGGGCACATCTTCCCGCTGCGCGCCCGTCCCGGCGGGGTGCTGCGCCGCGTCGGCCAGACGGAGGCCTCGGTGGACCTCGCCCGGCTGGCGGGGCTCGAGCCCGCCGGAGTGATCTGCGAGATCCTCAATCCGGACGGCACCATGGCGCGGCGGCCGGAGCTGGAGCGCTTCGCCCGGGAGCACGGGCTGCGCTTCATCACGGTCGCGCAGATCGTCGCCTACCGGCTCCAGCGGGAGCGGCTGGTGCACCGCGAGGCGGAGGCCGTCCTTCCCACCGCGGGCGGGGACTGGAGGATCATCGCCTACCGCAACGACGTGGACCAGCAGGAGCACGTCGCGCTGGTGAGGGGAGAGCTGGCCGGCCGGGAGGGCGTGCTGGTGAGGATGCACTCCGAGTGCCTCACCGGCGACGTCTTCCATTCGCTCCGCTGCGACTGCGGAGAGCAGCTCCACGCGGCGATGGGCATGATGGAGGAGGAAGGGGCGGGAGTGATCGTCTACCTTCGCCAGGAGGGGCGCGGGATCGGCCTGGTGCACAAGGTCCGCGCGTACGCCCTGCAGGACAACGGGATGGACACGGTGCAGGCCAACGAGGCGCTCGGATTCCGCGCCGACCTGCGGGACTACGGCATCGGCGCGCAGATTCTCGTCGACCTGGGGCTCAGCTCCGTGCGGATCCTCACGAACAACCCGAAGAAGATCGTCGGCCTGGAGGGATACGGCCTCTCGGTCGCCGAGCAGGTCCCGATCAGCGTGCCGCCGAACCCGCACAACTCCGGCTACCTGGCCACGAAGCGCGACAAGCTCGGCCACCTGCTCCCGGCGTGAGGTCGTCGGCTTTCGGCGGCCGGTCTCGGCCGGCGGCGGGAGGCCGACGCCTGCGACAGACGACAGAAGACAGACGACCATTCATGATCGAGCACAGTGCGGGGCTTCACGGGGCCGGGAAGCGTTTCGGAATCGTCGTCGGCCGCTTCAACGACTTCATCACCCGGCCTCTGCTGGCGGGCGCCCACGACTGCCTCGCGCGGCACGGGGTGGCGGACGACGACGTCGAGGTCGCCTGGGTCCCCGGTGCGTGGGAGATCCCCGGCGCCCTGCGGCGGCTGGAGCGGCGCGGCGGCTTCGACGCCCTCATCGCGCTCGGGGCGGTGATCCGCGGGGCGACGCCCCACTTCGAGTACGTCTCCGGCGGGGTGGCGAACGGCGTCGCCGCGGTGGCAGCCGCCAGCGACCTCCCCGTGGTGTTCGGCGTCCTCACCACCGACACGGTGGAGCAGGCGGTGGAACGCGCCGGCACCAAGGCGGGGAACAAGGGGTGGGAAGCGGCGATCGCCGCTCTCGAGATGGCCAACCTCTTCCAGCTCCTGGCCGGGGGCGGCGCCGGTGAAGGAGCGTAGCCGGGCCCGCGGCTGGGCCCTCCAGGCGCTCTACGCCTGGGAATCGCGCGGCGGCGCCGAGGACCGGCTCGTTCCGGTCCTGGAGGAGCTCTACGAGAACCTGCGAGTCTCGCCACGCTACCGGCTCTACGCCGGCGCACTGGTCCGGCTCGTCTCGCGCGCGCTCCCCCGAGTCGATCGGATACTGGAGCGGCACCTGACGAACTGGAGCCTCAAGCGCCTCTCGGTAGTGGACCGAAACATCCTGCGGCTGGGGGTGGCGGAGATGCTGTTCGTGGAGGACGTCCCCCCACGGGTGACGATCCGCGAAATGCTCCTCCTGGCGGAGGCATACGGCACGAACGAGAGCCCGCGCTTCGTGAACGGTGTGCTCGATGCGGTTATGCGGACTCTCGAGGCCGAAGGGGCGCCGGAGCAGCGGTGAAGCTGCTGCTCGTCAACTGGCAGGACCGGCTCAACCCGCTGGCGGGGGGCGCGGAGATCCACCTGCACGAGGTCTTCGGCCGGCTGGCGGCCGGGGGCGCCGCGGTCTCCCTCCTCGTCTCGGGCTGGCCGGGCGCGCCCTCTCGCGCGACGGTGGACGGACTGGAGGTACACCGCGTCGGGAGCCGCTACACCTTCGGAGCCCTCGCCCCGGTCTACTATCGCCGACACCTCCGCGAGGGGTTCGACGTCGTGGTCGAGGCGCTCAACAAGGTGCCGGTCTTCAGCCCGCTCTGGAGCGGAGCGCCCGTCGTTCTGCTGGTGCACCACCTGTTCGGCACCACCGCGTTCCGCGAGGCGTCCTTCCCGCTCGCGGCGACGACGTGGCTGCTGGAGCGCCCGCTCGGCGCCGTGTACCGCGGCATCCCGGCCGAGGCCATCTCCCGGAGCACGGCGGAGGACCTGGTGGACCGCGGCCTCCGGCGCTCGGACATCCGGGTGATCCATCCGGGGGTGGATCTGGACTTCTTCACGCCTCCGCAGGAGAGGACGCGGGCGCCGGTTCCGACCTTCCTCTACCTCGGCCGCCTGAAGCGCTACAAGGGGGTGGATCTGATCCTGCAGGCCATTGCCCGGCTCCGCGCCGAGGGGCGGACCGTCCGTCTGGTGGTGGGTGGAAAGGGGGAATGGGAGGGAGAGCTGCGGGTGCTGGCGGAGCGGCTGGGGATCTCGCCCGCCGTGGAGTTCGCCGGCTTCGTCAGCGAGAGGCGCAAGCGGGAGCTCTTCAGGAGCAGCTGGGCGAACGTCTTGCCCTCGCCGAAGGAGGGGTGGGGGATCACCAATCTGGAGGCGGCGGCCTGCGGCACGCCGACCATCGCGAGCGACTCGCCGGGGCTGCGCGAGTCGGTGGTGCACGGGCGCACCGGGCTGCTCGTCCCGCACGGCGACGTCGGCGCGTTGGCCGGGGCGATGCGGCGCCTCGCGGCGGACGGGGCGCTCGTGGAGGGCTTGGGCGCGGAGGCGCTGCGCTTCGCGCGAACCTTCGGCTGGGACCGGACGGCGGCCGAAACCGCCGAGCACCTTGCAACCGCGGCGCACGAGGGAGGCCGGCCGGCATGACGCATCGACCGCTCACGGTGGAGTACCTCCTGCGCACGAAGCGAGACTCGCTCGCGCTGCAGCTCCTCACGGACGAGCGCGGCCTCTCGCGCGTCGTGGGTAGCCCGGACATCTCGAGTCCGGGGCTGGTGCTGACCGGCTTCACCGAACGCTTCCCCGGCGACCGTATGCAGGTGCTGGGGGAGACGGAGATCGCCTTCCTCGCCTCGCTCGACGATGAGCGGAGGCAGCGGGCGCTGGAGGGGTTCTTCTCGTTCCACATGCCGGTGGTCTTCGTCACCAAGGGACAGGATCCACCCACGCCGCTGCTGCGGATCGCCAACGACCGGGGTATTCCGGTCGTGCGGACGCAGCTGAAGACGGCGGAGTTCTATCACCGCTTCAAGCCGTTCCTGGAGGAGTATTTCTCCCCCACGGTGACGATGCACGGCTCTCTGGCCGACGTGTACGGGGTGGGCCTCCTCTTCGTGGGGCGCAGCGGGGTCGGGAAGAGCGAGGCGGTCCTCGACCTCATCGAGCGGGGCCACCGGCTGGTGGCCGACGACATGGTCATCGTCTCGCGCCGCGGCAACGAGATCCTCATCGGGCGAGGGCACGAGCTGCAGCGCCACCACATGGAGATCCGCGGCGTCGGCATCATCGACATCAAGAGCCTGTTCGGGATTCGCACCATCCGCCAGCAGAAGCGCATCGAGGTGGTGGTGCAGCTGGAGGTCTGGGACGAGAACGGCGCGTACGATCGGACGGGGCTCAACCCGCAGTCGGTGGAGATCCTGGGAGTGGAGGTCCCCAAGGTGGTCGTCCCGCTGAACCCGGGGAAGAACATCACGGTGATCGCCGAGGTGGTCGCGATGAACCATCTGCTGAAGTTCTCGGGGGTCGATTCGGCCGTGCTGTTCGACCAGCGGCTTCGCGACCACCTGCGGGGGCTCGCCGAGTATCTCGAGGAGGACTATGAGTGAGGCGGTACGCGGGCTGGTGGTGGCCCACTCGTCCCTGGCCGCGGGAATGGTGGCGGCCGTGCAGCAGATCGCGGGAGTGGGCGACGAGTCGCTCACCGCGCTCAGCAACGAGGGCCGCGGCCCCGAAGGGCTGATCGCGTCCGTCCACGAGGCGGTGGGCGACGCTCCGGTCGTGCTCTTCACCGACCTTCCCAGCGGGAGCTGCGCCTTCGCCGCCCGGAAGATCTCGATGGTGCGGCCGGGGACGGGGATCATCTGCGGCGTCAACCTGCCGGTGCTCCTCGATTTCGTCTTCCATCGCGACCTGCCGCTGCCGGACCTGGTGGCGCGGTTGGTGGACAAGGGGCGCGGCGGGATCACCGGAGCCTGTACCGAGGAGGAAGCGCATGCCGATCGTGCTGCTCCGCGTTGACGAGCGGCTGATCCACGGGCAGGTGGTGGTCGGGTGGGGCGAGCACCTCCACATGGACCGGATCGTGGTGGTGGACGACGACCTCAGCTCGAGCGCGTGGGAGCAGGAGCTCTACTGCCTCGGCGTTCCGCCCTCCGTGGACGCCGTCTTCGCGGCGGTCGAGGAGGCGCGTCGCTCCGTCCCGCACTGGAAGGTGGATCCGCGGCGGGTGGTGGTGCTGCTCCGCGACGTCGGGACGCTGCGCCGGCTCGCGGCGGGACGCGCGCTCGACGCCATGGAGGCGAACCTCGGCGGAATCCACCACGCTCCTGGGCGCGACCGGGTGCTGCCGTACCTCTTCCTGAGCGGCGACGAGCGCGACCTCCTCCGGGAGATCGCCGGCGAGGGGGTGAACGTGTCGGCGCGCGACCTCCCCGGCACCCGCCCCGTGCCACTGGACGATCTGATCGGTCGCGGCTGATATGCTCCTTCCGGACGCGGGGCTGTACCTGCTCCTGGTGGTCTGGGGGGGTTTGGTGGCCGTGGACGGGACCGGCTGCGGACAGTTCATGATCTCCCGCCCCTTCGTGGCGGCCACGGTCGCCGGGCTGCTGGCCGGCGACGTGGTGGCGGGGGCGACGATGGGGGTGGTGTTGGAGGTCTTTCACCTGGCCGTGCTCCCGGTGGGAGCGGCGCGGTATCCCGAGGGAGGCCCGCCCGCGGCGGTTTCCGGAGCCCTCTTCGCGACTTCGAATGAGATGTGGAGCACTCTGCTCGCCGTGCTGCTCTTCTTCCTCGCCTGGGAGTGGCTCGGCGGGGGGTCGGTCCGGCTGATGCGCCGGCTCAACGGGAGGATCGTCGCCCCCACCTACGCCGCGCCCCCCCGAGTGACGGGGCTGGCGAAGCGGCACCTCGGGGCGCTCGTGGCGGACTTCGGGCGGGGGATGCTTCTGGTGGCGCTCGGAATCCCGGTCCTCTGGCTCGTCCTTCGCTGGTCGGAGAGCGTTTGGACGCTCGGAGAGCGCATCCCCCAGGCACTGGTGGGTGCGCTCGTGGCCGGACTGGCGGCGGGCTCCTTGCGGCTCTTCGGCGGGCGTACCCGGCTCTTCGCCGCGGGGGTGATCGTCGGGATCCTCTTCCTGCTGATCCGGCAGTGAAGCGCCTCCCCCGGCGGGTGCGGTGGGCAGTGCTGATGCGCAGCTTCGCCGTGCAGGGATCGTGGAACTACGAGACGCTGATCGGCACAGGTTTCGCGTTCACCCTGCTGCCGGCGCTGCGGCTGGTGTACGATGGCGACCGCGAGGGGCTGCGGGCCGCGATGGAGCGCCACGCCGGTGTGTTCAACAGCCACCCCTATCTCGCGACTCTCGCGGTCGGCGCCGTCTCGCGCCTCGAGGCCGACCGGGTCGACCCCCAGCTGGTCGAGCGTTTCAAGAGCGCCATGCGGGGCTCGCTCGGCTCCCTGGGCGACCAGCTGGTGTGGGGCGCCTGGCGCCCCGCCAGCGTGCTCGTGGCGCTGGTGCTGATGCTCGCCGGTGCGGCGTGGTGGGTGGCGCTGGGGACCTTCCTCCTGCTGTACAACGCCCTCCATCTCGGCCTCCGCGCCTGGGGGCTCCGGGTCGGGTGGGAGGCGGGGCTGGACGTCGGGAAGGTCCTCCGCGAGGCGCCCCTGCAGGGGATCACGCGCCGGGCCGCCGACGCGGGCGCGGTGCTCTGCGGGGTCGCCGTGGTGCTTCCCGCCGCCCCCCTGGCTCCGGATCCCATCCGGATCGTCCCGATCGTCGCGGCCATCGGCCTGGGCCTCTGGCTCGGCCTGGCCACCCGCAGAGTCATGGCGGCCGTGGTCGGCCTCTCGTGGCTCGTCGCATCGATATTGGCATGGATCGCCTGATGGAAGAGAACAGGGACGTCACCATCGTCAACAAGTACGGGCTCCACGCCCGGCCAGCGGCCGAGTTCGTCAAGCTCGCGAACCGATTTTCGAGCGAGGTGTGGTTGAAGAAGGACGAGATCGAGGTCAGCGGGAAGAGCATCATGGGGGTGATGATGCTGGCCGCGGAGTGCGGATCGGTCGTCCGGATCCGCGCCCTCGGCGAAGACTGCGGGGAGGCCGTGCAGGCCCTGAGCGACCTCATCACCAGCCGCTTCGGAGAGGAGTAGGGCATGGTGAGCGCTGACCCAGACGGCGGACTCGGCAGGCGGAACCGCCTGCGCGACGGCATCCCGGCCTCGCCCGGCATCGTCATCGCGGCGGCACGCGTGCTGCGAATGGAGCTCCCCTCCGTGCCGCACGGCGGGGTGATCTCCCCCGAGGAGGCGGAGCGGGAAGTCAACCGCTTCCGCGCCGCCTGCCTCTGGGTGCAGGACCAGATCCGCCTCCTGCAGGAGCGCACCCGCGAACAGGTCGGCTCGGTCGAGGCGCAGATCTTCGAGCCGCAGATCCTCATGCTGGAGGACTCGGACCTCGTCGACGGCACCATCGACTACATCCGCGCGAACCACCTCACCGCCGCGCGTGCCTTCGAGTGGCGGGTGCTGGAGTGGGAGGCACAGTGGTCCCACACCGGCCACCCCATGGTCCTCGACAGGCTCAACGACTTCGCGGACGTGCAGGCGCGCGTCCTGCGCCGCCTCCTCGGCCTGCCGGACCCCGAGCTCGAGACGATGGTCGGCGGGGAGAAGGTCATCCTCGTGGCACGCGACCTCACGCCGAGCATCGCGGCACAGCTCGACCCGACTCAGGTCGTGGGCCTCGCCACCGACGCGGGGACGCGCACCTCGCACAGCTCCATCCTCGCGCGCTCGCTGAAGATCCCCGCCGTCGTCAGCCTCGGCACCCTCTCCGAGGACGTCCACACGGGCGACGAGATGATCCTCGACGGGCGGACCGGCAAAGTCATCCTCCACCCGACGGACGAGGAGAAGCGGAAGTACCGGGAGCTCGACTTCCAGATCCGCGAGTGGGAGCAGGAGCTCCTCCTCCTGGCGCATCTCGAGTCGCGTACGCAGGACGGCGCCCACGTGGCGCTCCGCGCGAACATCGACCTCCCTTCGGAGGCGGAGCCGGCGCACGCGCACGGGGCGGAGGGCGTGGGCCTCTTCCGTACCGAGTTCCTGGTCGTCGGGCGCAGCTCGGTACCCGCGGAGGAGGAACAGTACGAGGCGTACCGACAGGTGCTCGAAGCCTTTCCCGACGAGCCGGTCACCATCCGCACCTACGATCTCGGGGGGGACAAATTCCCGGCTTTCCTGCACATGCCGAAGGAGGAGAACCCCTTCCTCGGATGGCGGGCGATCCGGGTCTGCCTCGACGAGCCGGCGCTCTTCCGGGCGCAGCTGCGAGCGCTGCTGCGCGCCATGCGGCACGGCGACCTGCAGATCATGCTCCCGATGATCAATGAGATCTCGGAGATCGAGCGGACCCGCGAGCTGCTCGACCAGTGCGCCGAGGAGCTGGCGGCGGAGGGGTATCCGATCGACCGCCCTTACATCCTGGGAGCGATGATTGAGACGCCGGCGGCCGCCCTCGCGACACCCGAGCTCGCCCCGCACGTGGACTTCTTCTCCGTGGGGACCAACGACCTGGTGCAGTACGCTCTCGCCGTGGACCGCGGCAACTCGCGCCTGGCGCACCTCTACAACCCGTTCCACCCGTCGGTCGTGCGGCTGCTGTACACCGTCGCCGAGGCCGCCCGCGCCGCGGGGCTGCGGGTGAGCGTCTGCGGAGAGATGGCCGCCCACCCCCTCGGCGCCTTCCTCCTCATCGGTCTGGGAGTCGACGCCCTCAGCGTGGGCCCCTCGGCACTCGCGGAGATCAAGAAGGTGATCCGCTCCGTGAGCCGTGAGAAGGGACGTGAGGCCGTCGCCGAAGCGCTCCTCGCCTCCACTCCGCAGAAGGTGATCGACATCCTGGTCTCCCACCTCCGCGACGACCTGGACCTGGCCCGCTTCACCGGGTCCTGGAGCTTGTCCGCCCAGTCCTGAGCCGCTAGGTTCCGCTCCCGACTCCCCATTCCACCTTCCGAGAGCGCAGGAGACGCCGTGGCCGACCGACTTCTCTTCACTTCCGAATCCGTCACGGAGGGACACCCCGACAAGATCGCCGACCAGATCTCGGACGCCGTGCTCGACGCCATCCTGGAGCGGGACGAGAGCGGCCGGGTGGCGTGCGAGACGCTGGTCACCACGGGGCTGGCGGTGATCGCCGGGGAGATCACCACCAGCACCTACGTGGACATCCCGGCGATCGTCCGAGGGACGCTGAAGTCGATCGGCTACACGGACGCGGGCTACGGGATCGATGGCGACACCTGCGCGGTGATGACCACCATCGACCAGCAGTCGCCGGACATCGCGATGGGGGTGGACACCGGCGGGGCGGGGGACCAGGGGATGATGTTCGGCTACGCCTCCGACGAGAACGAGGTGCTGATGCCGACGCCGATCCTCCTCGCCCATCGGCTCGCGCGAAAGCTCTCGGAGGTGCGGAAGTCGGGCGCGCTCAGCTGGCTGCGGCCCGACGGGAAGGCACAGGTCACCATCGAGTACGAGGGCGATCGGCCCGTCCGGGTCGACACGGTGGTGGTCAGCACGCAGCACTCACCGGACGTCTCGCTGGAGCAGCTTCGGCGCGAGGTGATCGAGCGGGTGATCGTCCCCGAGATGCCGGAGGAGCTGTTCGACCGCGAGGGCTGCGTCTTCCACATCAATCCCACCGGACGCTTTGTGATCGGCGGCCCGCACGGCGACGCCGGGCTCACCGGCCGGAAGATCATCGTGGACACCTACGGCGGGATGGGCCGCCACGGGGGCGGGGCATTCTCCGGGAAGGATTCCACCAAGGTGGACCGCTCGGCGGCATACGCGGCTCGCTGGGCGGCGAAGAACGTGGTGGCGGCGGGGCTCGCCCGCCGCTGCGAGATCCAGCTCGCCTACGCGATCGGCGTCACCGAGCCGGTGTCCGTGCGCGTGGACACCTTCGGCACCGGAGCGATGGAGGACCGCCGGATCGCCGCGGCCGTGCGCGAGGTCTTCGATTTCCGGCCGCGGGCCATCATCGAGAGCCTCGACCTCCGCAGTCCGATCTTCCGGCCCACCGCGGCCATACGGCCACTTCGGCCGGACCGCCGAGAAGCGGCGCGTGGACGGGCGCGAGGTTCTCCTCTTCCCCTGGGAGCAGGTGGATCGCGCCGAGGCGCTGCGGACGGAGGCGGAGCGTTAGGCAGCCGAAACCATATTCGGCCTGTCCGGTACCTAGAGAAGAGCGGCGCGCTCTCCGTTTCCTCCGTTTCATGCCCCGTAGCAAGGTCGGGGACCGATGATCGAACTGAAAGTTCAGAGCCTGGGTATCGACCAGGTCTCCAAGAACCCGGTGGTGATCCTCCAGGAGCTCGATGGGAAGCGAACCCTCCCCATCTGGATCGGACCGGTGGAAGCGCGGGCGATCGCGATCGAACTCGCCGGGATGAAGTACTCCCGCCCGCTGACGCACGACCTGGCGGCCTCGCTGATCCGCGGCCTCGGCGGGGCCCTCGTCCGGGTGCAGATCACCGGCGTACACGACAGCACGTACTACGCGGAGCTGGTGATCCGGCGCGGCGCCGAGGTGTTCTCGATCGACGCCCGTCCGTCCGATTCGATCGCCATCGCCCTCCGGCTGAAGTCTCGGATCTTCGCGAGCGAGGAGCTGCTCTCCGAGTACCTGCAGACCGGCGCCGCGACGACGCAGGAGGAGACGGAGCCCTGGCAGGGGGCTCGGGAGGCGGTCCCCGAGGAGGGGGGGTCGCTCAGCGCGGAACAGCTCCAGGAGTACCTCAAGAAGCTCAATCCCGAGGACCTCGGCCGGTTCAACCCCTGATGAGGCTCTCCCCTCCCTCCCAGCGGCTTCTCCTCCCGCTGCTGGCCGGCGCGGTCCTTGCCGCTGCGCCCGCGCCCGCGCAGCAGGACGCGTTCCCTTCGCGCCTCGGCGCCTCCGACGTGCTGCGCGGAACCGTCGTCAAGGGCGGCGCTCCAGTACCCGGCGTACAGGTGACGCTGCACCGGGTCAGGTCGGACCTTTCGGGCGAGTTCGGCCGTCAGGCGACCGACGCGGCAGGCGCCTTCTCCTTCCGACTCCCCCCGCCCGACACCTCCGGGTTCGCCGTCTTCTTCGCCACCGTGGATTTCGAGGGCGCCCGCTACTTCGGCGGCGCGATCCACCCCGACGACGTCCCGGGCGACTACGCGGTCGAGGTGTTCGACTCCGCCTCCTCCGTCCCTCTGCCGATTCGGATCTCGCGCCGCGACGTACTGCTGGCGCCGCAGCCCGACGGGAGCTGGGAGGTGGACGAGACCGTGCGGGTGCACAATCCGAACTCGCTCACCCTGGTGCCCGGCGGCGGTGGCCCTTCCTGGGAGTTCCGCATCCCGGCGGGGGTCGAGGCGTTCGAGGTGGGAGAGGCGGAGGTGCCGGCGAACCAGGTGCGACGCATGGAGTCGCGGGTGCTGTTGACGATGCCGCTCGTGCCCGGGACGCGCGAGCTCTTCTTCCGCTACCGCCTCCCGGCAACCGTCGACGACGCCGTCCTTGCGTTCGACAGCCCGGCGGACACCTTCAACCTCTTCATTCGCCAGCCGTCCCCGCGGGTCTCCGTCGCGGGGCTGGCCTCCACGGACACGCTCACGGTGGAGGAGCAGCTGTTCCTCCAGTATTCCGCTCTCAACCTGCCGGTGGAGTCGGAGGTGGTGATCGAGTGGGAGTCCGCCGGTCCGCCGGTGGACCCGGTGATGGCGGCCGTGGCGGTGACGCTGCTCCTGCTCGGTGCCGCGGTGCTCTCCGCCGTGCGCGGCATCCGGCCGGTCCGCGCGTCGCGCGGGCCCGAGGAACGCTCCGCCTCGCGCGACCTGGCGGCCGGCGGGGCGGAATGACCGGCCGGGGGCGCCCGGGAGGCGCCGCGCCGTGGCGCTGATCGGCGCGCGGGCGCTCGTCCTGCAAGCCTTTCCCTACGGCGACAGCAGTAAGATCCTTCGGCTGTACTGTCGGGATCACGGCCTCCGCTCCGTCATCGCCAAGGGGGCGCTGCGTCCCCGCAGCCGGTACGGAGGCCTCCTCGAGCCCTTCACGGAGGGGGTCGCGCACTTCTACCTGAAGGAGGGGCGCGACCTCCATACGCTGAGCGGTTTCGACCTGGTGCGCAGCCGCCAGGCGCTCGGGCGGGACCTCGGGGCCTTCTCCGGCGCCTCCCTGGTCGCGGAGCTCCTCCTCCGCTTCGGCACCGAGGAACCCCACCCCGAGCTCTTCGCCGCCGCCGTCGCCGCGCTCGACCGGATCGTGCTCGCGGAGCCCGGCGAGGTGGTCCCGCAGGCGCTGGCGGCGGTGTGGGAGGTGGTCTCGCTGCTCGGCTACCGGCCGGAGCTGGAGGCCTGCGTGCACTGTGGCCGCGGGCTCGTCGCGGACGAGGCCGCGCGCGTGGACGTGGACGCCGGCGGCACTTCCTGCCTGCGCTGCCGTCCGAGCGGCCGGATCCTCGATCCCGTCTCGCGGCTGGAGGTGCTTCGCATGAGTCGGGGCGAGCCTCTCGCCGCGCCGCCGGTGGACCGCGGGCTGCACCGGGCGCTGATTCGAGCCTTCATGGCGACCCATCTCGCCCCTGGACACCCGCTCCGCTCGCTCGACCTCTTCGTCGAGCACCTTCGATGACGGTGCGGGAGTTCCACGCCGCGGCGTGCGTGTGAACCGAGTCGTTTCCTTGACCATCGCCCCGGAAACAGGGTATACTCCGATTCAGAGTAACCTAACCACGCATTTCGGCTCGTTTGGCGCGCTTCACTCCCTCCGTGGCCGGCACTGGAGGACGGCCCGACCCCCATCACCCCAGAACAGGGAGGTGCCCATGCCGTGCGCCCGATCTGTTCTGCTCATCCTGTTGTTGCTGGCCGGCTCCCTGTCGCCCCCCTGCCTGCGTGCTCAGGCGGTGCGCGGCAGCGTGCCGCTGGAGCCGTCCCAGGGATTCTCGTTGGAGCAGAACTACCCCAACCCCGTGAACCCTGAGACCTGGATTCCTTTCCAGCTGGAGGATGGCCTGTTCGAGACCGCCGATAGCGCGGTGGTCACCATCCGCATTTTCAACATCCTTCGCCAGGTCGTGGCGATTCCGGAGGCGGTGGACCACCCGTCGGGACAGAGGGTCCGCGTCATCGATCTTCCTTACCGGGAGGGCGGCCGCCGGATCGCGTACTGGGATGGCAAGGATTCCGCCGGTCGGCGGGTGCCATCGGGAGTATACTACTGCCAGCTGGTGGTCAACGACCAGCCGCGCACCCGCAAGATGATCGTCCTCAACCCCAGGAGGCGCCGCAACCTCTTCCCCTGGTTCGGAGGCAGTCGGGAAGGACCCCCAAGATAGGGGACTGGGAACAGGGAATCGTTCCTATTGCGCGGGGCCCGGACATCACGCCGATGTCCGGGCCCCGCCTCTTTCCGCTCTCCGTCTTCTATCCCCTGTCCCCTCAATCGATCAGGTAGAGGAAGCGCCCGCAATGGTCGCAGAACCGCAGCTCCTCGTTTCGGTCGGCGTCCGAGGCCAGCGCGGTGGGAATCGAGACGAAGCAGCCGTAGCACGTCCCTTTGATCACCGGCACCACCGGGCGGTTATTCCGGCTGGCGAGCCGCTGGTACCGCGCCCGCACGCGCGGGTCGAGCGATCCCTCCATCTCCTCGATCTTGGAGTCCAACTGCGCCAGAGCGTCCTCGGGACGGAGGTGGAACACCTCCTCCTCCACCTCGCGACCGTCCTGCGCCTCCTCCAGTTCCCGCCGCTGCGTCTTGAGATCCTGGATTTCGAGCAGCATCTCCAGCTGATTGTGCATAGTCTTCTCCGCGGGACTCAGGTACCCTTCTCTTCGAGCAGCGCCAGGAAGTCGCGAGGCGAGCCGATCTCCCGGAGGCGCCCCGCGACGTCCGGCTCCTTCGAGAACTGCGCGATCTTTCCGAGCACGGGCAGATACTGGTTGGAGACTTCCAGCGGGGGGGCCACGATGAGGAAGATGTTGTGGACGGGCTGCTCATCGATCGCCTTGAAGTCCAGCCCCTCCGGCTTGCGGCCGAAAGCCACCCGCAGGCGGTTCACCACCAGCGAACGACAGTGGGGGATGGCGATTCCCTTTCCGATCCCCGTCGAGCCGAGGTTTTCCCGCCGCTTCAGCATCTTGTAGAGAATCGCCTCGGATTTCTCGTCCAGGCCGAGGACCGCGATCAGCTCCTTGAGGATCTCGTCCTTGGTCGAGCCCTGGAGATCGAGCTTGACCACCTCCTCCGAAAAGAATTCCCGAAGCTCCATGTTAATAATCTCCCGGGGGTAGCCGGAACGGTTCGAGTCACGGTCGTAGGAACCCGGAATGTAAGAACCGGCTACGGGCGTGTCAAAGCGCCGCGTCCCTCCGCCTTCCGGAGATCGGGCCGCCCGGCGGCGGGTCGCGGCGAGAATCCCGTTGAGGGAGAGAAAGGATTCCGTTATCTTTCCCGGATGAAACCGGACTTCGTGCAGCGGCTGGAGAGCGGCGCCGTCCCGCTCTACCTGGCGCCCCAGGCGGGGGTCACCGAGTCTCCCTTCCGCCGGCTGTGCCGCTCCTTCGGCGCGGACGTCGTGGTCTCCGAGTTCGTCTCGGCCGAGGGGATCCGGCGCCACGACACGCGTACTCACCAGTATCTCCGCTTCCACGACGACGAGCGGCCGATCGGCATTCAGATCTTCGGCGCCGATCCCGCGGCGATGGCCGAGGCCGCCGCCCTGGTGGAGGAGGCGTACGCGCCGGACTTCCTGGACATCAACTTCGGCTGCCCCGTCAAGAAGGTCGTCAGCAGGAACGGGGGCTCCGGGTGCCTGCGCGACCTCGACCTGGTGCAGTCGATCATCCGCGCGGTGGAGGCCGCGATCTCCATCCCCACCACCGTCAAGGTGCGAAGCGGGTGGAGCGAGGAAGCGCGGAATCCGGTGGAGATCGGCCTTCGCTGCCAGGATGCCGGGGCTCGCGTCCTCACCCTCCACGCCCGCACTCGGACGCAGATGTACAGCGGGACGGCGAATTGGGACGAGATCGCGCGGGTGGTCGAAGCGCTCGACATCCCGGTGATCGGAAACGGCGACGTGTGGACGGGGGAGGACGCCCGCCGCATGCGCGACCACACGGGGTGCGCGGGGATCATGATCGCCCGCGGCTCGCACGGAGCCCCGTGGATCTTCCGCCAGGCGCGCGCGGCGCTGGAGGGGCTTCCCGTGCCCGGCGATCCCTGCGTGGAGGAGCGCTTCCGGATCGTGCGGGAGCACGCGCGCCTGGCGATCGCCTTCGAGCGCGACGAGGAGAAGGCGATGACCGAGTTCCGAAAGCACCTGGGGTGGTATACCAAAGGGCTCCCCAACGGCCGGCTGCTGCGCCAGGAACTCTTCTCCGTCACCCGTCTCGAAGAGGCGGAGGCGCTGCTGCGGGGATATCAGGAGCGGGAAGCCGAACTGGCCGCATGACGCCCGAGCACCTGCGCGCGCTCCTCTCGGAGGTCGCCGGCGGCACCCTGTCCGTCGAAAACGCCGAACGGCGGCTGGCATGGGCGCCGGTGGAGGACATCGGGATCGCGCGGATCGACCACCACCGGGAGGTGCGGCAGGGGTTCCCCGAGGTGATCTTCGGGGAAGGAAAGACGCCGGAGCAGCTGGCGGCGATCGCGGAGCGGATCGCGGCGCGCGGAAGGGGGCTGCTCGCCACCCGCGTGTCTCCCGGCGCGGCAGAGGCCGTGCGAGGGCGGCTGCCGGAGGTGGAGCACCATCCGCTGGCGCGCGCGCTGCACCTCCCGCCGCGCGATCCCCGTCCGCGGCGGGCTCGGGGTACGGTGCTGGTGATCGCCGCCGGGACGAGCGACCTTCCGGTCGCCGAGGAGGCGGCGGTGACGGCCGCCGCGCTGGGGAACCCGGTGGAACGGCTGGTGGACGTCGGCGTCGCCGGGCTCCACCGTCTGCTGGCCGAGGCGGAGCGGCTCTCGACCGCCTCGGTGGTGATCGTGGTGGCGGGGATGGAGGGGGCGCTCCCTTCGGTGGTCGGAGGGCTGGTGGCGGCGCCGGTGATCGCCGTACCCACGAGCGTGGGGTACGGAGCCGCTCTCGGCGGGGTGGCGGCGCTGCTGGGAATGCTGAACAGCTGCGCCGCGGGGGTGACGGTGGTCAACATCGACAACGGCTTCGGCGCCGCCTTCGCGGCGGCGCGCATCAACCTCCTCCCTCCCGATGCGAAGCCCTGAAAAGCCGCGGCGGGACCGATCCGGGCGCCGCGCCCTTGCCGCTTTTCTTCTTCGAGCTCGCGGCCTCTCCCGGGGTTGACGTGCGTTCGGGTTTCGACTAGATTTGGTGCGTTGTTTGACAGTTCGGGGGTGTCTTGGCTTCGACGTGTATCGTGAAGCCCTGGTTGCGTGCCGAGGTCTCCGAGTGCCTCGTTAAACAAGCGGAAAAACCTGTAATTGCGAACGATAACTTCGCCCTGGCTGCGTAAGTAGAACCCTAGCTGGTTCCTTACCTCCCGTCTGCGGATCAGGTCCGTCTGAATCGGGCCCGCAGGCGACGCAAATTCAGACTGGTCCATTCGAGCGCCCTGGTAGGATGGACGAGAGAAGCGGGGCTGGTTCGGTAGGGGCCTTCTGCTGGCCGTCGACCGGACGAGGAGAAAAGAACAGCGGAATACGCACGTAGAGATCGGGAGGGATCGGTAGGCGGACAGGGGTTCGAATCCCCTCACCTCCACTGGAAGAAGGATCGGCGCGGGCAACCGCTCGCGCCGGTCCTTTTTTCGTGCCGTTCGGCGGCTCCATCCGCTGCTTATTCGCCACAGCGAATAAAGAGCTCGCCGGTGCTGGACAATCGGGAGGCGGGCGCGTATTATGGCGGCACTCCGTTCGCCAAGGGCGCAGAGACGCAGGCAATCGGCCGTTTCCCCGCAACGGGCCGCCCGGCCGACGGACCTACGTTCGGTCGGGAGCGCGCCCAGGCGAGCGCCCGCCGCACCGTTCGGAACCGCTTCACGCCAACGCTCCCCGAATGACAACGCGACGAGATTCGCAGACGTCCCGCGAGGGGCGCTCCGCGGGCCAGGTGATCGGGCTCGGGATCACCCTGGCCGTGCTCTGGCTCCTCCTCTCGGGCCACTTCGAGCCGCTCCTCCTCTTCTTCGGCCTCGTCTCGGTTCTCCTGGTGGTATTCATCTCCCTGCGGATGAGCGTCATCGACCACGAGGGGTTCCCGGTGCACCTCAGCGGTCGGCTCCTGTCGTATATTCCGTGGCTCACCAAGGAGATCGCCAAGTCCAACTGGGACGTCGCGAAGATCGTCCTCGACCCGTCGCTGCCGATCAGCCCCTCCATGAGGAGCTTCCGGGTCATCCCGCGGACCGACCTCGGGCGGGTGATCTACGCCAACTCCATCACCCTCACCCCGGGGACGATCACCACGGGGATCATCGACGACACCTTCGAGATCCACGCGCTCACCACCGCCGCGTGGGACGGGACCGAGGAGGGCGAAATGGGCCGTAAGGTCTCCCGACTGGAGGGCGAACCATGATGTACCTGGTGGCCTCCGCGGCCATCGTGATCACGATGGCCATGGCGATCGTCCGCGCGCTCCTCGGACCCACGGTGTACGACCGGGTGCTGGCGGCGAACACCTTCGGGACGAATACGGTGCTCATCATCTCCCTGATCTCGTTCTTCACCGGCCGCCCCGACTTCATCGACCTGGCGCTGGTCTACGCCATGATCAGCTTCATCGGAACGATCGCCGTGCTCAAGTTCTTCGAGTACGGCAACCTCTCGCGCGGGTTCGTCACCCGTCCCAGGCGGGAGGAGTGATGGAGCTCATCCTCGACGCGCTCAGCTGGGCGTTCATCGTCTCCGGCGCCTTCTTCCTGATCGTCAGCGGGATCGGGATCCTGCGGATGCCTGACGTCTACACGCGCCTCCACGCCGCGGGGATCGCCGACACGCTGGGCGCCGACCTGATCCTCACGGGGCTCCTCTTCCAGTCCGGGCTCAGTCTGGTTTCGGTGAAGATCATCCTGATCCTGCTCTTTCTCTTCCTCACCAGCCCGGTATCCACGCACGCGGTCGCGCGCGCGGCGCTGCAGGGCGGGGTCGAGCCGATCCTCCACGACCGGAAGGAGGCCTGATGGGAGAAGTCGTCCTCAACTACCTCTTCCTCGCACTCCTGGCTCTGGTGGGGATCACGGTGGTGCGCCTCCGGAACCTTTTCGGGGTGGTGATGCTGGGGGGGATCTACAGCTTCCTCAGCGCCGGCCTCTTCATGGCGATGGACGCCGTGGACGTGGCGTTCACCGAGGCGGCCGTGGGCGCAGGAATCTCCACCGTGCTCGCGCTCGGGACGCTGGCTCTGGTCGGTCAGGAGGAGCGCCGCCCGGCCCACACCCCGCTCCTCCCCCTGGTGGTGGTGCTGATCACGGGCGCGGCGCTGATCTACGGCACGCTCGACATGCCGCCCTTCCTGGACCCCGACAACCCGATCCACACCCACGTGGCGCCCCGCTATCTCGAGCAGATCGGCGAAGAGGTGGAGATCCCCAACGTGGTGAGCGCCGTGCTGGCGAGCTATCGCGGCTACGACACCATGGGCGAGACCACGGTCGTCTTCACCGCGGCCGCCGGGGTCCTGCTCCTGCTCTCCGGCCTGCGCGGGCGCCGCCGGAAGGACGCCGGCGAGGAGGAGGTGACGGCGCGATGAGGAGCGAGCTGATCCTGCGAGTGGCGGCGAAGGTGCTGATCCCCTTCATCCTGCTCGTCGGTCTCTACGTGCAGTTCCACGGGGAGATCAGCCCCGGGGGCGGGTTCCAGGCAGGCGTGATCTGCGCGGCCGCCTTCATCCTGTACGCCCTCGTATTCGGGCTCGAGACGGCGCAGGAGGTACTCCCCCTCGCGGTGGCGCGCATCCTCGCCGCCGCCGGAGTGCTCATCTTCTCCGGCACCGGAGTGGCGACGCTGCTTCGCGGCGGGAACTACCTGGACTACGACTATCTGGCCCACGACCCCATCCACGGCCAGCACTACGGCATCATCTTGGTCGAGATCGGGGTGCTCGTCACCGTGTTCGGAGTGATGGTGGTGATCTTCTACGCCTTTGCCGGGCGAGCGAGGGAAGCGTGAGCGAATTCCTGTCGCTGTACAACTACTGGATCGTCGTCCTGCTGATGATGCTGGGATTCTATACCCTCATCGCGCGCGGGAACCTCGTCAAGAAGATGATCGGGCTGAACGTCTTCTCGACCTCCGTCATCATCATGTACATCAGCCTCGGGAAGGTCCGGGGCGGGACCGCCCCCATCCTCCTGGAAGGGGAGGGCGTAATCTACTCCAATCCGCTCCCCCACGTCCTGATGCTGACCGCCATCGTGGTCGGAGTCGCCACGACCGCCGTGGGCCTCGGGCTCGTGGTCCGGATCAAGGAGGCATTCGGCACCATCGAGGAAGACGAGATCGAGGACTCCGCCCTGTGATCACTCCATTCCTTCCAGCGTCCGTCTCGGAACACCTCCCGGCCCTCCAGATCGTCATCCCGCTCATGTCGGCGCCGCTCTGCGCCCTCCTGTGGCGCGGGCGCTGGGCGTGGACGCTGGCGATGATCGTGAGCGTGATCTCCTTCGGGATCGCTCTCCTTCTCCTGCAGCGGGTGCTCACGGAGGGGACGATCAGCTACGCCATGGGCGGGTGGCCGCCCCCCTGGGGGATCGAGTACCGCGTCGACACCCTCAACGCGTTCGTGCTGGTGATCGTCACCGGCATCGGGCTGGTGGTGACGCCGTACTCGCTTGCCAGCGTGGAGAAGGAGATCGCGTCGGAGCGGATCGCCCTCTTCTACACGATGTACCAGCTTTTCCTGACGGGCCTGCTGGGCATCGCCATCACGGGCGACGTCTTCAACCTCTACGTCTTCCTCGAGATCTCGTCGCTCTCGACGTACGTGCTGATCTCGATGGGGAGCGATCGGCGGGCGCTCACCTCGGCCTTCTCGTACCTCATCATGGGGAGCGTCGGCGCCACCTTCATCGTGATCGGCATCGGCCTGATGTATGCGATGACCGGGACGCTGAACATGGCGGACCTCGCCGTCCGCCTGCCGGCGGTGAGCGATACCCGCACGATCCCGGTGGCATTCGCCTTCCTGACGGTGGGGGTGAGCATGAAGCTCGCCCTCTTCCCGCTCCATCTCTGGCTCCCGAACGCGTACACCTACGCCCCCTCGGCCGTGAGCGCGGCGGTCGCGTCCACCGCCACCAAGGTGGCCGTGTACATGCTCCTCCGCTTCTTCTTCACGATCTTCGGGGAGCGTTTCTCGTTCGGCGTGATGAACCTCGACAACGTGCTGGTGCCGCTGGCGTTGATCGCCGCGGTGACCACCTCGTTGGTGGCCATCTTCCAGAGCAACGTCAAGCGGCTGCTGGCGTACTCCAGCCTCGCGCAGATCGGCTACATCGTGCTGGGGATCAGCTTCGGCACCGCCACGGGCCTCACCGCCGGGATCCTCCACCTGTTCAACCACGCCATGATGAAGGGCGCTCTCTTCATGGCGCTCGGCTGCGTGTTCTACCGGCTCGGCTCGGTCGAGATCGACGAGATGGGGGGATTGGGCAGACGCATGCCGTGGACGATGGCGGCGTTCGTCGCCGGCGGGCTGAGCCTGGTGGGCGTACCGCTGACCGTGGGCTTCGTCAGCAAGTGGTACCTGATCCTCGCCGCGCTGGAGAGGGGGTGGTGGCCGGTCGCGCTCGTCGTCCTCTTCACCTCGCTGCTCGCGGTGATCTACATCTGGCGCGTCGTCGAGGCCGCTTACTTCCGGGACCGCCCCGCGGGAGCGCCCTCGATCGCCGAAGCGCCGCTCGCGCTGCTGGTGCCAACCTGGATCCTCATCGTGGCCAACTACTACTTCGGCATGAACGGCACCTGGACCGTCTCCATCGCGCGGCTGGCGGCGGAGGGGCTGCTGGGGGGCCGCCCATGAGTCTGGATCTCCTCCCGGCCCTGGCGGTCGCGCTACCGCTGCTCGGCGCCGGAGTCGTCGCGCTCCTCCACCGGTGGCCCGACGCGCGAGAAGCGGCCACGCTGACGACGGGGGGCGCCCTCTTCTGGCTGGTCCTCTCGCTCCTGCCCGCGGTGCAGGGCGGAAGCCAGCCGGGAATCGTGCTGGGAGAGGTCCTTCCTGGCCTCACCTTCGCGCTGAAGGTGGAGCCCCTGGGGATGCTCTTCTCGCTGGTTGCCAGCTTCCTATGGATCGTCACCACGCTGTACGCGATCGGCTACATGCGGGCGCACCACGAGGAGAACCAGACCCGGTTCTACCTCTTCTTCGCGGTCGCGATCGCCTGCGCCATGGGCGTGGCCTTCGCCGCGAACATGTTCACGCTCTTCATCTTCTACGAGGCGCTGACCTTCTCCACCTTCCCGCTGGTGACCCATGCGGGGACGCCCGAGGCGAAGCGCGCGGGGCGGGTCTACCTCGGAATCCTGGTCGGCACCTCCATCGGCTTCCAGCTCTTCGCCGTCGTCCTCACCTGGCTGATCGCGGGGAGCCTGGATTTCACCGCCGGCGGGATCCTCGCCGGGAAGGCCTCGACGCCGGTGCTCAGCGTCCTCTTCGCCCTCTACGTCTTCGGGGTGGGGAAGTCGGCGCTGATGCCGTTCCACCGCTGGCTACCGGCCGCCATGGTCGCGCCCACGCCCGTGAGCGCCCTGCTCCACGCGGTGGCCGTGGTGAAGGCGGGGGTGTTCACCCTCCTGAAGATCAGCGTCTACCTCTTCGGGATGGACCTGGTGTCGGTGCTCGTCTCCAGCCGCCTGCTCGCCTACCTCGCCGGCGCCACCATCATTCTGGCGTCGCTGATCGCCTTCACGAAGGACAATCTGAAGGCGCGGCTCGCCTACTCCACCATCAGCCAGCTCTCGTACATCGTGCTGGGCGCGATGCTCGCCAACCGCGCCGGGATCATCGGCGGGGGGATGCACATCGCGATGCACGCCTTCGGGAAGATCACCCTCTTCTTCTGCGCGGGCGCCGTGCTGGTGGCCGCGCACAAGACGGAGGTGAGCGAGATGCGGGGGCTCGGACGCGCGATGCCGATCACCATGGCGGCTTTCTTCATCGGGGCGCTCAGCATCATCGGGATCCCGCCCGCGGGCGGCACCTGGAGCAAGTGGTACCTGGGGCTGGGCACGCTCCAGGCCGACGAGCTCGGGCTCCTCGCCGTGCTGATGATCAGCTCGTTGCTGAGCATCGGCTACCTCCTCGTGATTCCGGTCCGGGCTTTCTTCAGCCCGCCTGACGACCCGGAGAGCCTCGCCGGCGTCCACGAAGCCCCGGCCTTTTCGCTGGCGGCGCTGGTCATCACGGCGATCGTGACCTTGGGGCTCTTCATCTATCCCGATCCCGTCTATCACCTCATGCGGATGGTGGTCGCGGGATGAGTCCCTCGCGCCTCTGGAAGAGCAGCCCGGTATGAAACAACGCGACGTCGACCAGATCCGACCGGAGCCGCTCGCGGAACCGCTCCAGGACAGGGTTCACCTCTTCGACAAGCCGGAAAACGTGCAGCGGCTGCTGCGCGGCTTCTACGCCGTCTGTGCGCTACTGGTGGTCGCGGACTTCATCATTCACCGCCACATCGAGCACTCGTGGGAGCGACTCCCGGCGTTCTACGCGATCTACGGATTTGTCTCGTGCGTGGTCCTGGTGGTGATCGCCAAGGAGATGCGCAAGTTCCTGATGCGGCCGGAGGACTACTACGACCATGATTGATCTGCCTCCGTTCCTCCTCTTCTATGCGGCCGCGCTGCTGGTACCCTTCCTCCGCGGCCCGGTGCGCGGAGTGCTCCTCCTGCTGGTGCCGGTCGCGGGATTGCTCACGGTTTGGGGGTCGGAGGCGGGCCTCCACCATCAGGTGCAGATCCTCCAGTTCGACCTGGCGCTCTACCGGGTGGACCGGCTCAGCACCCTCTTCGGGTATCTGTTCAACATCGCGGCCTTCCTCGGCCTTACCTTCTCGCTCCATCTGAAGGAGGAGGAGGGCGCGACGGTGCAGCACGCCGCGGCGCTGATGTACGCGGGGAGCGCCCTCGGCGCCGTGTTCGCGGGGGACTTCATCACCCTCTTCCTCTTCTGGGAGATGCTGGGGCTGACCTCCGTCTTCCTCATCTGGGCGCGCCACACGCCCGAAGCGCTCGCGGCCGGTACCCGTTATCTCCTGATCAACGTCCTCTCGGGCGTGATCCTCCTCGCGGGGGCGCTCCTCCACTATCACCAGACGGGGAATCTCCTCTTCGATTTCGTGGGGCTCGACGGAACCGCCTCCTGGCTCCTCCTCATCGCCTTCGGGATCAAGTGTGCCTTCCCGCTGGCCCACAACTGGCTGACGGACGCTTACCCGAACGGTACCCCGACAGGGACGGTATTCCTCAGCGCCTTCACGACGAAGGTGGCGGTGTACTCCCTTGCCCGGGCCTTCCCCGGCACCGAGCTGCTGGTGTACGTGGGGGTCACGATGGCGTGCTTCCCGATCTTCTACGCGGTTATCGAGAACGATCTGCGGCGCGTGCTGGGGTATAGCATGATCAACCAGATCGGCTTCATGGTGGCAGGGGTCGGGATCGGGACCGCGATGGGAATCAACGGTGCGGTGGCGCACGCCTTCAACGACGTGATCTTCAAGGGGCTGATGATGATGTCGATGGGCGCGGTGCTCTATCGCACCGGGCGCATCAACGGCTCGGACTTGGGAGGGCTCTACAAGTCGATGCCGATCACCGCGGGTCTCTGTATGGTGGGGGCCGCCTCGATCTCGGCGTTCCCGCTGTTCAGCGGCTTCGTCAGCAAGTCGATGGTGATGGCGGCGGTGCTGGAGGAAGGGCACACCTGGGTCTGGCTCCTCTTCCTCTTCGCGTCGGCGGGCGTCTTCCACCACGCGGGAATCAAGATCCCGTACTTCGCCTTCTTCGCGCACGACTCCGGGATCCGAGTAAAGGAAGCGCCTATGAACATGCTGGTTGCGATGTCGCTGGGGGCGATCCTCTGCGTCTTCATCGGGACCTTCCCCGGGCCGCTCTACTCGCTCCTTCCCTTCCCGGTGGAGTACGTGCCGTACACCGCCACGCACGTCCTAACGCAGCTCCAGATCCTCTTCTTCTCGGCCGGGGCCTTCGTCTGGCTGAACCTGAAGCACCTTTATCCGCCGGAGCTGCGCTCGGTCAATCTAGACGTGGAGTGGGTCTACCGCTCGCTGGGGCCGCGGCTGGTGGGGGGGATCGGGACGGCCTTCGCTGCGCTCACCGGCGTCCTGAACCGGCGGGCCGAGCCCACCGCCGCCCTGCTGGCCCGCAGTGCTCTACGGAGCCACGGGCCGCAGGCCGCTCTCGGCCGCACCTGGCCGACGGGGAGCATGGTGCTCTGGGCGGTGGTGCTGCTCGCCGCCTACCTCCTCTTCGGCCTCTTCTGAGCCTGCCGCCGCGACGCCCCACGCCCGGAACGGATCGGCGCCCGTGGGGCGTCAGGCGCGGTCCATCGCGGCCTGGAACCCGATGGTCCGGCTTCCGCGGGGGCTCTCGTGCCGAAGGGTCTCGGCGATCTCCTCGTACTCCCTCTCCATCTCCGGCGTGACCGAGGCGCGGGACTCCTTCAGCGCGGTCTCGAAGAAGTCCATGGTGACCTCCGATGCCTGCAGGTCGGCGCGCAGCGCCGTCAGCCCCGCCCGCCGCACCAGGTCCTCCAGGTCGGCCCCCGTGTAACCCCGCGTCTGGTCCGAGATGCTCTGCAGGTCCACGTCCGCGGCCATTGGCATCTCTTTCGTGTGGATCCGGAGGATCTGCAGCCGTCCCTCGGCTTCCGGCACCGGCACGTAGATCATCTCGTCGAAGCGTCCGGGCCGGAGCAGGGCGGGGTCGAGGAGGGTCGGACGATTGGTCGCGCCGATGACGACCACCCCACGCAGCTCCTCGAGCCCGTCCATCTCCGCCAGGAGGGTGTTCACCACCCGCTCCGTCACCGCCGGCTCGCCGAGGACACCGCCCCGCTGCGGCGCCAGCGAGTCGATCTCGTCGATGAAGACCACCGTAGGCGCCACTTGTCGGGCACGGGCGAAGAGCCTCGCCACCTGCTGCTCCGACTCGCCGTACCACTTCGAGAGCAGGTCCGAGGACTTGGAGGCGATGAAGTTCGCCTCCGATTCTCGCGCGACCGCTTTGGCCAGAAGTGTCTTTCCGGTGCCGGGCGGGCCGAAGAGGAGGAAGCCGTTCGGCGGGCGGATGCCGAGGCGGCGGAAGGCCTCGGGGTGCTTGAGCGGCAGCTCGATTCCTTCCTGCAGCCCCCGCTTCGCGTCCGCCAGTCCGCCGATGTCGCTCCACTCGACGTCGGGGACCTGGATCATGATCTCTCGCATGGCCGAGGGCTGGACGCGCTTGAGGGCGTTCAGGAAGTCGGGGCGCGTCACCCGCAGGTTCTCCAGCACGGCCGCGGGGATCTCCCCGCCGTCGAGGTCCATGCTGGGCAGGTTGCGGCGGAGCGCCTCGATGGCCGCCTCGCGGGTGAGGGCGGCCATGTCGGCGCCGACGAAGCCGTAGGTCACCCGCGCGATCTCCTCCGGGTCCACATCGGGGGAGAGCGGCATGCCGCGGGTGTGGATGGCGAGCACCTCGCGGCGACCCTGGAGGTCGGGGACGCCGATGACGATCTCGCGGTCGAATCGCCCCGGCCGGCGGAGGGCCTCGTCGATCGCGTTGACGCGGTTGGTCGCGCCGATCACCACCACGTTCTGCCGGGCCTCCATCCCGTCCATCAGCGTGAGGAGCTGGGCGACGACGCGGCGCTCGAGCTCTCCAGTGACCTCCGAGCGCTTGGGCGCGATCGAGTCGATCTCGTCGATGAAGATGATGGAGGGCGAGTTCTGCTGGGCCTGCTGGAAGACCTCCCGCAACCGCTGCTCCGACTCGCCGTAGTGCCGGCCCATGATCTCGGGGCCCGCGATGTGGAAGAACTCCGCGTCGGCCTCGTTGGCCACGGCGCGCGCCAGGAGGGTCTTCCCCGTTCCGGGTGGTCCGTACAGCAGCACTCCCTTCGGCGGGTCGATCCCCAGGCGGTTGAAGAGCTCCGGGTGCTTCAGCGGCAGCTCGATCATCTCCCGCACCTGGTGGATCGTGTCGCCGAGCCCTCCCACGTCGTCGTAGGTGATGTCGGTGCGGCGCCCCTCCTGGGGTTCCGTGTACTCCGGCAGGAGCTCGATCTCGGTGTCGGCCGCGATCTGTACCACGCCGCGGGGGAGGGTGCCCACGACGATCAGGCGGATCTCCTGGAGCGCGAACGCCGGCTGCTGGAAGTAGGTGCGGAAGATGTCGTCCGGCACGCGGGCGCCGCCGCCCGCGGCGTTGGCGCTGGTTCGTTGGTGAACGGCGGTGGAGATCACGTCGCCCGCCACGAGGGGACGCCGGAAGAGGGCGCGCCGGAGGAGCTCCGGCGAGCCGCTCAGGCGGACGTTCTTCTGCGCGGGAGCGATGGTGATGCGCCGCGCGGGCTTCACGTCCGCCGGCTCGACATGGACGTGGTCTCCCATTCCGACGTCGGCGTTGGCGCGCAGGAGACCATCCAGGCGGATGATCTCGATGCCCTCGTCCTCGGGGTAGGGGGAGAGGGCCAGGGCGGCTGTGGTGCGCTTCCCGCGGATCTCGACGATGGCGCCCTCCCGGATACCCAAGGCGTCGAAAGCCCGCTGCGGGAGGCGGGCGATCCCCTTCCCGACATCTTCGGGCTTGGTGGCCGCCACCTGGAGCCGCACCGTCCTCTGCTCTCGCTCTTCCATAGTTCGTCCGCCTCGTCCGCCGGGGGTCAGGGATGCGCCTCCGGTGCGGGGGCGCAATTTTCATGCGGACCTTCGGGCTTTTCCACATCCTCCTTCCACACCGCTTTTCCACATCGAATGAGCGGCCGCCCACTCATTAAGAGTGGCGTCGATAAAAAAGGGGCGACTTAGGTAACCTAAGATTGCTTATATCCGGCGTTCGAAGAATAAAGGCGTCGCTTATTGGCGGCGCAGGTTGGGCGCGGAGCCGGCGAGAAGGCGGGTGCCCTGGCAGGAGAGGCGCCCGCCCTGCGCATGGGAAAATCGGAGGTTCCCACGGCCCGCCGGTGACAGGCGGGAGTGGAGCCGGAAGCGCCGGGCGGATCGTGCGGATCGGATAAAGGTCGGTCTGAGTCCGTTTTTATTCGAAAGGTGCGACGCCGGTCCAGTTTTAAAAGGAGTGGCGGAGTTGCGTCGCTCTTGTTATTGTGCGACGTTCATAAACTCTTCCTCCCCGCATCGGCGCGACGATGGAGACCGTGGAAGCTGAAGTCCTGCCGTACCGCTCCGACCCGGAACAGCTCGCGCGCTGGATCGAGGCGCGCGCCCGCGGACGCTCCAGCGCGCAGCTCCGCGAGCTGGACCTCGCGGCCAAGACCCTCGAGGGTACCCTCGCCACCGCCGCCGCCCTCGGGCTGCTCCACCGGGATTCGGAGCAGCTCACCCCCGCCGGACAGCGCTATGCCCTCGCCGCGGAGGCCGAGCGGCACGCGATCCTCCGCGCCTCCCTCCGGGCCTTCGAACCCTTCTCCCGCCTGCTCGACGCCGTCTCCGCCCGCTCCCCCCGCCGTGTCACCGACGCGCAGTGGATCGAGACCTGGTGGGCCACCCACGGCTACGGCAGCAGCCAGAGCAACCGCGTGGAGGCCACGGCGGTGTTCGGACGCCTCGTGGACTATGTCGGGTGGGGCCGCTACATCCCGGGGCGGCGCGGCCATCCCACCCGCATCGAGTGGTCGGCGGAGGCCTTTCCGGAGGCGGAACCGGTGCCCCCATCGCCCGCTGCAGCTCCGACCGCGGCGCCCGCCGCGGCGCCTCTGCCTGAGCTCCCCGGGCCGACCGCTCCGCCCCCGCCCCCCGCCGAGGCCGTAGACCCCGAAGCGGCCCGCGTGCCCGCCGCCCACGCCGAGGACGGGTACAACCGGATCGTCGTTCCGCTGCGCTCGGGGGAGGTGGCGCGGCTGCAGGTCCCCCGGCGCCTCCCCCGCGAGGAGAAGCGGCGCCTGGTGGAGCTTCTCGAGCTGCTCATCTCCGAAGAGCCGTCCGGCTCCTGATCTCAGGCGCACCGCTTCGCGCGCGGCGGCCCGCGAGCGCCTGGTGAAAAGGGTGAACGGGCAAAGGGTAAGGGAGTGGAAGGAACTCAAGAGCTTCGTGCTTCGAGGGCCCGGTGGGGCGGGGAGCCCCGGCCCCGACATCATTCCTTCCAGACGCTCACCTCCTCGAGCGACTTCCGCCGCAGATCCGGGACGAGCGCGCCCTCCGCCGGAAAGCCGACCGGGAGCAGGAGGAAGGGCTTTTCGTTCGCCGGCCGCTCCAGCACCTCGTTCAGAAATCCCATCGGACTGGGCGTGTGCGTCAGCGTCGCCAGCCCCATCCGGTGCACCGCGGCGATGAAAAGCCCCGCCGCGATCCCGCAGCTCTCCGTCGCGTAGTAGTGGGTGCGCCGCTCTCCGTCCGGGCCGACCCCGTAGCTCTGCTTGAAGAGCACCACCAAGAAGGGGGCGTCGGTGATGTGCGCCTTCTCGAAGTCGGTCCCGAGCGGCCGCAGCGCCTCCAGCCAGTCCGCGGGCGCGCGGCGGTCGTAGAAGTCGCGCTCCTCCCGCTCCGCCGCTTCGCGGATCCGTGCCTTGACCTCCGGGTCCGAAACCACGACGAAGGTCCACGGCTGCAGGTGGGCGCCGGAGGGCGCCGTGGAAGCGGCGCGGATCGCGTCCTCCAGCGCGGCGCGGGGCACCGGATCGGGAGAGAAGGCGCGGACCGTCCGGCGGCGGTCCATCGACTCGAAGAACTGCCTCGCGCGGCGCTCGATCTCGGCGGGCGCGGGGCGCTCGTGCTCCAAGGGGACGAAGCGAGGCTCCATGAACGAACATCCGGGTGACCGGAGAGGGAGAGGCGATCAGAGTGCGTCGGCCGGGCCGGCGATCAGCAGCAGGGTCCCGGCACTCACCAGGATCCAGAGCACGAGGCCGAGGACGAGCGGGCGCGCCCCGACCCTCCCCAGCACCGTTCGCGTCGTCCCCGCGCCGATGAGGACCAGCGTCACCACCAGGAGGTGCCTCGCCGCCGCCGCGCCCAGGCTCCAGAGCGCCTCCTGTCCGGGGGCCAGCGCGCGAAGCCCGGCCGCGGCCAGGAAGCCGAGGATGAACCACGGCACCATGACGGGGCCGCCGCGCCGGCGAAACCACGCGGCGCCCAGCGTGATCGGGGCGATCCACAAGGCGCGGGCGAGCTTCACCGTCGTGGCCACCGCGAGAGCGGTCGCCCCGTAGACCGAACCCGCGGCCACCACGCTGCTGGTGTCGTGGATCGCCAGCGCGGCCCAGAGGCCGAACTGCTCCTGGGAAAGGCGGAACAGCGCCCCCAGCGGCGGGAAGACGAACAGCGCCACCGCGTTCAGCGAGAAGACCGTCGCGAGGGAGGCGCCGATCTCCTCGTCGTCGGCCTCCAGGACGGGTGCCATCGCCGCGATCGCGCTCCCCCCGCAGATGGCGGTACCGAAGGTCACCAGCGCCGCGGTGCGGTCCGGCACCCCCAGCAGCCGGCCGAGGGCGCGCCCCACCAGGAGCGTGACGGCGATTCCCACCACCGAGTAGACGATCCCCTCCCGTCCCACCTCCCACACCTCGTCCAGGGAAATGCCGAAGCCGAGCCCCACCACCGCCGCCTGCAGAAGGTACTTGCCCGCTTTCGAGCCGGTGCCGGGCCAGGGGGTGCCCAGGGTGAGCCCGACGAGAAGCCCTCCCGCCAGCGCCAGCGGGGCCGAGAGGAGGCCGAGGAGCGCAAGGGTGACCAGCGCCAGCACCGCGACCCCGCTCAGCTGCATGGTCCGGACATCGTCTCCTGGACGAGGTGCGTACCGCGGCGGCCGGAGCCGGCGCGGGAGGTTCGTCATCGGACGCGGGGCGGCGGATCTCCGCTTCCGCGCGGCGGGCCTCCATTGAAAGGGGCCAATATACCGCGGGTGGACCGATGGCACACCCCCGCCCGCTCCCCCCGCCCCGGGCGAATCCTTTACATCCCCGGGCGCGGAGGGTACATTCCGCCCCGACTCGGCCCCACGGAGCGCGGGCGCCGGCCGCTCTCGAAGATCGCCGTGGCGCATGACTTCTCTGACGTTGGACCGCCTGGACGAGGTCCTCGAGCGCGCCCGCTCCGTGCGGGTGATCGTGGTCGGCGACCTCATGCTCGACGTGTACCTGACGGGAACCGTGGCCCGCATCTCGCCCGAGGCGCCGGTGCCGGTGGTGCACGTGCGGGAGGAACGGAACGCCCTGGGCGGGGCGGCCAACGTGGCGGCGAACGTGGTGCACCTCGGCGCGAACTGCGACCTGGTGGGCTTCGTCGGGCGGGACGCGCAGGGGGAGGAGATCCGCCGCGCGCTGGCCGCCCTCGGTTCGGGAGAAGTGGTCCCGCGCCTGGTGGAGCGCGCCGACCGCCCTACCACCACGAAGACCCGCGTCGTCGCGCGGCACCAGCAGGTGGTGCGCTTCGACCGCGAGCGCGAGGACGATCTGCCGGAGGACTGCAGCCAGGAGATCGCCGAGGCGGTCGTCGCGGGGGTCACGGGCGCCCACGTGCTCGTCCTCGAGGACTACGACAAGGGAGTCCTCGCCCCGGCCGTGATCCGCGCCGCCCTCAGAGCCGCGCGCGACGCCGGCATTCCGGTGGTGGTGGACCCGAAGTTCCGGCACGTCTTCGAATACCGCGGCGCCACGGTTTTCAAGCCGAACGCCTTCGAGCTCGCCGCCGCCCTGGGGATGCCGATCCGCGCACGCGACGACGCATGGCTGGAAGAGGCTCGCAGGCGCTTCGCGTGCGAGAACCTCCTCGTCACCCTCGGCGAGGAGGGGATGGCGCTCTGCTCCGCCGGCGGCGAGGTCTTCCGCATCCCGGCCGTGGCGCACGAGGTCTTCGACGTCTCGGGCGCCGGCGACACCGTGACCGCCTGCGTCGCGGTCGCGCTGGCGGCAGGAGCCTCGCTGCGCGAAGCTGCGGTGATCGCCAACCACGCCGCCGGGATCGAGGTCGCCAAACCGGGCGTCGCGACCGTCGACCCCGACGAGCTGCGCGCCGCGGTGGGCGACTACCTCCGGCGGCACCCGGAATGAAAACCCCTCCTTCGATCGAGGAACGATGCAGTCACTGAAGCGGATCCAAACGGACGAAGCGCCGGGCGCGATCGGGCCCTATAGTCAGGGAATCGTGCACGGCGGGCTCGTCTACACCGCGGGACAGATCGCGCTCGACCCGGCGACGGGGAGCTGGTGGAGGGCGACGTGGCGAAGCAGACCGAGCGCGTCATGCGCAACCTGGACGCCATCCTGGACGCCGCCGGCGCCTCGCTGAGGAGCGTCGTCAAGACGACGGTATTCCTGCGCGACATGGGCGACTTCGCCGCCATGAACGAGGTGTACGGGAAGCATTTCGGCGACCACCGCCCCGCCGCGCTCCACGGTGGCGGTGGCGGGCCTCCCGCGGAACGTCTCTGTCGAGATCGAGGCGATCGCCTCCGTCTCGGGCGCATGATGCCCGGCCGAGTTCGGCCTGGCCGTCCCCGAAGCGCTTCCGGTGATGGAGATCAACCCGCACATCTTCCGGCAGTACGACATCCGCGGCGTGGTGGGCCGCGACGTCGCGCCCGAGGTGGCGGAGGGGATCGGGCGCGGCTTCGCCACCCTCCTCCGCCGCCGCGACGGCGGCGCCTCCGGCCTCCGGGTGGCGCTCGGACGCGACAACCGCCTCAGCTCCGAAGAGCTGGCAACCGCCGTCGCCCGCGGGCTCACCGCGGCCGGCGTCGACGTGATCGACGTCGGCACCGTCCCACCCCCGTGCTCTACTTCGCCGCGGTGCACCTCGACACCGAGGGCGCCCTGCAGGTGACCGGCTCGCACAACCCCCCGAGTACAACGGGTTCAAGCTTTCCTTCGGGGTCCGCTCCCTCTACGGCGGCGCCATCCAGGAAATCCGCCGGCTCGTCCAGGCCGAAGACTTCGAGAGCGGAGCGGGGGTCATCGAGCGGCGCGATCTCCTTCCCACCTACGTGCGGGAGATCGCTTCCCGCTTCTCGCTGGACCGCCCGATCAAAGTGGTCGCGGACTGCGGGAACGGCACGGGGAGCCTCGTGGCGGTCGACTCTTGCGCGCGCTCGGCGGGCAGGTGGAGGTCGTGCCGCTCTTCTGCGACTCCGACGGCACCTTCCCGAACCACCACCCCGGACCCCGTGGTCGACGAGAACCTCGAGGACCTGATCGCCCGGGTTCGCCAGACCGGTGCCGATCTGGGGGTGGCCTTCGACGGCGACGCCGACCGCATCGGCGCGGTGGACGACCGCGGGCGCATCGTGAGGGGGGACGTCCTCCCTGCTGCTCTTCGGGCTCGACATGCTCGGACGGATCCGGGCGCGAAGGTGGTGTTCGACGTGAAGTGCTCGCAGGCGCTTCCCGAGGTGCTGGCGCAGGCCCGGGGGCGCGCCGATCATGTCGGGCCACCGGGCACTCGCTGATGAAGGAACGCATGAAGCGCGAGAAGGCCCTTCTGGCAGGGGAGCTCTCCGGGCACATCATGTTCGGCGAGAACTTCCACGACGTGGACGACGCGCTCTACGCGGCGTGCCTGCTCGTCTCCATCCTCTCGCGGTCCGGCGAGCCGCTCTCGGCGCGGCTCGACCGCTTTCCGCGGTTCGTCTCCACCGCCGAGATCCGCTACCCGGTGGCGGAGGAGGTCAAGGCGGGGGTGGTGGCGCGCGCGGTGGAACACTTCCGCCCGCGAGCATGAGGTGGTGGACGTCGGACGGCGCCCGCGTCCTCTTCGGGGACGGTTGGGGGCCTCGTGCGGGCGTCGAACACTGAGCCGGCGCTGGTGGCGCGCTTACGAAGCGCGCAGCGAGCGCGCCTCGCGGAGATCCGGGACATCATGGAGGGTGGCTGCGGGAACAGGGAATCCGGATCGGGTGAGATGCCCGCCCGCGGACCGCAGGATCATCCTCGGCTTCGTGGCCGCCGCCCTCCTCCTCCTCATCGGGGGGAGGATGGCGGCGGAGTTCGTCGTGGAGCTGCTCTGGTACCGTACCCTCGGCTACGAGCGGACCTTCTGGACCCTCTGGGGAACGGGGCTGGCCGTGCGGGCGGCGCTCGCGCTGCCGGTCGGGCTGATCGTCCTCGGCAACCTGTGGGTGGTGGCGCGCTCCCTCGGCACCCTCCGCGTGCGCCGCCGCTACGCCAACATCGAGATCCGCGGAGCAGATCCCGCAGACGTACATCCTCGGCTCGCTCCTGCTGATCTCCCTCTTCTCCGCCTGGTGGCTCACGGCGGGCGCCGCGGACCCGCTCGGCGCGCTCGCCTTCCTCGACCACCGCAGCTGGGGCCTGGCCGAGCCGGTGTTCGGCAACGACCCCGCCTTCTACGTCTTTCGGCTCCCGCTCCTGGAGCGGCTGCAGACGCTGGCCGGGATCCTCGTCTTCTGGACGGCGCTGCTGGTGACCGCCGCGTATGTGGCGACAGGCGTCATTCGCGTGGCCGACTCCCACCTCCGCACCACGCCGCTCGCCCGCCGGCACCTGGGGGCGCTGCTCGGCGCCTTCATCCTCGTCATCGCCCTCGGACGCCTGGCTCGACCGCTACGACGTGCTGCTTTCGGGCAGCGGGGTGGGGGGCGCGCCCGGCTACGCCGACGTGTACGCGCTCCTCCCGGGAAAGCTGGTGGTGACGGCGCTCGCCGTCGGCGCCGCCGCGGCGATCGCCTGGGGCGCCTGGAACGGAAGCCGGCGGGCCCCCGTCGCGGGGGCCTCCCTCCTGCTGGCGGGGATCTTCGGCGCGCAGGTCGTCTACCCGGCGCTGGTCCAGAAGCTCACCGTCGAGCCCAATGAGTTCCCCCGCGAGCGTCCCTTCATCGAGCAGCACCTCTCCTTCACCCGCCTCGCCTACGGACTGGCGGATCTGCAGCGCTTCGCCTTCCCCTACCGTGCCCCGGAGGGGCTGCGGGAGGCGCGGCTGATGGAGGTGCTCTCGGGGGTCCCCCTCTGGGACGCGCGCCCGCTCCTGCAAGCGTTCAACGAGACGCAGACCCTCTTCCAGTACTACGACTTCGTTTCCGTACACCCGGACCGCTACGGTCCGGCCGGAGAGGAGCAGCAGGTGGCGGTTTCGGTTCGCGAGCTGGACCCCAGCAAGCTCTCCGAGACGGCGCAGACCTGGCAGAACCTCCACCTCAACTACGTGAGCGGGAAGGGAGTCGTGGTCGGCCCCGTGGCGAGTATGGCGGACGACGGCGCGCCGCTCTACTACGTCTACGACCTCGATCCCCCCAAACTCGCGCCGGCCGCGCCCGCGGCCCTCGAGGTCACGCAGCCGGAGGTCTACTTCGGAGAGGGAACTCGCGGGTACGTGATCCTCGGCGCCGAAGCGGGACCCGTGGGCGTCCAGCTCGATCGGGTCTGGAAGAAGCTGGTCTTCGCCTGGGCCTTCCAGAGCAAGAACCTCTTCCTGTCGGACGAGACCACCGCCGACAGCCGGATCGTCTACCGCCGCCAGATCGTGGAGCGTGCGCAGCACGTCGCGCCCTTCCTCCGCTTCACGGAGGAAGGGGGCGCGCTTCCGGTGGTGACGGGTGGGCGGGTCGTCTGGATCCTCGACGGCTACACGGGGAGCGCCCACTTCCCGATGGCCCGGGAGATGGCCTTCGAGGGCCGCGCCGTGCGCTACCTGCGCAACAGCGCGAAAGTCACGGTGGACGGCGTCACGGGCGCGGTGGCGGTCTACGCGGCGGACCCAGCGGACCCGATCCTGGCCACTTACGCCGACCTGCTTCCGGGCGTGGTGCGCCCGATCGAGCAGATGCCGCCCGAGCTGCGGCGGCACCTTCGCGTCCCCCGCGCGCTGGTGCACCTCCAGTCACAGGTCTTGGGCGAGTACCACATGGCCGACCCGCGCGCCTTCTATGCGGGCGAGGACGTTTGGGCGCTGGCGATGGAGACCTACCGCAACGAGGCGGTTCCGGTCGAGCCGATCTACTCGATGCTTCCCCTTCCCGGAGCGCCGCGGCGCGAGTTCCTCCTCAGCGTCCCCTTCGTCTCGCGCGGGAGGCAGAACATGACCGCGCTGATGGTGACGCGGAACGATCCACCCCACTACGGCGAGCAGCTCCTGCTCGAGCTCCCGCGCGACGAGCTGGTCCCGGGCCCGCAACAGGTCGAGGCGATGATCGACCAGGATCCGGACATCTCGCAGCAGCTCTCGCTTTGGCGGCAGGGGGGGAGCGACGTCGTCCGTGGGCACCTGGTGGTGGTCCCGATGGACAGCACCCTGATCTACGCCGAGCCGCTCTACCTGGTGGCCGAGAACGTGGCGATCCCGCAGCTGGAGCGGGTCATCCTCAGCACCGGGCAGCAGGTGGTGATGCGCCCGTCGCTCGAGAGCGCCGTGGCGGCGCTCCTCGGGGCGCGGGCGGACTCCGCGGCCGCAGACGAGGAGCCGGATGCGCCGCGGCCGCAGGGCCCGGATCCGGCGGAGATCCTGGGGCGCGCGCGCCGGCTGCTCGACCAGGCGGAGGCGCAGCTGCGCTCCGGCGACTGGGCGGGGTTCGGGCGGAGCTGGCGGTCGATCCGCGAGCTCCTGCGGGGGGCCGCGCCGGCGGACGAGCCCTCGCGCTGAGCTTGCCGGGCCCTTGGGCGCGGCTTATCATAGCGCCGTCCACGAGAGAGGCTTCCTTGCCGACACGCGGCATCGTCATCGCGCTCGGGGGCAATGCCCTCTCGCCTCCGGGCGAGGAAGGGAGCATCGCCCAGCAGTTCCGGCACACCCGCGAGAGCCTGGGGGCGGTGGTGGGGCTCGCTCGCGAGGGGTGGCGGATCGCGCTCGTGCACGGGAACGGACCGCAGGTCGGCAACGCGCTCGTCCAGAACGAGATGGCGCGGCACCTCGTACCGCCCCTCCCCCTCGGGGTGCTGGTCGCCGCGACCGAGGGGTGGATCGGCTACATGATCCAGCAGTCGCTGGAGAACGGACTGGCCGCCGCCGGCGTGCGGCGGAGCGTCGCGACCCTCGTCACCCAGGTGGTCGTGGACCCCGGGGATCCCGCGCTCGGAGAGCCCAGCAAGCCGATCGGCCGCGTCATGGACGAGGCGACGGCGCGGGCGCTGGCGGCGGAGCTGCGGTGGCGCGTGGCGCCCGACGGGAACGGCTGGCGGCGCCTGGTCGCTTCTCCCCGGCCGCTGGAGATCGTCGAGCGCGAGCTGATCCGCTCCCTCGTGGACGCCGGTCATCTGGTGATCGCCGCCGGTGGGGGCGGCACGCCCGTCTACCGCGACCCGGCTCTGGGGCTGGAGGGAATCGACGCGGTGGTGGACAAGGACCGGGCCGCGGCCGTGCTGGCCCGCGACATCGGGGCGAGCGTGCTGCTGATCCTCACCGACGTGGACCAGGTCTTCGTCGGATTCGGCACGCCGCGGCAGCGCCCGCTCCACCGGCTTTCCGTGGAGGAGGCGCGGCGGTACCTGGCGGCCGGCGAGTTCGCGTCGGGGAGCATGGGTCCAAAGGTGGAGGCGGCCGTGCGATTTCTGGAGGAGGGCGGGACGCGCGCGATCATCGCGCGGCTCGAGCAGGGAGAGAGGGCCGTGGCCGGGGAAGCGGGCACGGAGATATCCCATCATTCAACGATCGGCTCATGAACATCCACGAGTATCAGGCGAAGGAGATCTTCCGCGCCCATGGCGTGCCGGTCCCGCCGGGCGAGGTGGCGACCACGGCCGAAGAGGCGGAGCGCATCGCCCGCGACTTCGGCGGCAGCGTGATGGTCAAAGCCCAGGTGCACTCCGGCGGCAGAGGAAAGGCCGGAGGGGTGAAGTTCGCGAAGGACGCCGATGCGGCCCGCGAGCACGCATCCCGGATCCTCGGCATGGAGATCAACGGGCTGACCGTGGAGAAGGTGCTCGTCACCCCGGCCGAGGAGATCGCCAGCGAAGCCTACGTCGGGCTGATCGTCGACCGCGGGAGCAAGAAGCCCGTGTTCATGGTCTCCTCCGAGGGCGGCGTGGACATCGAGGAGGTCGCCCACACCCAGCCGGACGCCATCCGCAAGCTCCCCGTGGATCCGCGCTTCGGACTCCTCCCGCACCAGGCGTACTGGCTGGCCACCGAGCTGTACGACGACGTCAAGCAGCAGCGCGCGGCGGCCCGGATCATCGGACAGCTCTACGACTCCTTCTTCGACGCCGGCGCCTCGCTCGCGGAGATCAACCCGCTCATCACCACCCCCGCGGGGGAGGTGAAGGCGATCGACGCGAAGATGAACATCGACGACAACGAGCTCTTCCGCCGGCCCGAAGTCGAGGCGCTCCGCGACGACAGCTCCGAAGCCCCCTCCGAGGTGCAGGCGCGCGAGGCGGGGCTCACCTTCATCAAGCTGGACGGCGACGTCGGCTGCTGCGTGAACGGCGCGGGGCTGGCGATGGCCACCATGGACCTGGTGAAGTACTACGGCGGCGAGCCGGCGAACTTCCTGGACATCGGCGGGTCGTCGAACCCGCAGAAGGTGGTGGACGCGCTGCGGATCATCACCTCCGATCCGAGCGTGAAGGCCATCCTCTTCAACATCTTCGGCGGGATCACCCGCTGCGACGACGTGGCGAACGGAATCGTGACGGCCACGCGGCAGATCGACATCCGGGTGCCGATCGTCATCCGCCTGACCGGGACCAACGAGGAGAAGGCGCTCGAGATCCTCGAGGGGGCCGGGTTCAGCGCGATGACCGACATGGACGCCGCCGTCGAGAAGGCCGTCAATTTGGCAAAGGGAGGGGGCAAGTGAGCATCTTCATCGACCAGAACACTCGCCTCGTCGTCCAGGGCATCACCGGCCGCGACGGCTCGTTCCACTCGAAGCAGATGATCGACTACGGCACGAACGTGGTCGCCGGCGTCACCCCCGGAAAGGGCGGGCAGACGTTCGAGGGGGAGGTGCCGATCTTCGACACCGTCGAGCAGGCGGTCGAGGAGGCCGGCGCGAACACTTCGGTGATCTACGTCCCGCCGGCCTTCGCCGCGGACGCCATGTTCGAGGCCGCCGACGCCGGGGTGGAGTTCATCGTCTGCATCACGGAGGGCGTTCCGGTCCTGGACATGATGCGGGTCGGCCCCTATGTGCGGGAGAAGGGGGCGCGGCTCCTCGGCCCCAACTGTCCGGGGCTGATCTCGCCGGGGAAGAGCAAGGTGGGGATCATCCCCGGGAACATCACCAAGGAGGGGCCGGTGGGCCTCGTGTCGCGTTCCGGCACGCTGACCTACGAGGTGGTCTACAAGCTCCTGGGCGCGGGGATCGGGACCACCACCTGCGTGGGCATCGGCGGAGACCCGATCAACGGGACGAGCTTCATCGACTGCCTGGCCGCCTTCGAGGCGGACCCCGAGACGCGGGCGGTGGTGATGATCGGCGAGATCGGCGGCACGGACGAGCAGGAGGCCGCGGAGTTCGTGAGCGCGAACCTCTCCAAGCCGGTGGTCGGCTTCATCGCCGGCCAGACCGCCCCCCCCGGACGGCGCATGGGACACGCCGGGGCCATCATATCCGGCTCCTCGGGCACCGCGGAGGAGAAGATCCAGTCCTTTCAGGACAACGGCATCGGGGTGGCCAAGCGTCCCGTGGACGTGGTGGGGCTGATCCAGAGCGCGCTCGGCTCCCGGGCTTGAGCGGCGCCGTGGGGAACCCTGCGCCTGGAGGAGCCGCATGCGCCTGATCGACGTGCTCCGGCCGGAGCACGTCGTGGCGCCCCTGGAGGCCGAGACGTACCGCGACGCGGTCGCCGCGCTGGTGCGGCGGCTGCAGTCCACGGGGATGATCCGGCACCCGGAGCGGCTGGAGCGCCTCACCACCGAGGACCGGGTCCGCGACGTGGTGCACGTGGGGGACCGGGTCCTTCTCCCCCACGTGCGCACGGACGCCGTGGATCGGCTGGTGGTGGCGCTGGGGGTATCCCCGCGGCCGCTGCGCCCCACGCCCGGCGCGCAGGCGGGGACGGAGCAGATCGTGGTGCTGGTGCTCGCCCCCCCCGCGGCGGCGAACCACTACCTGCAGATGGTGGCGGCGCTCGCCCGGGCCCTGCGCAGCGACGAAGTGGTGCGGCGGATCGCCGCCGCCGCCAGCCCCGGCGAGATCCTCGCGATTCCCGAGATCCGGGACCTGATCGTTCAGCCGCGCCTCACGGTGCGCGACGTGATGACGCAGCGGGTGTACCGGGTCTATCCCGACACCCCGGTGGGCGAGCTGCTGGAGCTGATGAGCCGCCACGAGCTGAAGGCCGTCCCGGTGGTGAACGAGAAGCGGGAGGTGCTCGGCATCGTCACCGACCGGGACCTGCTGCGCCACCTCCTCCCTAACACGGTCCGCGCCGCGGCGGGGGAGCGGACCGAGCTGCGGCCGGAGGGGAGCAACTTCGAGGTCCCCATCCGCGAGATCATGTCCCGATCGGTGATGTGCATCTCGGAGGACCAGGGGCTGGCGGACGTGGTCTCCATCATGATCAACAAGGACGTCGAGCGGATCCCGGTAGTCGCGGAGGGGAAGCTCACCGGCTTCCTCACCCGCGGCGACATCCTCAGGAAGCTGTTCGGGCCGTAGGAGCTCCCATCCTCCATTCTACGTTCAACCTATCTGAGATGAACCGTACTCTCGCGATCGTAAAGCCGGACGCCGTCGCCTCGGGGAAGGCGGGGAGGATCGTCGCCCACCTGGAGGAGAAGGGCTTCCGGGTGGTGGGGATGAAGATGGCTCGTCTCACCCGCGGCCAGGCGGGGGAGTTCTATGCCGTCCACCGGGAGCGCCCCTTCTATGGAGAGCTGGTGGAGTTCATGACCTCCGGGGCCTGCGTCCCGATCGCGCTGGAGCGCTCCGGGGCGGTCTCCGCGCTGCGCGAGGCGATCGGCGCCACCGATCCCGCCGAGGCCGCCGAGGGCACCGTCCGCAAACTGTACGCGGAGTCGAAGGGGAGGAACGCGATCCACGCCTCGGACTCGGACGAGAACGCGGCGCGCGAAGTGGCCTTCTTCTTCTCCGAGTCGGAGCTGGTGGCGAACTCGGCGGAGTAGACCCTGGAGGCGGAAATCCGGGCCGTCGCTCTCGCCCGAGCGACGCCCCCCCGCTGGTTGACACCCCGGCGGGGGAGCGCTATCTTTCCCGTTTATGCTGATTTTGAGCTTGAAGGCGATCGAGCGCGGAAATGGGAGGATCCGAGGGCAGATCGCGCCCGAAGATCCGGTGTGGGCGGGGACGGAGCTCACGCTGCGAGCGCCCCTCGCGGCCGATCTGGAGGGGCGGCCGGTCGGGGAGGGAATCCTGGTCCGCGGCTCGATCCGCACCACGCTCGATCGGGAGTGCCGGCGCTGCGTGGAGCCGGTCCGGGTGGAGGTGGAGGACGAGGTGGACCTCCTCTTCGAGCCGCTGGAGGAAGAGGAGCTGGAGGAGCTGAGCGGGGAGGTTTATGCGCTCCCCGAGCGCGGTGACGAGCTGGATCTGCGGCCCGCCCTGCGCGAGCAGCTCCTCCTTCGCGTTCCCGAGTTCGTGGTCTGCCGGGAGGACTGCCGGGGCCTCTGTCCGCACTGCGGCACGGACCTCAATCGTTCCAGCTGCGCGTGCGCGCCCGAGGCCGAGCCGAGCGCCTGGGAAGCGCTGAAGAAGATCAAGTTCGACTGACCCCATCGCCGAGAGACGATCTCATGGCCGTACCGAAGAAGCGCCAATCCAAGCAGCGCCAGCGCAAGCGCCGGACGCACGTCAAGGCGCAGATGCCAACCCTCAGCAACTGCCCGCGCTGCGGAGATCCGAACGTCCCGCACCGCGTGTGCCCGACCTGCGGCTACTATCGGCAGGTGCAGCGGCTCGAAGTCGAAGAGCTCTAACGCTCCTTCCGCCATGCGGATCGCGCTGGACGCGATGGGCTCCGACCGCGCCCCCGCCATCGAGGTGGAGGGTACGGCCGGAGCGCTCCAGTCTCTGGAGGGCGACTTCCAGCTCGTCCTCGTCGGCGACCGGGAGCGGGTGGAGGCGGAGCTACGCCGGTATCCGGACCTGCCGCGCGAGCGAATCGAGATCGTGCACGCCACGCAGCGGATCGAGATGGGCGAATCGCCCGCGCAGGCGATCCGCCGCAAGCCCGATTCCTCCATCGTCGTGGGCCTGAACCTGCACAAGCAGGGGGAGGTCGACGCCTTCATCAGCGCCGGCTCCACCGGTGCCGTGATGGCCGGGTCGCTGGTCATCCTCCGGCCCCTCCCGGGGGTCGATCGCCCGGCCATCGGCGCCGTCCTCCCCACCCGCAGCGGCCACACGCTGCTGGTGGACGCGGGCGCGAACGTGGACACGCGCGCGCATCAACTCTTCCAGTTCGCCCACCTCGGCACTATCTATGCGCAGGACCTGATGGGGATCGAGCGCCCGCGCGTGGGCCTCCTCAACATCGGCGAGGAGCCGGAGAAGGGGGACGAGCGGGCCATCGAGACCTATCAGCTTCTGAGCGCCTCGTCGCTTCACTTCGTGGGGAACGTCGAGGGCCGCGACGTGGTGGACCGCACCTGCGACGTGCTCGTGTGCGACGGATTCGTCGGCAACGTCCTGCTGAAGTTCTACGAGTCGGTGGCGGGTTTCATCGTGGGGCTGGTGCACGAGGAGGCGGAAGCCGCGGGTTCGGCGCTGCGCCTGACGCGGGTGCGGCAGGTGCTCGACTACACCGAGTACGGCGGGGCTCCGCTGCTGGGCGTCAACGGGGTGACGATCATCTGCCACGGCGGGTCGCCCCCGCGCGCCATCCGGAACGCCATCCGGGTCGCCAAGCAGGCGGTGGACCACCACATGGTGAGGCACATCCAGAACCGCCTGTCGCGACTCGCAGAAACCCCCGAGGGCCGATGAACGAGACCTCTCAGGCTCCGCGGGCGCACATCGCCGGCACCGGGCGCTACCTGCCCGAGCGGGTGATGACCAACCAGGAGCTCGAGTCGCTCGTCGACACCTCCGACGAGTGGATCCGCTCCCGAACGGGGATCGGCGAGCGGCGGATCGCGGGTCGGGAGATGGGGGCGGCGGACATGGGCGCCCGCGCCGCCCTGCGGGCCCTGGAGGAGGCGAATCTCGCCCCCGGAGACGTCGACCTCATCCTGCTCTCGACCGCCACCCCCGACCGGCTCCTCCCCTCGACGGCCTGCGACGTCCAGGCGATCCTCGGGGCGACCCGCGCCGGGGCCTACGACTTCGCCACCGCCTGCTCCGGCTTCCTCTACGGCCTGTCGATGGCCACCGGACACATCTCCGCCGGCCAGGCGGAGAACGTGCTGGTGATCGCGACGGAGAAGATGAGCTCCATCGTCGACTGGGGCGACCGCACCACCTGCGTCCTCTTCGGCGACGGCGCCGGCGCGGCGGTCGTCCGGAAGGCTGAGGACGGGCGGGGGATCCTCTCCTCCTTCATGAAGTCCGACGGGACCCTGGCCGAGCTCCTCTACCGGCCGGCCGGCGGCTCGCGTATTCCCTTCGACCTGGCGGTGCTCGACGAGCGCGCCCACCTGGTGAAGATGGCGGGTCCGGAGGTGTTCAAGAACGCCGTCCGCTCCATGGCCGAGGCCGCCGAGCAGGCGCTGGAGCGCGCCGGCGTCACCGCCGAGGAGATCGACCTCCTCGTTCCCCACCAGGCGAACATCCGCATCATCGAGGCGACCTCGAAGTATTCCGGGATTCCGATGGAGAAGGTGTTCGTCAACGTGAGCCGCTACGGGAACATGAGCTCGGCGTCGGTCCCGGTGGCGCTCGACGAGGCGCGGGAGCAAGGGCTGGCCGGTGAAGGCTCCCTGGTGCTGATGGTCGCCTTCGGCGCCGGCTTCACATGGGCCGCCAACGTGGTGCGGCTGTGACGCCTGGGAAGGGGACCGGCCTGCTCTTTCCGGGGCAGGGATCCCAGTTCGTCGGGATGGGGAGGGACCTGGCGCAGCGCTTCCCCGAGGCGCGCGCTGCCTTCGAGGAGGCGGACGAGGCGCTGGGATTCCCCCTCTCGCGGCTCTGCTGGGAGGGGCCCGAGGAGGAGCTGACGCTCACCGTCAACGCGCAGCCGGCGATCCTGGCGCACAGCGTCGCGGTCTGGCGCGTGCTCGGCGAGCGGTGCCCGGCGGTGGCGATGGCGGCCGGCCACTCGCTCGGCGAGTTCAGCGCGCACGTGGCGGCGGGGACGCTCTCCTTCACCGACGCGGCACGCACCGTCCGGCGCCGCGGAGAGCTGATGCTGCGGTCCGGAAACGAGCGTCCCGGCACCATGGCCGCGGTGCTCGGCCTGGATGATGCAGCGACCGACGCGGTCTGCCGCGAAGCCTCCGGGGCGGGGGAGGGGGTGGTGGTCGCCGCGAACTTCAACGCGCCCGGCCAGATCGTCGTCTCCGGTGACGTTGCGGCGGTGCGCCGCGCCGAGGAGATGGCGAGGACGGCCGGCGCGAAGCGCGTGCTCCCCCTCAACGTCTCCGGCGCCTTCCACTCGCCGCTCATGCAGGTGGCGCGGCAGGGTCTAGAGGTCCAGTTGCAGGCGGTCGAGCTGCGGAATCCGGTCTTTCCGGTGGTGTCCAACGTGACCGCCCGCCCCGTCCGAGAGGCCGCGGAGGCCAAGCGGCTCCTGGTGGAGCAGCTCACCTCGCCCGTTCGCTGGGTGGCTTCGCTGCGGACGATGCTCGACGGCGGGTGCGTGGGCTTCCTGGAGATGGGGCCGGGGAGCGTCCTGGCGGGGCTGCTGAAGCGGGTGGACCGCTCGGTCCCCTCGCGCTCGCTCGGGACGGCCGACGAGCTGGCATCGTACCTGGGGGAGGAGGGCTGATCGTGGAGCTGCAAGGGCAGGTGGCGCTCGTGACGGGCGGGTCGCGGGGGATCGGGCTCGCCATCTCGAAGGCGCTCGCCGAGGCGGGAGCGCGGGTGGCGGTGGTGGCGCGCGACGCGGCGCGCGCGCGGAGCGCCGCCGACTCGCTCCCCGGCGAGGGGCACCACGGCTTCGGCTGCGACGTGGGCGACGCCGGGAGCGTCGCCACCCTGGCGAAGCAGGTCGAGGAGGCGCTCGGTACGCCCGAGGTGCTGGTCAACAACGCCGGTGTCACGCGCGACAACCTCCTGATGCGCATCAAGGACGACGACTGGGACCAGGTGCTCGACACCAACCTGAAGGGCGCCTTCCTCACCATCCGCGCCCTCTCGCGCGGGATGATGAAGAAGAAAGGCGGGCGCATCGTCAACATCACGAGCGTCGTGGGGATCACGGGGAACAAGGGGCAGGCGAACTACGCGGCGTCGAAGGCGGGGCTGATCGGGCTCACCAAGTCGGCCGCGAAGGAGCTGGCCTCGCGCGGGATCCTGGTCAACGCGATCGCGCCGGGCTACATAGAGACCGACATGACCGCGGAGCTGCCCGACGCGGCGCGCGAAGCGCTGCAGGAGCAGATCGCGGTGGGCCGGCTGGGCCAGCCCGAGGACATCGCCTCGGTCGTCCGCTTCTTGGCGGGGCCTGGAGCCTCGTACATCACCGGGCAGGTGCTGGTGGTGGACGGGGGGATGGTGATCTGAAGGGGTTCCCGGCGCCCCGGCGCCCATGCCTTCCCAACTGAATTCACACCAAGGAGCAGAGCGATGGCGGACATCGAGGCGAAGGTCAAGGACATCATCATCAACGAGCTCGGCGTCGAGCCGGAGAAGGTCACCCCCGAGGCCTCCTTCGTCGAGGATCTCGGCGCGGACTCGCTCGACACCGTGGAGCTGGTGATGGCCTTCGAGGAGGAGTTCGGCATCGAGATCCCCGACGAGGATGCCGAGAAGCTGCAGACCGTCGGCGACGCGATCAACTACATCAAGGAAAACCAGGGCTGAGCCCCGGTCGACCGCCGGAATCCGGATTCAGCGGAGGAAACGGCCCATGAGTCGCCGCGTAGTCATCACGGGGACCGGGCTGCTGACCGCGGTCGGGAAGGACGTCCGGAGCACCTGGGCGTCCCTTCTCGACGGCGTCAGCGGCGCCGCGCCCATCGCCTCGTTCGACGCCTCGGAGTTCCCGGTGCGCTTCGCGTGCGAGGTCAAGGACTTCGATCCGTCGGAGTACATGGACCGGAAGGAGGCGAAGCGCACCGACCGCTATGCCCAGCTCGCCATGGCGGCGTCGGTGCAGGCCATGCGAGAGGCCGGCCTCGACGAGAGCCGCGACGCCGTCGACCCGCACCGCTTCGGGGTCATCGTCGGGAGCGGGATCGGCGGAATCGCCACCTTCGAGGAGCAGCACGGGAGGTTCTTCGAGAAGGGGCCGGGACGCGTCTCCCCCTTCTTCGTCCCCATGTTCATCGCCGACATCGCCGCGGGACTGGTCTCCATCCGCTACGGCGCGAAGGGGCCCAACTACGCCACCGTCTCCGCCTGCGCCTCGGGCGCGCACGCCATCGGCAGCGCCTTCCGCTCGATCCAGGTGGGCGAGGCGGACGTGATGCTGGCGGGCGGCGCGGAGGCGAGCGTCACCGGGATGACCGTCGCCGGCTTCGCCGCGATGACGGCGCTCTCCGAACGCAATGACTCGCCGGAGACGGCCAGCCGGCCCTTCGACGCCACGCGCGACGGCTTCGTGCTGGGCGAGGGCGCGGGAATCCTGGTGCTGGAGGAGCTCGAGCACGCCCGCGCGCGCGGGGCCACCATCGTCGCCGAGGTGGCGGGGTACGGCCAGACGGCCGACGCCTACCACATCACCGCGCCGGCCACGGGCGGCGAGGGCGCGGTGCGCGCGATGCGGATCGCGCTGGAGAGCGCCGGCGCCACGCCGCAGGAGGTGGACTACGTCAACGCCCACGGGACCTCCACGCCGGCCAACGACGTCAACGAGACCGCTGCCGTCAAGACGACGCTCGGCGGGCGCGCGTACGAGGTGGTGGTGGGCTCGACCAAGTCGATGACCGGCCACACCCTCGGCGCAGCGGGCGGGGTGGAGGCGGTGATCTCGGCGCTGGTCTGCCGCGGAGGCATGATCCCGCCGACGATCAACTACGAGGTGCCGGACCCCGAGTGCGACCTGAACTACGGCACCGACGGCAGGATCGATCGCCCGGTCCGCCTCGCGCTCAGCAACAGCTTCGGCTTCGGCGGGCACAACGTCTGCCTCGCCCTGCGGCGTTGGGACGGCTAGATCAGAGAGAATCCTTCGAGCCCGCCGCTGCCCCTCCAGGGAACAGTTCGCGCGACGCGCTCCCGCACCTCGGGGCGATCGCCGGACCGACGGGGGGCAGGGAATCGTTCGGCCCGTGGCGGGCCGCGCACTCCGAAGACGTCCGGAGTCCCCTGTCCCCTGTCCCCTATTCCCTCATGCGTATCGGCCAGGGCTACGACTCCCATCGCTTCGCGGAGGGGCGTCCCCTCGTCCTCGGCGGGATCGCCATCCCGGACCATCCGGGGCTGACGGGCCACTCCGACGCGGACGCGGTGGCGCACGCGGTGACGGACGCGCTCCTCGGGGCGGCGGGGCTCGGCGACATCGGGACGTACTTCCCCCCTTCCGACCCGGCCTGGAAGAACGCCGACTCGATGCGGCTCCTCGCGCACATCGTGCAGCTCCTGGAGGGGGAGAACTACCAGGTCGTGAACGTCGACGTGACGGTCATCGCGGAATCTCCCCGCATCGGGCCGCACGCGCAGGCGATGCGCGAGCGGCTCTCCGGGGTGATCGGGATCTCGCCGGGCCACATCTCGCTGAAGGGGAAGTCAAACGAGGGAATGGGGTGGATCGGCCGCGGCGAGGGGATCGCGGTGCTCGCCGTGGCGCTGATCGACGCCCTGGAGGACCAGGACGTCGTCCACGCGCGCCACCGGCGCGAGGGCGCCCCGTGACGCGTGCGCCGAGGTCCGAGCGGTGAGCGGGTGGCTCGTCGGCCTGCTTGACCACCTCGCCGCGGCGCCGGCGAGCGTGATCTACCTGGTGCTCGGCCTGGCGGCGGCGCTCGAGAACCTGATCCCGCCGATCCCGGCGGACGTCGTCGTCCTCTTCGGCGGCCTCCTCGCGGGACGCGGGAGCGCGAACGTGGATCTCGTTTTCCTGGCGGTCTGGCTCTCCAACGTGGCGGGGGCGCTGCTGGTCTACGCCATGGGGCGGCGGCACGGGCCGCGCTTCTTCGAGGGCCGGTGGGGGCGGATCCTGCTGCGCCCGCGCCAGCTCCAGCGGTTGAACGCCTTCTATCTCCGGTACGGCTTCGGCGTCATATTGATCAGCCGCTTCCTGCCGATGTTCCGCGCCGTGGTCCCGGCCTTCGCGGGGGTGGCACGCCTCGGCTTCTGGCGCACCGCGATTCCGATGGCGCTCGCCTCCGCCGCCTGGTACGGCGCGATCGTCTACTTCGGCTCCGTCGCCGGCCGGAACTTCGACGACATCGCGGTGCGGATGGATGCGGCGGGGCGCTGGCTCTGGCTGGTGGCCGCGGGGGGGGCGGTGGGCGTTGGGGTCTGGTGGTGGAGGACCCGCTCTCACGAAGGCGGGTAGCGCCCGATGAGCCTCGCCCCCGAGGCGCCCGAGGCGGAGCGCCTGGGCCGCGCCTTCCACATGGAGGCCTTCCTGGATCACCTCCGCTTCGAGCGCGGGCTCTCCGAGCGGACGCTGGAGGCCTACCGCCACGACGTGGTGCGGCTCGCCTCCTTCCTGCGCCGCGAGGGGTGCGCGGAGCCGCCGGCGGCGTCCTCACAGCTCCTGCGCGCCTTCATCCTGGAGCTGAAGGACATCGGGCTGGCGCCCACCTCGATCAGCCGGAACCTCTCGGCGATCCGGACCTACTTCGGCTTCCTGCTGGGCGAGAACCTGGTGGTCTCAGACCCGAGCGAGCGCGTGCAGCCGCCGAAGGCATGGCGCACCCTTCCAGAGGTGCTCACCGTGGCCGAGATCGAGCGTCTCCTCGAGACCCCGGACCTCTCCCATCCGCTGGCGTGGAGGGACCGGGCGATGCTGGAGTTCGCCTACGCGAGCGGAGTCCGGGTCTCGGAGCTGATCGATCTGCGGCTGCGCGACCTGAACCTTCCCGAAGAGTTCGCCCGCGTCTTCGGGAAGGGGAGCAAGGAGCGACTGGTGCCGATCGGGCGGCGAGCGGTGGGAACGCTCTCCATCTATCTGCGCGAGACGCGGCCGCGCCTGGAGCGCGGAAAGGGGCAGGGAAGGGTTTTCCTGAACGCGCGGGGCGGCCCACTCTCCCGCATGGGGGTGTGGAAGATCCTCCGCCAGCACGTGGAAACGGCCGGAATCCGCAAGCCGGTGAGTCCGCACACGCTGCGCCACTCCTTCGCCACCCACCTGCTGGAGGGAGGCGCGGACCTGATGGCGGTGCAGGAGATGCTGGGGCACGCGGACGTCGCCACCACGCAGATCTACACGCACGTGGACCGGCGCTATCTCGCCGAGGTACATCGCTCCCTCCATCCCCGCGCCTAGGCTGAAGCGGATTGTGACGTAAAACGGAACAAAGCATGATCCTGGTAATAGATAACTACGATAGCTTCACCTGGAATTTAGTCCAGTATCTGGGCGAACTGGGCGCGGATCCGGTCGTGAAGCGGAACGACCAGCTGGGGGTCGAGGAGATCGAGGCGCTCGCCCCCGCGGGGATCGTCATCTCCCCGGGGCCGTGCACGCCGAACGAGGCGGGCGTCTCGGTCGAGGCGATCCGCCGGTTTGGCCCGGCGATCCCCTTATTGGGGGTCTGCCTCGGGCACCAGTCGATCGGCGCGGCGTACGGCGCGCGCGTGGTGCGGGCCCGCCGGCTGATGCACGGCAAGACCTCGCCGGTGGCGCACGGCGGGTCGGAGCTCTTCGCAGGGGTGCCGGAGCGCTTCACCGTGGCTCGGTACCACTCGCTCGTGATCGACCCGTCTGATCTTCCGGACGCGCTGGAGGTCGCCGCCTGGACCGACGAACCCGGCTACGAGGACGAGATCCAGGCCGTCCGCCACCGCGAGCACCCGGTGTGGGGGGTACAGTTCCACCCCGAGTCCATCGCCAGCGAGCACGGGCGGAGGATCCTCCACAACTTCCTCGATCTGCTCTGAGTGGACAGGGTACCCTGGCTCGCGCTCCTCCTCCTTCTCCTGCCCGCGGCGCTCGCAGGACAGGCGATCCGCGTGGAGGGCGATCTCGATCACCCCTCAGCCGACCTACTCCGCCGCGTCGTGGAGCGTGACCGGTACCTGCTCCTCCGCCGCGATACCGTCCTCCCCGCCGACTTCCGGGCCAACGGGGACCTCGTCGTGCTGGGGGCAGAGGTGCGACTGGAGGGAACGGTCGAAGGGGCCGTGGCGGTGCTCGACGGCGGGCTCTTCGTGCGCCCCGGAGCCCGGATCGCGGGTCCTGTCGTGACGGTGGGCGGGGGCTACTACCGCTCCGCCCTCGCTTCGGCGGGCGAGGCGCTGGACGTTCCGCTGCAGGCGGAGGCGCGGGTGGAGGGGGACGACAACGGCTTCGTGGTGATCCTCCTCGCGCCGCCCGGGCAGCCGCCGATCCGCCTTCCGGGGCTGCTCGGGCTCGGGCTCCCCACCTACGACCGGGTGGACGGGCTCACCCTCCGCTGGGGAACCGCGGCGCACCTGCGCGGCGACAGCATCGCCACCACGGCCGGCGCAACCGTCTCCTACCACTCCGCCCGCGGCGAGCTGGGTGGTAGAGTGGCGCTCCTGCACCCGCTGACGGCCGATCTCCGGCTGGAGCTGGCCGGGGCGCGCCGGACCGCCACGAACGAGTCGTGGATCCGCGGCGATCTGGAGAACAGCATCGCAACGATCGGCCTCCACTCCGACGTGCGCGACTACCACCGCACCGACGAGGCCTCGCTGACGCTGGCGCGGCGGCCCCGCCAGGCGCTCATCGCGGGGGAGGGGCGGGTCCTGCCGCGCCTGACGGTACGCGCCTCGCGCGACCGGTCCGTGGCGGCATCCGATCCGTGGACCCTCTTCGGCGACGAGCCGTGGCGGCCGAACCCGGCCATCGACGAGGGGACGCTGGCGTCGGTCGTCGGGGGCGCGGAGGCCGAGCGGGTCGGTGCGACGACCGCCTTCCTGGGAGATGCCGCCGTGGAGTGGGCGCCGGAGGGGATCGGGGACTTCTCCTTCGTGCAGCTGGTGGCGAGCGGGGAATGGGCGGCGGAGGCACTTTGGCGGCACCGCTTCGAGCTCTTCGCGTACACCCGCCAGACGCTCGGCGGGGACGCCGCGCCGCGGCAGCGCTGGAGCTTCGTCGGCGGAAGCGGCACTCTCTCGACTCTCGAGACCGCCCGGATGCGCGGCGACCACGTCGTCTACGTCGAGTCCGGCTACGCCCTCCCCGCGCCGGTGAAGGTGCCGTTCCTCGACGCGCCGGAGGTGCGACTGGAACACCGCCTGGGATCCGCCTGGGTGAGCGGCTTCGAGCCTCCGCGCTGGGAGCAGGCGCTCGGTGCGGGGCTCGACTTCGGACTGCTGAAGGCCATGCTCTTCGTCGATCCCGCCGACGACTCTCCTCGTCCTTCGTTCCACCTCTCGGCCGCCTTCCCGTTCTGACCGCCTCCGCACGCCGCGAATCGCCTTTTGACAAAGGCCGCCCGCTGCGCTAGGTTCCTGGCGTGATAATTGCTTGCGGACCCCCCGTTTCTCCCGCCGGATCGTGGCGGTGAAGGCCGGCATCCTGGGCGTGATCCCCGCCCGGCTGGCCTCGAGCCGGCTGCCGCGGAAGCCGCTCCTCCGCCTCGCCGGGCGGCCCCTCGTGGAGTGGGTGTGGCGCCGCGCGGTCGCCGCCGATCTCTTCGATTCGGTGGTGGTCGCGACCGACAGCGAGGAGGTCGCGGAGGTCGCCCGCGGGTTCGGCGCGCGGGTGGAGACGACCCGCGAGAGCCACCCTTCCGGAACCGATCGCGTGGCCGAGGTCGCACGGCGTGAGGCGTACCGGGACTACTCCACCATCGTCAACGTCCAGGGAGACGAGCCCTTCGTGCGAGCGGAGCACCTCGCCGCGGCCCTCGGCCGCGTCCGCTCCGGTTGGGACGTTGGCACCGTCGCATCGCCCCTCTCCTCCGCCGCGGAATGGCACGATCCGGCCGTGGTCAAGGTCGCGCTGGCCGACGACGGCGGGGCGCTGCTCTTCTCCCGCGCCCCGATTCCCTTCCGGCGCGACGGGGAGCCCTCGGCGGCGGATTTCGCCGGCGGCGCCTTCCTGCGTCACATAGGGATCTACGCCTACCGCCGTGAAGCCCTGCTGCGTTGGGTCGCCCTCCCCGAGGGGAGGCTGGAGAGGCTGGAGAGGCTCGAGCAGCTTCGTCCCCTCGCGGCGGGGATCCGGATCGGCGTGGCGCGGGTCGAGTCCGCCGAGGGAGGAGTGGACACCTCCGAGGACGCGGCCCGGGCCGAGCGGCGCCTCCGCGAACTCGGCCTGGCGGACCTCCCCGTCCGGACAGCTCGCTCCGCCTCCGGCGGAGCACCGATGAAGAACCCACACCAGGGAACAAAGCCGCGATGATCGAGCCGACTTCTACGCCGACCAAGTACATCTTCGTCACCGGCGGAGTGGTCTCCTCGTTGGGCAAAGGGATCGCCGCGGCCTCGCTCGGGCGCCTCCTCGTCGAGAGGGGACTGCGGGTGACGCTCCAGAAGTTCGACCCCTACATCAACGTCGATCCGGGCACCCTATCGCCCTTCCAGCACGGCGAAGTGTACGTCACCGACGACGGGGCCGAGACCGACCTCGACCTGGGGCACTACGAGCGCTTCATCGACCAGTCGCTCTCGCAGGCCAACAACATCACCACCGGCCGCATCTACCAGGACGTGATCACCAAGGAGCGCCGCGGCGACTACCTTGGCGCCACCGTCCAGGTGATTCCTCACATCACGGACGCCATCAAGGGCGCCATCCGCCGGCTGGCCCCCAACCGCGACGTGGTGATCACCGAGATCGGCGGCACCGTCGGCGACATCGAGAGCCTCCCCTTCCTGGAAGCGATCCGCCAGTTCCGCCAGGAGGTCGGGCGCGAGCACACGCTGTTCATGCACGTCACCCTGGTGCCCTACATCGCGGCCGCGGGAGAGCTGAAGACCAAGCCGACGCAGCACTCGGTGCGCGAGCTGATGGAGATCGGGATCCAGCCGGACATCCTCATCTGCCGCTCGGAGCACCGCCTCTCTCCCGACCTGCGGCGCAAGATCGCGCTCTTCGCGAACGTGGACGTCGGCGCGGTCGCCGAGGCGCCGGACGCCGAGACGATCTACGAGGTGCCGCTGATGTTCCACCAGCAGCACCTGGACGACCTCGTGACGTCCCGCCTGGGCCTGGAGGGCTCCGGAAAGCCGGACCTCTCCCGCTGGAGGGAGATCGTCGAGCGCGTGAAGACCCCGGAGAAGGGGAGGGTGCGCATCGCGGTGGTCGGCAAGTACGTCGCGCTGGTGGACTCCTACAAGTCGGTGCAGGAGGCGCTGATCCACGGGGGGATCGCCAACGACGTCGGCGTCGAGATCGACTGGCTCTCCTCGGAGGACTTCGAGAACGGCGCGAGCGCGGAGCGCCTCGCCGAGTACCACGGGCTGCTGATCCCCGGCGGCTTCGGAGTGCGCGGGGTGGAGGGGATGCTCTCCGCCATTCGCTGGGCGCGCGAGAACGACCTCCCCTTCTTCGGCATCTGTCTGGGGCTGCAGACGGCGATCATCGAATTCTCCCGTGGCGTCTGCGGCCTCTCGGCGGCGCACTCGATGGAGTGGGACCTCGAAACGGTGGATCCGGTCATCTGCCTGATGAACTCGCAGCGGGAGGTCACCGACCTCGGCGGCACGATGCGGCTCGGCGCCTTCACCGCGCGGCTGCTCCCGGACTCCCGAGCGGCGCAGATCTACCGGTCTGTGGAGATCAGCGAGCGGCACCGCCACCGCTACGAGGTCAACAACGCCTACCGGGATCCGCTGACGGAGAGCGGGATGACGGTCAGCGCGACCTCGCCCGACGGGAACCTGGTGGAGATGATCGAGCTCTCGGATCATCCCTGGTTCGTGGCGACCCAGTTCCACCCCGAGCTGAAGTCCCGGCCCACGCACCCGCACCCCCTCTTCGCCTCCTTCATCGAGGCGGCCACGGCCCGCCGTGACCGGGTGGGCGGCGGCCGGGAGCGCGGCGCCCCGATGGCGGAGCTGGTCTCGTGAGCGAAGCACCGCGGGCCGCCGCGGCGGTCGAGCCGCTCTTCCGCCGCGACGGCGCCTTCTTCCTGATCGCCGGCCCCTGTGTGCTGGAGGACGACGCGCTGAACCTGCGGGTGGGAGAGTCGCTGGCACGCCTCTCCGACGACCTGCGGCTGCCGATCGTCTTCAAGGCCTCCTTCGACAAGGCGAATCGCTCCTCGATGGGCTCGGCGCGTGGACCGGGGATAGACGCGGGGCTCCGCCAGCTCGCCCGGGTGCGCGAGGAAACCGGGCTTCCGGTGCTCACCGACGTGCACGAGAGCGAGCAGTGCGCCCCGGTGGGCGAAGCGGTGGACGTCCTGCAGATCCCTGCCTTCCTCTGCCGTCAGACGGACCTGCTGGCGGCGGCCGGGCGCACCGGCCGGCCGGTGAACGTGAAGAAGGGCCAGTGGATGGGCCCCCACGAGATGCGCGGCGCGGCCGCCAAGCTGCGTGCCGCGGGAGCTTCCGGACTCGCGGCCACGGAGCGCGGGACTTTCTTCGGCTACGGGAACCTGGTGGTCGACATGCGCTCCTTCGAGCTGCTCCGCGAGGCGTGCGAGGCGCCGGCGGTGTTCGACGGGACGCACTCGGTGCAGCGCCCCGGAGAGGGGCCGGGGGTGAGCGGCGGCGAGCCGCGCTTCATCCCGCCGCTGGTCCGCGCCGCCGTGGCCGCCGGCGCGGACGCCCTCTTCCTGGAGGTGCACCCGGACCCGGGCCGCGCCCCCTCCGATGCCACCAACATGCTGCCGCTCGGCCGGCTCCGCCCGCTGGTCGAAGAGGTCCTGGCGCTCCGCGCGGCGCTCACGGGGAATGAGCACGCCCGTGGCTGAGCCTTTTTCGGCCCCGATCGCCTCGGCGCTGGCCGCGCGCATCCGCCTCGTCGCGCTCGACGTGGACGGCGTGCTCACCGACGGCGGAATCTATCTGGGCGCCACCGCGGGGGGGGAGCGCATCGAGATGAAGCGCTATGAGATCACCGACGGGCTCGGCGTCCGCCTCCTGCAGGACGCCGGGATCGAGGTCGCCATCGTCACAGGGCGCGAGTCCGGATCGGTGGCGATGCGGGCGCAGGAGCTGGGCATCGCGGAGTGCCACCAGGACGCTTCGGCCGCGAAGCTCCGCATCGTGCTCCGCCTGATCGAGCGCCTGGGCCTCGGGTGGGACGAGGTCGCATTCGTGGGCGACGACCTCGCCGACCTCCCGGTGCTGCGCCGCGTGGGGCTTCCGGCGACGGTGGCGAACGCGGTGCCCGAGGTGAAGGCGGAGGCGCGCTGGAGGGCGAGCCGCCGCGGCGGAGAGGGGGCCGTGCGCGAGTTCGCGGAGGCGCTGCTGCACGCCCGCGGCGAGTGGCCCGAGCGCGTCGCCGCCTACGTGGCGGGGCGGGAGGCGGGGGCGTGACCCTCCACGCCGGCGCCGGCCGCCTCGCGCTCTCCGGCGGCTCCGAAGCCGCCGAGCAGATCCTCGCGGAGGGCCGCCGGGTCCTCCGCATGGAGGCGGAGTCCGTCGGCGCCCTCGAAGGGCGCCTGGATGGAGCCTTCGTGGCGGCGGTGGAAGCGATCCTCGCCGCCCCCGGCCGGGTGATCGTCTCCGGGGTGGGGAAGTCGGGAATCGTCGGGCGGAAGATCGCGGCGACGCTGACCTCGACGGGCACGCCGGCCGCCTTCCTCCACCCCGTGGAGGCGCTCCACGGCGACCTCGGGATCGTGGGTCCAGGGGACGTGGCGATCCTCCTCTCCAAGAGCGGAGAGTCCGAGGAGCTGCGCGGGCTGGTGGAATTTTTCGGCCGCACGGGGGTAACACTCGTCGCGATGACCGGCCGGAAGGAATCGACCCTCGGGAGACAGTCCGGCATCGTCCTCGACTGCGCGGTGCGCGAGGAAGCATGCCCGCACGACCTGGCGCCGACCTCGTCCACCACGGCCGCGCTGGCGATGGGGGACGCGCTGGCGGTGACTCTCCTGCAGCGCCGCGGGTTCGGGCGGGACGACTTCGCCCGGCTCCACCCCGGCGGAACGCTGGGAAGGCGCCTCCTCCTGCGGGTGTGCGACGCGATGGTGGCGGACGACCTCCCGCTCCTCCCGCCGGAGGCCGCGATGCGGGAGTGCGTGGTGCTGCTGGCGGAGAAGCGCGGAACCGTCATGGTGGTGGACGCGGAGGGGCGCCTCCTCGGGGTGGTGACCTCGGGGGACCTGACGCGCCTCATGGAGCGCGACGAGGGCTTCTTCTCGGTCCCGGTCTCGGAGGTGATGACCCACACCCCGAAGACCGCTACGCCCGACCAGCTGGGGGCGTCCGCAGTCGGCATCATGGAGCGCTCGGGAATCATGGCTCTGCCGGTGGTGGACGAGCGGCGCCGGGTGGTCGGTATGGTCCATCTTCACGATCTCATGCGAGCCGGAGCGGTTTGAATCCCATGCGACGTCTTTTCCCACTCTCCCTGGCCGCCCTGCTGGCGGCGTGCGGGAGCGAATCGACGACCCCGGCGCCGGTGGCGGACGCCGCCGAGCTTCCCGCGGACAACATCATCCAGGGTCTTCGCCACGTGATGACGAAGGAAGGGGTGCGGACCGGCGTGCTCGACGCTGACACCGCCTACATGTTCGAGGTCGGCCGCCGGCTGGACCTGCGGGGGGTGGAGCTCGAGTTCTTCGATCAGACCGGGACGCGCTCGGGTACCCTGACCTCGGAGACCGGAGAGTACGACACCCCTACCGGCGCGTTCATCGCCCACGGCGACGTCGTTCTCGTCACCGAGTCGCCAGAGGGACAGCGGCGGCTGGAGACCGAGGAACTTCACTACGACGTGCAGGGCGACCGGCTCTGGAGCGACGTGCCTTTCGTGCTCACGCAGAACGGGCGCGTCACCCGGGGAACGAGCTTCACCTCGGACGCCCGGTTCCAGTCGTGGACGGTGAAGGGCGCGCAGACCGAGGGCGGCATCCCGCAGTCCGGCGTCCGCTTCTGATGATGCGCCGAGCGATCCTCCTCCTGGCCCTGCTCTCGGGCACGGCGGCCTCGGCCTCGGCCCAGGCGGACTCCTGCGACCTCGTCGAGAGCCAGGAGATGCAGAGGGACCAGTTCTCCGGGGTGCTGATCATGTCCGGACCCTTCCTGGTGCGGTGCGAAGGCGGGGCGGAGCTGCGCGCGCGGTCGGGGACGCTCAACGAGTTTTCGCGCGAGCTGGTGCTCGACGGCGACGTCTTCTTCCAGGACCCGGAGCAGACGCTCACCGCGGACCACGCGACCTACACCTCCACCATCGGGCGACTGTACGCCACCGGGAACGTGGTGTTCACCGACCGCGTGGAGGGCTCCACCATCCGGGGACCGGAGCTGGAGTACTTCCGGGCGATGGAGGGGAGGCCCGAGGCGACGGTGAACGCGGGACAGCGCCCCCACCTCACGCTCCGGCCGAAGGACCAGGGGGAGGACGCGGAGCCGCTGGAGCTCGACGCCGACCGGGTCTCCATCCTGGGGCAGAGCGACCTCTCCGCCTTCGGCAACGTGGTGATCGAGCGTCCCAACCTGAACGCGACGGCCGCCGAGGCCCGCTACGACGCGGACACGGACGGACTGGAGCTCCGCGGCGGCGCGAGGATCCTGAGTGAGCGCTTCTCGCTCGGCGGCGAGGTGATCCAGGCGGTGCTGGCCGACGGGGCGCTGGAGCACGTGCAGGCCCGCACCCGCGCCTCGCTGCAGGGCGACGAGCTCACGGTGGAAGCGCCGGAGCTGCAGATGTTCTTCGCGAATGAGCTGCTGCAGCGGGCGGTCGCGCGCGGCGCGGCGGAGGACTCGGTCCGGCCGGTGGCGGTGGCCCGGAGCTTTCGCCTGGAGGCCGACTCGATCGATGCCCTCACCCCCGGGCAGAAGCTCGACCGGGTGATCGCCATCGGCGCGGCGCGGGGCGAGGCGATCGACACGACGGGCGCGGACTCCGCCGCCGTGCCGGCGGAGGCCGGCGGCCTCGCGGTGGCCGACTCGTCCGCGGCACTCGCGGACTCCGTCGCCCGTCCCGATCCCACTGCACTCGCGGCGCTCGCCCTGGTCGACCGAGATTGGATCCGGGGGGACACGCTGATCGGTTATTTCGAGGCTCCGAATTCGGCGGCGCTGGCGGCGGACACCGCCGCCGCCGACACCGCGGTGGCGCTGAAGCGGATCGTGGCACAGGGCTCGGCGCAGTCGCTCTACCGGGTCCAGCCGCAGGACACCGCGGCCGCCGGGGCGCAGCGGCAGCGGCGCGGGGTGAACTATCTCGCGGGGGAGAGCATCGAGCTGACCTTCGCCGCGGGCGAGCTGGACGTCGCGCAGGTGACGGGGCTGCGCCGCGGCGTCTACCTGGATCCGGCGGCCGGGCCGCCCGGCGTGAACCAGGCGGTTCCCGGGGACACGTTCCCCGGCGTCGGAAGGGAGAGCATGGATGCGAGGTGAGCACGCGCCGGCCGACCTGATGGAGCGCGTCGGAGAGCTCGACCTCTCCGCTCTGATCGCCCTGCGGGTGCTCGCGGAGAGAGACGGCGGCGGACGGGCCGTTCCGCTCCCCGAGCTGGTCGCCGGCGTCCGCTCGGAGTACGCCCGCCTCGCGGCCGCTCCGGAGGCGCCGATGGGCGAGGTCTCGCCCCCGTGGGAGGTCACCCCGCGGTCGGACGACGGCACGCACGAGTACGTCGAGCGGCAGGTGATCCGGCGGATGTCGGCGGAGGGGTTCGTCCGCGTGGACGAACCCGAGGCGGGCGTCGAGGGGGAAACGCGGGTCCGGCTCGCGGAAGACGTCGGACGAGATCCGGCCGCCCTCCTGGAGCGCATCGAGGAGAGCATCCGGCGCGCGCTGGAGCTCTTCCCCGCGACCGGCGCCCTCGCCGCGAACGAATCGGCCGGCGTGCGCGCCGAGGCGCCCCTCGCGGGCGGCAGCACCCTCGCGGCGAAGGGGCTGGTGAAGGTGTACCGGAAGCGGCGGGTGGTCAACGACGTGGACCTGCACGTCTCGCAGGGCGAGATCGTCGGGCTGCTCGGGCCGAACGGGGCGGGGAAGACCACCACCTTCTACATGATGGTGGGTCTGATCCCTCCCGATAAGGGGCGCGTCAGCATCGGCGCGGAGGACGTCACCTCCGTGCCCATGTTCCGTCGCGCCCGGAAGGGGATCGGCTACCTGGCCCAGGAGCCCTCCGTCTTCCGGAAGCTCAGCGTGGAGGACAACGTCCTCGCCATCCTGCAGATGCTCGGCCTCTCGAAAAAGGAGCAGCGGGAGCGGCTCGAAGGACTCCTCGACGAGCTGGGGATCAAGCACCTGCGGCACTCCAAGGCGTACTCGCTGTCCGGCGGCGAGCGCCGCCGGCTCGAGATCACGCGCGCGCTGGTCGGGCGGCCGAAGTTCATGCTCCTCGACGAACCCTTCGCCGGGGTCGATCCCATCGCGGTGCACGACATTCAGCAGATCGTCGCGGACCTGCGCCGGCGCAACATCGGGGTGCTCATCAGCGACCACAACGTGGAGCAGACGCTGGACATCGTGGACCGCGCCTACATCATGTACGATGGGCGGGTGCGCGTTTCCGGTACGGTTTCTGAACTGGTATGGAACGACGAGGTCGCGGAGATCTACCTGGGTCCCACGCTGACCGCACGGATGAGACAGCGCTACACCTATCCTGAGTAAGGGAGTCCGCCCATGAAGACCGGCCTCTATCAGGGCACGACGCTGAAGCAGGAGATGAAGATCAATCCTCGCCTGTACCAGGCGATGGATCTGCTCTACATGCCACTTCTCGATCTGCAGGCCCATCTCAAGCAGGAGCTCCTCAACAACCCTTTCCTGGAGATGGTCGAGGAGGCGGAGGAGGTCCGCGAGGTAGAGGAGAAGAAGGAGGAGGAGGAGATCGACTGGGAGGAGATCCTGCTCAACGGCTTCGAGGCCGGCGGCCGCCGGGAGGAGTACGAGCAGCGGGAGTACTACGAGCCCGTCTCCGTCGCCACGCGCGACCTGGCGGACCACCTCCACGACCAGCTCACCCTGCTGCGCCTGTCCCTTCGCGAGCTCCTGCTCGGGGAGGAGATCATCGGCAACATCAATGACGAGGGCTACATCGAGTGCCCGCTGGAGACCGTCATCGGCTCGCTCAACGAGTTCCTGGAGGAGCAGGGGAGCGACTGGGGCGAGAGCCGTGATGACCGCCGTCCGGTCACGGTGGAGGAGGCCGAAGCGATGCTCCGCATCATCCAGGGTTTCGATCCCGCGGGAATCGGCGCGCGCGACCTGCGGGAGTGCATCCTCCTCCAGCTCCGCGACTGCATGTTCCAGGAGCTGATGCAGGCGAGGGGCGGCGTCGAGCCCCCCCCTCCGGAGCTTTCGGAGGCGCTCGAGGAGAGCCTCTCCTACCGCATCGCGCGCGACTACTTCGATCAGCTCATCAACCACCGCTGGTCCGAGATCTCGAAGGAGCTCTCCATCACCCCTCGCGATGTGCAGGACGCCGCGGACGAGATCTCCAAGCTCGATCCCAAGCCGGGGCTCAAGTACGGCAACCACGAGGACAACTACATCACCCCGGACCTGGTGGTGGAGAAGATCGCCGAGGACTACCTGGTCTTCCTCAACGACACCAACCTGCCGCGGCTGAAGCTCTCCCGCACCTACCGCGAGATCGCCAAGGACAAGAAGAAGTTCGCGGGGGAGAACAAGGAGTTCATCTCCAACAAGCTCAACTCGGCCAATTGGATGATCCAGGCCATCGAGCAGCGGCGGCAGACGATGCTGAAGGTGATGAACTTCATCGTGGACCGGCAGCGGGAGTTCTTCGAGAAGGGAGTGCAGTACCTCAAGCCCCTGACGCTGCGCGAGGTGGCCGAGGTGATCGACATGCACGAATCCACCGTCTCGCGCGTAACCAACGAGAAATTCGTGCAGACCCCCCGCGGCGTGCTGCCGCTGAAGTTCTTCTTCTCCTCGGGGCTCTCGACCACTTCGGGGGAGGAGGTCTCGGCGCGAGGCATCAAGGCGCAGATCCAGAAGCTCGTCTCGGAGGAGAACCCCTCGAAGCCACTCACCGACCAGGCGATCGTGAACATCCTCAAGAAGGAGGGAGTCCAGATCGCCCGCCGCACGGTGGCGAAGTACCGCGACCAGCTCGGCATCCTCTCGGCGCGGATGCGCAAGCGGGTCTAGGTGGACCGGGAAGCGAAGGACCCGACGGCACCTTCCTTCTCCGGCCACCCGGCCGCGGGTGCCTCGCCGGCTCCGCCGGAAGTCCCGGCCTCGCTCCGGGACGACTTCGCGGTGCTGATCCCCGCCTTCGACGAGGTGGAGAACATCCCCGCGCTCTTCGCCGCCATCCGCGAAACTTTCCGGCGGCACGGCCTGAACGGCGAGGTCGTGCTCGTCGACGACGGGTCGACCGACGGCACCTACGAGGCGGCGCTGCGGGAGGCGGAGGGGTGGGACCGGGTGAAGGTGCTGCGGCACCGCCGAAACCTCGGGAAGACCGAGGCGATGGTCACGGGCGCCGAGGCCGCCGAGAGCGAGTACGTCATCCTCTTCGACGCCGACCTCCAGCACTCGCCGGAGGAGTTCCCCCGCTTCCTGGCCCGCCTCGCCGAAGGGTGGGACGTGGTGACCGGCCGGAAGGTCGGCAGCTACGAGAAGCGGGCGATCAGCTCGGTCTACAACCGCCTCTCGCAGCGCCTCTTCCAGATCCCCGTGCGGGACCTCAACTCGATCAAGGCCTTCCGCCGCGACCTCCTCGTCGAGATCCCGCTGCGGCACGACTGGCACCGCTTCTTCATCGTGCTGGCGTACGCCCGCGGCTACTCCCTCACCGAGATCGACGTCGAGCTCTTCCCGCGCTTCGCGGGCGAGGCCAAGTACTCCGGCCGCGGGCGCATCCTGGTCGGGGTGGGGGACCTGCTGGTCGTCTGGTTCTACCTGAAGTTCAGCCAGAAGCCGATGCAGTTCTTCGGCGGGACCGGAGCCCTGCTCATCCTGCTGGGGTTACTGGTGGGGATCGCGGCGATCGCCCTGCGATTGGCGGGGATCGGCTACCGGCCGCTGCTCACGCTCGTACTGCTGCTGGAGACGGTGGGATTCACCCTCTTCGGCTTCGGCTTCATCGGGGAGATGATCGCCATCGTGCGCACCGAGGTGGACGACCTCCGCCGCAAGAACCTCTTCCGCTAGACACCCTGCCTCTTCTTCGCGAACCCGCCTGAGGGATGCGAGCCGGGCGACAGGGCAGAAAGCTCACCTGTCATTCCGAGCGCCAGCGAGGAACCTGAAGCCGGCCTTCCGCGCTGTCCCGAGCTTCGAGATCCTTCGCTCCGCTCAGGATGACAGAGGACAGGCCGCGTGACAGAGGACAGGCCGCGCGTCACCTGGTTACCCCCTCAGCCCTTGTCCACCATCTCCGACAGGGTGGTGAGCGTCTCGATCTTCAGCTTCCGCTCTCCGCGGGGAAGGCGGAGTGCCACCTCATCTCCCACGGATTTGCCGAGGAGGGTCTGCCCCAGCGGCGAGGCCATCGAGATCTGCCCGGTATCGATGTCGATGTAGTCCCCGAAGACCAGGGTGTAGGTCTCCTCCTCCTTCGTCCGCAGGTCGCGCACGGTGACCCGGGAGCCGAAGCCCACGCGGTCGGTGGGGATCTCCGTCAGGTCGATCTTAGAGAGCTCCGCCCGTCGGCGCGTGAGCTGGTTCAGGCGTGCCTGCACGAACTGCTGCCGCTCGAGCGCGGACTTGTACTCGGAGTTCTCGCGCAGGTCGCCGTGCTCCACCGCCTTCTTGATCGCCTCGGGAAGGGTCACCTGCAGCTCGTGCGTGAGGCGCTCGATCTCCTGATCGAGCTTCGACTTCAGTTCTTCCAACATGGACTCGGTCGCGGATCGGGATGGGCCGGGTCGGCCGTGCCTCGCGAGCGGAGAAATGTAACGCGCGGCTCTCCGCCCGGCTACCGGGAGATCGGGGGAGGATCCGGATCGGTCGCGGCGCTCTCCCCGCGGCCGGGCCGCCGGAGCAGCACCAGAGCCGGGGTGACCTCCGACACGACCGACCAGAGGCGCGCCGCCACGGCGAGCAGCGCCGCGACCGCCGCGGGCGGTCCGACCATACCGAGGAGGACCGCCAGGGCTCCTTCCTTCGCCCCCAGCCCGGCCGGCGCGAAGAAGACCGCCAGCCCCACCAGAAAGGAGAGCGCGTTGATCCCCACCATCGACGCGGCCGCGGATCTCTCCAGAGGGACCAGCCCCGAGAGGAAGAGGAAGAGGGCGGCCCCGTTCAGCACCCAGGCCACCACCGCGAGCGCCAGCAGCAGAAGCCCGTCCCCCCAGCTCCCCCGCCAGGCGCTGACCGGGCGGCGGGCCAGCCGATGGAGCAGCGACAGCCCCCGGGCGATCACCGCCGGATGAACGGTGAGCAGCAGCAGAGGCGCGATCCACTGCAGGAGCCGCAGGTCGAGACCGCCCACGTCGCCGACCGCGGCCGGAAGGAAGTAGACCGCCGCCAGGAGCGCCCCCACCACGAAGAAGCCGGTGTGCACCGCCAGGGAGGTGACGGCCACCACCGGCTCCAGCCCGACCCCCGCTCCCAGATGGGCCGCTCCGACGAACTGCCAGACCTTTCCCGGGATATACCTTCCGAGCGCAGAGAGGAACCAGATCCGCGCCAGCACAGGGAAGCGGATCCGCACCCCCACATACCGCAGCAGGAGCTTCCATACGCCCACCCCCCAGGCGAGCGCTCCCACGTTCACGATCACCGAGAGCACGAGGAGAGCCGGGCGCGGCGTCCATGGGAAGTCCCGCAGTTGCTCCAGGTTCCTCACCACGAACGCCGCCAGGAACCCGAACGCGGCGACGACGAAGATCGCGCTGAAAGCCCCGCGCCAGCTCCCGCGCGGGGTCATGCCTCCGCCGCGCGCGCGGCACCCCGTGCCTGGATGAGCAGCCAGCCTCCGTACAGCAGGAGCAGGAGCCCGACGGCCGCCGAGACGTACAGCCCCGTGAGCAGGTCGGCCGGAGAGAAGGAGAACTCCACCGTGTGCTCGCCGGCCGGCACCACGACCCCGCGGAAGGCGTGGTTGGCCAGCAGCACCTCCGCGCCGCCGCCGTCCACCTCCGCCTCCCACCCCTCGTAGTAGTTGTCCGCCAGCACCAGCAGCGCGGCGCGATCCGACTGCGTCCTCACCACCACCCGATCGGGCTCGTACTCCACCACCTCCGCGCTCCCGCGCAGCGGACCCCCGGGGAGCCGCGCGGCCTCGCCGCCGCCCGACACGAACGCCACCTCGCGCGGGTTCCACTCTCCCTGGGTCATGGCGGGGAGGGAGGCGTCGGCCGGGATCTCCGCCGTCGCCGGGACGAGATAGGCGCGGGGAAGGGCGGTGACGACCTCGTACACCAGGGCGCTCCCGCGGTGTACCTCGCGCAGCGCCGGGTGCGAGAGCGGCGCCATGCTCACGATGTAGCGCACGTTGGCCGCCTCCAGGAAGCCCGTCTGCCAGCGGAACCCGATCGCCTGGCCCTCGGACGTGTCCACCACCGCCGCCTCGGTGATGAGGTTGTGCCAGTCGATGTACGACTCCGTGCCGGCGCCCACGTACTCGACCCAGCGCCGCAGCGGGTTCGGGTGCTCGCCACCCACCTGCTGGATGTCGAACAGCATCGGGTAGTCGCCGCCGTAGGGGCCGCCGCTGCGGTACTGCTGCGGAACCGGGAAAGTCCAGACCCGGTTCGGCTGCGGCTGCGCCCCCAGGAAGGCGATCACGTCGTCCGGCGCGAAGGTGACCTCCGGTGGATCGGTCGTATGGAGGAACTCCTTCCCGATCAGCCAGAGATCCGCCACGCAGACTACGGCGAGGGCGAGGGAGATTCCCAGCGTGCCGACCTTCCGGAGGCTCCAGAGGGAGATCAGCCCGGCCACGAGCGCCGCGAAGAGGCCGAAGCGGCCCCATCCCGCGGCGGCGGTGGGGGCGCCGGGCGCGGCGGGGGGATCCCCGCCCGCGAACATCGCCCCGACCACCGTCAGCACGACGACCCCGCCCGCGATCCAGGGTACCCGGTCGAGCTCGCGCGCGGCGCCGTTCCCGGGCTTCGCCGCCGAACGCGCGCGGAGCTCGGCGAGGCGCTCCAGCGTCAGCGCCGCCATCGCCACCAGGCAGAGGGCGACGATGAAGAAGGAGAGGGAAGGGGCGCGGAACTGCTTGGTCCCCGGCAGGAGCGCATAGTAGAGCCGGTAGAGCGGCGTGTTCCCGCCCACGGCGATCGTGAGCATGAAGGCCCCCAGCCCGGCGAAGAACCACCAGTCGCGGTTCCCGCGCGAGTACCCGGCCCCGAGGGCGAGGAGCACCAGGACGAGCGCGCCGACGTACTCGGTGTGGAGCTTGAAGGCGTTCGCGCCCCGGTAGGGTGGGAAGAGCGCCTCGCCCGTCTCCGGGTCCGACAGCGAGATTCCTTGCTCCTCCGGCACCGCCAGCGCCACCAGCTCGGCGGGGGGCATCGAGTAGGAGGTGGCGTACTCGTACCCCCGGCCGCCTTCCTGGCCGCGCGGGGACTCGCCGATGTAGTCCAGGAAGGGGAGGAAGTTGACGCTGGCCAGGAGGAAGCCCACCGCCACCGCCCCCAGCCCGAGCGCCACGACCCGGCCGAGAACCGCCGGCCGCTTCGCCAGGCCCAGGTGGAGCAGCGAGTACACCGCCCAGACCGCGGCGGCAAGCAGCAGGTAATACGAGTTCTGGATCTGGAAGGAGAGGAGCGCCAGGCCCAGCGTGGCCGCCGCCCCCGCGAACGGGGCCACCCCCGCCGTGCGGATCCCGCGGCGCAGGAAGAAGAAGAAGAGCGGTGCGACGGTCGCGACGATGATCCGGCCGTCGTGTCCGGCATAGACCCAGGAGGTGAGCAGCCCCGTGAACTCGTACGCGATCCCCGCGAGGACGGCGATCCAGCTCCGGCAGCCGATCTCCCGCGCCAGGAGGAATCCACCCAGCCCGGCCAGCCCGAAGTGCACGACGAATACCACCGCGAGCACCTTCGAGGTCGGCAGCAGGAGCGAGGCGAGCAGGTGGACGGGCTGGTACGCGCTCCCGGGGTTCGCGAAGAGCGGCAGCCCCCCGAAGATGTACGGCACCCACTTCGGCAGCTCTCCGTCGGCGAGGCGCTGCGCCACGAAATCGTAGAAGAAGTAGCCTCCCGCGAAGTAGTCGGTGCCGAAGATGTGCCGCCCCGGCAGCAGCGCCGGGACGAAGTAGAGGAAGGAGAGGCCGAAGAAGATCAGCGCCGCGATTCCGACGGAGGGACCGCGAACCTTCCGCCCGTCCGGGACGCGGTCAGGCGCGGAAGCGGTTCGTGCCTTGGTGACCATCAGCTCAGATCGGAAGCGGCGACGCGCGCGTCGCGGTGAATCGATTCGAGGAACTCCAGGTGCTCGCGAGCCACCGCCGCCCAGCGGAAGCGCTCGGCGGACCTCCGCGCGGTCTCACTCAGCGAGAGACGCGCGCCGCCATCGTCCAGCAGGGAAGCGACTTCGCGCGCGAGCGCCCCGGAATCTCCGGGCGGGACCAGGCGCCCGCCCCGCGGGGCGTCCAGGACCTCTGGGAGCGATCCGGCGGCGGCGGCCACGACGGGGATCCCGGCGGTCATCGCCTCGGCGGCGACCATCCCGAACCCCTCGAACCGAGAGGGCATCAGCAGGACACGCGCGCCGGAGAACAGCTCCCGCCTCTCCCTCTCGGACACCGCCCCGAGGAGGCGAACGTTCCGCTCGATCCCGAGCTCCCGCGCGGCCCCGGCGACCCGCTCAGCATCCTTCCCGCGCCCCGCGATCCGAAGCTCCAGCCCCGGCCTCTCGCGTGCCAGAAGGGCGGTCGCGTCGAGCAGGGTGTCCAGCCCTTTCTGGAACCAGTCGAGGCGTCCGAAGTAGAGGAGGAACTCTCCCTCCTCGCGCGGCAGATCGAACAGCTCGTCGGGGACCCCGGCCTGCACCAGGCGGATGCTGGCCTCCGGCCGGAGCAGCCCGCGGAGCTTCTCGAGGGTGGCATGAGAGGTGGCGGTGAACCAGCGGCACCTGCGCAACGCGCGCCGCTCCCACCGATCGATCGCCGTGCCGAGCACCGGCCCCCACCGCTCCCGTGCCGTCGGCCCCGTCACGTGGTGGACGGTCACTCCCACGGGACGACCGAGGGGAAGGCGGAGGGGCGTGTACGCGGAGTAGTCGAACACCCCGACGTCGTAGTCCCCCGCCGCCAGCAGCCGGGTCGCCTCGGCGGCGTAGCTGAGCCGGCTCCAGGCGTACGGCGCGGGGCGGCCCAAGCGCCGGTAGCGCACGCCGTCCCGCTCCTCGTCCCGCGCTCCCGGGTAGCTGCCGGTGACCACCGTCGCGTCCACCTCGGCCGTCAGGCGGCGGTACAGCTCGTGGACGCGGACCGCGCCTCCCCCGGCGACCCAAGGATTGCGCACGTCGTCGTAGATGCAGTGTAGCACCCTCAAGATCGCGCCCTCCGCGGGCCGGCCCCGGCGGGCGGCAGGAAGACGAACGTCATCCCACCGCCACCGAACGGTAGAGGGCCTCCAGCGAGTCAACGATCCTTTCCCAGCCGAACCGGCGTGCTCCCCACTCCTTGCCACGCAGCCCGAGCGCGCGGGCCTCCGCCGGATCCCGACACAGCCGTTCGATCGCGCCGGCGAGCGCCGCCGGTTCGTCCGGCGGCACCAGGAGGCCGGTCTCGCCATCCCGAACGACGTCGGGGATCCCACCCACCTCGCAGGCGATGACGGGCCGGCCGTGCGCCATTGCCTCGATGAGCACCACGCCCAGCCCCTCCACGTCCCCCTTCCGATCCCGCACCGCCGGCAGGACGAACACGTCCGCCTCCTCGAAGGCGCTCTGGAGCCGCGCGCCGGAAACGAAGCCGTCGAAGTCGACTCTGCCGTCCACCCCCAGCTCCCGCGCGCGCGCCTCCAGCCGTGGCCTCTCGGGGCCGTCGCCCACCACTCTCAGGCGGATCGCGTCCGGGGCCTCGAGCCGCGCCAGCGCCTCCAGCAGGCGGTGGACCCCCTTCCGCTCCACGAGGCGACCCGCGAAGAGGAGCCGCACCGGCCCCTTCCCGGCGAACGGGAGGCTGATTTCGGGAGGCGCCTCCACCGTGGCGCCGAAGGGGATCACCACCGGATCCACCTCCGGGACGGAGCGGCGCAACTGCGCGGCGGTGTACGAGGAGATCACCGTCACCGCGTCAGACCCCCGCGCGATGCGCCGCAGGAGCGGCCGAAGAAACGGGAGCTGCGACTCCATCCAGGTGAGCTCGACCCCGAAGAAGGTGGAGACGAGCGGCACTCCCGCCGCCCGCTTCGCCGCGAGCCCCAGCAGCCCGTGGGGAAGGGGCCAGAAGGCGTGCACCAGGGCGAATTCGCCGGTGCGCGCGAGGCTCGCCGCCGCGCGGGCTCCGGCGAGGACGTACGAGGGGACGAGCGCTCCGTAGCGCGGGCGCTCGCGGATCCGATCGGGCGCCGTCTGGTCGTGGGTCAGCGTCTCCCAGGCGCGCGGCGCGTAGCGGAAGCGGTGCACCCGTACCCCGTCGACCACCTGGTCGGAGAGGCCGCGATAGGCGGGCGCGAGCACTTCCACCTCGATTCCGCGCGGCCGGAGTCTCCGGATCGTCTCCACCAGCCAGGGCGTGATCAGGTCCTCCGGGGAGCGGGGATACGCCGTCACGATGAAGAGTACTTTCACTTGTCGGCCGCGAAACTCGCCTCTATTTTGGGAAGCTTTGCAACTTAGGCCGGGTTCGACCCCTTTTCAAGCGCCTGCAACCCGACGACGCGTGCGCCGCGCCTTGGTCATTGTTCCGACGTACAACGAACGGGAGAATCTCCCGCGCCTTCTTCCCGCGATCTTGGCGCAGGATCCACGGCTCGAAGTTCTCGTGGTGGACGATGGATCGCCGGACGGCACCGGCGCGCTGGCCGATGGAATCGCGGCCGAGGAAGGGCGCGTCCACGTGCTGCACCGGGCGGAGAAGTTGGGGCTGGGCACGGCTTACCTGGACGGCTTCCGGTGGGGGTTGGCGGAGGGGTACGACTACCTCTTCGAAATGGACGCGGACTTCTCGCACGACCCGGCGCACCTCCCGCAGTTCCTCGACGCCATCCGTGAGTACGACGTCGTCCTCGGCTCTCGCTATCTGCACGGACGGGTGACGGTGGTCAACTGGCCGATCACGAGGCTGCTGCTGAGCTACTTCGCCAACGTGTACGCTCGATGGGTGACGGGGCTGCCGGTCGCGGACGCCACCGGGGGTTTCAAGTGTTTTCGCCGGGAGGTGCTGGAGGCGGTCGCGCTGGACCGGGTGGAGTCGAACGGCTATGCCTTCCAGATCGAGATGAGCTTTCGGGCCTGGAAGAGAGGCTTCCGGATCGGAGAGATCCCGATCATGTTCGTGGACCGGGACATCGGCGAGAGCAAGATGTCCAAGCGGATCGTGCGGGAGGCCGTGTGGCGGGTATGGAGGCTTCGGTTCCTGGCTCTCGCCGGCCGGCTGCACTGACCTTGGGCCGGCGGCTGGGAGGGAAGAGGGGCCCGGGAAAATGCGCGAGTTGTCCACACCAAGCCCGGCCTCCGAGTTTACATAATGCTTATTATACGCATCCGCGTCGGGCGGGAGATCGGCCATCCCGGCGCGTCTTCGCCCGCCTCTCTCTCCCCAGCGCGCGCGAGGTGGAAGAAACCGGGTCATGGACCGCCTCCTGCCGCACGATCTCCATCCACGGCGACCCTCGGACTCGTCCAGCGGGCGATCCTCGCTTCTGACGCCCGTCGCGCAGCACCGCCCGTGCGAGGTCCGCCGAAGTCTACGCCCAGGCGGCCGGTGATCCGCTCACCGGCCGCCTGGGCGTGCCTCTTCTTTCGAAGAGGACGCTCAGTTAGAGCGGAACCGCCGGCTCGCCTCGTCCAGCTGACGCCGCTCCTCCTCCGTCAGCGAGGCGATCCCGTCGGCGGAGATCTTGTCGAGGATCCGGTCCACCTCGTCCAGAGCCCGGTGGAGCTCCCGCGCCTGCGGCGCGGCGCTCGCGCGAGCGGCGCTGACGTCCTTCCGCGACGGCTCTCCAGTCCCCGACGAGACTACCCGCCACTCCCGCTTCGGCTTGCGCGGCTTCGGCACCACGGCGCCGAACGGCGACGGCGCGAAAGCCGACTTCAGGTAGGCGAACGCCGCCGCCGCGCCTCCCAGGTGCGCCAGATGGGCCACCCCGCTCGCCGCCCCGGTCAACGAGTAGAAGAGGCTGATCCCCACCAGGAAGCTCACCAGCCACTTCGCCTTCACCGGAAAGATCCCGTAGATGTAGATCGGGTTGTCCGGCCAGTACATGGCGAACGCCACCATCACCCCGTACACCGCCGCCGAGGCCCCGACGATCATCTGGTTCGGGAAGATCATCGACAGCAGAGCCCCTCCCAAACCCGTCAGCAGATAGAACTTGAGGAACTCCGATGATCCCCAGCGCTCCTCCAGAGGCGGGCCGAAGAAGAAGAGCCCCAGCATGTTGAACAGCAGGTGGAAGAACCCGCCATGCACGAACATGTACGTCACCAGCGTCCACGGCTGCGTCAGCAGGCGCGCCGGGGTCAGCCCCAGATACGGCACCAGCCCCGAGAACGCGAGCGTGACGACGAACACCGCCGCGTTGACGAGGAGCAGCCGCTTCACCCAGGGGGTGACGACGAACCCGAAAGGATTCGAGAAGGAGCTAGAAGAATACGCCATGATGCTTCGTGCTGGCCGATGAGGAAACGCTACCGGTAAGACACCGTTTCCTCCCCCCCGGTTCCTCCCTACGGGGCTTCCACGACGAGCCGCACGAGCGACTCGCACAGCTCCGGGAAATCGATGCCCACCGCGGCCGCGGCCTTGGGGAGCAGACTGGTCGCGGTCATCCCCGGGAGGGTATTCGCCTCGAGGCAGAAGAGCCGACCCTCGGCCAGGATGAAATCGACCCGCGCGTACCCCCTCAGCTTGAGCGCTTCGAAGGCGCGCAGCGCGTAGGTCTGGACCCGCGCCACCTCCTCTCGATCCAGCGGCGCCGGGCACAGGTACTCGGTCATTCCGGGGGTGTACTTCGACTCGTAGTCGTAGATCCCCTTCTTCGGCCGGATCTCGATCGGCGGGAGCGGGCGGTCGCCGAGGATTCCCACCGTCAGCTCCCTCCCCTCGACGAAGCGCTCGATCATCACCTCCGTGTCGTAGCGCCCCGCCTCGTCCACCGCGGCCCGCAGCCCCCGGGGCTCCCGTACCACCTCCAGGCCGACGCTCGAGCCCTGCCGGGACGGCTTGACGATGCACGGAAAGCCGACGAACTCCTCGACCGCCTCCGCGTCGTAGCCGAACTCCGGCGCCCGCGCGATCCGCCAGGGGAGCGTGGGGACCTCCGCGTCGCGCAGGAGGCGCTTCGAGACGTCCTTATCCATCGCGATCCCGGAGCCGAGCGGGTCCGAGCCGGTATACTGCACGCGCAGGAGGTCCAGGAGCGCCTGAAGGGTGCCGTCCTCTCCCACGCCGCCGTGGAGCGCCAGGAACGCGACGTCGGCCTTCCGCAGCTGCGGCAGATCGCCGAGTGCGGAGGGCGAGAGCGCCGCCTCCGTCTCCTCCGGCGGCGCGGCGTGGACACCCTCCGGCAGCAGCCCCGCCTCCTCCTCGGGCGCGATGAAGCCCCGAGCCGTGTCGATGGTGTCGACCCGGTGCCCGCGCTGGCGGAGGGCCCGGACCACGGCCAGCCCGCTGGCGAGCGACACCTCCCGCTCGGCGCTCACCCCCCCCAGCAAGACCGCTATTCGCATGCTTTTCCTACGAAATCGGTGAGAGTGCTCCGGCTCACCCGTCCTTCTCCTCCCCCTGGACGTGCCGGAGGACAGTACGGGCCAGGACGGGCCCGAAACCCGGCAGCCCGGCGACCTCCTCGGGCGTCGCCTCGCGAAGGCCGCGCAGCGAGCCGAAGCGCTCTAGCAGCGCCTGCTGCCGTGCGCTCCCCACGCCGGGGATGCTCGAGAGCTCGGAGGTGATCGTGCGCCGCGTGCGGAGCTTCCGGTTGTAGGTGACGGCGAAGCGGTGCGCCTCGTCGCGAGCGCGCTGCAGGAGGCGCAGGGCGGGCGAGCGCCGCGGGAGCCGCACCGGCTCGGAACTTCCCGGCAGGAAGACCTCCTCGTCCCGCTTGGCCAAGCTCACCACCGCCTGCTGCGCCAGGTCGAGCGATTCGAGCGCCGCCCGCGCCGCCCCCAGCTGTCCCTTCCCGCCGTCGATCACCACCAGGTCGGGGAGAGGCCTGCCCTCGTCCCTCCGGCGACGGAAATATCGCGCCACGGCTTCGTTCATCGAGCGGAAGTCGTCGTTCCCCCAGTCCCCCTGGACGCGCAGCCGCCGGTACTCCGACCGGTCCGGCTCCCCGTTGGTGAAGAAGACCGCGGAGGCCACCGCCTCGCTCCCCTGCGTGTGCGAGACGTCGAAGCAGACGATCGAGCGCGGCACGGCGCTCAGCTCCAGGACCTCCTGCAGCTCGTAGAGGGCGTCGGGCGCCCGCGCGCTGGAGAGGTTCCCGAGGAGCTTCCGCTCCTCCAGCAGGTGCCGCGCGTTCTGCTCGGCCAGCGCAACCAGGCGCGCCTTTTCCCCGCGCCGCGGCACCCGCGCCTTCACGCCACGTCCCGCGCGCTCGCGCAGGAGCGACTCCAGCACCGGCCGGTCCTCGAAGTCCAGCGGGAGGAGGACCTCCGGCGGCAGGTCGACGCCGGCCTCCACGGCTCCCGCGGTATAGAAGCGGACCGCGAAGGTGCCGAGCACGGTCTCGTCCGCCTCCCCCTCCAGGTTGTCGAGGAAGAGCGTCTCCCGGCCGAGGACCTTCCCCTCCCGGATCTTGAGGACCACGCCGCACGCCTCGTCCCCGTCGCGCGCGAGGCCCACCACGTCGCGGTCGGCCCCGTCCACGGCCACCACCTTCTGCTGCGTCTCCAGCGCGTCCAGGTGGTGCAGCGCGTCCCGCAGCTCGGCGGCCTTCTCGAAGTGCATCTGCCGCGCGGCCTCCGCCATCTCGGTGCGGAGCCGGTCGGCCGCGCGGCGCGTGTGGCCGCCGAGGACGTCCAGCACCTCCTGGATCATCGCTCCATACTCCTCCTCGGTCTGCAGCGCGACGCAGGGAGCCTTGCACCGCCCGATGTGGTAGTCCAGGCAGGGGCGCGGCGGAGACTCCGAGGGAAGACGGTAATGGCACGACCTGACGGTGTAGAGCCGCTTCACCGTCTCCAGCACCTGCCGCATCCGGCGGACGTCGGTGTAGGGTCCGAAGTAGCGCGAGCCGTCGCGCAGAAGCCGCCGCGTCACCAGCACCCGCGGGAAAGGTTCCCCGATGGTCACCTTCACGTACGGGTAGCTCTTGTCGTCGCGGAGATTGATGTTGAAGCGGGGGCGGTGCTCCTTGATGAGGTTGTTCTCGAGGATGAGCGCCTCGGCCTCCGTGCCGACTACGATGGTCTCGAAGTCTTCGACGCGCCGCACCAGCTCCCGCGTCTTCAACGACTCCGCGTGGCGGGCGCTGAAGTACGACCGGACGCGGGGGCGCAGAGACTTGGCCTTGCCCACATAGAGGATCTCCCCCTCCGCGCCCTTCATCAGATAAACCCCGGGCTGCGCCGGCAGATACCGCAGCTTCCCCCGGATGAGTTGGGATTCCGTCATGCCCCCTGCTCGCTCGCGTTGCCTGTGTAGATCCCTCTCGTACCCCGGAGATCGCCGGCGGCTCCTCAGCGGAAGCGGCGGAACGCTCCACCTAGCCGGGTTTTAAGTCCTTCGGCCTCGGCCAGGCCGAGCAGGGCCGCGACGACGAAGTAGACGAGCCCGAAGCCGGAGAAGACCGCCATCCCCGCCAGGAAGGGGTGGAGTGGAGGAAGGACCGCCCGAATCCCCCACCCCGCCGCCGCGGCCAGCCCGGCCGCGGCGAACATGCGCGACACCGCGGCGGCGCTCGCCCCGACGCGGCCGATCCGCGCGCGAAGGGCCCGACGCAGCTGGAACCATTCGATCCATGCCGCCAGCCCCGCGCTGAGCCCGAGGCCCACCGCGCCCAGCGGCTGGTCCCCCAGCCGCACTCCCGCGAAGAGGCCCGGCCCCACGACGAGCCCGAAGAGGTTCACCGCCTCGAACTGCACCATGAACAGGAATCCGAGGACCGCCGAGGAGATCACCCGCACCGTCGCCGTCCGCGCGGGAGTGCGGGTATCACGCAAGGCGAAGAAGGTGGAGGAGAAGAGCCGCGTCGCCGTGGACGCCAGCAGTCCCGTGGTGTACCCGGCGAGGGTCAGATAGACGAGGAGGGTCGCCTGCCGGTCGAACTCGCCCGTCTGGTAGAGGGCGGCCACGATCAGGTCGCCGAGCACGATCATCGCCGCGAACGAGGGGACGATGTAGAAGGCGATGCGCTGCAGCGCGGCGTTGGTCCGCGCCCGGAGCTGGTCGGGCGAGGCCGTGCGCTGCCGCGAGAGCTCCGGAAGCTCCGCGGCGGCCACGGACATCCCGAATAGGCTGACGGGGAGGATGTAGATGGTCATCGCGTACCCGATGGCCGCCAGCGCGCCGGTCGCGAGGAGGCTCGCCAGCACGAAGTCGATGTATCCGCTGAGCTGGACCACCCCGCGCCCCATGATGGCCGGTCCCGCATTGCGGATCGCCTCGCGAACGGGGGGCATTCGCGTGTCCCAACGGATCCGGAGGTCGCGCTCCAGCTTCAGGACCCACGGCAGCTGGATGCCGAGTTGGATCACCCCGCCGGCCAGCGCCCCCCACCCGAAGGCGAGGACGAGGCCGCCGGTGTCGAGGCGACCCCCGTACAGCAGGAGGGCCGCGATGATGGCGGCGTTCCAGAGCACCGGCGCGAAGTAGGGAACGAAGAACTTGCGGTGGCTGTTGAGGATCCCGAGCGCCCAGGCGGCCAGCACCAGAGTCCCCGTCATGGGGAAGATGATGCGGGTGAGGCTGATGGTGAGCTCCCGCCGCTCCCCCTCGAAGCCCGGGAGCAGCAGGTCGGTCAGCGGGGCGGCGAAGATCACGCCGAGCACCGACAGGAGGCCCGCGAGGGCGAGCAGCAGCGCGAAGACGGCGCCGGCGACGCGCCCCGCCTCCTCCTTCCGCCCCTCGTGCAGGAGCTCCGAATAGACGGGGATGAAGGAGGCGCTGAGGGTGCCCTCGCCCAGGAGGTTCTGCAGGATGTTCGGCATGCGCAGCCCCGCGCGGACCACGTCGCCGTAGAGGCTCGTGCCGAAGTACGCGGCGGTGGCGCGGTCCCGCACGAATCCCGCGATGCGGCTGAGCAGGATCCCCCCCGCGACGAGACTCGACGCGGAGGCCTCGCCCCGTGGCTTCGGCGGGGGGTCTTCGGGGAGGTCGGTGGATTCCGCGGTCATCGGCTCCTGGAAGGACCGCCCGCGTCTTGGGCGGGCGGGCGGTGACGGTCGGGGCACGGGCGCCCGCCCGGCGGGAACGTCCGGCGGCTATCGCATGCGGCGGGCCACGCTCCTCCCGCTGCCGCTCAGGAGGCGGGATCCGGCACCGGCCGCGCCTCCCGCGCCCCGGCCTCCGCCCAGGAGACCTCCACGGAGGCATGGAGGCGGCGCAGCAGCTCCGGCCCGAAGCGCGCGAGGAAGGAGACGGGGCTCAGCACCCGCTCCTGGGGCTGCCCCTCCGGGCGGAGGTGAGCCCGCACCCGGTCCAGCCGGGCGACAAGCACCTCCTCCCGCACCCGCACCCGCCGGACGATCTTCCGCTCGCTTTCCGCCAGACGCGCGAGCGACTCGTTGCGCAGCGCCCCCAGCGAGCCCCGCAGGGAGGGGTCGATGCGGCTCGCTTCGTCGATGAGGCGGCGGTAGCCTTCGGTCAGCGAGCGCGCCAGCTCGGCGAGGCCGGCGCGGACCTCCGGCGGCACCGCCTCGCGCGCCAGGCGAGTCGCCAGCTCGTGGCGAGGGCGGGAGAGCTCGGAGGCGTCGAGCCCCAGCCGATCGAGCAGCCGCCGCACCGGGGGCTCGACGAGGGTGGCCGAGAAGCGCGGATGGACCACCGGCGGCTCGATCCCCATTTCCCGGAAGAGCACCTCGGACTGCGCGAAGTAGCTGATCTCCCCCGGACCCGCCACGTAAGCGAGCGTCGGGAAGACGGCGCTCTCGACGACCGGACGGAGGAGGGCGTTGGGGCTGAACCGGGCGGGGTTCGCATCGACCTCGGAGAGGAGCGGTCCGCCTTCGAAGAGGCGATGCGACTCGTGGAGCCGGAAGCCCCCCGGCGAGAGGTCGATCCGCTCGCGCTGCCCCGTCCCGTGATAGAAGACGTTGGTGGCGCCGTCGAGCACCGCGACCTGCGCGTGGTAGCCCGCCCGCGTCAGGGCGGCGCCACGCCCCCGGAGCGCCGCGGCCAGCGAGTCGGCGTGCTCCAGCGCGTGCCGGAGGACCGGCGCCGACGCCCGCTTCAGGTTCGGGTCGGCGGCGTCCGTGAGGAGGACGTCGAAGGGGGCGAGCAGCCCCGCGAGCATCGCGGAGAAGGCGCCTGCGACCGAGCGGCCCGGCCGGTAGGCGTCTCGAACCAACCTGGTATACTCATCCGCAAACGGCTGCGTATAAAGAATTTGACTCAGTTTTTCTAGAACTTGCTTCACCTCCGCTCCTACCTCCATCTGACTCATCGGGAGGGCCCGGTCGCCGTCGGAGGGGAGCTCCAGCCGCCGGACCTCGTCGTCTCCGTCGAGGAGAAAGGCATGGTTCACCTCGGCCCAATCGTGGTCTTCGGACGCGGTCCAGAAGACGGGGAGCACGATCATGCCGAACCGCTCTTCCAGCGACCCGGCGAGCCGCGCGACGGTGAGAGCCTTGTAGACGGTGTAGAGGGGACCGGTGAGGAAGCCGGCCTGTTGGCCGGTGGTGACCACCGCCCCGCCCTCGCGGACGAACCGCTCCAGGCGCTCCCGGGCGCGGGGGGAGGTGGGGCGCAGCGCGCCCGCCGCGGTTTCGCGCTCCTCGCGGGCGAAGCGGCGTTGGATCTCGTCCCACTTGGCGACATAGGCCGCCGGAGAGAAGGGAGAGCCCCCGTAGAAGCTCCGCGCTCTTCCCTCTCCGCCCAGGTAGTCGCGGACCAGCGCCGGCCCCCCGAGGGGGTGAGTACGAATCTCGATGTTCAGCGGGTCCTCCCCATGAGGGACGCTCCTGGCCGCCGGTTCGCGGCGGCCGGCGGGTGGAGGTTCGGAGCGGCGGCGCCCGTGCGCGGCTCCGCGATTCAGCCGCCGCTCCCCTTGTGGTACGGCTCCCCCCGGATGATGGTCCCGGCACGGTAGAGCTGCTCCGCGAGCACCAGGCGGGCCATCTCGTGAGGCATCGTGAACTCCGAAAGGGAGAGGCGGTGCCGCGCCCTCTCCAGCACCTCCGGAGAGAGGCCGAACGCCCCGCCGATCAGGAAGGCCACTCCGGGGTCGGATCGGAGAGCCAGCTCCGCCAGGTGCTCCGCGAGGCGTGCGGAGCTCCAGCCCTCCCCAAGCCGGTGCAAGGCGATAACCTCGAATCCCGGCGGAACTCGCGCAAGGAGCCGCTTTCCCTCCTCCTCCATTGCCTCGTTGGAGCCGCCGACGTGGCGCGCCGTCCGCTCCTTCACCTCGATCACCTCCAGGGAGTGATAGCGAGCCGCGCGCTTCTCGTACTCCGCGATCGGCGCCGCGAGGGCGCCGCGCGCCCTTCCCACGACGGCGAGGATCACCTTCACGCCTCCGACCTCCTCCCCCTCGCGTCCATCACCGGCTCAGGATGGTGTCGCGCAGGAAACGCTCGTTGTCCCGGTGCGGATAGTCGAGGAGGTAGTGGAGGCCGCGGCTCTCCCGCCGCCGCTGCGCGCACCAGGTGATGAGCAGCGCCGTCTGCACGAGATTGCGGAGCTCCACCAGCTCCGGCGTCGGCGCGTGGCGCGGCCAGAGCTGGCTGTACTGGACCGCGATCTGCCGCAGCCGGCCCTCGGCGAGGATCAGACGGTCGTCCGTGCGCACGATTCCGACCAGGTCCCACATCAGCGAGCGGATCTCGTCGCGGTCGTGGACGAGGAGCACCCCTTCGACCGCGGCGCCCGTCGCCCCCGTCCCGGGAAGCGAGGGCCGAAGGGGCCGGACCGTGGGGAGCTGCGGCCCCAGCCGCTCGGCCGCACGATGCGCGAAGACCAGCGCCTCCAGCAGCGAGTTGGAGGCGAGCCGGTTTGCCCCGTGCACGCCCGTGCAGGCGGTCTCGCCGACCGCGAACAGCCCCGGCAGCGAGGTGCGGCCGACGGTGTCGGTGAGCACTCCGCCGCACAGGTAGTGCGCGGCCGGGACCACCGGAAGCGGCTCGCGCAGCATGTCCATCCCCCGCCGCGCGGTCTCGGCGAGGATGTTCGGGAAACGGGCGCGGATCTCCCCGTCCTCGACCGGCGAGCAGTCGAGGACGACGTGCGGGTCCCCGCTGCGCTTCATCTCGCCGTCGATCGCTCTCGCCACCACGTCGCGGGGGGCGAGAGAGCCGAGCGGGTGATGGTCGTGCATGAAGGCCGCGCCATCCATGCGCCGCAGGACGGCTCCCTCGCCGCGAACCGCCTCCGAGATCAGGAAGCTGCGGTCGGTCGCGGGGTAGAGGGCGGTGGGATGGAACTGCACGAATTCCATGTTCGCGATCTTGGCGCCCGCCCGGTAGGCCATCGCGATCCCGTCTCCGGTGGCGATGCTGGGGTTCGTGGTGTGCCGGTAGACCTGCCCGCAGCCCCCGGTCGCCAGCACCACCGCACGCGCGAAGACGACGTGGGGGCGGTGGTCTCCGGGGGCGAGCAGGACGGCGCCACAGCACCGCTCGCCGCCGGAGTCGGGATCGCCGGCGGTGAGGAGGTCCACGGCGACGTGGTTCTCGAAGAGCTCGACGTTGGGGTTCCGGGCCACCGCGTCCAGCAGCGCCCGCTCGATCTCGCGCCCCGTCAGGTCGTCCGCGCGCACGATGCGGCGGCGCGAGTGCCCCCCTTCCCTTCCCAGCGACAGGTCGCCACCCTCTCGTGAAAAGCGCACCCCCAGCTCGATCAGCTCCCGCACGCGCAGCGGCCCTTCCGTCACCAGCACGTCCACGGCGTCCCGGTGGCACAGCCCCGCACCGGCCACGAGGGTGTCGCGCGCGTGGAGCGCCGGCGAATCGTCGGGTCCGAACACGGCGGCCACCCCGCCCTGCGCGTAGTTCGTGCTCGACTCCGGCCGGTCCTTCTTGGTGACGATCGCCACCCGGCCGTACCCCGCCGCCTTGATGGAGAAGAAGAGCCCCGCGATCCCGCTCCCGACCACGAGCACGTCCACGGGGACGTCCGGAGCGCTCACGAGACGGCCTCCCGCAGAGCCCGGTCCAGCTCGGCCGAGCCGGTCTCGACCTCCACCCGCTGGTCCAGCACCATCGCCGCTCGGTCGGAGGGGAGGAGCGGGCGGAGCTTGACCGCTTCCTTGCGGGTCATGACCACCGGCCGCCCCCCCGCGGCGCGAGCGATCCGCGTCGCGTTCGCCAGGTCGAACGGGTGATGGTCGGGATAGGCGAGCAGTTCCACGCGGGCTCCGCGCTCCTGTAGCTGTTCGACGAACGGACGCGGATCGGCGAGGGAGGCGACCGCCAGCAGATCCCGCCCTCCGAGCCATTCGAGGGAGACTTCCTCTCGCGGCGGGTGCAGCGTCTCCAGCCGGGTGGGGGCGATTCGGCATACGGCCACCGGGGCGGAAGTGCTCCCGGACAGCTCCGCGGCCACGGCCCCGGCCGTCTCCGGCGTGGCCGTCTTCCGCGTGACCACCACCACGCCCGCGCGCTCCAGGCTTCGGCGCGGCTCCCTCCACGGGCCGCGCGGCAGCAGGCGGAGCGGAGGCCGCCAGCTTTCGGCGGCGACCAGCACCAGGTCGAGCCGGCGGGCGAGGGCGCGGTGCTGAAAGGCGTCGTCGAGGATCGCGACGCCGCATCCCTCCCGCGCCGCCCGCTCCACCCCCGCGGCCCGCCGTGGCGCCACGATCACCGGGACCTCGGGATTCAGCTCGCGGTGCACCAGGACCTCGTCGGCGCCGTAGCCCCGCAGGACGATGGCCGGACGCTTTCCCCACCCGACCATGCGCCGTGCGATCCAGGCGGCGAAGGGGGTCTTCCCCGCCCCGCCGACCCCCAGGTTCCCCACGCTCACCACGGGGATCCGGGCGGTCGCCTGGGAGAGGAGACCGCGATCGTAGGCGAGGTTCCTGGCGCGGACCGCGGCGCGGTAGCCGAGCTCCGCGGGCCAGAGCATACGGTCGAGGGTCCATCCGGCGGTACCGCCCTCGCCGCGCCACCAGCGCGGCACCCACTCGCGCAGGCGCATGGCGGCCGGGTCACGCCCCGAGCTCGGCATCGATGCGCGCCGTCATCTCGTTCAGCCGCTCCTCGATCGCCCGCGAGATCGCCGCCACCTCCTCCTCGCCCGCCGATCTCGGGACGGTGACCGGTTCGGCGTACTCCATCACCAAGTGGCTGAAGGGCTTGGGAACCAGGAAGCGGTCCCACCCCTCGATCCACCAGGCTCGATCGGCGCCGGCCGAGACGGGAATCACCGGCACCCCCGCCACCTGCGCCGCCGCGACCAGCCCCGGCTTCATCTTCTGCCGCGGTCCCCGGGGACCATCCGGGGTGATTGCCAGGGCGGAGCCCTCCCGCAGCTCCTTCACGATCCCGCGCAGCGCGGCCGTACCCCCGCGCGAGCTCGATCCGCGCACCACCCGGTAGCCCCACCACCCCTCGACCACGCCCGCGATGTAGTCTCCGTCCCGGTGCCGGCTGATGAGGGTGGCGAGCCCTTCGCCGCGGTGATAGTAGGAGCAGGGCAGCAGCCGGCCGTGCCAGAGGGCGAACACCACCGGCTTTCCGCTTCCCCACCAGCGGTCGTAGTGCTCCCTCCCGCGGACGGTCCACCGGGCCGTAGCCAGGAGCGCCGTGAGCGCGCCTCCGCCGACGCCGCCGACCAGGCGGCGCTTCGCCCCTTCGCGGAGCGAGGACCCGGCCCCGCTCACGGCGCCCCCAACAGCTCCGCGGCAGTCTCAGCGACGCGAACGGCCGCGCCGCCCGCGCCGAGCTTCGCGCGGATTCCTTCGAATCCCGCCGTCATCCGAGCCCGCTCCGAGGAGCCACGGGCGAGGAGCGGGAGGAGCGCGTCCGCCAGCGCCCCGGGTGTGGCGGCCCCCTGGACGAACTCGGGGACGAGCCGCTCCTCCGCCACCAGGTTGGCGAGCGCGATGTGCGGGACCGTCACCAACCGCTTCGCGAGCTGATAGCTCCACGGATTCATTCGGTATACCACCGCGAACGGAGTGCCCGCCAGAGCCGCCTCCAGCGTGGTGGTCCCCGACTTCACCAGCGCCGCGTCCGCGAAGTGGAGCAGCTCCCGCGGCGGGCGGGCGAGCGGCCACTCGGCGGCCGCGTACTCGCCGGGATCCACGTCGGGCGAGGCGGCGATCCGCGGCTGCACCGCCGGGTCCCGCCGCGCCACCTCGCGTGCCGTCTCGCCGAAGAGGCGCAGGTGGCGCCGGAGCTCCTGCGCGCGTGAGCCCGGGAAGAGCGCGAGGACGGGCCGCTCCGGGTCCAGCCCCGCGGCGCGGCACCACTCGTCACGCTCCCGCTCCGGCGGCGGCACGTCCAGGAGCGGGTGGCCCACGAAATCCGCGGCGGCTCCGGCTCCGCGAAGGAACTCCTCCTCGAAGGGAAGGATCACCGCCACCCGGTCCGTGTCGCGCGCGAGGTCGGCGGCGCGGCTCGCGTGCCAGGCCCACACCTGCGGCGCGATGTAGTAGAGGACCGGGATCCCCCGCTCGCGGGCGAAGCGCGCGAGCCGCAGGTTGAACCCCGGGTAGTCGATGGGGATGACGAGATCGACGCGCTCGGAGAGGAGCGAGTCGAAGACGCGGCGGCGAAGGCGTAGGAAGAAGGGGAGCCGCGCGAGCACCTCGGCGAATCCCATCACCGCGAGGTCGTCCAGGCCCGCCAGGAGGCGCGTCCCCTCGGCCTCCATGCGGGCTCCGCCGAGGCCGATCAGCCGGACGCCGGGGATCCGCTCGCGGAGCGCGCGCGCGAGGGCGGCCCCGTGCAGGTCGCCGGAGGGCTCGCCCGCGGCCAGGAAGATGGTGGGGGCCTTCGTCCCACCCGCCGGGGGTCGCGCGGCCACGGACGGTCAGAACCGTCCGAGCCACCAGATCGCCGCGGCGACGAGCAGCAGGTAGGCGAGAAGCCGGAAGAAGGAGGGCGGCCGCCGGTAGCGGTGCCCGAGCTGCTTGCGTTCCCGCCGGATGTCAAGCAAAGACATTCTGTTCGATCCGCTCCACGATGTCGAGGGCCACGGCCAGCGCGCGCCGGCCGTCCCACCCGCTGACGACGAGCTCGCGCTCGCCGCGCAAGGCGGCGACGAAGGATTCCAGCTCGGCGCGCAGCGGCTCCCGTCCGTCTCCCTGCAGCTCGACCCGTTCCACGATCCCCTCCAGCTGCGGCGGAGCATCTCCCGGGCTCCCGAGCTCCACCCCCCCGCGGAGACGCAGGAACTCGCCGGCGCCGCTTCCCAGGTCGAGGCTGATGTAGCCCGAGCGCTGGAAGATGCGGATTTTCCGCATGCGCTCCTTCGAGACGCGGCTGGCGGTGATGTTCGCCACCGCGCCGGTCTCGAAGCGGAGCCGCGCGTTGGCGATGTCCACGCTGGGGGTGAGCACCCCCACTCCAACCGCGTCCACGCCCGCCACGGGGCCTCCCACGAGCCCCAGGATGAGGTCGATGTCGTGGATCATCAGGTCGAGCACCACCGCCACATCTGTTCCCCTTGGATTGAACGGAGCCAGCCGGTGGGACTCGATGAATCGCGGCGCGTCGAGGAAGGGCTCGCAGGCGCGGAGCGCGCTGTTGAAGCGCTCCACGTGTCCCGTGGCGACCTGCGCCCCGCGCGCCCGCGCCGCCGCGAGGATGCGGTCCGCCTCCTCCAGCGTCGCCGCGATCGGCTTCTCGATCAGCAGGTGGACCCCGCGCTCCAGTGCAGCTAGCGAAACCGAAGCGTGCTCGACCGTGGGCACCGCCACGACCGCCGCCTCCACCTCCGAGAGCAGCCCCTCCAGCGAGGAGAAGGCGCGCACCCCGAGCTCTGCGGCGACCGAGGCGGCGCGCTCCGGGCGCGCGTCGAACACCCCCACCATCTCGGCCCCCTCCACCTCGCGCAGGATCCGGGCGTGGTGGAAGCCGAGGCTCCCCACCCCCACCACCCCGATCGGGAGGCCGGCATCCCCGCTCATACCGACACGCCCCGCTCCGAGGCCTCGAAGAAGGAGACGAAGGTCTCGATCTCCGGCAGGGAGCGCAGCTCGTCGCGCGCGCGCGCCAGCGCCTGCGAGGTGTTGTAGGTCGAGAGGAAGAAGAGCCGGTACGCCCGCTTCAGCTCGCGCCGCACGTCCTCCGAGAAGCCGCGCCGCTGCAGCCCCACCGTGTTCAGCCCGTAGAGCTGAAGCGGAGAGCCCGCGGCCTTCACGAACGGCGGGATGTCCTTCGCGGCGCGCGAGCCGCCGCCCACGAACGCGTGCGCCCCGATCCGCACGAACTGGTGGATCGGGGTCATGCCGCCCACGATCGCCCAGTCGCCGATGCTGACGTGGCCGCCCATGTTCACGGCGTTCGACACGATGACGTGGTCCCCGAGGCTGCAGTCGTGCGCCACGTGCGAGTAGGCCATCAACAGGCAATCGTCCCCCACGCGGGTGTGCCCGAGGGCCGTGGTCCCGCGGTTGAGGGTGGCGTACTCCCGGATCACCGTCCGATCCCCGACCCGGAGTTGCGTCGGCTCGCCGGCGTACTTCAGGTCCTGCGGATCCGTCCCCAGCACCGCGCCGGCGTGGATCACGCACTCCGTGCCGACCGTGGTGTCGCGCTCGATGAGGACGTGTGAGGCGATCCGCGTCCCCGCGCCGACCGACACGCCAGGGCCGATGATCGAATACGGCCCCACGGCGACGTCGTCCGCCAGCTCCGCCGACGAATCGACGAGCGCGGTGGCGTGGACACGGGCTCCGGCGGGGTGTGAGGTAGCTTGCATTTCGGTATCAACGATCCACGACGCGAGCCATCATGTCCGCTTCGGCGACGACCTGCCCGTCGACCGTCCCGACGCCCTTCATGCGGGCCGTCCGGCCGCGGATCTGGACCACCTCCACCTCGAACCGGATCTGATCCCCCGGAATCACCGGGCGGCGCCACTTCACGTTGTCAAGCGTCATGAAGTAGACGATCTTGTCCTCCGGATTCTCGATCGAGTCCATGAGGAGGAGGCCGCCCACCTGCGCCATCGCCTCGATGATCAGCACCCCCGGCATGGTGGGGCGCCCGGGGAAATGGCCGACGAAGAAGGGCTCGTTGATGGTGACGTTCTTCAGCCCGACGATGCGCTTCCCCTCCTCGTAGCCCACCACCCGGTCCACCAGGAGGAAGGGGTAGCGGTGGGGGAGGTACTGCATGATCTGCTCGACGTCCAGGATCGGGCGCGCGAGCGCCTTCTTCTCCGCTCGGGAGAGGATCTCCTGGGCCAGCGCGACGTTCCCTCGGTGGCTCGGCCGCTGGGCCACGATCTGCCCCGCCAGCCGCGCCCCGAGGAGCGCCAGGTCGCCGACGAGGTCGAGCACCTTGTGCCGCACGAACTCGTCGGGGAAGCGAAGCGCGACACCCTCCGCGAGCCCCTGCTCGGTGAGCACCACCGCGTTCTCCAGCGTCCCGCCGATCGCCAGGCCGCGTGCGCGCAGCGCCTCCACCTCGTGCTCGAACCCGTAGGTGCGGGCCGGGGCCACCTCACGGCGGTAAACGTCGGGTTCGATGCGGAAGGAGCCGAACTGCCGCCCGATCAGCGGGTGCTCGTACTCGAGCGTGGTGGCGACCTCGAAGGCCACGGCCGGGGTGACGACGTATCGGGAGTCGCCCTCCTGGACCGAGAAGGTATCGGAGACCTCGATGAGCTTCACCGGCGCGTCCTGTTCCCGGACGCCCACCGCCTCGAAAGCCTCCAGGAAGATGCGGGCGCTGCCGTCCCCGGCGGGCGGCTCCGAGGCGTCGAGCTCGACGATCAGGTTGTCCACGCCCGCGCCCACCGCCGCCGAGAGGAGGTGCTCCACCGTGTGGACCTTCGCCGCTCCCGAGGCGAGGGTGGTGCCGCGGTCCGTCGCCGCCACGTTCGCGGCGACGGCGGCAATGTCGGGCGAACCCTCCAGATCGGTGCGGCGGAAGCGGATGCCGGTGTTCACCTCGGCCGGGAGGAGTCGCAGTCTCACCCGTTCTCCCTTGTGCAGCCCGACCCCGTCGATCTCCAGCGGCCCGGCGATGGTCTGTTGTCGCGGTATGCCCATGCTCTCGATGTATCGGAACCCGCCTCGGGAGAGGCGGTCCTTTCCTGTTCAATCGCCCGAGGGGCGGCCGTCCACGGCCCTCTCCAGCTCCCGCACGCGGCGAACGAGGTCCGGCAGCCGGAAGAGGGCGCCCAGCGCCCGCATGGCCTCCTTGTGAGGACGGGCCGGGTAGCCCGAGTACGTCTCCCCCGCGGGGACGTCGCCGATCACCCCGCCCTGCGCCCCGATGCGCGCCCCCGCGCCGATGGTGAGGTGCCCCATCACCCCCGCCTGCCCTCCGAGCACGGCCCCGTCCCCGACACGTGCGCTCCCGGCGATCCCCACCTGCGCCACCAGGATCGCGTGGCGGCCCACGCGGACGTTGTGGCCCAGGTGCACGAGGCTGTCGATCTTGGTTCCGGAGCCCACCACCGTGTCACCGACGGAGCCGCGGTCGATCGTCGCGTTCGTCCCCACCTCGACGTCGTCGCCGAGGATGCAGCGGCCGACCTGCGGAACCTTCCTATGCCCGTCTTCGGCCCAGACGAATCCGAACCCTTCGCGCCCCAGCCGGGCACCGCTGTGCAGGACGCACCGGTCGCCGACGACCACGCCCGGATAGATCGAGACCTGAGGGTGCACGACGCAGTCGTTTCCGACGCGGCTCCCCTCCCCCACCACCACGTGCGCTCCGAGGCGGGTCCGCTCGCCGACCGAGCAGCCCGCGCCGATCACCGCGAAGGGTCCCACGCTTGCCGCGCTTCCGATCTCCGCCGAGGGATCGATCACCGCGGTGGGATGGATCCCAGACGGCGGCGGAGCCGGTGGATACAGCGCCGGGAGCACGCGGTAGAGCGCCACGTGTGCGTCCTCCACCACCACCCGCGTGAGCCTGTCCGGGGCCTCGCCCGCGAGCGGGGCGGACACCAGGACCGCCGCGGCACGAGTGCCCTGAAGATAGGGAAGGTAGCGGGGATTGGCAACGAAGGTCAGCTCCCCCGGCCCGGCGTCCTCGAGGGGGGCGACGGCTCCGATCCGCGCCTCCGGATCTCCCAGGACGCGACCCCCGGCGAGCCGGGCGATCTCGGCGACTCGTAGCTCAGGCATGGCAGTGCGGGTCGGAGAAAGAGCGATGCCTGCGACCCGGTACGGGCCGCAGGCATGCCGTCTCGGGGGAAGACCGGGCGGCTATTGGCCGGAGGCGGGCGTCCGGAGCCGCGACAGCACCTGCTCCGAGAGGTCGAGCGCCGGATCGGCGGCCACCAGCATGGTGCCTCCGGCGACATCGAAGATCATCGCGTAGCCCCCCTCGGTACGGACCTGCTCCAGCACCTCGCTGATGCGCCGCATGACGGGGGCCATCAGCTCCTCCTCGCGCTGCTGGGCCCGCTGCTGCACCTCCTGCCGCGTCTGCTGGTAGGTGACGAGGATCTGCTGATACTCGGCCTGCTTGCCCGCGAAGGTCTCGCGGCGCTGCTGCAGCTGCTGCTCGCGATCCGCGCGCGCGTCGGCGGTGAGGGTGGCCGCCTGCCGCTCGAGGTCCTGCGCGAAGCGCTGGCCCTCGGCGAGCATCGTCTGCAGCTCCTGCTGCCGCGTCTCGAGCTGGGCCTCCATCGGCTTGAGCGAGTCGACGGCCGGCTTGAGCTCCGCCTCGATTTGGCCGCGGGCCTGCACCGCGGCCGGCGCTTCGGCGAGGATCTTCTGCGAGTTAATGTATCCGAGCTTCATGGCGGGCTCCTGGGCGGCCGCCGGAGCGGTCGATGCGAATGCCAGGCCCGCCGCGATCATCATACCCGTGCTGAGAAAACGCTTCATCGTCCCGTGAATCCAGGGCTGAGAGTTAGAATCCCGGCTGATTGATCTTGAAGTGGAACTGGAAGCCAGGCTGGGTTTTGTCGAAGCCGTAGGCGTAATCCAGTCCGAGCGGACCGAACGGCGTCACGATGGTGGCGCCGATGCCGAGGCTCCGGAAGAGCTGGGTCGGGTTCACGGATCCCGGCTCGCTCCAGATGTTCCCGGCGTCGCCGAAGAGCGAGAGCGACAGGTTGTCGTTGAACCGGATCGCGTACTCCCCCGTCATCGTGAAGAAGGCGTCGCCGAGCCGCTGCGCGCTGGAGACCACCCCGCTCTGCCGTTCGAAGTAGCCGAAGGGCGTGAGGGTGGACTCCTCGTAGCCGCGAAGCGCCTGGCCCCACTGCGTGCCGCCGAGGAAGAAGCGCTGCAGCGGGAAGCGGCCGGCATCGCCGAACACCGCGCCGCCGCGCGCCTGCAGCCCGAAGGTCATGACGATCGGCCGGGATCCCGGAGCGCCGCCTCCGAGCTGGCCCACCGGCACCCACCACTCGGCGTCGCCGGTCAGCTTCCGGAAGTTGCCGTCGCCGCCCAACGGTCCGCCGACCTGCTCGACCGTCACGTTCTGACGCGTCCCGGCCGTCGGGAAGAGCGGGTGGTTCTTCGTGTCGCGCGTGAGCGCCAGCGACAGATTGCTGGCGATCGCGCTCGGCTGGCAGAAGATGTTCCCCGGGTCGCAGTCTTCCGCGTCCCGCGCCTGGTAGTTGAGGCGGGAGAGGGAGTAGCCCAGGAAGGCACGGGTCCAGGACAGCCCGAAGACCGGGAAGCCGTAGCGCAACGAAGCCCCCGTGCGGACCTGACGCCCGTCGGTGAAGCTGAAGCCCCGGTAGCGGTCGTCGGTGTGGAAGACCGAGGCGCTCGCCGAGTTTCGCGTCCCGAAGAGCGCCGGGTCGGTGTACGACGCCTGGAACGAGCTGCGGCCGTAGCCGTACTCGGCGCGCAGGTCGGCCTGCTTGGCCTGCCCGAAGAGGTTGGGCTGGCTGTAGCCGAGGAAGCCCGAGATCCCGCCGCTCTGGCCGTAGTATCCGCC
>CBDCDN010000011.1:0-461954 GCA_965215255.1 Longimicrobiaceae bacterium | reverse complement strand
GCCCGACGATGTGCTTCAGCGTGACCGACTTCCCCGCCCCGGAGAAGCCGACCAGCGCCACCGTGCTCTCATCCGCGACGCAGAGCGAGAAGCCGTTGAGCACCCGCTTCGGACCGAAGGCCTTGTGCACGTCGATCAGCTCGATCATTGCAGCAGCACCACGGCCCAGAAGGCGTCGAACAGCAGGATCAGCATGCTCGAGATCACCACCGCGCGCGTGGTCGCGATCCCCACGCCCTCCGCCCCGCCCTCGGTGGTGAAGCCCTGGAAGCACCCGACGATGGTGACCAGGAAGCCGAAGGAAGTGGTCTTGATCAGCGAGTAGGTGATGTCGAACGGCTCGAAGAAGAGGCGCAGCCCCCGGACGAACTCCTCGGTCGACATGTCGAGCAGGTTGATCGCCGTGATCCACCCCGCGGCGATGCCGAGGGCGTTGGAGAAGATCACGATGATCGGGAACATCAGCGTCCCCGCCAGCACCCGCGGCACCACCAGGTAGGCGACCGGGTTGTAGGCGAGCGTCTCCAGCGCGTCGATCTGCTCCGAGACGCGCATGGTCCCGAGCTGCGCCGCGATGTTGGCTCCCACCCGCCCCGCGAGCGCGAGGCCGGTGAGCACCGGTCCCAGCTCCAGGATCATCGTCTTTCCGACCAGAGTCCCGACGAAGTAGAGAGGGATGGCGCCGGTGAAGGTGTAGGAGGCCTGCAGCGCGAGCACGATCCCGGTGAAGGAGGCCAGAAAGAGCGCGATGGGGATGGAGTCCACCCCCAGGCGCCGCATCTGCGTGATCAGCAGCGGCCCCCACGTCGAGAGATCGGTGATTGCGCGCGCCGACTCCGTCAGGAAGGAGCCGAATCGGCCGAAGGCGGCGAAGAATCCGAGGACCGCGGAGCCGATGGGGTAGAAGGGTCGCGCCCAGAGCTGCCGCCGGCGCTCGACTGGACGGCTCACTCGACCTCCAGGAGGGACGGCCACTCCCCGGGCTCGACGCGGATCCCGGTGAAGAACTCGCCGAAATCGGCGTAGCGCGCGCTCACCTCGTCGTAGCGCATGTCGGTGACGATGCGCTTCAGCTCCAGCGGGTCGCGCGTGAACAGGGTGACGCCCCACTCCCAATCGTCGAAGCCGACGGAGCCGGTGATGATCTGGAAGACGCGGCCCGCGAAGCGCCGGCCGGTGGAGCCGTGCTCGCGCATCAGCCGGTTGCGCTCCTCGATGGGGAGGCGGTACCAGTTGTCCTCTCCCTCGCGCCGTTTGTCCATCGGATAGAAGGAGACGTAGCGCATCCCCTCCGGCACCTCGGGGTAGAGGCGCGTCCTGATATAGGCGCTGCCGGCCTCCGCCTCCAGGCGCTCCGCGATCCGCTTCTGGTACTCCGGCGAACCGGGGCGAGCCGCGGAGGCCGCCTCCGCCGTGAGGTCGTAGAAGCCCGCCTCGGTCACCGAGAGGTAGTCGTACTCCGCGTCGAGAATCTCTCCGAAGCGCGAGCGGCGCAGCTGGAGCTGCAGCTCCGCCAGCTCGTCGAGGGAGGAGCGGAAGTGGACGAAGAGCCAGTCGGCGCCGCGCCCCACGAGACGGAAGGCGGCGCTCCACCCGCCGGAGTCCGGCGCGCGCCACGATTCGAAGAGGCCGCAGGCCTCCGCGGCGACCCGAGACCGCTCCCCGGCGGGGAGAGCGCGCAGCGCCCCCCAGTCGAGACGCATCATCTGGTGGAGGGCGTACCACCCCTCGAGGGTGGCGGGAGATACGGGTGCCATGGACCGATACCGCTCCGGATGTGTATTGGACCGACGCGCCGGGAGAGCGCAAAATCGCCGATTTCCCGCTGCGAAGATAGCCTGCGCGCGGTAGCGTGTGCAACACTCGCACCGCGCCGCGCGAAGGCGGACGGGCCGGGGAGCGCGCCGAGCGTCTCGTCGGTCCGACGTTTGCATCTTCGAGGTCGGTGCCCCCACCGTTTGCCAACCGCACGAGGACCCCCGTAGATTGGGCGTTCTCTCACCACCACCGAGCCACGGAGTCTCATGACCGGATCTCTCGCTCACCCGATCATCATTCAGGGGGGCATGGGGGTCGGGGTATCCGACTGGGTCCTCGCCAAGGCGGTGTCCATGCACGGGCAGCTCGGCGTGGTTTCCGGGACCGCGCTCGACAGCCTCTTCGTGCGGCGCCTGCAGGACGGCGACGTGGGCGGCCATCTGCGCCGAGCGATGGACCAGTTCCCCGTCCCCGGGGTGAGCGCGGAGGTCCTCCGGCGCTACTTCCTCCCGGATGGGCGGCCGGAGGGGCACCCGTATCGCGCGGCCCCGATGTACAAGCAGGTGGTGAGCCGGGTCCGTCATCAGCTCACCATGCTGTCCAACTTCTGCGAGGTCTATCTCGCGAAGGAGGGCCACGACGGACTGGTCGGAATCAACCTCCTCACCAAGGTTCAGATGCCGAACCTGGGGTCGCTCTACGGGGCGATGCTCGCCGGGGTGGATTACGTGCTGATGGGCGCGGGGATCCCCAAGGAGATCCCGGGCGCGCTCGACCGCCTCGCGGAGCACCGCCCCGCCTCCATCAGGTTCGACGTCGAGGGGCTGGAGCGCGACGAGATCGAGTATCTCACCTTCGACCCTCGCGAGCACTGGGAAGATGGCGATCCACCCCCTCTGCGGCGCCCTTTCTTCTTCCCCATCATCGCCTCGAACAGCCTCGCCGCCATGCTCGCGCGCAAAGCGACCGGCCGGGTGGACGGGTTCGTGATCGAGGGCCCGACCGCCGGCGGCCACAACGCCCCCCCTCGCGGCGAGCTCCGCCTCAACGAGCGTGGCGAGCCGGTGTACGGGGAGCGCGACGTGGTGGATCTCGAGAAGATGAAGGAGATCGGCCTCCCCTTCTGGGTGGCGGGCAGCGCGGGATCGCCGGAGAAGCTGGTGCAGGTGCTAGAGGCGGGGGGCGCGGGGATCCAGGTGGGGACGCTCTTCGCCTACGCCAACGAGGCGGGGATCACGCGCGAGAACAAGGACCGGGTCCTGCAGCGCTCGCTCTCCGAGCCGGTGGACGTGCTCACCGACTTCCGCGCCTCGCCCACGGGGTTCCCCTTCAAGGTGGTGCAGCTGCAGGGGACGCTCGCCGAGGAGAGCCTCTACCAGGCGCGCGAGCGGGTTTGCGATCTCGGCTACCTCCGCAACGCCTACCGGATGGAGAACGGGAGGATCGGCTATCGCTGCTCGGCGGAGCCGGTGGATACGTTCGTGAAGAAGGGCGGCTCCGTCACGGACACCCTGGGCCGGAAGTGTCTCTGCAACGCGTTGATGGCGGACGTCGGCTGCGGGCAGGTACGCGAGAGCGGCGAGGTGGAACGGTCGCTCCTCACCAGCGGCGACGACCTGCGGCTGATCGAACGGTTCGCGCAGGGACGCACCGAGTACTCCGCCGGGGACGTGATCGACTTCCTCCTCTCGGGGCTCGTCGGGACCGAATTCGAAGGGCCGCTTCAGTCGCAGGCGGCGGGGGTGGGGTGAGAAGGTGAACGGGTTCCGCTCCCTTGAGGACGGAGAACCGCAAAAGTCTGGCGCCGGGCTCCAACTGCCGATACTCTTGCTGTAGAATTGCATCTTTTGGCCGGTACGGTTCACCGAACAACGCAGAGAGTGGAACTCATGACCCGACGCCGCACCGCCGCGACGGCGCGCAAGACGAGCCGGCGCTGGCACATCCCTCCGCCGCTCCTGCACGGGGCGGAAGCGCTCGAAGGGGGAGACGTTCTGCAGGAAATCCCGGGGGCCGCCGGCGGGACGCTCTGGCAGGCGCTTCGCGATGTGCTCCTCTGGGCGCAGACGCCGGCGGCGGAGCGCGCGGAGATCTTCGCGTCCGGCACCCAGGAGCGGCGCCTCGCCGCGCAGCTCGCCGCCGACCTCGATCCCGCCGTGGAGGAAGCCCTGCGGACGCTGGCATCGCTGGTGGACGCCCCCACCGATCTCCCGGCCGAGGCGGTCGCCCTCGCCTGCCGGCAGGTCTCGCAGTGGGCGGAGGCGCGCGGCTCCCTCGCCACGGCGCTGGCTTTCGCGCAGAATGCGGCCCTCGCGTGCCCCGCCGACGCCGCGGCCGCCTTCTCGGTCGGGCGGATCGCCCGCATCTCGGCCGACCACGCCCGGGCCGAGGTCTGGTTCCGGCGCGCCATCGGGCTCGCCCGGCAGGCTCGCGACTGGCGCATGTACTCGCGCGCCTTCCGCGGGCTCGGACATCTCTACTGGCAGCGCGGCAGCCTTCCCGGCGCCCGCCGCTTCTACGTCCGCGCCCTGCGCGGCGCCCGCCGCGGGGGGATGCGTCACGAGCAGGGGCAGGCGCTGCACGACCTCTTCGCCCTCCACGCCGATATGGACCGGGCGGACGATGCCGAGCGCTTCGCGCGAGAGGCGTTCGACGCCTACGGGCCACGCAGCTCGCGCCTTCCCAACCTCGCGCACGACGTCGCCTACTGGTGGATGAGCGAGGGGTATTTCGCGCGCGCCCACAAGGTGTTCGAAGCCCTGCTCCCGCTCTTCACTCAGCCCATGGACCGTCTCTTCACCCTGGCGGACAGCGCCCGGGCCGCAGGCGGGATAGGCGAGGCCGAGCTCTTCGACGCGCGCTGGTACGAGGTCCTCGACGCCATCGAGGGGTCGAACCTGGAGGAGGGCGAGGCCCGGGCACTGATCGAGCTGGCGCACGGCGCGAGCAGCGTGGGCCAGTGGGAGCGGGCGGCCGAGGCCGCCCGGCGGGCCGCGGCGGTGGCGGAGGAGCGCGGCGAGGCAAAGAGCCGCATCACCGCCGAGGCGCTGCTGGAGTCGGTGAACCGGAGAGCCGTCCCTCCGGCCGTCAAGCGGGAGGTCGCGCCGGCCATCGAGGAGATCGGGGACCAGCTCGCGGACGCGTTCGTGGGGACCCTGAGGACGTACACGGTGGCGGCATAGGCCGCGACCGTGTACGTCCTCTTCGCGCAGCGGACTAGCTGTCGCAGGTGCCGCCGCCGCCCATCCAGGGGCAGTCGTGGGCCGGGCCGGTCATATCCGCACACGCGGACGTGGCCATGGCGATGACCAGGGCGGCGAAGAGCAGGCGAGCGGTCTTCATGACATCTCCTTGAGAAAAGATGGGGGGTGGTGCGGTGCTTCCCGAGAAGCTGCCTGGAACGTAGCGGGCACCTTCCCGGCACGCCCACTCGCATACGTCTCGACACCGATTATTTCAAGCCGTAAGTTCCTCCGCGATCCTCGAAAGCTCCGTCGGGTACGAGACGCCGGAGATCGCGCACCCGAATACCGCATTCGCTCGCATGGCGGCTGACAAGAAGGGGCCCTTGGACGCAGAGGAGCGCCTCGCGGCGCTCGGGACGCGTCATGGGCGAGCTCGTGCACGACCTCAACAACGAGGTCACCATCCTCCAGGGGTGGGCGATGCTCGCGCGCGGAGAGCTGGACGCCGGCCGCCTTCCCGGCGACGAGGTGGACCGGGTGGTCGGGATCACCGACGTCCTCGCCCGCATGCTCCGCGACATGATGGACACCGTCGCGGGGCGCGGCCTCTCCCCGGAGGTGACTTTCGACCCCCTCGCCCTCACCGAGGAAGTCCTCGCCGACCGCGTCCGCGCGTTGGGGAGCGCCACCCTACGCCTCCACTCCTCGCTCCCCGAGGGAGTGCGGATCGCGGGGAGAGCCTCCTTCTGGGTGCGCGCGCTCTCCAACCTGGTGGGCAACGCCACCCGCTACGCGCGCACGCAGATCTCCGTCTCGCTCTCCTCCCGCGCTCCGGGCGAGGGCCCGCCGGTCATCGTCCTGCGGGTGGAGGACGACGGTTGCGGCATCCCCGCGGCCCATCAGGCGGACGTTTTCCAGCCTTTCTGGCGCGGCGAGGGCGGCGAGACCGGGCTCGGGCTCAGCTCCGTGGCCTGGGCGGTCAGCCAACTGGGCGGCACGGTGACCTACCGCGACGACTCCCCGCTGGGGGGAGCCGCCTTCGAGATCCAGCTCTCCGCGGCACCCCGCCTGCTCTCCCGCCCCCAGCTGGAGCGTCACCTGGCGGCCGAGCTGGAACCGATCCGCGGCGCCCGCATCATGCTCGTGGACGACGATCGCGCGGTGCGCCATGCGATCCGGCGCCTCCTCGAGCGCGCCGGACTCGAGGTCCGCGAATTCGATCCCGCCGGTGAGCCCGAGGCGCACGTCCTCCAGGCGATCCTTTCCTGCCAGCCGGACGCCATGCTTCTCGACCTGCGCCTGGGGGAGCGCGGCGGGCTGGCGCTCTGGAACCGCATGTGTCTCGAGATGCCCCGGCTGGCCGGCCGCGTCATCTTCGTCACCGGCGCCGCCCCCGGCGAGCCGGATTGGGAGCAGGCCCGGCTCACCGGGCAGCCCTTGCTAGGCAAGCCGTTCGACCTGAAGGAGCTGGCCCGAATCGTCGTCCGCTTCCGCGCCGAGCAGTAGCCGTCCGCGCCGGCTTGCGTTCCGCCTCGCGGGGATCGACATTCAGGCGCCGAATGCAGCACCCCTCGTGTGCCGACGGATACGCCATGGAGAACCAGCCGATCCGTATCCTGCTCGTCGACGACCACGCCGTCCTGCGCGCGGGCCTCCGGGCCCTCCTCGAGGCCGAGCCCGGGCTCGAGGTCGTGGGCGAAGCCGGCACGGGCGAGGAAGGGGTGGCCATGGCGGAGAGCCTCCGGCCCCACGTCGTGGTGATGGACCTCTCCATGCCGGGGATCGGCGGGCTAGAAGCCACCCGCCGCATCGCGGCGATGAAGCAGGGCTCTCGCGTGCTGGTGCTCACCATGCATGGCGAGGAGGAGCACCTCCTCCCGGTCCTCGAGGCCGGCGGCTCGGGCTACGTGAGCAAGCGCAGCGCCGATGAGGAGCTCATCGAGGCGCTCCGCACCGTGGCGCGGGGCGACGTCTTCCTCTATCCCAATGCCGCCAAGCTGCTGCTCCAGGGCTTCCGCGGCAAAGCGGCGCGCGGCGAAGAGGACCCGCTCTCGAAGCTCACCGAGCGGGAGCTCGAGGTGCTGGGCTATACGGCGGAAGGGTTCAGCTCCGCCGAGATCGGGAAGAAGCTCTTCATCTCCCCCAAGACGGTGGATACCTACCGCTCCCGCATCATGGAGAAGCTCCGGCTCCACCACCGGAGCGAGCTCGTCCGCTTCGCCCTCCAGCAGGGACTGCTGAAGGCGGAGTAGAGAAGTACCCGATTGTGATGCAACCAGAGAATACCCGCGTCGTGGTCACCGGTGTCGGAGTCGTGTCTCCGCTGGGCAACTCGGCGCCCGAGACGTGGGAGAACGCCGTCGCCGGCCGCTCGGGGACGGGGCCGCTGACGCGATTCGACCCGGGCGATCTTCCGCCCGCCGTCCGCATCGCCGGAGAGGTGAAGGGGTTCTCCCCCGACAGGGTGCTCGATCGAAAGGAGGCCCGCCGGGTGGACCTCTTCATCCAGTACGCGCTCGTCGCGGCGGAGGAGGCGCTGCGCGGCGCCGGCCTGAGCGAGGGCCTGAGCCCCGTTCCCGATCCCGACGAGACGGGGATCATCGTGGGGACCGGGATCGGCGGGATCGGAACGATCCTGGAGACCGCGAAGCTGGCGGCGGAAAGGGGCGCCGGGCGCGTCTCCCCTTTCTTCATCCCCGGCGTGATCGCCAACCTCGCCGCGGGCCAGCTGGCCATGCGCACCGGCGCGCGGGGACCGAACTACGCCACCGTCTCAGCGTGCGCCACCAGCAACCACGCCATCGGGGACGCCTTTCACGTCATTCGCCGCGGCGAGGCGCACACCATGATCGCCGGGGGGACCGAGGCCGCGATCAATCACCTCTCGTTCGCGGGGTACGCGGCGGCCCGCGCGCTGGCGAGCGACTACGACTCGCCGGAGACCGCGTCGCGTCCCTTCGACGCGCGACGCAGCGGCTTCGTACACGCCGAGGGAGCCGGAATCCTGGTGCTGGAATCGCTCGAGCGCGCCCTCGATCGAAACGCGCCGATCCTGGGCGAGGTGCTGGGGATCGGGATGAGCTCCGATGCGTACCACGTCACCGCCCCGCCCACGGACGGCGCGGGCGCGGCTCTCGCCATGAGGCGCGCGCTGCGCAGCGCCGGCCTCGAGCCGGAAGAAGTGGGCTACGTCAACGCCCACGGCACCGCGACCCCGCTGGGAGACGTCGCGGAGACGCGGGCCATCCGCACGGTCTTCGGCCCCCACGCGGATCGGCTGATGGTCTCCTCCACGAAGTCGATGCTCGGCCACGCGCTGGGCGCCACCGCCGCGATCGAGGCGGTGCTCACCCTCTTCGCGATGCGGCGGGGAATGGTCCCGCCCACGATCAACTTGACCGACCCCGATCCGGAGTGCGACCTCGACTACGTGCCGAACCTGGCGCGCCGGGCCGCGGTGGACGCCGCACTCTCGAACTCGTTCGGCTTCGGCGGCGCGAACACCTCGCTCGTCCTGCGGCGCTGGAACGCGGAGTGAGCGGCGGATAGGAAGGGAATGGCCGCCTTCGAGAACGCCGAAAGGCTCCGCCCTCTCCCGGGTTCCGGGAGAGGGCGGTCGCGGCCCGGGCGCGGAGAGGCGGACCCTGCGAAGCCGTCGCGGGTCGGCGGCCGCCTCAGCCGCTCGTCGCCTTCTGGCCGCTACCGGAGCTCCCGGTCTGGTCGGAGCGGGCCTGGGATCCGGTCTCCTGCCGGCCCTGGGCGCTCGCCCCACCGGAGGCGGAGGCGCGGCCGCGGGCGGCCATCCGTCCGCTCCGAGACGGGCTGGCCGGCTCGCTGATGCGCTCGATGGTATCCTGTACCCGCATCTCGCGCTCCGTGTCGGAGCCGGCGTAGTCCACCGCCAGGTCGGCCTGCGCGATAATTCCCACCAGACGACCGTCGCGGTCGGTGATCGGCACGCGGCGCACCTGCTCGCTGCGCATCACGTCGAGCACCTGGCCCACCGAGTCGTTCTTGTTGCAGGTCTGCACGTCGTCGGTCATGAAGTCCGCGACCGTGGCCTTCCCGTCCTTCCCCTCGGCGATCGCCCGCACAGCGATGTCGCGGTCGGTGATGACTCCTTTCAGGCGGCGGCTCTCCTTGCTCTCCACTACCGGTATGATCCCCACGTCCAGGTCGCGCATCCGCTTCGCGACCTCGGTCAGGGAGGTGTCCGGGGTGACGCACTCCGGATTCTCGGTCATCAGGTCGGCGACTCGCATGCGCTGCGCGCCGCGCGTCGATCCTCCGCGGTCGCCGGTGCCGCCCGAGTCGTAGCCGACGTCACGACCGCCGTAGCCACCGCCACCGTAGCCACCGCCACCGTAGCCACCGCCGCCGTAGCCACCGCCGCCGGAGAACCCGCGGTCTCCGAAGTCTCGGTCGTAGCCACCCCCGCGCATATAGCGGTCGGAGCCGGTGCGAGCCCCCCACTCCTGGTTTCCGCGGCCGCGATAGGAGCCCTCGGGGCCCCCGCCGAACGAGCCACCGCCATAGGAGCCGCCCCCGTAGGACCCGCCGGGGTATCCCTCCTGTCCCTCCCCGTACCACCCCTCCTCGCCCGGGAAGTCGCTCCAGTTGGAGCCCCACCCGTCGGAACGCATCCCGCCGTAGCCGGTCTGCCCCTGCGAGCCGCCGTACCCGCCCCATCCTTCGTACCGGCCTCCGCGGCCGCCGCGTTCGAAGTCGCGTCCGTAGTCCATTCCGTAGCGCGCCATGTGTCGTACTCCTCGTTGGGGTTGTCGTCCGGCTCTCTGTTCCGCGGCGCCGCGACCGCGTTCGATGGCCCCGTCCGCGCCGGCGGAGGAATGCATCAAGCAGTGCAAGATGCACACCCCCAAACCGCTCAGCGGGCGGGCGCGTCCTGAACGGAGCACCATGACCCCGAGGCCGCCCACTGCGATGGCGGCGAAACTGAACCACTGCACCGCGTAGCCGAGGTGCGGCCCCTCGTCCAACTCGGGAACCGGGAGCCGGCGGAGCCCCACGGCGGCCTGCGAATCGGGAAGCTGCTGCACGTACACGGGGAGGAGCGGCGCGGAGACGCGCCGGCGGAGAAAAGCGGAGTCCAGCCGCTGGATGCTGGTGAGGGGCGCTCCGCCCACTTCGCCTTCCAGCGGACGAGTCTCGCGAACCCCGGGCGGGAATGGCTGTACGAACCCCACGACCTCCCGCACGCCGGGCTCAGAGAGGGGGCGTGGATCGACGGTGAGCGCGTCGGGCGAGGGGGCCCACCCCCGGTTCACCGCCACCGTCCAGCGAGATCCGGAGATGCGCAGCGGAGTGAGGAGGTTGACGCCCGGGCTCCCCTCCATCCCCCGCCCGCGCAGCACCACCTCTTCCTCCGGGAGATAGGCCCCTCTCACTCGGACGCGGCGGAAGAGAAAGCGAGCCGGGTCTCGGAGCACGGCTTGCACCGCTTCCCCCTGGAGGTCGAGCGGCGGGAGGGAGAGAGCCGCGGCGAGGGCGGCGTTGCGCTCCCGCCGCTGCTCGAGTCGGTCGAGCTGCCAGAACCCGAGCCGCACGCACGCCGCCGCCAGCAGCAGCACGGCCAGCGCGGCCACCATGCCGCGCCGCGCCGCACCGCGGCCGCTCCGGCCGCCCTCCAGATCGTCCTCCGGCATCTCCCCCCTGCGCTGGATCCGCCCGCGACAGCTCCGGCGCTGGCCGCCGGGCGGCCAAAGATTACCCCCGGCCGCCGACGTCCGGCAACCGCCCGGAACACGGAGCGCCGGGACGACGCCCCGGCGCTCCCCGCGCTCGGCCGCTTTCCGGCTCTCAGCCGGGAGAGGGACGCCCTCCGAACAACCCTTGAATCGCGTCGGTCAGATAGCCGGTCACCCGCTCGGCGATCTCGTCGCCGAGGCTCCCGAGGCGAGACGGGTCCGAAGCGGTGTGTCGCTCCACCTCCTCCTTGTCGTTCCACGCCTCCCCCGCAGGGGAGCCGCCGCGGCGCGCGGAGAGAGCCTCGAGCTCATCCTCCTGCTCCCTGGCGATGCGGAGAAGCCGGCGAGCGCGCCGCTCCCACGTCTCGGCGCGCATCTCGAGGTCGTCGTCGTGATACGATGCTCGCGCTCCACCCTCGTTCCCGCCCGTGATGAGGCCGAGCAGGAGCCCGGCGCCGAAGACGACCCCGGTGGCGGCGAACGGCCTCTCCCGCACCGGCGAGAGGAAATCGAGCCGGTCCTGGATGCTCTCCTTCTTCCGGACGAGCACCTCCTCGATCTCGTCGATCGTCTCCGACATGCGGGCGCGGGTCCGTTCGATCTGCGCCCGCGCGACGCTGGGATCCTCCGGATCGTGGGCGGCGTGATCCGCCGGCACCGCCGCGTCCGGATCGGCGTTCACCACGATGTCGGCGCTCCGCGGCGGGACCGCGCCCTGACTGGTCACCCGGATCTCGTCGGCCATGTCCCCCCCTATCGAAGAATGCGGCCGACGACGAAGCCGACGGCGAAGGTCGCGAGCAGCGTCTGCAACGGTTGGGTCCGGACCCGCTTCTCCATGCCGGCGCGAAGCTGCTCCGCGTCGCCGGAGCGGAAGTACTCGGCCGTGCCCTCGATCCCGTCCGCGAGCCGGTGGGCCGCGCCCGCCGCGCGCGCCTTCGCGCCGCCGGCACCCTCCTGGCGCGAGGCCGCCGCGTCGAGCCGGGAGGCCGCCGCCTCCAGGCCGCCGGCCGCGCGACCGCGGACGGAGTCCATCGCCGCAGTCACGCTCTCCCGGGCCTGTCCGGTGAGCTCCTCGGCGCGGGCGGAGACGCGGGACGTCTGCTCGCGCAGCCGGTTCGCCATCCCCGTCTCGGCTCCCTCACCGGGGCCGACACCCATCGCCTGCAACGTATCGGCCACCCAGCGGTAGTGACGCTCCTCGTCCAGGGCGTTGCGGTCCACGAGCCTCTTGACCTCAGCCGGCCAGAAGTTCGCCTTCGAGGCGTAGCCGTCGTATTTGGTGCGGACCTGGAGCTCGTTGGTGCGCCAGGCGAGGAGGATCCCCTTGTCGCCGCCGAGGGCGCCGAGGCTCTGCATCCCCTGCTTGAACGGCCCAGTCGCGTGCGGCTCGTTCGTCGGAGTGCCGCCGAGCGCCCGGATCGTCTCGTTCAGGTCCCGGATGTGGCGCTCGTGGTCGGCCTTGAAGCCGCGGATCTGGTCGGCGTGGTCCCGGTCGTCCAGCTTCTCGATGGCGATCTCGTATGCACCGATCGCGTCGTGGTCGAGCTGGAGCAGGTCGTTCAGCCCCTCCAGGACCTCCGAATCGGAAACCGCCGAGGGCCCCCGTCCGCCTTGCGTGTCCATGGTCACTCTCGCCTCCCTGGTGGCTCGCTGCGTTGTTTTTCTCTCCCGATCCGTGCGGATGGAGGGCGTCTCCCGAATCCGATCCGCACCCCTTCCGTCGCGCGTTCCCTCGCGGAGCGCCTGACGACGGCATGAGCACTCCCCGACCACGCACTATCCATTCCAGCGATTTATCCACCCGCCGCCGACGCCCAACGGGATGGCGCGGGCGGCCGAGCCTAGCGTACGATACCCCGATCCATGAGAGGAACCGATCCCTGGAGGAGGAGACGGAGGATGACGGCACTGCTGGCGGGGGAGCGGACCGGGGTCGCGGCGGTGTTCGCGGCCGCTGTCCTCTGGGGGTCCATCGGGGTGCTCAGCCTCGGGCTCTTCAGGCTGGGCGTGACGCCGTGGGAGGTCGCCTTCTGGCGCGCGGCGCTCTCCGCCGCCGCGCTGTCGGTTTACCTCGCGCTCTTCCGGCCGGCGACCCTCCGTCTGGCCTCCGCCGGGGACGCGGCGCTGCTCGGCGCTTTCGGGGCGGTGGGCGTCGGCCTCTTCTACGTCGCCTTCCAGCTCGCGAACTACCTGACCTCGGTGGCGGTGGCGGTGGTGCTGCTCTACACCGCACCCGTCTTCGTGATGATCGGAGCCCGGCTCCTGCTGGGCGAGTCGCTCTCGGCGCGGAAGCTGGGGGCGGGGCTGGCGGTGGTGCTGGGAGTGGGAGCCACCTCCCTAGGAGCCGCCGGGGCCGAGGCGAGGCTGACGGCGGTGGGGGTGCTCTGGGGCCTCGCGGCGGCGCTCTCCTACTCGGCCTACTACCTCTTCGGGCGGCGCTATCTCCCTCGCTTCGGGGTGATGCGGACGCTCGCCTTCTCCCTGCTATCCGGAACCGGGGTGTTGGGGCTCGCCGCGTGGTCGCTGGGCGAGGCGCCGCGGCTAGCGCTCCCGCCCGCTGCCTGGCCCCTCCTGCTGGCGCTCTCGCTGGGGACGACGCTTCTCGCCAACTCCCTCTACTACTGGGGCTTGGGGCGAATCGAGGCGGGACGGGCGGCGGTGGTCGCGGCCGTGGAGCCGGTCGTGGCGGCGCTCCTCGCGCTGGCTCTCTTCGATCAGCGGTTGACCGCGCTCAGTTGGCTCGGGGTGGGGATGGTGGTGGGCGCGGTGGTGCTGGGGGAGGCCCCGACTACTCCGTCCCCACGCCCGCCAGGATGCCGATGGCGCGCTGGCAGCGATGGCAGTAGAGCGCCGCAGCGTACTCTCCCTCCGGAACGGTGACCGACGCGAAGCCGTTCGGGTCGATCTCGGGCTCGATGAAGGCGAGCACCTCGATCGTGTCGGGACCGCAGAGCGGACACGGCACGTTCGACGGATCCTTCCGGTAGGCCATGAGCAGCTCGAGAGCCTCGGCATCGGTGAACGGGCCCTTGGGCTGCGGGAGCCCTCCGTCCCCGTCGAAGTACTTCGCGATGCGGTTCATCCCCCCTCCTGCGTCCGTGGCGAACGGGCCCCTGGGGTCCGTATGTCTATTGATATGAATCGTGTTATCTATCCGCTTCCCACCCTTCCGTATGCAACTGCCGTTCCCGTTTTCACCTTCGACCGGTTCCGAGTCGCCACGCCGGAGACGGGCACGCTCCATGCAACGCCGATCTCCATTCCGTAGCTTACGCGCACATCTTTGGAGGAGCCATGGAGCTACTGCTCATCGTCGGCATCGTCCTGATCGTCCTCGCGCTCCTGGGCTTCGGGGGAGTCATCAGCGCCCTCCGCAGCGCGGCTTGGCTGATCCTGGTCGTCGCCATCGTCGTGATCGTGATCTCGTTCATCTTTTAGCCACCCCCATCGGCGATCCGCCTACGGCCGACGCTGACGGCGAACGAACCGCGGCCGACGACTTCCGGGCCCGGGCATCCTCTCGATGCTCGGGCCCGGAAGTCGTTCGGGCTCCGCCAGCGGGGCTCACCGGGCGCCGGCCCGCTCCCCTCTCCTCCGCTCGTAGCCGGGGACGGTGTTCGAAATCGAGGCGACCCCGATCTCCAGCAGTCCCACGACGACGTGCGGAACCCAGACGACCGGGTCGAACTCGAGAAGCCAGGGGGAGACCGCCAGCAGCGCGCCCGCCAGGACGTCGAGCCAGAGATGGACCGGCATCTGGATCCGCCGGACGAGGCCCAGCTCGTAGTCCGTGAAGAGGCTGTAGGCGATCGCCCCCGCCCCCACGATCACCGGCACCCAGGTCTCGGCTCCGCCCCGGGCGAAGCCGAAGAGCCAGGGAAGGGCGATCAGCAGGAGTCCCACCGTATAGTCGAGCAGGCCGTGAAGGCGAGTCGGCAGCGCGCGCATGGTCGAAGGGATCAGGAGTGGATCATGGAGCCGCGGCGCGGGCGAGCGCCCTCAGGATCAGGACCAGCGCTCCGCCCGACCCTCCAGCGGCACGTCGGGGAAGAGATCCGGGTGCAGCAGTCGGGCCAGCACCTCGACCCCATCGATCACGCGGGGTCCCGAGCGGCTGAAGAAGGAGCTGTGCAGGACCCAGGCCCGCCCGCTCCGGACCGCCGCGCCGCTCGCGGCCACGAGCCGGTCGCGGTGGAGGCCGGCATCCCGGCGGGCTCCCTCCAGGTCGTATCCGCAGGGCTCGACGAGGAGCACGTCCGGACGCAGGTCGGCAAGCGCCTCCCACGCCACCTCGATCGATCGCTCCCCCGCCCTGCCGAGGAGGCAGTCGCCGCCGGCGCGCTGAATCATCTCCGGGACCCAGTGCCCGGGCGCGAAGGGGGGTTCGAGCCACTCGAGGAGGAGGACTCGCGGACGCGGCCGGCCGGCGACGCGCTCCGCCACCCGCCACAATCGGCCGCGCAGCTCGCCCACCACCTCCGCGCCGCGCTCCGGAAAGCCCGCCGCCTCCGCGACCTGCCGCACGCTCTCCAGGATCCCCTCCAAGGTGTGCGCGTCGAGAGAGACCACCTCCGGCGCGTGGGGAAGGGTCGCGACCGCCTCGAGCACCGAACCGGTCGGGACGGCGCATACCTCGCACACCGCCTGGGTGAGCACTACGTCCGGCCGCAGCCCCCGCAGGCGCTCCGTGTCCACCTCGTAGACGCTACCGTGCTCCTCCATGCTGCGCCGCACCGCGGCGTCGATTTCGCCGCTGCTCATCCCGGTGGGATCGAAGCGCGAGCGGCTGGCGCGCGGCAGGGAGAGCGCCTCCGGCGGATGATCGCACTCGTGCGAGATGGAGATCAGGTGGTCCTCCAGGCCGAGCGCGTACACGATCTCGGTCGCGCTGGAGAGCATCGATGCGATTCGCATGGGGCGGTCGGCTATCTGCGATCGGCTGCCGGGCGTCGGGCGTCGGGCGTCGGGCGTCGGGCGTCGGGCGTCGGGGGAACGTAGGTCGGAGGAAAGGGGCGAACAAGACGCGCCACCGACGTCGGAGGAGCGGCGCGCGATCCAGAGGCGCCGGAGACTGATCGCCGATCGCCGGTAGCCTCCCCACGGGGTGGCGTTCCGTACCCCGCAGCGATAGCTTCCGCGCTTCCACCGGCAACCGGAGGCCAGCCGTGCAGATCATTCGTCAGCCGCGCGTCACCCTCCTGGCGCGTCAGCAGTTCGTGTACCCGGAGCACATCCAGTGGGAGAGCGACAGCGACGTCCCGGGGCAGGTGCTCGCGGAGTTCGCGGGGCGCTTGTGCTTCGACGAGGAAACCGAGGTCCTCACTCGGAGAGGGTGGCGCCGGTTCGCCGATTTGCACGGACGCGAGGAGGTGCTGACGAAGAATCCCTCCAGCGGGAAGGCCGAGTTCCAGCGGCCGATCGCCTCGCATCGCTACCCATACTCGGGCGAGCTCTACGCCGCTGAAGGGCGAGACATCTCCTTCGCGGTCACCCCGGAGCATCGCCTGTGGGGCCGTTTCCGCCTGCCCTCGCGACAGCTCGGCGAGTACCGGTTCGTCCGCACCGACGAGATCGGGGACCGGATCTTCGCGATCGACGGCGCTGCGGACGGCTGGTCCGGGACCTTCCCGGAGGCCGTTGAGCTCCCCGAGGTCCGCTACTCCCAGCGGCTCGCCAATGCCGTCGGCGAGTACGGCACGCGCACCACCAGGGTTGCGGGCGCCGCGCTCCGCGGCAGGAGCGGGCTCACGGCGCTCGCCAAGCTCTGCGCCTACTACGCGACGGAGGGATCGCTCTCCCGCCGGACGGGCACCGGCCAGGGGATCGTGGTCTACGGAGACCACATCGCGACGGTGGTAGGCCTCTGCCGATCGCTCGACCTCCCGCACAGCGTGTGGACCGATCCCCGGAATGGAGTCCGCCGCGTGATCGTGGGTGGCGGAATCCAGTGGAGAACCTACTTCGAGCGGGAATGCGGACATCGTTCCTCCAACAAGAAGCTGCCTCGCTGGGTCTTGGATCTCCCGACGGAGGAGCTGCGCGAGATCTGGCGCATCCTGGTGAGGACGGACGGGCATGTGTACGCGAACGGACGGGAGATCCTCTGTACCACGTCGGAGGAGCTGGCGGGGCAGTGCCAGGAGATCCTCTGCAAGCTGGGCCACAAATCGAGCGTGACTCGGCAGGAGCCCCGCCCCGGGAGCAACTTCCCGATGCTTTCCGTCTCCCGGAAGTCTCCGAAGCCGGTGCTCCTCAACCGACGGGTTCTCCTGCGGAGGGTAGATTACGAGGGGGAAGTCTTCTGTCTCACCGTGCCGAACGGAACACTCTTCGTGCGTCGGAATGGCATTCCTCACTTCTCCGGAAACTGTTATCTGAGCTTCGGGGCCGACGCGGGTCTGGAGGGCGGCCACAAGAGCATCCAGGGGCGCACCACCAATGAATCGTACCTCGCGAACATCCTTCGGGTGAAGCATGGGAGCGTGCTGGAGCACGCGGTGTGGAGCCTGCTGATCGAGGGGGTGAGCCGCGCGCTCACGCACGAGCTGGTGCGGCATCGAGCAGGGTTCGGATTCTCCCAGCTGAGCCAGCGGTACGTCGACGAGTCGAACATCGCCTTCGTGCTCCCGCCCGAGATCCGGGAGGGGAGCCCGGCGTACGAGGCGTGGGTCGGGGCCTGCGAGGAAGGGCTGGAGGCGTACCGCTCACTGCTGGAGGAGCTGGGCCGGCAGATCGGCGACGAGGGATCCGCCACCATGCGGAAGAAGCGCGCTCGGCAGGCCGCCCGCTCGGTCCTCCCCAACGCCGCCGAGACCAAGCTGGTCATGACCGGCAACGCCCGCTCCTGGCGGCACTTCGTCGAGATGCGCGGCGGCTACGGCGCCGACGTCGAGATCCGACGCCTGGCGGTGGCCATCCTCCGGCTCCTCCGCGACGAGGCCCCGAACATCTTCGGCGACATGCACGCCGTCCCGCAGCCGGACGGCACCGAGGTGGTCGACACGCCGAACAGCAAAGTGTGAGGGAAAGCCGGCGCTATCCCGCCAGCTCCCACGCCGGGATCCCCGACACCTCCGTGATGCTTTGCCCGAGCGGCGATTCCTGGGTGCGGCGGGACCTGCTCCCCACCACCGCCAGCCCCTCGCCGGCTTCGGAGGCGCCGGGGGTGAACAGTCCCTCGTTGGGCGGGATGAAGGCGATCGCGTACGTCCCCAGGATGGCGATCCAGACCGCCACGTAGACGGGGATGAAGTACTGCCGGCGGCGCAGCATTTCGGGGTGGAGGATCGGCTTGCCGGCGAACTTCCCGCGCGGCTTGCTCGGAAAGAAGAAGGTCTTGTACGTCTCGATGGTGGCCACGCTGTAGCCGGCTCCGGCCACCCCGATAAGGAGCCAGCTCTTCGTGAAGTTCGCCACCACGACCGCCCAGAAGAGGGAGATCAGCGGGCTGCGGAAGAACTTGAGCGTCTCGAACCCCTCCACCGGCGCGTCCTTCCACGCCCCGCCGAAGGCGGTCAGCCATCCGCCGAGGCTCCCGACGGTGACCAGCACCAGCCAGGCCGGCAGGTTCGGGACGGCCTCCTGCAGCTCGACCGCGCCCCACACGCAGAGGACCAGCACCGCCAGGACCGCCGCGAGCACCGACCAGCGCACCGCGCGGTTCTCCACCGGCTTCCCGAGGATCCCGAACTGCATCGGGATGAAGTACTTCGACTGGTCCTCCTCCCGGATGTACCCTTTCCAGAGCTCGAGGAGCAGGCGCTCGATCGCGTAGACCAGGCCGAAGAAGACCACCATCGATCCGGCCCTCAGCAGGTCCAGGTCCAGCACGCTCTCCAGCGCCACTCCCACCGCCGCGCCGACCAGGATGCTCCGGAAGTACTTGGGCCAGGTGAAGCCCTCGTGGATCGCGTCCTTGTACATCCCCCAGGTGGAGACGTGGGTGCCCGCGGCGAGGCCGATGGCGGCGGCGACGAACAGATCCAAGATTCGGTCTCCGTAAGCGAAAGGGTCGAGAATCCCCCGCGATTTCCTCGCGCGCGGGGATATGCGGGGATATGAGGGGAATATCGAAAGGAGCGAAGGATCCCGGGCTGGAGCCCCCTCCCCCCGGGATCCTTCGCTCGTCTGGCCCGGCATGAGAATACGGGCTCCAGGGGGGAGCCGGCAACTCACCCGCTGCGGGCCGCGGTGGCGTACACGCGCTCCACCAGCTCGAGGTCGCGGCGTGCCGCCCCCAGGTCGAAGCGCGGCTCCCGCCCCTCCCGCAGCGCGGCGAGGAAGTCCCCGAACATCGCGCGGTACCCCAACAGGTCGCGCACGCCGGGAAAGCGCACGCGCCTGCGCCGCCCGCGCACCGCCACGAAGATCCCGTTGGACTCGAAGGTGATCGTCCCCTCTGAGCCGTAGATGGCGGAGAGCCGCAGCCCCCTCAGCGGAGAGCCGATCTCCCAGGAGTAGTAGAGCGTCCCCACGGCCCCCTGCGCGTACTCGAAGACCGCCAGCATGCTCTTTTCGGGGCCCTCGGCACCACCGGGCCGGAATCCCGTCGCCGCCGTCACCGAGAGCCCGAGGCTGGACATGAAGTTGACCCAGTGGATCCCGCCCTCGAAGAGCGCGCCGCCGCCGGCCACCTCCTCCCGATCCCGCCAGCCCCCCGTCTCCTGTCGCTTCAGCGCGTTCACCGAAAGGATCTTCACCTCTCCGATCACCCCGGAGGCCAGCTCCGCGCGCAGCGCCTCCAGCAGCGGCTTGTAATAGTAGTTCTCGGCCACGAAGAGGCGCCGTCCCGTCTCCTCGCGCAGCGTCTCGACGGCATCGAAGTCCGCGGAGCGGAGGAAGGGGGGCTTCTCGACGATCACGTCCTTCCCGGCGCGCATCGCGGCCTCGGCCAGCTCCAGGTGCGACGACGGGGGGGTGGCGACCAGCACCGCGTCGATCCGCTCGTCCGCGAGCGCGGCCTGGTACGACCCGAAGCTCCCCGCTCCCCCGTATTCGCGCGCGCAACGTTCCGCGCGGGCGGGATCGCGGCTGGCGTAGAAGCGCCGCACCCCCACGAAGCTGCGCAGTGTCCGGCTGTGCAGCCGGGCCGCGAAGCCGCAGCCGAGGATAGCCAGGTTGAACGAGGAACTCTTCATGATGACTGAGCGGCGGTCAGGGAATCCCATGGCGGCACGAGCGATCGGCTTCGCCCCCTTCAGCGTTCGGCCTTCGACATCGCATCTCCGACGCGCAGCGCGTTGGCGGCGATGGTCAGGCTGGGGTTGACGCCGGCGGAGGTGGGCATGAAGCTGCCGTCCACCACGAAAAGACCGTCGACGCCCCGGAAGGCGCAGCGCTCATCGAGCACGGAGGTGGCGGGTCCGGAGCCCATGCGGGCGGTGCCGACCGCGTGCGAGAAGGTGGTCACGGGATAGGTGAAGGTCGTCAGCGCTCCGGCCTCCTTCAGGACCTCCTTCGCGCGGCGCACGAGAGCCCGCCGCGACGCCAGGTCGCGCACGGAGTACTCGTGGTGCACGCGCAGCGCCGGCAGGCCGAACCGGTCCCGCTCCGAGAGGTCGATCTCGACCCGGTTCTCCTCCCGCGGCTGGTCCTCGGCGATCACCTGCAGGCCGGTGGCGAAGCGGGTGAGCGAGCGCACCACCCCGGCGAGCGGCCGCTCCAGCAACTCCCCCGGCCGCCCCAGCGCCGCGAGCCCCCGCAGCACCCCGCCCGTCTGCGGAGCCATGATCTGCTGGAGGTTCCCCAGCTTCCCCCGGGGCGCACCCGCCGAATCGTCCCCGAAATAGTAGTCGTTGATCGCGATCTGCTTGTGGTGCCGGCCCTCCGGATCGGGAGGCGAGGGGAAGATCCCGTACACGAACGCGTTGCAGTGCCTCATCAGGAACCGTCCCACGAGGCGTCCGGCGGGGTTCAGCCGCTCCAGGCCGGAGGCGAGCAGCAGGTGCGGCGTGGCGAGAGCCCCGGCGGAGAGCACCACCCGGTCCGCCTCGAAGCGGAGCCGCTCTCCGGTGGAGCGGTCCACGCACTCCACCGCCTCGATCCGCCCCGCCCGCTCCACCAGGCGCGTGGCGACGGTATCGGCGCGGACCTCGAGCCCCTGCCGCCTCAGCGGTTCGAGCACGCGAGTGGCGAGATCGTTCTTCGCCCCGATCGCGCAGGCGTAGGCGTCGCACGTGGTGCAGGCACGACACACCCCTCCGTGCTCGGCGGAGTGGTTGATGGCGAGGGGGATCCGGAAGGGGTGGAGCCCCAGGCGGCGCGCGGCCTCCGCGATCCGGGCCGAGACGGCCGGGAGCGGGGGGGGCGCCTGCGGATAGGGGTCGCGGCGGTGCGGCTCCGTCGGGTCCATACCCGCCTCGCCGGCGACGTGCAGCAGTCGTTCCGCGCGCGCGTAGTAGGCCTCCATCTCCGGGTACTTCACGGGCCAGCGCGCACCCGAGCGGCTGACGATCTCCGGGGCGGGCTCGAAGTCCTCCTCGCGGAAGCGGAAGGAGGCGCCGCCATAGAAGAGGGAAGGACCGCCGACGCAGGCGCAGATCCCTTCCTCCTTCCACCTCGGGCGGCGAGTCAGGCGCGAGCGGCCCTGGCGGACGCGGTAGGCGGTCTCGGTCGAGTAGGCGGGGGTGAGCTGGAAGAAGCCGCGCACGCTCTCCCAGTTCCGGGGCCCGCGCTCGACCCATCCGCCGCGCTCCACGACCAGGACGCGCGCCCCCGCCCGTACGAGCTGGTGCGCGCTCATGGAGCCGCCGAAGCCGCTCCCGACGACGACCGCATCGTACCGCCGCTGGCCCGAGATGCTCATGGAGATGAAGGCGAAGGAGAGTGCCTGCCCGGACGTGGTCGGCCGCGACGGGCGGGCGCGAAGAACGTACCGCCTCTCCTCGCCACACTCAAGGGCGGCGGGAGGGAATTCGCTTGACTGGGGACTGAACCGCTGTTAGAATTCCGATCGATCGTTCGAACAGACTGCGGATGAACTCCAACGCTCTCGCGGCCCATCCTGCGCCCGCCGGGAATGCGCAACCCCTTCCAACCGTTGCAGGCGGTCTCGCTCCGACTCATGGACGACGAGGCGCAGCCGCAGTACCCGACGGTCGTGCTCGATTTCAACGAGGGACGGGACCTGATCGTCGGAGAGCCGCAGTCCGAGGGAACCACGATCTTCGTCACGCCTCGCGAGACGGTTTCGATTGAGCTGTGGCGCTCGGACGGGCTGTACCGGTACACCACGCGGGTGCAGAGGCGGCAGCTTGTTCCGCCCTCCCTGGTGCTCGACTGGCCTCGAGACGGCGAGCGCATCCAGCGGCGCCAGCACGTCCGGGTTTCGGTAGACCTGTCGGTGGGATTGACGCTCGATCCACCCGTTCCCGATCTGCCGGAGTCGCTGGAGGGCGTGACCTTCGACCTCAGCGCCGGCGGGATGCGGGTGAAGCTGCCCGTGATGCTCCCTGTCGATACCACCCTGGCAGTCCGGTTCCCCCTCCCGGGACGTGGTCCGGTAACCTGTCGGGGCAGGGTCGTGCGGAGCGGCGCAGACGCCGAGGACGGCGCCCGGAGACCCCGGTTCTGGGGTGGAATCTCCTTCAGCGAGGTCACCGAGCTGGACCGGCGCGACATCACCAAGTACGTGTCCCTCCTTCAGTTGGAGTACCGTCGCAGGGGCGTTCTGTAGGCTGGCTGGCCGGATCCGCTCCACGTTACCCGTACCGGAAGATTCGATGTCACACTATACGGACGAGGAATTGAAGGAGAAGGTGCAGAACGGGTTCACCGTTGAGTACCCGGACGAGATGACCGACGGCTACCGGAGCGCGCTCATCGTGCAGCTCCTGGTGCAGGCGGACACGGAGCTGATCTCCGCTCCGGCGTACTTCGGGGCGGCCAGGGACGCTCCCTCGACGAACACCATGGTCTCGGCCACGGCGATCATCCAAGACGAGCTGGCGCACGCGAACATCGCCTACCGCCTGCTGGAGGACCTGGGGCTCGACAAGGAGGAGCTGGTCTACGGGCGGAAGCCGCACGAGTTCAAGCACCCCTACGGCTTCGACCAGCCGCTCGACGACTGGGCGGAACTGGTGGTGGCCAACGGCTTCTACGACCGCGCGGGGATCACCCTCCTCAGCGACGTCTTCCACAACACGTCGTACGGTCCTCTCAAGCGAGCGCTCGTCAAGGTGGACCAGGAGGAGACCTTCCACCTCCGGCACGGCGAGATGTGGATGAAGCGCCTCTCGGCGGCGGGCGGTGAGGCCAAGGAGAAGATCCAGCGCGCGGTGGACTGGATGTTCCCGATGGCGGTCGAGTGGTTCGGCCTCCCGGACGGCCTCAAGCGCCACTCCGGGCAGCTCGACTACCGCCTCAAGGGGATGACCAACGATCAGCTGCGCCAGAAGTGGATGGAGTCCACCGTGCCGCTCTGCGAATCGATCGGGATCGACATTCCCGCGCACTGGGATGAGGAGAAGCAGGAGTTCGCTCTCGACTTCCCCTTCCCCTGCCAGTACGACGAGGACGAGAAGCGCTGGCTCTTCGACGAGGGGCAGATCGGTTGGGACCAGGTCTTCGAGCGCTGGAAGGGCCGAGGCCCCAAGAATCGCGACTACGTCGAGGCGATCCAGGAAGGGCGGAGCTTCCGTAAGCTGCTGGAGGCGGCGTGATGCCCCACCCGTCTCCTCCCCCGCCGGTCCTCGGTCGTCGGCCTTCCGCCGCGGATCGACCGCCGACCGAGGACCGGCGACGGAAGACCGACGACCTCTGGAAGGCATTGGAGGAGGTGATGGATCCCGAGCTCCCCATCTCGCTCGTGGACCTCGGCCTCATCTACGGCGTGCGGATGGACGACGCCGGCGCGGTGGATGTGGATCTCACCTTCACCGCGACCGCCTGTCCGTGCATGGTCTTCATCAAGCACGACATCGACGAGCGGCTGCGGAAGGAGGAGGGCGTCACCGAGGTCCGCATCCACGAGGTGTGGGACCCCGCCTGGACCAAGTCCCGGATCACTCCCCGCGGACGCGAGCGGCTGAAGGAGATGGGAGTCAGCATGTAGGTCCTGCCTTCCGCCTTTGCCACCCCGGCTATCGGCGATCCGTCGGTAGCTGATAGTCGATAGCTGATAGCCATATGAGAGAGCCCGTATACGAAGTGTTCGCGCGGAAGACGCGCGACGAGCCGCTCCGCCACATCGGGTACATCAACGCGCTCAACACCGAGCTGGCGCGGGTATGTGCGTGGAAGACATACGACGAGCAGAACTGGTTCGAGATGTGTGTCGTCCCCCGTGCGGCGATCCTCCCCGTGAACCACCAGGATGGACCCTTCGCGCGCACGGTCCCCGCCACGCTCGACGCGGTGATCCGCTCGGCGGGCGCGGGGTCGTACGGCGGGGAGGACATGGCCCTGAGCGGAGGTTCCCGATGACGCAGGCTACCCCGCCGGATCCCCGGCCCCGGCTCGAAGAGGTGGAGAAGGCGGAGGAGCTCCCGGCGGAGGCGCGAAGCGCGCTCCGCGAGCTGATCCTCACCCTCGCCGACAACAAGCGCCTGCTGGGCATCCGCTACTCCGATTGGATGCTGGGAGCCCCGACGCTCGAGACGGGGATCGCCGCCTCCTCGATGGCGCAGGACGAGTGGGGGCACAGCCGCCTCACCTACGCGCTCCTCTCCGACTTCGGCGACGACCCGAAGCGCCTCGAGCACGAGCGAGAAGCGGACGGCTACCACAATGCCGAGGTGCTCGACGCGCCACTTGAGTCATGGGCGGAGATGATCGCCGCGAACCTGCTGCTCGACACCGCCTTCGCGGAGCAGTATCGCGCGCTGGCGGAGAGCCGCTACGTGCCGGTGCGCAATCGAGTGCAGAAGCTCCTCGACGAGGAGGAATACCACTTCCAGTACGCCGCCGGCTGGACGCAGCGCCTCGCGGTGTCCGAGAATGCACGGCCCATGTTCCGGGAGGCGCTCGGCCGCTTCTTCCCCGCCGCGCTGCGGTGGCTCGGCCGCGCGGATGCCGAGGGGATCGCCGTCCTCTCCCGCTCGGAGATCGTCGGGGGGGATCCGGAGGCGCTCCGCCGACGCTACCTCGAGCGCGTCGGCCCGGTGCTGGAGGCCGCCGGTCTGGCCTCCGACCTCGGCCTGAGAAACGGCGGCGACGGCTGGCGCTACGCCGGCGACCTGGCGTGGGACTCCTGGAACGACTCCCGCCGCCGCGCCTCGGAGGGGGGGCCCGACGCCGACACCCTCCACCGGGTGCGCGGCGACAAGAACCGCGCGATGCTCCTGGAATGAAGGACCGCGGCCACGAGGACCCCTTCGCCCCGCTCCCGCGGGCGGCTCCCTGCCCGTTCTGCGACGGGACGGACACCCAGCTGCTCAGTCCCTTCGGCGGACAGCTCTCGGTCGCCCAGTACTGGTGCCGCCACTGCCGAACCGGTTTCGACTTCATGAAGTGGGGGGACACCTCGTCCGACCGTCCGTCGCCACATTAAAGGTCGGATGGCGGACATCCGAACAACCCGGGGCCCGGGCAGCGGTGCGTTGCTCGGGCCCCGGCGCCGTTCATTCAGGATTCCGCGTTCGTCCCTTCCTCCCGTCGCTCCGCCTCCTCCCGCGCCCGCAGGAGCGCCGCGCGCAGCTCCTCCCGATCGCGGCGGGCCACGTCGAGACCCAGCGTCAGCCGGTCGAGCTCGTGCTGCAGCTGCCGCACGGCCCGCACCAGCCCGGGGATCGACTCCGGATCCTTCCCGCGCTCGATCGCGGCGAGCTGCGGCTCGGTGAAGCCCCCGCCGACGCTCATCGCGCGTCGGCGTACACGCGGTCGGCGGCCGTCTCCGGCACCGGCATCGCGTCCTCGCGGCTGCGCAGCGCCTCCTCGGCCGCGGCGTCCACCTCCGCCAGGACCTCCGCCTCGATCTCCTGCAGCCGCTCCCGCGAGACTCCCTCCTCTTCCAGCCATCCCTCGTAGAGGCCGATCGGGTCGCGGCGGCCCCAGTGCTCGAAGAGCTCCGGCGGGAAGGTGAAGCGCGCCTCGCGCTCGTCGTGGGTGGCGTGCCCGCCCATGCGAAAGGTCTCGGCGATCAGCAGCGTCACGCCGCCACCGGCGCGCGCCCGCTCCACGCCGAGGCGCGCGGCGGCGTAGGCATCGAGCACGTGGTTCCCGTCGAAGCTCCCTCCCGCCACGCCGTACATCCGAGGCCATTCGGCGAAGTCGCCCGCCATGTGCTGGTCGAGGCGCGTGCCGAGGGCCACCTGGTTGTTCTGGATGACGAAGATCGCGGGGAGCCGCTGCACCGCCGCGAAGTTGAGTCCTTCGTGGAAGGCGGTCGTCTTGGTGGAACCGTCGCCGACCAGGAGAGCACCACCCGGTCCTCGCCACGCAACCGGAAGGAGAGGGCGATCCCCGAGGCCACCGGGACCATGTCGCCCACGTGCGAGATCGGAGGGACCACACCGTTCTCCAGGTCGCCCACGTGACCGTCGCGCCCGCCCGAGGGGGAGTCGGCGGTGCCCAGATAGCCACGCAGGATCTCGGCGACCGGCATTCCCATCTCGTGGCAGGCCCCCGAGTTGCGGATCATGGGCGCCACCACGTCCCGGTCGCGCCCCCGGCGGCGGAGGGCGTGCGTGGGACCGATGGTGCTCGCCTCCTCTCCCGTGCCCAGCCAAGCCTTCGAGATCACCCCGCTCTTCACCCAGCGCTTCAGCGCGACGTCGTGGAGGCGGTTGCGCAGGAGGCCGGCGTAGAGGTCGAGGAGCTCCGTTTCGTCGAGGTCGCGGACGAGCCTCTCCCGCTCCGGGTGGGACTCGATCCGCTCCCGGAACTCGCGAGAGAGCGTCGGGTCCGGAGTCCAGCTCAGGTACTCGGGGGGATCGAAGGCGGCGAAACGCTTCATGCGATCTGTCTCTCCGGGCGCGGATGCCGAGGTGCGGGAACCCCGGAGGATACCGCTCCCCGGGCGGGGCGGCAAGCGACCCCACCCCCGCGCGGAGCGGCGGGGTCAGCCCTCGGACACCTCGTCCCGGATGCACTGGCCGACGCGCACCGCCATCACGTCGAGCTGAGAGCGGGAGGGCACGAGGGCATCGGGGTGGGGGAGCTGCAGGGGGAAGGGCGTTCTCTCCGGCACCGGGATGAGATGCAGGTGGAAGTGGAAGACGTCCTGGCCACCATGTGCGCCGTTGGGCGAGAAGAGGTTCACGGCGCGGCACCCGGTGGCCTTGCGGAGGCCGGGAAGTATGCGGCGAGCGGTGGCGAAGGTGCGCGCCGCCAGCTCCTCCGGCACGTAAAACAGATTCTTATGGTGCTCCTTCGGGAGCACCAGCGTGTGCCCCGCGTACAGGGGCTGGATGTCGAGGAAGGCGATCACCTCCTCGTCCTCGTAGATGATGCTCACCGTTTCGTCCCCTCCGATGATCCGGCAGAAGACGCAGCCTGGGTTCCGATTCGGATCCACACCGTCCTCCTCGTAGCGAGAGCTTCCTGAGAATCCCCGCGGGGGTGCAAGGAGCGAGCCGGGCAGGCCGCCAGGCGCGGTCGGAGGGGAGCGGGGCCGATGCGAGGGTCCCGTTGCGAGGCTTGCCAGGATCTCACGGAGGTGCGAGATTTGGAGGCTTTTCCCGCAATTTCCATCGCCGGCAGCGCGAGCGACATGGCACGAACCGATCAGGCCCGATCGCCCGGCTCCTCGGGAGCCGGGCGGCGCGCGCGCCAGGCGCTCGCCATCACTCCCGTGTTCCCCCTCCTCCTGCTGGAGACCATGCGCGACATGGACCGGCCGGAGGAGGTGCTGGAGGCGGAGAACGTCACCGCGAGCCTCCCGCGGCGGCTCGGGCTGAGCGACGTGGTCTTCGTGCAGATCCGCCGCCTCCAGGAAGAGGTGAAGCAGCGGCGGATGCAAGCGGCCGCGCAGGTGGAGGACCTCCTGCGCCTGGTGGTCCGCCGCCCCGACGCCGAGCGGATCTTCGAGGAGGCGGGGCGGCGTATGGCGCACCACGCGTGGCAGCAGCGCTCCTCCACGATGCGGCGGACGGTCCGCTTCCTCCCGGGGCCCCTCGCCACCCAGACGGCGGCCCGCGCCGCCCGGCGCATGTTCCGGCAACTGGCCGGCGCCGGCGGCCTTTCGGTCAACCGGTGGCCTGCCGAGCTTCGCATCCAGGACTCCCTCACCGCGCGAGTGGACCCGAACGGCGCCGCCTGCGCCTTCTACTCCGGAGCCTTCGGCGAGCTGCTCCAGTTCTACACCGGCCGCAGCTACCGCGTGAAGCACTCCGAGTGCGAGGCGCGCGGCGACCGGACCTGCCGCTGGTCGGTGGAAGTGTCGGCGTAGCCCCCCGCCGTTTTCCTTCAGGCCCCGGAACCCGCGGCGATCGGCGGCGGGACAGGCTCCCTCACTTCCGCCGCTTGTCGAACATCCAGCCCCGGTGGATCGCTCGCGGCTCCGCGATGGTGACGAACGCCTCGGGGTCCCAGACGTTCACCTCCTGGAAGACGTAGGGGAGGTCGCGGCGGCGCAGCACGGCGTCGAGCACCTCGACCCGCCCCTCCCGCCCGTGCCCCGCGAACTCGGTCACCCCGAATCCCCGGTCGCGCAGCGCTTCGGCCAGCTCCACGCCGCCGTGGCGCGAAACCACCCGTACGGCCGCCATCCCCAGCGCGAGCCTCTCCTCGATCCACATCCCCACCACCGTGCCGGTCGCGAAGCCGGCGGCGTAACCGACCACGTGGAGGGGCGAGTCGAGGTGGCCGATCGCGTTGCCGACCGCGAAGAGCCAGACGAGCACCTCCACGGCGCCGATGAAGGGGACCAGCCGCTTCATTCCTCGCATGGAGAGCAACATCCGCAAGGTGGCCATGGACACGTCCACGATGCGGAGCGAAAAGATCAGCAGCGGTCCCCAGGGGGAGGAGAAAAGAGCTTCCATACCTCGATCGGGCCATGCGGTCAGCGGGGTCGGACGACTTCGCGAATTCACCGATTACACCGGCCGCGGCGAGTCGTTTCCCCGGCCGCACCCCCGGCCACACGCCTGGCGCCCGGAACGATCACCGTAAAGTCGCGGCCTCAAAGGAGCTTATCTCCTCCCTCGCCGCTCTCCGCCGCCGCAGTCGCAGCGACTTTCCCCCCCTGGTCCCCGAGGCTATTCCGTGATCGAGAGACCGGCTTCCTCGCGCTGATGGAGGTTCTCCTCGTCGCCCGTTTCGTTCTCCAGCCCCGCGGCAAAGAAGAGCTTGCGGCGGACCTGGCGGTCGAAGAGCGCCCACTTCGCCTCCCGTTCCTTTCCTTCCCCGTCGAGGGAGGCCAGGAAGCCGAGGTCGATCTCGAATCCCCCGGCGCGGCTCCGCCCGCCCCCGAACGGCTTTCCCCAGATGTCCTTTCCGAGCGCTTTCTTGAGGAAGGCGTCCACCCCCAGGGTGGCGTTGCTGGTGCGGAGGCTTCCCGAGACCACCTCCCGGCCGTCTTCGCCGCGCACGATGCCGTAGACGACCACGCTGTGGACGTTCTCCTCTGTGAGCAGGAAGTCCGCCGCCTGCGGAATCGCGTCCCGGTCCCCCCACCGAACGTACCCGACGCCCGCAACCGAGAGCCCGCCGCGGATGATCCGTCGCGAGAGGGCCATCTGGATGACGTCCATCGTCCCGCGCGACTTCTGCACGCAGAGCACCCGCTCCAGCAGATCCGCCTCGACGATGCCGCAAAGGTAGGCGCCCGCCTGGTACTCCGCCCGGCCCGCCAGCACGAACCCGTTGGTCTCGCTGTGCAGCCCGTGCATTAGCGCGGTGGCGAGGCGGCTGTGCTGGGAATTGACGGGATCCATCTCGAAGAAGGTCCCGCTGCGGAGGTACTCCGTCAGGATGGTGGCGGCCGCGCCCAGGGGTCGGATGTCGGCGAAGACCGGATCCAGGAGGTCCTGCGGGTCGTGGTGGTCGATCACCGCCAGCGTGGGGACGCCCGCCTCGCGGAGCCGCGCCGTCAGCCGCGTGGTCGTCCCCTGGTTATCCACGAAGACCGCCGCGTCGTAGCGGTCGAGCGCGTATCCCTCCCGGTACGCCGTGAGATCGATTTCCAGCAAGTTCACGAGCGCCAGGTTCTCCGGATGGCTGATCAGCCCCTCGAAGAGGACGTCGACCTCGATGCCGAAGCAGCGGGCGATCTCGCGGTAGGCGAGCGCCGACGAGATGGCGTCCGGATCCGGATAGTCCTGGATGGCCACCACGTGCGACTCGCCCCGCCGCGACGCCAGGAGCGCCTTCAGCTCCTCGGCCGGCGAGGAGGCGCCCGCCGGGGCGGGGCGCGGCGCCGCCGGCTGGGGCTCTCCGTCGGTCATCGGTTCGGCAGGTCGGGACATGGATCCTCCCGTCGCCGCGCAGCGGGCGGCGATCGGTGCGCGCCGGAACCTCAATCTCCGGCGCTCTGCAGGTGCTTCCCCATGAAGCGGGGACGATGGAAGTAGAAGCCCTGCGTCAGGTGCACGCCCAGGCTCTTCACGGTCTGATACTCCTCCTCGCGCTCCACCCCTTCGGCGATGACCTGGATTCCCTGGTCGTTGGCGAAGCTCACCATCGTCTCCACCAGGTTCTGCTTCATGAAGTTGGTGTCGATCCCCGAGATGAGGGAGATGTCCAGCTTGATGAAGTCGGGGGCGAGATTGGCGATGCTGCCGAGCCCGGCGTACCCCGAGCCCGCGTCGTCCACCGCGAAGCGGAAGCCGTGCTCCCGGAAGGAGCGAAGATACTCCTGGAAGACCGGGTAGTCGGTGATCGCGGTGCGCTCGGTGATCTCGAGCACGATGCGCTCCGGCTGGTCCACGCCCAGCTCCCCCACGTCCATGTAGCGGAAGGTGGGGTCGCGGAAGTCGTGAGGATCGATGTTGAGGAAGAGGAGCTGGTGGGGCTCGAGGTGCGAGGGAATTCCCTCGATGGCCCGCCTCCGGCAGAGCCGCGACAGCTCCCAGATGAGGTTGGCCTCCTCCGCCACGCCGAACATCACCTCGGGCGAGCGCAGGCCGCGCAGCCCGCCCCGAGCGAGGGCCTCGTAGCCGTAGACCTCGGTGGTCTCCGTCACCACGATCGGATGGTACTCGATCTCCACCGCGCCCACGCGGAGCAGCTCTTTCAGGTCCGTGACTTTCCGGCTGCGCTCGCGGTGCTCCACGCTGCGCGCCGCCGAGGCCGCCTCGCGGATCCCGCGGTAGATCATCCTCTCGGTGCGGATCTTCGGGTTGCGGAAGAGGGTGGTCGCGCCGATGTAGATGCCGAAGAGCCCCGCGATGTCCTCCCCGTGCTCCGCCTCCAGCCGCCCGCGGATGTGGGTCTCGAGCTCCTCGGCGATCTCGTTGATGCGCATTTCCGAGGTCTCCGCAGGCTCCTGCAGGTCGGAGAAGAAGATGAAGTCGTCGTCCCCCGTGTAGGAGACCATCATCAGGCTCTCCTGCTCGTCCCGCTGGCGGTCGTAGAAGCCGCGCACCGCGTTGGCGGTAGTCTGCAGCACTTCGTCCAGCTTCTGCCACCCGTAGATCTCCTCTAGCTTCGAGTAGCGCTGGAACTCGATGTAGAGGATGGTGATGCGGCCGATGCGGTCCAGCATCTCCCGCCCGCGCTCCAGCATCACCGGAAGAGTGGGGAAACCGGTGAAGCGGTCGTAGAGAAGCTCCTCGTAGCGCAGGTGCTCCGCGACGCGGTCGGCGGTCTCCGGATGGTCCGGCTGGCGGACGCGGCGCAGTGCGCTGCGCAGCCGCCCCTCGAGCTCGGCGGCGCTCCCGCCCACCAGGACCCACTCGTCGGCCTGCGCGTCCACGGCACGCTCCACCTCCTCCGGACCCTCGCAGGCGACCAGCAGCGCGGCGCCGCGCACCTTCGTCTCGGCACGCCACTTCTTCAGCGAGTCGCCGAGGCGAGCCTCGAAGAAGAGGAGCGCCGGATGCGAGCGCAAGGCGTCCAGCAGCTGCCGGTCGCCGTCGTCGCCCTCTCCACCTCCGACCACGATGAGCTCCGCCCCCAGCGCCTCGCAGGCGGCGGCCACGGCCTCGCGCAGCTCCGGATGTTGCATCCGAGCCAGGATCTTCACGTTGGCTGCCCCCCGGCGGCCAGGTTCCGCTTCACCTTTTCCGCCAGCTCGTGAAGGTCGAGCGGCTTCACGACGTAGTCGTCCGCCCCGGACCGCATGCCCTCCACCTTGTCCTCGAACCCCCCCTTTGCGGTGACCATCATCACGCGGGTCGCTCCGAAATCGGGGTGGTTCTTGATGGTGCGGCAGACCTGCCAGCCGTCCATCCCGGGCATCATCACGTCGAGCAGCACCAGGTCGGGACGGCTCTCCTCCAGCTTGGCGAGCGCGGACTTCCCATCCGGCGCCGCGACGACGTGATATCCCCGCGACTCCAGGAACGCCTTCAAGATTTCCACGTTGTCGCGGTTGTCGTCCACGACGAGGATCGTAACCTGGTTCTCCACGTTCATTCCCCCCCGGGGCGGATGCCCCGCCTGTGCGAGATCTGCGTCGGCCGGTGCCGGACTCCCCCGGGGTAGGTGGGCAAAAAGCAAGCCACGAATGGGTTTACCCCGCCGATCCGGTCGGCAGTCGTCAGTCGAAGCCGTCGGTCATCAGCGATCAGCCATCTGTCTCCGGATCCGAGGGGTTTTCGGGCTCTCCCGCCACCGCGGAGGTGGAGACTCCTTCGGGTCCCGGTCCGTCCTGCCGGACCGTTCGCACCTGCCCATCGCATTCACTGATGACCGATAGCTGATAGCTGATGCTGATTGCCAACCACCGACGACCCTTCGACCGACGACCCGCTACCGACCACCGGAGACCGAATGTTGAGGAGCGGCTTCCACGAACTGCAGCTCGTACAGCCGGCTGTAGAGGCCGCCCAGGCGCAGCAGCTCGGCGTGGGTGCCGCGCTCGCGGACCTCGCCTCGGTGGAGCACCAGGATCCGGTCCGCCCCCTGGATGGTGGAGAGGCGGTGGGCGATCACCAGCGAGGTGCGACCCTGCATCAGCTCCGCGAGCGCATGCTCGATCCCTGCCTCCAGCTCCGAATCCACCGAGCTGGTGGCCTCGTCGAGCACCAGCACTTGCGGGTCGAAGGCCAGGGCGCGAGCGAAGGAGACGAGCTGGCGCTCCCCCACGGAGAGGCTCACCCCACGCTCCCCCAGCGGCTGACGCATCCCGCCGGGGAGGCGCTCGATAAAGCGCAGTGCCCCTACCCGTTCGGCCGCCCGCGCCACCGTATCCTCCGGGAGGTCCTCGCGGCCCAGGCGGAGATTGAAGCGCACGTCCTCGCTGAAGAGAAACACGTCCTGCAGAACCAGCCCGATCCGCTCCCGCAGCTCCGCCACCGGCACCCGCGAGATCGGGATCCCGTCGAAGAGGATCTCTCCACCCTGCGGCTCGTAGAAGCGCATCAGCAGGTTGATGAGCGTGGACTTTCCCGCCCCGGTCGCTCCGACCACCGCCACCCGCTTCCCCGCCTCGATCCGGAAGCTCACGCCCCTGAGGACCCAGGCTCCATACCTTTTCTCCTCCCCAGCGAACAGCGGCCCCTCTCTTCCCTGTTCCCCGTCCCCTGTTCCCTCGTACCGGAACCAGACGTCGCGGAACTCGATCTCGCCTCGGCCCGGGACCGGCAGGTGAAGAGGACGCGGGTCGTCCTGGATCTCCGGCTCGGCGTCCAGGAGCTGGAAGATGCGCTCGGAGGAGGCCATCGCCCCCTGCAGGAGGTTGTACTTCTCCGAGAGATCCTGGATCGGCCGGAAGGAGCGGCGGGCCCAGAACAGGAAGGCTGTGACCGTGCCGACCGTCATGCTCCCACGCAGGATCTCCGCGCCGCCGTACCAGAGGATCAGCGCCAGAGTAGCGGCGGTAAGGAACTCGACGACCGGGAAGAAGAGGGCGTAGTAGGTGATGTTGCGGAGGTGCGCCTCCAGATGGTCGCGGTTGATGCGGTCGAAACGGCGCTCGGCCTCGGGCTCGTGGCCGAAGAGCTGCACCACCCGCACGCCGCTCAGGCGTTCCTGCAGGTATGCGTTGATGCGGGCGAGCCGCACCCGGATGTCGCGGTTCGCCTCCCGCACCAGCCCCCGGAAGACGAAGGCGGCGGTGAAGACGAAGGGGAGGACCAGGAAGGTCACGAGCGCCAGCCGCCAATCAACCAGCAGCATCGCGCCCCCGATGAAGACCAGCGTGAACACGTCCCCGAAGACCGTCACCACGCCGGAGGCGAAGAGCTCGTTCAGCACCTCCACGTCGTTGGTGACGCGAGTCATCAGCCGTCCCACCGGATTGCGGTCGAAGAAGCGCAGCGAGAGGGCCTGGAGATGGCGGAAGATCTCGACCCGCAGGTCGAACATCACCCGCTGCCCGAGCCAGGTGGTGAGCAGCGTCTGCGCGTACTCCAGCACGAAGCCGGCGAGCAGCGCCCCCAAGTAAGCGAGCACGAGGATCCGGAGGAGCTCCAGGTCCCCCGCCGGAATGGCGCGGTCGAGCGCGATCTTGGTGAGCCAGGGGCCCACCATCTCGAGGGCGGCGGCGCCGATCAGGAGCGCGACCGCCAGCGCCACCTTTCCTCGGTAGGGCCGCAGGTACCGCAGGAGCCGGCGCGTCAGCTCCGCGTCGTACGCCTTGGAGAGCGCCTCCTCCTCGTGGTGCCTCAACTCAGGACTTCCTCATCCGCGGCTCACAGCTCGGAATGCTCGATCACGATCCCGCGCTTCCGCAGTGCGGCGATGTAGTCCTCGGCGGGGATCACCTCGTCGGGGGTCCACACGCCGGGCTCGATACGGCCCTCAGCCTGCAGGAGACCCGTGATGGCGAGCGAGTAGCCGGTGGTGCGCATCATGGCGGTGACGCCAGACCGGGCGTCGTAGCGGTCGAGAAGATCCCAGCGGAGGGTGACCTCCCGACCCCCCTCCTCGCCGGAGACCTCGACTCGTAGGGCGACCAGGTCGGGGCTCTCGTGCGGGTCGCGCTGCAGCTGCGGTCGCACCACGGAGACGAACGCGTCTCGCGGCACCACCTTCGTCCCCTTCACGTCCACCGGCTCAAGGTCGAGCAGGCCCAGCTCCCGCACGCCGCGCATGATCTCGGCGTGGCCCGGGTAGCGGAGCGTCTTGTACTCCATGCTCTCGAGCTCGCCCCGGTAGCGCTGCGCCATGGTGGAGAGCCCGCCCGCGGTGTGGAAGGCCTCGAGGCGGCCCACGCCGGGGAAGTCGAGCTCCTCCACCTCCGAGAGCGCCTCCACCTGCATCGGCTCGCGGTCGCGCAGGACCCAGGAGAGGGTGGTGTAGTAGTCGAGCACGCCCTCAAGACTGTAGACCACCTGATAGTTGAGCGGCGGCTTCGGGTTCTGCGGCAGCCCCCCCACCTTGATGCGCACCGCGCGGGGCCGGTCGAGCTGCCGGATGCCGTGCTCGGCCAGGATGTTCACCATCCCGGGGGCGAGGCCGCAGTCGGGGACCACGCTCACCCCACTCTCGCGGGCGCGGTCGTGCAGCTCCTTCTGCCGCATCACGATGTCCGTGTTCCCGCCGAGGTCGCAGAAGTGCGAGCCGGCTTCCACGGCGGCGACGGCCATGCCGAGATTGAAGTAGTAGGGGAGGGCGCTCATGGTGGCGGTGACGCCCTCCATCACCCGCCGTAGGGCGGCGCGGTCGTTCGCGTCCACCCTCTCCGCCCGCAGGCGCCCGCCGAGGTAGGGCCGCAGGATCTCCGGGAGCGCGTCCGCGCGGAGGTCCGCCAGCACCACCTCGTGGTCGGTTCGCGCGAGCAGGTCGTAAGCACAGGCCGATCCCTGCTGACCGGCTCCCAGCACGAGCATCCTCATACCTCCACTCCTCCGTCGTGATACGAGCCCCCGGCGCGGGCCGGAACGATCGCTTCGTCAGCCGAAAGTGGCCGCAAGATATCCGCCGCGCGGCGGCAGCGCAAAGCCCCGTCCCGCGGCCGTCCGGAGTGCCGCGGGACGGGGCTTTGCGTTCTTTCCGGACCTTGCGGATCCCCATATATTCGCGCAGGATAGACCGGAGAGCGCCCGGCCCGGTCCCGGCCACCCCGTCCGCACAGGAGGCGCCTTGTCGAAGGAAGTCATCGAGATGCAGGGCATGGTCACGGAGGTGCTACCCGACACCAACTTCCGGGTGAAGCTCGAGAACGACCACGAGGTGCTCGCCTACATCTCCGGTCGGATGCGGAAGAACTACATACGGATACTGGAGGGGGACCGGGTCACGGTCGAGCTCTCTCCCTACGATCTCCGGCGCGGACGCATCACGTACCGCTTCAAGTAGCCGCGCGCCCGGCCCCCGGCCGGGGCCGGACCCTAGCCCCCCCTCTCCTCCCGAGCCTCCGCGAACTGGGCTCGCGTCCCGCCCTATCGCCCGACCAGATCGAGAACCTCCGCCGGGTGGTTCAGCAGGAAATCGGGTTCCTCGCGAAGCAGCGCCGCGTGTGGGAAGGGACCCCAGAGGGCGGCCGCGGTCCGCGTCCCCGCGGCGCGACCGGCCGCCATGTCGTGGGGCGAGTCCCCCACGAACACCGTCTCCTCCGCCGCCACTCCCAGCCTCTCGAGCGCGAAGAGCACGGGCTCCGGGTGCGGTTTCGCGTGCGTGACATCCTCGGGGGTGACGATCTCCGGGAAGAGGTCCACCAGTCCGCAGAGCTCGATCCCGCGCAGCGTGGACTCGCGGTGGCGGCTGGTCACGATCGCCAGAGAGATCCCTCGCCGCACCAACCCGGACACCGCGTCCACCGCCCCCGAGAAGGGGCGCAGCAGCGCGCGGTACTGGGCCGACTGGAAGGCGCGGTAGGTCGCCAGCATCGCGAGGTGCTCGGTGTCGGAGCGGGCGAAGCGGCGGATCTGCGTTTCCAGCGGAGTCCCGAACCCGGAGAGCCACTCCTCGTCCGGCGGCGCCTCGCCGAGGTGCGCGGCCATGGTGTGGCGGTAGCTCTCCATGATCAGTCCGGTGCTGTCGGCCAGCGTGCCGTCGAAGTCGTACAGCACCGCCCGGATCGACCTATTCGGCATCGTTCCGCTCGATTCCGAGGAGGTCCAGCAGCGCGGGCGCCACGTCGGTGATCGCCCGTGTTCGTCGCGCGACCTCTCCCGCGCCCGGCCCCAGGGCCAGGACGGGGACCGGGTTCAGAGTGTGTCCGGCGGTGACGTCCTCGACGTTCCCGTGGTCGCTCGCGACCACCAGGAGGGCGTCCGCCGGGAGGTCCGCCACGACCCCGGCCAGGAAGGCGTCCACGCGCTCCAGCGCCAGCACCGCGGGCGGCATCTCCCGCCGGTGTCCGGCATGGTCGGTATCGTAGTGGGCGAAGAGGGTGATCTCCGCCGCGGCGGCGATGCGGGCGAGGTTCGCCCCCGCCTGCCGCGGGGTCACGGAAGGCACCCCCGGGTCCAGATGGATCCGCCACGCTTCGTTGGTGATCGAAGAGGCGACCGCGCGCCCCTCCCGCAGCGCATCAGCGTGGCGCGAAAGGACGCCCGCGGCGAGCGCGGCCAGCGGCGGCGCGGCGGGACGCCGTCGCCCGGCGGGCCCCGTGTGGCCGGCGGGGTAGGCGTTCGCGAAGGCCGCGCGCCGACCCGCCGCCACGGCCCGGCTGAGCAGGTTCTCCCGCGCCAGCGCAACGCGTAGCGGGGTGGGCACCCACGGCCCGAAGTGGCGCCCCATCCGCTCCGCCGCGTTGAACCCCGTGAGCAGCGCCGTCTGCCCCGTCCCGCTCTGCGGCTTCCCCGGCACCCCGAGCGAGGCGTCGGCGGCCGCGAGACGCGCGGGGGCGGCGGGAGCCGCATGCGCACCTCGCACGGGGAGTCCTCCACCCAGCAGCGTCCGCAGGCATGGAAGATTCGCCCGCACCAGGGGGTTGGTGCGGGCGTCGTCGTCTCCCATCCCCACGCCGTCGAGAAAGAGGAGGAGGATGCGGGCGGGGCGCTCGTCCACCGGCGGGCCCGCCTCAGGGTCGCGGCACCGACCCGGGGGTGAGCCGGTCGAGCCAGTCGGTGGTCTGCGAAATGGCGGCCAGGTAGCCGACCACGACCGGGTCTTCCGCCGACGGGAGGAGGCCGGTCCCGCCGGAGCGGGCCCGCAGCACCGCCAGCAGCGGCTCCGGATCGAACCCGACCCGCGCCGAGAGCGCGCGGACCACGGCTCCCGGATCGCGGGGGACGGCGTCGCCCGCCAGGCGGAGCGCCGCGCGGAAGAGGGTGAGGAAGGTGGGGAGGGACTGCACCAGCAGCCGGCCGAGGTCCTCCGGCACCTCGGCGGAGATCATGTAGCGCTCGCGGAGCTGGATCTTCTTACCCTTCAGCTCGTGCTCGCACTGCAGCCGGAGGTGCTCCCAGGCGATGTCGAGGCCCGTGAAGGGGTCGCTCCCGAGCAGGACGACGTGGGCGTCCCTAATGTCGGTGTACTCGATGGGGAAGATGTCGGCGGAGGCCCGCCACTCGCGCTCGCCGAACATCAGCGGGGGCGGGTTCCTCTCGGCCACCCATTCCCGGGCGAGGGCCGAGCCGCGGCGCAGCTCCAGGGCCTCCAGCTCTCGCAGGATCACCAGCAGGTTGAGGTCCGAAGTGCCTTCGCGGAAGTCGCCGCGCGCGGCGGAGCCGTAGAGCACCACCGCGACGAGCGAGTCCCCGTACGCGTCCGCCAGCCTGCGGGCGAACTTCTCCGCCCTCTCCCTCTCCTTTCTCATTCTCTCTCGCCGTTGCGCGTGGTCACCAGCTGCCGCCCCAGCCGCCGCCTCCGCCTCCGCCGCCCCCGAACCCACCGAACCCGCCCCCACCGAATCCGCCCCCGCCACCGAACCCTCCGCGAGACCAGCCTCCTCCGCCCATCGGGAAGGGGATGATCACCGGCATTCTCCCGCGGCGGCGGCGTCCTCCGCGCCCTCCACCACCTCCCCCTCCGCCGCCGCGGCGGTTCATGAAGAGGAAGAAGAGGATGATGGCGATGACGAAGAGGAAGTTGAATCCGGACCCTCCACCGGAGGGGGGCCGCGCCTGAGGCTGGTCCAGCACCTCGCCGGTGAGCTCGAAATCGAAGCGTTCGGCGTACTGCCGGGCGAGGGCGGAGACGCCAAGGAGGATCCCCCCGCCGAAATCGTCCTCACGGAAGGCCGGGAACATGAGGTCGCGGCCGATCCGTCCGGTCTCGGCCGCGGTGATGAAGGCGTTGGTGCCGTAGCCCAGCTCGATCTTGAGCTGCCGCTCGGAAGGGACGACCAGCACGAGGGTGCCGGTGTTGTTGCGCGGATCTCCGCCCGCGGCGCTGGCTCCCACGCCCCAGTCGCGCAGGATCTGGAGCGCGACCTCGTCGCGGTTGCGCCCCTCCAGGGAGGGGAGGGTCACGACGGCGATCTCCCCGCCCGACTTCGCGCGCACCTCCTGGACGACGGCGTCGATTCGCTGCTCGTCCTCCGGCGGGATGACGTTCGCGAAGTCGTTCACGAAACCGCGCGGCTCCGGGATCCGCAGCTGCGCCTCCGCCGGCCCCCTACCGAGACCGAGGCAGATCAGCAGCAGGAAGCCGGGAAACGGCCGAGCCGCGCGACGGATCACCGTGCGAAGGGCTTGATAAACAAAATCGCCGTGCGTACCTTGCTGCAAGCTTTCCACTCCCACTCCATATCTAACCTCACGCCGGAGTTGTCGATGAAGCGATTCCTCGCGCTGCTTTCCGTCGTCGCCCCTCTCGGCATGGCCGCCTGCGGCCAGCCCGAGGTGGTGGTCGAAGCCGTCCTCCCGCAGGAGGGAGGCGCCGAACCCATGCGCCTCGCCGACCTGCCGGTGCGCCTCCTTCCCTACGACCGAGACGCGATCTTCGATTCGTTGGAGACGGCCTTCGGCGAGCCGGAGCCGCAGATCCCTCCCGAGATCCTGGCGGCGCAGGAGCAGGTGCAGCAGGCGCAAACCGCGTGGAGAACCGCCGAAGAGCGCTGGAACGTCGTGCGCGACTCCCTGCGCACCCTCTCGGACCGGACGCAGTCGCTGGCCTCCCAGGGGCTGCGTGGAACTCCGCAGTACCAGCAGGCTTTCCAGCAGTTCGGAAGATTAGAGGGAGAGGAGCGAACGGTCAAGCAGCGGATGGACGCGGCCTTCGCCCGCTTCGACCAGATGCAGCGGCAGACGCTCTCGCAGGTGGACTCGGTCCGCGTGGTGCGCGAGGCGTGGGCGGAGCGGGCCTTCGCCGATTTCGACGACGTGGTCGAGGCGCGCTTGTTGGCGCTGGACCAGGAGGAGCTCGCGGACACCACCGTGGCGAGCGGCTTCACCTCCTTCCGCATCCCCTCGGGCCGCTACTGGGTCTACGCCCGCTACACCCTCCCCTACGAAGAGCTGTACTGGAACGTCCCCATCGAAGTCTCGGGTGACAGCACCCACATCACCCTGACCCCGGAAAATGCCCAGCGACGCCCGGTGATGTAGGGGCAGGGGACAGAATAGTACGTACGGATCAGGGGCCGGCATCGCAAACGGATGCCGGCCCCATGTCTACCTTGTCACCTCCTTACCTCCCCCGGCAGCGAATCCGCCGGCGCGGTTTCCAGCGCGGACGGTCCGCTGGGCTTCCCGTACTCCCAGCGCCGCCGGAGGTCGGTGGAAAGCTGGTACTTCGTGAGCGGACTCACCAGCCGCAGGAGCGGACCGCGTCGGACCGGGCCGTAGGTGAGCTCCCACATCCACTCGCGGTCGATCTGCCACTCGAGGCCGACCCCCCAGTCGAAGCCCGAGCTCCCGCCTCCGAGCGCGTCCCCGGCGAGGATCGCCCCCAGACCCGTCTCCACGGTCACGAAGAGCTCGTCGGTGATCTCCTTGCCGCACTCGATGGCCGCGGTGTTCAGCGTGTTCAGGAAATCGCCCCCCTGCGCCGGAAGGAGGCTCCCGGGCTGCACGCGCACGTAGTCACAGAGGCCCGAGGCCAGGATGGGCCGCTCCAGCTCCGTCGCCAGGATCCCACCCAGCAGCTCCTGCACGAAGATCTGCTGCGCGAAGGCGGTGGTCCCCAGCCCCCCCAGCTCGAAGCTCGGCCGGCCGAAGATCAGCAGGCTGAACAGCTCGGTCTCGGAGAGGGGAGTCGGCGTGTCCGAGCTCAGCGCGATGCGCGGCGTCAGCAGGGTCCCGGAGATGTTGACCAGAACGGTGATCTCCTCGCCCGTTCCCGTCCCTCCGGTCCGCACCGTGTTCGCCGCCACGATCTGCAGCGAGGGGTTCAGGTCCCCGGTGCCGAAGAACTGGACTCGGCCGCTGACGATGTCGAACTCCCGCACGATCGAGCCAACCTCCAGCGCGTAGGTGCCGCGCACCGCCTGCAGCAGTCCGAACACCCGCAGGTCCTCGCCCGTGCGGTAGAGCACCAGGTCCCCGGCGATCTGGATGCGCGCCTCGTCGGAGACGAGCATCACGCTCTCGTCCACCTCGACCTCCAGCGCCTCGATCCGCAGGTCGGAGAGGAGGGGGGGAAGGATCCCCGCGGCGGCTAGCGAGTCCGTCCCCACCTGGCCCACCTCCACATCGGTGATCTCCACCGAGGAGCGGTCCTCGAGGTCCGGAATGGCGATCGTGGTCTCGAGCAGCGAGAGCTGACCCGTGAGCACCGGCCCCGGAAGGTTGCCCGAGACCGCCGCGCGGCCGGAGACGGTCACGGTCGCCAGGTCCTCCACGTCCATGGCCCGGAAGCCGGCGAGATCGGCCGTCAGGGAGACGAGCGGACCGGTGCCGGGCTCGAAGCGGATCGAACCGTCGAGCACGGCCGTTCCGCGGCTGCGAGCCGTGAGGGCATCGATGCGGACGGTGTTCCCCTCCAGCGTGACGCGGCCGTCGATGGCGGAGTAGGTGACGCCGAGGGGGACCACGCCGACCGAGGCCTGCCGGAGTCTCGCTGCCCCCTCCAGCCGCGGCGCGTCGATGGTGCCCTCCACGTCGACGCTCGCCGTGGCGAAGCCCTCGCCGTTCTCGAGCTGCGGGATCACTGCGGTGAAGAGCTGCACCGGGAGAGAGTCCGCGCGTATCCGCGCGGCGAGCGGCGCCTCCCGCAGGAGCTGGAAGCCCGGGAGGAGGTCGTTGACCGAGAGGAGCATCGGGATGCCGGCCTCGACCCGGGCGACCTGTCGGCCCCGCACCCACACCTCGGCGTTGGCCTGCAGCCGCTGCTCGCCGTACTCTCCGCGGATCGAGACCATCTCCGCCCGCAGCTCCTGGAACTGCAGGCTGTCGACGCGGGCCTGGAGCGTGAAGTCGGGGCTGGCGACCGGCCCCTCCAGCAGCACGTCGAGCGAGAGCCGACCCGCCATCTCGGGGGTGCTGCCGCCGAGCAGCTGCCGCGCGTCGGCCAGGTTGACGCCGTTCGCCTGCACGGAGAGGCTGGCGTTCCCCGTAGGAGGGAGCTGGCCGTCCACCCGGATGGAGCCCTCGGTGTCGCCGCCGCGCCGCAGCGCGAGGTTCTCCACGCGCACCCCGTCCACCCCGCCCCAGCGGATCCGCGCCTGGTCCTGCAGCGCCCAGCGGGTGTCCGCGATCCGCAGTCCGAGCGAATCGAGCACCACCCCGCGCGGGATCTGCCCTTCGAACTCGACGATCCCGGAGACCGAGACGTCGCTCTCGCCGTCGCGCTGCGCGGACAGACCCACCGCCAGCGCGCTCTGGTTCCCATCGAGCCGCATCCCGATGCTCTGCAGCGTCTGTCCGCCCGCCAACTCCAGCGCGTCGGCGTTCAGAGAGGCCTCGCCGCCCCACCCCACGGCGGCGGTCCGCGCCGCCTCGAGAGCCAGGGTGAGGGCGCCCGCCTGCCACTGCTCGTAGCGCAGGCGCCGTCCGCGCGCTCCGGCGACGATCACCGGATACCGAGCGGAGCCGGCGACCGTCCCCTCCACCCGCAGCGCCCCCGCGATCTGCGGCTGGACGAGCTGCGGAGTCGATATCATGCGGCTCAGGATCCCCAGGTCGGGCGATTCGAAGGCGAACTCCAGCGGCTCCGGGGCGGGCTGCGTGAGCCCCCACTGCCCCTCCGCGCGGAAGCGGGTGTCGAGCAGCTCCACGGCGACGGTGTCCACCCGGAGGATCCCGTCCCGCACCTCCAGGCTCCCGCGCGCGACGTCCAGGGCGACCCCGCCCACCGTGGAGCGGCGCGCATCGAAGGCGAGGGAGCCGGCGAGGGTCTCGAGGGTGGTGCCGCTCCCCCGCAGGTCGAGCCGCGCCGTCAGACTGGTGGCCGGCAGCGGGAGCGAGATCGGGAGGCGGCGCAGGTCGAGCCCGGCTACCTCGCCGGCCGCGCGGTAGGAGGGGACCTCACCCGGGTCGAAGGATCCCTCCAGGTCGAGGACGCCGACGTCCCCGCGCAGGTCGACGTCGAAGCGGTAGGCTTCCTCGCCACCCCCATCGAGCCGCACGGTCCCGCTCAGCGGCGAAGAAAAGAGGCCGGGCTGACCGATCAGGGCGCCCAGCCGGAAGTTCTGCACCTGCCCTCCGACCTCGAAGACCGGCGCGCCACCCGGAAGCCGCACCCGCCCGGAGAGGGCGAAGCTGCCGGCGGTCTGCGCGAGATCCGCGTTGAAGGCGAAGTCCTCAGCGGTGCCGCGCGCCGCGAAGGTGCCGGTCACCGCCCCCTCCACCGGGAGCTCGCCGCGCAGGACGGCGGAGGGGGTGAAGGTCTCCACCCGCCCCTCCACGTCGAAGCGGAGCGGCGTCCCCAGCTGGGCCGAGCCGGCCACCCGGATCGCGCCGGCGTTGCCGCTCAGGTCCACCCCGAAGCGCACCTGGTCCTCGCCGCCCTCGACCTCGATCGGCCCGCTCAGCGAGGCGGTGCGGAAGGGGAGCGCCGGGAAGAGCTCCGTCAACGAGGCGAGCGCCAGCGGCTGCGCGCTTGCCCGCAGCGAGTAGCGCAGCACCGGGTCGAGCGACACCGATCCGGTGATCCCGGCGAGCCGGGTCGGCGCTGCGTCCCCCACCTCGTACAGCAGCTCGCCGCCCTCGGCGACGAGGTCGCCCGGGGTGCCGCTCAGCGTCACCATCCCGCGCACCTCGCCACGAAGCCTCTCGCGCTGTTCGGGCAGGAGGGAGGCCAGCGAGGAGAGATGGAGCGGCTGGAGCTGCACCCGGAGCCCCGTCATGCGCAGCGGCGTCTCGCCGTCGCCCGCCGCGAGATCCCCGACCGCCACGACGACCGAGGGCTCCGCGTCGGGCTGATCGCGCGGTACGACGGAGGCGGTGAGATCCACCTTCAGCGCACCCTCCCCGCCCGCGGCTGCCGGCTCCGCGGTGACGAGAGTCCCTCGCACGGTGCCGAGGAAGGGGGTCTCCTCCACCAGCCCCAGCTGCTCCAGCGCGGCGAGGCGCAGCGGGTCCAGCTCCAGATCGGTGTCCATGAACGCCGGCGCGCCCTCGCCACCGACGACCACACCCAGCCGTCCCGCCAGGCGCGACTCGAGAGCGACCAGCTGCAGGTCGGCCACGCGGAGGGCGGTGCGGCCGTCCGGGCGCGTCTCCACGTCGAGGCCGAAGCGCGCGGTGCCGCCGGCTGGAACGCTCGGGATCAGCGCGGCGAGGTCGGAGAAGGCGAGCCGCTCGACCTGCGCCTGCACGTCGTAGACCAGCCCCTCCCCCTCCTCCACGGGGAAGCGCACCGTCCCCTCCGCCGCCAGGCGCGACTCGCCGAAGCGCAGGGTCCGCAGCTCGAATCTCACGCCGTCCTCGCCGACGGCCTCCGCGAACCCCGCCATCCCGCTGATGCGGAGGTCCGGCTCCACCAGGCGCGCGTCGAGCGACGCGATCTCGGCCCGCCAACCCTGCGTGCCTCCCACGCGTACGGCGGGGAGCGAGGCGTCGAGATCGCCGAAGGCGTACATCTGGTACCACGCGCCGCCGATCCGGGTCAGCGGGAGGTTCAGGCGCGAGGCGAAGCCCGCGGTGTCCGGCTCGGTGGCGGGCAGCGCGAGCAGGAGGCGGCCGTCCACCACCCGGACGTCGCGGAGCAGGATCGGCCGCCCCGCGTCTTCCTCCCCTCCCACCGCCAGCTCGTTGCCGTCCGCCTCCACCCGCATGGCGCCGATGACGTTCCACTCCCCGTCCTCGCCCTGCACGAGGCGGGCGTACGGATCGCGCAGCTCCACGTCCTCGAAGACGATCGGCCCGTCTCCGGCCAGCGAGGCGGCGTCGAGCCGCATTCGCGCGACCGGGGCGGAGACGATCGTGTCGCCCCGCTCATCGAGGACCGCGAGCGAGCGCAGCGCGATGCGGAGCGAGCCCTCCGCCGAGACGTCCTCCACGCGCAGGACGTCCTCGGGGAGGTTCAGCCGGGCGGAGATGGCGCTCTGCGCCTGCCGCACCTGCGCGGCGCGGAGGTAGACCCCGAGGCCGATCGCCACGAGCAGCAGGCCCAGGATCAGCCCGGCGAGTACCAGACCCGCCCGGCGCAGGGTACGGGCGGGCATCAGAAGGCCTGCCCCACCGCGAAGTGGAACTGGAGGCGCCGGAAGCTGAACGGCGAGGGGGAGTCGGGCCGGTAGCGGTCCTCGATCCGCACCAGGCGCCCGCGGAGCGGATCCGCCAGGTACAGCGGGCCTTCCTCCGCCGGGTAGCCGTTGTAGGCGACGTCGAAGCGGATCGGGCCGATCGGCGTCACGAAGCGCAGTCCGGTCCCCGGCGTGACGCGGGGGAGCCGGCTCCCCAGTTCCGTCCCGGGGACCGAAACCTGGCCGGCATCCACGAAGAAGGCGAGCCGGAGGAGGTCGCGGAAGAAGGGAGAGGGGGTGCGCAGCTCCAGCGAGCCGAGCACCATCTGCGTCCCGCCGGCCGCGGAGGGGATGGTGTCCTGCTCACCGGACGGAAGATCGTCCGAGTCCAGCTCCGGCTGGATCACGTACGCGGTGGGGCCGAGGGCGTTGCGGGTGAAGCCGCGCACGCTGTTCGGGCCGCCGGCGTAGAAGCGCAGCTCGGGCGGGACGTAGCCCTCCCGCTGGCCGAGCGTGCCGCCCAGGAAGCGGCCCGCGCGCAGGTTCCCGGCGAGAGTCCAGCCCGGCTTCCAGAAAGGGCGGGTGGCGGCTCCCTCGGCGACGAGGCGGAGGTAGGCGTTGTCCGACCCCAGGAGCTCCGACGCCCAGTCCGCCCCGGCGCGCAGCGTGTACCCGCGCGTGGCGCCGGCCACGCTCCGGGTCCGGTCCCGCACCGCGGCGGCGGCGAGCGAGTTCGACCAGCGGCGCTCGCCGAGCCGCTCCAGGTCCCCTTCTTCGCAGACGTCGAACCCCACGCAGAGGATGACCGGGTCGGCGAGGGTGCGCCCGTTCTCCACCGTCGCCGTGGTGGTGACCAGCGTCTGCCCGCCCACGTCGCGCGCCAGCGTGGTCTGCGCCCCGGTGGACTCGCGCAGGAAGATGTCGAGCTCCGTGAAACGCTCCGAGTGCAGGTTGAGGGAGAGCTGATTCCGCGTGTTGAAGAGGCGCGGCTGCTGGAGATCCGTCGCGACGCGGTAGTTCACCCGCTCGCTGAAGGCGGCCTCGCGCGAGCGGGCGCAGAGGCGCTCGCTGAAGTTGGCGTCGAGCGGCTCGCCGACGCCGATTTTCGCGAGCGAACCCGTCACCTCCAGCCGGCGCCCCCCGCCGAGGAAGTTGCGGTTCGCCCAGCGGCCGCCGGCGCGGAGGCAGTCGATCGTTCCGTATCCCACCGAGGCGTCGACGAGGTACTGCGCAGCTTCCACCAGGCGCACCACCACCGTGGCCTGGCCGGAGTCGGGGTTCACCTGGAGCGAATCCGCCGCGAGGTCGATGGAGGCGAAGCTGACCATCTCCAACCCGTAGAGGTTCCGCTGGCTGGTGCCGAGCTCCGGGAGTCGCAGCACGTCCCCCTCGCCGAAGGTGAGCTGCTGGCGAACCGTCTGCGTCTCCAGCCGCTCGTTCCCGAGCACGACGATCGAGTCTACGTACACCAGCGGGCCGGGGATGGCGACGAACTGGGCCTCGGCGACGTCCGCGATGGTGTCGAGGGCGTAGTTGCGCAGCACCTCGCCATAGGCGTAGCCCCGTCGCAGGAGCTCCGCCTGTACGGTGTCGGCAGAGTCGAGGAAGCCGATGCGGCTGAAGGGCTCGTCCACCGTCAGCGGGAGCCGCTGGACGATCTCCTCGGAGGGGACGACGTCCTCGGTTCCGTCGACGGCGAGCTGGCGCAGGATCACCTGGTCGCCGGGCGCAATGGCGAAGCGGACCGCCGCCTTCTCGTCGCCGAGGGGATCCACGGAGGGGACGATGCGCGAGCCGTAGTAGCCGTGGTCGCGGTAGAAGAGGTGCAGCCGGGTGACGTCCTCGGCGAGCGTCTCCAGGTCCAGCTCGTGTCGCTCCCGGCCGATGGAGGTGCCGGGAATGCAGATGGGGAGGAAGAGGAGGCGGCAGCGGGTCGGCCGGGTGACGGCGACCAGCCGGAGGGAATCCTCCGGGAGCTGCAGGTCGCCCGCGAAGGTGACGCGATCGACCTCGAATCCCTCGAACTCTGCGAAGGCCGGGAACGGCCCGCGGGCCGCTCCCCCGGCGGCGGCGCAGGCGGAGAGGAGGAGCGGCAGGGCGAGCGAGACAGCGAGTTTCGGCAGGAGCCGAGCCATGTCCTGTCGACCTCTCTCCAAGAGGGATGCGGACGATCCGTGCCGCCGTCCGTGCGGACCGCGGCCTCGGGCCGGTAATCTACACCGATCCGCAGGCGGGGCAAACAGATGCGCGAGCGCGGCTCGCGCCGGAAACGAGCCCGGCTGCGTTGCACGGTCCATTCCACGAGCCCGAGGGCATTTCCGCGCCGGGGGTCCGGAGGTTGCACGCCCTCCAGACAGGCCCGATTCGCCGCGCGGGGGAGTGTAGCGGCGCGCCCGGCTCCACGTTAGAATACCACGATCTTGCCGGAGCCCCGTCCGGCCCGCTCCATTCGCAATCACACGCACCATGGCCGATCTGCGAGCATTTCACGGTCCCAACGCGGGATACGTCCTGGAGCAGTACGAGCGGTACCTACAGGACCCCGATTCCGTCGACGGCGGATGGCGCGACTTCTTCCGAGGGTTCGCGCCTCCATCCCCGGGGACGGAGGCGGCGCTGGGGGGAGCGTCCCCGCCGTCGGCCACCGACCTGTCCACGATCGTGGGCGCCCACAAGCTGGTGGAAGCGATCCGGGCCCGGGGCCACACCGCCGCCCGCCTCGATCCCCTCGGAACACCGCCGCACCCGGACCCCGCCCTCCTCCCCGAGGCGCACGTTCTCTCCGAGTCGGCGCTGCAGCAGCTCCCCGCGACGATCGTCCGCGGGCCGCTGGCCGACCGCGCGGCGAGCGCCGCCGAGGGGATCCGCTTCCTGAGGGAGGTCTACTCGGGGACCGTCGGCTACGAGTTCGACCACGTGCAGGACGCCGAGGAGCGCGGCTGGCTGCGCGACGCCATCGAGGCGGGCCGCTTCCGCGCCCCCCTCTCCGCGGAGCGCAAGCGCGAGCTGCTCACCCGCCTCTCCGAGGTCGAAGGCTTCGAGAAGTACCTCCACAAGACCTTCTTCGGGCAGAAGCGCTTCTCCGTCGAGGGCACCGACACCCTTATCCCCGTCCTCGACGAGATCATCGAGGGCGCGGGCGCCGCGGGAACCCGCGACGTGATGATCGGCATGGCCCACCGCGGGCGCCTCAACGTCCTGGCCCACGTGCTCGGCAAGCCGTACGAGTTGATCCTCTCCGGCTTCCCGGGCGCCGGCAAGACCGCCACCCCCGCCGCGGCCGCCGCCGACGGCTTCACCGGCGACGTGAAGTACCACATGGGGTGGCTGGGCACCCACCGCGTCGGGGAGAACGAGGTCCGGGTCACCCTCTCCCCCAACCCGAGCCACCTCGAATTCGTCGACCCGCTGGTGATCGGGATGACGCGGGCGGCGCAGGACAGCACCTCTGAGCCCGGTTCCCCCCCGCTCGATATCTCCTGCGCGCTACCCATCCTGGTGCACGGCGATGCCGCCTTCCCGGGGCAGGGAGTGGTCGCCGAGACGCTCAACATGTCGAACCTTCCCGCCTACTGGGTGGGCGGGACGATCCACGTGATCGTCAACAACCAGGTGGGCTTCACCACCAATCCCAGCCAGAGCCGCTCCACCCGCTACGCGAGCGACCTCGCCAAGGGATTCGAGATCCCGATCGTGCACGTCAACGCCGACGACGTGGAGGCCTGTCTCGCGGTGGCGCGCCTGGCGCAGGCCTATCGCGACCGCTTTCACAAGGACTTCCTCATCGACCTGATCGGCTACCGCCGCTGGGGCCACAACGAGGGCGACGAGCCGCTCTTCACCCAGCCCCAGATGTACGAGCGGATCCGCGGCCACCCCACCGCTCGGGACCGATGGATCGAGCGGCTGGTCTCCGAAGGGGTGGTGACGGCGGAGGAGGCGGAGACGATGCTGCAGGTGGTCTTCGACCGGCTCGACGAGGTGCGCGAGGCGCTGGACGACCAGAAGGACGCCGGCCCTCCGGAGGCGCTCCCGGGCGGCGACCGGCCGCGCGCGGCGTCGAGCCCTGAGACGGCTGTCCCCGCGGAGCGGCTCACGGAATACAACGAGGCGCTGCTGAGCTGGCCCGAGGGTTTCTCGCCCAACTCGCGTCTGACGAAGCTGCTGGAGCGCCGGCGCGACGCGCTCGGCCCGGGCGGCGGAATCGACTGGGGCCACGCGGAGACGCTCGCCTTCGCCTCGCTGCTCTCCGAGGGCGTGCCGGTGCGGCTCACCGGGCAGGATGTCGAGCGCGGCACCTTCAGCCACCGGCACGAGGTGCTTCACGACGCCGAGACGGGGGCCCTCCTCGTCCCGCTCGGGACGCTTCCCTCGGCGCGGGCCTCGCTGGAGATCCACAACTCTCCGCTCTCGGAGATGGCGGTCCTCGGATTCGAGTACGGGTACAGCGTGGCCGACCCGGAGGTGCTCGTGCTCTGGGAGGCGCAGTTCGGCGACTTCGCCAACGGCGCCCAGGTGATGATCGACCAGTTCATCGCCTCGGCGCGCTCGAAGTGGGAGCAGACCTCGGGCCTGGTGATGCTGCTGCCCCACGGATACGAGGGGCAGGGGCCCGAGCACTCGAGCGCGCGACTGGAGCGCTTCCTCCAGCTCGCCGCGCAGGGGAACCTGCGGGTGGTGAACTGCACGACCTCGGCGCAGTACTTCCACCTGCTACGCCGCCAGGCGCGCCTGCTGGAGACCGATCCGAAGCCGCTGGTGGTGATGAGCCCCAAGAGCCTGCTGCGCCACCCGCTGGCTTCCTCGCGCCTGCAGCAGCTCGCGGAGGGTCGCTTCCTCCCCGTCATCGGCGACGAGGCGGCGGAGGCGCGCGCGGAGGAGGTCACCCGCCTCCTGCTGTGCAGCGGCAAGGTCTTCGTCGACCTGATGGCGAGCGAGTACAGGGAGGCGGCGGAGCACGTGGCCCTCGTCCGCGTCGAGGAGCTCTACCCCTTCCCCGAATGGGAGCTGCGGGCACAGATCGAACGATACCCTGCGCTGCAGGAGATCGTATGGGTGCAGGAGGAGCCGCGGAACATGGGCGCCTGGACGTTCGTGGAGCCGCGCCTGCGCGAGCTGGCGAGCGACCGGCTGGAGGTCCGCTACGAAGGACGCCCGCGCCGCGCCAGCCCGGCCGAGGGGTACGCCGACAAGCACGCCGCCGAGCAGGCCCGCATCGTGGGCGCCGCCTGGCAGGGCGCCGAGGCGCCGCGCCGCGCGAAGGCGGCGAAGCGGGCGTGAACGGGCCGCCAGCGGCCCACGACTGACGACCAATCGAGCGGAGAACTGACATGCCGGTAGAGATCCGAGTCCCCCCGCTGGGCGAGTCCGTGGTGGAGGCGACGGTGGGACGCTGGACCAAGCAGGAGGGCGAGCCCGTCTCCAAGGACGAAATCCTGGTGGAGCTCGAGACGGACAAGATCACCGTCGAGGTGGCCGCGCCGGTGGGCGGCGTCGTCGGGAGGATCGAGAAGCAGGAGGGCGATACCGTCGGGGTGAACGAGCTCCTCGGGCAGATGGAGGAAGGCGAGGCGGCTCCGGCCAAGGTGAAGGCGGGAGAGACCAGCAACGCTCGATACGAGGAAAAGGCGCCCGCCTCCGCTCGCTCGGGCGACGGCGCGCAGACCTCCCCGGCGGCACGGGCGATCGCCGCGGAGCACGGGATCGAGCTCGCGTCGCTCTCCGGCAGCGGCCCGAACGGCCGCGTCACCAAGGAGGACGTGCTGAAGGCGGTGGGAGGGACGCAGGCAGCCCCGACGGCCCCGGCCGCCCCGCGGCCCTCCGCCGCTCCGCGCGCGCCGGCGCCCTCCGAGCGCGGGGACCGAGAGACGCGGGAGCGCATGTCGCGCCGCCGGCAGACCATCGCCCGCCGCCTGATCGAGGCGCAACAGACCACCGCCAGCCTCACCACCTTCAACGAGGTGGACATGTCGGCGGTCTTCGCGCTGCGGAAGCGGCGGCAGGACGCCTTCGTGAAGAAGCACGGCCTGAAGCTCGGCTTCATGTCGTTCTTCACCAAAGCGGCGGTCGGGGCGCTGAAGCAGTTCCCCCGCGTCAACGCCGAGATCCAGGGCGACGAGATCGTCCTCAAGCACTACTACGACATCGGCGTGGCCGTCGGCACCGACGAGGGGCTCGTGGTCCCGGTGTTGCGCGACGCGGACCGCAAGGGCTTCGCGGAGATCGAACGCGAGATCGGCGAGCTCGCCACCCGCGCCCGAGAGGGGAAGCTCAAGCTCGACGAGCTGCAGGGTGGCAGCTTCACCCTCACCAACGGCGGCATCTATGGCTCGATGCTCTCCACCCCGATCCTCAACCCGCCGCAGGTGGGCATTCTGGGGATGCACAACATCGTGGAGCGCGCCGTGGTGGTGGACGGAAAGGTGGAGGTGCGCCCGATCATGTACCTGGCGCTCACCTACGACCACCGCATCGTCGACGGCAGCGAGGCGGTCCGCTTCCTCGTCGCCGTGAAGCAGATGATCGAGGACCCGGAAACGCTTCTCCTGGAAGGGTGAGCTCGTTTCGGGGGAACCGCTCCGGAGCCGGCTGCGCCGTCTCCTGCGCGGCGGTGGGGAGTCTCCTCGGGCGCAAGCGCCCTGCGGGGCCTCCCCGCCGGCGAAGGGAGCCCGGCCAAACCGCGGCCGGTCTCCCTTCGCGCATGATTCGGGGGGACCGCCCCTTGTCCACCTCCTCGAGCGGAGGGAGGCCCCGCAGGCGCGCTAGCGCCGAGGAGACTCCCGGAGCCTGAGGGGAGACGCGCAGCGGCTCCCCGACCCGCGCAGGAGACCGCGCAGCGGGCTCCGGAGCGGCCCCAACTCCTGAACCGGAAGATCGCAAATGGCTGAAGAGACCCGGAACTTCGACCTCATCGTCCTCGGCGGCGGCCCCGGCGGGTACGTCGCGGCCATCCGCGCGGCTCAGCTCGGGATGGAGGTGGCGTGCGTGGAGGCGGAGGACGCGCTCGGCGGCACCTGCCTGCGAATCGGGTGCATCCCCTCGAAGGCGCTCCTCGACTCCTCGGAGCTGTACGAGCAGATGCGCCATAAGGCGGGGGCGCACGGCTTCTCCGTCGAGGGTCTCTCGGTGGACGTGGCGGCGATGCTGAAGCGCAAGGACGAGGTGGTCGAGGGCCTCACGCGAGGCGTCGCCGGCCTCTTCAAGAAGAACGGCGTCGAGTGGGTGCGGGGCTTCGGCCGCCTCGCCGGCACCGACCGGGTGGAGGTCGAGGGCGCCGACGGGACCCGCTCGCTGCAAGCGAAGAACATCCTCCTCGCCACCGGCTCGGTCCCCGTCGAGCTCCCCTTCCTGAAGTTCGACCACGAGCGCATCATCGACTCCACCGGCGCGCTCTCCATCCCCGGGGTGCCGGATCACCTGGTGGTGGTCGGCGGCGGGGTGATCGGCCTGGAGCTGGGCAGCGTCTGGCTGCGGCTCGGCGCGAAGGTCACGATCCTCGAGGCGATGCCCACCATCCTCCCCGGGATGGACGCGGAGATCGTCAAGCAGGCTACGCGGATCTTCCAGAAGCAGGGCTTCGACATCCGCACCGGCACCAAGGTGACCGGCGCGGAGCGGAAGGGGAACCGGGTGGTCGTCAGCACCGAGGGCGGCGAGCCGCTGGAGGCGGACTACCTCCTGGTGTCCGTGGGGCGCCGCGCCTACACGGAGGGGATGGGCTTCGAGGAGGTCGGCGTCCGCCTGGAGCGCGGCGTCATCCAGGTAGACGAGCGCTACCACACGGGGGTGGCCGAAATCTACGCGATCGGCGACGCCATCGGCGGGCGGATGCTCGCCCACAAGGCGGAGGAGGAGGGGGTGGCGGCGGTGGAGAACCTGGCCGGGAAGCACGGCCACGTGAACTACGATGCGGTCGCCAACGTCGTCTACACCTGGCCGGAGATCGCCTCCGTGGGGATGACGGAGGAGGAGGCGAAGCAGCGGGGCGCCGAGTACCGCGTCGGCAAGTTCCCCTGGGTGGCGAACGGCCGCGCGAAGGCGATGGGCGAGACGGACGGGATGGTGAAGGTGCTCGCCGACGCGAAGACCGACCGCCTCCTGGGGCTCCACATCCTGGGGCCGCGCGCCTCCGACCTGATCGCCGAGGCCGCGCTCGCGCTGGAGTTCGAGGGCTCCGCCGAGGACATCGGCCGCTCGGTGCACGCCCACCCGACCCTCCCCGAAGCGGTCAAGGAAGCCGCGCTCGGGGTGCTGGGGCGCAGCATCCACATCTGAGCGGGGAGGTTCTCCGTACAGGAAGACCCCTCCGGGGAGGTCCGCACCCTCCTGCATGAGAGCCGCGCGGTGGAAGCCGCGCGGCTCTACGTGTCCCGCCTCATCGATCCTGAGACGCTCTCCGCACTCACCCACCGGGAGCACCGCGGCGTCACTCAGTGAATACGAACCGCAGGCGTCTCAAACATTTCGGTAGTTTCCGCCGGAGCGGTCAGGACGTGCCGTGCGACTTCGATCCGCCGTGCTTCGAGGTGGGTCGCCGGCGCTGCCGATTGATCGGGACCTCCTGAATCAGGATATCCGCCCGAAGATCGAGTCCCTCGGCGAGGCGGCGGATCATCGGAAGTGTCAACGCGCGCTTCCGGGACAGGACCTCGGAGACGCGCCCCCGCGAGCCGATCATGGACTCGAGATCGCGCTGCCGGAGGTTCTTCTGGTCCATGCGAATCCGAATCGCTTCGATAGGATCGGGCGCATGGATCGCCCAATGGCGAGCCTCATACGCCTCGATCAGCGTGACGAGGATGTCCAGGCGATCCCCCTCGGGCGTGCCAGGTACCGCGTCCATCAGCTCGTCGACCTCAGCGAGCGCCCCGTCATAGTCGTCTTCGGTGTGGATCGGCCGGACCTTAATCTCCATCAGATGGCCTCCGCGTCGATCGTGTCGTAGTCCTCGTGCGTCCCCACGAACCGGACGTACACGACCCGGTACGGGTAGTTGATGCGGGTCACGAGCCGAACCTTGTTCCCCGCGACGTTGAAGACGACGCGGCTGTTCTTCAGGATGCTCCCATCGCCATAGGTGTCTTTCACGTCGGCAGGGGTCGTCCAGTCTGCCGCCTCCACCGTGCTGTGCCAGACCTCGAGCGGCGTCTTCGCCTCCGCCCCGCGAGGGTGTGCCTCCCAGAACTGACGCAGGGTGCGCTTGGCGATGATCCGCATAGGAGAGTATAGGATGTTCCCACCGTGGGAGCAAGTGGGGCGTTTATCGGTGCGAAGCTCGCGAGCGGGAGGAGGAGCGCGTGATCATCATCACCGACGGCGGGCGAGCCGCTGGAGGCCGATTACCTGCTCGTTGCAGTGGGACGCCGCGCCTACACGGAGGGGATGGGCTTCGAGGAGGCCGGCGTCCGCCTGGAGCGCGGCGTCATCCAGGTAGACGAGCGCTACCACACGGGGGTGGCCGAAATCTACGCGATCGGCGACGCCATCGGCGGGCGGATGCTCGCCCACAAGGCGGAGGAGGAGGGGGTGGCGGCGGTGGAGAACCTGGCCGGGAAGCACGGCCACGTGAACTACGATGCGGTCGCCAACGTCGTCTACACCTGGCCGGAGATCGCCTCCGTGGGGATGACGGAGGAGGAGGCGAAGCAGCGGGGCGCCGAGTACCGCGTCGGCAAGTTCCCCTGGGTGGCGAACGGCCGCGCGAAGGCGATGGGCGAGACGGACGGGATGGTGAAGGTGCTCGCCGACGCGAAGACCGACCGCCTCCTGGGGCTCCACATCCTGGGGCCGCGCGCCTCCGACCTGATCGCGGAAGCCGCGCTCGGAGCCCTGGGACGGAGCATTCACATTTCAGCTATCAGCTATCGGTCGTCGGTCGTCGGCGTCGGTCCCGACTGATACGAAATTCGAGTGAGCACTTCCTGCTTGTCATCCTGAACACTTCCTGTTTATCATCCTGAGCGAAGCGAAGGATCTCACGCCGGGGTCCCGGCCTGGAGATTCCTCGCTGCGCTCGGAATGACAGACTCGCAATGACAGATTCGCAATGACAGACTCGCAATGACAGACTCGCGATGACAGAGTCTCCCCCGGATCTCGTAAGACGACCGGTGACCAGCCGATCGCCGATGGCCGATAGCTGCACACCATGACCGACCTTCTCTTCCAGACCGACAGCTACCTCCGGCGCTTCGAGGCGACGGTGACGGGGGTGGACCCGGAGCGCGGAGCAGTGGCGCTGGACCGGACGGCCTTCTACCCGGGAGGGGGCGGACCGCCGGACGACTGGGGCGTGCTGGAGGCGGAGGGGCGGTCCCTGCCCGTGGTCGGCGCGAGCCGGGCCGGAGACGAGGTGTGGCACCGGGTCGAGGGGGAGCCGGCGGCGGTCGGCGCGCGGGTGGAGGGAAGCGTCGACTGGGAGCGCCGCTACCGCCTGATGCGCACCCACACGGCCCTCCACCTCCTCTGCGGGGTGGTGTGGCGGGACTACGGCGCGCAGGTCACCGGCGGCACCATGGAGCCGCTCCGCGGCCGGCTCGACTTCGAGTTCGAGAACCTGACCCGGGCCCTCGTCGACGAGATCGAGGCGAGGCTCAACTCGGAGGTGGAGGCCTCCCGCGAGGTGCGGGTGCGCATCCTCCCTCGCGAGGAGGCGTTCCGGATCCCCGACCTGATCCGCACCAGGGTGAACCTCCTCCCCCCCTCCCTGGCCGAGATCCGCACCGTGGAGATCCGGGGGCTCGACCTGCAGGCGGACGGCGGCACCCACGTCGCCAACACGCGCGAGGTGGGGCGGATCCGGATCGTCGGCTACAAGAGCAAGGGGAAGATCAACAAACGGATCGAGGTGGAGCTAGAAGGGTTGCGGGCGGCGCGTCCGCGGCCGGAAGGCGCGGGAGAGGGGCTACGCCAGCACCCGCAGCCGCCCGGGCAGGAGTCGCACCGAGAGGCCGGTGACGCCCGAGGCGACGATCTCGCCGTCCGCGTGCAGCGGGAGCGGCTCGTCGCTGCAGACCTCGACGCGCTCCCCGCGGTGTAGCGCCACTCCAGGCGCGTCCAGGTGTCGGCCGCGCATCACCCGCGGCAGGAGCATCAGCACCTCCCGGAGGCTCCGCCCGTCCGCGAGCAGCACGTCCAGCACGCCGTCGTCGATCCGCGCCTGGGGGCAGAGCCAGAAGCGGCCTCCGTGGCAGGCGCCGTTGGCGAGGGTGGCGAGGATCAGCGGCCGGTCGGCGACCTCCCGGCCGTCGACCCCGCACCCGCACGCGCGGCGCGCGCAGCCGCCCCAGGGTGCGCGCCACCGCCGCGGCGTAGACGGCCGGCCCCCGCAGCCGGCGGATGCGCGCGGCCTCGACCGCCACCTGGGCGTCGAAGCCGAGGCCGATCCCGTTGACGAAGTGCCACGCTCCCGGCGGCGCGCGCTCCGCCTCGCACCGCTCAACGCGCCCCACGTCCACCCCGCGCGGCGCGGCCTCCAGGATCCGCCGCAGCGCCGTCTCGGGGCGGTGGGGGGGGAGGCCGAGCATCTTCACGAAGTCGTTTCCGCTCCCCCACCCCACGATCCCCAGCGGCACGGAGGGTCCGTCCCCTGCGGCGGCCATCAGCCCGTCGACCGCCTCGTGGACCACGCCGTCCCCGCCGACCGCCACCACGGCGGGCCACCCGTCGCGCGCGGCCTCCCCGGCGAGCGCGGAGGCGTGCCCCGGGCCCTCGGTGCACGCAACGCGGAAGCGGGCGCCCGCCGCGCGGAGCGCCCTCTCGACCTGCGGCACCGCCGCGGCGGCGCGCCCGCGGTCCGCGGCCGGGTTCACGATCACGAACAGCCGTGAGACCGGCATTCAGCCGCGTACGGCGGGAGCGGCCAGGGGAAGGAGGATGCGCACGCGGGCGCCGCCTCCCGGCGGCTCGTCCACCGCCGCCCGGCCGCCGTGCGCCCGGACCACCTCCGCCACCACCGCGAGCCCCAGCCCGCCGCCGTTGGAGCCTATCCACCGCTCCAGGTGGCCCGACGGCCGGAGGAAGCGGGCGCGCTCCCGGCCGCGGAGCCCCGGCCCCTGGTCCTCCACCGCGAGCTCCGCGACGCCCGACCCGGCGCGCACGGAGAGGGCGATGCTCTGGCCGTCGGGACCGAAGCGCAGGGCGTTGTCGACCAGGTTGGTGACCATCTGGCGCAGAGCGCGTGGGTCCGCCTCCACCAGAACGTCGGCGGGTGGATCGGCGACGATGCGCATCCCGCGGGTGGCGGCGCGGGAGGCGAAGGCCGCCGCCACGTCCTCCACCAGACTCCCGAGGTCGAGCGTCTCCCGCGCGGGAAAGGCACGGCCATCGGGCGACTGGGCGAGCAGCACCAGGTTGTCCACCAGGCCGCCCAGCGCGTGGGACTCCCGCTCGACGATGCGCAGCCATCGGGACCGCTCCTCCTCGGTGCGGTCCCGGCGGAGCAGGAGCATCTCGGTGAACATCTGGATCTGGGCGAGGGGCGTGCGCAGGTCGTGCGAGACTCCGACGGCGAAGTCGCGCCGCATCGTCGAGGTCTTGCGGGCCACGGACCACCGCACGCCGGCCAGCGCCAGCGCCGTACAGGCGATCGGCCATCCCAGCCCCACCACCCGGCGCGCGGCGCTCCCCGCGTCCGCGGCGGCCATGGCCGCCAGCGCCGCCGCCGTGGCGAGGCCCGCCGCCAGCACCGGAGGAGCCAGCCCGGGAGACCGGACGCGCAGGAGCGTCGCCACGGCCCTGTTCGCCGAACCCACCTAGACCTGCCCGAAGAGCGAGGCTCCCACGGCGGCGCGGTTCGCGACCCCGAGCTTCGCCAGCACCTGCTCCGCATGGTTTCGCGCCGTGAAGTAGCTCACCGAGAGCCGCTGCGCGATCTCGGCGTTGCTGCACCCCTCCCCGATCAGCCGCGCCACCGCGATCTGCCGCGCGGTGAGGCCGTAGCGGTCTCGGAGCTCCTCGTCGCTCAGCTGCGTAGCCGGCGTGCCGTTCGCCGCCCCCGCGATACGCGCTTCCTCCTCCCGCCCCGCCCGGCGCAGCAGCGCCGAGATCCGCGCGAGGAGCTCCATGATGCTGAACGGCTTCGTCACGTAGTCGTCGGCCCCCAGCCGGAACCCCTGCAGCTTGTCGGCCTCGAGGTTCCGGGCGGACAGGATCAGCACCGGCTTCGCGTTGCCGCGCGAGCGGAGCTCCTGCAGCACCGAGTAGCCGTCGCGATCAGGGAGCCCCAGGTCGAGCACTAAGAGGTCCGGGTCCTCGCTTGTGGCCAGCGCGAGCGCCTGCACCGCCTTCGTGGCCAGGACCACCTCATAGCCGTCCAGCTCGAGGTTGTGCTGAAGCCCGTAGGCGAGGTCGGGGCTGTCTTCCACCAGCAGGATGCGCGGCATCGGAGTGGGAGGAGGAAAAAGGAGGCGGAGGGGCGACCCTGTGGAGGCGCCCCCCGCGAAGCTACCGGAGCCTCGCGGGCGCGACATGGGTCAACCGACCCGGGGTCTCCGCGCGTCGCCCATGTGCTCGGACTCGATGTCTCGCCCGTCGAGGAGGATCCCCGGCAGGTCCTGCGGTCGCTCGATCACCCAGGGGACGGCGAAGTGGAAGACGGTTCCCTCCCCCACCCGCGAGTCCACCCAGATCCTCCCACCATGCGCCTCGACGAGGGTGCGGGCGATCCAGAGGCCCAGCCCCACCCCGCCCCGCTCCGAGTCGCCGGCCTGCCAGAAGGCGCCGAACACGTGCGGGAGGCTCTCCGGCGGGATCCCGGGCCCGGTATCGGCCACCGAGACGCGCAGCTCGCCCTCGGCCATCTTCCACGAGACGACCACGCTTCCCCCCGCGGGGCAGAATTTGAGGGCGTTCCCCACCAGGTTCGAAAGCGCCTGCAGCAGGCGTCCCCCATCCGCCCAGACGGGGGGGAGCCGCGAGTCGCCCCGCAGCTCCAGCCGCACCGATGCGCCCTCGGCGGCGGGGCGGAAGGTGGCCTCCAGCTCCGCGAAGAGCTCGGCCGGTGAGAGCGGCCCCATCCGCAGAGCGAAGCTTCCCTGCTCGAACTGCGAGACGTCCAGCAGGTCCTCGATCAGGCGCTGCATCCGCTGCGTGGCCTGAAGGATCTGCGAGAGCGTCGTCTCCCGGTACGTGCCCGCCCCCGGGGGGAGCAGCTGGAGGAGCATTTCGGCCCCCATTCCCACGAGCGCCAGCGGGTTGCGCAGGTCGTGCGCGACGACGGACAGCATCCGCTCCCGCGCCCGCGTCGCCCACTGCGCCTCCGCGAAGAGCCGCGCGTTCTCCTCGGCGAGCTCTTCCGCCTTGCGGCGCGCCTCCTGCTGTCGCCGATAGAGCATCCGCGTCTCGAGCAGGTTGTGGACGCGCAGCAGCACCTCCACCGCGTCGAAAGGCTTGGTGATGAAGTCCCGCGCCCCTTCGGACAGCGCCCGCTCGCGCGACTCCGGGGCCACGTCGGCCGTCAGCACGAGCACCGGGCGGTAATCGCCCGGCGTGGTGCTCTCCCGCAGCTCCCGCATCACCTCGAAGCCGCTCCGGTAGGGCATGTGCAGGTCGAGCAGCACCAGGTCCGGCGCGTGCGCCCCGAAGAGCGGCACCGCCTGCCGCGGGTCGGTGGTCCGCACCAGCGAGTGATAGCCCTCGCTGAGCAGGAAGGCCTCCAGGAGGTCGAGGTTGGCCTCCTCGTCGTCGACCATCAGGATCGTGCAGTCGGCGAGCGGTCTCGGCGTCATGGCGGCTCCACCGCGGGGAGGTAACGCTGGACGGTCTCCATGAACTCGTCGATGTCCAGGGGCTTCGTGAGGTAGGCGTCGGCACCCGCGGCGCGAAGCTTCTCGAGCGAGTCCCGCGTGGCGTCGGCGCTGATGACCACCACAGGGATCGCCGCGGTCCGCTCGTCGGCTCGGATGCGGCGCAGCACCTCCGCACCCGGAATGTCGGGGAGGTGGAGGTCGAGGAGGATCAGGTCCGGTGCATGCTCCCGGGCGAACTCCACCCCCAGCTGCCCCTGCAGAGCCGGAACGATGCGCCAGCGCGGCCGCGAGAGCAGGATCGTCTCCACCAGGCTCAGGTTCGCCAGGTTGTCCTCGACGTAGAGGATGGTCGCCGGCACGTGCGGCGCCTCATCGAGCATCTCGCCCGGCGCGGCGGGGTCCTCGAGCCGGACCAGCGGGTCCTGCTCCAACCGCAGGTCGAGACGGAAGACGCTCCCCTCGGGGCCGGTCCGCTCCAGCGCCAGAGCCCCCTCCATCGCTTCAGCGAGCCGCAGCGAGAGCGCCAGCCCCAACCCCGTCCCCTCCACCTCGGTCTGCTCGGCGCCCAGCCGGGCGAAGGGGGTGAAGAGCTGCTCCGTCCGGTCCGTGGGAATGCCGCGGCCGGTGTCCTCCACCCGCAGCCGGAGGCCGGCCGCCGGGTCCGCCGGGTCCGCCGGGCCGCAGGAGAGCCGCACCCGGCCGCCGGGGCGGTTGTACTTCACTGCGTTGGAGAGCAGGTTCAGCAGCACCTGCGAGAGACGCTGCCGGTCGGCCCGCACGAAGACGCTCTCGTGAGCCCAGGGACCCTCGTCCAGCTCCACCCCCAGCTGCGCCGCCAGCGGCCTCACCAGACCAATCGCCTCCTGCATCACCGGCCCGATCCGCACCGGCTCCAGCGACAGGTCGTGGCGCCCCGCTTCGATCCGCGAGATCTCCAGCACCTCGTTGATGAGGTGCAGCAGGTGGCGCCCCGCCTTGAGGATGTGCTGAACCGACTTTCGGTGCTCGGGCGCGAGGGGGCTGCGCGCCAGTAGCTGCGCGAAGCCGAGAATGCTGTTCATCGGCGTACGCAGCTCGTGGCTCATGCGCGAGAGGAACTCGCTCTTGGCCCGGTTGGCGCGCTCCGCCTCCTCCTTCGCCGTCCGCAGCTCCTCCTCGGTCCGCTTGTGGCCGGTGATGTCGCGCACCATCCAGAGCCGGCCGTAGACGACGCCGTCGGCGGTCTTCAGCGGTGCGCTGTACTGGTCGAGCGCGCGCCCGTCCGCGAGCCGCACTTCGTCCCGCTCGACGGTCTCCGGATCGTCGCGGAGCCGCTCCATCGCGGCGCGGTACGCGGGAGGGTCCGCCACCCGCTCGCTCGACCAGGCGAACATCTCCTCGCACCGCCCCGGGTCCCCGAGCTCCGGGGGGAGGTCGAAGAGATCGGCGTAGCGGGCGTTCATGCTGAGCACCCGCCCCCGGTGAGCGACGAGGATCCCGTCGATCGAGGTGTGGCTCTGCGCCTCCAGCAGAGTCGTCTGGAAGCGGAGCGCCTCCTCGGCCCGCTTCCGCTCGCTGATGTCCAGCATCACGCCCTGAATGCAGAGCGGCTGGCCCGTGCCGGTCCGGAGCAGCACCGATTCGTCGCGCACCCAGACCGTCTCGCCGGCCCGAGTGATCATCCGGTATTCGGCGACGTAGCGCTTCCCGATGGAGTGCGCCGCGTGCCACGCCCGCTCCACCCCGTCCCGATCCTCCGCGTGGATCCTCTCCAGCCAGAGCCGCGGGTTGCGGATCCACTCCTCCTCGGGGTAGCCGAGGAGACGCTCCGCGTGGGTGCTGGCGAACACCATCGGATTCCCCTCCTCGACCGAGGCGATGTAGATGATGACGGGGAGCTGCTCCACCAGGTTGCGGTAGCGCGCCTCCGACTCTCGCAGCGCCTCCTCCGCCCGCTTCCGCTCGCTGATGTCCCGCACGTTCGCCACCAGCCCCTCTTCGGCCGAGGTGGGGGAGAGGGTGCGGCCGAAGGCCTCGAGGTGCACCCAGTGACCGTCGCGGTGCCGAATTCGGTACTCCGCCGCGCGAGTCGCTCCCGGCGAAGCCATGATCTCGTCCAGGGCCTGCTTCACCCCCGGCACGTCCTCGGGGTGGATGAAGTCGAAGGTGTTCTGCCCCACCACCTCCTCCGGAGTGTAGCCGAGAACCCGCTTCGAGGAGGGGCTCTGGTAGCGCATCACCCCCTCGCGGTCCATGATGCAGGTGATGTCGTGGGCGTTCTCGATCAGTGCGCGGAAGCGCTCCTCGCTGCGGCGTAGGGCGGCGGTGCGCTCCTGTACGCGGACCTCCAGGTCCGCGTAGGCGCGCTGCAGCGCCTCCTCCTGCCGGCGAGTCTCGGTGACCTCCTGATGGACCACCATGATCTCCCGAACCTCCCCCCCGTCGCCGCGGATCGGGCGCACGAAGGCGCGGATCCAAATCGGCGGGATCTCGCGCCCCGCGACGGACGGAGGGGTGCGGAAGAGGAGCGGGGGGAGGTCGAGCGACTCGCCCGCGAGCGCCCGCTCGAAGAGAGGCCAGAGCTCCTCGAAGTGGGGATCCTCCAGCGGACGCCAGCCGCGCACGCGCTCCAGAGGAAAGCCGAAGAGCTTCACCCACTCCCGGTTCACGTCCAGCGTCTCCCCCTCGGGAGAGAAGATCTGGACGCTCAGCGGAAACTCCTGGAAAATGGTTCCGAAGCGCGCCTCCGAGACGCGCAGGGCATCATCCAGCCTCTCCTGGACGCGCCCCTGCTCGGAGCACTCGATGAGGAGCGAGAGGCGATCGCACAATGCCGCGACGAACATCCTCTCCGCGGCGCCCCACGGCAGGGAGGCGCTCCTCTCGACCCGCAACCATCCGCAGATCTCTCCGCGCTGCCAGAGACCGGCCTCCAGGGCGATCGTGGCTTCGCCGCCGTCCTCCTCTACGCGGACCCGCTCCGCCCGTATGTGCCGCGCCCGCGCGGGATCGGGCTCCGCGCCGCAGCTGAGCCGTCCGAGCGCCGCCGCGCAACGCGCACCCGCGGGATCGTCGGGCTGCACGATCCACAGGCATGCGCCCTCGGCACGCATCGCCGCGGCGCCGACCTCGACCGCCCAGCGCAGGGCCGCGTCCGACTCGGAGGTCTCGATCCGCGAGACCTCGAGCAGCGCCCGCTCCAGGGCGCGCGGCGACTCGCCCGGCGAGTTGGGCTCGAGCGAGGACGGAATCGGCATGGCCTGGATCTTCGGGAGAAACGCCGCGGTACGACGGAGGGGGGATGCGCCCAGGCAATGGACGCCGACGTGATCCGCAACGTAAACACCGGCCTGGCGCCCGACAAGTAGCGAGGTCGATCCACGCCGGAGCGCGGTCCGGGCACTCGCGCGCTGATCGGCGCGCGGGTGCCGCGGGTGTTTCAGCGCACGGTGACGGGAGACGGCCGGACCGGAAAGCGGGAAGCCCGCCCCGGGACGGTAGGGAGGGCTTCCCGGACAGGCCGGGTGCGGGGATCGGGGCTCAGCCGCCCCCGCCGCCGCTCCCACCCCCGGGGATTCCGGGCTCGGTCATCTCGCGGACGTCGAGGACCTCGTCGAGCTGGTCCTCGCTTAGCAACCCGCGGCGCTTCACCACCTCGCGCACCGATTCGAAGTTCTTCGCCGACTCCTTCGCGACCGCCGAAGCCTCGTCGTATCCGATGTAGGCGTTCAGCGCGGTGGCGATCGAAGGGTTCTTCTCGAGCAGGTCGCGGCAGCGCTCGCGGTTGGCGGTGATCCCCTCGACGCACTTCGAGCGGAAGGCGTCACAGGCGTTCGACAGGAGGGAGCAGGATTGAAGGAAGTTGTGCGCCATCACCGGCATCATCACGTTCAGCTCGAAGTTGCCGTGCTGCCCGCCCACGGTGGTCGCCACGTGGTTCCCCATCACCTGCGCGCACACCATCATCACCGCCTCGCTCATCACCGGGTTCACCTTCCCCGGCATGATCGAGGATCCCGGCTGCACCGCCGGGAGCTGGATCTCGTACAGGCCCGAGGTGGGGCCGCTCCCGAGCCAGCGGATGTCGTTGGCGATCTTGAGCAGCGAGACCGCGAGCGTATTGAGCGCGCCCGAGGCGAATACGTAGGCGTCCTTCGCGCCCTGCGCCTCGAAGTGGTTCTCGGCCTCGCGGAACTCCAGCCCCGTCAGCGCGTTGATCCGGGCGATCGCCTCGGCTGGAAAATCCGGGAGGCGGTTCGTCCCGGTCCCGACCGCCGTACCGCCGAGGGCCAGCTCCGCCAGGTCGTAGGAGGCACCGCGCAGGCGCCGGATGCCGTGGTCGAGCTGCGACGCGTAGCCGCCGAACTCCTGCCCCAGCCGTACCGGAGTGGCGTCCATGAGGTGGGTGCGGCCGCTCTTCACCACGTCGTCGAACTCGTCCGCCTTGGCCGAGAGAGCGTCCCGGAGCCTCTCCAGCGCGGGAATCACGTCTTCGTGGAGGGCGACGCGCGCGGCGACGTGCATGGCGGTGGGGATCACGTCGTTGGAGCTCTGCCCCATGTTGACGTCGTCGTTCGGGTGCACCCGCGCCGACGCGCCCGCGCCGAGGATCTGCCGGGCCCGGCTGGCGATCACCTCGTTGGCGTTCATGTTGGTCGAGGTGCCGCTCCCCGTCTGGAAGACGTCGAGGACGAACTGCGCGTCGAGCTTCCCCTCGACCACCTCGTCGGCCGCGCTCACGATGGCGTCGCCGATCCGGCCGTCGAGCTCGCCCAGCTCGACGTTGGCCTGCGCGGCGGCCTTCTTGATGGTGCCGAGCGCAGCGATGAAGCGGCGCGAGAAGCGGATGCCGCTGATCGGGAAGTTCTCCACCGCGCGCTGCGTCTGCGCCGCGTACAGCGCGTCCGCCGGCACGCGCATCTCGCCCAGCGAGTCGCGCTCGACGCGGAAGTCGGTCTCGTTCGCCATGTCCCCTCGAGGATCGGGTCCGGGAAGCCGTCGGTTGCGGCGCAATTATGGGGGGACGCCGCGGGAAGCGCAATCGAGGAGAAGGCGTCGGAGACGGCCGGCCGGTCGCCCCTCCGTGGAACCCCGCCGCGCGCGGGCGGTACCTCGAGAAGGATCGCTGGTCCGCCGGGCCGCGGTCCCTCGCCCACTCCGACCTGGAGGCCCCATGCCCGCCGCACGCGCCCGCTCCGCTTTCTGCGCTCTCTCCCTCGCCTGCCTCGCTTTTCTCGCGCTCGCGCCGCGGCTCGCCGCGCAGCAGCGTGGCGGCGAGCCGCCCTTCCTCGCCGGAGTCGTGGTGGACGCCGGGAGCGGCGCCCCCATCTCAGGCGCTCTGGTGGCGCTCGCGGCGCGGAACCGGGGGGTGCTCACCGACGCCGAGGGCCGCTTCACGCTGCGCGACCTGAAGCCGGGGTCACAGGCGCTGACGGTGGCGCAGCTCGGCTACGACTCTCTGCGCACCGAGGTGAAGGTGGAGGGCGGGCCCGCCACCGTCGTCCTGCGCCTGCGCCCGAACCCGGTGGTTCTGGAGGGGATCCAGGTGGTGAGCGATCGGCTGCGAAGCCGCCGCAACAGCATCGCGTCCAGCGTCTGGGCCTTCGACCGGCGGGCCCTGCAGACCTCGGGAGCGCGAGACGCCCTCGACTTCGTCCGCTCGCGCACGAGCCTGACGCCGACGCCCTGCCTCGACCGGATGAGCATGGCCTCCTGCGCGTACGTTCGGGGCCGCCCCACCCCCGTGGCGGTCTACATCGACGACGTCCCGGTCTTCGGCGGCCTGGAGTTCCTGGATTCGTACCGTCCGGAGGAGCTCTACCTCGTCGAGGTCTTCAGCGGCGGCCGCCAGGTGCGCGTCTACACGAACTGGTTCGTCGAGTGGTCCGCGAAAACGGGACGGCGGCCGGCCCCCGTGCTGATCCGATAGCGGTTCGGGCGCCGCGATTCGGAATCGCGGCGCCCGTTCGGTTCTCCGGCCCATAGCCGGTAGCTGATGGCGAATAGCGGATGACCGATCGCAATCGCCCTCAGGACCGCTTCGGCTCGTGGTCGGGGGCGAGCAGCGCGTCCTGCTCCACGTCGAGCGCCTCCAGGGCCTCGGCGGCGGCCTCGGCACCGGCGCCGTAGAGGAAGACGGGCACGCCGTTGCGGCGCAGGTGCTCGGCGACGTCGATGCGGTCCTCGAAGGCGCACACCACCTCGTAGCGCTCCTGCAGCTTCCGGATCTCGTCCACCTTGAACTCGCCGGCGTGCCGGCGCTCGCCCTCCGGACGCATCAGGAGCAGGTCGAAATCGTCGAGCCCGTTGGCGGTCAGCCAGCGCTCCGTCTTGGGGCGCGTGAACTCGGGCCGCCCCGTCAGGAAGACGATACGCACCCCGTACGCCCGCAGCGCGGTCAGAAGCTCCATCGAAGCGGCGATCGGCGGATCCTCGTCCACGGCGTCGAAATAGGATTCCCAGTTCCGCTTCTCCCCCCGCTCCACCTCCACGAAGTGGGCGCGCGCGCGGTCGTCGGAGAGCGTCCCGTCCAGGTCCCAGATCACCGCACGGGGCTTCATCCGGTGGTCGCTCGGTCCCGCCGGCGGCGCTTGGCCCGCTGGATGTTCGACACTCAAGCTTCCCTCACTTCTTCGGCGGTCGGCTCGGCCTCACCTCGATCCTCGAGGGGAGGGTCCGGTCCGCCATCGAGAGCAGGTCCATCACCAGCGCCGCGAGGTCCTCGGGCTGGATCTTCCATGCGTCGTCCTCGCTCGGGGTATGGTCGTTGAAGTGCGTCGCCACGCTGCCGGGCATGATGTAGTTGACCCGGATGCCGTGGTGTCGCACGTCCAGCATCATCGCCTCGGAGAAGCCCACCAGGCCGAACTTGGAGGCGTTGTAGGCGGCTCCCCCGGCGAAGGGGTTCTTCCCGGCCAGCGACGCGATGTTGATGATCCACCCGCCGCCCCGCTTCCGCAGGTGCGGGATCGCGGCGTGCGAGGCGTAGAAGACGCCGCTGAGGTTGGTTTCGATCACCTGCTGCCAGTCCTCCGCCGAGAGCTCGTCAATGGGCGCGAATTTCCCCACCCCGGCGTTGTTGACCAGTATGTCGAGCCCGCCGAATTCATCCACCGCGCGCTGAACCAGCCGCTCCACCTCCTCGTGGCTGCGCATGTCGCAGGGGATTCCCACCACCCGTCCGCCCCCGAGCTCGGAGAGCTTCGCGGCCGACTCCTCCACTTCCTTCGCGTGCCGCGCGCAGATCATCACGTCGATCCCCGCCCTGGCCATCGCTTTCGCAGTGGAGTAGCCGATCCCCTTGCTCCCACCGGTGACGATGGCGCTCTTGCCCCGCAGCTCCGTGCTCATTTCTCTCCCTGACTGGATGCGTTCGACGAGAAGCCTCTTCGATGCTGCAGCCCCCGTGCCAACCGCGTCGCGAGGGCGGCATGCTCCTCCGGAGTGTCGATGTCCGGCGGAGGCGCGTGGGAGAAGGGGACGAGCAGCCGCCGGCCGGGATTCCGCTCGACCAGACCGCGCGCGCCGCGGTCTCCCTCCAGACGCCGCAGCTCGTCGAAGAGGGAGGAGTCGAAAAGGACCGGGTTGCCGCGGTGGCCGCGGTAGCTCGGCGCCACGATGGGGAGCCGCGAGGCGAGATGCGCCCGCAGCAGGCGCTGGAGGACTTCGCGCGGGACCGGCTGATCGCCGAGCACCATGAAGGCGCCGGTGGCGGAGGCGTCCAGCGCCGCCACACCCGCGCGGACGGAGGTGGACATCCCTTCGGTGAAGCGCGGGTTGACGACGAAGTCCAAGGGGAGATCGGCGAGGCTCGCGCGGACCTCCTCCGCCTCCCGCCCCAGCACCACCACCGTCCGGTCGACGCCGCTGGCGAGCACCTCCTCTACCGTCCAGCGGATCAGCGGCCGGTCCCCGACCGGGGCGAGCAGCTTCTGCTTCCCGAAGCGGCGAGCGGCGCCCGCCGCCAGGATCACCGCGGCGATCATCTCACTCCACCGCGCCCCGCTCGCGGGCGGGGCGGTAGGGAGGGAAGCGAAAGGTCATGTCGCGCGTGAGGAGGCCGCCGTGACCGAGCTCCGCCAGGTCGCCCCCCTCCACCCGCTCGCCCGCCAGCAGGCGCGGCAGCACCAGGTCGAAGACGGTGGCCCGCGAGAAGAGTCCGCACCCGGGCATCCCCAGGATCGGGACGTCCCGGAGCCGCGCCATCCAGAAGAGGCTTCCCGGGTGTGCGGGGACGCCGACCCGCTCCAGCTCCACCCCCAGCCGGCGCAGCGCCGCGAACGCCGGATCGAGCGGGTTCATCGCCTTCACCCCCGCCATGGCGATCAGCCGCGCCCCCTGTACGAGAAGCGCCTCCAACGCCCCGGCGAGCACCTCCTCCGAAGGCTCCACCTCCTGGGGAGGGAGGAGCTCGGAGCCGAACCAGGAGACCTTCTCCTCCAGGTTCTCGCGGAAGCGGGCCATCCCGCTCGCCCCCAGGCTCTCCTGCACCACCGCGCCGACGCGCATGGGGAGGAAGGGGCGCACCGAGACCACCCCCTCCGACTCTCCGGCGAGAGCCTCCGCCTCGCGGATATCCGCGGAGGCGACCACCAGCGGGATCACCTTGGCCCGCGCCACCGTCTCCCCCGCCTCCACCACCTGGCCGGCGTAGAGCGAGTACAGCGCGAGGCCGTCGATCGAGTTGATCCGGCGGAGCACCTCCACCTCCACCCGCAGGATACCCCGTGAGCTCGCCGCCATCGGCCAGGCGCCACCCGCCAGCGGGCGCGGCTCGACCCCACTGCCCGCCGCCGCCGCCGCGACCCGCCGTCCCCCCACGTCCTCGTGCACCTCGTCCGGCTCCATCTCGATGAGGTCGAGGCCGTTCCATGGCGTGGCGTCGAGGAGGGCGAGGTGGGAGGGGCGCAGCACCGCGCCCTTGCGCAGGACCAGCTTCCCGTCCGAACCGCGGACGTCGTGGCAGAGCACCCGCCCGACCAGCTCCCGCGGGGAGGCCGATGCCCGGGACACCCGATGGACGATCATCCGGCGGCCCCCTCCGCGAGGGGAGTGCCGGGGCGCCCGCTCCGGACCGCGATCGCCTCGGCCAGGATGCTGAGGGCGATCTCCTGTGCCGACCGCGCTCCGATGTCGAGCCCGACGGGGACCCGCACGCGCCGCAGCGTCTCGCGTGGGATATCTTCGTCGGCCAGGAAGCCGAGGATCGACTTTCCGCGCCGGCGGCTCCCCAGGAGGCCGATGTAGCCGACCTCGCGCCGCAGCGCCTCGCGCAGCACCGGGAGGTCGAACTTGTAGTCGTGCGCCAGGAGAACCAGGAGGGTCGAGGGGCCCAGCGGCAGCTCCGCGACGACGTCCGACGGGATGCCGATGCGGATCTCGGCGGCGGCGGGGAAGCGCTCGCGGGTGGCGAAGCGCTCGCGCCCGTCGACCAGCACCGTGTGCAGCCCGAGCGCCGAGGCCAGCTCCACGAGCGGCATAGCGACGGCCCCCGCGCCCACCACCACGAGAGTGGACGGGGGGCCGTGCACCTCGAGGAAGACCTCCCGCCCCTCGTCCCCCGCCAATCGGACGGAGCCGCTGGCGCCCCCCGGGATCCGTTCGGCCGCCCGGGCCGCCGCCTCGTCGTCCAGCGCGCGGCCGCCGAGCGAGCCGACGCGGGTCCCGTCCTGCAGGACGACCATACGGGCGCGGGGACCCGCCAGGGGAACGACCGCCACCGCCCACCGTCCCGCGGCCACCTCCCCCGCGACGCGCTCGTACGCGGCGAGCACCCCTGCATCGACCGCCGGATCGAGCGGCTCGATCAGCACGTCGAGGGTTCCGCTGCAGGTGAGGCCCAGATCCCACGCCTCCTCCTCCCCGAGGTCGACCGAGCAGAGGCGCGGTTCGCCGGTGGCGAGCGCCTCCTCCGACTCGAAGATCACGCGTGCGTCCACGCACCCGCCGAGGGTCACCGCCCCCAGGATCCTTCCGTCCTCGCCCACCCACATCCGGGCCCCCTCCCTCCTCGGAGAGGTTCCGCGGGTGGCCACGAGGGTGGCGAGCGCCACGCGGGGCCGGTCCTCGCGAAGGCGGCTGAGTTCGTCGGACGTGGGAGACATGGCGGAAGTGCGAGGTGCGAAGTGCGAAGCGCGACGCTGCCCGAAAGAATATACCCCTCATTCCGCGGCGTGCACCACGCGACCCGCACCGGGAGGAGTGGGGCGAGGACGCGGAGGTCTCGCCTCGCCCGGCCGGGCACAGCACGCTCCTTGCGGATCCGCTCTCTCTACCCGATCCCGAGAGGTCCGATGTCGCTCTTCCGCAGGGGCAGAGCCCCCCAGCCCGACTACTCGCTGCGGCTCCCACCCGGGCAGGTGCTCACCGAGAAGTGGCCCGTGCTCCACTACGGGGCGGTTCCCTATCTGAAGACGGATTCGTGGGAGCTCCGGCTCTTCGGGGAGGTGGAGGAGGAAGTCCGCCTGGGATGGGACGACCTACGGGCGCTGGGGGAGGAGGAGCGGGTGAACGACATCCACTGCGTCACGCGCTGGAGCCGCTACGACAACCGCTGGCTCGGCATCCCGGTACCCGGGGTTCTGGCGCGGGTCCGACGGAAGCCCTCCGCGCGCTTCGTGGTGCTGCACGCCGCCGGGAGCTGGACGACCAATCTCCCGATCGAGGACTTCGACCGTCCGGAAAACCTGATCGCCACGCGGCACGACGGGGAGCCGCTCACCGCGGAGCACGGCGGACCGGTGCGTGCGGTGGTCCCGCACCTCTATTTCTGGAAGAGCGCGAAGTGGCTGCGGGGGATCGAATTCCTCTCCAAGGACCGACCCGGCTTCTGGGAGCGCAACGGATACCACATGCGCGGTGACCCGTGGAAGGAAGAGCGGTACGGCGGGCTGAGGTGGTAGAGAAAGCGCTAGGTGCTACATGGCATCGACGCGCGGGGCCCGGACATCGACGCGATGCCCGGGCCCCCCTGCCGTTTCGCCTCACGAAGCCGGACCACTGGCCCCGGGGCCGGAGTGCCGGCCGCACCTGGCACGGAGCACGTTCAGTGAACCGTCGCGCCGCCGACCACCTCGCGCTTCAGCTCGAAGTCGTACTCGAGGCGGATCTTATCGTCAAGGCTCAGCACGATCGGGACGCGCGGCTGCGGAATGCTGAAGTCGTCGAAGGTGAAGATGGTGTAGGCGTTCCCCTTCACCTTGTCCTCCTCGAAGTTCGCCGTGACGCGCCAGGTCGTGGACCGGGTGACGCCGCGGATGGTCAGGTTGGCGACCATGTCGAACGTGCGGGAACCGGTGGTGGGAAGCGATCCGGAGAGACCCTTCAGCGAGGTGGGGACCAGCTGGACCGACGGGTACTTCGCGGTCTCGAGGAGGCTCTTCTGGACGTAACTGTCGCGGCGATCCTTGTCGCTCTTGAGCGGGGTGACGTCCACTACGATGAGCGACTGCTGGGGTACCACCTGGCCGTCCGCGCCGATCAGGATCTCGCCGGTGATCTCGCCGGTCTGGCCGACCGCGTCGTAGGGGAGGTCCATGCCCGCGAGCTTCTCCTGGATGCGGTACCGCGCATGGTTTCCGGTTGGAGCGACGATCAGGCGGATCATCGGCGCCGGTGCCGGCTCGCCGCTATCGAGCACGTCGCGTACCGCGAGGGCGCGGCTCTCGGAGGAGAGCCCGAGCGCGGGGGATGCCGGAGTCCAGTTCGCCGTCGCCAGGACGAGTCCGGTCGGAACCAGGAAGGCCGCGAGCATTCGGCTTTTCGACATGGTTTCTCCGTGATCGGGGTCAGGTGGAGAGAGATCAGAGGGCACCGGAGCGCCCGATCCAATAGCGGCAGGTCAGAAGTGCGTGCGGGGGTCGTCCTATAGACCCCCTCGAACCTTCGTAGGTTCCCTCGGTCCGAGGAGAAATCCGCCCCGGGTCCGCAACTCCGTTCCCAGACACTCTCCCGAGGTGGGGATCTGCGGCTGGCTACGGGATGGGCGGACTCCTCCTTTCCGCGTCGCCACCACCCCCACCCTCCCCGCTGCGGTCAGGACCAGGCCTGTCGCCGCTCGACCGAGTACGGGACCCGGGACCCGGGCGCGGGGCGCGGGGCGCGGGCCTCGCCGTGAACCTCAATTATTGCGAAATTCGTGCCGAAGCGCAAGGGATGGCGAACCCCATTTCCCGCGTTTCGAACACCTGCTCAGCTGCCCGCGCGGTCCTCCGCGCCGGCAGTGCTTTCCCGCGCCGCCGCCTGGAGGGCCGCGAAAGCGTCCTCCTTCATCCGGCTCCTCCTCGAGGGATGAAGCTCCTGGAACTCCTCTTGCAACGGATCCGGACCGACGCTACAATGGGCGACGCTTGCGAGGGCGGTCCGGAGGGACCGCCGGTACGAAGGCGTCCGCCCGCGGTCCGAGCGAATCCTGGAGCCACCATGAAGATGGTATTCATCGCCGGCCTCATGATCACCCTGCCGGCGATCGTGATCATCATCGCCTTCTTCGGAAACACGGCGATGTTTCCCGCGCTCGCGAGCTTCGGGGTGAACATGCTCCCCTTCTTCGCGGTCATGTACCTGATGCGCAAGCGCAAGGGCGGCGGAGAAGACCTGGGTCACTGAGCCCCCTCACGGAACCCTCGCCTCTCCCACTCCCGAGGGGGTGAGGAAGTAGAGCGAGGCCCCGTCCGCGGCGAAAGCCGCATCCAGCACCGGCCCCCGCACCCGGCCCCGAGGCTTCCCGGTCTCCGCATCGAGCACGCGGAGGCCGCTGTCTCGTCCGGGAGAGAAGAGCGCCAGCCGCTTACCGTCTGGGCCGAGCCGCACCTCCGCCGGTCTCTCCAGCCCCAGTGGACCCAGCCGGCGCCGCCACAGGGAGCGCAGCTCGCCGGACGTCGGCAGCATTGCCGCGACCGCCCCCCCTCCGCGCCCCCCGAGCACCGCGAAGAGCTCTCCCCGCCGTCCGGCCAAGAGCGCCGTGACCTCCACCGGCAGCTCCTCCTCCCCCAGCATCCGTCCCGTCTGCAGGTCCCGGCTCAGCAGCGCCCCCGCCCCCCCGCCCGCGGAGGCGACAAGATAGGCGCGGTCTCCTTCCGGAGAGAGCGCCGCGGCGGCCGATTCGCCGAGCGGGGGCCAGAGCCAGAGCGGCTCCAGCGTCGCCGGGTCCAGCCCGCGGACCCCGCCGGACGGCGAAACGACCAGCAGCCAACGGCCACGGGGATCCGCGAGGACGCGCCCGCCCCCCTCCTCGCTCCCGGCGAGCGTCTCGCCGGTGGCCACGTCGAGCGCCAGCAGCCGCTCACCCGCTTGGACGAAGAGGCGCCCGTCCATCTCGGCGGCCACGTGGGCGGGAGCCTCCCCACCCGGCGCCATCCGGCGCGGCATGCCACCGGCGCCCACCACCCGCAGCCCCACCTCTCCGCCCAGCCAGATCCGCCCGCCGGCGTCCACGTGCAGCGACGAAAACGAATCGGCGGCGAGGGAAACGCGCTCGACCACCGGGAGCTCGGGCCCGCCGACCGGCGCGCAGGATAGCGCGGCCAGCAGGAGCGGGGCTCCCAGCCGCCGGGCGACCGCGCCGGCCCGCTCCCTTGCGAGAAATCTCATCGACCGCTACCTCACCCCGGGTTCGCCTCGGCCTGTCGGCCCGCAAGGTAGCACGGCCGCACGATCCCTTTCAACCATGGAGCGCGGATGCGCCTCCTTCTCCCCGCCCTGCTCCTCGCCCTGAACGCTCCGCTGGCGGCGCAGGACCCCGGCGCCGCCCCGCGCCCTCGCGCCCGGGAAGTAGGCGTCGCCCCGGGCATCCTCCCGACCGGCCCCCAGAACGCCATCACGGATGTCCCCGGCGTGCGCGTCGGCCATGCCACCGTTCGGGAGGGCGACTCCGTCCGCACCGGCGTCACCGCCGTCCTGCCGCACGGGGGAAACCTCTTCGAAGAGAAGGTCCCGGCCGCGGTTTTCGTGGGGAACGGCTTCGGCAAGCTGATGGGTGTCACCCAGGTACGGGAGCTCGGAGAGATCGAGACGCCGATCGTGCTCACGTGTACGCTCTGCGTCCCGCGCGCCGCCGACGCGGTGCTGGACTACGTCCTGGAGCGGAACCCCGGGGCGCGCAGCGTCAACGCCGTGGTCGGCGAGACGAACGATGGAGGGCTCAACGACATCCGCTCCCGTCCGGTGCGTGCGGAGCACGTGCTGGCGGCGATCCGGGAGGCCTCCGGCGGCCCGGTGGAGGAGGGCGCGGTCGGCGCGGGCACGGGCACCGTGGCCTTCGGATGGAAGGGCGGGATCGGAACCGCCTCGCGCAGGCTGCCGGAGTCGCTCGGCGGGCATGTAGTGGGGGTGCTGGTGCAGAGCAACTTCGGAGGGGTGCTGCAGATCCTCGGAGCACCGGTGGGGCGGGAGCTGGGGCAGCACTACCTGCGCGAGGAGCTGGACCGCGGGGATGCCGACGGGTCGATCATGATCGTGGTCGCCACCGACGCCCCGCTGGAAAGCCGAAACCTGGAGCGGCTCGCCGCACGCGCGGTGCTCGGACTGGGCCGGACCGGCTCGCCGATGACGAACGGATCGGGAGACTACGTGATCGCCTTCTCGACCGCGGAGGGAGTCCGGCGCACGCCGGAGCGACGTGCATCGCTCCACAGCGTACCGGTGCTCCCCAACGACCGGATGTCGCCACTCTTCCAGGCGGCGGTCGAGGCCACGGAGGAGGCGATCCTCAACTCCCTCTTCCGCGCCACTACCACTCACGGCCAGGGCCGCACCGTCGAAGCGCTCCCGCTGGAACGGACGCTCGAGATCCTGCGCCGCTACGGCGTGGTGCGCGAATAGGAGAGGGGACGGGGCTTCCACCCGGAGCGGACCGGGATTACGTTGGGATCGCCCGATCTCCCTGTTTCCCCTTCCCATTCTCCGTCCGTGGCCGATCCGACGCAGATCATCCGGGAAGCGCTGGAAGAGTCCGCTCGCGTCAAGACCACTCTGTGCGACCAGGCGCCGCTGATCCTGCACCTCGCGACGCGCATCGCGGGGGCGTTCCGCGCGGGGAACCGCCTCTACGCTTGCGGCAACGGGGGCTCGGCGTGCGACGCCATGCATCTGGTGGAGGAGCTGGTCGCGCGCTACAAGCGGGACCGGCCGGGCCTCCCGGCGCACCACCTGCTCGATGCGCCGACCCTCACCTGCTGGAGCAACGACTACGAGTTCGCCACCGCCTTCCGCCGCCAGGTGGAGGCGCTGGCGCGTCCGGGCGACGTGCTGGTGGCGCTGAGCACCAGCGGCAACTCGCCCAACATCCTCCTCGCCGTGGAGGCGGCCAACGAGCGGGGGGTTCTCACCGTCGGCCTGAGCGGGAAAGACGGCGGGAGGATGCGGGAGCTTTGCGCCGAGCTCCTGCTGGTCCCCTCCGACGCGACCGAGCGGATCCAGGAGGGACACATCACGGTCATCCACCTGCTCTGCGAGCTGGTGGAGCGAATGCTCTTCGGAGACCTCCGCCCCGACGCCTGAGCCGCGGCCCCGCGCCCGATCCCTCTACCTGAGATCCATGCGAATCCCGCCCCGATTCCCGCTGACGCTGACGCTCCTGCTGGCCCTCCCCGCCTGCGAGCAGGGCCCGGCCGAGGCTCCTGCGGAGGTGCGGACGGCGAGACTCGAGGCCCGGAGCCGCGCCTGCCTGGGCGCCGAGCTGGCGCGCGGGGCGGAGGACAACCTCCGGACCCTCGAGGGGTCCTTCGGAAGTGGGGCGGGCGGCGCCGCCGCGCTGATCGCCCGGCAGGCGGCCGCCTATGCCGAAGCCTTCCTGCAGCACGCGCGCCTGCGGGAGCTGGCGTACGCGCAGATGGACTCGGCGTTCAACCACTCCTCCACGAGAGCCGACTCGCTCGAGCATGTCCAGCGCGCGGAGCAGCTCGCGATCGCCATCCCCGAGGCTGGCACCGTCGAGGCCAATGTCATCTCCGACTACGAACGCCAGCTGGACGTCCTCCTCACCGACGAAGACCACCCCTGCAATTGGAACCTCGAAGAATAGGGAAGACGAAATGGCCACCCTTCATCTGCTCGGAACCGGCGCGGCCCTCTCGAGCCCGTCGCGGACCACGACCATGCTCGCGTTCGAGGACGAGGGCTCGTGCGTCGTCGTGGATTGCGGTGGCGACGCCGTGCAGCGGCTGCTGACGGCCGGCATCGCGCCGGCGTCGATCGACGCGCTCCTCCTGACGCACGAGCACGCGGACCACGTGAGCGGCTTTCCCCTATTCATGGAGAAGATCTGGCTCGCCGAGCGCTCGCGGCCGCTCCCGGTTTGCGGGCCGCGCGCCGCCCTGGACCAGGCGCGGCGGATCTGGGAGTCGTTCGAAACCGGCGGTTGGAAGGGCGTCCCGGAGATCCGCTGGCTCGAGGTGCCGCTGCGAGAGGATGCCGCGGTGTGGGCGAGCGACCGGTGGCGCATCACCGGCGCACCGGGGATCCACAGCGTCCCGGTGATGGGGATCCGCGTCGAGCGCCACGACGGGGGGGGCGCGGTCGCCTACTCCGCCGACACCGAGCGCTCCGACGCGATCGCGCGCCTCGCGGACGCCGCCGACGTCCTGGTCCACGAGGCGACCGGGAGCTTCTCCGGACACACCTCCGTACAGGATGCGGCGCACGTAGCGGCGCAGGCGGGGGTGGGAAAGCTCGTACTGGTCCACCTCCCGCCGGAGATGGACGAGGAAGACCTGGAGGAAGCTCGGCAGAGCTTCCCCGCCCTGGAGCTCGGCCAGGACGGAGCGTCGTACTCTTTCTGAGCGGGCGTCCTCGAACCGGACCGGCCCTCTTGCCAGCGGGCCGGCGATCCGGGAAGATAGGGAGGAAGGGTGGTCCCGGACCCGCCCTCCGCCGCCCGCTCTCCATCGCAGTCGCATGCAGCGCTTCCTCCTCCGCTCGCTGACGGTCGCGGCCACCGGGCTGGCGGCCGGCGTCGCCCCGGCCCCCGCCGCGGCACAGGCCCCTGCGTCCCCCCCGGCCGAGACCCTCTCTCCCCGCGACTCGGCGCGCCTGCTGCGTGCCGCCCGCGAGGAGCAGGCCCGCTTCGAGCGGGTGCGCCGCAGCCATCTCCCCTGGGCATGGGGCGGCGGGAGCGGCGAATGCGACGAGCGGATCGGGCGCTTCTGCCTCACCCACGGCGGCGGCGACGAAAGCTGGGAGCCGTCGCCGGAGGCGGAGGAAGTCACCGACGCGCGCGACCGGCTGCTCGAGCGCCTCGCCGAGACGGAGCGCGCCGTCCCGGGCGACGGATGGATCGCGGGCCAGCGCATCCGGTACCTCCTCGAGGCGCGCCGCTTCGGCGAGGCTCGCGCCGCGTCGGGCGCCTGCGGCGCCGCCGACTGGTGGTGCGCCGCCCTCGCCGGGTTCGCTCTCCACTACTCCGGGCGCCCGGGCGAGGCGGACGAGGCTTTCTCGGCCGCGCTGCGCCGGATGCCCGACGACGTGCGGCGCGACTGGACGGACCTCTCCCACCTTCTGGACCCCCGCGGCTACCAGGCCTACCGCCGCCTCGACGGGGAGGAGCGGGAGCGCTTCGAGGCGCGCTTCTGGCGGCTCGCGGACCCGTTCTTCATGCGGCCCGGGAACGAGCTCCGCTCCGAGCACCTGGCGCGCAGCGTCTGGGACGTCTTCCAGGACCGGGCGAAGTCCGCCGAGAACCTCTCCTGGGGCGGCGACCTCCGCGAGATCCTGCTGCGGTACGGATGGCCCTCGGGATGGGAGCGGATCCGCGACCGGCCGGGCTCGCTCTCCCCCGCGGGCATGCTCACGCACTACTCCGGCAGCGACCGGAACCTCCTCCCTCCCACGGAGGTGCTGGTGACGTCGGAGATCGCCGAGGGGTCGTGGGACGAAGAGTCCGAGCGCCCACGGACCGGCTACGCCCTGCCGCTCGCCGACACCGTCGCGCGCTGGCTGGACTCGCTCGACCACCAGCTGGCGGTCTTCCGCAGGGGAGACTCGGCGCGGGTGGTGGCGGCGTACGAGCTGCCGGCGGACAGCTTCCCGGCAGACGCGCGGATCGACGCCGCGCTGGCGCTGTACGGGGATGGAGAGACCCCGGCGCATGTCTCCCCCTTCCCGGCCGGCGGGCCGCGGGGCGTGCAGGAGATCTCCGCCGCTCCGGGACGACACCTGGTGAGCCTGGAGATCGTCTCCGAGGAGGCTCGTCGCGCGGCCCGCGCCCGTCGGGGGCTGCGGGTGCCGCCTCTCGCGCCCGGCCTCGTGGCGGTATCCGACCTGCTCCTGCTGCGCTCGGCCGACGAGCTCCCGGATTCGCTCGAGGCGGCGCTGCGGAACGTCCGCGGCGGCACGCGGGTGAGCCCGGGGGAGCGCCTCGGGGTGTACTGGGAGGTGTATGGGCTGGAGCGGGAGCGGAGCGTGACCATGTCGCTCCGCCTCCTGGAGGAGGGGCGGGGATGGCTGGAGCGGATGGCCGAAAAGGCAGGGCTGCTCTCCGCCAGCGAGCCGATCCGGCTACGCTGGCAGGAGGGGGTCGAGCCGGCACCGTTCGTCGCCCGCTCGCTCGCCGTGCAGATCCCGGAGGTGGAGCCGGGGCGATACTCGCTCGAGCTTTCGGTGACCCTCCCGGGGCGCGAGCCGCTGGTCGTGACCCGGGCGCTGGAAGTGAAGTAGCGGAGCGCGCGGCGCGGCATTGCCCAGACCAGCGCGTCGCCGCATAATGCGTGGGTCGCCGGTCCGCCCTCCCTCCGGGTTCGGCTCTCCCCGGAGCATCATCCCTCCTCCAGGAGATGATACCATGTCAGGCTTCAGCCGCAGGCTCTTCCTGCTCCTCCTCCTCCTCGCCGCCGTGCCCGCCTGCGCCTCGTCCGGAGGCCCCGAGACCGGCACGATGAGGCGCGGCGGCGATGCGAACCGCCTCACGCGAGACGACGTGATGGCGACGCACACCAGCGACGCCTTCGAGGCGATCCGCATCCTGCGCCCCAACTGGCTGCGCAAGCGCGGCGCGATGAGCGTCATGCAGGAGACCGACATCCAGGTATACCTGGACAACGTGCAGATCGGCGGGGTGGACGCCCTCCGCTCAATCCCCGCGAACTCGGTGGGATCGCTGCAATTCCTCGACGCCTCGAGCGCCACCCAGCGGTGGGGGACCGGGCACGTGCACGGGGCGATCCTCGTCACCACCATGTCGTCCTCCGCCGGGGCGCCGGAGATTGCGGGGTCGGGGACCGAGACGCAGATTGGCGGCGGATCGGAGGCGGCGATGGCGCCCGGTTGATCCCGCTCCCGATCACCGTCTTCTTCGACTTCACCTGCCCCTTCTCGTACGTCGCGGCGGCGACGCTCGGGCGGCGCGCCGCCGAGGGAGAGGTGGAGGTGCACGCGCGGGCGCTGGAGCTCTTCCCGGCGCCCGCGGTGCTCCGGGCTCCCGCCGACGATCCGGCGTGGGAGACGACGCTCCTCGTCCGCGCGGAGTCACTGGGAATCGCGCTGCGGGTGCCGGGGTTCCGGCCCCGCACGCGCAAAGCGCACGAGGCGGCCATCTTCGCCGCGGAGCATTGCGCGGGCGCGGGGATGCGCGCGGCGATCTTCGCCGCCTACTGGAGGGAGGGGCGCGACATCGGCCGGATCGACGTGCTCGTCTCTCTGGCGCCGGAGGTCGGGCTGGACCCGGTCGATCTCCGGATCGCGCTCGATATCGACCGTCACCTCGACGCCGTCCTGCGCGACGAGGCGCTGGCGGAGCGGCTCCGGGTGGTGAGCACCCCCACCCTCTTCGTCGGCTCCGGGCACGAAGCCCGCGTCCTGGTGGGCGCCCCCGTCCCGGAGGAGCTGGAGGCGGCGATCGCGGCGTACGGGTCCCTGAGCTCCGGCGAGGACGGCGGCGCGGAGGAGGCGGGCGGGGAACCGAAACCCATCACATGAGCATCACGCAGATGTCCGACTATCAGCGATACACCTATCTCTCCGTCCGCGAGGTGCTGCGGCAGGCGGAGGAGATCCTCACCGAGCGGGCGGGGCTGCGGCGGACGCGCGACGGGAGCCACAGCGTCACCTACTCGGGAGCCGAGGGGAACGTGACCCTCGACGCGCACCGCCACGGCCCCTACACCGACGTGGTCGCCAGCACCAATCAGCTCCGCACCTCGAAGGTGGACAGCGTGGTCCGCTTCCTCCTCAACCGCCTTCCCTACCAGCCCGGCGACGAACCCCCGGAGGCGGAGCAGGTCGGGGTAGCGGGGTGACGGGGTACCTGACGTAGCCCGACGGGTCGAGGGCGGCGCGCGGACCGGCTCCCTACCCGAGGCACTTCCGCTCTCGCGCGCCCGAGAGCTTGAGGAGCCGGCACCGCAAACGGATGCCGGCCCCTTTTCACCCTCTCACCGCTTCCCCTCGCGGTGGCGCACGAAGTACTCCCGGGTCTCGCGGGCCACGACTCCCGAGAGGATCAGGAGGCCGATCAGGTTGGGGAAGGCCATGGCGCCGTTCATCACGTCGGCGAACGACCAGACGAGCTCGAAGCCGGTGGTCTGGGGGAGGGTCACCACCCAGGCCCCGACGAAGGAAGCCGCGATGAAGACGAGCCGGTACGGGAAGATGGCCCAGGCGCCGACGAGGTACTCCACCGCCCGCTCGCCGTAGTACGACCAGCCGAGGATGGTGGAGAAGGCGAAGAGGGCGAGGCCGATGGAGACGATGTAGCCACCCCAGGTGCCTGGAAGGCCGGTGCTGAACGCCTCGATGGTGAGCGGCGCCCCTGTGAACCCGACCCCCGTGAGCGGGTCCACCCGCGTCCACGCCCCGCTGGAGATGATGGTGAAGCCGGTGAGGGAGCAGACCACGATGGTGTCGATGAAGGTCTGCGTCATGGAGACCAGCGCCTGCGTCACCGGCTCCTCGGTGCGCGCGGCGGCGGCCGCGATGCCTCCCGTGCCCAACCCCGACTCGTTGGAGAAGACTCCACGCGCCACCCCCATCTGAATCGCCAGCATCAGGCTCGCCCCGAGAAAGCCGCCCACCGCCGCCGCCGGGCGGAAGGCGTCGCGGAGCACGTACACGAAGATGTCGTCGATCCCCCTCCAGTTGATGACCACCACGATCAGCGCTCCCACGATATAGAAGACGATCATCAGCGGGACGAAGAAGCCGGTGAAGCGGCCGATCGACTTGATGCCGCCGAGGATGACCGCCGCGGCGAGCACCGCGATCACTGCCCCGGTCACGATAGGGTTCACTCCGAAGGAGCTCTCCAGCGCGTCGGCGACGGAGTTGGACTGCACCATGTTGCCGATGCCGAAGGCGGCGATGGCGGCCAGGAGCGCGAAGAGCCCTCCGAGGAAGCGGCCGAACCCGCCGCCGATCCCGCGCGACAGGTAGTACATGGGGCCGCCGGCCATCTCGCCGCGAGCGTCCGTCACGCGGTAGCGGACGCCGAGCACCGCCTCGGCGTACTTGGTCGCCATCCCCACCAGCCCCGTCATCCACATCCAAAAGAGGGCGCCGGGGCCACCGGTGGCGATCGCCGCCGCCACCCCGGCGATATTCCCGGTCCCCACCGTCGCCGCGAGCGCCGTCATCAGCGCCTGGAAGTGGGTGATGTCGCCCTCCGCGCCGGTACCCTCCTCCTTCCGCTTGACCAGCGCGAGGTAGAGCGAGTGGCCCAGCTCGCGGAACTGCAGGCCGCGCAGCAGGATCGTGAGATAGAGGCCGGTTCCGACCAGCAGGATCAGGAGGGGCCAGCCCCAGACCCAGCTGCTCACCTCGCCGGTCCACGTCAGCGCGGAGTCGGCCCAGCTCGTCTGCGGTGCTACGGGCGCTGCTTGCATGCGCGGTCTCGTGCTGCGTGCCACGTGCTGCCCGCCGCGTGCCGGTACGCAGCACGGGGGGCGGACGGGCGGCTGGGTGGAGCCGCACGTAGCACTAGGTGGGTTCCCAGCCCCGCTCCTCGACCTCGGCGGTGTGCTCTCCCAGGGCGGGCGCGGGGCGGCGGATCGCGGCGGGGGTGCGGGAGAGCCGCAGCGGCGAGGCGACGGTCTCCACCTCGCCGTACGCCTCTCCGATCATCGTCCAGACCCCGCCCCGCTCGCGCAGGGCGGGGTCGCGGACCGCCTCCTCCAGCGACTGCACGGGCGCGCAGGGCACCCCGGCCGCGTCCAGGCGGTCGAGCCACTCGGCCGCGGTCCGGCCCCGGAGGCGGGCCGCCAGCATCGGCACCAGTGCCTCCCGGTTCTCGACCCGCGAGGGGTTGGTGGCGAAGCGCGGATCGAGCGCCAGCTCCTCCGCTCCCAGTGCGTCGCAGAGCCGCCTCCACTGCGCATCGTTGCCGACGGCCACAACCAGGTCGCGGTCCGCGGCCCGGAAGACCTGGTAAGGGACGATCGTCGGATGGGCGTTGCCGAAGCGCCTCGACTCGGCACCGCTCAAAGCCGCCTGCGCGACGTTGATGAGGCCCGCGAGCGCGGAGTCGAGGAGAGCCGCCTCGACGCGCTGGCCCTGCCCGGAACGATCCCGCTCGCGCAGCGCGGCGAGGATCGCGAGGGCCGCGTTCTGCCCCGTGAGGACGTCCACGACGGCCACGCCGACCTTCGTGGGGGCGCCATCCGGCTCGCCGGTGACCGCCATCCACCCACCGCGGGCCTGGACGGCGAAGTCGTATCCGGGCCGCCCGGCATCAGGTCCCTCGCGTCCGTACCCGGTGATGGAGCAGAAGACCAGGCCGGGGTTCTCCCGCGCCAGCTCCTCGTAGCCGAGCCCCCACCCCTCCAGCGCGCCCGGCACGAAGTTCTCCACCAGCACGTCGGCCGCCCGCGCGAGGCGCCGCACGAGGGCCCGCCCCTCCTCGCTCTTCAGGTCGGCCGCGGCGGAGCGCTTGTTCCGGTTGGCGCAGAGGTAGTAGGCGCTCTCCACGCCGCCGGGGCCCCGCACCCAGGGCGGTCCCCACTGACGGGTGTCGTCGCCGGTCCCGGGCCGCTCGATCTTGATGACCTCGGCGCCCAGGTCGCCGAGGATCATGGTGCAGAGCGGGCCGGCCAGGACGCGGCTGAGGTCCAGGACGCGCACCCCGGCGAGCGGGGCCGCGGCGGCGGAATCGACGATGGCTCGGCTCTCCGGCGAGGATTGCGGAAAGGGCGGACGATAGCGGCGGCGGCGGCAATCGGCAAGGGAGCTATCAGTCGTCAGCCGGCGGCGGGTGGGCGCGGAGTGATGCCGACTCCTTCCAGGACACGAGCGGCCCATCAGGGCCGGATCCCGATCCTGGCGACCCGGCCGGGGTTCCGCGACTGGTAGCTGATAGCCGATGACCGATTGCCGATGGCCTCTTCGCACCCTTCTTGCGGCGGCGCCTATATTGTCGCCCTCGTGATTCAGCCTCAACTTCCAGGTCTCAGAACACACATGCCTTCCTTCGAAGACCTCGGGCTGCGGCAGGAGCTGCTGCGCGCCCTGGAGGACGTGGACCTCGAGCGTCCCACCGCGCTGCAGGAAGCGGTGATCCCCACCCTGCGGCGCGGCACCAACCTGGTGGCGCGTGCCAGTTCCGGCGCCGGCAAGACCCTTGCCTACGCTCTGGGGATCATCGACCGCTTCCGGCCGCGCGAGGAAGACGAGGAGGAAGGCCAGACGGCGGCCGCGCTCCGCTTCCTGATTCTGGTGCCGACGCGGGAGGAGGCGGAGCGCGTCGCCCTCTCTCTCTTCCCGGTCGCTCAGGCGGCGGGGATGAGCGTCACCGTCCCCGGCGGTTCGTGGGGGCTGCCGATCGCCGCGGCCGAGATCCTGGTGACCCCGCCCGCCGACATCCTGGAGGAGGTGCGGGCCTCCGCCGTGAAGCTGGAGAGCCTGGAAGCCGTGGTGGTGGACGGCGCCTCCACCATCCAGCAGCTCGGCGATTGGGAGCGGGTGGATACCTTGCTGGACCACGTCCCGCGCGACGCCCAGCGCGTCCTCTTCTCCGCCGCATTCCCCGATGAGGTCCAGGACCTGATCGACCGGCGGGTGAAGCGGGCGCTCACCTACCCGCCGGAGGCCGCCCTCGCGGAGGAGCCGGCGGAGCCCCGCGAGGGGACGGTGGGTTTCGTGCTGGCGCGCGGCGGAGACAAGCTCGAAGTGCTGGCCCGGCAGCTCGCCCAGCCGAAGGAGGATGCCGGCGCGCCTCCCGTCATCTTCTGCCGCAGCGATGAGCGGGCGGCGGATCTGGCGGAGCAGCTCTCAGTGCGCGGCTTCATGGTCGGAGCCGTAGACGACGGGGAAGCCGACGTCGCGGTGGTTTCGGCCGACGCCACGCGCCAGGAGCTGCTGGAGGAGGCCGGGGCGACGATCGGCCAGACGATCAGCTTCGACGTCCCCACCGACGTGCGGACGCTGAAGGCGCGCCACGGCGGCGACGAGGACGCGGTGGCGCTGGTGGAGCCCCGCGAGGTGGCGCACCTTCGCGAGATCGCGCGGCAGGCGAATCTGAAGGCGCGCTCGCTTCCCCTGCCCGTGGACCGCGGCGTCACCGCGACCCGACTCGATGCGTTCCGCGCCGAATTGCGGCGGGCGATCGCGGAGGAGGACCTCGCGGCGCAGCTGCTGGTCCTCGACCCTCTGCTGGAGGAATTCAGCGCACTGGAGGTGGCGTCGGCCGCGGCCGCGCTGCTTCGCCGCCGCCGTCCGGCGGCAGTCCCCACGGAGGCGGCGGGCGCGGCGGTGACACCCGCCGCGGCGACCGCCCGCGCCGCGGAACGCGGGTCCCGCGCCCGCCACCTTCGCGCGGCTGTACGTGAGCGTCGGCAGCCGCGACGAGATCCGCCCCGGGGACCTCGTGGGCGCCCTCGCAGGCGAAGCCAACATCCCGGGGAGCAAGATCGGGAAAATCGACATCCGCGAGAGCTTCTCGATCGTCGAGGTGGACGCCGGGGTGGCGGACCAGGTGATCCGCGCCGTGAACGGCACCACCATCAAAGGACGTAGCGTCCGGGCGGACTACGACCGCGGAGCGGAACGGAGCCGGAAGGGCTCGGGCCCGCCCCGCCGGCAAGGCCGGCCCGGCGGGGGCTCCGGCGGCCGCCGGGTCGTTCGCCGCCCGCCGGACCGGGGGGAGTGACGGGGTGACGGCTCGGCGAAATCGCTGTCGTTCCGAGCCGCCGCCCTCACCCCGGCCCCCTTTCCCGAACTCGGGAGAGGGGGAGGCGAGGAGCACGGCGACGAGCCGGGGGGGGGGAGGGCTCTCCCGGTTGCAGCGACTTCGCTCGCCCGCCGCCAGGGCGTCAGCAAGCAAGGGGCCGGCATCGCGAACGGATGCCGGCCCTCGTCACCTCGTCACCCCATCCCTTTCCGAATTCTCCGCATCTCCGCCTCAACCAGCGCAGGCGTGGGGTCGATACCCAGGTCGCAGAGGGATTCCTCCGCACGGCGCCGCAGCCCGGCCTCCTGCGAGCGCGATAGGGAGGGGGAGGCCGGCGGGAGGGGCGGGCGGAGCGCCGCGGCCCCACGCGGCGGGGGCGGCTTGCACAGCTCCACGCGGAAGGCGCCACCGCCGGAGTCGCCGGCGGCCTTGGATACCACGCTGCCGCGCAGCGAGCCGAGCAGGTCCTCGATCTCGCCGCGGAGCACGGGCGGCCCCACCGACCGGAGGCCGCGCCCGGTGACGACCCGCACCAGCCAGACCCCGGCCGCCTGCTGCTCCCGGAGCCAGCGCTCGGCGATCCGGCGCGCGCGCTCCGCCGTCTCGCCGTGGAGATCCAGCGTCGGACGTAGCTCGTCCCAGGGTAGATGCGGCCGGGATTCCGGCGGCGGGGTTCGGCGGCGTCTGCGAGCCATTCGGGATTCCAAAGCGAAGAGCCACGGCCGGGACGGTCGTGGCTCTCAAAAGACGTCCGCGGGAACTTCAGCCGATGGAGTCCTTGAGACCCTTACCGGCGCGGAAGGCGGCGCTGGTGGAGGCGCCGATCTTGATCTCCTTGCCGGTGCGCGGGTTGCGCCCGGTGCGGGCTTCCCGCTTGCGAGTCTCGAAGCTGCCGAAGCCGGTGATCTGGACCTTCTCGCCCTTCTTCAGCGCCTGGGAGATGATCCCGTCGTCCGAAGAGAAGATGGCGTCCACCGCCTTCTGGGCGTCGGCCTTGCTAAGATGGGTCCGCTCAGCCAGCTTCTGGGTAAGTTCGGATTTGTTCACCGCGGGGCTCCTGTCATGAGGTGGAGAAACTACAGGAATACCGAACGGCAGCCGCCGTCTGCAGCAACAGTAGGGTAGTGGTGCGGTTCCGTCAAGAGATAATCCAGTGAGTTCCAAGCTTTCTTCCCGTTCCGGCCTTCCGGGCGCGAACGTCGTACGCGAGCTGCGGGTGGTGCACGAGATCGCGCACGCCTTCCTCACGGCACACCGGCCCGCGGAGGTCTACCGCCTTGCGCTGGAGCGGGTTGCGCCCCTGGTGGGAGCCGCCTTCGGGTGCGTCTTCCTGCGGGAGGGGCAGAAAGATCTGCTTCGCGTGGTCGCCGCCCACGACTGGCCCCAGGAGTACGCCGCCCATCTCAGCAGCATGAGGGTGCGGTTCGGCAACGGCCCCACCGGCCGCGCGGTGGCCGAGAACACGATCGTCGAGGTCCCCGACGTCTTTGCGGACCCCCTGCTCGAGGACTGGTGGGACGCGGCGCGGGAGCTGGGTTTTGTCTCCTCCGTCTCTCTCCCGCTCGCCTTCCAGGGGCGGCCCGTCGGCGCGCTCACCTTCTACTTCCGCGAGCCGCTGGAGGTTTCCGAGCTGGACCACCACCTCCTCCGACTCGTGGCCAGCCAGCTCGCCTCGACCGCCGAGAAGGCCCACCTCATCGAGGACCTGCAGCGCGCGAACGAACGACTCCGCGAGCAGAACGTGGACCTGGAGGCCCGCTACCGCGAGGCCGAGGAGGCCCGGCGCCTGAAGAACGAGTTCCTGGCCAACGTTTCGCACGAGCTGCGCACTCCGCTCACCGCCATCCTCGGCTACACCTACCTGCTGCGCGAGGAGGTCTCCGGGAGGCTCGACGAGGAGCAAGCCTCCTCCGTGCTCAAGATCGAGCAGGCGGGGACGGTGCTGATGGACCTGATCAACGACCTGCTCGACCTCACCTGTCTGAAGCTGGGGCGTACCATCGTGGAGCCGGAGCTGGCGGACGCGGTCGCGCTGGGGCGGGCGGCCCTTTCCGCGGCGGCGAAGCTTCCTCCGGGGGTGGAGCTCTACACCGAAACGCCCTCTGAGCGCGTTCCGATCCACACCGATCCCATACTCGTGCTGCGCATCCTGCAGAACCTGCTCTCCAACGCGGTGAAGTTCACCACCGAGGGAAAGGTGGTGCTGCGGGTGCGCATGGTGCCGCCGGACGGAGACCCGAGCGCCGGGATCTCCGGCACCGCCCTCCCACGCGGCCCGGTGGTGCTCTGGGAGGTAGAGGACACGGGGATCGGGATCGCGGAAGCCGACCAGCGCGCGATCTTCGACGAGTTCCGGCAGGCCGACGGATCGGCCACGCGGCGCTTCGGAGGGGCTGGGCTGGGCCTTGCGCTTTCGCAGGGACTGGCGCATCGTCTGGGCGGCGAAATCCGCCTCCGCTCGGTGCCGGGCGAGGGGCTCGCTCTTTACGCTGGCGCTCCCCTCCGGGATAGTCCGCGCGGGCGAAGCGCTCCCGACGTAGGGCGAATCGCTCCCTCCGCTTCCGCCGATCCGACATGATCGACTTCTCGGCCAACGTCGCCTCGCTGCAGCCCTCGGCCACGATCGCCGTCTCCACCCGCATCAAGCAGCTGATCTCCGAGGGTGTGGACGTGCTCGACCTCTGCGTCGGCGAGCCCGACTTCCCCACCCCCGCCTTCATCGCCGAGGCGGGAATCGGCGCGATCCGGGAGGGAAGGACCCGCTACACTCCGGTGCCGGGGATCCCCACGCTGCGCGCCGCGATCGTGAAGGACCTCGAGCGCCTCTCCCCGGAGGCGGGCGACCTGGATGCCCACGGAGTGGTGGTGAGCACCGGCGCGAAGCAGGCGCTGTTCAACGTCTGCTTCTCCCTCTTCGGCCCGGGCGACCGGGTGCTGATCCCCGTCCCCTACTGGACGAGCTACCCCGAGATCGTCGGCCTCGCCCGCGCCGAGGCGGTACCGGTGCAGGGCGCGGAGGAGAACGGCTACAAGATCGGCGTGGAGGAGCTGGAGCGGGCCGCCGAGGGAGGCGTCAGCGGGCTGATCCTCAATTCCCCCTCCAATCCCAGCGGCGCGGTGTACTCGCGCGAGGAGCTGGAGGCGATCGCCGGCTGGGCGGCGGAGCGCGGCGTCTGGCTCGTCTCCGACGAGATCTACCGGCGGATCTACTTCCACGGCACCGTGGCGCCCGGAATCCTGGATCTCCCCGCGGAGCTGCGCCGGAAGGCGGTGGTGATCGACGGCGCCTCCAAGGCTTTCGCGATGACCGGCTGGCGGATCGGCTTCTCGTACTCGTCTCCCGAGCTGGCGAAGAAGCTCTCCGGCGTGCAGAGCCAGATCACCTCGAACGCGAGCGCCCCCGCCCAGCACGCCGCGCTCGCCGCCTACCGGGCGGACGAGGAGGGACGGGCGGAGATCGAACGGATGCGCCGCGCCTTCCAGTCGCGCAAGGAGCTGCTGGTCGGGCTCTTTCGGGAGCGCCTACCCGGCGTCGAGTTCGTGGAGCCCGACGGCGCCTTTTACCTCTGGTTCCGCATCCGCGGCTTCTCCGGAGAGGGGAGCGAGAGCTCCATCTCTTTCTGTGAGCGCGCCGTGAGCGAGGTCGGCGTGGGACTCGTCCCCGGCTCCGCCTTCGGCGACGACCGCTTCGTGCGCCTCTCCTACGCCTGCTCGGAAGAGACTCTCCGCGACGGCGTCGATCGCCTGGCGCGGCTGCGGGGTGACGGGGTGACGGGGCTCGGCAAGCCAGATTCGGCTTGAGGGGGAAGGGAGGAGGCGGGGGCCGAGGATTGCCGGTCTCCCTCACCTCGTCACGAGAAACGCGCCACGACCGCGAGAGGCACATGACCGCCGAGACCCACCGACGCCCCAGCCCCCGGGAATACTACATGGGCATCGCCCTCGCGGTGCGGCAGCGCGCGAACTGCCTCGGCAGCCGCGTGGGAGCGATCGTGGTGCTCGACCGCCGCATAGTTTCGACCGGGTACAACGGCACCCCGGAGAACATGCCGAACTGCCTCGACGGCGGGTGCACCCGCTGCGCCCGCCGGGAGCGGTACGAGGCGCGGACCGGCTACGACCTCTGTATCTGTGTGCATGCCGAGCAGAACGCGCTGCTCGCCGCCGCGCGGTTCGGGATTGCGGTGCAGGGAGGGACGGTCTACAGTACCACCCAGCCCTGCTTCGGATGTCTCAAGGAGATGCTCCAGGCGGGGATCGTCGGCGTGTACTACCTCCACGAGTGGCGACACCCGGACCCGGCCGTCCATGCCGAATACGCCAGGCTGCAGGCGAAATTCCCCGCGGGAGTGCGCCGCCTCGAGATGGCGGATCCCGAGGCGGAGTGGGCGCTCTCCTCGGCAGGCCGGGCTGTCTCTTCCTGACCGGCTGGCGCGGATCGCGCCGGCCGAGCGTCTGCCGTCCCTTCGCGAGTCCGGGACGGCAGACGCCTTCGTTGGCGGAGGGCCGGCATGACCACGTCGGGGCTTCGGGGTTTCCGCTCCGTCGTCTTCGACTGCGACTCCACCCTCTCGCGCATCGAGGGGATCGACGAGCTGGCCGGCCCGCGGCTGGGCGAGATCCGCGCGCTGACCGACGCGGCCATGGAGGGGCGGATCCCGCTGGAGGAGGTTTACGGCCGCCGCCTCGAGCTCATCGCCCCCGCCCGCGCGCAGGTGGACGCGCTCGGCCGCGCCTACGCGGAAACCCTCGTCGACGATGCGCGGGAGACGGTCGCGGCGCTCCTCTGGCTGGACAAGGCGGTGCGGATCGTCTCGGGGGGTCTGCGACCGCCGGTGGAGGCGCTGGCGCTGGATCTCGGCCTCTCGCGCGCCGACGTGGCGGCGGTGGGGATCGACTTCCATCCGGACGGGCGGTACCGCGGCTACGACCGCGCCTCGCCGCTGGCGCGCAGCGGCGGGAAGCCGCGGGTGGTCGCCGGATGGAACCTCCCCCGCCCCGCCCTGCTGGTGGGCGACGGCGCGACCGACCTGGAAGCGCGCCCCGCGGTGGACGGCTTCGCCGCCTTCATGGGGGTGGCCTTCCGCCCCCCGGTCGCGGCCGGGGCCGACGTCGTGCTGCGCGCCCCCTCGCTCGCCCCGGTCCTGGCCCTCGCCGCGGACGAGGCCGAGCGCGAGCGCCTCGCGGGGTCGCGGTGGGCGGAGCTGCTCGCGAGTGGAGACCGGCTGCTGGCGGCCGGGTCGTAGACCGCTAGATTGTCCTCCTCGTTCCGAATGTCGTCCCGAGCGCAGCGAGGGATCTCCGAGCCCGAGATCCCTCGCTGCGCTGGCGGACGTTCCCCCTCTCGCGATCGTGAGATGCCCGAGTTCGGCCGCTTCTTCCTCCCCGGCCCCACCGAGGTCCACCCGGACGTGCTCGCGGCGATGGCGCGGCCAGTGATCGGACACCGCGGGAGCGAGCACGCCGCGCTCGTCGCGGAGCTCGACCCGCGGCTGCGCCGCGTCTTCCGCACCGCGCGCCCCGTGTACGTCTCCACCTCTTCCGCCACGGGGCTCATGGAGGCGGGGGTCCGCAACGGCGTGCGGCGGCGCGCCCTGGCGCTGGTGAACGGCGCCTTCAGCGGCCGCTTCCGCGACCTGGTCGCCGACTGCGGCCGCGAGGTCGAGAGCTACGAGGTGGAGTGGGGCGGAGCCCACGACCCCGGCGAGGTCCTGCGCCGGCTGCGTGCCGGCCGCTTCGATGCGGTGACGGTGGTCCACTCCGAGACCTCCACCGGCGCGCTGAACCCGCTCGCCGCCATCGCCGACGCCGTACGCACCGCGGAGCGGGAGACCGGCGAGGAGATCCTTCTTCTGGTGGACGGGGTGACGAGCGTGGGAGGCAGCCTGGTAGAGACCGACGCGTGGGGGCTGGACTGGCTCCTCACGGGGTCGCAGAAGGCGCTCGCCGTCCCTCCGGGGCTGGCGTTCGGCTCGGCGAGCGAGCGGCTGCTGGAGCGGGCGGCGACCCTCTCCGGGCGGGGACAGTACTTCGACCTGCTGGAGTTCGATCGCTACTGGAAGAAGAGCCAGACGCCGAACACCCCGGCGGTGAGCCTCCTCTTCGCGCTCGCGGAGCAGCTGCGGCGCATCGACGCCGAGGGAATCGAGGCGCGCGCCGAGCGGCACCTGCGCATGGCCGAACGCTGCCACGCATGGACTCGGACCGCGGGCGCCGAGCTCGGGATGTCGCTTCTCGCCGCCGAAGGGCGCCGTTCGCCCACGGTGACCTCGATCCGGTTGCCGGAGGGGCTCGCGGGACCCGACGTGGTCTCGCGCCTCGAGGCGCGCGGCTGGGTCATCGCCTCCGGCTACGGGAAGCTGAAGGATGGGACGATTCGCATCGGGCACATGGGAGAGCACACGGTGGAAGAGCTGAACGCGCTCCTCGAGGAGCTGGCGGAGGTGGTGAAAGGATGAGCGCGCCCCCTTTTCGAGTCCTGGTCACGGATGAGGTGGATCCCGAGGGAATCGCCATCCTCCGCGGTGAGGAGAGGATCCAGGTGGACGAGCGCCCCACGCTGCCGGCGGCGGAGCTGCTGGAGATCGTCGGGGAATACGACGCGCTGGTCGGCCGCAGCGCCACCCGCATCTCCCGCGAGCTGCTCGACCGCGCCACCCGCCTGCGGGTGGTGGGACGGGCCGGCGTGGGCGTGGACAACGTGGACCTGGACCGGGCCACCGAGCTGGGAATCGCGATCATCAACGCCCCCGGCGGGAACATCGTATCGGTGGCGGAGCTCTTCTTCGGCGTGGTGATCTCACTGCTGCGCCACGTGCACGTCGCCGCCGACTCCATGCGCGCCGGGGAGTGGAAGCGCTCGCAGCTCGGAGGGGTGGAGCTGCGCGGGAAGACGCTCGCCATCGTGGGGCTCGGCCGCATCGGCGGAGAGGTCGCCCGGCGGGCGCGGTCCTTCGGCGTGAGGCTGGTCGCCTACGACCCGTACGTCTCGGCCGCCCGCTTCGAGGAGCTCGGGGTGGAGCGCGCGGCGACGCTGGGCGAGGGGCTCGAGCGCGCCGACCTGCTCACCGTGCACACTCCGCTCACCCCGGAGACGCGGGGGATGATCGGCGCGCCGGAGCTGGCGAGGCTCAACCCCCGGGCGCTGGTGGTCAACCTGGCGCGCGGCGGGATCATCCAGGAGGAGGCGCTGGTGGAAGCCCTGCGGGAGAAGCGGGTCGCCGGCGCGGCCGTGGACGTGTTCGCCCGCGAGCCGCTGGCGCCCGACCACCCCCTGCGCTCGATGCCGAACGTGCTGCTCACCCCGCACCTGGGCGCCTCGACCTCGGAGGCGCAGCGGAGCGTGGCGCTCGAGGCGTGCGCGGCGGTACGGGACGCGCTGCTGACCGGGGACCTCAGCTCCGCTCTGAACGCCGCGGGCGTCGGCGGGGTCGGCTGGGGCGACCTGCGGCCGCTGCTGGACCTGGCGGAGCGGCTGGGGCGACTGGGGCGGGCCCTCCTCTCCGGAGGGTTGGGGGCGATGGAGCTCCGCTACTCGGGACCACGCGAGGAGGCTCCGCGCCCGCTCCTGCTGGGCGCCCTGCAGGGGGCGCTGCACGACGTGGTGGACCAGCGCGCCATCAACCTCGTCAACGCTCAGCACGTCGCCGCGGAGCGGGGGATCGAAACCGCATGGACGCACGTGGCCTCGCAGCACGAACTCGGGGAGGAAATCGAGCTGCGGATGGAGAGCGGGGACCGCGGTCTGCGGGTCAGCGGCGCGCTGCTGGGCGAGGCGCACGGGCGGATCACGCGCATCGGCGCCTTCCGGGTGGACGTCGCGCCGCGAGGCACCCTGCTGGTGCTGCGCAACCGCGACGTCCCGGGAGTGATCGGGCGGGTGGGGACACTGCTCGGCGACGCCGGAGTGAACATCGCCGAGTACCACCAGGCGCGGCTGCAGGTGGGCGGCGAGGCGCTGGCCGCGGTCTCCATCGACACCCGCATCTCGCCGGAGCTGATGGAGCGGCTCGACTCCCTCCCCGAGGTGCTTGACATCCGTCAGGTGGAGATGGACTGACGCGCGAGGCGCAGCCCTTCCCACTCTCAACCGGCCGCCGCTCCCCGCTTCCGGGCGGCGTCCGCGTCCGCGCCGCGGGACCCGCCGCACGGGATGTCTCTCCGGCGCGAGCCCGCCGGTCACCCGGCACCTGCCGGGCTCGGAAACGACCCGGTGCGCTCCGCCCGGAGCCGCCTGCGTAGGGGTGAGGAAGAAGCCGGTGCGGCGCGCTCCTTGCGAGGCTCGGGCGGTCGTGGAGGCGGGGAGCGGAGTGAATTACCAGGCATTCAGCGATGAGCATCCGGAACTGGTTCTGGAATCGGGACGAGGAAGAGGAGGGAGCGGATGTCCCCCCCCGGCGATCGCTGATGCAGTCGCTCCTCGGGCGGGACCAGGAGCGGATTCGTTCGCTCGGCGAGTACGACGCCACCAGCTATCCGGAGGAGTTGGTGGAGCTGCTCCGCCGGCGCGAGGAGGTCGCGAGCGAGCTGCTGCGGCTGAACCTGACGGATCGGGACGGGCGGATGGCGGCGATCCCCAAGCTGAGGGAACTGCTCCGCCGCTATCCGCACCCGCTGGCGTACGAGGCTCTCATCCACGCCTACGTGGACGACGATCGCTTCGACGAGGCGAAAGGGGTGGCTTTCGCCGCGCGGGAGCGGCGGATCGAATGCGAGCGCTCGCCGCACCCCGAGGTGCGGACCGAGATCGAGAGGCTGCGGGAGTGGAGCACCGACGACGTCGACGAGATGCGGGAGGAGCGTCAGGCGCGCCGGTAGGCGCCCAACCGCGAGGAGAACGAAGGGGGCCCGTCGATGCGGGCCCCCTTTCGCTCGCCGGCGAGAGGCGAGCTACCCGCCCGCGACCACAGATGCTTCCCGAAGCGATCTCCCGATGGGCCACCCCCCTGACGGACGCGACGACGCGTGACCGGCCCTTCATCGCTCCCACACGCATCCCCCGATCTCCGATCCTCAGCCGTGCTCCGCCGCTACACGGCGGACCGAAGGAACGCCGAAGAAGCCGCGGGGTAGGAGAGAAGGAGTACCGGAACCCGCTCAACGACAGATCATGCTCGCCATCGAACGCACCGAGGAGGGGCAGCTGCGGCTGTCCGACCGCCGCCGCACCGGCGTGGCGGCGGGAGAAGCCGAGGCCCGCCGCACGCTCTACCACTGGGGCTACACCGATCTCTCGATCAACAAGGCGCTCGCGGAGCTGCGGCGGACGGAAGGGAGGGTCCCCGCGGCATCGCGCTGGCAGGTGATCCGGTCGGGCGACCGCACGCACGAGACCGCCGCGCCGCCTGCCGACGGAGACGGCGCGGAGGCGGCGCCGTCCGCTTCCCCCGTTCGGCGGCCGCGCTCGTGGAAGGTCTCGGGAGCAACGGCGCCCTCGCGCGAGGCACCGCGGGATGCCAGCTCTGCCCCCAGGCGCGAGCGCCCGTCGCCCCGGACGGCCATCCCGCCCTCCGCAGCATCCGCCGTGGAGGGCGCTGCGCAGCCAGAGGCCGTCGTCGAGCCGGCGCCGCGCAAGCGCTCCCGAGGGCGTGCGGAGCCCTCCGCCGACACCAGGGAGTCGGAAGCGGTCCCGGCCGCCGCGCTCGTTCCGGACGGCGGATCGCAGGAGGGGGAGGCCGGCGGAAGTCCAAAGAAGCGCTCCCGAAAGCATTGCGAGACCGCCGCCCCGGCCCTGGAAGCCCCGCCCGCCGAGACGCCGGAGCCCTCCACCCCCCCGCGCCCGACTCGCGCCCGCGGCAGGAAGAAAACGGCGGCCGCCGAAGCGACCGCCGCATCCTCTTCTTCCGCCCCCGACGCGGACTCCATCGCCCGCGCCCGGCAGCTTTTCGCCGAGGGCGCCCGCGCGCTGCGTGAGCTCGAGGGGAGCACCCTCCCCTTCGCCCGCCGTCCCTGGACCGAGCTGCGCGCCCAGGCCGAGCACATCCTCTCCTGCCTGACAGGAAAATGAGCGCGGGGTGCGAAGCGCCCTACCCCACGCTCCGCGCTACCTCTTCTTCTTTCCGCGCTTCGTGTTCACCGCGTCCTTCAGCCCCTTCCCCGCCGAGAACGAGACGCCGGTCGAGGCGGCGATGTCGATCTCCTTGCCGGTCTGCGGGTTGCGCCCTTTGCGAGCCGCCCGATCCGAGGTCTTGAAGCTCCCGAATCCCGTGAGGCTCACGCTGTCCCCGCCCTTGAGCGTGTCGACGATCACCCCGTCATCGGTGTTGAAGATGGCGTCCACCACCGTTCCCACCTGGCTCTTCGAGAGCCCCGTACGCTCCGCGACCCGGTCCGTGAATTGAGACTTGTTCATCGCTGCTCCACTTCCTGTGGTGAGCCCCTCGGCCGCGCTCCCCGCGGACCGAAAGAAGGATCGATCTTCAGAACGGCCCGTCTCCGCCGCAAGATCCTTGCACAAACCCGGACCCGCCCCCGATCCGGCCGCCCCGTCACGGCTCCGGCCGCCGCTGCGCGGTCGCCGTTCCCCTGTCTACGCCCAGCTTCCGGTCGAGGAAGTCGGCCGCCGCCCGATAGGCGGCCACCCAGCTCTCGTACCGAAGGAAGGAGTGGACCTCGTCCGGGAAGACGAGCTGCTCCACCTCTACGCCCCTGTCCCGCAGCGCCTCCACCAGGGTGACGGTTTCGGCGAAAGAGACGTTCCGGTCGTCGTCGCCGTGGATCACCAGCACCGGCGAGCGCCAGCCGTCCAGCGTCGCCACCGGCGACGCCATGAACGCCCGCATGGAGTCGTCCGGCACGGCCACGGTGCTGTAGCCGGGAACGAAAGTGCGGATCCCCACGTTCCAGTCGTGCACGCCGTGGATATCCACTCCGGCGGCGAAGAGGTCCGACGCGCGGGAGAGCCCCATCGCGGTCATGAACCCGCCGTACGAGCCGCCCCACAGCCCGATCCGCGCCGGATCGACCTCGGGCCGCCCGCGCAGGTAGAGCCCGGCGCCCAGCAGGTCGTAGAACTCGCTCGCCCCGGTGGCGCCGTAGTTCGGCGCCTCGCGGAAGTCCAGCCCGTATCCGGTCCCGCTCCGGTAGTTGAGCGAGAGCACGACGTAGCCGCGGCTCACCAGATACTGGTTGAAGGCGTACGCGTTGTGGTAGTACTCGCGGTAGTGGAAGCCGAGGAGCATCTGCCGGCGAGACCCGCCGTGGATGAAGATCACCGCTGGCCGCTTCTCCCCCGCCCGCACGCCGCGCGGGAGAAAGAGGTCGGCGGGAACCAGCTTGCCGTCCGCCGCCGTCAGCGTCACCCGCTGCGGCGCCACCAGCGCCTCCGAGGGGTAGTCGGCGGGCATCGTCTCCGGCGCCAGCTCGCGCGCCTCGTCCCCCGCGAAGATCATCGCGTGACCGGGGGTGCGGGCGCCGGAGCGGAGGAATCCGATCGCGGAGCCGTCGGCCGTGGGCGCGGGCGACCACTCGATCGCCTCGCCGCTCGTGAGCGCGACGGGCGGGCCGCTGGCCACCGGCACCCGCCAGAGGTGCCGCCGGTCGATGTCTCCCTGGTTCGAGCTGAAGACCACCGTCCGCCGATCTCCGGAGAGCGCCACCTCCTCCACCTCGAACTCGCCGGGGGTGAGCAGGGTGGCGGCACCTCCGCCCGCCGGAACGGAATAGAGCTGCACCCACCCCGTCTTCTCCCAGGGAAAGACGATGCGATCGTCGGCGCCCCAGAGAAGCTGATTGCCGGCCGTGACGCCGTAGAAGGCGCTCCCCTTCCCCTCGTCGGCCTTCCAGACCTGCCGCGCCGTCCCCGTTCCGGCGTCCGCCACCCAGATCGACCAGGGATCCGTCTCGCGAACCGGCCGGAAGAGAGTCAGCTCGCTCGAGGCGGGCTCGCGCAGGAAGGCGATCCTCGCCCCGTCCGGCGACCAGACCGGCGAGGCGTCGCCGTCCACGCTCGGCGCTATCCAGGCGAGGGTCTTCGCCGCCGGGTCGTAAACGCCGATGAAGGCGTGGTCGCCGCGGCTGCTCACGAAGGCGAGCCGATCCCCGTCCGGCGACCAGCGGAGCGAGCCGGCTCCGCCGCGCGCCCGCACCAGCTGCACCGGCTCCGCGCTCCCGTCCAGCGGCGCCCACCAGATCTGCCCGCGCTGGACGTAGGCGACGCCGTCGCCGCGCGGTGAGACGGCGGCCGCACTCCCCGGCCCGATGCGCACGACCTCGCCGCCGGTGGTCGGCACGCGGTAGAGCGCCTGCTCCGCGCCCGCCGGGTCGCTCGTGGGGTTCGGGTTCTCCCCCTGCCGGTTCGCCCCCTGCCCGCGCACGAAGACGAGGGTGCGCAGGTCGGGGGAGATCTCCAGCCCCGTCAGCTCCTGGCCGTCGTCGCCGGCGAAGCTCGTCAGGCGGCGGGCCTCGTAGCGCGGAGCGTCGGCCACCCAGACGTTGCGGACGCCCCGGTCGTTCTGAACCCAGGCGACCATCCCGCCGGCGGGCGCCGCCACCATCTCGGAGGGGAAGGGGGCGCTCATCAGCCGCTCGATCGTCACCTCCTGCGCCGCGGCGGGCACGGCGAAGAGCGAGAGCAGGAGGGCCGTACCGGCTCGCGCGGCGAGTCCAGGGCGTCGGGGTCGGATCATGGTGCGGCTCGGTGAGGGGACGGGAGGAGCGAGCGGGGCGGCTCCGGCAGTCTACCCGCGGAGCGCGGCCGTGGCAAGCGCCGGCGCCACCCCGCTCCGCCTTCTACTCCCACCTTGACGCTGGGCGGCCGCCGCCGGAAGTTAGCGGAGAGCGCCGTCCCCGTTCCTCCGGAGGAATCCATGTCCACCGCCCTCTCGCGAGCGCCCGCCCGGCTGGGCGCGACGCTGCTCCTGCTCCTGCCGGCGAGCACCGCCCCCGCGCAGGCGCCCTTCTCCCTTCGGCAGGTGAAGAGCTACCCCTTCCCCAACGAGCTCGCCGCCGCCGCGACCGGATCGCGCATCGCGTGGGCCCTGAACGAGGAGGGGAAACGCAACCTCTGGGTGGCCGAGGGCCCGGATTTCCGCGCGCGGCAGCTCACGGGCTACTCGCGGGACGATGGCCAGGAGCTCACCAGCGTACAGCTCTCGCCGGACGGCCGCTTCGTGGTGTTCGTGCGCGGGGGAGACCACGGCTCGAACTGGGACGACGCGGTGCCGGTGAACCCCGCCGGTGATCCGGAACCGACGCGCGTGCAGCTCTGGTCTGTGCCCTTCGCGGGGGGAGAGCCGCGGGCGCTGGGGGAGGGCGACTACCCCGTGGTCTCGCCGCGCGGCGACGAGGTGGCTTTCCAGAAGGAGGGCCAGATCTGGAGCGTTCCCGTCGACGGGTCCGCCCCCGCGCGCCGCCTGTTCAGCGCCCGCGGAAGCAACGGCGACCCGCGCTGGTCCCCCGACGGCTCGCGGCTCGCCTTCGTCTCCGCGCGCGGCGACCATTCGTTCGTCGGTGTCTACTCCGGTTCCGAGACGCCCGTCCTCTGGATTTCCCCCTTGACCCACCGCGACGGCTCCCCCCGCTGGTCGCCGGACGGGAGCCGTCTGGCCTTCGTGCGCCGCCCGGGGTCCGGCGGGGCTCCGGAGCCGATCCTCGAGCAGACCCCCTCCCCCTGGGCGCTGTGGACGGCGGACGCGTCCACCGGCGAGGCGCGCCCGCTCTGGCGCAGCCCCGAGACGCTGCGCGGCTCCGTCCCCACCACCCATGGGGGAACCAACCTGCACTGGGCGGCGGACGGGCGGATCGTCTTCCTCTCCTACCTCGACGGACAGCCGCACCTCTACTCCATCCCCGCCACCGGCGGCGAGCCCCTGCTGCTGACGCCCGGCGACTACATGGCCGAGTACGTCCGGCTCGGCCCCGACGGCCGCTTCCTGGTCTTCACCGGGAACGCGGGCCGGACCGAGGGAGACATCGACCGCCGGCACCTGGTCCGAGTGCCGGTGGACCGGGCCGCGCCGGAGGTGCTGACCCCCGGGGAAGGGCTGGAGTGGACCCCGGTGGTCACCGGCGACGGACGCCACATCGCCTTCATCGGTGCGACGGCGCGGAGGCCGCCGCTGCCGGCGGTGCTCCCCGTCGCCGGCGGCGAGGTGCGGTGGATCGGCGAGGACCGGATCCCCGCCGACTTCCCGACCCGGAGCCTGGTGGTGCCGCGGCCGGTGACCTTCCGCGCCGCGGACGGCGGAACGGTGTACGGACAGCTCTTCCTTCCGCCCGGCGCGGAGGCGGGGGAGCGGCGCCCGGCGGTGGTCTTCGTCCACGGCGGCCCGCCGCGGCAGATGCTGCTGGGCTGGCACTACTCGGACTACTATTCCAATGCCTACGCCCTGAACCAGTACCTCGCGAGCCGCGGCTACGTGGTGCTGGCGGTCAACTACCGGCTGGGGATCGGCTACGGCTACGATTTCCACCGCCCCCCCAACGCGGGCGCGCAGGGGGCGGCGGAGTACCAGGACGTCCGGGCGGCGGGGGAGTACCTGGCGTCCTTGCCGCAGGTCGACTCCGGGCGGATCGGGATCTACGGGGGGTCCTACGGAGGATTCCTCACGGCGATGGCGCTGGCGCGAGACTCCGACCTCTTCGCCGCCGGGGTGGACATCCACGGCGTGCACGACTGGACCTCGGGGGGTGGTCGGCGCCTGGGGATGGACGAGTGGCGCTACGAGCCCGACGACCGGGAGCGCGCGGCGGAGGTCGCCTGGCGGTCCTCGCCGGTGGCGCACCTCTCCACCTGGCGCTCGCCGGTGCTCCTGATCCACGGCGACGACGATCGGAACGTGCGCTTCTCCGAGACGGTCGACCTGGTGCGCCGCCTGGACGCCGCAGGAGTCCCCTTCGAGCAGATGGTGGTGCCCGACGACACGCACCACTTCATGCGCCACGCCAACTGGCTCCTCGTGAATGCCGCCACCGTAGACTTCTTCGACCGCGTCCTCAAGCGCGGGGAGCGGGTGACGGCCGGCCGGTGACGGCGTAGAGGCGCAGGGCCTCGCCGGGCCGAAATCCGAACTTCCGGGATCGGTTCGCATCCTTCTCCACCCGTCGCGAGGAGTTCCATGTCCGAGTCCCTCGCCTCCGGCGGCGCCGGAGCCGGAGCGCGTCTCTCCGGGATCCTGCACCTGCTGAACGGCGACATCACCGCCGACCTCCTGCGCGCCTCCGGAGTCCCGGGGACGCTCTCAGTGTGGGCCGACGTGCTCCACGAGGGCCCGGTCCCCCGCGATCTCGGGTCGGCAGAGGGGCGGGAGACCCGCGCGCGCTTCCTGGCGCGGCGGGGGTACGCCCCCTTTGAGGAGGCGCGCGCCACCTCGGAGCGGTGGGACCGGGCGCTGGAGTCCGCCCCCTCCTTCGCGGAGGTGGTGCTCTGGCTGGAGCACGACCTGTTCGACCAGCTGCTGCTGATCCACCACCTCCACCGCCTGTCGCGTCGGGACCTGTCCGGCACCCGGCTGAGCCTGGTCTGCATCGGCGAGCACCCGGACGTCGAGCCGTTCCTGGGGCTCGGGCAGCTGGCGCCGCAGCGGCTCGCCGAGCTGTTCGCGGTGCGCACGCCGATCGGGGAGAGGGAGCTGGAGGCCGGGAGGGAGGCCTGGGAGGCGCTCACCGCGGCGGACCCGACCGAGCTGCAGCGCCTGCTGGAACGGGACATCCCGGGGCTCCCCTTCCTCGTCCCGGCCCTGCGGCGACTGCTGGAGGAGTACCCCGCGGTGGACGACGGCCTGTCGCGCACCGAGCGGCAGATCCTGGAGGAGGCCGCCGAGGGGCCGCGCCCCGCGGCGGACCTGCTGCGGGCGCTGCACCGGCGCGACCGGGTACACCTGGCGACGGACGCCTCGCTCGCCTTCCACCTGCGGGACCTCGCAGGGGGGAACCGGCCGCTCCTGGTGGTGGAGGGGAACGGGGGCGACGGAGAGCTGCTCTCGGGGGTGGTGTCGCTGACGGAGGCGGGGCGGGAGGTGCTGGCGGGCGGCGAGGACCGTGTCGCCCGCGAGGGGATCGACCGGTGGGTGGGCGGGGTCCACCTTCAGGGCGCCGACTCCCCCTGGCGCTGGGACCGCGCCGCGGGATGCCTGCGCGCGGGCTGACCAGGGCCGGCCGCCGCGGTTGGGCAGGTGCGGGAGCGGCCGTCCGGCGCGGCCCTGGACCCGACCGGTGTCGGGTCAGGGCATCGAGCCGCCGGCGCGGCGCGCCAGGCGGACGCTGACCTCCGGCTCCGCGCCGCCGGGGACGCGCAGGCCGGGCGGCAGGGCGAGCCGAACCGTGGTCCCGCCGGCGCGGGGGATCCGGCCGAGGTCCACCGGCTCGGTGGGGACGTGGTCGGGGAGGTCCGCGGTGTCTCCCGTGGCGAGCAGCGTGATCCGCTCCGGCTCGGACACCAGCACCAGCGAGTCCGCCAGCGTACCCGTCGTCCGGACGCGCACCGGGAGCTCCACGGCGACCTGGCGGCGGATCCCCACCTCCAGCTCCCGCGGGCTCACGTCGTAGAGCCGGACGCCCGAGGGAAGGCGGAGCTGCTCCTCGGTGATCAGCAGCTCGTTCTCGCCGAGCTCCGGCTCCGCCAGGTCGAACGAGACCGCGAGCTGCGCGGGATCCAGCCGGCGCAGCGCCTGGTCGGAGCCGGCGAGCGTCACCAGCGCGGTCAGCGCGGTGTCGCGCTGCAGGGAGAGCCCCGCCGGAAGGTTGCGGAACTCGACCGGGACCTCGTAGCTGCGGTACACGATATCGCCGCTGTAGGAGAAGACGAGCCAGGCGCAGGCGGCGAGCGCGAGCGACATCGCCGCGCTCTCGGCGGTCCGGCGGCTCCACCCGCGGGTTCCCCTGCCCTTCTCGCCGGAGTAGTGCTCCGTCCAGAAGCTCTCCAGCCGCCGTCTCAGCTCGGCGGCGGACTCCAGCTCGTCGAGCACGCCGTCGCGGGCCACGCTGATCGTTCCGCGCTCCTCGGAGACCACGATCAAGAGGGCGTCGCACTCCTCGGAGAGCCCCAGCGCGGCCGCGTGACGGGTGCCGCCGAAGCGGCTTGCCTCCGGGAGATGCGTGGAGAGCGGGAGGTGCGTGGCGAAGCGCATCACCCGGTCCCCCTCGAGCAGGACGGCTCCGTCGTGCCCCGGACTGTCGGGCTGGAAGATGCTGTAGAGCAGGGGCCTGCTCACCCGTCCGTCCAGTTCCACCCCGCCCTGCACGTGCGCCTCCCAGGGCTCGCGCCCGCGGACGGCGACGAGCGCGCCCGTGCGGCTCTCCGCCAGCCGGAAAGCAGCCTCCGTCAGCACGTCCACCGGGGAGGTGGAAATGGGAGAGGGGGAGACGCTGCGCCCGGAGAGGCTCCACGCCCCGATGCGGTCCAGCAGGCGGCGCAGGTCCGACTGGAACACCACCACCGCGGCCAGCAGGACGCCGATCAGCAGCACCCCCAGGAGGCGCTCCATCAGGTAGAGGTCGAAGACGTCGGCCAGCCCGTACACGAGCGCGAAGACGACGCCGAGCGCCGTCACCCGCCGCGCCGCGCTCCCCGAGCGGCTGCGGCGCAGCCAGCCGATGCCCACGAAGAGCACCGCCGCGAGGAGCAGGACGTCCACCACGTCCGCCAGGCGGACGGCGACCTGAAGATCGCGGAAGAAGGCGCTCATGCGAGGGTGTCAGGTGCCGGAGCGGCCCTCCGGAGCGCCGGGCCGCGAAGGTTCGTTTCTCGCGGAGAGGCACCCCCCGTACCGCCCGGCCGGAGCGTGCGGGGGAGGGTCAGGAGGGATCGGCGGAGGCCGGGTTCTGCAGGTGCCGCTGGACCTCTTCGACGACCCGGCGGGGCTCCACCGGCTTGGCGAGGTAGCCGTCGCAGCCGATCTCCCGCGCTCGCTCGCGGTCGGTGGTGAGCGCGTGCGCCGTCAGCGCGATGATCGGGATGCCCGCGGTCTCGGGATCCGCTTTGAGGATCTTGGTGGCCTCCCATCCGTCGATCTTGGGGATCGAGATGTCCATCAGGATCAGGTCGGGACGACGCTCCTGCGCGAGACGGATTCCCATCTCCCCGTCGTACGCCTCGACGACGTCGTACCCGAAGTGCTCGAGAACGGTACGGTAGATGTCGCGGTTGTCCGCGTTATCTTCCACCAGGAGGATGGTCGCCATGGAGTGCTCGCCCGTGCGCAAGCCGAGAGGCCACGTGCCGGGGGACCCGGTCGGAGAGTTCCTCGGAGATCAGGACCCGAATGCAGGCCCCGTGCCGGGCGGATCGCCGCTCCCGCCCCCGCGGAGCTCCGCCCGACTCCCATCGCGAACCGCGCCAGAGGCTTACGCCGGCGCCGCGGGGAGGGAGCGATGAGGCTCCGCCTGCTCTCCCGGGAGGACGTCCGCGCCTCCGTCTCCCTGGTCGAAGCGATCACCGCCACGGCGGACGCCTTCCAGCGGCTCTCGTCGGGCCAGGCGACCGTCCCGCGGCGGGTACACCAGGCCGCGGCGGGCGGGGTGGTGCTGCTGATGTCCGCCCACCTGCCGCATACCGGCACGGTGGGGGTGAAGGTCGTCTCCGCCTTCCCGGAGAACGCCCCGCGGGGTATGCCGATGATCCACGCGCTGGTGATGGTGCTCGATGCGGCGACCGGCGCGCCCCTCGCGCTGATGGAGGGCTCCCACCTCACCGCCCTGCGCACCGCGGCCGCGACCGGGGCGGCCACCGACCGCCTCGCGAGGCCGGAAGCGGCGGTGCTGGCGCTCTTCGGCGCGGGCGCGCAGGCCCGGGCGCAGCTGGAGGCGGTGCGCGCCGTGCGCGACCTCCGCGAGGTGAGGATCGTCTCCCGCACGCCGGAGTCCGCGCGCCGGCTGGCGGAGGAGATCGAGGGGGTGGAGGTCCGGACTATGGTCGACCGCGCCGCCGCGCTGCGCGGCGCCGACCTCGTGGTGGCCGCGACCACCAGCGCCTCCCCCGTCTTCGACGGCCGCGACGTCGAGCCCGGCGCCCACGTGAACGGCGTCGGCTCCTATACGCCCGAGATGCGGGAGGTGGACTCCGCGCTGGTGGAGCGCTCCCGCGTGGTGGTGGACTCCCGCGCCGGCGCCCTGGCCGAGGCGGGAGACCTCCTCGCTCCGCTTCGCGAGGGACGCCTCCGTGAAGCGGAGATCGCCGAGTTGGGCGAGGTGGTCTCCGGCACCCGCCCCGGCCGCACCTCTCCCGAACAGATCACCTTCTTCAAGTCGGTCGGCAACGCCGTACAGGACGCCGCCGTCGCCGCCCTCGTCCTGAAGGCGGCGGAGGAGCGGGGGCTGGGAAGAGAGGTCGAGCTGTGAGTCAGACCCTGGCGCCGTCGACGAGGGGAATCACCTCCTCGGCGAAGCGCTCCATCTCCTCGAGCTGCGGCGAGAACTGGAGGAGGAGGAGGTCGATGCCCTCGCGCTCGAAGTCGAGGATGCGCTCGGCGACCTGCTCCGGGGTTCCGACCAGGCCGGAGCGCAGGCCGCGGTTGGAGACGGAGTAGTCCTCCAGCGAGACCTGCTGCTCCAGCTGCGTGTTCTGGATCCATTCCTGGTAGTTGGCGAAGCCCTTCGCGCTCTGCCGTACATCGGTGACCCGCCCCACTTCGCGCCGCACCTCCTCGTCGGTGGAGCGCACCACCGCGAAGCCCGCCGCGCCGAACTTCATCGGCGGCAGCTCCTTGCGCTCGCGCCGCTCGCGCAGGTCGGCGACTTTGCGGCCGATCACCTCCGGGGGGTCTCCGTGCGTGAGCCAGGCGTCGCACTTGGAGCTGATCAGCTCCTTCGCGGCCGGCGACTCCCCGCCGGCGTAAAGGGTGGGCCAGGGTTTCCGCACGGGCTTCGGCTCCAGCACCGAATCCTCCACGGCATAATACTTCCCTCGGTAGTCGAAACGGGGCTCGGTCCACATCCCCTTCACCACGTCGAGCCACTCGGAGGTGCGGGCGTAGCGGTCGTCGTGCCGATCGAACTGCACGCCGTACTTTCGCGCCTCGGCGGCCCACCACGAGCTCACCACGTTCAGCGAAAGCCGCCCGCCGGCGATGTGGTCGATGTTGCTCGCCTGCTTCGCCAGCAGCGCCGGCGCGTGGAAGGTCGGCCGCACCGCGACCATGATCTCCAGCCGCTCGGTTACGGCCGCCAGCGCCGCGGCGGTGCTCCAGGCGTCGAGCGAGGGCGCTTCCTCGCCCTTGATGTCGTTGAGGTTCAGCTCGGCCACCAGGGTGAGGTCGAAGCCGATCTCCTCGCTGCGCCGCGCCAGCCGGGAGGCGTACTCCCAACTCGCGGCCATCCCCTCGTCGTCCACGTTGCGGAGCCAGCCGCCGAAGACGGGGAGCCAGTATCCGAAGCGCATCAAGCCGCCTCCTTCGCGTCGCGGGAGGCGATCGACGCCTCCCTCTCCAGGTAGTCCACCAGCCGCGCGAAGGGGTCGAAACCGACCACCTTCGGCGCGTCGGCCACGAAGTTGGAGAGGGCGTTGACGTCGTAGTAGTAGAGCTGCCCGTCTCGGGCGTCGATCATGTACTCGATCCCGCCCACGTCGATGCCGGCGGCGGCCACGATACGCTCCACCTGCGCGACGATCTCGGCGGAAGGCTCGTACCCCTCCACCCGCAGCCCTCGCTTCGGAGCGTCCACCGCGCAGATCTGCGCGTCGAGCGCCGTACCGTCCACGCGCTGACAGACGTCGGCCGGGCACAGATCGAAGGAGTTCCCGGGGGTGTAGATGCGGATGCCGTAGAGGTACTTCCCGTCGAGCGCCTCGACCCGCACGATCCGGCTCTCCTCCTGCGGGATGAACTCCTGCACCAGGGCAGTGCTGTCGATCCCCAGCTTCAGCTCGCCGAGGGCGACGGCTCCGCGCAGCTCCTCCGCCGAGTCGAAGCGCGTCACCCCGGCTCCGCTCCCGCCGATGTTGGGCTTCACCACGATCGGGAAGCGCAACCCCTCGGACGCGGCAACGGCCAGCCCGGGGTGGTCGATCACCCGCGTCTTCGGATAGGGAAGGCCGAGCCGCTCCAGCAGCGCGAGCTGGTAGGCCTTCGAGATCTCCGTGAGCCAGGCGCGGTAGCCGTTCACCACCTTCACCCCCCGCTGCTCGAGGTGTGCGAGGAAGGAGGTGGTGTAGAAGATGGCGTTTCCCGCGCCGCGGTTGTACGCGGAAGGGCTCATCCGGTTGAACACCAGCGAGTAGGGCGCCGTCTCGCCGGGATCGAAGTGGTGGCTGGTGGCGTGCAGCTTCACGAAGGGAATCCCGCGCCTCTCCAGCTCGGCGAAGAGCGGCTTGAACCATTCCGTGTGCTCGTGGTAGATCGCGAGCGGACGACTGGAGGTGATGGACATGTCTGCGGTCCCGGCCGAGGGTGGAGAAGAAAAAGCCCGGCGCCTCTCGGGGAGAGGGCCGGGCGGGAGCTTCTGGTCCCGTTTCGCTCAGGTCACGCGGATCGGTCCGCATACACGTGGGCGCCCGTCCGCCTCCCCCGGAGGAGAGCCGCAGCAACACATGCACATCCCGGTGGCCTGAACGGTGCGCCGCATCGCGGGTCGGGGGATACGGGTAGAGAAAACGAAGAGGGTCCCCGGGCGAATTCGCTCGGGGACCCTCCGAGCGCTTTAGCAGTTGTTGACGCGGATGCAATCGCCAGAAATCGCCGCGGTGCCGGAGCACTCGATCAAGCTATTCCAGCCACCGGGGGATGTCAAGCGCCGGCGGCGGTGACGGTGGGGGAACGATCGAGCGTCATCGTCGGGCTCCCTCCGTCGCGCCGCCGAACCGGAGCGGAATCATGTGTTACGGCACCTCGATTTGCCTCCCGAAGAAGAGGGCGTTGAGGAAGAGGCGGTTGGTGCCGTACCAGTAGCCGCGGAAGTTCGGGTTGTCGATCAGGAGCACCACGCTCCCCCGCCCCAGCTGGTCGGCCATGACCGAGGGGGAGCCGCGCAGCCGCTCGCGGTTCGCGTCGGAGATGTAGCCGCTGAGGTGTGGATCGTCGGTGAGGCGCGCGACGGTGCTGTAGGGGTTGCGGCTCGGTGCAAAGAAGAGACCGTGGTCCCGCCACACGGGCAGGGTGCGCCGTTGGTAGCCGAACCCCAGCGGGTGGGTGAGGTCCAGGTCGGTCTCCCAGATCGAGCCGCCGATCTGCCGGGCGCCGAGGACGTCTTCCGCGTCGGCGAAGTCTCGCCGCGCGGCCGAGTCGGCGCGCGCCCCCGCGCCACCCTGCGCGGGAGCGTCGATGTTCGGGGTGAACCCGTTCCGCGCCGCCCACGCCGCGGCGGTCCGGATCGTCACCAGGGTGCCGCCGCCGCGCACCCAGCGCTTCACGTCCTCCAGCCGCTCCCCGTCGATGAAGGAGTAGTCGCCCGAGGGAAGGACGAGCGCGTCGTATCGTCCGAGGTCTGCGCGCGGGAAGTCGCGGCGATCGATCTTGGTGACGGGGAGTGCAACGCGGGTGTCCAGGAGGTGCCAGAGCTGTCCCCGCCTCGTACTGCGAGATCCCCTCCCCCACCAGCATCGCCACCCGCGGCGCCTCGATCGCGCGGAAGCTGCGGCTCCCCAGGTCCACTCCCCGCACCGCGTAGCCGGTACCGAGGCTCTGGAAGCGCACCCCCGCCGCCCGCTCCGCCTCCAGCACCAGCCGGTGCAGCGAATCGGCGCCGATCTCCTGAGTCTGCACGGGGACGGAGATCGTCCCGCGCGGGTACGCTCGCTCCCCCCTCGTGCGTGCGGGCCGTGAAGGGTGCGAACGCGACCTCGGCGTGCACGCCTCGCGACTGCAGGTAGTACAGCGCACGCGGCGCCGCGTAGTCGCTCCAATCCAGCAGGTAGGTATACGCGCTCCGCGGCAGCGTGCCGATCTCCCGGGGCTGTGGCACCTCCGTCACCCGCGCGCCGAGCGCGGGCCGCGAGCCGCGGATCTCAGCGTCCGGGAGCCCGTAAGCCAGGCTGGTCGTCCAGGTGGATGCGTCGTAGAAGGAGCTGTCCGCGTACTCGTTCGTGCGCTCGAAGAGTGAGCGCACCAGCCGGTACTGAGGCTGGCGTGTGGGCACCATCCAGGCGGAGCCGGGCTCGAACATTTGCCCCCCTGCACTCAACGTCCGGGGCAACTCGTAAACCTCCAGCCGGTGCCGAAGGAGGAGGTCGAGAAAGGCGCGGTTCTTCGATGCGTCGTACGGGTCCCCGAAGACGTACGCCTTCACCCCGAAGGCCTCCGCCTCGCGCAGCGCCGACTCGAAGAAGTCGCGCTGGTACGCCTGCAGCGTCCGCCGCTGGTCCACCGCCGCGCGGACGGTGGCGAGGCTCGTCCGCACATGGTTGCGGATGGCGAAGGCGAAGGTGAGCACCCCGTGGTGGTCGCTCTCCTGAGCGATCCCGCGCGAGCCTGCCTGCTCGAAGGTGATGGCGTAGCCGCCCTGGAATTTCGGGTAGGTCGAGCCGTAGCCCGGGTACGAGTTGTCGTAGTTCTCCTTGGTGAAGTAGAGCGATCCCAGGCTGTCGAGCGAGGCGACGAAGTAGCGCGCGAAGTCCTCGGTGATCCCGGTGTACATCCGCTCCGGGATGAGCGGGTTCCAGGAGGCGCGCGGCTCGGAGGGCTCGAAGTAGTACGTGCTGTTCGTCCCCATCTCGTGGTAGTCGGTCACGGACGTTGGGACGCCAGCGGTGGTGCCACTCGATGCGCGCCCGGCTCTCCGGGTTGACGAGCGGGAGCCAGTCGCGGTTGAGGTCGTACCAGTAGTGGTTGGTCCGTCCTCCCGGCCAGACCTCGTTATGCTCGCGGTCGAGCGGATCGGCCACGTACGGCTCGGCCTTATTGCTGTTCGCCCAGTGGGCGTGCCGGTCGCGACCATCAGGGTTGAGCGAGGGTTCGACGTGGAAGATCCCTTCGCGCAGGTAGCGCTCGTGCTCCGCGCCCTGCCCCGCGACCAGCCAGTAGGCCATCAGCAGCGCCGCCTCGCTGGAAGAGGTTTCGTTGCCGTGCACCCCGTATCCGAGGTGTGCGATCACCGGCAGCTCCGAAAATGCGCTCCTCCGGCGAGCCCGGCTCGATGCTCTGCAGGTGCTCCTGCCGGATGCTCTCCAGCCGCGCGTGATTCTGTGGGGAGGTGACGGTGAGCACCGGCATCGCGCGGTGCTCGTAGGTCTCCCCGATCTCCTGATAGCTCGCGCGGCTCGAGAGGCGCGCGAGCTCCCTGCAGGTACGACACGATGCGGTCGTGGCGGGTGTGGTGCGTGCCGATCTCGTAGCCCAGGAACTCCTCCGGACTCGGAATCGCGGGATCGAAGCTCTCGCCATCGGGGAAGAAGTACGCGTTCTGCGCCTCGGCCGGACCGCCGATCGAGAGGACGAGGAGCGGGGAGCAGGAGCCAGCGAGCCAAGGAACGGTGTTTCATCTTGTCGAGTTCCGAAGGGTGACGGATCGAGTGCCGCGCGCTCCGCTCGCGCTGGGGGACGCCGGTCGCACGATACTACCCCCCGGAGAACGTCCCCACCGCGCCGGCACTGCATGGCGGACCGCCTCCCTCCGGCGGAGGGGCGGGCGGTGGAGGACGCCGGGAGCGAGAACTGCCCGGCCTTCTCACGGGAGAGGGAGGGGCTACGGAGCCGCCGACGCCAGGCAAGCAAAGGGGAGGCCCGCCTTCAGAAGATCCGCCGATCCCACGCGCCGTAGCTCTCCTTCCGCGGGCCGCGCGGGATGCAGAGCGCGACGGCGAGCAGCCCGGCGACCACCCCGTTGATCCGCGCGGCAGCGCCGGCGTCGCCGCTCATCCAGGGCGCGGCGAGCACCACCAATCCGAGCAGCCCGTTCAGGAACCGCCCCGCACGAACGGGCTCCGCCATCGCGACGACCGCAACCACCACGATCAGCGATCCGCCCAGCCGGGTGAGGTCGCTCGCGGTCCCCTCCATCCCGAGCACCGCCGGGGCCGCCATCAGCCACGCCCCCACAGCCGCGGAAGCGGTCAGCGACCAGGGGAAGCTCATCCCCCAGAGCGACGCGCCCACGACCTTCGCCGGCTGCTCCGGGAGGCTCTCCATGGCGGGAGTTCGCTCGTCCTCCTCGCTCCCCTCGGGGGAGCCGCCCTTCCAGAACACCTCCCAGAGCGACTCGCCGCGGCGGTGGGCCTGCGCCATGTGCTGCCCCATCGCGATCACCTCGTCCACCTGCAGCGGGATCATGGGGAGCATGATCAGCGCGGCGAGGAGGCAGAGGGTGCACCACGCCCCCACCACCACCGGCTGAGAAATCACCAGGAAGATGTGCACCAGCCCGAGCGGAATCACCAGGATCCCGAAGAAGGTCACCATCCAGGGCATCGTCCGCCAGCGGTGAGGGCTCCCCATCCACCCCATCAGGAACTCGATGGTGTAGGCGAACGCTCCAAGTCCGGCGTCGGAGACGGGCCACAGGTGCGACATGTCGGAGTCGAGAACCCGGCGAGTTCCCTCGCCGAAGAAGGGCTCCCAGATCTCGCCGGTGTAGCCGAGCTGGAAGGCTGCGAGCCAGCGGGAAACCAGAAGCCCCGCGAAGGCCAGGCCGATCATGACGGCGCGCTGCGGCCAGCTGGAGGGATTGTAGCTCCACCCCGGCGGGGTGGGCGGCCCCATCTTCAGGTAGAGGATCATGTTGGGCATCCCAGGGATCAGCACCGCGAGCGCGATCACCAGCAGCCCCACGACCGTGTCGTTCAGATAGGCCGCCGCGGTGGGCGCCCAGAGGACCAGCGGCGCCAGCGAGAGCCATATCCCCACGAAGCAGCAGATCCAGCGCGACACCGGCCGGTCGGGGCGCAGCGAGCGCCAGCCGAAGACCAGCAGCAGCGCCCCACTCGCCACGTCGCTCCAGGTGGCGAGTGAGGCGCGGAGCGCGTCGTGCGTCGCCTCGCCGAACCAGACGCCGCGCCCGCCGCTCGGCCTCACCCACTGCGACGGATCGAGGTAGCCGAAGGCGAAGGGCGCGGCCATCGTCCAAACCCCGAGAAGCAGAAGGAGCCAGTATACCCAGAGAGTACGCTCGTGGTGCGTCCGGAGCATGCGCATCCGGTCGTCGGGCGTCATCTCCCCGCCTCCACCGCGCTTCTGCGCTTCTTTCTCTTCATCCTTCCGGTTTTCCATGCCACCGGGGCGCGCGACGCCCCGCTCCGCCATTCCGCCCGCGGAGCGGGACCCCCCTTCGTCATGCTCCATCTCGCCTCTCATCGACTCGGGAACGCGGGGTTGCCTTTCCGAAGCGGGAGCACGGCCGCAGGATTCCGGCCAGCGGCGGTCCCCGCGGTGGGGGGCGCGCGACCCGCCCTTCCTCCCGAGACACCGTTCCGCATTCGCCGCCGGGACGCTACTCTCCGGGAGGGAACGCTGCGCGGCGGCCCAGCCCTCCTCCCCCGGAGGTTCGGAACGGCTCGAGAGCCGTGGAGTTCGAGCGGCGTCCCGCGAGTCTCCCCGGAGGAGAGCTCCGGACGGACGCGGCTCCTACGCCGTGGCGCGGGACGTGCCTCTCGGCGGGGCGGCGGCGCGCGGGGTGGAGCCCGCCCCGATCCTCCCCCTTCCATTTCAGCGTATCCGTGATGAACGATTTCCTTTCCGGCGGCGGCGAGATGGGGACGCGGATGCGCGCCTTCGACTGGTCGTCCACTCCCCTCGGCGCCCCCGACGGCTGGCCGCAGAGCCTGAAGACCTGCGTGCGCATCATGCTGACCTCCCGCCAGCCCATCTGGATCGGCTGGGGACCGCAGCTCACCTACCTCTACAACGACCCCTATAAGAGCATCATCGGAGGGAAGCACCCGGAGGCCCTGGGGCAGCCCACCTCCGTCATATGGCGCGAGATCTGGGACGTGATCGGGCCCATGCTGGGGTCCGCCATGACCGGAAACGAGGGGACGTACGTCGAGTCGCAGCTCCTGATCATGGAGCGCCACGGGTATGAGGAGGAGACCTACTACACCTTTTCCTACAGCCCCGTCCCCAACGACGAGGGAGGCACCGGCGGGATCATCTGCGCCAACTCGGACGACACGGTGCGCGTCATCGGCGAGCGGCAGATGGCCCTGCTCCGCGAGCTGGCCGCCCGGACGGCCGACGCGCGGACGGTGGAAGACGCGTGCGAGCGGAGCGCGGCCGCGCTCGCCACCGACCCGCGCGACCTCCCCTTCGCCCTCCTCTACCTCCTCGACCCGGAGGAGAAGCGGACCGCCTCCCTCGCCGGGGCGGCGGGGATCGGGCGCGGGCACCCGGCCGCCCCCCTCTCGCTCTCGCTCGACGGGCCCTCTCCCTGGCCGCTGGCCGAGGCGGCGCACTTCCACGAAGGGCAGGTGGTGCAGCTCGACGGCACCCTCGGCGACCTCCCCGCGGGCGCCTGGGACCGCCCGCCCTCCCGCGCGGCCGTGCTCCCGGTCGCCCCCTCGGGCGAGACCGGCCGCGCCGGCTTCCTGATCGTCGGCCTCAGCCCCTTCCGACTCCCCGATCCCGACTACCTGGGCTTCCTCAGCGTGGTCGCGAGCCAGGTCTCCGGCAGCCTCAGCAACGCCGAAGCGTACCAGGAGGAGCGGAAGCGCGCCGAGGCGCTGGCGGCGCTCGACCGGGCGAAGACCGCGTTCTTCAGCAACGTCAGCCACGAGTTTCGCACTCCGCTCACGCTCATGCTCGGGCCGCTGGAGGACCTGCGGAACGGGGAAGGGGGAGAGGTCCCGCCCAGCGTGCGCGACGAGCTCGAGATGATCCACCGCAATTCGCTTCGCCTGCTGCGACTGGTCAACACGCTCCTCGACTTCTCGCGGATCGAGGCCGGCCGCACGCAGGCCGCCTACCAGCCTACGGACCTCGCCGCCTACACCGTGGAGCTGGCGAGCACCTTCCGCTCGGCCGTCGAGCGGGCGGGGCTGCGGCTGGTGGTGGACGCCCCTCCGCTCCCGGAGCCGGTGTACGTCGACCGGGAGATGTGGGAGAAGGTCGTCCTCAACTTCCTCTCGAACGCCTTCAAGTTCACCCTCGAAGGGGAGATCGCCGTTTCTCTGCGGGCGGTGGAGGGCGCGGTGGAGCTGGCGGTCCGGGACACGGGCACGGGGATCCCGGCGGAGGAGCTCCCGCACGTCTTCGAACGCTTCCACCGCGTGAGTGGAGCGAAGGGCCGCACCCACGAGGGAACGGGAATCGGCCTGGCACTGGTGCGGGAGCTGGTGAAGCTGCACGGCGGCGAGGTATCGGTGGAGAGCGAGGTGGGCGCGGGGAGCACTTTCCGCGCGAAGATTCCCACGGGGACGGCGCACCTTCCGAAGGAGCGGATCGGAGAGCGGCGAGACCCGACTACTCCCGCGCTCGGCGCCGCCCCCTTCGTCGAGGAGGCGCTGCGCTGGCTCCCCGGCACGGGCGGCGTGGGCTCGGGCGAGGCGGCGCCGCTCCCGCCGCCGGAGGGGCCCGCCCCTTCCGCTTCCTCGCCGGCGCTCCGCGGTTCGCGTGTCCTGCTGGCCGACGACAATGCGGACATGCGCGACTACGTGGCGCGCCTGCTCCGTCAACAGGGTTACGAGGTCGACGCCGTCTCCAACGGGGCCGCGGCCCTCGCCCGCATCCAGGAGGCGGCGGCCGGACCTGGTCATCTCGGACGTGATGATGCCGGAGATGGACGGCTTCCAGCTGCTGGACGCGCTGCGCCGCGGGCCCGGCACGCGCGAGATGCCGATCCTCCTGCTCTCCGCGCGCGCGGGCGAGGAGGCGCGGATCGAGGGGTTCGCGGCGGGAGCGGACGACTACCTGGTCAAGCCCTTCTCCGCCCGCGAGCTCGTGGCGCGCGTGGGGACGCACCTGGAGATCGCCCGAGTCCGCCGCGAGGCCACCCGCGGGCTGCGGGAGAGCGAGGAGCGCTTCCGCAACATGGCCGACAACGCCCCGGTCATGATCTGGGTGACCGACCCCTCCGGCTGCTGCACCTACCTCAACCGCCGCTGGTACGAGTTCACCGGCCAGTCTGCCGAGAACGGACTGGGCTACGGCTGGCTCGACGCCGTGCACCCGGACGACCGGGAGGCGTCGGGCGAGATCTTCCTGTCTTCCAACGCGCGGAAGGCCCCCTTCCGCCTCGAGTACCGGCTTCGCCGCGCCGATGGCGAGTACCGGTGGGCGATCGACGCCGCGGCCCCGCGCTTCGGCCCCGACGGCGAGTACCACGGCTACATCGGCTCGGTCATCGACATCAGCGAGCGGAAGCAGGTGGAGGAGGAGCGCGAGAAGCTCCTCGCGGTGGCCGAGGCCGCGCGCGCCGAAGCGGAGGAGGCGAACCAAGCCAAGGCGACCTTCCTCGCCACCATGAGCCACGAGCTGCGGACGCCGCTCAACGCCATCATCGGCTATACGGACCTCCTCACGATCGGCGTGACGGGGCCGATCACTGAGGCACAGGCGCGGCAGCTGGGACGCATCACGGCCGGCGCCAAGCACCTGCTCCAACTCATCGAGGAGGTGCTCACCTTCTCTCGTATCGAGGCGGGGCGGCTGGAGGTGCGTCTCGATTCGGTGGATCCCACGGAGCTGATCCGCGACACGGTCTCTCTGATCGCTCCGCTCGCGCAGGAGAAGGGGCTCGCCTTCGATTTCGAGCTACCGGAGCCCGCCCCCGCGATCATCACCGACGAGGCGAAGGTGCGCCAGGTCCTGATCAACCTGCTGGGGAATGCGATCAAGTTCACCGAGAAGGGGGAGGTGAGCCTGCGGTCCGCCGTGGAGGGGGACGAAATCGTCTTCGAGGTGCGGGACACGGGGATCGGCATCCGCGCGGAGGACCTGGAGAACATCTTCGAGCCCTTCCGCCAGGCGAGCCGGGGCACGACTCGCCACGCCGAGGGGACGGGGCTGGGGCTGAGCGTGTCGAGGCAGCTTGCCCGCCTGCTCGGCGGCGACGTGAGCGTCCATAGCCGAGCCGGCAAGGGCAGCGCTTTCGCCCTGCGCCTCCCGCTGCGCAGCTCGCCGCCGCCCGCGACGTCGCGGGCGGCGCGGGGAGGCCGCGGCTCCGGCTCGTCCAGATGAGATGGAGCCGCCCTTCCCGGGCGTCCGCCCTTGTCTCCGCGGCTCGAAGAGCCAATACTTGGAATCCTCTTCCTCGAATCCCCGCCAGGCCCGGAGGGCGCATGAAGTCCGTCGCCGCCTCGGTCGTGCTCTCAGCCGTCCTGCTCGGAGCGGCAGGCGCCGTCCTCCGCGCCGCGGCCGGCTCCACCGCCGGCGTGCCGATCGCGCAAGCTCCGGCGGAGCGGATCTCTGCTCCCTGGCTGGCGACCGCCGAGCTGGCGGCCGGCATCCCCGCCGCGGCCGCCGCGCCGCGCCCGCTCGATCTCTTTGCCCGGCAGCTCGCCCTGGCGAGCCTGCACCCGCTCTCGCCGCCCCGCGCCCCCGACCTCGCCCCCGAGGAGCTCGACGAAGTCGTCCAGCGCACCTGCGCCGGGTGCCACAGCGACCAGCGGCGCTCCGGCAACCTCTCGCTCGAGGGTTTCCAGCTCGCCTCCGTCTCGGAGCGGCCGGAGACGGTCGAGAAGATGATCGTCAAGCTGCGCGCCGGGATGATGCCCCCGCCCGGCGTCCGCGCGCCGGGGGGCGACACGCTGCTCACGCTCGTGCAGACGCTGGAGCGGCGGGCGGACGAGGCGGCGGCGGCGAACCCGAACCCGGGCGGACGCACCTTCCAGCGGCTGAACCGCGCCGAGTACGAGCGGGCCGTGCAGGAGCTGCTCGGGCTGCAGATCCACGCGGGCGACTACCTGCCGCTGGACACGAAGAGCGCGAACTTCGACAACATCGCCGACGTCCAGCTCCTCTCCCCCACCCTGCTGGACGCCTACCTCAAGGCCGCCGCGGAGATCAGCCGCCTCGCCCTCGGCAACCCGGACGCCACGCCCAGCGCCACCACCTACTCCGTCTCCGGCTACGCCTCGCAGTGGGAGCGGGTCGAGGGGGCGCCGATGGGCACCCGGGGCGGGATCTCGGTGGTACACGTCTTCCCCGCCGACGGCGAGTACGTCTTCCGGATGACGCTGGAGCACACGGCGGAGGGCGTCGGCTTCTCCGGGCAGAACGCCCGCTTCGAGCAGCTCGAGCTCTCCATCGACGGCGCGCGCGAGTCGCTCCTGGACGTGGACCAGTGGATGAGCTACGCTGATCCGAACGGAATCATGCTGGAGACGGAGCCGATCCGCGTGCAGGCGGGACCGCGGCGCGTGACGGCGGCGTTCCTCAAGCGGGCAGAGGGGCCGGTGGATGACCTCCTCTCCCCGCACGAGTGGTCGCTCGTCGACCGGAAGATCGGCATGGACGGCTACGGGATCACCTCCCTCCCGCACCTGCGAAACGTGCTGATCGACGGCCCGCACGATCCGACGGGGATCTCGGAGAACGCGGTGCGGGCGCGCGTCTTCGTCTGCCGTCCCGCCTCTCCGGCCGAGGAGCGGCCCTGCGCCCGGACGATCCTGGCCGAGCTGGCGCCGAAGGCGTACCGCCGCCCGGTGAGCGACGCCGACCTCGAGCCGCTGCTCTCCTTCTACGATCAGGGCGCCGCGGAGGGCGGCTTCGAGATCGGGGTGCGCACCGCGCTGCAGGCCCTCCTGGCCAGCCCGCACTTCATCTTCCGCTTCGAGGAGCAGCCCGAGGGGGTGAAGCCCGGGCAGATCTTCCGCATCGGCGACTTCGACCTGGCCTCGCGCCTCTCCTTCTTCCTCTGGGGCACGCCGCCGGACGAGGCGCTGCTGGCGCTCGCGGAGCGCGGCAAGCTCGCGGACCGGAAGGTGCTGGAGCAGCAGGCGCGCCGGATGCTGGCGGACCCGCGCTCCGAGGCGCTGGCCACGCGCTTCGCCGCGCAGTGGCTGCGACTGCAGGACCTGGACAAGATCCACCCGGACCGGCTGATGTACCCCGACTTCCACCAGCAGCTCTCCGACGCGATGCGGCGGGAGACGGAGCTGTTCTTCTACGACCTGGTGCGCGAGGACCGGAGCCTGCTGGACTTCTACACGGCGGACTACACCTTCGTCAACGAGATGCTGGCGCGGCACTACGGGATTCCGGGGGTGACGGGGGACCACTTCCGGAAGGTGAGGTATCCGGACGATCGGCGGCGGGGGATCCTGGGGCACGGGAGCGTGCTGACGCTGACGTCGGTGGCGAACCGGACGTCGCCGGTGCTTCGGGGGAAGTGGGTGATGGAGGTGCTGATGGGGACGCCGCCGCCGCCGCCGCCGCCGGGGGTGCCGGCGCTGGAGGATACGGAAGGGGTGACGGAGGGGCGGATGCTGACGACGCGGGAGCGGATGGAGATGCACCGGGCGAGCCCGGCGTGCCGCTCGTGCCACAACTTCATGGATCCGATCGGGCTGGCGCTGGACAACTACGACGTGACGGGGCAGTGGCGGATCCGGGAGAACGATATGCGGCTGGACACGCGGGGGGGACTTCTACGACGGGACGCCGGTCACGTCGCCGGGGGAGCTGAACGCGGCGCTGCTGAGGCGGCCGATCCCGCTGGTGCGGACGTTCACGGAGAACCTGATGGCGTACGCGCTGGGGCGGCGGGTGGAGTACTACGACCAGCCGACGGTGCGTTCGATCGCGCGGACGGCGGCGGAGGACGAGTACCGGATGTCGGACTTCATCCTGGGCGTGGTGCAGAGCGACGCCTTCCGGATGAAGAAGGCGCCCGAGAGCGCCACGACCGAGAACAGCCACCCAGAGGAGACGTCGGCCCGGTGAAGCCTGACGAGATCCGTATGCCGATGTTCCCGCCGCTCGGACGGATGGGGTCCAGCACCTGACCGAACTGGAGCGGGACCCCCATACCAGGAGATCCCATGACCACCGACTTGCCGGCCTCTTCCGACGCCAACCCGGGTTTTGAGACGGCCCCGTTCCGGGCCCGCACCCTCTCTGCCTCCCTCACCGTCAAGGATCTCCAGCGGAGCCTGGCCTGGTACCGTGATGTGGTGGGATTCGCCGTCGACCAGGAGTACGAGCGCGAGGGAAAGCTGAGGGCGGTCGCGCTGAAGGCCGGAGAGGTGCGGATTTTGATCGGTCAGGACGACGGAGCCAAGGGACTGGATCGAGCCAAGGGCGAGGGATTCTCGCTCATGATCACGACGATCCAGGACCTCGACGAGCTGGCGAGACGGATCAAGGAACGCGGTGGCGCTCTCGAGTCGGAGCCAGCCGACATGCCATGGGGAGTGCGCGTGTTCCGATTGCGGGACCCGGACGGATTCAGGCTAGCGATCGCGTCGGAAAGATAGGTCGGGGATATCGGTTCATCTGAGTCGCCTCCGTGGCCGTGCCGGCGTCGCTCGTGCCGCAGCTCCTCGGAGAGAATGACGCCCTGACGAGCGGAGCACCTACAGAGTAGTAGAGGACGGCCTCACGATCCTGGCATTTACTGCGGTATTCAGGCTTCATCACGGGTCGGCAGGTCGCCTCCTCTGCCACAGGCCGTGCTCGACTCCTCCCTCGATGTAGATGGCGAACGTACCGTGGCCGGAAATCTCCATCGGCGGATGGGCGATCTCGGCGCCGGCCTCCGCCGCTGCGGCGACCGCAGACTCGATGTCGTCCACGAGCCAGTACGGCCGAACCACCGGCTCCTCCGACTCGCGCAGGGGCGCGCGCACTCCGACCAGGCCTCCTCCCCGCATCGCCGCCGTACGCGCGTCGCCAAGTCCGGCGTCGGGTTCACCGAACCGCAGTCCGTTCGCCGCGGCGTACGCGGCGCACACCGCGTCGATCTCCCTGGTCACGATTTCAAGGTAATGGATCTGCATGGTGTCTTCTCCGTGATCCGTCGGTGGGGCGGGCGATCTTCCTGACAACCACGCTCAGGGGGTGAAGGGCGGGGCACCAGACCGTCCGAATGCTCGAAAGCATGCCAGACCTTCGTCCCCTACAGCGATTCGTTGGGCGGGAACGAAGCGATCAGAGGTCAGCCTCGCTCAGCCCGGCCACCCGCAGCAGGTGACGAAGGAGACCGCGCTTCAGGTCCTGGTTCCCGTGCATCGGCACGGAAAGGCGAGCCGGATTGCCCGCTCGGCCGTAAATGTGGTGGCTTCCTTTAACGCGCAGCAAGGACCAGCCATGCTGCTCCAGCACCCGACAGAGTTGCTTGCCGGACACGGACCTCACACTGCAATCTCGAGCACGCGCCCGCCGAGCTCCGCAGGCGCAACGTCCACGGACAGACAGCCCTCGACAGCTTCGTACAGGTTGTGCAGGAGTTCTTCGAACGTTTCTCCCTGGGTCGCGCATCCGGGAAGAGCGGGCACCTCGGCCCAGTAGCCACCTTCGTCGGCTTCGTAGACGACAACTTTCAGCTTCACCGCACCGCTCCCGTCAGGGGTTTACGCCGACAGTGAACTCCATGGAACGATGCACAAGCAGGGCCGTAAAAATCAAGCTCACCGGCACCGGGCCGGCAATGCCGCCCAACGATAACCCACGAGGGGCGTCGCGTAGAACTTGAGGATCTCCGTGCGCCGGCGCCAATGCAATCGGGCGCGAGAGGAGTTGTCCCGCGCTCGACCGTCCCGCGAGGGAGTCCTACTCCCTGAGTGCCCTCAGTCCGTTCAGCACCACCAGCAGACTGGCTCCCATGTCCGCGAACACCGCCATCCAGAGCGTGGCGTAGCCCAGAATCGCGAGCACGACGAACACCGCCTTGGTCAGCAGGGAAAACGCGATGTTCGCGCGGATGATGCCTTCCGCTTTCCGCGCCATCCGGATCGTGGTCGATAGCCTGGAGAGATCGTCCGCCATCAGGGCGATGTCCGCGGTCTCCAGGGCCACGTCCGTGCCCGCGGAGCCCATCGCCACCCCGACGTCCGCGGCCGCCAGGGCCGGCGCGTCGTTCACTCCGTCGCCCACCATCAGGATCGTTCCGTGCTCGCGCCGCAGCTCCCGCACGGCCGCGACCTTGTCCTCAGGAAGGAGCCCGGCGTGGAAGGCGTCGAGCCCCTCGCCGGGCCCGCCCAGCGCGTCGGCGATCGCCCGGGCCGTCCCGGGGTTGTCGCCGGTCAGCATCGCGATGTGCCGGATCCCAGCGCGGCGCAGCGCCCGGAGCGCCTCCGCCGCCTGCGGGCGGAGCCGATCCGCGATGGCGACCATCCCCTGCACGGTGGGAGGCCCCTCCCCGTCCACCGGCGATGTCCCCACCAGCACGGCGGTCTCTCCTCGGGCTTCGACCTGCTCGAGTTTGTGCCGCATCTCCCCGTCCAGGCCTCCCCACTCCTCGAAGAGCCGCGCGCTGCCGACGTGGACGGTCCCGCCGTCGAGGCGGGCCCGCACGCCCCTGCCGGGGATCGCCGAGGTCATCGTGGCGGCCCGGACCGGAACCCTCCGCGCCTCCGCGTGGCGCAGGACCGCCCGCGCCAGCGGATGCTCGCTCCTCGCCTCCGCCGCCGCGGCAAGCGCCAGCACCGACCCCTCCGTGGCTCCGTTCAGTGGCACGACCTCCACCACGGCGGGCTCGCCGTGGGTGAGCGTCCCGGTCTTGTCGAAGGCGACGGCGCGGGCGCGACCGGCGTTCTCCAGGTGCAGGCCGCCCTTGATCAGGATCCCCCGTCGAGCCGCGCCCGCCAGCGCGGACACGACCGTGACTGGCGTCGAGATCACGAGCGCGCAGGGGCAGGCCACCACCAGTAGGACCAGGGCGCGGTAGAACCACTCGCCCCAGCCTCCCAGGCCCAGCAGCGGCGGGAGAACCGCGACGAGGACTGAGGCGCCGACTACCAGGGGGGTGTAGACCCGTGCGAAGCGGTCCACGAGGGCCTGCCTCGGCGCCCGGCTGGCCTGGGCCCCCTCGACGGAGTGGATGATGCGGGCGAGCGTCGTGTCCGCCGCCGGCCGGGTGGATCGCACCTCCAGCGCCCCCTCGCCGTTTATCGTGCCGGCGAAGACCTCAGCCCCCGGCTCCTTCTCCACCGGAATCGACTCGCCCGTGATCGGTGCCTGGTTGACGCTCGAGGCCCCGGCGAGGATCTCCCCGTCCACCGGCACCTTCTCCCCGGGCCGCACCACCACCGTCTCCCCAACCTCCACCGCGTTTGCCGGCACTCGGACCTCCCGGCCCCTTCGCAGCACCGTCGCCTCGGCAGGCGAGAGGTCCATCAGCGCCCGGATGGCATTGCGGGCGCGGTCCATCGAGTACGTCTCCAGGAGCTGGGCCACGGCGAAGAGGAACATCACCGAGGCGGCCTCCTCCCACTCCCCGATCAGCAGCGCACCAACCGTCGCCACGGACATGAGGAAATTCATGTCCAGCGCGCGATTCAGCGCGGCACGGTACCCGCGCGGGAAAACGTACCAGCCGGCGGTGAAGACCGTTCCGACCGCGAACACGCCCGCCCAGAGCTCGCTGTCGAGAAGGTACTCCGCGGCGAGGGAGCCAGCCCACAGGACCCCCGCGACGGCCGCGAGCACGAGCCTCCCCCGGCGCTCCCACCAGGGTTCCTCCTCCCGCGTCGCCCCGATCCGGCGGACCTTCATCCCGAGCTCGGCCACTGCCCGCTCTACCTCCGCCGGTGCGATCTCCCCTTCCACGGTGAGCTTGTGGTTCACGGGGTCGAAGGCGAGTCGCGCCGTCCCCGGCAGCGGGCCCAGCTTCGCCTCGATCTGCCTCGCCTCCGCGGCGCAGCAGAGACCGTCGACCTTGAACGTGGTCGTGGCGGCCGCTGCGGGATCCGTCGCGCGGTACCCGATCCGCCGGACCTCCGCAGCCAGCTCGCCGCGGGCGAGCGTCCCCTCCGTGTACTGGACCGTGACCTTCCCCCCGACCACATCCGCACGAACCTCCTGGACGCCTTCGAGCTCCCGGAGCGCCTTCTCCACACCCTGCGCGCAGCTGCTGCAGTCCATACCACCGACGCTCAGCGTGTGCGTGGCGGCGGTTGGCCCGTCGGTCCGCGCCTCCCCTCCCACGAGGGTCTCGCTCTTCCCGCGTCTCGTCTTCATCGGGCGGTGTTCCTCCGCGCTGACGTTCAGCGATCGTCCTGCGTTGACGGGGCCCAATCGATGTCGTATCATTCCCCACTGATGCATAATGAATCAGCGGATGCTGATATGCAAGTGCCAGGCGAGACCCCATGCTGACCATAGAGTTCGCTCCGTCGCTCGCGCTGAAGGCAAAGCTCTTCCGCGGTTTCTCCGACCCATCGCGGCTCGCCATACTGGAGTCGGTGCGCGAGGGGGCGCACAGCGTGACGGAGATCGTGGAGATCTCCGGCCTCACGCAGTCCAACGTGTCGAACCATCTCGCCTGCCTTCTGGACTGCGGCCTCGTGGAGCGCGAGCAGCGTGGACGGTTCGCGTTCTACCGCTTGGCGGATCCGCGGGTATGGCAGCTCCTGGCGCTGGGGGGACGACCTCCTGACCGATGTAGCGCGTGGGGTCTATGTGTGCCCCCGCTACGAGGCGCCGGAATGACAGGTGTGACTCGGCCGCGGGAAATCCTGCGCCGCGTAGCCACCGCCGTGCTGCTGGTCGGCCTGATGCTGTCCTCGGTCGAGGTGCTCTGGGCCGAAGGGAAGGAGCCCGCCTCTGCCGACGCTGCATCGACGGTCGAGCCGAGCAGCTCGCATTTAGACGCGCCCGCCTCGCCGGACGAAGGCGGTGACGACTGCCCGTGCATGTGCGTCTGCGCGAACGCGCAGGTCGTGGTTCTGCCGGACCCGTCGGTGGAACCGATCCCGGCGCTGGTCCCGCTTCGTGCCCCCGCCTTCGCCTCTTCGGGTCCTGACGATCTCCTGCCCGAGCCCCTCCTCCGACCGCCTCGCGCGTAGCCAGTCGATCCGCTCGCTATCGAGCGGCATGTCCGGACGCCCCTCGCGTCCGGGATGATCCCATTCAAACAGGCTACGACGAATGATTTCGAGAAGAGCGTGGACGGGTGCCGTGCTGGCACTCCTGTCCATCTTTACGCTGGCGGATGCGCGCGTCGCGAGCGGCCAGGGCGCGGTGGGTACGTTGCGCGTGCGCGCGGTCGCCGACGGCACGCCGGTCGCCGCGGCGACGGTGCGCTCCGGCACAGCGGGCGGACTCACGAACGAGCGGGGCGAGGCGGTGCTCCGCCTGCCCGCGGGCAGGCATGAAGTGACGGTGGGGAAGCTGGGCCTTGCCGATGGCGTGGTGGAGGCGGAGGTGAGGGCAGGGCGGGAGACGACGGTCGAGGTCGAGATGACCGAGCAGGCGGAGAAGATCGAGGGCGTCGTGGTTACGTCCACCCGCACCGAGCGGCGCATCGAGGACGAGCCGGTGCGCGTGGAGGTGCTGGCGCGGGAGGAGGTGGAGGAGAAGATGCTGATGACGCCCGGCGACATCGCCATGATGCTCAACGAGACCAGCGGCTTGCGCGTCCAGAACACGTCTCCGTCGCTCGGTGGAGCGAACGTGCGGATCCAGGGGCTGCGCGGCCGCTACACGCAGATCCTCTCCGACGGTCTGCCGCTCTACGGCGGGCAGAGCGGGTCCCTCAGCATGCTCCAGATCCCGCCGATGGACCTGGGGCAAGTGGAGGTGATCAAGGGTGTCGCCTCCGCGCTGTACGGCTCCTCCGCGCTGGGCGGAGTGGTCAACCTGATCTCCAGGAGACCGGCCGATGAACGGGAGGTCCTGCTGAACCAGACCACGCTCGGCGGATCGGACGGAGTGATCTGGCTCTCGAACGAGCTGAGCGAGCGGTGGGGGTACACCTTGCTGGGAGGGCTGCACCGGCAGGGGCAGGTGGACGTCGACGAGGACGGCTGGTCCGACCTGCCAGGCTACCGCCGGGCGGTACTGCGGCCGCGTCTCTTCTGGAACGACGGCGCGGGCCGGTCCCTGCTGGTGACGGTGGGGACGACGCTGGAGGACCGCGAGGGCGGGACGCGCGACGGCAGGCTCACCCCCGCGGGAACCGAGTTCCCCGAGCGGCTCGAAACCCGTCGCGGCGACGTCGGCGCGATCGGGCGCTTCCTCCTCGGAGGCGAGCGACTGCTCACGATCCGTGCCTCCGCCATGGCCCAGCGGCACGAACACCTCTTCGGCGACGTCGCGGAAGGGGATCTGCACTCCAACGCCTTCGGCGAGGTCGCGTACGGCGGCTCGAACGCGGGGCACATTTGGCTGATCGGCGCCGCGCTGCAGCGCGAGGCCTACGACGCCGAGGAGGTGGAGGGCTTCGACTTCGGCCATACCATTCCCTCCCTCTTCCTCCAGGACGAGTACGCCCCCGCGGAGTGGCTCACCGTGGCCGCGAGCGGACGGCTGGACCGGCACAGCGAGTACGGCACCTTCTTCAATCCGCGTGTCTCGCTGCTCCTTCGCCCCGGAGAGTGGACCGCCCGTGCCTCCGTCGGGACCGGCTACTTCGCCCCGACTCCCTTCACCGAGGAGACGGAGTCGGTCGGTCTCGCCCGCCTCGCGGCGCTCGGTGAGCTCGAGGCGGAAACGGCCCGAAGCGCCTCGCTCGATGTGGGCCGCGCCTTCGGCGAGCTGGAGGTCAACGGAACCCTCTTCGGGTCCATCGTGGACGACGCGCTCCAGGCACAGCGGGCGGGGACCGGTCTGCGGCTGGTGAACGCCGAGGCTCCGACCCGCACCTGGGGCGGCGAGCTGCTCGCCCGCTGGCACGCCGAGCCCTTCCACCTGACCGCCACCTATACGAAGCTCCGCTCCACGGAGACCGACCCGGAGGGGCCGGGAAGGCGCGAGGTCCCACTGACCCCTCGCCATGCGGCGGGGATCGTGGGGATGTGGGAGGCCGAGGGAGAGGGACGCGTCGGGCTGGAGCTCTACTACACGGGCCAGCAGGAGCTGGAGGAGAACCCCTACCGGACGACCAGCCGCCCGTACTTCATCACGGGCCTCCTCGTGGAGCGCCGGTTCGGCAAGGCCCGGGTATTCCTGAACGCGGAGAACCTGCTCGATGTGCGGCAGACGGCCTACGATCCGCTGATCCTGCCCGCCCGCTCTCCGGAGGGGCGCTGGACCACCGATGCGTGGGCTCCCCTGGAGGGCCGGGTGTTCAATGCTGGAGTGCGCTACGAGTTCTGAGCTTGCCCGGCTGGAGGGGCCGCCGGTGCTATCTCGCGGGTAGGCAGGAAGTCCAAGCGGAGGCCGTGGTTAATCTTGTGGCGTGCGGCCGACGGTGGAGGGTTCTGCAGTATGTAGAGATCAGGACTTCCGTCGTTGCGGGAGGGATCGGTCCGCCCTACGTTCCCGGGGCCGGTCCTCCCGCGCTTCCCATGGACGTTCGCGGAGCCCTCGCATGCCCGAAGCCGCGATCACCGTCCGGGATGTCGCGGCCTACCTCAACGTCACCGAGAGGACGGTCTACCGTCTGGCCCAGCGCGGCGAGCTCCCAGGCTTCAAGGTCGCGGGCGCGTGGCGGTTCCGGCGACGCGATATCGATGCTTGGCTCGAGCGTCAGAAGCAGGTCGCATCAGTCAGTGAGAGCGTCTCGTAGATGGCTCCTTCCCTTGCGAGTGAGATCGAGCATCAGATCGCGGCTACGGAAGGCAGCTACTACCGACTCGTGCTGGTAGAAGGGCCCAGCCGATCCGGGAAGACGTCTGCCCTGCAGACCGTGGCTGAGCGGATCGGCCGCGAGATGGTACGGCTCTGGCGGCGGCACCACCTGGACTACGACCAGAGCAAGTACGTGGTCGAGCAGGTCCGCCGGCGCCTCGGACTCACCCCACCCCGGACGCGACGCCGGACGGTCCAGCGGCTGGACCGCCCGAGGTCGAGCGCCTGATCGAGACGACCTACCGCACCCGCAGCCGCTACGGTCTGCTCATCAAGACGCTCTTCTTCACCGGCGCCCGGGTCAGCGAGTTCGTCCACATCCGGGTCGAGGACCTCCAGCTCGACGGCGATCCTCCCCAGGTGTATCTCGCGCACGCCAAACGCGATGCGCGCCGCTACGTGCCCCTCCTGCCGGCGCTTGCCCAGGAGCTGCGCACCCGCCTGGCCCCGACCCAACATTGACACTGGTGGCGAATTCGCTGGCGCGCTTTTCTCGGCGACGGAGCACCCCCTGAGCACCGGAGGTGGTCATGTCGCTCCATCCGCAATCGGAGTATCCGATCCCCAAGGATACGGGGTAAGCCCAACATCCTTGTCACGAGAGCTCACCAGGAGGCCGGTCCATCTGCAGACGGTCCTCCAGGCCGGGCTGGTAGGTGCCGTACGGGTTCACATGCTCCGGCGAGAGAGGCCTTGACGCATCAATCGTACTTGATTTATACTGTGCCCATGAGCACGACATCCACCGCCTCCGACACCCAGCGCCTCGCGCGCGCCTTCCAGGCCCTCTCGGACGAGACCCGTCTCCAGATCGTTGAGATGCTCTCCCGGTGCGAGCACTGCGTCTGCGACCTGCAGGGGGCGGTCGGCGCCTACCAGTCCCGCCTCTCCTTCCACCTGAAGAAGTTGAAGGACGCGGGGCTGGTGTCCGACCGGAAGGAGGGCCGCTGGGTCTACTACTCGCTGAACTCCGAGGTGCTGGAGGAGATGACCGCGCACCTCCAATCGATGCGTTCCGCCGGGGACGCGCCGTCGTCGGGCGGCTGCTGCCGGTGAGGTCCCCTTTTTTTGCTCCGATCCATCAACTATTTTTGTTGAGTGAGGGCGCCATGGAGACCAACGTGAAGGACGCGGTGCGCGAGAAGTACGGGCAGGCGGCGCTGCGGGTAGTCGCCGGGCAGGGGAACTCGTGCTGCGGCGGGGCGGCATTCAACGGGTCGTGCGACCCGATCACCTCCGACCTCTACGCCGAGGGCGAGACGGCGCTGCTCCCGGAGCAGGCGGTACTTGCCTCGCTGGGGTGCGGGAATCCGACGGCGGTCGCCGAGCTGAAGGAGGGGGAGGTGGTGCTGGACCTGGGCGCGGGGGGCGGCATCGACGTTCTGCTCTCGGCGCGGCGCGTCGGCCCCTCGGGGAAGGTGTACGGGCTGGACATGACGGACGAGATGCTGGCGCTCGCGCGCGAGAACGCGCGGAAGGCCGGAGCGGAGAACGTGGAGTTCCTGAAGGGGGAGATCGAGCGGATCCCGCTGCCGGACGACAGCGTGGACGTGATCATCTCCAACTGCGTGATCAACCTCTCCGCGGACAAGCGGCAGGTGCTGCGGGAGGCATTCCGGGTGCTGAAGCCGGGCGGCCGCTTCGCGGTCTCGGACGTGGTGGTCCGCGGGGAGGTGCCGGCGGAGCTGAAGCGCAGCATGGAGCTGTGGGTGGGGTGCGTGGCCGGGGCGCTGGAGGAGCGCGAGTTCGAGGCGCTGCTCCGGGAGGTGGGCTTCGAGAATCCCGCCCTGGAGCCGACGCGCGTCTACCGGTACGAGGACGCGCGGGTCTTCCTGGAGGGCGCGGGCCTCGACGTGGACGCACTCTCCCCGGAACTCGACGGACGCTTCATGAGCGCTTTCGTGCGCGCCACCAAGCCCGCCGCGGCCCCGGCTCCGGCCGTGCGGGAGGGCGGCTGCTGTGCCCTCCGGCTGCTGTGGCTGAGCCGTTGACGGTCCGCCCCGCCCGGTCCTCGGACCGGGCGGGTGTGGAGGCGCTGCTCGCCGCTGCGGACCTCCCGCTCAGCGGCTTCATCGTGCCCATGCTGCCTGAACCGACCGTAGAACCCGAGTGCCTCCGCGGGCTGGTCTGCGGGGGCACCTATCCATTCGATACGTCCCATGTCTGAGTCGGTTACCCAACGCCTGTCCTTCCTGGACCGCTACCTGACGCTCTGGATCTTCCTCGCTATGGCGGTGGGGGTGAGCGTCGGCTTTCTCTTCCCCGCGGTGGAGGGATTCATCCACCAGTTCCAGGTGGGGACCACCAACATTCCGATCGCCATCGGACTGATCCTGATGATGTACCCACCTCTCGCCAAGGTGCGCTACGAGGAGCTGGGCGACGTCCTCCGCAACTGGCGCGTGCTGGGGCTCTCCCTGGTGCAGAACTGGGTGATCGGTCCGGTGCTGATGTTCGGCCTCGCGATCCTGTTCCTGCGTGACTACCCGGAGTACATGATCGGGCTGATCATGATCGGTCTCGCCCGCTGCATCGCCATGGTGATCGTCTGGAACGAGCTGGCGCGCGGGGACTCCGAGTACGCGGCGGGGCTGGTGGCGTTCAACTCGGTGTTCCAAGTCCTCTTCTACGGCGTCTACGCCTGGGTCTTCATCACCGTGCTCCCCACCTGGTTCGGGCTCGAGGGCGCGGTGGTGGATATCTCCATGGGACAGATCTTCGAGAGCGTGTCCATCTACCTCGGCATCCCCTTCATCGCAGGCATGCTGACGCGCTTCGCTCTCGTGCGGGCGAAAGGGCGGGAGTGGTACGAGGCGCGCTTCATCCCGCACATCAGCCCGATCACGCTGGTCGCGCTGCTCTTCACGATCGTGGTGATGTTCAGCGTTCAGGGCGAGCAGATCGTGGCGCGTCCCTTCGACGTGGTGCAGATCGCCATCCCGCTGCTGATCTACTTCGTCGTGATGTTCCTCGTCAGCTTCTGGATGGGCCGGAAGGTGGGGGCGGACTACTCGAAGACGGCGACGCTGAGCTTCACGGCCGCCAGCAACAACTTCGAGCTCGCGATCGCGGTGGCCATTGCGGTCTTCGGGATCGGCCACGGGGCCGCATTCGCGGCCGTGATCGGACCGCTGGTCGAGGTGCCGGTTCTGATCGGCCTGGTCAATGTCGCGCTGTGGTTCCAGCGGAAGTACTTCGGCGAGGACGTGGAGGTGGGCGGCCCCACAGGACCTGGCGACGTGTGCCCGACCGAGATCCACCTGCCCCGTCCACGTGCCGTGGGCGGCCGCTGACCACCCCCGGGGAAGAACTGACGCGATGCGCTACGCCCTGATCTCCGACATCCACGCGAACCTGCCCGCGCTTGAAGCGGTGCTGAACGACATCTCCGGCCGGCTGGGGATCGACGCCACGTATCACCTGGGCGACCTGGTGGGGTATGCGCCCTGGCCCAACGAGACGGTGGCTCTGCTCAAGGGGTTCGGGATCTGGGGGATCGCCGGAAACTATGACTCGACGGTCGCCACGGACTACAAGCACTGCGGATGCAGGTACGAGGACGCGCGCCAGGAGGAGCTCTCTCACCTCTCCTACGACTGGACGCGCCGCCACTGCTCCGCCGAGACGAAGCGCCACCTCGCCCGACTCCCCTTCCGCCTGGATCTGAGGCCGACCGGCGGCCACCAGCCTGGACCGACGGTGATCCTCGTGCACGGCACGCCGACGCTCAACACCGTCTACTGGACGGAGGACCGCTCCGACGAGTTCTGCCTGAAGATGGCGGGGATGACCGGGGCGAAAAAGGGAGATGTCCTCTGCTTCGGCCACACCCACAAACCATGGCACCGGGAGGTGGAGGGGATCCACTTCGTGAACACCGGCAGCGTGGGTCGGCCGAAGGACGGCGACTGGCGGGCTGGCTACGTGGTCCTCGACGTCCGGGAGGGTGGTGTGGACGTGGAGTTCGTGCGGGTGGAGTACGACCTGGAGCGGGCGATGGAGGGGATCCGCGCGAGTGAGCTCCCCGACGACTTCTCGGAGTACCTGCGGACCGGCGGGAAGCCTGCACCCGTCGCGGACGGGTAGCCGCTGCGACGTTCTCGGCGAGCCGCACGAGGGGTCGCGACTCGTTGCTCGGCAACGTGAGCCGGAAGGAGGACTGCGGAGCGCCTCGAGTTCCTCAGAAACGCACCTTTCCAAGACCTTCGCGGAGCGTCATCCTCGGGCATGGAGCAATGCGGACCCGCCCGTCTCAGAAACCGTTCCTGGAATCAACGTCTCCCGCTTGACACTTTGGACCGGTTACGAGACGTTGCAGGGGCTCCCACCGCCGTGTCTCCCGCACCATCCCATCCATGCTCATCGGCTACGCCCGTGTCTCCACCGCGGAGCAGTCCCTCCACCTCCAGCAGGACGCGCTGACCGCCGCTGGCTGCGAGCGGATCTACACCGAAGTTGCCAGCGGCGCGCGTACCGAGCGCAGCGGCCTGGAGGAAGCGCTCGGCTACCTCCGCCCTGGAGACACCCTCGTCGTCTGGAAGCTCGATCGCCTGGGGCGCTCTCTACGACCACCTGATCGACCTCGTCAACGCACTGCATGCCCGACCAGTCGGCTTCCGCAGCCTGCAGGACTCGATCGACACCACGACCCCGGGCGGTAAGCTCGTCTTCCACGTCTTCGGCGCCCTCGCCGAGTTCGAGCGCGACCTCGTCCGCGAACGCACCCAGGCGGGCCTCTCCGCAGCCCGCCTTCGCGGGCGCAAAGGCGGCCGCCCTCGGGCGATGAACGAAACGCAGATCGCGATGGCCCCGGCCATGCTCGCCGACCGCGAGAAACCGATCGCCGAGATCTGCGCGGCCCTGCGGATCTCGAAGGCGACCCTGTACCGCTATCTGCCCGCCCTCGATCGCCCATGAGCGAGACGAGCAGCCCGGACGCGGCGGAGCTCCAGCTCACCCTGCTGGAGGCAGACGCGACCTGGCTCCTCTCTCCGGACGGCCTCGCGGCCGTGCCGCCTGCGGAGGCGCACAACCGGCTCGGCTTCGGTGTCCTCCTGGGCTACTTCCGCCGCAACGGCCACTTCCCGGAGCACCCGGCAGCGATCCCGGAGGGGAGCATCGCCGGAATTGCAGAGCAGCTCGGCGTCCCCGCCAATTCATGGAAGAGGTATGGCTGGGGGAGCAGTACGTGGCGACGGCACCGGCGCGAGATCCGCACGCTCCTGGGCTTCCGTCCCTGCAGCGTCCGGGATGCCCGGGGCGTGCCGCCAGGACATCGGTTGCTCGAGCAGCTCGAACCGCATGTGCTGCTGGTTCGCCGTGATCAGTCCGAAGACTGTCCAGGCGGCGAAGATGAGCGCCGTCTCCAGCCAGATCTGGCGGTTCCGTTGCTCCTCAACCATACAGCAAGATCCTTCTCTGAGGACGAAGCTCCCGCGGCCGACCTCGCGCGCCCTGCCGAACTCGAAAAGCTATGGATCAGGTCGACCCCGCGCCACATGGGCCACCGGAGCCTGACCCGCTGCCATCGCAGCAGCCAGTCGGCGAACCAGATTCCGACGATCACGTCGAAGGCGGTATGGGCGAGCATCGAGGGAAAGATGCTCCCGGTGATGAGGCAGGGGATCGCCAGCAGGAACCCAAGGCGCTGAGGAAGAAGCGACGTAATGCGCGGCATGGAAATGCCGATTTGGGATAGCACGCGCAGTCACGGGACGCGCAACCTTGTGAGGACAGGAGATAGATCGTGCGGGCGGCTGCCGCGTCGAGCCGACGCGGAGAGTGGCGGCTGCGAAGACAAGGGCACCGGGGTCCTACCTCCTTCGCCTCCATCCGCAGGCGTGTCTCCCTGCCATCCTTCCCCTTGACAGCTTAGGAGAGGGCGGCTACTCTCCTCCTAACCGACATAGGAGAGAGCCATGACCGATTCCGCCGCACTGCTGCCCGGCACGCTGGACCTGCTGATCCTCAAGTCCGTCTCCCTCGGACGGCTACACGGGTACGGCGTACTGCTGCGCATCGAGCAGATCTCCGGCGGTGCGCTCCAGATTCAGCAGGGCGCCCTCTACCCCGCGTTGTACCGTCTGGAGCACCAGGGGCTCATCGAGAGCGAATGGGGAGTCTCCGAGAACAACCGCCGCGCCAAGTTCTACCGCCTCACCCCCGCCGGCCGCGCGCGTCTCGGCGAGGAAGTCGCGAGCTGGAACCGGCTTGCGGATGCCATCGCGCTGGCGCTGCGCACCACACCCCAGGAGATCTGAGCATGAAGACTCTGTTCGCGCGGGTGCGGTCGTTCTGGCGCGGGCTGCGGAGACCCGACCAGCTCTGGGCGGAGATGGGCGAGGAGATGCGCTTCCACGTGGACATGGAAGCCGAGCGGCTCCAGCGCGAGCGGGGTCTGGACCCCGCGGAGGCGCGCCGGCAGGCGGCGGCCGCGTTCGGCGGGGTGGAGAAGTACAAGGAGGCGGGCCGGGACGCGCGGGGGCTGGGGTGGCTCGGCGGGCTGACGCTCGACCTCAAGCTCGGCGGCCGGATGCTGGTCAAGTATCCGGGGCTGACGATCGTGGGTGGACTCGCGATGGCGTTCGCCATCTGCGTCGGCGTCGTCGTCTTCGAGATGGTGATGCTGTTCGTCAGTCCCACGCTGCCGCTACCGGGGGGCGAGCGCATCGTGCACCTGCGGAACTGGGACGTGCAGGCAAACGACCCGGAGCCGCACGCGCTGCACGACTTCGTCGTCTGGCGCCAGGCGATGCAGTCGGTGACCGACTTCGGGGCGTGGGAGGACGTCACGCGCAACCTTGCGGGGCGTGACGGCGAGGCCCGCCCGGTGCAGGTCGCGGCGATCACCGCGTCGGGGTTCCGCGTCGCCGCGACGCCGCCGCTGCTGGGCCGCCCTCTCGTGCCGGCGGACGAGCAGGCCGGAGCGCCGCCGGTGGTGGTCCTCGGGCACGACGTGTGGCGGGCGCGCTTCGCGAGCGACTCCGCGATCGTCGGGCAGGCCGTGCAGCTCGGGGACGCGTACGCCACCGTGGTGGGGGTGATGCCGGACGGCTTCACCTTCCCGGTCGCGCACCACGCGTGGACGCCGTTCCGCCCGGACGTGCTGGACGATGCGCCACTCAGTGGACCCGGCATCACCATCTTTGGTCGGCTCGCCCCCGGCGCGACGCTCGACGACGCGCAAGCCGAGCTGACGGCGCTCGGCCGGCGCGCGGCGCGGGAGCTCCCCGACACGCACGAGCACCTGCGGCCCCAGGTGATGCCGTACGCGCAGATGTTCGCGATATCGATGGCGGACGGGGGCGGGATCTTCGCGCTGATCCAGGTCTTCACGCTGATGCTCCTAATGCTCGTCTGCGGCAACGTGGCCCTGCTGCTGTTCGCGCGGGCGACGACGCGCGAGAGCGAGATCATCGTGCGGAGCGCCCTCGGCGCGAGCCGCCGCCGGATCGTCGTGCAGCTGTTCGCCGAGGCCCTCGTGCTCGGCGGCGTGGCCGCCGCCGTGGGGCTCGCCGCGGCCCACGTCGCGCTGCGCGAGGTGGGACTGCCGTTCCTGGAAGCGACCATGGGGCAGATCCCGTTCTGGCTCGATCTGCGTCTCTCGCCCGCCACGGTGCTCTACGCCTGTGCGCTCACGCTCCTGGGCGCCGCGATCGCCGGCGGGCTCCCCGGGCTCAAGGTCACGCGCGGCCTCGGGTCGCGTCTGCGGGCGGGCACGGCCGGCGCCGGCGGCCCGCAGTTCGGCGGCGTGTGGACCGCGGTGATCGTCGCGCAGGTCGCGGTGACCGTCGCCTTCCCGGCCGTGGTGCTCCTCGAGCTGAAGGAGCTGAACCGGATCCGGTCGTACGACGTCGGGTTCGCGGCCGAGGAGTACCTCGCGGTGAGCCTCGCGATGGACGCTCCGCCGGGGGCGGACGCGGACAGCGCGACCATGGCGGCCCACCGCACGCGGTTCGCGACGGTGCTCGAGACGCTCCGCCAGCGCGTCGCGGCCGAGCCGGGGGTCGTCGGGATCACCTTCGCGGACCGGCTGCCGCGCACGGACTACGGCTCCTGGCGCGTCGCCCTCGACGATTCGGCGTCCGTCGCCGCGCCGCCCATCGTGGCTCCCTCCGACGTGGCGGGCGCACCGGTGGCGCCGCGGCCCCTGCGCTCCACGAAGATCGCGCACGTGGATCCGTCGTACTTCGACGTGCTCGAGGCGCCGATCCTCGCGGGACGGGGATTCCGGACCGCCGACCTCGCCCCGGAAGCGAGGGTGGCGATCGTGGATCAGGGCTTCGTGGATCAGGTGCTTCTGGGGCGCAACCCGATCGGCCGGCGGGTGCGGATCGCCAAGGCTCCGACGCCGGTCAGGGGCCCGGAGGCAGACTCACTTCCCTGGTTCGAGATCGTGGGCGTCGTGAAGGAGCTCGGCATGATCGGCGCGGAGGAGACCAGACGCGGGCTCGGGCTGTACCTGCCGGCCGGGCCGGGCAGCGGCTCCCCGCCGCACATGGTGATCCATACGCGGGGCGACCCGATGGCGATCGTGCCGCGCGTCCGCGCCATCGCCGGCACGGTGGATCCCACGCTGCGGCTCTCGGAGTTCCAGCGCATGGACCAGATCGCGGACTCGCTGCTGTGGATCCTCGGGATGTTGCTGCGCACGACGCTCGTGATGACTGCCGTGGCGCTGCTGCTCTCGCTCGCCGGTATCTACGCGGTGATGTCGTTCACCGTCGCCCGACGCACGCGCGAGATCGGCGTGCGCGTCGCGCTCGGGGCGAAGCGGCGCCGCGTCCTCACCGCGATCTTCTGGCGGCCGCTGACGCAGGTCGGCCTCGGCGTCGCGGCGGGTGCCACCCTCATCGCTCTCGGCCAATTGGTTTTGTCCCGCACCACCCAGTTCGCGGACTGGCCGAGCGGACTCTCGGCAGGTCAGGTCGCGCTGCTCGCGGCCTACGCGGCGTTCATGCTGGGGGTGTGCCTGCTCGCCTGCGTCGTCCCGACGCGGCGCGCGCTCCGGGTGGAGCCGATGGTGGCGATGCGGGCGGAGTAGGCCGATCCGAGGATCGTCCGCCACGGCCCCAGGCAGCCGCCTATTTGGGGTAAACCCAACATTCGTGTCATCAGGGGCCAACGTTCTACGACGGCAGGAACTGTGCTGTGCAAACGTGTGTCACAAGGGGGAAGGATCGTACGTTGATCCAGTAGGCGGGTTACGGTCTACCTGCCGGATGAACTCTACTCGGGAGGACGCCAGTGTACCGTTTTTTTACCCTCGCGGGAAGCGCAACGGGTTATGTGTAAAAGCTATCCGGTAGTGGGGTTGCACTCTGCTCAGGCGACCGCCGCCTGAGTCGTTCGGGACTGCTCCAGTTCGTGGAGCGGGGCCATGTCTAGGTAGCGCCGCTCCGCCCAGCCCTCGTGGATCCGCTTCAGCCTCGCCGTCACCAGCAGCAGTGCACTCTCCTCATGCGGGAACTGCTCGGCCACCTTGGTCCGCCGACGGATCTCCTTCATGAGCCGCTCCAGCGGGTTGTTGGTCCGGAGCATCTTCCAGTGCTCCCGCGGGAAGCGGTAGAACGTGAGGCTGTCTTCGAGCGCCCCCTCCAGGGTGCGCATGGCCGCCGGCAGGCTCTTCCGGTACTGCTCGATGACGCGTTGCGCCTTGTGCCGCGCCTCGTCCGCGTTCTCCTGATGCCAGATCGTCTTCAGCGCCGCCGCCACTTCCGAGCGCCTCGTCTGCGGGACCTTGTCGAGGACGTTGCGCATCACGTGCACCGTGCACCGCTGCCAGCTCGCGCGGGGCAGGAAGTCCGCCATCGCCGCCTTCAGCCCCGCTCCGGCATCGCTGATCACGAGCCGCACGCCCTGAAGTCCACGCTGCGCCAGGCCCCGGAGCAGCCCTCGCCAGCTCTCCTCCGATTCGCGGAAGCCGGCCCCGCAGGCCAGCACTTCGCGGAATCCCTCCTCGTTGACCCCGATCGCCACCAGCACGCTTACCCGCTCGCTGGCGCCGCCCCAGCGCACCGTGAGGCTGATGCCGTCCAGGTAGAGGTACGGGTACGCACTCGAGAGCGGCCGCTCCCGCCACTCCTGGAGCCGCTCCGAAAGGCGGCCATTCAGCCGGCTCATCGTCGAGGCACTCAGGCCCTCCCCGGCCAGCGCCTCGGCAATATCGCCCACCCGGCGCGTGCTGATCCCCTCCAGGTAGGCGCGAAGCAGCGCCTCCTCCAGCGGCGACTCCATGCGCCGATACCGCTCGAAGACACCGGGGCGGAAGCTACCGTCGCGATCCCGCGGCACGGTGATGTCCAATGCTCCGACCCGGGTCTTCAGCCCCCGCGTGTAGCTGCCGTTGCGATAGCCCTGCCGGGCCTCGGTCCGTTCGCCGGGCGCGGCGCCGAGGTGGGCGGCGATCTCCGCCTCGAGGATCTCCTCCAGCACCGCCTTCACGGCGCTCCGGATCTCGTCCTCGATCCAGCTCCGGTAGTCGGCGGCTCCAAACAGATGCGGCCCCGGCCCTTCGGTGCGCACCTCGATCCCGTTAGATTGCATGTCGGACAGGCTCATGTTCTTCTCCGGTCAGTAGGTTGGCTTCGCAACCCCTGCTACCGGTAAGGCCATGGGCCTGTTCACTTTTACACAATCAATGGTACGCTACCCCAAAATTTGCAATGACCCGGTCATTTAGCTTCTCCGCCGCCGGTCGAATCACCTGAAGGGTACGCTGACCAGCTTGCGCCAGAATGCCGCCGCGCGCAACTATACCTGCCGCCTCGATCGACCTCGTTCTGAGGAGAGCATTCCCCGCACGAGCTGCTCCGGAAATCGCAGGTCCAGCTGCCCGCAGGAGCTGAGCTGCCCGGGCGAGGCAAGGCAGGCATGCTGCTTCCTCACCTTCCTCCGCACTCAAGCCAAACGGGTCGGAGAACGTGACGGGGTCGCCGTTCGCGTACCCATACAGGTTCAATCCCCCAGCCAGCCCGATCGGGTCTTCCTGGGTGAAGCGCCCCGTCTCCGGGTCGTAGTAGCGGTTCCTCCGGTACGCTGTGCCCGTGGCGTCCACCTGCTCCTCCAGCAGGCTCCCGTGCCACACAGAGCGCCCCTGGCTCCGGTAGTACGCCCACCACGTCCGCGGCCACTCCGTCTGTACGCAGCGCTGCTGGCCGCCCGGGAACTCGCACCGCTCGTCGGAGCCGTCCCCGAAGGCGCCCAGCACCACCTGTCCGCTCCGGTCCCACAGCAGCGCGAGGCTGAAGGGGCCGAAGGCGTGGAAGGGCTGGCCCGGCAGCGGCTCGTCCGCGTAGCCGATCCGCACCGCGCTCAGCGGCCGGTCCAACCCCGGACCGTGCGTGTAGGCGACCCGCCCGAAGTAGGGGTTCGGATCGAAGTACGGGCTCGGATCCGCCGCCGTCAGGTCCGGCAGCGCGTCCGAGTCGTTCTCCCGGAACGGCAGCGTGTCCGGCATCTGCACCTCGTAGAGCACCTGCGCGCCGTCCCACACCGTCCGCCGCACCCGGTCCAGCCCGCACGGGCTCGGATCCTCCACGTCGAAGTATCCCTCCTCGGCGCACGCCTGCCGCGTGCGCACCAGCACCCGCCGGCCCAATGCGTCGTTCCAAGGCTCCTTGAAAGCCCGTGTTGAAACACAGCGGGGGCAGCGATATGGCTGCCCCCACTCTGCTATCTCACGGCTTTTCGATCTGGATGGGGGTGCAAGGCACCGTCTTCGGCGAGAATCCTGATCGCGCCGGACCCATGTCACTCGACATCAAACACCTCCAACTCGGCAAAAACGATGTCGATCTGACGATCACCTTCCCACCGGCAAGCGACATGGTGGAATGGCGTAGCCAATGATTCGTATTTGCGGAGCATTTGATCATCCTCTTCGAGCCGCACGACTGCGACCTCACTGAATGCTTCCCCCAGCTCGTAAACGTTCTCGCACGCCAAGTCGTTCAGCGCATTCTGTATATGGTACTCCTGAACTACGTGAAATCTAAGAGTCTTCAGTTGCGGCCGCTCCAAATCTGAACGAATCTCGCCATCTAAGAATCGATTAGGTCGAGCAGGATCAGGCTGAGCAATTCCCCGCCAGACATAATTGAAGACGAGATCAAGCGTAGCACCCTGGTGTCTCCACCATACATTCTCAAGAAGGCACTCGCCGAAGCCGTGGTGCTCCGCAAGCAGCCTGCGGATTTCCCCTTTTGTTGCTACTGTACGATTCAGCATTGCTATAACACAAAGGTTATCGGTTGCGAATGCGAATTCCGTGGCTACCAGCGTTATCGGTGAAATTTCCGAACTCATCGACAGGGTTATCCATTCCCCTCTTGAGCTTCATTCGGATGTCCCAACCGCCACCACGATGCATCAATCGAATTTCTTCACCGAGGCTGTTCGTAAACAGATAGCCGCGCTTGTTGTCCGTCAAGCCTTGCGTAAACCCGTGCTCGAGCAGAGTAGAGCGGATATGGATTAGGGTCTTCCCTCGGACGCTCCCTCCCTGGAAGAGAGCGGCCATACCCTCGCTCATGTCCTTTATGGCAGATCGGGCAGCACGCACCCCGCCTCGCGAGAGCGCACCTCCGAACAGGAAGAAATCTGACGGGCTAATGAGTGGTTCCTGTACGGCCCCTTGTGCCTGTATGAGTTGCTCTTTCGTGCAATCGGCGAAGCCGGCGTTCTTGCCGTCGCCACCAGCCCATTCGGGACACAGTCCAAAGGGATCGGACAGGTTCACCGGATCACCCGCGGCGAAGCCATAGAGATTAATCCCGCCGGCGAGCCCGATGGGATCCTCCTGCGTGAGTGCTCGCTCCTTCGCGAGTTCTCCCCTCCGGCACGGGTAAGCCCGACGCGGGATTCAGTTTACGTCCCGCACGTCCGGCCGGCACTTGTCGTAGTGCGGGGAAATCGCCTGGACGTGAGTTTCCGGCCGCGGCCGGGGCTCGCCTCGCGCGCACACGGCCGCGTCAGCAGCGGCTTTTCTTCTTTAGCTGCTTGTTGTTGTCTTTGAAGAAGAAGAGAAGAAGAGGAAGAGAGCAGTGCAGCGAGCGGTCCGTCAGCGATATGCCTGATTCCTGGGAAGGACGCGCAGCACCACCAGGGCAGACTCCGGCTCTGGGAGCTTGGCGTACCGCACCCGCCAGTCCCCCACCCGCAGCCGATACTCGGGCGGGTCCACGTCGGTGAGCCGCTTCACGTCGCCGTGGTCGGTCTGGGCAAGGCGCTCCACCGCCCCTCGGATGCGGCGCTCCTGCACGCCGTCTAGCCGGGCCAGGTCCTTGAGCGCCGGCCGAGTCCAGAGGATCCTCACGACGCGTGGCGCAGGCGGGCCAGTTCCGCATCCAGATCCTCGTGGCGCACCACGTCGCCCCGCTCCAGCGCCGCCCAGCCTTCCGCGACCGCGCTCCGCTCCGCCTCGGTCTCCGGCTCGTCGTCCCACTCCGGGTCGGGGAGCGATAGCCTGGGGTCGGCCGGCATGGAGAGCGCCTCCAGGATGCGCTCGGCGACCGAGGTTTCGTGCTCCGGGAGCAGGTCCACCAGGCGGTGCAGTCGTTCCTTGGCGGTCATGGTTGCCTCATGGGTTCAGGCGGCGAGTGCATGCGCGTGAATGATACTACCCCCCGAGTCAGCTTGGGGAGCCCCCTTCCCGGGGGCGGACGGGAGCGGCCCGCCCGGCGAGATGCTGACGAGGCCCGGACCAGGTTTGCATAATGGTGTTACCCGCACCGCTTGCGGTGAGGGGCGAAGCGACTGCACGGGTAACGCCCCATTATGTAAAAGACGCGGGAGCGAAAGGGCACGGGCGTAGGCGGTAAAGCGCAGCAGCTTGCTGCGTAGCGACGCCGGAGCCGGTGCCCGACAGCGGGAGCGCCGGCCTGGGCCGGGCCGCACGCACCGATCTCTCCCGCGGGCCGCGGGGCGGGCGGGGGCCAAGAGGACCGGGCGGCGTAGCCGCTCTGCTCAGGGTGGTTCTTCGCCGGCCGCCGCGTTCCGGCTCCGGCTATTCCGCCCGCTGGTACGCCGCGGCCGTGAGATCGTAGATCGCTCCGCAGCCGCGGCGCTGGCACTGGTAGGTGCCGATCCGCTCGGCAGGCGGGCGGCCGCGCAGGGCCTCGACGGCGCCTTCGTCCACGCGCAGCGCGGGGCGGGCGCCGCAGCGGGGACAGCAGGCCGCGAGGCGCAGCAGCCGGCCCGGGGTGGAGTTGACCCCGTTTCGTGGACACCCTATCTCACCGGAGAGAAAGGAGTCCACCGATGCCGAGAACGAGACCGCCGTACCCTCCCGAGTTCCGGGAGCAGATCATCGAGCTGGTGCGCGCCGGCCGCACCCCGGAGGAGCTGGCGGAGGAGTACGAGCCCTCCGCCGCCACCATCCCCAACTGGGTCATCCAGGCGGATCGGGACCAGGGGCGCCGGACCGATGGCCTGACCTCCGCGGAAAAGGAGGAGCTCCGCCGCCTGCGCCAGGAGAACAAAATCCTGCGGCAGGAGAAGGAGATCCTAAAAAAAGCCGCGGCCTGGTTTGCTCGGGAGAGCAACTCGATCCCCGGACGGGATTCGAGTTCGTGAGAGAGAACCAGGCCGACTTTCCGGTGCGGGCGATGTGCCGAGTGCTGGGTCTCTCCCCCAGCGGCTACTACGCCTGGCTCCAGCGGCCGCCCTCCGCCCGAGCGCGGGCCAACGAGGTCCTGCGCGCCGAGATCCGGCGGATCCACCGCTTCAGTCGCGCCAGCTACGGACGACCTCGCATGTACGCCGAGCTGCGCGACGAGGGGCATCGGGTCAACCACAAGCGCGTGAGTCGCCTCATGCGGCTCGATGGCCTGGTCGGCGTCACGCGGCGGAAGAAGTGGCGCACGACGAAGCGCGACCCCGAGGCGCGGCCTGCGCCGGACCTGGTCGAGCGGAACTTCTCGGCCACGGGTCCGGACCAGCTCTGGGTGGCGGACATCACCTACATCCCCACGTCCAGCGGGTTTCTCTTCCTGGCGGTGGTGCTCGACGCCTGGAGCCGGCGCATCGTGGGCTGGTCGATGGAGTCGCACCTGAAGACCCCACTCGTACTCCAGGCGCTGAACATGGCGCTGGGGCAGCGACGGCCCGAGGCGGTGATCCACCATTCGGACCAGGGGACGCAATATACGTCCATTGCCTTCGGCCTCCGCTGCAAGGCGGCGGGTGTACGGCCCTCCATGGGCTCGGTGGGGGACGCATACGACAACGCGATGTGCGAGAGCTTCTTCGCCACGCTCGAGTGCGAGCTGCTGGAGCGGGAGAGGTTCCGCAATCAGGCCGAGGCGAAGATGAAGGTGTTCGACTTCATCGAGGGGTGGTACAATCCCCACCGGCGGCATTCCGCCCTCGGATACCGCTCCCCGGCCCAGTTCGAGCGGGCCGAGCTCGCGAACGCGGCGTGAGGCGCCGAGTGAGTTTTCCACACGCTGCTGCTGCGAGCGATCCCTGCGGGCTCTCCGCCGCAGCGCATGGAAAACTCTCCGCTTGATTCGAAAGCCGTCCCCCGTCCACCAAACGGGGACAGCTCCACACCTCGATCCCGTTAGATTGCATGTCGGACAGGCTCATGTTCTTCTCCGGTCAGTAGGTTGGCTTCGCAACCCCTGCTACCGGTAAGGCCATGGGCCTGTTCACTTTTACACAATCAAAGGTACGCTACCCGAGCCTCGCCGTCCCGCCCTGATAGTAGGAGTTGAAGTTGACCGTGCGGTTCGTGTACGGAGCGTCGTTCCCCACGTATTCCATCGTGGTGGAGATGTGCTCCTGGATGTTCCCGAGCGGATCGTACCGGAAGCGTTCGTCGGTCCGGTAGGTCGCCGTCGTGGAGCCGAAGGGCTTCCGGGAGATCATGTGATGCTCCACCGCGTAGCCAAGGCCGGAGTAGACCGCCCAGGTGGAGTCCCGCGGCCCCGCCTCGTAGCCTGCCGCGAGCAGCTTCCCCCGCGCGTCCAGCGCCGCCCGCTGCCGGTAGCGCAGCGTGTCGCCCCGGCTGCTCATCTCGTGCACCCGGAGCCGCCCGTCGGCGTCGTACGCGTAGCGCTCCGTCCTCGCCACCGGCAGCAGAGGGCTCCCCCGCATGGTGAGCGAGTCCACCCGCCCTTCCAGGTCGTAGTGGCGGGTGAAGGCGTACCCGAGCGGATCCGTCACCGTCTCCAGCGCTCCGGTCACGCCGTCGTAGGTGTAGTCCACCCAGAAGTTGCCCGTCCCTGTCGTGCTCGGCGCGAGCTGCGTCGGATGCCAGGCGCGCGTCCGCCGCCCGTCCAGGTCGTACTCGAAGCGCTGCCCGTAGCGGTGCGGCGTGCCCGCGGTGTCTCCCTCCACGGTGCGCAGGTGCAGCGAGTCCGTGCGGAGGGCGCCGCCGGGGTAGTAGGAGCGCGCCACCCGGGCGTTCCCGTTCACCGCCAGGGTCATGTTCCCGAGCGCGTCGTACTCGAACCGCTCCAGCTCGGCCGCGAGCAGGTATCCGGCGCAGGGATCTCCCGCATGGCCCTGGGGAACGTTCGGATAGCGCGGGTAGCGGTGGTTGACCTCGCCGTAGGTTCCTTGCGCCCCGCAGGAGGGGGTGCCGGTGGCCGCCCGAGACGGAATCCCTTCGGCACGGGAAGGATAGAGGACCTCCGGAAGCCGGCGCTCCGTCATTCGGCCGAGGGCGTCGTAGCCCACGATGATCGCGTACCCGCGCCGGGTGACCACCGTGACCAGGTTCCCCAGCGCGTCGTAATGCGGCGAGTCGCGCGCCCCCGTGGCGCGGTTCGCCGGTGAGAGCACCGACTCCGCCAGCCCTAGCGCGTTGTACGAGAAGCGAACGCGCCGCGCCGTGTCCGGGCTCGCCCCCGCCTGCTGCCAGATCCGGTTCCCCGCCGCGTCGTAACCCACCTCCGTCACCTCCCCCTGCGGGAGGGTGATCCGGGTGACGAAGTCCGGCCAGAGCGGGTCCCCGTACGCGTAGGTGGTCACCGCGTCCGCCGGGTCCTCCGGCGCGTAGGGGGCGACCTGTGTCTGCGTCGCCAGGTTGCCGCGCGCCGTGTATGCCGCCCGCTCGACGAAGCCGTTCGGGTGGCGTACCTCGGTGACCAGCGCGGGGAAACGGAGATCGGTGCGCGCCAGCACAGTCTTGTGCCCCAGCGCGTCGAGGATGCTGTCGGGCTCTCCCCAGCGGCCCAGCCAGAAGCGCGTGGTGTCGCTCACTCCCTCCCGCGGGCCGTCCAGCCAGGTGTGGGCACCGTCCGCCCGCGCAGGCGCCGCGAAGCCCTGGCTCTCCTGCGCCCGCAGCGTCCAGCGGACGTCCTCCCCCACGTCCATCGCCAGGAAGGACCCCTGCACCTTCCCCGCGCTGTCGTAGGCGAAGGTGGTCGCGTGCCCCCGCTTGTTCTTCCGCGCGGTGATGCGCGTCGGGGAGGTAGTGTCATAGGCAAAGCGCACGCGGAAGGCGTCCGGGTCCTCGATCGAGTCCACCCGCACGCCGTCGCCGAAGAGGCGCATGATCCGCGGCGTCGCGCCTGCACCCGGTGCCTCGACGCGCGCCAGCTTGCGCGTGGCCGCGTCGTAGACGAAGCGGTAGGCCCGCTCGGGGGCGCCCTCCGGCGCCGGGAGGAGGAGGCGCTGCAGGTAGCCCCCGGCGTCGTGCTCGAAGCGCGTGCGGTGCCCCAGGCGGTTCACGGTGGCGACGTGCCGCCCTCGCCGATCGAAGAGCACGCGCACCCCACCGGGCAGGAGGCGTGCGAAGACGTTCTCGGCCGGGTCGAGGACCAGCGTGTCCGGGCGGTCCAGCGAGGGTGCGACCCAGCGCGTGGAGTCGACGCGGGCGTAACGCCGCGTGCTGCCGTCGCCGCCGATCCAGAGCGCGGGCCGGCCCTGTCCATCCAGGCGGAGCCGTTCGTAGCCCGCCAGCCACCAGCCCGCGCCAAAGGGGCTGCTCGCACGGTTGACCACGACCAGCTCCCCGGTGGCGCTCAGGGTATCGGCAGATTCCTCCGGGGCGCCGGACGCGCCGTAGCGGGCGACGATCCGCAGCCGGTAGGCGTGCCAGTTGCTTCCCTCGCGCGAGTCGTGCCCGTAGCCGAGGACGACGCGGGCGGCGCCCTCGTCGGGCCACTGGTCGCCCGGGTAGGTCCTCTGCGCGCGCGGGGCGCCGTTCACGTACAGCGTGGCCTCCACACGTCGAAGATTGACGGTGCCCCACCCGAGGGTCACGTGGGCCGCCACCAGCGGGTAGGGACGCGCGTGCTGGCTGTTGTAGAGCAGCACGGGGGTGCGCGCCCGGTCCAGGGTGCGCGCCGAGGGGAGCGCGTGCGCCAGGCGCAGGTCCCCGCACTCGGCGGCCGCGGCGTCGCCGAGCGCGACGGTGAGGCAGAGGTCGCGCGCGAGCGTCGTGCCCGGGTTCACGCTCCCGGCCTCGACGCTCCCCGCGGTGGGGCGCGGCACGGAGGAGAGCAGCGCCCCCGGCAGCAGCAGGGCCAGCGCGATCCGGCCCGCTCTCGTGAGGAGTCTCATGATGTCTCTTTGTGGTTTCCAGGATGGATGCGAAGAGGCCCCGGCTCGGTCGCTGTGCCGAGCGGGGCCTCTCCGGCCGATGTCTTCGTTGTTGAGCGGTCGCGGCCGATCGGCTCTACGGGTTCAGCAGGGCGATCCGGTAGATGGTCCCGTTCAGTTTCACCTCCCAGTAGCGCCCCGACGCCGTGCCCGCCGAGGACGGGAGTGAGGGACCGTCGAACCTCGGTGTCCCGAGGAAGCCGATCTTCGCTCCCGTGCCGATCCGCATCTCGACCGGTGCGACCGCGAAGCCGTCCGCGACTCGCAACTGCGTGCCGCCCTGAGAATCGTTGAAGTCGAAGGAGCCGGACGCCATCCCGAGGGAGCCCGCGAGCCCGCCGGTCGAGGTCCGCAGCTCGATCGAGTTCGCGCCCAGCGCCCCCGCGAAGGTCCCCGTCACGCCGTCCAGCGTACCCCGGATCGTAACGTCGTTGAACTCCGCTGACCCCGTCGCGTTGATGGACCACCCGCTGGATCCCGCCACATAGGTGGTCGAGCGGATGGACCCGCCCGCCGTAACCTTTCCACTGAAGGTGCCTTCCGCCGCATCCAGCGCACCGCTGAACGTGGCGCTCCCTCCATGGGTGATTTCCAGCCCCGGGAGCTTGAGCACGAGATCGGTGCCCTGGGTAGTGCCGAAGTCGAGGAAGCGGGCGGGCGCGGAGCCCGAACTCCCGGGCCATGCATCGGCGCTAGAAAGCCGAATTCCTGCGGTCACCCCACCTGCTCCAGCGTTGTGGAGCACACCCCGGACGATGACGCCGAGAGATACCGGGTTCTCGTTCTCGTCCTTGATCTCGCTGAGTTCCGCGATCTGCAGCTTGCGCGCGGTCACCATCCCGTCCTGAATGATCGTCTGAAGGTCGATCGCCCCCTCTCCCAGGTTCCCGGCCACGACCAGGCGGCCGGTGATCGCCGCCTCGGAGGTGATCGTGCCGCGAAAGAAGGCGCTCCCGTCGGCCCGGAGCTCGAACTTCTCATGGGCGATGAATGGCTGTGCCCCGGTGGCGTCGAGGTCGATGTAGCGGGTCCCCGCCGCGTTGCGCAGTTCGCCCGAGATGATGATCCCCGCGTTGGGGATGATCTCCGAGAGCTCGTCGACCGCCAGCTTGTCCCCGATGATGGCGTTGCTGGCCACCACCCGCGAGAACTGGGTGAGGTCCAGGATCCCGTCGTCCAGCTTCGCGGCGTCGATCGCGGCATCGATCAGGTTCTCCCGCTCCACTCCGCCCAGCTTGAGCTGGTGCTTCCCCACGCTGCGTAGCGCCAGGGCCGCCTCGTTCACCACCCCCGCCAGCAGACCGCCCGTCGCCGCGTCCACGATGGAGGACCAGCTCTGCAGCAGCCGGTCGACCTTGCCCGTCGAGACTCCGTCCGAGGCGACGAACTCTAGGTAGATCCGCTTCCCCCGCCCGGCGTCGAGCGTCAGCTCGTCGAAGAGCCTCGCCGTCCCGCCCCCGGCGAGCTGCCAGACATCCGCGCTGGTGACGCTCCGCGGAGCCGCGAGGTCGAGGTATCCGTCGGCCGCCGAATCCGGGTTCGGGTTCTCCGTGGAGGCGTGGTTCAGCCAGGTGTGGAGTCGGCCGGGCCGGCCGAGCGGATCGGTGACCACCGCCACGACGTCCGTCCGGTTCGCTCCCGAGGCAGGCGCCTGGCCGATGTAGTCGATCGACGGCTTCGCCTCCGGGAGGCCTTCCAGCTTCACGCGCTGCACCTGCCCCGGGTTCTGCCCGGCGTCGCGCGGCTCGAACTGGAGCACCCGCACCTCCCCCACTGCCGGGAGCTTTGCGGCGTACTCGTTCTCCACCTTCAGGATCAAGGTCGGGACGGCGTCCTGCCCCGGCCAGGGATCAGCTGAGGTCGGCGGCCGGTGCAGCAGGTCGTGAACGGAGACCTCCACCGTTCCCTGTCCTCGGGTCCAGCCGTACACCACCTCGGTCTCCGTCCGCCGCACCTCCCGGAAGTTCAGCAGCGCCAGGTCCGCCCCGAAGGCGGACTGCGGCCCGAAGGCCACCTCCGCCGGACGGATCTCCGTCCCATCGAGGAGCGTGATCACCGGCTGCACGGCGGTTCGGTCGCGCCGGTCCAGCAGGACTGTCTTCTCGAAGAACCCCGGGTCCGGCGAGGAGACCGGTGGGTACTCCTGCCGGTCCGGGGGGTAGGGTCCGGACTCGCTGGTGGTCCCGTCCTCGCGCCGCAGCCGCACCTCGAAGCCGACCGAGGCGAGCTGTGCGTTCGGATCACTGATGCGCACCGTAACGGTACCGGTGGCGGCCCCCTGCATTCCGCTCGGGGTCTCCACCTCCAAGCCGGATGATGGGTATGTAGTCCAGCTCATGAGTGTCTCTCTCGTTGTGAAAGGGTCGTTGTATGGATCTTCCTGCAGGGCTGCATCACCCCTCTCGCACCGAGGTCGCGGCCTCCAGATGGCGGGCCGCCCCGCCCGCCGTTGCCCCCGTGGGATTCGCCCGCTTCTGAATCCCGAGGTGCACGATGGCGTAGCCCAAGAGCATGAGCAGCCCGAAGCTGTGGTTCATCACCCACCTCTCCACTTCTGTCCCCAGTCCGGGGGTGGCCTCGACCCGACCTAAGCTGGCGAGATGGGCGCGATCGGCGCTTATAGGTTCCTCACGAGCACTCCTTTCTCGGGTCATCTTCTTTCCTCGCCTCTGACAGCCCACAGCCCCCCAGGGACCTGAGAAGGCCCCGACTCGGGCGCTGTGCCGAGCGGGGCCTCTCCGGCCGATGTCTCTCTGGTCGCTCCCGGAGGCGGGAGCCTAGTCTACTGCGCGTTGTAGTACGCCTCGGCCTGCACCTCGCAGATGTACCCGCACGCCCGCCGCTGGCCCTTGAGGAGCCGAGATGTAGCTCCGGGGGCATCCCCTCCGATGCGACGATCATCCGAGGCCGGCCCGGAAGGCGGGTCGGGACCCGCACCGCGGGCGCACACCGCCGGGGTGAGCATCTGCTCCCACTGCTATGCCATGGCCAGCTTTGCTACCGCGAGTCAGTATTTTTATCCCATGCTCTCTCCCTGGGCTGGACAAAAAAGGGCCCCGGGCCGGCGCTTTGCCGGACGGGGCCTATTGCGGCCGATGTCGATAATGTTTGTTTTTCGGCGCTTCTTCGGTAGAAGTTAATGATCCTGGCTATCGTGGTCAAGGCTCATCCCTCTGCCGAACTCGCTGAGCAGGAGATCACACCCCAATGCCAAGAATTGAGTCCGCCAGGACGTTAACTTTCTTGTGCAATGCAGTACATGGACCTGCAACCGATCGGGAGTTCTCCTCCACACATGAGGCGATCATGGGCCGAACTCCCTGGGAGCGTTCTCCAAGCCTCCAGCGTCGGCGAGCGGATCCGCTCGACCATTGAGCAGCTTCTGGAGATCACCGATTCGGAGTGTGCCCGCCGCCGCGGAGTCGAGCGCCTCCAGTTCTCACGCTGGATCAATCGCCCGACTTTCCCCCGAGGGATCAGACGTGTGACGACTCCTGGGGAGCATGGCCCAGCGGACGGTCCCCAGGCCCGACGGTTCGGACCGCACGGTGTGAGCCCCCTTCCGAGGAAAGGCTGTGAAGAGGGTTACACGGGTGGCAGCTTCGCCTTGTTCGGGGAGAGCGACGAGCGCTCCGTGCATTCTGTCCGCTGGCCCAAGGAAGCCGTGACCCCAGGTGACACGAATGTTGGGTTTACCCCCGCCGAGGAGGAGAGCGCCGCCGCGCTGCTGGAGCGCTACCGCGGGCGGGGCGAGGCGGAGAAGGACTTCGGGGACTGGAACCAGGCGCTGGCCCTGTCGCTCTCCTCGACACCCCGAACGAAGACGCACTACCGGGGCCGGGTGCTGCACGAGGACTTCACCGAGCCCGACAGTTTCGCGGCGAATGAGGCGCGGCTGCGGCTGAGTCTGCTCGCGGCCAATCTGCTTCATGCCGGCGCGGCGCTGCTGGAGCGCGAGAGCACGGGGCGCATGAGCCGGGTACGCTTCCGTCAGCTCGTCTTGAAGACGGCCGCCCGGGTGCTGCTCCGCGGCCATCGCAGTATCGTGGTCATCGAGGCGGCTCGCGCCCCGCTGTGGAGCCGCTTCGTGGGCGAGTTCGACCGGCTCTACCCGGCGCGGGGCTCGCCGGAGCCCTCGGCCCTGCCCACACCAGCGTAGCACCCTCGGGCGGGGAATCGGGAAGGCGAAGCCTCCTCCAGATGGACTCGGGGGGGGAAAGGGGCCTGTCCCCGAAATCCGCTGTTTGGCCGGCGATCACGCGGGAAAAAGCGGAATCGCCATTCTCGTTCAGCTACGTGAATAACCGAGGGTAACAAGCCGAGCGTAAATGGTCGTTATTGCGCTAACCGCCATATTCGCGGCGACCGGGATTCCCGTCTTCTTTGGTCAGAAATGGAGTATCAAATGCGTTCTCCAAGAGAAGACATCTCCCACGGAGGCGAACGAGAATGAACGATCCGATCACGCCGCGTCCCCTGCTCGGTACCACCACCAGGCGCCGTTTGCGCCCCATGCTGATGGCGTGGGTGGCGCTGGGCATCGGATGTTCGGAGAACCAGTCCCCTGTGGAGCCCCTCTCCGGGCTCGACGAGCCGACTCAACCGGCCGCCGATACCGTGCTCAACCCCTTCCCCGATTCGGTCAAGACCGGGCAGGGGCTACCCCCCGGCGTCACCGATTCCCTCACCAACCGCCTCGGCGGCGACACCCTGGTTCAGGGCAACGTGGTGGTGTTCCCCGCGTACTCGGTGCGGCCCGATCAGGTAGCACCGGGTGACCCTACCCAGGGTCCGATGCAGCTTGCCGTCCGGGTTCTGGCCCGAGACACGGCGGTGGGAGTGCTGCGCCGTCTGCCGATCCGATATGCCGCTTGCCCTCTCGTCCTCCGCCTCCACCGATCCGACGATCGCCTCGCTTTGCCCGTGTGGCGCTCCAACGCCGCAGGCGCCGCCTCGTGTCCGCCCCCGTTCAGGGCGAACGAGAGCCGCGGGGAAATCATGGTCGTCTGGTCGGTCCCGGACGTGCTCGGGGATTCGCTGCCCGCGGGCCGCTACGCCTTCAGCTTTCAGGTTCGGCTAGCGGATGGGCGGGAGTTGGAGTACCAAGCCGGCTCGGCCTACCTGACCGCGGATTCGCGTGCTCCGAGTCGGGACCTGTCCGCGTTGCAGATGAGGGCGAGGAGCCAGGTGGTGGGACAGGGGCCCCGGGTGCTCCGGACGACGGTGACCCTCGTGAACATGGGCGATCGCACCCTGCAGTTCGAGCACGGCGCGTGCACGCCGGAACTGGCGCTCTATCGCACGTCGGAGCGCACCGGGAGGCCTGCGTGGAGGACCCCCCGGGCCGCGTGTATTGCGATTCTCCTCGGCAAGGTCCTCGCACCGGGCGACTCGGTGGTCTTCACACCGACCGTTCCGCTCCACGAGGTGCTGGGAGATTCGCTAGAAGCGCGGCGCTACTACGTCACTGCCGAATTGGAGCTACTCAACGACGACCTGCCGGTGGAGCGATGGGCGAGCCGACATCGGATCCATGCCGGGGCCGTCGACCTCCCACGCGTTCCGGACCCGCTCCCCGCCGCACGAATCGTGGGAGATCTCGCGTACGCCTCCACCACACGCTTGGTGCGGGGATCGACCGCCGGCTCGGACACGCTCCGGACTCTCGTTCAGATAACGAATACGGCGATCCGGCCGGTCCAAACGGAGATCGCCCGGGACTGCCCCGTGATCGTGTACCTGTATCGATCTGCCGCGGCGCGGGACTCGGTGCCTTTGCAGGAGCCGGCGTGGCGATCCTCGCAGCAGTGTCGCCTCTACACTCACCGGTTCCAACTGGAGCCGGGGCAATCCTGGGTGCTCCAGCATGATCTCCCTGTCTCGGAGATCTCCTCGCATCTGGGGCTCGGCCGGTACTACTTCACCGCCTTGCTGGCCGGGACGCCGCGGGTGACCCTCGCCGCGGGGGATGTCGAGATCGGGGTCTGAGCCAAATGAAGGGTGGGCGCTGCAGACGGCGATCGTTCCTGCCAGCTACGACGTCGCGGCGTAGCTGGAAAGCGCAGACGCTTTGCTGCGTTTCTGAAGAATCATTTCCGGCGTAGGACAACCATCGGGTCAACGCTCGCGGCCCGGCGCACGGGTAGATTGCTTGCCACAAGCGCGATGCCGACCAACAGCAGACCGACTCCCGCGAGGGCAGGCGGAGTCGCGGAGCAACGGTGCAATATCGCTCGTTTTCTCACGAAGGCCGGTTGATGCCTCTCCTCAACGACTTGCGGCGTGCAAATTCCGATTGCACAGGAGCCGCACCTCATCTGCGTATCCAATCGAGACTGTCCCCTCTCCATCGAACTGTGGACGGCGCAGGTACGGATCGGGCTCAGCAGGCACGGCGCCGGAACCGAAGAGTATACGGCCAACCGGGAGTAGATCTTGCAATTGCAAGATAAGCTCTGTAGATTGCAATTGCAAAATAGACACAACCTGAGGATTCTGATGAACACCACCACCGAACTGCCCGGCGTCGAGCTCGCCCGCAGCGTCCTCGGGCTCGATTACGGCGAAATTGCCCGGGCAGTGCAGGCCGACGAGAGCACGCTCTACCGTTGGCGGCAGGGCAAGACCCCGACCGCTGTCTACCTGAGCCGGCTCGAGCGGCTGGACGATCTGGTGCGAGAGATCCAGCGTACCATGCGGCCCGAAGCGATTCAGGGTTGGCTGGACCGATCCATTCCTGCCCTGAAGGGCGAGACGCCCAAGCAGATGATCCTGAAGGGACGGAGCGAAACGGTCCTCGGAATGCTGATCTCGCTCAACGCGGGCTTCAGCCTCTGAGCCTGTGATCCAGCGGAGAACATCCGAGGACCGGACCGCCAAGTGGGTGTTCCGTCACTGTCAAGAAGACCACGCCAATCTCCATGCGACCCTCGAAGCGAGCAGAGACGCCGAGGGTCGCTTCCATCTCCGGAGGGAGTTCGGAGCCGTCTGCGTGGCGGTCGACCGCGAGACCGCTCTCGCGGAGTTGGACCACAGGGCTCGCCTGGCGGGCCTGAACCGAGAGGATCTCCTGCCCCGGCTCCTGCTCACGCTGGAGCTCGCCGTCCGCCGGATCCTCGACCTGACGAACGAAGAGGTCCGGAAGGCCTGGGGGCTCACGGCCGACGACCTCAGAAGCGACGACTACGGCCGCTGCCAGGAGATCGCGCGTGCCGCCCGCGACGACGGCTACAGCGATCCGTTTCCCCAGCGCTCGCGGTGCAGGCGAGAACTACGCCATCTTCCTGGACCGACTCGCACCGGGTTCACATCTGCGCGAAGACGTCCGCGAGTGGATCTGAGCGGGGAGTTAGTGTGCACCGAGCCCCTTCGGCTCCCTGCTCGACGCCTGCAGGGAACAACTTCAGCTCCCTTCTCGAAGACGTAGGGTCGCCGCTGCGCCGGGTTTCCGACTGCTGCCGGTACTCGGAGGGAGCCGGTGGCATAGCCCACCCGCCCCTCCGTTCGACGTTGGGTTTGCTCCCGAAGCAAATCGCGGCCCCAAGAGCGCTCGTTGACTTCGGTTTTTATTCGGTATTACTTTCGCATGCGTATGGGCTCGGGTGGAGACAAGCTCTCCACCCTTCGCATCGGAAGCGTCCTTCCACCGGATCAGTCGTGCATGTCTGCGCAGGTCGCCGCCTTACGAGAGCTCCTGGAGCGCAGGTTTCCCAGTTCGGTCCCTCCCATCTACCACACGGCGGGAGGAATCGCGACGGGAGTCCAGGCGCTGGATCAGGTCCTCCCGAGCGGCGGCCTGCCCCGCGGGCGGCTCTCCACCTGGAATCGAGGCGTCGGGTCCGCGGCACTGCTGCGCGCCGCCTGCCTGGAGACGGTCCAGCGGGGGGAGAGGGCGGTCCGGATCGACGCGCAGCGCACCGCCTGCGCCGACGTGTCCTGGGCGGGCGTGGCCCTCGTCCGACCCCCTGGGGCGCCCCCCATTTGGAGTGGACACCTGGAGAGGGTAGTTTGACCCTCAACAGGAGGACGAGAAATGGGAGAAGTTGCACGGGGCGCGAACGGCCGGCGGCTGTTCACGCCGGAGTTCAAAAAGCAGCAGATCGAGCGGGGGGTCCGCGGGGAGTTGACGCTGGCCGAGCTGACGCGGGAACTGGACGTCAGCCCCTCGATCCCGCGTCGCTGGAAGCGGCTCCTGGAGCAGGGCGGCACGACAGCCGTGGGCGCGAATGAAGACGTCGTGCCCGCGCGGCAGCTCCGGGAGGGGGAGGCGAAAATCCGGGAGCTGGAGCGGATGCTCGGCCGTAAAACGATGGAGGTGGAGATCCTCCAGGCGGCGCAGGAGGAGGGAAAAAAAAGACCGAGCTGGTACGGCGCGTCCAAGCGATGACAGGCCATCCGCTTACAGCCCTCTCCCGCACGCTGGGGGTCAGCCGTTCCACCGCGTATCGCCCCACGTGCGAGCGGCCCCAGGTCTATCAGCGCTCCGAAGATGCGCAGGTGCTGGAGGAGATCCGAGCCATCACCCGCCACCAGGACAGCTACGGCTACCGACGGGTGAATCGGCTCTTCGGCCGAGGCTACAACGAGAAGCGGATTCGCCGCGTGATGCGCCTCCACTCGCTCCAAATCCCGCCCAAGGTGCGCCGCCGCACGGGGCGAGCGCACACGGGGAGGATCGAGACGGACGCCTCGAACGTGCGCTGGTGCAGCGCTGCCCTGGAGATCGCCTGCTGGAACGGGGAGATCGTTCAGGTGGGCTTTGCCCTGGACTGCTGCGACCGGGAAGCGCTGGCCTGGGTGGCGGCGCCACGCGACCTCACGGGGGAGGACATCCGCCTCCGTTGCCGCTCTGGCCGCAGCTTCGCGAGATCCTGTCTCCCTACCTGGAGGAGAGAAAAGAACAGGGCGCAGCCGAACACGACCTGCTCTTCCCGGCACCGTCGTCGGGTGGCATGCTGATCAACATCGGAGTGTGGCTCGACGCGGTTTCTGACAAGGTTGGGTGGAGCCGCGGAGAGGTACGGACAAAAGCGTTCCGCCACGCGTACTGTTCCGCGCGGCTGCAGACGCTAGAGCGGGGCCTGCCGGTATCCGAGTTCACAGTAGCCCGGGAGATGGGGCACGGCGGGTTCCAGCTGGTGCGTCGAGTGTACGGTCACCTTGGGCAGATCCGCCACCGCTCGGACGTCGTCGAATACCGCATCGAGCAGCAGAGGGACGAGATCCCGCCGGAGCGCCTCCGGGCGCTGCTGCGGATCGCATAACGGTGTTTTGTCACTGATCCTGGCACTACTAAACCGTAACTCAGAAAAAAGCAAAAGCAGATCGGAACCGAACTCTAATAACGATGCGAGTTTACTTCAAATTGCCCCCGGAGGATTCGAACCTCCACTCACGGTTCCAAAGACCGCTGTGCTGCCATTACACCAGGGGGCACGGTCGCGGCGGAGCCGCGAGGCGTGGACGGAAGAACGCTGAAATTTAGGCGGGGCCGGACCTTCGGTCAACCGGAGGAGAACCCACCCCGGGAGTCGAGCCGAGGCTCCGGCATCGACGCGCGCGTCTCCGCGCGCCAGGTGGCGAACCCGAGCTCGCGCACCCGCGGCTCGGCGGCGTCGCGCGCCTCCGCCGAGTCGAAGACGCCGAAGACGGAGGCCCCGCTCCCCGCCAGGAGCGCGATCCGCGCCCCGGCGAGGCGCATCCGCTCCCGCGCCCGCTCGATGCCGGGGAGACCCTCCCCGGCCACGAACCCGAAGTCGTTCTTCGCCAGCGCCGCCACGCCCTCCCAGCTCCCGAGCGCGTCCAGCGGAAAGGCGAACGCCTCGGGACGGAAGGCGCTCCCCCCCCGCCGCTCCGCGAGGCGCGAGAAGGCGTCCGCGGTGGGCATCGCCGCACCGGGGTGCGCCACCAGAACCGGCCGCGGCGGGAGCGGAGGGAGCGCCAGAAGCCGCTCTCCGCGGCTCCATCCCAGCGCCAGCGGCGACCCGCAGAGGAAGAAGGGGACGTCGCTCCCCAGCTCGACCGCCCACTGCAGGAGGAGGGCGTCGGGAAAGGGCTCTCCGCGGAGAGCGTTCAGCGCCCGCAGGACGGCGGCGGCGTCCGAGCTTCCCCCGCCGAGCCCCGCGGCCGAGGGGATCCGCTTCACCAGCCGCACGCGCAGCGCCGGCGCCTCCCCCGCCTCGGCGAGAAAGCGGCGGCAGGCGCGCACCGCCAGATTCTCCACCGTGGGGCCGGTGGCGATCCCCCCCTCCACCTCCAGCGAGATCCCCGGTTCCTCCGTCTCCTCCACCACCAGCGAGTCGGAGAGGGAGAGCGCGCAGAAGAGGCTCTCGATCGAATGGTAGCCGGATACCTCCCGGGCCAGGATGCGCAGCCGCAGGTTGACCTTCGCGGGAGCCTCCAGCTCGACCCGCCGCGGCACTCAGCCCTCGTCGCGCAGGAGGCCGGACGGGGGCGCGGAGCGGCGCGCCGCCGCGCCGGCGGCCTCCTCCGCGATCTCGTCGCTGTGCCGCACCTCGCGCCAGCTCAGCTTCAGCCGCCAGACGTAGTAGATCCCCATCGCGGTCACCGGCAGGAAGCCGCCCAGGTGGTAGCCGACGGCGAAGGAGACCGCCTTCTCGGCGCTCACCCCCCAGAGGCTCAACCCCACCTTGGCCGCGGCCTCGAAAGGCCCGAAGAAGCCGGGAGACGACGGCACGGCCACCGCGAGCGCGATCAGCGACTGCAGGAAGACGGCCCCGGCGAAGGGAACTTCGCGGATCCCGAACGCCAGGAAGCCGAGCAGGAAGGAGAGCGCGGTGAAGAGCCACTGTCCCACCGCGAGCACCAGGGAGGCCGCGAAGAGCCTCCCGTTGCGAAGCACCGCGAGGCCCTCGATGAAGGAGCCCAGCGCGCCGAGCACGGGCGCCCGGAAGGAGCGCGGGAGGACCCACCCCGCGACCCGCTCCGCGGCCGCCAGCGCCCTCGCCGGGACGGCCACCAGCAGGCCGAGCACGATCCCCATCCCTCCCATCAGCAGCGCCACCACGCGCGCGGCCGAGCGCGGGTCCACCCCGCCGAGCGATCCCGAGGCCGGGAAGGAGGCCACCGCCATCGACGCGAAGAGCAGCCCCATCAGCGCCACCGCGTCGAAGAGCCGTTCCACCACGAGCGTGGCGATCGCCGCCGCCAGCGGCACCCGCGAGAGCCGCGACAGCGAGAAGGCCCGCGCGAACTCGCCGATCCGGGCCGGCAGCAGGTTGTTGGCGGCGAACCCCACCACGGTGGCGGCGAACCGCGGCCGCAGCGGCGGCGTCAGCCCCATCGGCAGCAGGAGGATGCCCCAGCGGACGGCGCGAAAGCCGAAGCCTAGCAGGGTGATGGCGATGGAGACCGCGAAGAGAACGGGATCGGCGTCCCGGATCTCGCGCGCCACCTCGGCGGCCGACACGTCGCGGAGCGCCCACGCGAGCAGGAGAAGGCTGAGCGCGATCCCGACCGCCGTCCGGAGGCGCGCCTTCATCCCGCGCGGCGAATCACGTCCACCATCTCCCGAACCGCGCGCTCCATGCCCACGAAGACCGAGTGACTGACGATGGAATGGCCGATGTTCAGCTCCTCGATCTCGAGAATCGCGGCGACGGCAAGGGTATTGAGGTACGTGAGGCCGTGCCCGGCGTGGACGGCCAGGCCGAGCGAGCGGCCGAGCGCCGCCGCGCGCCGCAGCCGGCCGAGCTGCTCGTCCCGCTCCCCGCCACGCGCGTTGGCGTACTCGCCGGTGTGCAGCTCCACCGCATCGGCGCCGAGGTCGGCGGTGGCGCGCACCGCGTCCGGGTCGGGATCGATGAAGAGGGAGGTGCGGATCCCCGCCTCCCGCAGCCGCCCCGCGGCCGCCTCCAGCCCGCGCCGGGACCCCGCGTCGGCGAAGGCGAGCCCGCCCTCCGTGGTGATCTCCTCGCGCTTCTCCGGAACCAGCGTCACCTGCATCGGACGCCAGGCGACGGCCAGCTCCAACACGTCCGAAACAGCCGCCAGCTCCAGGTTGACCCCGGTTCGCACGGTCTGCAGCAGCAGCTCCACATCGCGGTCCTGGACGTGGCGGCGGTCCTCGCGGAGGTGCACGGTGATGCCGTCGGCTCCGCCCATCTCCGCGAGGACGGCGGCGCGCACCGGGTCCGGCTCGTCCGCGCGGCGCGCCTGCCGCACGGTGGCGACATGATCGATGTTGACGTAGAGCCTCACGGGTCCCTTTCCAGCAGCTCTTCCAGCTCGTCCGCGGCGGCGGGGTTCAGCCCCTGTCGACCGGCGAGCGACAGGGGCTCTCGCGCGAGCACCGAATATAGCGCGAGGTCAGGGCCGGACAAACGCTCCCGGTGCAGCCGCAACGGCGAGGCGTCGCCGCGGGACGCCGGGCCGGTGAGGGCGCGCCGGGACCCACCCGCACGACGTCCTCCACCGCGCGGGCGGCCAGATCCGCGGGCGCGGCCCTCCGCCTCCGGGACCGGATGGGGGAGTGCCGGAAGCAGAAGACAGCGCGGGACGGGGAGGGGCGGCTCATCGTCCATCGCGGATCTCGACGCCCGGCTCGCGGCGCAGCCGCCCCAGCGCCGCGGCGGGCAGCCGCGCCCGCAGGTCGATGCTCGCGCCGTGGTCGAGCCGCTCCAGCACCTCTCCCTCGCGGTAGATCTCGGCCAGCACCGCGCCGAGGGTGGCGGGGAGGGTGATGCCGACCTCGGGGTGCTTCGCGCGTACCCGAGCCCGCAGCAGCTCGCGCAACGGCTCCACGCCGCCCCGCTCCACCGTTGAGACGAAAGCGCTCGGGTTCGGGAACATCGCTTCGGCCCGCCGCCTCCAGACCTCCTCCTCCTCGTGCGTCAGCCGGTCCACCTTGTTGAAGACCAGCACCGTGGGGCGCTCCTGCAGTCCCAGCCCGGCCAGCACCTGCTCCACCACCTCCTTCTGCTCCTCCCAGCCGGGGTGCGAGAGGTCGATCACGTGCAGCAGCACGTCCGCCTCCTCCGCCTCCTCCAGCGTCGCCCGGAAGGAGGCGACCAGGTGGTGGGGCAGCTTGCGGATGAAGCCGACCGTGTCGGTGACGAGGCACTCGTATCCATTGCCCAGCTCCACCGCGCGGGTGGCGGCGTCCACGGTCGCGAAGAGGCGGTCCTCCACGAAGACCTCGCTGCCCGACAGGGCGCGCAGCAGCGACGATTTCCCCGCGTTCGTGTACCCCACCAGCGACGCCTGCAGGGCTTCCTCGCGGCCCTTCCGCTGGGTGGCGCGCTGCCGGGCCACCCGCTCCAGGTCCTGCTTGAGGCGACTGATCCGTTGGTTGATCATCCGCCGGTCGGTCTCCAGCTGCGTCTCGCCGGGGCCGCGCATTCCCACCCCGCCGCGGACGCGGGAGAGGTGGGTCCACATCCGCGCCAGCCGCGGGAGCATGTACTGCAGCTGCGCCAGCTCCACCTGCATCTTCGCCTCCGAGGTGCGTGCCCGCGTGGCGAAGATGTCGAGGATCAGCTCCGCCCGGTCCATGATCCGGACGGTGGTGAACTGCTCGAGGTTCTTCCCCTGCGCCGGCGAGAGCTCCTCGTCGAAGATGATGAGGGTCGCCTCCTCATCGCGGGCGAGCTCCCGCAGCTCCTCCGCCTTCCCCTCGCCCAGGTAGAAGCGGGGATGCGGAGAGTCGAGGCGCTGGGTGAGCGTCCCCACCACCCCCGCCCCCGCGGTATCGGTGAGGCGCGCCAGCTCCTCCAGGTGCTCCTCCAGAAGCTCCGGGGGTACGGACTTCAGCGGCGCGCCCACGAGAATCGCGCGCTCGCGCGGCGGCTCGAGTTCGATCATGGACTTGGTGGCGATGGGGAGCCTCCTGGATGGACGTCAGTCGAAGGGCACCGCGCCCCGGCCGGAGGACTCAGGGACGGAAGACCGATGACCGACGACCGACACGTTCTTCACTGATTCCCCATCAGCGTGACCGTGCCGCGCTTGTTGAAGGGCACGGCGTACGATCCCAGGGGGGTGCGTACGTCCACGCTGCCGGAGGCGCGGTAGGTGAAGGTGCCGCTGCGCATGATCGAGCCGGCGGCGCCGCCGAGGCCGGCGTAGGCGAACTCCACGGGAATCTCCACCTGCGCCGTATCCCGCGACCCCACCGAGAAGGGCTGGTCGTAGGTGCCAGAGGCGAAGTCGAGCCAGGTGGTGTCGCCGGCCGTTTCCGGGTCGCGCAGCTGCAGCGCATACGTCAGCTCGTTCGCGTTCAACGAGAAGCGGTTGGGGTTCACCACCTCGAGGCTGACCAGCAGCGTCCCGCCGCGCAGCCCCAGTCCGCCGAGCTGGACGTTCTGCAGCGTCACCTGCGGCTGGCGGAACACCTGTCCGCCGCACGCGGACAGCACGAGGGCGAGCAGGACCAGAGAGAGCGCCCGCGTCTTCTTCGATGTACGCATACCACCTCCGTGAGAGAGGACCCCCGAGCGGTCGCCCGGGTCCTCCGACCCTTCCTACCGCCGTCGCGCCGATTCGCCGGGCGGCGAGAGGGAGGGGGCGGTCCGCCAATGCTCCCACGCCGCGCCGGAGAGCGTCTCCGAACGGCCGTCCGGAGCAAGGAGCAGACCGCGGTCGCACCAGTCGGCGAGGAAGGCCAGATCATGGCTCGACAGCAGGATCGCCGCTCCCTCGGCGCGCCGGGCGTCCAGCTCCGCGGTCAGGTGCTCCGCCGAGGGGCGGTCGAGGCCGTTGAAGGCCTCGTCCAGCACCAGCACCCGCGGGCGGTGGAGAAGCGCGGCGATCAGCGCCACCTTCCGACCCATCCCCTGCGAAAGCTCGCGGCAGAGGACCCCCTCCGTCCCCTCCATCCCCAGCAGCGCCAGGAGACGGAGCCGCTCCCGCCCCGCGGGGTCCGCGCCGATCCCGCGCGCCTCCTCCACGAAGTGGAGCATCTCGCCCACCGCCAGCTCGCCATAGAGGAAGGGCTGCTCGGGCACGAACCCCATACACCGCGCCGCGGCGGCGAGGTCCGAGAAGGGATCGGCGCCGCAGAGGCGGATCTCGCCGCGGTCAGGGAGCCGGTCGCCGGTGATGCACCCCAACAGGGTGGACTTCCCCGACCCGTTCGGCCCGATCACCGCCACCGCCTCGCCCGCCGCCGCCTCCAGGCTCACGCCACGCAGCACCGGACGGCGGCGGTACGACTTGGCGAGGTCCCGCACGGCGAGCAGCGCTCCTTCGCCCATCCTCACCTCCATCCCGAGACGGTCAGTGATCCGGCGGCGGATACCAGGGCGATCCCCGCCCCGGCGAGGAGCCAGGGCCATCCCGGCCCGGCGCCGCTCCACCAGCTCCAGGCGAGCGCCAGAGGAAGGGTGAGCCAGAGGGAGAGCCCCGTCCCCCAGCTCCAGCGCCCGAGCAGGCGGTGCGGCCAGCCGATCCCGAGGGAGCGGTCGATCCAGCGGCGGCCGCCCCGCTCCAGGCGCCCCAGGCCGATCCCCGCCGCGCCCTGCGCGAGCAGCGCGAGCGACGCCGCGGCCGCGATCCACTCGCGCGCGGCCGGGGACTCGCCCCAGCGCGCAAGGCCCACGAGCGCCGCGATCGCGACCAGCCAGGCGATGCGCCCCGCCCAGGCGAAGCGGCGCCCCGCGGTCACCGCGTCGCGCGCCCACACGGCCGCGGCCTTCCGCGGCAGGAGGAGCGCCGCGCCGCGCCCCACCACCAGCGCCCCGCCTTCGGGGGGCGGCGCCACGAAGGTCATCTCGAGGGCCCGCGGGGCGAAGCGCGGCAGCCCTGCGGCGTACCAGCGGCCGGCCAGCACCGCCGCGGCGAGCGAGGCCGCCGCGACGGCCGTCAGCCGACCCCACCCGGCGCCGGGAGCGGCCCCGACGAGCCCGGCCGCCGCGCCGCCCGCGAAGAGCGGGAGGAGCGGCGCGTGCACGAGGGGGGCGATCGAGGCGAGCTCCGTGTCCCACATCCCCAATGCGAGGAGGCCCCATCCCTCTCCCGGCCGGTGCCGGGACACCGCTCGCGCGGCCCCGGCGACGGCGGCGAGGCCGGCGCCCCACGTCGCCAGCGCGGTGGCGAGCGCCAGCGCGAACGGCCGCGCCAGCGGGACGCCGGCGGAGAGGAAGGGGAGGAGCACCAGCCCCACCCCGCCCAGGGAGAGCGCGAGCAGCCGTGCGGCCCGTTCGCGGTACAGATCCACCGCGGGAATCTCCGTCCGGCGCAGGAAGGCGGAATCGGCGCCTCCGAAGAGGATTCCATACGCGGCGAAGGCCAGCGGCCCCGCCACCAGGAATCCCAGCGTGACCGCGCCCTCGACCTCCTCCACCCGCGGCGTCGTCACCCCGCCGACCGCCCAGAGCAGCCCCACGAGGAGCCCGGCCGGCAGCCCCACGCCAATCCACGCGCCCGTCGGGCGGCGGAGCGAGTGGGCGAGCCGGCGGGCATCGAGGCGAAAAAGCAGAGTCGAATGTCGCATGTAGAAAGCTACAGGACCGGCCACCAGGGAGCCCGGATCCTGCACGGGTAAGGGAGAGACGGCAGGGATCGGATAGGAAATTTCGACATTCACTCTCGTTCCCCGATCTGCCCCCGCTCCTTCATTCGCTCAGCGATCTCGCGCTCTTGACCCCGGTCGCTGGGGTGGTAGAAGGCGGCGTCGCGTAGCTCCTCGGGGAGGCAGTCGAGGTCGGTGTAGGCGCCTTCGAAGTCGTGGGCGTACTTGTAGTCCTTCCCGAAGCCCCACTCCTTCATGAGTGAGGTGGAGGCGTTGCGCAGGTGGAGCGGGACAGGGGCGTCCGACTCCTGCTCGGCGGCTTCCATCGCGGCCTTCAGAGCCTGGTAGGCGCGGTTCGACTTGGGCGCGCTCGCCACGTACAGCACGGCGTTCGCCAGCGGGAGGTAACCCTCTGGCGGGCCGAGCCGCTCGTACGCCTGCATCGCCTGCGTGGCCACCACGCCCGCCCGCGGGTCGGAGAGGCCCACGTCCTCGTACGCCGCCGCGATCAGGCGCCGGAAGAGGACGAGCGGGTCCTCGCCCGCCCGGACGATCCGCATCGCCCAGTAGAGGGCGGCGGAGCCCTGGCTGGCCCGCAGCGACTTGTGGAAGGCGGAGAGGAGCTGGAAGGCCGTCGTGGTGTCGTAGCGCGAGATCCGCCGCTGCAGCGCCTCGCGGGCCACGGCCTCCGTGACGCGGCGGTCCTTCCCGGCGAGCTGCACGGCCACCTCCAGCGCGTTCAGCGCCTGCCTCGCATCGCCGCCGGCGCCCTCCACCAGGAGCTCCTCCGCCTTCGGGTCGAGCTCCGCGTCCGCGCCGCCGAGCCCCCGCTCGCCGTCCTCGAGCGCCCGTCGCAGCAGCGCCCTGATGTCCTCGGCGCCGAGGGGCTCCAGCACCACCACCCCGCGCCCGCGAGAGGAGCGCCGCGTTCACCTCGAAGGCGGGGTGCTCGGTGGTGGCGCCGACCAGCGTGACGAGCCCGGACTCCACGAAGGGAAGGAGGAAGTCCTGCTGCCCCTTGTTCAGCCGGTGGATCTCGTCGACGAAGAGGAGGGTGCGGCGGCCGGCCTTCCGCTGCAGCTCCGCCTGCTTCACGACCTCCCGCAGGCGCGGCACCCCCTCGCTGACGGCGCTGAAGGGGACGAAGGCCGCATCCACGAGGTGCGCCAGGAGCCGGGCGAGCGTGGTCTTCCCGCTCCCGGGGGGGCCGTGCAGGATGAGGCTCGGCAGCCGGCCACCCGCCAGGAGGCGCCGCAGCGAGCCGCGCTCGCCCACCAGCCCCGGCTGGCCGACGACCTCCTCGAGCGAGCGCGGGCGCATCCTCTCCGCAAGCGGCGCGTCGGCGCCGACGGGGGGGCTCCGCGCCGGCATTTCCGGCGCCAGGGGTTCGCCGGAGGAATCTCCGCCGACGCGGGGGAAGAGAGGAAGAGTATCGTCGGACACGGTCGGGCGCTCAGAGGTGGAAGCCGGCGAGCACCAGCCCCGCCGCATAGTACAGCGCGACTCCGAGAAACACCGAGGCGGCGAACTGGATCCCCCTCTCCTTCTGCACCTCCGGGACCAAGTTGGAGGCCGCGACGTAGATGGTCACCCCCGCGCTCAGCGCGAGGCCGTGCTGCTCCAGCGGAGCCACGTAGGAGGTGAGGAATACCCCCAGCACCGTGCTGACGCCGAGCAGGAGCACGGCCATGAGGGCGCGGGAGGACCCGTTCCCGCTCGCGAGCATGATCGAGGCGACCGTCACCCCCTCGGGGATCTTGTGCAGCAGGATGGCCGTGAAGATCAGCACGCCGAGGGAGGCGTCCACCCCGAAGCCGCTGGCGATCGCCACCCCGTCGAAGAAGGTGTGGAGAAGCAGCCCCAGGAGCGCGGTGATCCCCACCCAGGGGTTCACCATCTCGTGCTGGTGCGTCTCCTCGCCGAAATGGAAATGGGGGGTGAAGACGTGCTGCGTGAGGTGGACCAGGAGGTAGCCGGCCAGGATCCCCAGCGCGCCGTCGGGGCCCCCCTCCATCGCGTGCGGCACCATCGCCAGGAAGGCCACGGCCAGCATGAATCCGGCCCCGAAGCCGATGAGGAGCCGCTGGCTCAGCCGGCCCCGCGGGGAGGCGGTGGTGATCACCAGCCCTCCCACCAGATTCGCTCCCGCCGCGACGAGGGCGTACACCAGCGCTGTGTTCACCGGCTCCGGCGCATCGGGGAAGAGAAGGGGTCGAAAGCGCACCGAAGATCACGAAAGGGAAAGCATACGGCAAGGGAAAAGGAATCCCTCCGGCACATTCCTCGCAAGTAGGCAGGCGCGATCGGGTTCGGGGCTCAGGAACACAGGGGAGGCGCGAGGTGGCGCGAGCGAGAACGAGGCGGCGGTTCATGGTGCTGGGCGTGTTGATCCTGGGGGTGCTCGCCGGCCTGGCCGTGGGACTCCTCCTCGTCCAGCTGCTGATCAAGGCCTGAGCCGGACCCGGCGCACCCCATCCGGGTACGAGCGGAACGACCACGAGAACCGGCTTCGAGAGTTCACCCGACGACATGCCGCGACTGAAGCGCCCCCTCCTGATCGCGAGCCTCTCGCTCGCCCTGCTGGGCGTCGCCTCCGGACGGGCGCCCCTCGCGGCCCCGCAGGAGGCGGCGAGTGCCCCTTCCGCCGCCCCCGCCGCCGCTCCGGTACCTCCACCCGCCCCGCCCGCGGCCGAGGTGCTGGCCCTGCGCGGCGACCTGGAGCGCCTGGTGCGCGACGCGGGCCCGGGAGCGCGCGTCTCCGTGCTCGTCGTCTCCCTCGACCGGGGCGATACCCTTTTCTCCCACCTCCCCGACCTCTCCCTGGTGCCGGCGAGCAACCTGAAGCTCTACAGCACCGCCGCCGCCCTCTACTATCTCGGCCCCGACTTCCGCTACTCGACCTACGTACTGGGAACCGGCGAGGTGGAGGAAGGCGTCCTGACCGGCGACCTCGTCCTCTACGGCACCGGCGACCCGTCGATCTCGGGGCGCCTGCTGGAGAGCTCGCTCTCCACCTTCCGCGAGATGGCGGACTCGGTGGCGGCGCAGGGAATCCGCGAGGTGCGCGGCGCCGTGGTGGGAGACGGCAGCTACTTCGACTCCGCCTGGATCGGCGACGGGTGGGAGGAAGACGATCGGATGTCCTGGTACGCGGCGCCGGTGGGGGCGCTCTCCTTCGCGGAGAACGTGGTCAGCGTGCGGGTGCTTCCGGGCGGCGCGGCGGGCGAGCCGGCGCGGATCCGCACCACTCCGCAGACGGAGGGGCTGGCGGTGGAGAACCGGGTGCGGACCGTCGCGAGTGGCGCGACGCGCATCCGCTTCGAGCAGGGCGCCGACGGTCTGGTGGTGGAGGGGCAGATCGCGAGGCGGCACCCGGGGCTCGCCCGCAGCCTCCCCGTGGTCGACCCGGGCAACTTCGCCGCCGCCGCCTTCCGCGCCGTGCTCGAGGAGCGCGGCATCCGGGTGGCCGGCGGAGTGCGGTCGGTCCGCGACGCCGGCTCCTCCGCGGTGGCGCTGGCGGCGGGGAGCGCCGCGCCGGCGGAGGAACCGGCGCCGCCGCGGGTGCTCGCCGTCCATCTCTCCCCCACCCTCGCCGAGCTGACGCGGCTCACCAACCACATCAGCCACAACCTCTTCGCCGAGGCGATGCTGAAGGCCGTGGGCCGGGTGGCGCTGGGGGACGGCAGCTTCGCGGGCGGCGGGAGGGCGGTGCGGTACTTCCTGGAGTGCGAGGCGAACGTCGACTCCGCCTCGCTTCACATCGTGGATGGATCCGGCCTCTCGAACCTCAACCGGGTGACGGCGCGCACCACGGTGCAGCTCCTCGACTACATGCGGCGCAGCGGCGTGGGAGAGACCTTCTACGCCTCCCTCCCGGAGGCCGCCACGCGCAACGACCTCGCTCACAGCCTGCGCAACCGGATGGGAGGGACCGCCGCCGCCGGGAACCTGCGGGCGAAGACAGGCACCATCCAGCACGTCTCCTCCCTCTCCGGATACGTCCGCGCGGCGGACGGCGAGAACCTCGCCTTCAGCATCATCGCCAACGGCGTGCCCTCCACCTGGCGAGCCAAGCGTGCCGAGGACGCCATCGGCGCGCGCATCGCCCGCTTCTCGCGCCCCGAGGCCGCGCCGCAGCTCGGGGAGCCGCTCCCCACCGCACTAGCCGCCCCCGATCGCTCGCCGGAGGCCGCACCGGCGCCCGCCGCCTCGCCTGCGCCGGCCAGAAGTGCGCCCGCTCCGAAACCCGCACCCGCGGCCCGCACGCACCGCGTGAAGAGCGGCGACACCCTCGACGGGATCGCCCGACGCTACGACACCTCGGTTCGCGAGCTGCAGCGCCTCAACCCGGGCCTCGACCCGCGCCGCCTGCAGATCGGGCAGCGGGTGCGGGTGCCGGGGGAGTAGCCCTTCCCCTCACGCCTCCGCGGCCGGCTTCGCCGGAAAGATCCGGCGGGCGCCCACGAAGAGGCGGCGCAGCTCCCGTTCGTAGCCCAGGCTCCCCCGCAGGTCGTTCGTCCATACCCCGCCGTTCCCGAGAGAGGAGTGGATGATCCGCGATCCGCCTTCGGAGATCGCGACGTGGGAAACCCGTCCCGGCTCTTCGGCGAAGAAGAGGAGATCCCCCGCCGGAGCCTGGAGAAGTCGTGCCCGGGATCCACCGCCTCTCCGATCCGCGCCTGCTGGTCCGAGTCCCGCGGCAGAAGCACGCCGTACGTCCGGTAGCTCGCCTGCGCCAATCCCGAGCAATCCACGCCCGCGGGGATCGTCCCACCCCACAGGTAGGGGGCGCCGAGCCAGCGGCCGGCGGTGGCGACCACCTCCTCCCTGAGCGGCGGGAAACGCCGTTGCTTCTCGGGCAGGGCGACCCAGTCTCCCGAGAGCGTCCCCGCGAGTCCGTTCGGCAGCAGCGCCTCCTCGCCGCGACGGAGGAACCGGCACCCCCACGGCAGGCGCCCCACCACTTCTCCGTCCCCTCGCCTGACCTCGGCGCCCAGGGAGAAGCACGCCTCCCCTCCCGCCCCCAGCTCCCACGACCGCACCTCGCTCTCGTCCATGCGCCTCACGTAGCCGCGGTGCACCCAGCCCAGGTATCCGTCCTCTGAGCGGCAGTGCAGCCATCGGCCGTGCTCGCGCAGCACCAGCAGCCGGTGCCCCAATAGGGTGTGCGAGACGCTGGGGCCGGAGACCAGCGGTGCGGCGAGCATCGGCGCCGTGGCGGAGGAAACGAGCGCGTGCATGGGGGTGCCGCCCGGCAGGGGGAGCCGGTGGACCGCGTCGAGCACCTCCCCCACCTCCTCCAGGAGAGCCACCCTGCGGTGCAGCACCTCGCCGGCGGTGGGCTCCGAGGTCGCTCCCAGCAGCACCAGCCGGTCGCCGTCCCATTCGATCTCGATCTCGAAGACCGCGAGCCGTGGGTCCGGCGCGAGCTCGGCTCGTACCTCCGCGACCACGGCGGCCGCGCGGTTGATCACCTCCACCTTGCTTCCCCGCTCCGATCCAGGATCGCGACCACGCGCCGCATTTCCTCCTGCGAGTTGTACAGGTGTGGGGCGAAGCGGATCGCCCCCTCCCGCAGCACGCATCCCACGCCCTCCCCGCGCAGCCGCCGGAACACCGCCTCCGCTTCCGGGGGTCGGAAGGAGACGATCCCCGAACGCCGCTCGGCGCCCAGGTCGCTTCTTACCTCCACCTCCGGGCGCGCGGCGAACCACTCCACCAGCGGCTCCAGCACCCAGCGGAGCTGCCGCTCGATGCGCTCCACCCCCACCTCCAGCAGCAGCTCCAGAGACTCCGCGAAGCCGGCGAAGTCCTGCATCGGAAGGGTGGCCACCTCGAAACGGCGGGCGTCGCCGCGGAACTCCCACCGGTAGTCCACCAGCGAACCGAAGTCCTCCGACGAGGTGAGCCCCGTCCACCCCACCACCCCCGGCTCCATGCGCTCGAGCAGCCCGCGGCGCACGTAGGCGAAGCCGGTGCCGAAGGGGGAGCAGAGCCACTTGTGCCCCCCCGACGCGAGCACGTCGATCCCCGCCTCGTCCACGTCGACCGGCACCTGTCCGAGCGACTGGATCGCGTCCACCACGAAGTGGATCCCCTCCTCGCGGCAGACGCGGCCGAAGCGGGCGAGGTCGGCGCGGTAGCCCGTCGCGAACTGAACGTGCGAGAGCGCGAAGACCGACACCCCGCCGCCCCGCAGCCGCTCGAGCAGCCGCTCCTCGTCCGGATGGCCGCGCGGGTCGGTGGGGATCACCTCCAGCCGCTGGTCGCGGCGCGCCATCCAGGGGTAGACGTTCGCGGGGAACTCCCGGTCGCTCACCACGATGCTCGACCCCGGCTCCATCGGCAGCGCCAGAGCGGCCAGGTTGATGCCGAAGCTGGTGTTCCAGCCGAGGGCGATTTCCTCGGGAGAGGCCCCGATCAGCCGCGCCGCGGCGGCGCGGCTCCTCGCCAGCGGCAGCGAGAAATCCGCGTCCTCGAGCAGGTGGACGCTCGCCCGGCGGGCGGCGAAGGCGTCGAGAGCACGCCGCGTCCGCTCGGGTGTGGGCGCCACCGACGCGGCGTTCAGGTAGATCGCCTCTCCCAGAGCGGGGAACTCGCGCGCCCGGAGGGCGGCGGCGTCGAAGGCGGGCGGGCTGGCGGCTCGGGACATCGACACGATGGAGGAAAAGGAGATTCAGGGCCCCGGGGCCGCGGAGCATATCCCGCGCCGCCGGCTCCAGCAACCCGCGCGCGGGCACGCCGCCCGCGGGTGACGGGATGATGGGGTCCGGCGACGCGCGGCGGGCACGGCGCCCGGGGGTGACGGGGCGGCGGAGATGGCGGAGTCCGTCGGTCCACGCGGGCACGGGGCCTCCGGTTCAGGGTATCATCGGTTTCTTCACCGCACGCCCGGAGAGGCCATGAAAATCACCTGCATCGAGCCGCGGAAGCGCCGCGCCGAACGCGTCGACGTCCACGTGGACGGGGAGCTCCGCCTGACCCTCGCGCAGGAGATCGTCCTGCGCGAGGGCCTGCGCGTCGGCGACGAGTTCTCCGAGGCACGCATTCGCGCCCTGGAGGGCGAGGACCTGCGCTGGAAGGTCCAGGAGGCGGCGCTGAGCCTCCTCTCCTTCCGCGCCCGCACCACCACCGAGCTGCGCCGGCGTCTGCTGCGCAAGGAGTTCCTAGAGGAGGTGGTGGACGAGTGCGTCGCGGGGCTGGCGGAGCGCGGCCTGGTGGACGACGCCTCTTTCGCGGAAGCATTCGTCCGCGATCGGGTGCGCCTCCGCCCGCGCGGCGCGCGGCGCCTGGTGCAGGAGCTCCGCGCCAGGGGCGTGGACGCGGACACCGCGGCCGAGGCCATCGGCGAGGTGATGGAGCACGAGGCGGTGTCGGAGCTGGACCTCGCCCGCGAGGCCGCGGCCAGGTGGCCGCGCCGCGGCGGAGAGGACCCGCAGCGGGCGCGGCGCCGGCTCCACGGCTTCCTCGCGCGCCGCGGCTTCGGCGGGGATACGGTGCGGCAGGTCGTGCAGGAGGTGGAGCTCTGAAGAAAGCACTCCTCGCGCTCGGCGCACTTCTGGGGCTGGCCCTGGCCGCGCTCGGCGCCGGCCGCTGGTACCTCTCCACCGCCGAGGCCGACTACGCCCGCGATGCCGTCCTCCCAGGACTGCGCGCGCCGGTGGAGATCTGGCGAGACTCTCTAGGCGTTCCCCACCTCTGGGCGGAGGACGAGCTCGATCTGGCGCGCGCGCTCGGATATGTCCATGCGCAGGACCGCCTCTGGCAGATGGAGTTCTTCCGGCGCGTCGCCGACGGCCGCCTCGCCGAGATCCTGGGCGCGGGGCTGGTGGAGACGGACCGATTCCTCCGCACCCTCGGCATGGGCCGCGCGGCCGCCGAGAACCTGCGGGTCCTCGACGCCCCGGAGCTCGCGCGCCTCGAGGCGTACGCGGAAGGGGTGAACGCCTGGATCGGAGAGCACCCGGGGGCGCTCCCGCCCGAGTTCGTGGCGCTGCGCTTCGAGCCGGAGCCCTGGGAGCCGCGGCACACGCTCGCCATCGCCAAGATCATGTCGTGGGACCTGGCCGACTGGCAGCTCGGCCTGGACCTCCAGGGCGCGGTGGACCGGCTCGGCCCGGAGCGCGCGGCCGACCTCTTCCCCACCTATCCCCCCGGCGCCCCCACCATTCTCGGCGCCGGCGCCGAGTGGGAGGGGACCGGCGACGGGACGGCGGCCGCTCCGGTCCGGCCGGGCTCCGTTCCCCTCCCGCGCATACCCCCGCTGGCGGCGCGAATGCTGGAGAGCGTCTCCGCTTCGCGCGCCTCGAACGCGTGGGTGATCGGCGGCGATCTCACCCGATCCGGAAAGCCGATCCTGGCGAACGATCCTCATCTCGCGCTGCGGGCCCCCTCCCTCTGGTATCTCGCGGCGCTCCATGGCGGCGAGACGGAGGTGGCTGGCGTCACCATCCCCGGCACGCCCGCCGTCGTGCTGGGACACACCCCGGGGGTCGCCTGGGGGTTCACCAACGCCATGGTGGACGACGTAGACTTCTTCGTGGAGCGGGTGGACGACGAGGATCCATCCCGCTACCTCACCCCCGATGGATGGGCCGCCTTCGCGGTCCGCGAGGAGACCATCCAGGTCCGCGGCGCCGAGCCGGTGGTGCAGCGGGTGCGCACCTCCCGGCACGGCCCCGTGCTCTCCGACGCGGACCCCCGGGGGGGCGGCCGGGTGCTCGCGATGCGCTGGACGGCGCTCGATCCCTCCACGACCTATCGGGGGTTGCTGGCGATGAACCGCGCCCGCGACGCCGCCGGGCTCCTGCGGGCGCTGCGCGACTTCGACGACCCGCACCAGAACGTCGTCTTCGCCGACACCGGAGGCGCCTTCGGGTACGCCCTCTCCGGGCGGGTCCCGGTGCGGAGCTCGGGCGACGGCCTCCTCCCCGCCGCCGGATGGACAGGCGAGGGGGAGTGGGAGCGCTACCTCTCCTGGGAGGAACGTCCGCGCGTCCTGAATCCGGCGGAGGGATTCGTGGTCACGGCGAATCACCGGGTCGTGGGACCGGACTACCCCTTCCGCCTCGGCAGCGAATGGGCCGAGCCTTTCCGCGCGATCCGCATCACGGAGATGATCCGCGCCGGCTCCAAATTCACAGCCGCGGACGTGTCGCGCCAGCAGATGGACGTGAAGGACGCGTTCGCCGACCGTTATCTGCCGTTGGCGATGCGGGCCGCGGAGGCGATCCGAGACGCCGACGCGATCCGCCTGCTGGCGGAGTGGGACCGCCGGGCGAGTGAGGACTCCCGCGCGGCTGCGCTTTTCTACGCCTGGTACGAGGCGCTGCGGCGGCGGGTGGGGCACGATGAGTTCGGCGGCGCGCCGGTGTACTTCCCGCGGGCCGCGATGAACCGCTTCCTCGACGCCGGGGGCGGACGCTGGGCGGACGACGTGCGAACGCCGGAGCGGGAGACGCTGGAGCACATCTCCGCCCTGGCGATGCGAGAGGCGCTGGAGACGGCGGGGAGACGGAGCTGGGGAGAGCTGCACTCCACCCGGATCGAGCATGCCCTCGGCGCGTCGGCGCCGCTGGAGCGCGCCCTCTCGCTGAACGTGGGACCGTTCCCCAGGGGCGGCTCGCCTTACACGGTGAACGTCGCCGGCTACGGCTCCCGCCCTCCCTTCATCAACAGCCACGGCGCCAGCATGCGGCACGTGGTGGACCTCGCCGACCCCGACGCGGACGGCGGCTTCGTCGTCCCCACCGGCCAATCGGGAGTCCCGACCTCGCGCCACTACCGCGACCAGACGCCGCTCTGGCGCGCCGGGCGCCTCTGGCCGATCCCGCTCGACCGCGCCCGCGCCGCGGGGAGAGCCGTGGAGCGGATGACGCTACGGAACGGGGAACAGTACATAGGGAACAGGGAACAGTTCTGATGGCGCGGGGCCCGGACGTCACGCCGACGTCCGAGCCCCGGCGATCCCCGTTCCCTAATCGAACATGTCCCAGGCCTTCTCCAGGTCCTGCTTCGAGTAGACGCGGAAGGCGGTGAGGGTGTAGGTCCGCTCGATTCCCGAGATCTTGGCGATCTCCTCGGTGACCACCACCGCCACCCGCTCGTACTCGGGGACGCGCACGATGGCGACCAGGTCGTATTCGCCGGAGACGGAGTAGACTTCCGCGACGCCCTCTATGCCAGCGATCCGGCGCGCGAGGGCCGGAATATCGCCCGGCGCGGCCCGGATCAGCACGACTGCGGCAACCATGGAGACCTCCTCTCAGCGGATGGGGTCGGAAAGCGGGGCGGCCGACGGGGGCTCCTCCCGCTTCGGGAGCAGTCTCGCCCCGAGGACCAGCAGCGCCAGCCCGATCGGCACCGCGATCCAGCGGGGCTCGCCGCCCGGGCCGACGACGTATGCCTGCAGTCCGGTGAAGGCCACCAACAGCAGGATCGTCGCGTTGTTCACCGCGTGCATCAGCATCCCGGGAAAGACCGAGCGCGTATTCCATACCACGTAGCCCAGCAGGAGCCCCAGCCAGGCCGTGGGGAGGAAGCGGATCACCGTCTCGAAGGAGAGGTGAAATGCGCCGAAGATCGCGGCCGAGCCGAGAACGGCGCGCGCCATCCGCATCTCGCGAGAGAGGCCCTGCAGCAGGATCCCCCGGAAGACCAGCTCCTCGCAGACCGCCGGGGTGATGGAGATCAGCAGGAAGAGCCAGACCAGCCGCCCGGGGGAGTCGGCGCTGAGCAGCTCGGCGAAGCCCTGCATGTACGCCTCGGGGATCTCCAGGACCAGGCTCTGGAGCCAGCCGAGCAGCCAGCTGATGGGGATCCCGCCCGCCATGATCAGGACCGCCGCCGTCAGCGCGCGAGGCGGCACCGGCCGCAGCGCCAGCGCGCTTCGGAAACGGTACGGTCCCAGCCGGGCGAAGAGGGCCGCCGGGAGCGCGAGGAAGAGCCACTGCGAGGCGAAGAGGCCCTGCTCCCGCCCGGTGATCTGCAGGCGCACGCCCAGATAAAAGTAGAGGAGCCCCACCCCCGCCACGAAGGCGAGGGCGGCGGCCGGACCGGGGACGCCCTGCCTTCCGGCGCGCCAGGCGCCGACCCGCGTCCAGAGGGAGCCGCCGGAGACGCGGTCCGCGCCCCCGCTCCCGAAGAGGATCTCCTCGCGGCCGAAGGAGCGGGCGGCGAAGCGCAGCGCCAGCAGCGCGTACACCACCGTGGAGCCCACCGCCACCGCGCCGGGCCCCAGGGGGGCGCTCCCGGCCATCAGCTCGCGGAAGAGCACCGCCACCCCTCCGATCGGCACCAGCGCCAGCCCGTAGCCGAAGGGGATCCCCGGGATCAGCGGCAGATACGTCGGGACGAGGCTGGCGAGCTGGACCGGCGTGAGGGCGTTCTGCGCCTCCTTGAACGACTGCGCCCGCACCGCTAGCCCCAGGAAGAGCGCCGAGAAGAGCACGGCCAGAGGGACCAGGAAGAGCAGCAGCAGGAGGATGGTCGAGAAGGGCAGGCTGAACTCCAGCCCCACTTCCCGGGCGAGCCGGAAGATCCCCGACTCGAAGGTGAGCAGCATGCTCCCCAGGTTGAGGGCGCCGGCGGCGAGGGCGAGGATCGTCACCGCCAGGAACTTCCCCGCCACGATCGCCCGCGCGGGGACGGGTGCGGTGAGGAGCGGCTCCAGCGTCCCTCGCTCCTTCTCGCCCGCGGTCAGGTCGATCGCCGGGTAGAAGGCGCCGAGGAGGGTGATCAGCACCAGGAGCATCGGGAGCACGCGCCCGAGGGTGTACCCCCCGAGCCGCTCCGCCGAGGCCACGGAGCTGTCCGCCACCGCGAGCGGGGCGGCGAAGGAGGGGGGAAGCCCCTCGGCCTCGAGCCGCCGGCTGAGCAGCGAGTCGCCCCACTCCTCCAGGCGGTCCCGCGCCAGGTCCCGCGCGCGGTTCGAGCGGTCGCGCGAGGCGTCGAAGAGTACCCGCGCCCCCGTCGTCCCCAGCCGCCCACCGGCGGGCGGGTCGAAGACCACGGCGGCGTCGATCTCCCCCGCACGCAGCGCGGCGAGGGGGGCGCTGTCCGCCGGCTCGAGGCGCAGGGCGGTGTCGCGGGCGAGGAATTCGAAGGCCCGGCCGCGCTCGCCCACCACCGCCACCGCGGCGGGAGCCTCCGCCAGCTGCCGGCGCCCGAAGAGCGCCAGCTGTTCGAGCACGACCAGCAGCACGGGATAGAGAAAGACCGGGACGACCACCATGATCAGGACGGTGCGGCGGTCGCGGATCGTCTCCTTCAGCTCCTTCAGCAGCACGGTGCGAACGTTCCTCAGCACTCGACCGCCTCCTGCACGATGCGCAGAAAAGCGCGCGCCAGGTTGGGCTCGCCGCTGGCGTCGACGATCGCCTCGATGGTTCCCTCCGCGACCAGGCGGCCGCGGGCGATGATCCCCACCCGGTCCGCAAGCAGCTCCACCTCCGACATCTCGTGCGTGGAGAAGAGCACCGCCCTTCCCCGGTCGCGGGCTTCCCGGATGAAGGAGTTGATCCCCTCGGCGCTGGCGACGTCCAGCCCGAGCGTGGGCTCGTCGAGCACCAGCGCCGGCGGATCGTGGACGACCGCCCGCGCGACCGATACCCGCTGCCGCTGCCCCGTGGAGAGTCGTCCGCAAAGCCGGTCGGCGAAGGACTCGATCCCGAATCGCTCGATCACCCGCTCCACGCGCTCTTTCCCCTCCGCCGCCGGGATCTGCTGCAGGTCCGCGAAGTAGCGCAGCAGCTCGCGCGGCGAGAGCCGCTCGTAGAGACCCATGGAGGCGGCGAGGAAGCCGAGGCGCCGCCGGACCTCGAGCGGCTCCCGAGCTCCGTCGTAGCCGTCGACGCTCGCGGACCCCTGCGTCGGGCGCAACAGAGTGGCGAGACAGCGCAACGCCGTGGTCTTCCCGGCACCGTTGGCGCCGAGCAGCGCGTATGCCTCCCCCCGCTCCACGCGCAGCGAGAGGTCCCGCACCGCGACGAGGTCGCCGAAGCGTTTATGTAACCGATCGATGACGATCATCGCGAATGGAGTGGCGCAACGGGTCGGCGGCGCGCAGATTGCACCCGATCCCCCGTCGATGTCAATGGAGAGAGAGCGGTGATGAACGAGATCGTGTTTGCCGACGACGACGCGGCGATGCGCGAGATGGTGGGCGACGTGCTGCGCTCCGCCGGCTACCGTACGCGCCTGATCGCCAACGCCCCCGCCGCCTTGGGGGAAATCCGGCAGTCGCCCCCGGACCTGGTGATCCTCGACTACCGAATGGGCCCGCCCGACGGGATGACGATCTGCCGGCGGATCAAGTCCGACCCACGCATCGAGCACCTCCCGGTGCTCATCCTGACCGCGGAGAGCGGGATGGAGGACCGCATCCAGGGATTCGATGCCGGTGCCAACGACTACCTGGCGAAACCGTTCGACGCCCGCGAGCTCCTGGCGCGCATCGGCGCCCTTCTACAGCTCACGCGGCAGGGCCTGGACCGCAACCCGACCAGCGGCCTCCCCGGCGGCAGAGCCATCGAGCGCGAGTTCGAGCGGCGCCGGGTGATCGGCGACCCGATCACCGTCTCCTACCTGGACCTCGACTACTTCAAGCCCTTCGGCGACCGCTTCGGCTTCGCGCTCGGCGACCGGGTGATCCAGGAGGTGGCGCTCCTCCTCGTCCAGCACGCCGCAGAGGGAGCCTTCGTGGGACACATCGGCGGCGACGACTTCATCCTGGTGAGCGATCGGGAAAGCGCCCGGCCGACGGTGGAGACCGTTCAGACGGAGTTTCCCCGGCGCCTCGAGCGGCTGCTCCCGCCGGAGGTGGTGCAGGCGGGGCGCTACCGGGGCGAGGATCGCGAGGGGAGATTGCGCGACTTCCCGCTGACCCGTCTCGCCGCCGCGGTCGTTCACCTCCACCCGCACGCGGTCGGCTCGCTCGCCGAGCTCGGCGAGCGCGTGGCCGAGGTGAAGCGCCACGCCAAGCAGTCGCGGGACGGAGGCCTCGCGGAACTGGAGCTCAGATATAGGGAATAGGGGACAGTTCGGACGGCGTGGGGCCCGGACATCACGCCGATGTCCGGGCCCCGATGTTCCCTGTTCCCCGTCAAGCTCGCAGCTCGCGGAACTGGTAGACGATGAGCCCCTCGTCGGTCACCTCCGAGTCCACGCGGATTCCGTCGTCGAGGGAGATGAGCACCTTCTCCGCCCGGGGGAGGGTCCACCCGAGGGAAGCCGACACCTCGCTGACGGTCAGGCGCCCGCCCCGTTCCGCGGCGAGCTTGAGCACCGGAAGCTGGAGCGACGAGATCAGGGCCGCCCGGCGCTCCTCGCGCGCCCGGGTGGCGGCTCGGTGGAAGACGTAGCTACCTCCGCCCGCCGCGAGCCCGAGCAGGAGCGGCACCATCTCGAACTCCACGATGCCGATCACGGTGAGGATCGCGGCCAGGATCGCGAGCATCACGGAAAGAGGGCGCCCGCGGCCCTCCTCGAGCCATGAGTTTGGACTGGCCGCGAAGGCCGTTTCCGCCGGCGCCGTGGCACCCATCCGAACCAGCGCCCGCTCGCCGCCGCGGCCCCACCCACGGCCACAGCGGGGACAGACCTCGTGATCGCGGCGGACGAGATAGTAGACGAGGCCGCCGGCGCCCATCGCCCCGGCGGTGATCACGGTCGCCACGACCAGGCCGGCCATGTGGCTTCCCCGCGAGAAATAGGAGATCCCCTCGCCGCGATAGCCGCAGCGGGGACAGTTCCGCAGCAGCGGCGCCGGTGCCCAGGCGGCGACGCCCTCGAAGCTCGGCGACTCACGCGGGCGCGGCGCCACCTCCGATCGCGGCTGGACGGGCGCGCCGCAGGTGTCGCATCGCGTCCGTCCGGGAGGAATCCGGGCACCGCAGGTGGAACAGTACATGCCGAGATCTTGCGTCTTCCGGGTGGTGTGCCTGCCCCTGTGGGGCCTTCCATCCTTGGTACGGCGCTCGCCGTGAAAAGATTCATCCGCACCCGCCACTCGCGATGATCCAGAACCCGCCCGAGGCACCCGGATTCCCGGCGCAGATCCCCTCTCCGCCCTCGCTCGACGACCTGCATGCGGTGATGGTGCGCTGCACGCGCTGCGACCTCTTCCTCAGCCGCACACAGGTCGTTCCGGGTGCGGGGAGCACCGCCGCGCGGCTGCTCATCGTGGGCGAGGCGCCCGGAGCGAGCGAGGACCGCGAGGGAATCCCCTTCGTGGGCGCGTCGGGAAAGCTCCTCGACGCGATGCTCGCCTCCGCCGGGATCGAGCGGGTCGACACCTTCATCGCGAACGTGGTGCGCTGCCGTCCCCCCGAGAACCGCAATCCACGGACCCGGGAGATCCGCGCCTGCGCCGGATGGCTCGCCGAGCAGCTCCGCCTCATCGACCCGGAGGTGGTCCTCACGCTCGGCCGCTTTGCGCTGCAGCACTTCATCCCCGACGGAAAGATCACCCGCCTGCAGGCGACGCTCCAGCAGGTGGAGTACGGTGACCGCGCCCTCCGCCTCTTCCCCCTCCTCCATCCCTCGGCCATCCTCCGCTCGCCCGACAGGCGCCCGATGTACGAGGAGCACTTCGGCCAGCTCGGCAGACTGCTGACGGGGTGACGGGGTACCCGACCCCTCCTGAAAGACAAGGGTCGTCCGACCGGAAGTGGGGGATCCCAACCCGGAGCTTCCGCGCCGGTCGGCAGTCGCGGGCGGTGCGGCTCTCCAGGGCGGGCGGGGGCCGAGCGGTGCCGGGCGGTAGCTCGGCGGGTGGAGAGCGAAGTACGAGCGAGCCGGGGGTGAGGGCCCCGCGCGGACCGGCTCCCTACCCACGGCACTTCACCCTCTCGCGCGCCTCAAAGCAAGGGCCGGCATCGCAAACGGATGCCGGCCTTCATCCCTCGTCACCTCGTCACCTCGTCACCAGCGCGACCGGTGGCCGCGCACGTCGATATGGATGAACGGTCCGTGGGCGCCGTTATCGGGGTAGATCCCGGCGCCGCCGACGAGCTCCGGGTATCTCGCCTCGACTCGCTCTACCGCTTTCAGGATCACCCGCGCGTCGTGCATGTCGGAGCGGCCGTCGCCGTTGAGGTCGTCGATGTAGCCGTCGCCGTCGCCATCCACCCAGACGTCGGCCGCGTCGCCGTGCATGTGGCGCGAGAGGGTTGCGCGGCCGTCGCCCCCCGGGCCGTTGTACTGCGGCGTGCGGAAGCCGCTCATCACGTGCATCCGGTCGGCGCGGATCCCCATCGCGTTCAGCTCCTGGAGGACCAGCTCCAGCTTGTCGATCAGCCGCAGATCGAGCGCCAGGTACTTGGGCCAGACCTCGAACTGGTCCTTGGTGAGAAACTGCCGCAAGCGGAAGTGCTCCGACACCTGGAAGTCCTGATTCTCCCGCGTCACCTCGATGAAGCCCTCCGGGGGCGCGTAGCGGTCGGTGCGCCCGACTCCCTCGGTCAGGTAGCGGCCCATGTGGTATCCGTTGAGGTAGCCCCCCTTCTTCATCGAGAAGGGCACGCGGGTGATGAGGTCGAAGGAGGTGGCCGCCCCGCCGTCAGGTGCCGGCAGGTCCGCGCGGTCGGCCTCGATCCGCCAGATCCCGGGCGTGGCGGGAGCGCGCATCGCGTTCGACCGCGTCGGGGCGCCGAGCACGCCGCTGCCGCCTCCCCCGAAGAGCGGCACCCAGCGCTGTCGCGGGGCCTCGGCGCCCGCGAGTCTCGCCAGGAAGGGAAATGCCAGCAGGTCCGTCGACTGGACCGCCGCCGCCCTCAGCTTGCCGCTGAGCCCGAAGAGGCGCGAGGCGGATGCGCCTGCCGCGGAAGGCGACGGGGCGGAGACGGAGCCCACCGACGCGGAGGCGGGATCGACCGGATCGCCGAGCAGGACCTGCGCCTGAACGGCGGCCGGGGCGGCGGTCAGCAGGGCTCCCAGAGCGAGCGCGGGGGCGACGAAGGGCCGTCGGCTCATCGATGTTTCAACCGCGAAGGCGAGGGGTGTACGGTCACCGAGCGCGCCGCCCTCAGGGGTGCAGCGCCTCGAGATCGAGAACGGGGTGTCCCATCCGCGGGGAGCGTCCGGTCCGGACGCGGCCGACCACCTCCAGTCGCTGCAGCGGCACCAGCCGCCGGACGGCGGGCAGCATGCCCGGCGGCACCACCACGTAGACGAAGCCTGGCTCTCCGCCGGGATCGCGCGCCAGCATGTACTCCTCGCCCGGACGCAGGTCGCTGCGGAGCGAATCAGCCCTCTGCAGGGCGACGAACTGGATCTGCCAGCGCACCGGCTGTCCGCGGTAGCGGTCCGGCTCCGCACGCAGCTCCCGCAGCGACAGGCCCCGGATCGGTCCGGGCACGGTGAGCTCCGTGCCCGCCGGGACGCGGACCCATCCCTCCACCCGGACCCGCGCCCACTCCCCCTCCCTGCCTACCACCTCGATCGGAGCACCCGAGGCGAGGGTGCCGAGGGTGTCTCCCGCGGGAACGCTCAGCAGGGCGCGTGGCGCCGGGGCGGCCGAATCCCCGGCCGCGGCCGGCGCGGGAGCGGGCCGCCGCGCCTCTGCGTCGAGCGGCAGCGCGGTGGCGGCACACACCACGACCGCCAGCGGAAGGCGCGGGAGGAGACGCGGGAGCCGAAGAGGCATCCCCCGAAAGGCACGGGTGAGCATCACGACGCGGATCGAATCGAGGATCGGGGGCGAGCGAACCCGCTCGGAATTGGCGTCCGGCGCGGATGGCGCATACATTGCCGGCCCGCTCCATCGGACCCGGGCGGCCAGCGAAAGATGATAGGATTTCGCCCTGCCCGTGTAAACCCCGACTCCCTGCCCCTGTTCCCCCACGACCAACCGTGGCACGACAACCGACCGTCTCCCGACCCGATCCCTCCGTCGCTCGCCCGCTCGCCCGCGCGGGCACGGCCCGGCCCCAGACGGCGCTGGTGATCCTCGACGGCTGGGGGCTCCGCGAGCCGACCGCCGACAATGCGGTCACCCTCGCCGACACTCCTACCTGGGACTCGCTCTGGGAGCGGGGGAGCTATCCCCGCGCGCGGCTCACCACTCACGGCCCCGCCGTGGGGCTCCCCGAGGGGCAGATGGGGAACTCCGAGGTCGGCCACCTGAACCTCGGGGCGGGGCGCGTGGTGGTGCAGTCGCTGCAGCGCATCACCGCCGCGGTCGAGTCGGGGCAGCTGTTCGAGAACGCGCCGCTCGTGAACCTGATGACCCGGGTGCGCGAGCGCGGCGCGAGCCTCCACTTCATGGGACTGATCGGCCCCGGCGGAGTCCACGCCGTGGATGCGCACCTGTTCGCACTCTGCGAGCTCGCCTCGCGGCACCGCATCCCCGGCGTGCACATTCACGCATTCCTCGACGGGCGGGATACCCCGCCGCACTCGGCGCGGGGGTATCTCACCGAGCTGGTGGGCCGCGCGAACCACGGCACCGGCTGTGAGGTCGTCTCCCTCATGGGACGCTACTGGGCGATGGACCGGGACAGGCGCTGGGAGCGCACCGCCAAAGCATACGACGCCATCGTTCACGGCAAGGGCGAGCCGATCCACGACCCGGTGCGGGCCGTCGCCGAGGCGTACGCCTCCGGCGAGTCCGACGAGTTCATCGAGCCGCGCGTGGTGGTGGACGACGCGGGGAAGCCGATCGGAACGCTGAAGGACGGCGACGGCGTCGTCTTCTTCAACTTCCGCGCTGACCGGGTGCGGCAGCTTTCCCGTGCGCTGGCGTCGGAAGAGTTCGACTCCTTCGATCGCGGCCGCGATCCGCCGCGGGCGGATCTCGTCACCCTCACGCAGTACGACGCGGACTTCCCGCTCGAAACGGCCTTTCCGCCGCAGTCGATGAAGAACATCCTCGCCGACGTGCTGGCGGAGCGCGGCCTCGCCAGCTTCCGCACGGCGGAGACCGAGAAGTATCCCCACGTCACCTACTTCTTCAATGGCGGCGTCGAGGAGCCTCCTCCCGGCGAGCATCGGCGGCTGGTGCCCTCGCCTAAAGTGGCCACCTACGACCTGCAGCCGGAGATGAGCGCCGCGGCCGTGGCCGACGGGCTCGTGGAAGCGATCGGCTCCGGGAAGTACGACGTGCTGGTCTGCAACTTCGCGAACCCCGACATGGTCGGTCACACCGGCTCGCTCGAGGCCGCCATCCGCGCGGTGGAGACCGTGGACGGCCAGCTCGCGAGGGTAGTGGAGGCATGCCGCGCGAGCGGGACCTCTCTGCTCGTCACCGCCGACCACGGCAACTGCGAGCAGATGTGGGACCCGGCAACGAACGGTCCGCACACCGCGCACACCACCAATCCGGTCGGGATCGTCCTGGTGGAGCCGGAGGGGCGGCGCACCGCCACCGGCTTGCGCGAGGGGGCGCTGTGCGACGTGGCGCCGACCATCCTCGGCCTGCTCGGGGTCCCGCAGCCGGAGGAGATGACCGGGCGCGACCTGCGGGAGCGCTGAGGCCGCCCGGGATCGCCTTGCGCGCGCCGCTTCCAACCGGATAGCTTCCCGTTCCGTCGGCCGTCCGGGGAGCGCGTCCGGACGGCGCATCTCCCTTCGATCTGGAATCCATGCGACACGTCCTTCCGGCGAGCCTGGCCCTTTTCCTTCTCGCCGCGGGACGCGGCGAGGCGCAGGACATCCCTTCGCCCTACCGATACGTCGAGTCCACGCAGTCCGCCGGGGCGTTCGCCGGATGGCTGGCGACCGGCACCGGAGACAATGAGATCGGCCCGCACTCGGGGCCGCTTCTCGGCGGCCGCTACACGGTACGACTCTCGGGACCCCTCTCCGGCGAGGTGGGCTTCGCCGCTTCGCCGACGCAGCGCACCGTGCGGCGACGGGTTTCGGCGGCCGGCGACTCGCTCGAGCTAGAGGCGGTGGGAGAGGTAAACGCCCTCGTACTGCTCGCGGACGCGGGACTGCGCTTCCACGTCACCGGCCCCCGCACCTGGAACGGCCTCGCCCCTTACCTGGCGCTCACCGGCGGCGCGGTGTGGGACGTGCTCGGGAGCAGCGATCTGGACGGGACGATCGAGGAGAGCCAACGCGTCGAGTTCGGCCCCGGCTTTGCGGTAGGCCTGGGAGCGGGGACCGACTGGTTCCTCACCGAGCGGCTCGCCCTGCGGCTCGAGGCCCGAGACCACCTGTGGCGCCTGGAGACGCCCGCGGGGCTGACCCGGACCCAGGAGTCGGATACGCAGTGGACCCACAACCCGGGACTGACGCTCGGGGCGGCCCTTTACTTCTGAACCACGGAAGAGCCCATGGCTAGGCAGTTCGGCGGCGACCTGTACGACTTCGACAACATGACCGACGACGAGATCCGTCAGGTCGTGGTCGAGCACCTGCGGGAGTACCCGAACCTCGACGCCGACTGGATCGACGTTGCCGTCGACGATGGGTTCGTGACGCTCTCCGGCCGCGTGGGCACCGACGGCGAGGTCCAGGTCGCGGAGTCCGTCGTCGGCGACGTCCTCGGCCTGCGGGACTACTCCAACGAGCTGATGGTCGACGAGCTCCACCGCGGTCAGGCCCCGGAGGCGGCGGACGAGGCGGTCGTGCAGGACGAGGAGGTGGATGGCTCGCTGGGCGAGCCGGCGAGGAACCAGTCGGATACCGCCGCCCACCTCGTGGAGAACCTGGAGGAGGAGACCTACGGGACCCACGATGTGGGCGAAGCGATCCAGGACGGTCTCCCCTACATCCCGCCCGACCGCCCCACCGGCAGCGGATACGACTCGCGGGAGAACCACTGAGAAGTACGACGTGCTGACTGCTACGTGGTTCGCCGGGGGCCCGGACATCGCACCGATGTCCGGGCCCCCTGGCCATCTGCCTCTCGTCCGCATCCTCGGCCGGGCCCGCCACCGCATCGATTTCTTCTTTCACGAGCTCGATCGGAAGACCGTGGTGCGAGAGCCTCCCGGGCTCGTTCCTCCGCCGGGCTCTGGGCCCACGTCTTCGGACGACTCGCCGCGGCCCTGCTCCTGCTCCACTCAATTCGCGTCGGCACGTAGCACTCAGCACTCGTCCGTCCGTGCTACTTCTTCCGCTTCGCGCCGCCGGCGTTCGCTCCGCCCGCGGTCGTCTGCGGCATCGCCTCCCCGTGCTGCTCGCGGGGCTGGTCGGTCCTCACGGTGAGATTGTTGATCACGCCGTGGACCCCCCGGGTTTCCCAGGCGTCGTCCCAAGCGTAACGGGCCTGCATGTAGTCGTCCACCTCGCCCGTAAGGGTGACCACTCCTCCGGATGCCTTCACCTGGATGCGGTCCGGGTGGATCCAATCGTCCTGTTGGAGGTTCTGCTTCACCGCCTGCACCACCTCGTCGTCGTCCAGGTCGGGCTCCGTCACGAAGTCGTGGCCCTCCTCCGGCCCGAGGTCGCGCATGTGCTCCCGCCGCCGGCCCATCTCGGGGTGCCGTCGGTACGCTTCCTCCGGGACGAAGGGAGCACGGGCGAAGCCGGCATCGTATCCGCGACCGGGGCCGCCGCCGTAGCCGGAACCATAGTTGCCGCGTCCGCCCACACCGTAGCCGCCACCCCGATCGTGGCCGCGGCCGCCACGGCCCCACTGCCGGCCGATCCATCGGTCGAGGCCGGAATCGTACGATCTCGGTCCGGCGTAGTACATCCCGCGCGGCTCCCCACCCGGATAGCCGCCTCCGTACTCGCCGCGGTCGTACGACTGCCCGCCATAGCCCCGGCCCTCGTCCGGGCGGCCCCACTGCCGGTAGAGGCCGGTGCCACGACCCCGGAATCCGCTGTCCGGCGCGCCCCCCCAGGCGTCGCCCCAGCTCCCGAAATCCGAGCCGTAGCCGCCGCGTGACCGTCCGTATCCGCTGCCCGACCCGTACCCGCGCCCCCAGTCATAACCTGCCATCGCGCCCTCCATGTACCGGTGTCGAGAATCTCCCGTCCCGTCCCCGAGGGGCCGGTTCGGCGGCACCCACGGGGCGGCCGCCGGACCATAAGAAACGCGCAATTCCCGTTCCGAGCCCGGCCTGCTCGCTCGCTTGCTCGCCCGCCTCGGCGGCCCTACGTTTGACCCATGCCACCCGTCGGCCCGTTCCGCGACTCTCCCCTCCCGCTCGCCGCCATCCTGGCGGGGGGAGCCAGCCGCCGCTTCGGCTCTCCGAAAGCACTGGCGGAGGTGGATGGACGTCCGCTGATCGAGCGAGTGCGCGACGCGCTCCGGGCGGTCGTCTCCGATCCGGTGCTCATCACCTCGCGACCCGAGGCGCACGCGGGGCTGGACCTCCCGACGCGCCCGGACGGGCTTCCCGGCGGCGGCCCGATGGCGGGCCTCCACGCCGCGCTGCGGTGGGCGGAGGAGCGCGGCCGCGACGGAGTCCTCCTGGTCGCCTGCGATCTCCCCTTCCTCGATCCAGGGCTCCTTCGCCGCCTCGTCGACCTCGCGCGGGCGGGGGAATCGGCCGCGGTCGCCCCCGAGGGACCGGGCCCCTTCGGCATCGAGCCGCTCTGCGCCTGGTACTCGAATCTCGCTCTCCCGGAGGTGGAGCGCCGCCTCGCAGGCGGGGACCTCTCGATGGGCGGACTGCTCGCGGCGCTCGGCGCCGAGCGCCTGTCTCTGGCCGAGGTGCGCGCCTTCGGCCGTCCGGACGTGCTCTTCCACAACGTGAACACCCGGGCCGACCGCCTCGCCGCCGAGACGATCGCCCGCGCATCTCGGGCAAGCCATGCCGATCCCTGACGTCCCGCCCGCCGTCGCGGTGGTGGGGCGAAAGAACAGCGGAAAGACCACGCTCGTGGTGGCGCTCGCCGCGGAGCTGAAGCGGCGCGGCCTGCGCGTCGCCTCTCTCAAGCATGGTCACCACGACTTCGAGATCGACCAGCCGGGTCGCGACAGCTGGCGGCACTTCCACGAGGGAGAGGTGGAGGCGGTGCTCCTCGCCTCGGCGGGGAAGCTGGCGCTGGTCTCGCGGGAGCCGGGAGAGCCCGACCCCCAGCGGCTGGTGGAGCGCTTCTTCGCGGGACGCGGCTACGACCTGGTGCTCGTCGAGGGATACAAGCACGGCCCTTTTCCCCGGATCGAGGTCTTCCGGCGGGAGCTCCACGACGCGCCCCTCCACCGGTCCGGCGAGGACGCGGCTCCCCTTCTCGCCCTGGTGACCGACGCGACCGACGAGGAGCCGGGTGCGCCGGTCATCCCCCTCGACGCCGGCGGTTCGCACGTGCTCCAGGTCGCGGAGCTGGTCTGCTCCTTCGTGAAGCGGAGGGGGCAGGATGCCGCCTGAGGCGAGGGCCGACTGGGTTTCCGCCGCCGCGGCGCGGGAGGGAGTGCTGAGCGGGGTCTCGCCGCTCCCCGCCGAGCGCGCCGCGCTGCTCGCCGCCCTCGGCCGGGTGCTCGCGGAGGACGTGGTCTCGCCGCTCGACCTCCCCCCCTGGGACAACAGCGCGATGGACGGCTTCGCGGTGCGCGCCGAGGACGTGCGCGGCGCCTCGGAGGCCGCGCCCCGGGAGCTGGAGGTGATCGAAGACGTCCCCGCGGGAGCCTTCCCCGCCCTCCCGCTGCGTCGTGGGACCGCCGCGCGCGTGATGACCGGCGCTCCCGTTCCCGAGGGCGCCGACGGCGTGATCCGGGTGGAGCACACCGACGGCGGAACCGAGATCGGAACGGCCCGCGGCCGGGTACGGATCCGCTCCGACGACGACGCCGGCCGGAACGTGCGGGCGCGCGCCGAGGACCTGCGGCGCGGGGAGCTCGTGCTCCCGCGCGGATCGCTTCTGCGCGCGGCGGAGGTGGGCGTGGCGGCCTCGCTCGGGAGGTCGCAGCTCTCCGTCGTGCGGCGGCCGGTGGTGGGAATCCTCGCCTCGGGCGACGAGCTGGTGGACGTGGACGGCTTCTCCGAGGCGCTGGCGGGGCGGAGGATCGTCTCCTCGAACAGCTACGCGCTGGCGGCACAGGCCGCCGAGGCGGGGGCGGAGGCGCGGATCCTGGGGATCGCCGCCGACGCGCCGCGGAGCCTCCGCGAACACCTCGAGCGGGCGCGCGGATGCGACGCGCTGATCACCTCGGCGGGGATCAGCGTCGGCGAGCACGACCACGTGCGCGACGTACTGCGGGAGATGCAGCTGGAGGTGGCGTTCTGGAGGGTGCGGATGCGCCCGGGCTCACCCTTCGCCTTCGGGCGGATCGGCGGGCTGGGCGGGATCCCCTGGTTCGGTCTGCCGGGAAATCCGGTGTCGTCGATGGTGACCTTCGAGCTCTTCGTGCGCCCGGCGCTGCTGCGGATGGCGGGCCGCTCCGCGGTGTTCGCGCCGTCGCTTCGCGTCTGGCTGGAAGAGGACTACGACGCCCGGCCGGGTCTGACGCAGTTCGTGCGGGCGCGCCTCCGCCGCCGCGACGACGGCGAGACCGGTGCGACGCTCACGGGGGCGCAGGGCTCCAACCTGCTGACCTCCATGTCGCGCGCGAACGCGCTCCTGGTGGTCCCCGAGGACCGCGCCGGCGCCGCCGCCGGAGAGACGCTCGCCGCACTGGTGCTCGGCGGCGCGCCGCTGGCCGAGGAGGCGGGCTACTGAACCCGACGCCCCTCCCCTCCCGCCGCTACTGGTCCCCTTCCAGCTCGAACCAGATGCGGACGGTGATCTGGAACTCCTTCACGTCGCCACCCTTGATGTACGCCCGCTGGTCGAGCACCTCCAGCCACTGGAGGTTGCGCATGCTCCCGCTCGCCCGCTTCACCGCCACGCGCACCGCCTCGTCGAAGTTCTTCTCGGACACCCCCACGAGCTCGATGGACTTGTAGACCTGGGCCATATCTTCCTCCCCGCCGCTTGATGGATGGAATCCGCTCACGGGCGAGAGCGTGCGCAAGGGGTGTTCCACGCAAGACGGCGCGGCACTGAAGCGAAAGGGTGGCTGACGCGAGGCGGATCCGGCGCGAGTGCGGAGAGGGGCTCCGGAACCGGGCGATTCTCCCTATGCGCGGTCCTGCCGCGCGAGGATGAAGTCGGGCTGGACGGCGAGGTCCCCCCGCGACTCGGCCTCCCAGAGCGACATGACGGGAGCGTGCAGCAGACCGTTGGTGGCGAGGGCGCTCGTCCAGCGGCCCACGGGCGAGCCGCCGAGGGTGGTGAAGCGCGCCCCCGCCTCGGCGAGGATCGGCACCAGCGCCGCATAATCCCAGTACGAGCCCACGGTGGGATCGACCATGATCTCCGCGCGCCCGGCCGCCACCTGGCAGTAGCCGAAGCAGTCGCTCCAGGTGCGCGTGAATCGGCTTCCCCGCACCAGCCGGTCGAACCCCGCGCGCCCCTCGTTCGTCGCCCAGTCCCGCCAGTACTCCAGCCCCGACGTAGAGACGCGCGCCTCCGGCAGCTCGCTCACATCGGAGACGCGGATCCGGCGGCCGCCGAGCCAGGCGCCCGCCTCCCGCGCGGCCACGAAGGTCTGGCCGAAGGCCGGGAAGTGGCAGCAGCCGACCACCGGCGTACCACCGTCGTCCAGCGCCAGGAGGATGCCGTAGAGCGGCACGCCGGAGGCGAAGGAGCGGGTGCCGTCGATCGGATCGATGATCCAGGCGCGCCCGCTGCGGCTCTCCACCGCGGTCCCCTCCTCGCCGAAGAGGCCGTCCTCGGGGAAGGCCTCGGCGATGGTGCCGCGGATGAACTCCTCCGAGGCGCGGTCGGCCGCCGTCACCTCGCTCCCGTCGCCCTTGAACTCCACCGCGGCGGCGCCGAAGTGCCGTAGGGTGATCTCGCCCGCGCGCTCGGCGGTGCGGGCCGCGAATTCCATCAGGTCGTCGAAGTCCATGGGAACGAGGGGACAGGGGACAGGGGCGGGTCCTCCCGGGCGCGCGGGGACCGCTGTGACTGTCACTGTGACTCGTGTGTGACGGCCTCGGTCCTCCCGGGCGCGCGGGGACCGCTGCCTAGCCGGAGACCCAGCGGCTGCCGGCGATCCAGAAGCGCAACGGGAGGTCGGCGGCTCGCGAGATCCCCACGCGCGGACCACGGGCGACTTCCGCGTCGGGGACCCGCTCGCCCGGCTCGATCCGGAGCGGCGCCGCCGAGAGCGGGTGGTGGTTGAGCGCGCCCGTTACGCCGAGGCCGCGGCAGAGGTTTCCGGGGCCGCGCAGCAGGTCGCGGTCGGCGCGGGAGGGGCGCCGCGCGCGGGCCCCCTCGAGCCCGTCGAGGGGGCGCGCCGCGCGGAGCAGCACGGCGGCCGGGAAGTCCTCGGGGCCGGTGACCGCGTTCAGGCACCAGTGCATGCCGTAGATCCGGTAGACGTAGGCGATACCCGGGGGACCGAACATGACCGAGTTGCGCGCGGTGCGGCCGAAGCGGGAATGGGCGTGGCTCGCCTCGTCGTCGGGACCGACGTACGCCTCCGTCTCCACGATCTCTGCCGTGCAGAGCCGGCCCTCCACGGCGGAGACGAGCCGGCAACCGAGCAGGTCGCGAGCCACCTCTTCCGCGGGTCGGAGGTAGAACCCGGCGGGGAGCGGGTTTCCTTCCGGAAGTGTGGAGCGCCGCGCCCCGACGGACGCGGCGCTCCACGCTCGCGCTCCCCCTGCCATCAGCCGGCGGGGGTCGGCTCCGTCCGCTTGCGGCCTCCGCGACCGCGGCCACCGCGCCGCGTGCGGGACCGCTTCGCCGGCGCCTCGCCGCCCGCCTCCGCGGCCTCGGGCGTAGTCTCGCCCGGCGAGGGCGCCGACGCCTCCCGGCGGCGGGCGAGGTCGGCGGTCCAGTTGTCGAGGACGGCGCTCGCGCGGCGGTCGCCGATCACCTCGTTCACCCGCTCCGGATCCCGCTCCAGGACCTCGAACACGTCGTCCCCGAACGCGTCGAGCAGGGCCTCGGCCGTCTTGGTGCCCACCCCCTTGTAAGAGGTGGTGAGATAGTTCTGGATCGACTCGCGGCCGCGCGGCAGCCCGAGATCGGCCGGGAGGGCGGGCTCGGAAGCGGGCGCCGCAGCGGCGGCCTTCCGGCCCCCGCGCCGGCGCTTCTTGACGGGCTTCTCCTCGGCGACGGTGGCCTGCGGAGTCTCCGCGACCGGCGCGGGCGGCACCGCCGGCGCAGACACCATCTGACCGGGAAGGATCGGGGGCGGACCCTCCGGCGCCTCGCGGCCTCCGCGCCGTCCGCGGCGCGAGCGAGCGGTCACGCCCGCCTTCGGCGCCGCGGTCTCCGTCGGAGCGGCCTCCTCGGCCGGAACTTCGGCCGTCGCGGCGGGAGTCTCGGCGGCTTCCGTTCCGCGCCCGCGGCGGCCACGGCGCGGACGCGCCTTCTTCGCCGACTTCTCCCCGGCTGCTTCGGCGGGGGCGGAGGCTGCGGCCTGACCGACGGATCCCGCGGGCGGAGTGGCGCGGCTCACCTGGATCGCCTGGCCCGGCAGGATCGGCGGCGGACCCTCCAGGGTGGTGCCCCGCCCCGGCTTCCGCCCCCGGAGGGCGCCCACGCCCGTCCGGACCGGCTGCGACTCCGCCGCCCCGGCGGCGGCGGGAGCCTCCTCCGCGCGCTGCGCCGCAGGCTGCCGCTCCTCGGGAGCGGCGGTCTTCTCCTCGCGAGTACCCGGCTTCTCCTCCCGGGCGGTCGGCGGCGGAGCCGCCGGCGCGGCGAAACGCTTCCCGCCCGACGGGAGCGAGACCTCGTAGTTCCCGCCGTTCGCGCGCTCCAGGTCGATCGCCTCCGCGTCGTGCGCCTGGCGCAGGAAGCGGGTGAACTTGGCGAAACCCAGGTTCGTCTCGTCGAAGCCCGGCACCAGGTCGAGCATGCGGCGCTTCACGTCGCCGTCGCGCACCGACTTCCCGTTGGTGCCGCCGAGCTGCTGCACGGCCTGCTGCAGGAGCCCGTAGGCGCTCGCCAGGTCGTCGATCGGTCCCGCTTCCGCGGCGGCGGGCGGAGGCGCGGCGGCCTGGGCGGCCTCCTGCGCCGGCTCGGTCCGCGCGTCCGGCGCGGGGATGGGGGCCGGCGGCTCCAGGGCTCGCGCCGGCTCCTCGCGGCGCGGCGACTCGCGTTCCCGACCTCTTCCGCGGCCACGGCCCCGGCCGTCGGAGCTCTCCGCCGCCTCGCGCGGGCGGCGCTCCGCGGGACGGACGGGCTCGCCGTCGTCCACCATGATCTCGTACTGCCCGTTCTCCCCCTTCCGCAGGCGCAGGACCCCCTTGCTGGACGCCTCGTGCACGAAGCGGGAGAATTTGCTGTAGCCGATCTCCTTCTCGTCGAAGCCGGGGTCGAGCTCGAGCATCACCTGCTTCAGGCGGTCCGTCCGCATGACATCGCCGCCGGCGGCCATCTGCTGCACGGCGCGCCTGACGAGCACCCAGGGATCCTCCCGCGACTCCAGGATGTCGTCCGCCCGGGTGAGGCCGGAGAGAGCGTGGTAGGAGTAGTACTCGTCGCAGTTCTGGATCAGCAGGTCGCTCGACGACTCGCGCATTCCCACGCCGATGACGTACTTGCCATACTCCTTCAGCTTCAGCACGCAGCTGGAGAAGTCGGAGTCGCCGGTCATCAGGATATAGGTGCCGATCTCCGGACGGATGAAGACGAGCTCGATGGCGTCGATCGCCATCCGCAGGTCCGTCGCGTTCTTCTTCGAGGAGCCGTACGCAGGCGCGAAGATGAGGTCGACCGAAGATTCGGAGAGCGGAACGATGTACTGCGGGTAGCGGCGCCAGTCCGCGTAGGCGCGCTGCACCGCCACCTTTCCGCGGATGACGTCCGAGTTCAGCAGCATCTTGAGCTCTTTGCCCAGATCGCTGCGGATCCCCATGGTCACGTTGTCGAAGTCGATCAGGAGCGCCGCGTTGGGCGCATGCTGCGGGTAGGAAGTGCCCTGGTGCGGCGCACGCCGGGCGGTTGGCTGAATCATGTCTTCTAGCACTATCTCGTCGGTTGAATGGGACGAGACCCCTCCGTCTCTCCCCGCCCATGCGGGGGACGACTGGAGGAGTCTCGCGTGCGCATCATCGGGGCCGCGCTAGCGGAGGCGGGAGGACTCTTCGGCGCTGATGATGCGCGCCAGCTCCACCCGCCGTACCTTGCCGCTCCCGGTCATCGGGAAACCGTCGAGGAACCGGACGAGATCGGGGATCTTGTACTCGGCCAGGGCTTCCCGGCAGAACTCCTTGATCTCCTCCCCCGTCACGATCGCCCCTTCCACCGGCACCACGCAGGCGCAGGCCACTTCGCCGAGCACCTCGTGCGGGAGCCCCACCACCGCCACGTCCAGCACGGCCGGATGGGCGTGCAGGCGATCCTCCACCTCGCGCGGGTAGACGTTGAAGCCGCCCCGGATGATCATCTCCTTGCGCCGGCCGAGGATGTGGAGGAATCCCTCCTCGTCCACCATTCCCAGGTCGCCAGTCAGGAAGAAATCGTCCTCGGTGAGCGCGTGGGCCGTCTCCCCCGGCTGTCGGTAGTAGCCCCGCATCACGCCGGGGCCCCGCACCGCGACCTCGCCCACGGACTCGACCGGGAGCTGCGATCCGTCGAGGTCCAGGACCTTGATCTCGACCCCGTCGAGGGGCCGGCCCACCGTGGCGATCTGCTTCCCCTGGGGATCGCCGCGGAGAGTGAGGCTCACGGTCGAGCCCGTCTCCGTCAGCCCGTACGCCACCCGGATGTCGGGCACCAGCTCGCGCTGGATGCGCTGCACCAGCTCCTCCGAGACCGGGGCGCCCGCCAGGATCCCGGTGCGCAGACGCGAGAGGTTCCGGGCGCGGAGCGCGTGCTCGTTCAGGACCAGGATGAAGTTGGTGGGGACGCCGTGGAAGATGGAGACGTGCTCGGCCTCCAGGAGGTCGAGCGCCCGGGCGGGGTCGCTGTCTTCCTGCAGGACCAGCGTCGCTCCCGCGGCGACCGTCCCGAGCACCCCGGGGGCGAGCCCGAACACGTTGAACAGGGTGGCGACTCCGAAGACCACGTCGTCGGGGGTGGTGTCCATCCCCTCCGCCGTCGCGATCGCGGTCGTCAGGAGGTTGGAGTGGGTCAGCGAGACCCCCTTCGGCTTCCCCATCGTCCCCGAGGTATAGACGATGGCGAAGACGTCCCGATCGGAATCGATCTGCGGCGCCGGGAACTCGCGCCCCTCGCCGCTGGAGACCAGGTCCTCGAACTGGTAGATCCGGTCGTCGTACCAGAGGTCCTCCTCCCCCACCGACACCACGTACTGCAGGTCGGGGAGAGCCGAGAGGAACCCCTCGAAGCGCGCCAGGTAGTCCACCCCCTCCCACACCTCCGCGGTGACGACCGCCACCGCCTCGGAGTGCCGGAGCATGTACTGCAGCTCCGGCGTGGTGTACTTCGGGTTCAGGGGGACGATGGTCGCCCCGAGCTTCGCCGCCGCGAACATCGCGACGATGTACTCGGGCCAGTTCGGAAGGTTGAGGGCGATCCGGTCTCCCGCCTCGATGCCGAGCTGGTGGAGGGCCGCGGCGAGCGCGGTGGACTGCGCCTCGACCTGCCCATACGAAAGCTGCCGCTCTCCCAGAACCACCAGGGGGTGCTGGGGAGATTCGGCAGCCCGTGCCGCGAGGATTTCTGCAACCGACCGCCCACGGAAGCGCTCGGAAAGCGCCATGAGACCTCCGTCCGGGATGAATACCACCTCTAGCGCGCTAAAACATAACTTGCACGGGAAAGGCCGTCAAACCGCAGAAGAACGGGCCGATCGCGGTGTCGGACCGTCGGCTGCGGATGGCGGCGGCGAAGGAGAGGGTGCGGAAGAGACTCGACCTCCTCGAAACAACGATCGAGCGACCGGCTCCCTGCGGCGAGGGAGCCGGCGCCCTGATGCTCCTCGGCGGGCGGCGCCGGTTTACTGCACCCCGGCGCCCCCGAACAGCACTCCGAGCGAAAGCACGAACTGCTCGCCCCCGCCCAGCTCGATCCGCGCCTCGGCGAAACTGGACAGCCCGCTCAGGGGGAACTCGACCCCCCCCAGGAGGTTGAGCCCGAGGTCGGTGGACGACGCGTCCACCAGGCCTCCGAGATCTTCCTCGCTGATCGAGTAACGCGCGATCCCGAGCCCGGCGCCCGCATAGGTGCGCAGCGTCTCGCTGATCGGCAGGGGCAGCTTCGCCCCTCCGTGCAGCTCCCAGTAGGAGCAGTCGAAGTCCACCGCCGTCAGCCCCGAACAGTCCGGGAAGAAGTAGTCGAATGCGGCGAAGCCGCGCAGTGCTCCGACGAGTGGGTTCTCCGGGGCAAGGGACGCTAGAGAGGTCTCGACTCTGGCGCCGACGCCGAAGTCGAAGTCGTCGGCGTAATTTCCCTGCACTCCGAAACGAAGCTGGGCGCCGGCGGGAGAGACGCTTGCCAGGAGAGCTACGACGCCCGCCAGCACAAGCCACACCTTTCGCCGGTCCGCGGCGGGACGGAGTCGCCGTGCACGCGTCCTCCAGGTCTCGGGGAAGCGGGAGCGAGCCGGACGGGAAGCGAGAACGTGATCCGTGCTGTCGAACGTGTTCATGCTGGATTTCTCCTGGCGGACGTTGGACCTCCAAGGACGGGATAGCCTGGCGGCGGCGCGGTCGCTGGTCCCTTCTCCCTCAGGAGAGACCGCCGGACGCGAGAGCACGCGAACCGATGGACCCGGATGCTGAACCGGTGCAGGGAAACACCGCCGGGATCTCGCGAGGTCGGGACTTCTAGACGAGCGAAGGCCGCCGGGTCGAGGCGGGGCCATCCTACTACTCCCCGGCTCCGTACGCAAGACGATCCGCCCCCCTGCGGCGATGTGATTCGGCCGGCGACCTGCGCGCCGGAGGCGGACTGCCGCGCCGGGTCATCGGCCGTCGGTCGCGGATCGGCCGAGTCGGGAAAGGCTCCCGCGCGAGGGCCCGCGGCAGGGGTTGTAGGCCGTCCCCGGTTGTCCGTATCTTCGGGGCGCCCTCGACCGATGACCAGACGATCGACGACCGAACATCCTTTGACCCACCTCCCGCACTACCTCCGCGAGCTGAACGCGGCACAGCAGGACGCCGCCCGTGCCACGCAGGGGCCGGTGCTGATCCTCGCCGGGGCGGGCTCGGGGAAGACCCGCACTCTGGTGTATCGCATCGTTCACCTGCTGGCCGAGGGGGTGAGCGCGCGCCGGATCCTCGCGGTCACCTTCACCAACAAGGCGGCCGGCGAGATGCGGGAGCGGGTCCAGACGGTGATCGGCCGAGCCGCGCGCGGGCTCACCGTCTCCACCTTCCACGCGCTGGGCGCGCGCATCCTCCGCGAGTACGGCGCCGCGCTCGGACTCCCCGAGAAGTTCTCGATCTACTCCGCCGGCGACCAGCTCTCCGTCGTCAAGCGGCTTCTCTCGGAGGAGGTGCACGTCACCGCCACCGCGGGAGAGGACACCTTCGACGCGAAGCGCGTGCTCTACCGGATCTCCTCCTGGAAGAACCGGATGGTCGGCCCCGAGGAGGCGCGCCGCGAGGTGATCGAGGGACGGACGAAGGAGAGCCGCTCCGACGACTACGCGGTCCTCGCCTGCGACGTGTACCCGCGCTACGAGGAGTCGCTTCGCGCCGCCGGCGCCTGCGACTTCGACGACCTCCTCCTCCTCCCCGTGGCCCTGCTGCAGCGCGACCTGAATACCCGCGAGGCGCTCTGGCGGCGCTGGCACTACCTCATGGTGGACGAGTACCAGGACACCAACGGCGCGCAATTCGAACTCGCCCGGCTCCTGGCGGGGCCGCGAAAGAACCTCTGCGTCGTGGGCGACGACGACCAGTCGATCTACGCCTGGCGCGGCGCCGACGTGCGGAACATCCTCCATTTCGAGCGCCACTTCCCGGGCGCGCGCATCGTCCTCCTGGAGGAGAACTACCGCTCCACCCAGCGCATCCTCGACGCCGCGAACGCGGTGATCGCGAACAACTCGCAGCGCACGCCGAAGCGGATGCGCACCGGGAACGGCCTCGGGCCCAAACTCGACTACTACGAGCTGGCCGACGCCGGCGGGAAGAGCGCCGAGGAGGTGGAGGCCGAGATGGTGGCACGCGAGGTCGGGGTGCGCCGCTTCCACGAACGGCTCCAGTGGGGGGACTTCGCCGTCCTCTACCGCGCCAATCACCAGTCGCGCGTGCTGGAGGAATCGTTGCGCACGGCGAACATCCCCTACCGTGTGGTCGGCGGCACTTCGTACTTCGACCGCAAGGAAGTCGCGGACGCGGCGGCCTACCTGCGCGTCCTCCTCAACCCGGCCGACGAGGCGTCCCTTCGGCGGATCCTCAACTACCCGGCGCGCGGCATCGGCCGGACGACGCAGCTGCGGCTGGCGGAGAAGGCGCGGGCGGAGGGGATCACTCTGTGGGAGGCGCTCCCTCGCGTGGCCGAGGTGGAGGGCACCCATCGCGCGCAGGCGGAGGCCGTACGCACCTTCGTGCGGATCGTCTCCCGCGCGCGGGAGGAGCTGGAGCGCGTGGAGGAGGTCCTGCAGCGCGGCGCCCCGGACGACGAATCGCTGCACCGCTGGGCGGAGTCCTTCTTCCGCGACCTGCGGCTGGAGGAGGCGGTGCGGCGGGAGAACAGGTCCGAGAAGGGCGCCGAGGTGCGGGTGGACAACCTCCGCGACTTCGTCGCCTCGATCGGCGCCTACGAGCGGCGAACCTGGGCCACGACCCCGCTCCCGGACGAGGAGGTGGACTGGAGTCCGCCGTCGCTGGCGGGCTTCCTGGAACGCCTCTCGCTGGTGAACGAGGAGGAGTCTTCGAAGGACGAGGAGGAGCCGGGCGAGGAGAAGCACCGGATGACGCTGATGACCCTCCACAGCGCGAAGGGGCTGGAGTGGGCGCACGTCTTCCTGGTGGGGCTGGAGGAGGAGATCCTCCCGCACGCCCGGAGCGTGCGCGAGGCCGGGGATGCCCCCGCCGGGGCCGACCCGGTCGCCGAGGAGCGGCGCCTCTTCTACGTGGGGATCACGCGGGCGCGCCACCGGCTCACCCTCTCCGGGTGCCGCACCCGCCGGCGGGGTGGCGACGCGTTTCCCCGCCAGCCCTCGCGCTTCCTGAAGGAGATTCCCGCCGAGCTGCTCGACGTGCGCTCTCCCGGCGTCGAGAGCTCGCTCTCGCGGGAGGACCGCCAGGAGCTGCGCGAGAACTTCTTCTCGAAGATGAAGGAGATGCTAGGGTCCTAACGCTTCGAGCACGACCTCGTCCTCGACCCGGTGTCCCCAGCTCGCCTCGCCGATGCGGCGGAGGAGGACGTACTCCACGCGGCCCGCGCGGGCCTTCTTGTCGAGGCGGGTCCGCTCGACGAGGTCCCGGGGATCGAGGTCCGGCGGGACGGCGACGGGGAGGCCGGCCCTCGCCAGAGCGCGGCGGAGCCGGTCGGCGGTCCCGCGCTCGCCGATCCCCAGGCGCTCGCCGATCCGCGCCTCGGCCACCATCCCGATGGCGACCGCTTCGCCGTGCAGCAGGCGGAACTCCGAGGCGGCCTCCACCGCGTGGCCGACGGTGTGGCCGAAGTTGAGGGTCTTCCGCGGCCCCGCCTCCCGCTCGTCGCTCGCCACCACGGCGGCCTTGATCTCCACCGAACGTTCGATGAGCGGCACGGTGGCGGCGGCGTCCGCCGCGAAGACGCGGTCCAGCGAGGTCTCGATCGCCTGGAGGTAGCCGGCGTCGGCGATGGCGCCATGCTTGATCGCCTCGGCGAGCCCCGACCGCAGCTCCGCCGGCGGGAGGGTGCGCAGCGCCGCCGCCTCCGCCAGCACCAGGCGCGGCGGGTGGAAGGCGCCGAGCAGGTTCTTCCCCGCGGGGGTGTCGATCCCCGTCTTTCCCCCCACCGACGAGTCGATCATCGCCAGCAGCGAGGTGGGGAGCTGCACCAGCGGCAGGCCGCGCATGTAGGTGGCTGCCACGAACCCCGCCAGGTCGCCCGTCACCCCCCCGCCCAGCGCCAGCACCGCGGAGTCGCGCCCCAGCCCCGCGGCGAGCATCGCGTCGCAAATCACGCCCCAGCTCTCGCGCGACTTGCTGGTCTCGCCGGCGGGAAAGGTCAGGAGGTCGGCGCGCATCCCCGCGTCCGAGAGCAGCGCGAGAATCCGCTCGCCGTAGAGCGAGGCGACCCGGTCGTCGGCGATCAGCGTGAAGCGGTGGGCGGGGCAGCGCTCGCGCAGCAGCTCCGGCAAGGTCTCCCACACGCGCTCCCCCACCCGCACCTCGTAGTCTCCCCGGGGGCCGGCGGGGACCCGGACCGGCACGGCGCGCGACGCCTCAGGCATCGCGCTGCTCCGAGCGGCGGTCCAGCCCCAGGCCGAGCACCGTCTCGTCCGCCAACCAGCGGACCAGCTCGGGCATCCCCTGCCCGCTCTCCGTGACCCGCTCTCGCATCGCCGCGGCGGCGCCCCCTCGCCCCGCCAGCTCCACGAGCGCTCCGGCCGCCTCCTCGTCGCCCAGCTCGCGGAGCGTCGGGCCGAGCCTCTCCAGGAGCCGCTCGACGGTCTCCCGCACCGGCACGGGAGTCGGCCGGCCTCCGGACAGGTCCACGAGCAAGGCGTCGAGCCCGTAGCGCGAGGCGCGCCAGGCGTTCTCCACCAGGAAGGGGCGCACGAAAGAGTCGGGGAGGTCGGGCTCGCGCAGCTCGCCGCGCACCGCGCCGACGGTCACGGCGCGGGCGAGCGAGGCGATCGCCACGGCGTCCTCCAGCCGCGGCGTCACGTCCGCGGCCCGGAACTCGAGGGTGGGATAGACGTAGTGCGGGCGGAGCTCCCAGTAGAGGCGCCCGGGGGAATCGATGCACTCCGTCTCCACCAGCGCCTCCCGCAGCCTCTCGTACTCCGCCCGGTCGCGGAAACGCGGCGGCGGCCCCGAGCGCGGCCAGCGGCGCCAGAGGATCGAACGGTAGGAGCAGTAGCCGGTATCCTCACCGAGGAAGAAGGGAGAGCTGGCCGAGAGGGCGATCAGGAGGGCCGAGTAGTGCCGCGCAACGTTCATCACCCCCACGCGATCGACCCCCTCGGGGATCCCCACGTGCACGTGCATGCCGAAGATGTTCTGCGAGTCGGCGAGGTGGCGATACTCGGCGCGGATCTGCCGGTACCGAGGAGAGGGGGTGAAGGCCTGGCCCGCCCAGTGGCTGAAGGGATGCGTGCCGGCGGCGACCACGCGCAGCCCCCGCGACCCCGCGGCGACGGCGGCTTCCAGGCGCAGCCGCTCCAGCTCCCCCCGAACCTCGGCACCGGTGCCGCACACCCGCGTCCCCACCTCGACGGTGTTCTGCTGCATCTCCGGCTTCACGTCGCCGGTCCAGGAGGCGGCGAGCACCGCGCGGGCGCGGCTGCGCAGCTCGCCCCCGCGCTCGTCCACGAGCTGGTACTCCTCTTCCACCCCGAGGGTGAAGTCCTGTGCGCGGGGCTCGGTCAAGGGACGCGGCGTTGGGGTGGAGAGGAGAGGCGGCGCTCAGCGCGCCGGGAAGAGCGGGCCCCAGAGATCGACACGTCCCGAGGCTCCGGCACGGCGCAGCATCTCCTCCGCCGTGAGGCCGAGACGCGGGTGCACCCAGCGCGGCGCCACCTCCCGCAGCGGGACGAGAACGAAGGCCCTCCGGTGCAGGCGCGGATGGGGGAGCACCAGCTCCTCCTCCTCTACGACGGCCTCCCCGTGAGCCAGCAGGTCGAGGTCGATCGTCCGGGGGGCATCTCGCACCGAGCGCTCGCGGCCGAGCTCCACCTCCAGCCGCAGGAGGGCGCGCAGCGTCTCCAGCGGGGGGGTACGCGCGCGGCCTCGGCAGACGAGATTGAAGAAATCCGGCTGCTCGCGCATTCCCACGGGCTCGGTGCGATAGACCGACGAGAGCGTGTCCACGGCGACGACCTCCTCCAGCCGCTCGCCCGCACGCCGGAGCTGCGCGATCGGGTCTCCGAGATTGGCGCCCAGCCCGAGGAGGACCTCGGCCCCCTCCATCGCTCAGCCCACGAAGCGGACGCGGGCGAAGTGACGCTTGCCGCGCTGGAGGAGGTGCTCCCCCGACGTGGCGACGCTCGTCTCGCGCCCCTCCACCCTCTCGCCGTCGAGGGAGACCGCGCCCTGCTCAATCAGCCGCACCGCCTGGCTCGTCGAAGGGGCGAGATCCAGCCGCACGAGGAGCCGGGGGAGCCAGACCCGGCCGCCCTCTGCGGCCAGGGCTTCATCGTCCGCGCGAAGCTCGACCTCCGCGACGTCGTCGGGCACGCCGCGCCGCCGATGCACCAGGTCGAAGCGGTCGGCCGCCTCCCTCGCCGCCTCGGGGCCGTGGTACTGCTCGACCACGCGGCTCGCGAGCTCGCGCTTCGCGGGGTATGGCTCCACGGAGGCTCGGGCGAGGGCCGCCGCGAGCCCCTCGCCGCGCAGCCCGGAGGCGAGCCGGTACCACTCGGTCAGGAGCTCGTCGGGGATCGACATGGTGCGACCGTACTGCTCCTCCGGCGCGTCGGCGATCCCCACGTAGTTGTCGTAGGACTTCGACATCTTGTGCTCGCCGTCGGTGCCCCGCAGGAGCGGCATGAGGAGACACACCTGCGGCTCCTGCCCGAAGCGCTCCTGGATCGCCCGGGCGACGAGGAGGTTGAACTTCTGGTCCGAGCCGCCCAGCTCCACGTCGGCGCGCAGCGCCACCGAGTCGTACGCCTGCATCAGCGGGTACATGAACTCCACCAGCGAGATCGGCGTGTTGCTCTCGAAGCGGCTCCGGAAATCTTCTCGCTCCAGCATGCGGGCGACGGTATACTGGGCCGTCAGGCGGAGGATGTCCTCCAGGCGCAGCGGCTCGAGCCAGCTGGAGTTGAACTCCACCCGCGTGCGCCCGGAGTCGAGGATCTTGAAAACCTGCTCCTCGTAGCTCCGGGCGTTCTCTGCCACCTGCGCGTCGCTCAGCGGGGGGCGCAGCTCGTTGCGTCCGCTCGGATCTCCGATCTTCGCGGTGGTCGAGCCCACGACGAAGACGACCTGGTGCCCGAGCTCCTGAAAGTCGCGCAGCTTGCGCAACGAGACCGCATGTCCGATATGGAGGTCCGGCCGCGTGGGGTCGAACCCCTGCTTGATCCGGAGCGGCTCCCCCGATCTCGCGGAGCGCTCCAGCTTGCGCGCGAGCTCCTCTTCCGGGATGATCTCGAGAGCATCCCGGCGGATGAGGTCCATCTGCTCGGCGACGGGGGGAAACGACAAGCTTCTCCGACTCGTTGAGGAAGGCGGACCGGCGGCGGAAGTGCCGCAGAGTACCGCCGAGACGGGCGGAAGGCAAGGTCCCCTGGAGGCCCGGAGAGATGTCAGCGAAGCGATTCACCTTCGATACCACCCACCACGCGCTCTGGGCCGAGGAGATCGCCGCGGAGCACCGCATCCCCGCCGAGATCGTTCCCGCCCCGCCCGCGGCCGCCGCGCGCTGCGACCTGGCCCTCGAGACGCTCCCCGAGGAGGTGGAGCGCCTCGCCGCCGCACTCGATGCGGAGGGAGTGCCGTACCGGCTGTACGCGGAGGCTTGACGCGGCGGGCGAGATGCGGAAGCGCCTCGCGCACGCCGCGCGTCCGGCCGGGAATGGCTTTTGCGCCTCGGAATTCCGCCGGACGGGGGGCTTCTCCGAGCGATCCACCCCTGCTCACCTGCTCCGCTCGTTCCATGAGCCAGATGCTCGCTGTGATCCTCGGCGGGGGCGTCGGCACGCGCCTCTTCCCTCTCACGGTCGACCGCGCAAAGCCCGCCGTCCCGTTGGCCGGGAAGTACCGCCTGGTCGACGTCCCCATCTCCAACTGCATCAACTCGGGGCTGGACCGGATCTTCGTGGTCACGCAGTACAGCTCGGCCAGCCTGAACAACCACGTGGCCCGCTCCTACGTCTTCGACCGCTTCCGCAGCGGCTTCGTGACCATCCTGGCGGCGGAGCAGACGGCCACGTCGGGCCACTGGTACCAGGGCACCGCCGACGCGGTGCGGCAGTCGATGCCGCACATCCGCAGCTTTCCGCACGAGGAGGTCATCATCCTCTCGGGCGATCAGCTCTACTCGATGGACTACTGCGCCATGCAGGCGCACCACGAGCGCCGCGGCGCCGAGATCACCGTGGCCACCACGCCCGTACGCGCCGAGGAGGCGCCCGGCTTCGGCATCCTCAAGACGGACGACCGGCACCGGATCACGGAGTTCCACGAGAAGCCCGCTCTCCACGAGCTGGGGGGGAAGGAGAGCCCCGTCTCGCCGGAGATGGAGACGGCCGGACGGACGTATCTCGCCTCGATGGGCATCTATATCTTCAACGCCCGCGTGCTCCGGGAGGTCCTCGACGCTCGGCCCGAGGACAACGACTTCGGCAAGCAGATCATTCCGGGAGCGATCCAGGACCGGCACGTGGTCTCCTACCCCTTCACCGGGTACTGGAACGACATCGGGACCATCCGCTCCTTCTTCGACACGAACATCATGCTCGCGCAGCCGCAGCCGGAGTTCAACCTGTACGACCCGAAGATGCCGCTCTACACCAATGCGCGGATGCTGCCCCCCGCGAAGGTGATCCGCACGACCGTGGAGCGCGCCATCATCAGCGAGGGGAGCGTGATCGTCGACAGCGAGATCTCGGACTCTGTGATCGGCCTCCGCTCCTTCATCGGCGGCGGTACGTCCATCCGGCGGACGGTGCTGATGGGGGCGGACTACTACCCCTGGCACGCCGCGGAAACGCGCGAGCCCGCGCAGGGTCCCGCCAAGCCGGGCATCGGCGAAGGCGCGCGGATCGAGGGCGCGATCGTGGACCGGAACGCCTCCATCGGGAAGGGGTGCGTGATCACCAACGCCGGGGGAGTGCAGGAGGGGGAGGGGCCGGGCTATTTCATCCGCGATGGGATCGTGGTCGTCGTGAAGAACGCCGAGATCCCCGACGGTACCGTCGTCTGAGCCTCCCCCACCCCGCCCGCGGCCGATGCGCATCGCCCTCTTCACCAACGAGTACCCTCCCCACGTCTACGGCGGTGCGGGCGTCCACGTCGAGTACCTCTCGCGCGAGCTCGCCCGTCTGGAGGGAGCAGCCCACCTCGTGGACGTCTTCTGCTTCGGAGAGCAGGAGGAGCGGCATGGGAACCTGCGGGTGCGCGGGATTCCGCCGCAGGCGGATCTCCCGGCGCAGGACCCGCGGCACGCCCGGCTCCTGGACGCCCTGGCGCGCAACCTGGCGATGGCGGGCTCGGCCGAGGGGCCGGACGTCGTGCACTGCCACACCTGGTACTCGCATCTTGCGGGGTGCCTGGCGCGCCCGCTCACCGGGGCGAAGCTGGTGCTCACCACCCACTCGCTGGAGCCCCACCGCCCGTGGAAGGTGGAGCAGCTCGGCAGCGCCTACCACGCCACCGCCTGGATCGAGCGGACCGCCTACCGCAGCGCCGACGGCGTCGTCGCCGTCTCGCGCGCAATGAAGGAGGACGTGCAGTCGCTCTACGGCGTCGAGCCGGACCGGGTCCGGGTGATCCACAACGGGATCGATCCCGACGAGTACCGCCCCCGCCCGGACCCGGCGCTACTGCGGCGCCTCGGGGTGGACCCCGATCTGCCGATGGTGCTCTTCGTGGGGCGGATCACGCGGCAGAAGGGGATCCTGCACCTGGTCCGCGCGATTCCCTTCCTGCACCCGGGAATGCAGGTGGTGCTCTGCGCCGGGGCGCCCGACACGCCCGGGATCGCGGCGGAGATGGAGCGCCGGGTCGAAGAGGCGCGGCGGGAGGCGAGCGCTCCGATCCTCTGGCTCGCCGAGATGCTCCCGAAAGAGGAGGTGATCGCCCTCTACTCCCGTGCCGACGTGTTCGTCTGCCCATCGGTCTACGAGCCGTTCGGGATCATCAATCTGGAAGCCATGGCTTGCGAAACGCCCGTGGTGGCGTCGGCGGTGGGCGGGATTCCGGAGATCGTGGTCCCGCGGGAGACGGGGCTGCTGGTGCCGCTGGAAGCCGAAGGCGGTAGCTCCGCCGAGCCGCGACACCCGGAGAGCTTCTCGCGCGCCCTAGCCGGCGCCGTGAACGAGCTCATGGATGCTCCGGAGCGGCGCGAGGCGATGGGCCGCGCCGCGCGGGAACGCGTCCTGGCGCGGTTCAGCTGGAGCCGGATCGCCGAGCAGACGCTGGATTTCTATCGGGAGATGGTGGGATAGTACCAGGTGCTATCCCACCATCTCCTCCTCCCACGCCGGAAGCCGTCCGGTCCCGGGGCGGGCGCGGGTCACCTCGCCCCAGGCGGAGAAGATCTCGTACATCCAGTCGAAGATGGTGCGCAGGGAGCCGCGAAGGCCCCGCATGATGTCGCGCCGCTCTTCGGCGGAGAGGTCGAGAGCGTTGCGGATCTGCAGCGCCATGCTCTCCGGATCGTACGGATTGACGAGGATCGAGGCGTCCATCTCCTCCGCCGCCCCGGCGAAGCGGGAGAGAAGAAGCACCCCGCGGTCGTCCAGCTGCGCGGCGACGAACTCCTTGGCGACCAGATTCATCCCGTCCCGAAGCGAGCTCACCAGACAGAGGTCGGCCATGCGGTAGAGCACCGCCAGCCGGCTGGAGGGAAGCGACTGCTTGATCAGGTGGATGGGTCGCCAACGGTCCGTCCCGAAGCGGTCGTTGATCTCCCACACCTGCCGGTCGACCTTCTGCGTCAGCTCGTCGTAGGCCTCGATGTCGCTCCGGCTGGGGACCGCCACCTGGATGAAGGTCAGCTTCTCCCGGAACTCGGGGTAGCGTTCCCAGAGGAACTCGAGCGCCTTGAACTTCTGCGGCAGACCTTTCGAGTAGTCCAGCCGGTCCACGCCGAGCCCGATGAAGCCGCCCTGCGGAGCGTAGCGCTCCCGGAGGCGCCGCATCTGCTCCTCGGCGCCCGGGGCCTCCGCGTCGGCGCGGAAGGCCTTCACGTCGACGGAGATCGGGAAGGCGCCGACGTGGCAGGTATGGCCGTCGACCGAGACCGTGGACTTCTCCCGGTCCACCTCGACGCCGCGGAGGAGGAGCTCCGCGCAGCGCAGGAAGTTGTCGGCGAAGCTCGAAAGGTGGAAGCCGATCAGGTCGTTGGCGAGCAGCCCGCGCAGCAGCGACTGCGCCTGCGGCGCCAGCCGGAAGATCTCCACGGGCGGCCAGGGGATGTGCCAGAAGTGGGCGAGGGTGAGGTCCGGCCGGCGCGCCCGCACGAACTCCGGGGCGAGCGCCAGGTGGTAGTCCTGGAACCAGACCGCCGCCCGCTCCCCTCGCGCTTCGTCGAGGATCGCCTCCGCGAAGCGGCGATTGACCCGGCGGTAGCGTTCCCAGTAGCGCGAGCGGATCCGGGTCAGGTCGGGCCGCAAGTGGCAGAGCGGCCAGAGGAACTGGTTGGAGAAGCCGAGATAGTAGCGATGGATGTCGTGGTGCGTGAGCCAGACGCGGCGCAGGCCGTAGCTCGGATCGTCGGGCGGCACCCGCACCGAGTCGTTGTCGTCCACCACCGCCGCGTCCGCCTCCCCGCTCCCCCAGGCCACCCAGGTCCCGCCCAGCGCCTGCATCAGCGGATCGAGGGCCGACGTAAGTCCCCCGGTGGGAACCTGCACCCGCATCTCTCCGACCTCCTCCGACCAGCGGTGCTCGTACGGCTCGCGGTTCGAGGCCACGATGAACTTTCGGTCGGGGAAGCGCTCCCGGAATACCTTTTCCAGGCCGGCGCCATCGGTCCTCCCGCGATGCGCCAAGTCGGTCATCGTTCAGCCTCGCAGGTACTTGCGCCCCGTCGTCACCATCTCCGAGACCGAGTCCGCGACCTCGTCACGAACTCGGTCGATCCGCTTCGCCGCCCGCTTCCGCAGCGACTTCCGGCCGCGGGAAAAGGAGGAGATTCCGCGGACCTGATCTTGCGGAGACGCGATCAGCGCGAGCCCCGCACCCAGCACGGCGCCGAAGAGAAGCCCGCTCAGGAAGTTGAACCGTCGAGTCCCGTCGTCGTAGTACATCGGCGGATCCGTTCGGATGGGTGGTGGGCGGGGCGCACCCGGCGCGTCCCGCCGTCGTCAGTGCCTCCCCACCGGAAGCGCAATGGGTATGCCAGGGACCGCCTCCCGCGACCGCGAGAGGGCGTGCTCGCGACTTGCCCCGGCCGCTCGCCGGACAGTACATTGCTCCTTTTCGACATTGCGCGGCGAGGCGCGCCGGGGACCCTCCGGCTCGGGCCCGCCCTCCCAGCAGGAGGCACCCCTCGATGGCTGACGCTTCCAAGACCGTTCTCCTGGTGGAGGACAACGAGGACAACCGCACGGTGTATCGAACCATCCTGGAGCACTTCGGCTATCGGGTCGTCGAGGCGCGCAATGGGGAAGACGGGATCCGCATGGCGCGCGAAGGACGTCCGGACCTGATCCTGATGGACATCTCCATCCCCGTGATCGACGGATGGGAAGCCACCAAGATCCTCAAGTCGGAGACCGGCACCTCCAACATCCCGATCATCGCGCTCACCGCGCACGCGCTCGCGACCGATCGGGCGAAGGCGGAGGAGGTCGGCTGCGACGGCTATCTCGCGAAACCGTGCGAACCGCGGCGCGTGGTGGCCGAGGTCGAGAAGTTCATCGGCGTGGGACGAGAGGTCGAGGCTTGAGCGATCTGACGCATACCAGCCCCGGCGGGGACCCGGCGGACCGCATCCTGGTCGTGGACGACCATCCCGACAACGTCGAGATCATCAATGCGCGGCTCTCCAGCCGCGGCTTCGCGATCGAGACCGCCAGCAACGGGCAGGAGGCGCTCGACAAGGTCCGCGCCAACCCGCCGCAGCTGATCCTGCTCGACGTCATGATGCCGCTGATGGACGGCTACGAGGTCTCGCGCCGCATCAAGGGCGACGAGGCGCTCCCGTACATCCCGATCATCCTGGTCACCGCGCGCGACTCCACGCAGGACAAGGTCGAGGGGCTCGACGCCGGCGCCGACGACTACCTCACCAAGCCGGTCAACTTCCCCGAGCTCGAAGCCCGGGTGCGCTCCATGCTGCGCATCAAGCGCCTTCAGGACGAGCTCGACGAGAAGAACCGCGAGCTGGAGCTCGCCAATAAGCGGCTGCGTAAGCTCTCCATCACCGACGGCCTCACCGAGCTCTTCAACCACCGGCACGTCCACGAGCTGCTGCACGAGGAATTCGAACGCTCCAAGCGCAACGGCGAGTCGATCGCCGTAGCGATGCTCGACCTCGACAAATTCAAGTCGGTCAACGACACCTACGGCCATCCCACGGGCGACGTCATCCTCTACGAGACGGCGCAGATCCTCAAGGAAACCGCGCGCGAGATCGATATGATCGGTCGCTACGGCGGCGAGGAGTTCATCTGCATCCTCCCGGACACGACGGAGGAGGCGGCCGAGCAGTTCGCGGAGCGCGTGCGGCAGGCGGTGGGCGACCACGTCTTCCGCGACGAATCGACCGAGATCCGGATGAGCGTCTCCGGCGGGGTGGCGTCGTATCCCTTCCCGGGCGTCGAGCACCCCGACGCGCTCATCAAGCGCGCCGACGAAGCCCTCTACCAGGCCAAGGAGTCCGGCCGCAACCGGATCGTCCGCTCGTCCACGCTCGCGCCCGAGGAATGACGCCGGCCGCCCCCCCCGAGATCCGGACGCGCGTGGAGGAGCTGCGAACCCTCCTGCTCCGCGCCGGCCACGAGTACTACGTCCTCGATCGTCCAACCCTCCCCGACCCGGAGTACGACCGCCTCTTCCAGGAGCTGCGGTCGCTGGAGCGGGAACACCCCGAACTGCGGACGCCCGACTCGCCGACGCAGCGCGTGGGGGCGGAGCCTGCCAGCAAGCTCGAGAAGACGGAGCACCTCGCTCCGATGCTCTCCCTCGACAACGCCTTCGACTTCGAGGAGCTGGAAGCTTGGGCGGCGCGCAACGCGCGCATCGCCGCCGAGGTGAAGGACGCCGGCTACCTCGCCGAGCCGAAGATGGACGGTCTCGCCGTCACCCTCACCTACCGGGACGGCGTGCTGGTCCGCGGGGCGACGCGCGGGAACGGGATCGTCGGCGAGGAGGTGACGCGCAACCTGCGCACGATTCGCGAGATCCCGCTGCGCCTGCACGACGGCGGCGCCCCCGTCCCCACCCTGCTGGAGGTGCGTGGCGAGGTGTACATGTCGCTCTCGGGATTCGAGGAGCTGAACCGCCGCCGCGCCGAGGCCGGCGAGTCGACCTTCGCGAACCCCCGGAACGCGGCGGCCGGCGGTCTGCGCCAGCTCGACCCCGCCATCACCGCGCAGCGCCCGCTGCACTTCGTCGCCTTCGCGGTGCAGCTCGACCCCGCGAGCGGCGAGACGCTCCCCTGCCGCACCCAGGGAGAGCTGCTCTCCCTGCTGCGGACCTGGGGGCTCCCGGTCAATCAGCGCCACTGCCGCTGCGCCGATCTGGCGGCGGCTGAGGCCTACGTGCGTCACCTGGAGGGGGAGCGCGCCGACCTCGATTACGAGATCGATGGGGCGGTGATCAAGGTGGATCCGCTCGCGCTCCACGCGGAGCTGGGAGTGGTCGGCGGCCGCGAGCCCCGCTGGGCGATCGCCTACAAGTTCGCCCCGACCCTGGCGACCACCGTGCTGCGCTCCATCGAGATCAACGTGGGCCGCACCGGGAGCCTCAACCCGTACGCCGTGCTGGAGCCGGTGGAGATCGGCGGCGCCACCGTGCGTCTCGCCACCCTCCACAACGAGGAGGACGTCCGCCGCAAGGACATCCGCGTCGGTGACCGGGTGGTGGTCAAGCGCGCGGGCGAGGTGATCCCTCAGGTGGTGGGCCCGGTGCTGGAGGAGAGCTCCGCCGCCCGCGGCGAGCCCTTCTCCATGCCGGATCGCTGCCCGGCGTGCGGAACCGAGGTCGAGCGGCCCGCCGACGAGGTGATGACCTACTGCCCCAACGGCGCCTGCCCCGCCCGGGTCTTCTGGGGGCTCGTGCACTTCGCCAGCCGCGGCGCGATGGACATCCGCGGCCTGGGCGAGCGGACCTGCCAACAGCTGCTGGAGGAGGGGCTCGTCGCCGACGTCGCGGACCTGTACGTCCTCCGGGTGGAGCAGCTGCTCGGCCTGGAGGGCTTTCAGCAGAAGTCGGCGGAGAACCTCGTCGAGGGAATCCGCGAATCCCGCGGCCAAGGACTGGCGCGCGTCCTCTTCGGGCTGGGGATCCGCCACGTGGGGGAGCACGCCGCCCAGCTGCTGGCGCGCGCCTTCGGGACTCTGGATCGGATGCTGGAAGCGACGGCGGAGGACTTCGCGGCGGTGCACGGCATCGGCGCCACGACCGCCGAGGCGCTCGCCGCCTACCTCGCGGAGCCGCGCAACCGGGAGATCCTCCGGAAGCTCGCCGGCCACGGCGTTGACCTCACCGAGCCCGAGGCGCCCGCGCCGGACTGCGCCGTCCTCGCGGGCGAGACCTGGGTGATCACGGGCACCCTCCCTTCGCTCTCGCGCAACGAAGCCTCGGCGCTCATCGAGGGCGCCGGCGGTCGGGTGACGGGAACGGTCACCAAGAAGACGACCTTCCTCCTGGCGGGCGAGGACGCCGGCTCGAAGCTGGCGAAGGCGCGCGAGCTCGGCGTCACCGAGGTCGCCGAGGAGGAACTGCTGGCGCGGCTTGGCCGCGCCTCCACCGAAGGCTAGCCTCGAACGGCGATGAATCCCAAGACCGATCCGGCCGCGCCCGCCACGCTGCTGCGCCTCCCCACCGCGGCTTTGCCCGCCCTCCACCGCGCGGTCTCGCGCGAGCGCGCCCCCGAGGAGTCGGCGACGCTCCTCCGGGAGCTCGGGTTCGAGACGGGGGACTCCTTCCTCGCCGCCTTCGCGGAGTGGCTGGACGGACGAGGCGAGGGCGGCGACCCCGCCGCGATCTCCGCGGAGCGATTCTGGCCTCTCTTGGGGGAGTTCTTTTCGACTCTCGGCTGGGGACGCCTGGAGGTGGAGATCCCCCGCGCCGGCGTGGCTTCGCTCTCCAGCCCTTCGTGGGCGGAGGCGGACGCCGACTCTGGCGCGAGCCAGCCGAGCTGCCACCTCACGACCGGCCTCCTCGCCGATCTGCTCGGCCGCGTGGCGGGCATCGATCTGGCAGTGATGGAGGTGGAGTGCCGGTCCCGAGGAGACCGGGAGTGCCGCTTCGTTCTCGGCGGCCTGGAGACGCTGGAGCAGGTCCACCGGAGCCTCCGCGCGGGAGCCTCCGTCGCCGAGGCGATGAACGCCCTCGGCTGAGCGTCCCGCAGCGGGGCCCGCCCGCCTGGGCCCGCTCAGGGAAAGGGGGCCGTTTTCACGGACCGGGAAGAGCCATGAGCCGCATTCTCGCCCTGGACTACGGAGAGCGCCGCATCGGCGTCGCCCTGTCCGACCCGACGCGCACCATCGCGTCGCCCTTCGTCACGCTGACCCGTCGAGCGGGCAAGCGCCCTCCCTGGGCCGAGATCGCCCGCATCGTGGATGAGCAGGAGGTGACGGAGATCGTCGTCGGCCTTCCGCTCGACCTGGAGGGGGAGGAGCGCGAGTGGACGGTCGAGGTGCGCGAGTTCGGCGACCAGCTGGTGCGCCGCTTCGGGCTCCCCCTCCACTGGATCGACGAGCGCATGACCTCCGTTCTCGCCGAGCGCGCCGTGCGCGGCCTCGCCCTCAAGCGCTCGCAGCGCGAGGAGAAGAGCCGGGTGGACGCGGTGGCGGCCGCCCTCATCCTCGAGGGTCACCTCGCCCGGATCCGAACCCGAACCGCCGAGCCCGATGCGCAGGACGACCTCTAGCCTCCTCTTCCTCCTCCTCGCGGCGTGCGGCGGGAATCCAACCGGGGAGCCGCTGCGGGTCACCGTCCCGGCGGGGAGCGGCCTATCGAGCGTGGCCGACTCGCTCGCCGCGCGCGAGGTCATCGAGTGGCCCGCGGTCTTCGAGGTGTACGCTCGCTTCACGGGCGCGGCTCGCTCCATCAAGCCCGGAGTCTACGAGCTGCGGCGCGGGGCGGCCTGGGGGGACGTGCTGGACAAGCTCGTCTCCGGCGACGTGGTCAAGCTCTCGCTGGTGATCCCCGAGGGGTGGACCCTCCCGCAGATCGCGCAGCGCGTCGCGGACCGGGGCGGAGTCCCCGCGGACTCCGTGCTGGGACTCCTCACCGACACCGCGGTGGTGCGCGAGCTGTCGGTGCCCGGCCCCACGGTCGAGGGATACCTGTACCCCGCCACGTATCTCTTCCCGATGGGAACTTCGGCGTGGGAGATGATCCGCGCGATGGTGAGGCGCTACGAGCAGGTCTGGACCCCTGAGTTGCGCGCCCGCGCGGACTCGCTCGGGATGAGCGAGCGAGAGGTGGTGGCCCTCGCCTCCATCGTGGAGAAGGAGGCGAAGCAGTGGACGGAGCGCGACACCATCTCCGCCGTCTACCACAACCGGCTTCGCATCGGCATGCCGCTGCAGGCGGACCCGACGGTGCAGTACGCGCTGGGCACTCACCAGTCGCGGCTGCTCTACTCGCACATCGAGGACGTGGCGGACCACCCCTACAACACCTATCGGCGCCGCGGGCTGCCGCCGGGACCGATCGCGTCGCCCAGCGAGGGCGCCATCCGCGCCGCTCTCCACCCGGCCGACGTGGAGTACCTCTACTTCGTGGCGCGCCCCGACGGAAGTCACGTCTTCACCCGCACCCTGGCGGAGCACAACCGCGCCAAGGCGGCCGCGCAGCGCGCCCGCGAGGCCGCGGCGCCGGGGCGCGAAAGGTGAGCGCCCGCGCGCGGCTCGGCGAGCGCCTCTCGCTGATCGTGGTGACCGACGCCGACTGCGGACCCGGCCGCGCCCTGGTTGACGTGGTGGCCGCCGCCCTCCGCGGCGGCGCCCCGACCGTGCAGCTGCGCGCCAAGCACGAAGGGACGCGGGAGATGCTCGCCCTCGCGCACCGCCTGCGCGCGGAAACGCGCCGTGCCGGAGCGCTCTTCTTCGTGAACGACCGGATCGACGTGGCGCTCGCCGCCGGGGCGGACGGGGCGCACCTGGGGGACGACGACCTCCCGGTGGAGATGGCGCGCTCGATCGTCCCCCCGGGCTTCCTGATCGGGAAGTCGGTGGACTCGCCGGAGGGCGCGCGCGCCGCCGAGCGCGAGGGCGCCGATTACCTGGGCGTGGGACCGGTGCACGCCACCCCCAGCAAGCAGGACGCGGGGGAGGCGATCGGCGTCGGGGGAGTACGCGCGGTCCGCGGCGCCACCGGGCTTCCCGTGGTGGCGATCGGGGGGATCGAGGAGGGGAACGCGACGGAGATCTCCGCGGCGGGGGCCGACGGCGTGGCGGTGATTCGCGCGATACTGCGGGCGGACGATCCGGAGGCGGCGGCGCGGCGGCTGGTCGAGGCGGTGAAGCGCGGGCGGATGTAGCCTCGCGCTAGTTCGCCTCCATTTCGTACTTCACGAGCATGCGGTGGATCGTCTTGCGGTCGATCCCCGCCTGGCGTGCGGCCTGCGAGATGTTTCCGCGGTTCTGCGAGAGGAGGTTGCGGAGGTAGTCCTTTTCGAACGCCGAGATCGCCTCCGCCTTCGCCTCGTGAAAGGGCCGGTCGGCCGAGTATACCGGGCGCGAGCCGACACCGAGGCCGAACTCCGAATCGAGCACCTCCTCGGGCAGCTCCTCGAGCGGAACCATCCCGGCCCCGGCGCTGAGCGACACGATCCGCTCGATGATGTTCTGCAGCTCGCGGACGTTGCCCGGCCAATCGTACGCACGCAGCGCCTGCATCGCCTCGGGCGAGAGGCGCAGGTCGGTGCGCCCGTAGTTCTCCCCGAAGCGCTTGAGGAAGTGCTGCACCAGCAGCGGGATGTCGTCGCGGCGCTGCCGCAGCGCGGGGACGCGGACGGGGACCACGTTGAGGCGGAAATAGAGGTCCTGCCGCAGGAGCCCCTCCCGCACGGCCTCCTCCGGATCTCGGTTGGTGGCCGAAACCCAGCGCACGTCGATGGGGATCTCCGCGTCGCCGCCCACTCGCCGGATCTTCCGCTCCTGGATCACTCGCAGCAGCTTCGCCTGCAGCTCCAGGCTCATCTCGGAAACCTCGTCGAGGAAGAAGGTTCCGCCGCCGGCGGTCTCCAGCAGGCCGCGGCGCTGCTCCTCCGCGCCGGTGAAGGAGCCCCTCTCGTGCCCGAAGAGCTCCGACTCCAGAAGCTGGTCGGGGAGGGCCGCGCAGTTGATCGCGACGAACGCACGTCCGCTCCGCCGGCTGCTGGAGTGGATGGCGCGGGCGATCAACTCCTTCCCCGTCCCCGACTCGCCGGAGACGAAGACGTTGGCCTCCGTGGGAGCCACGCGCGAGATCATCGAGAAGACCTTCTGGATCGCGTCGCCGCTGCCGACGATGTTGTCGAAGCTGTTCTGCCGCTTCAGCTGGTCGCGGAGCTGAGCGTTGTCGCGGCTGAGCTGCGCCTGCTGAGCCGCCCGCCCGATGAGGATGCGCAGCTGCGTGGCGGTGAAGGGCTTGGGGATGTAGTCGTAGGCCCCCGCCTGGATGGCTTCGATGCTCGAGTTCACGGTGGCGAACCCGGTGATCATGATCACCAGCGTCTCCGGCGAGATCGAGCGGATCTCGCGCAGGAGGGTCATGCCGTCCATGTCGGGGAGCATGAGGTCGGTGAGCACGATGTCCGGGCGCTGCCGCCGGGCGATCTCGAGCGCCGAGCGACCGCGCACCTCGGTGGCGACCCGATATCCTTCGCTGGCGAGGATCTGCGTACAGCTCTTCGCCAGCAGCTCTTCGTCGTCGACGACCAGAACCGAGATCGGCGGGTGGTGATCGGTGGGCGACATCGGACGGGGTTGACGGCGAACGGGGTCTCGACCCGCGGTGCCAGGGGGGACGGAAGCAGAAAGATAGCGGCGGCCCACCGGCGCGGCAACCGCGGTCCGGGGCGCCGGACGGACGCCGCGAAAGCGTGGCGGGCCGGGAGCCCTACGCGGAACCTTCGGCGGCGGGAGGCAGCTCGGTCAGTCCCAGGATCTCCCGGATGGCGCGGACCACCGTCCGCGGCTCGACCGGTTTCGGAAGGTAGGCGTCGAAGCCGATCTCCTCCGCGCGCGCTCGGTCCTCGGCCAGCGCGTGCGCGGTGAGGGCGATGACGGGGATCTTCGCGGTCCGCGCGTCGCTCTTGAGGATGCGTGTGGCCTCCCACCCGTTCATCCCCGGGAGGGAGATGTCCATCAGGATCACGGCGGGGTGCTCCTTCCGCGCCAGGCGAAGCGCCTCGTCCCCTCGACCGGCGAGGAGCACCCGGAAGCCCTGGTGCTCGAGCATCAGGCGGTAGATGTTGCGGCTGTCCGGGTCGTCCTCTACCACCAGGACCGGCTGCTCAGGGGCGGGGCTCAAGGGCATCGCTTCCTCGATCTCGCGAATGGTCATGGGCGACGGGGAGGATCAGCTCCCTGACCGGGATCCCCTCGAAGGGCACCCCCTCGATGTGGCGGAGGTGGCGAAGACGCACCCGTCGCGGTCAGTCCAGCTCCAGAGAGGCGCGGAGCATCTCTCGGAGCCGGCCCTCCGGCGCGTCGTGGACCGCTCCCCCGGCGTCGGCCTCGTCGCCCGCGTGGATCACGAAGCGTGCCCGGCGGTCCGGCTCCGAGAGGCAATGGAAGACGATCTTCGGCCGGTCGGGAAGTCCGAACTTCCCCCCGGAAGCGAAGACCTCCCAGGTCAGCAGGTTCTCGTCGGTGAAGACTCGGCTCATGATGGTCCTCAGTCGTCGGTTCTCGGCCGGGGTCGTGACGGACGACCAAAGACGGACGACCGAGGATCCGGGTTAGAACTTCAGCTCCGCCGCCCTGGCGAAATCCCGCATCAGCTGCTCCTCCTGCTCGTCCAGCTCCTGAGGGACGGTGACCTTGACCTCGACGTACTGGTCTCCGCGGCGTCCCCCCTTCTCGACCCCCTGCGCCTTCACGCGGAAGCGGGTGCCCGACTGCGTGCCGGCCGGGATCTTCAGCACCACCTGCTTGTCCTCGACCGTGCGCACCCGGATCTTCGAGCCGAGCATCGCCTGCGCGACGTTGATGGGAACGGTGCAGTAGACGTCCAGCCCGTCGCGGCGGAAGAAGCGGTGCGGCTCCACGCGGAAGGTGATGATGAGGTCGCCGCGCTGCCCGCCCCCGGCGCCGGGCTCGCCCTGGCCAGGAATGCGGAGCTTCGAGCCCGTGTCCACGCCGGCGGGAACGGAGACGTTGATCTGCTTCTGCTGCCGCACCGTCCCCTGGCCGCTGCAGGTGGGACACGGATCCGTGGGGATCGTCCCCTTCCCGTAGCAGGCGGGACAGGGCCGCGTGACCGCGAAGCCGCCCTGCCCAAAGGTCACGCTCCCGCTGCCGCGGCACTCCGGGCAGATCACGGGAGAGGTGCCGGGGGCCGCGCCGCTTCCCTGGCAGGTGGGGCAGTTCTCGGTGATGGGAACGGAGATCGGCAGCTTTCCGCCGCGCGCCGCCAACTCGAAGGGGACGTCCACCGCGTACTCGACGTTCTGGCCTCGCTGCGGACCCTGGGAACGTCCCTTGCGCTTGCCGAAGTCGAAGATGGAGCCGAAGAGGTCGCCGAGCCCGCCGAGGCCGCTCAGGTCCTCCATATTGATGGTCTGCCCCGCGCCGCCAGGAGCGCCCGCCGTCCCACGGCCGAATCCTCCGCCGGCCGCCCCGCCGAGGCCGGAGAACGCCCCGTACTTCCGCATCTGGTCGTACTGTTTCCGCTTCTGCTCGTCGGAGAGAACCGAATAGGCCTCCGACACTTCCTTGAAGCGGTCCGCCGCCTGCGCGTCATTCGGGTTGGCGTCCGGGTGGTACTTCTTGGCGAGCTTCCGGTACGCCTTCTTGATCTCGTCCGCGCCGGAGTTCTCCGCCACCCCGAGAGTCTTGTAGAAATCCTTCGTCGCTGTCGCCATGGTCCGTCTCTGGTGGAGAATCCCGGTCCCGCGGGGAGTGCGCCGGCGGCAACCGGTCAGTCGCCGTATTTCTTGACCTGCACGCGGGCGGGGCGCAGGAGGATCCCTCTGAACTGGTACCCTGGTTGGAAGACCTCGCCCACGGTCTCGTCCTCCTCGTGGGACTCGGCGGGGGCAGTCATGATGGCCTCGTGGAGCGTAGGGTCGAAGACCTCTCCGCGAGCGTTCATTTTCTCGAGGCCCGCCCCCTCCAGCGTGCGGAGCAGCTTCCGCTCCACCATCTGCACTCCCTCCAGCAGGGTCTCGACCGTCGTCGTGTCAGCGCCATAGTGCGCGACCCGCTGCAGGTCGTCGAGGGCGTCGAGAAGCTTCTCCACCACCTGTGCCTGGGCCTTCGCCCCGCCTTCGGAGCGCTCACGCTCGGTGCGCCGCCGGAAGTTCTCGAACTCGGCCATGGTGCGCAGGTAGCGGTCGCGGAGCGAGTCCAGCTCCGCGGCGAGCTCCCGGACGCGCTCGGACCCTGCGTCCGCGCCGAGGGGGGGGTCGGTCGCTTCGCGCTCCGGCGCCGGCTCGGCGGACGCGCCGGCCTGCGGGCGCTCGCCCGCCGGGGCCGTGCCCTCCTCCGGCGCCGCGGACCTCGACTTCTGCTCCGATCGATCTCTCATGGAACCAGGGGTCGTGGGGAAAGTCAGCCGACGCACGGCAACACCGCGCGGAGCGCCCGCGCCTCGCGCGACAGCCCCGGCGGAAACGTGCGGAACCCAACGTTGCGACGGAGGCGTGCAATCCGAGTGCCATTCGAAGTCCGTCAGAATGGCAGCGAGTTACCCGATGCGGGCCTCCATCCACGCGGCCATTTCGTCGGCGACCGCCTCCCGCTGCACCTCGTGCAGGAGCTCGTGGAAGAGGCCGGGGTAGCGCCGCACCTCGAAGCTCGTGCCACGACAGAAGGCGAGCGTCGCCTCGACGTTCACCACGCGGTCCTCCTCCGGCACCAGGAAGAGCGCGGGGACGCCGATGCGGCCACGCTCCGCCCGGGCCTCGTCCATGGCGTCCCGCATCTCCGTGAAGAGTCGCACGGTGATCCACCGGTGCACGAGGGGATCGCGCCGGTACGCCGCCACCTCCGCCGGGTCGTGCGACAGGTCCTCGGGCGGAATGGCGTTGGGAAAGGGCACCCGGGGCAGCACTCCGTCGAGCACCCGCGCGAGGAGCCGCTCCGCCAGCGAGACCTTCCGCTCCAGCCCGAGCGCCGGCGCCGAGAGGACGGCGCCCCGGAAAGCGGCCTCGGAGCGGGTCTCGAGGTAACGGATGGCGATCAACCCGCCGAGGGAGTGGCCCATCAGCAGGAGCGGAGCCCCGTTCGGAAGGGAGCGAACCGCCTCCTCGCGCATCGCGTCGAGCTCGCCGAGAAAGTCCGCGAAGCGGCGCACGTGGCCGCGCTGCCCGCCGGAGAGCCCGTGGCCGCGGAAATCGGGCGCGAAGACGGCGATCCCCCGTCGCGAGAGGGTCGCGGCGAGGGAGGCGTAGCGGCCGGAGTGCTCCCCGAGCCCGTGCGCGAGGAGCAGTCCGGCGCGCGGTCGGTCCGGTGCCCAGGCACGGAAGTGGATCCGCACGTCGCCGGCGGGGCGCAGCTCGCCGCCGCCCACCGCCGGCGCGGGGAGCTCAGCCGGCGCCGTCATCGGCGAGCACCAGCGAGCGGTAGCCCCATAGATAGACGACCATCGAGTAGATCGTCAGGACCACCGCCACGGAGAGCATCGCCACCGAGAAGGCGAAGTGGAACGTCTGCCACCCCTGCCACACCTCCCCATTCCACTCCCGCGCCCGCGCCGCGGCCTGCAGCGCGTACCAGAGGATCGCGGAGCCGATGAAGAGGTTCTGGGACACCGTCTTGTACTTCCCCGACCGCCCGGCCGGGATCACCACTCCGCGGCGCGCGGCGTAGCTCCGGAAAAGGGTGATGAAGGCCTCGCGGCCGAAGATCACCAGCATGATCCAGAGCGGGAAGACGCCGCCGAACCAGGGGAACTCGTCGGCGCTGGCGCCGTGCGAGAGGAAGTAGAACGGCAGGAAGGTGGCGGCGAGGAGGAGCTTGTCGGCGAGGGGATCGAGCAGCTTGCCGAGATCGGTGATCAGGCCGCGGGAGCGTGCCAGGTGGCCGTCCCAGAGATCCGAGAAGGCCGCCGCGAGGAAGATGAGGAAGGCGAGCAGGCGCGGCGAAAACTGCTCCATGAAGAGCAGCGGAATGATCAGCACGGCGAGGATGATCCGTCCGATGGTGATCAGATTGGGAAGGTTCAAGCCGCTCCCTCGGTCCCGAGTGCGTGGATGTGGCGGCGCGGGATGCTCAGACCGCTTCGGGGCGGGCGCGCGTCGCCAGGGCGCCTTCCATGCGCGCCAGCAGCGCGGATGCGCGCCGCCGCAGGAGCGTGCGCGGCTCCCAGGCGATGAAATCACGCAGGAGGAGTACGACGTCCACGGAGGCCGGGAGGCTGCCGAGGTATCCGAGCGCGGCCAGCCGGCGCAGCGGGTGCGGGCTGAACAGGTCGCGCCGGTGGCGGCTGATCTGGTCGCGAACGAGAAGGGCGCCCAGGGCCGCCGCGGCGGCCACGGCCAGGAGGGTGACACCGGTCGTCCGCAGCACGCGATGGGTATCCATGGCTTGCACCGAAAGGGAGGGGTGGCTCGCCTTCACAGTTCCCGCCGACCGTGCAGCGCCTCCGCGATGGTGACGCCGTCGGCGTACTCGAGATCGCCGCCGATGGGCAGGCCGCGGGCGATCCGCGTCACGCGCAGCCCGAGCGGGGCGAGCAGCTTGTGCAGATAGAGGGCCGTCGCCTCCCCCTCCACGCTCGGATTGGTCGCCAGCACCACCTCGCGCACGGCGCCGTTCTCCTTCAGCCTCTCCAGCAGGCCGGCGATGTTGAGCTCTCCCGGGCCGATCCCGTCGAGCGGGGAGAGGCGTCCGCCGAGCACGTGGTAGAGCCCCCGGTACTCCCCGGAGCGCTCGATCGCCCCGATGTCCGACGCCTCCTCGACCACGCATACGATGGAGGGGTCGCGGCGGGGGCTCTCACAGATGGAGCAGGGGCTCCTCTCCGTGTAGTTCCCGCAGCTCGCGCAGGCCCGCACCCGCTCCGAAACGGCGACGATGGCGCCGGCGAGACGGCCGGCGTCTTCCGCGGGCGCCTTGAGCAGATGGTACGTGAGGCGCAGGGCCGTCTTGCGGCCGATACCGGGAAGCCGCGAGAGCTCGTCCGCCAGGTGGTCGATCAACGACAACGGACCCTCCGCGACGGGCTCAGAGCCCCGGCAGATCGAAGGGCAGTCCGAAGCCGCCGGTCATCTTCCGCATCTCCTCCTCGTACACCGAGGCAGCCCGCGTCTGGGCCTCGGAGACGGCGGCGAGCACCAGGTCCTCGAGCATCTCGACGTCCTGGGGATCGACCACCGACGGGTCGATCTTGACCGAGCGGATCTTGCCCCGCCCGTCCGCGGTCACGGTGATCATCCCGCCGCCGCTGGAGCAGGACACGGTTCGCTGTCCCAGCTCGCTCTGCAGCTGGGAGAGGCGGGCCTGCACCTGCTGGCCCATCTGGAGGATCTGCTGGAAGTTGTCGGTCATTCTCGCCTTCGCCCGCGAAATGCGGAAAAACGCCGTGCTCGCATGGGGGCGCCGAGCGCGCCCCTGGGGACCGGGATGAGAGGAATGTACCGGAGCGGGACGGGGCGTCGCAAGGCGGGAGGATCGCCGGGAAGGCCGGGCCGGCTCACTCGATCAGCTCCAGGTCCCACTCCTCCACCGCCGCCGCCAGGAGCGGGTCCCCTCCGGTGAGGCGCCGGAGGCGGTCTCGCTTCACCGTCTCGGCGGTGAGCCGCTGCGGCTCGAGGGGGGCGCCGCCCCCGTCGGTCGAGGCGAAGGCCAGCGAAACCCGCCGGCGCAGGCGCTTCGCCATCGCCTCCTCTAGCACACGCCGGGCCGCGGGACTCTCCATCCGCTCCAGGATCGGGGAGTTCGCCGGCACCCCGATCCACACCGTGCTCTCCCCGTCGAGTGAGAGCACCGCGGGACGCAGGACGAGCTTCATCCCGGTGGGGATCCCCTCCCCCTCGTCGAGGAGCGCGCGCCAGGCGCGCTGCACCTGCACCAGGTCCAGCGCCCCCTCCTCCGCCGGCCCCGCCTCCGGCGCGCGATCCGGGGCGGCGGGAGGCGGAGGCGGAGCGGCCCGCGGAGCGGGAGGGGCGGACGGCGCCTCAGACGCGGCCGGCCGCCCCCGCCCGGGGTTTGCGGGTCCGTCCCTCCCCTCGCTCCGGAGCTCCTCGCCGCGTCCTCCGAGCGCGCCCAGCACCTCCTCCAGGGAAACCGTCCGGTCCAGGTACGAGAACCGCAGCAGGAGAAGCTCGATGAGGATCTGCTGCTGACCGCTCTTCCGGAAGCGGCCGTCGGCGTCCAGCTCGGCGACCTGCGAGAGCATGCGGAGCAGGTCGCCCGAGTCGAAGCGCTCCGCGCTCTCCACGTAGCCTGCGAGCAGGTCTGGCCGGACCTCCGCCGCCTCGGAACCCGCGAGGCGGATCATCAGCAGGGCGCGGAGGAAGTCCGCCAGGCCGCGGTAGAACTCGGCCAGGTCGTAGCCGTCGCCCAGCAGCCGCGAGACGAAGCGGAAAACGTCCGCGTGCCGACGCTCGGCCACGATCTCCGCCAGCTCCAGGTACAGCTCGTCGCCCACCAGCCCGAGCACCCGCGTGACGTCGCCGGCGCTCGGCGCTCCGTCCGAGAAGGAGAGCACCTGGTCGAGCAGCGAGAGGGCGTCGCGCATCCCGCCGTCCGCTTTCCGGGAGATGGGGAGGAGGACGTCTTCCGCGGCCTCCACCCCCTCGGCGGAGAGCACCTCGCGCATGCGCCGAACCAGATCGGCGTTGCCGATGCGGTGGAAGTCGAAACGCTGGCAGCGCGAGAGGATCGGCGGCGCCGCCTGCTGGATCTTCTGCGGCTCGGTGGTGGCGAAGACGAAGATCACCCGCGGCGGCGGCTCCTCCAGGATCTTGAGGAGCGCGTTCCATGCCTCGCGGGTGAGCATGTGCGCCTCGTCGATGATGTACACCTTGAAGCGGTCCCGCTCCGAGGGGGCGTACATCGCCCTCTCCCGCAGGTCGCGCGCGTCGTCCACGCCGCGGTTCGAGGCAGCGTCGATCTCCACCACGTCGAGCGACGTCTTGCCGGCCCAGATACGCTGGCAGGAGTCGCACTCGCCGCACGGCTCTCCTTCGGCGGAGCGGTGCGGGCAATTCAACGCCATGGCTAACACCCGCGCGAGGGTGGTCTTCCCCACCCCCCGCGGCCCGCAGAACAGATAGGCGTGCGCCACCCGCCCGCGCTGCACCGCCGAGCGCAGCGTGGCGGAGACATGCTCCTGCGTCGCCACCTCGGCGAAGCGGCGCGGACGGTAAGCTCGGGCGAGAGCGGTGCGGGACAAGGAGGTGACGGGGTGAAGGGGCGTCGGAGTGAAAGGGGTGAACCGGCTTCTAAAGATACCCTCGATCGGGCTCGAGGATCAACCGGCGCCCCGCAGATTCTCCATCCCCACCCTTTCACCCCGTCACCCCCCACGCGTCCTCCACGTGCTCGACCGAGGGCGGCCCTCCGGCCGGCAGGAGGATGGCGACGGCGTCGAAGCGGTAGGTGTGCCCGGGGCGGCCGTGCTCCGCGATCCAGGCGAGGGCCACCTGGCGGATCTCGCGCCGCTTGCGGGCGGTGATCGCCTCCAGCGGGTGGCCGTAGCCGCGGCCGGAGCGGGTCTTCACCTCCACGAAGGCGACGACCCCGTCGCGCGCCGCGACAAGGTCGATCTCCTTGTGACCCAGACGGTAGTTCCGGTCGAGGATGCGCCAGCCGGAGAGCTCCAGGTGCCGGGCGGCGATCGCCTCGCCCCGGTCGCCGAGCGGCTTTCCCGACAACGCTCAGCCCGTCAGGCGACTTCCTCCGGCACCCGCTCCTCCAGCGACGGGGCGAGCGAGCGGCCGATCGCCCGGGCGATCGGCTCGATCTGCGACATCAGCTCGGCGAACTGGTCGGGGAAGAGCGACTGCGCACCGTCGGAGAGTGCGTGCTCGGGGTCGGGGTGCACCTCGACCATGAGCCCGTCCGCACCGGCGGCGATCGCGGCACGCCCCATCGGGATGACCTTGGCGCGGATGCCCGTGCCGTGGCTGGGATCGGCGATGATCGGCAGGTGCGAGAGCGACTTCACCACCGGGATCGCCGTCAGGTCGAGCAGGTTGCGCGTGTGGGTGTCGAAGCTGCGCACCCCGCGCTCGCAGAGGATCACCTCCCCGTTCCCCTCGGCGAGGATGTACTCCGCGGAGAGGAGGAGCTCCTTCACCGTGGCGGCGAGCCCGCGCTTCAGCAGGACCGGTTTCCCCGCCCGTCCGGCGCGGCGCAGCAGGGAGAAGTTCTGCATGTTGCGCGCGCCGATCTGCACGATGTCGGCGTACTCCGCCACGACGTCCACCCCTTCGGGGTCGAGGGCCTCGGTGACGATCGCCATCCCCGTTTCCTCCCGGGCGCGGGCCAGGAGCTTCAGCCCCTCCTCGCCCATCCCCTGGAACGAATACGGCGAAGAGCGGGGCTTGAAGGCGCCGCCGCGCAGGATGGTGGCCCCGGCCGCGCGCAGCCGGTGCGCGATTCCCAGGATCTGCTGCTCCGACTCGACCGCGCAGGGCCCCGCCATCACCACCACGTCGCGCCCGCCGATCCTCGTCCCGTTCGCCAGGGCGACCACCGTCGGCTCCTCCCGCCACTCGCGGGAGACCTGCTTGTACGGCTGCGACACGTGAATGACCTGCAGGACCCCCGGGAGAGCCTCCAGGCGGCTCGAATCCACCTTTCCGTCGTTGCCCACCAGGCCGATGGCGGTCCGCTGCTTCCCGGGGATGGGAGCGGCGTCGTACCCCATCTGCCGAATCGTGCCGACGACCCCGTCGATCTGGCCCGGGGACGCGTTGTGCGCCATGACTACCAACATGAGAACCTACGGCTTGGGGACGGTGACCGGCGCTCGGCCGACGGATGTCGTCATCCCGAGCGCAGCGAGGGATCTCGGAGGCTGAGATCCCTCGGTGGCCCGAGCTCCTCCGGGATGAACCTACCGGTCTGAATCTACACCCCCCCGGGCGGAGAGTCCAGCAGCCGCCTCAGGCGTTCATCGGGAGGTGCGAGTCCTGCCGCCACGAGTCGAGCATCTCCACCCCCACGATCGACGAGACGCCCGCCTCCTCCATGGTGACTCCGTATACCCAGTCGGCCGCCTCGATCGTGCGCGGGTTGTGGGTGATGACGATGAACTGCGTCTCCGCCTTGAAATCCCGCAGCAGCTGGATGAAGCGCCCGACGTTGGACTCGTCCAGCGGTGCGTCCACCTCGTCGAGCACGCAGAAGGGGGAGGGCTTGACCAGATAGAGGGCGAAGAGGAGCGCCAGCGCGGTGAGCGTCCGCTCGCCCCCGGAGAGCAGGTGGATGCGCTGCGTCCGCTTCCCCTTCGGCGAAGCCTGGATCTCGACGGGGGACTCGAGCGGGTCGTCCGGGTCCGCGAGCCAGACGTCGCATTCTCCGCCGTGGAAGAGGGACTGGAAGACGCGTTGGAAGTTCTCGCGCACGGTTCCGAAGGTCTCGGCGAAGACGTCGCGGGCGGTGCGGTCGATCTGCCGGATGGCCGCCAGGAGATCGTCGCGCGCGGCGGTGAGGTCGTCGCGCTGCTCGACGAGGAAGTCTAGGCGCCGCTCCTCCTCCTCGTGCTCCTCCACCGCGAGCATGTTCACGGGTCCGAGGCAGTCCAGCGCCTGCGTGGTCTCGCGCAGCTCGGCGCGCCAGGCGTCGAGGTCGCCCTCCTCCACCGGGCCGGAGGCGGAGAGGAGCGCCTCCCAGGGGCGGCCCCACTCCGCCTCCGGCCGCTCGCGGGTGCGCTCGGCGCGCGAGCGCAGGTCGGCGATGGCCAGGTCGAGCCGGTGGCGCTCCTCGGCGGCCTCCGACTCGCGGCGCCGGGCCGCGCGAGCGGCGTCGCCGAGCCGCGTCAGCTCCGCGTCCACCGCGGCGATCCGCTCGTCCACCCGCGCCATCTCGGCCGCCTCGCGGTCTCGCGCGCCGAAGAGCTCGCCGACCTCTCGAGCCGCGCCCTCCCGCGCGCCGGAGAGGCCTTCGAGGGTGCGGCGCAGCTCCGCGGCCTCGCGCTCGAGGGCGGCGGCGCGGCCCGACGCGGCGGCGCTCCCCTGCTCCGCCTCCTCCCGGCGGCGCTCCGCCTCGCGCAGCCCGGCCTCGGCGCGGGCGGCGGCGACGCGCAGCTCCGCCTCCTCCTCCGCGCGCCTCCTCCCAACGCACCTCCAGCCCGACGAGGCGGCCACGTGCGTGGGCATCGGAGGCGTTGGCCTCCTCCACCGCCGCGGTCAGCTCCCCCAGCCGGTCCTCCAAGACGGCCATCCCCTCCGCCGCGCGCTCCGCCCTCTGCCGCAGCGACGCGAGCGAGGCGGCGAGCGCCTCCTCGTCTCGTTGCAGCCGCCCCTGACGGTGCCGGTGCGCGGCGGAGTCCATCTCGGCCCGCTTCGCCTCCGACTCCAGCACGCGCTGCAGCTCGCCGGTCTCCCTCGCGCGCTCCTCGCCCTCCTCGAGCGCGAGGCGGAGCGAATCGTACTCCCGCGCCCGGACCTCTCGCTCGGCGGCCGCGGCGTCCCGCTCGACACGCAGCCGGCCCAGGGCCTCGCGGCGGGCGAGGATCCCCTCCCCCGCCCCACGCTCCGCGAGCCGCACCACGCCACGCGCGTCCACCACGTCGCCCCCGGCGTCCACGCGCGGCGCGGCGCGAACGTGCTCCTCCAGCGGATCTCCGGGCACCACCACGAGCCCCGCCAGCAACCGCTCGGCCCAACCCAGGCCCGTGCCGACGGAAGCGCCGCCGGGGCCAGGCGCGTCGAGGGGGAGGAGGAGGAGCGAGCCGCCGCCCTTCCACTCCTCGCGAAACCAGCGGCGCACCGCCCGCGCGGCGGCGAGATCCCGCACCACCACCGCCTGCAGGAGAGGTCCGAGGTAGGCCTCGATCGACGAAGCCGCCGTGCCTCCGGCCGCGGCGCCTTCCAGGAAGTCCGCCAGCGGGCCGAGCACGCCAGGGAAGCGCCCGCGGTGCGCCATCAGCGCCGCGACGGCGGGGGCGAAGCCTCCGTAGGAGCGCTCCAGCGCCTCGCGCGCGTCCGCCTGCGCGTCGAGGCGCGACAGGCGGTTCTCGGCCGCTCGCAGCGCGTCGCGGGCGCCCTTCTCGCGCCCTCGCAGAGCGCGGACCCCCTCGCGCGCCCGGTCCGCCGCCTCCCCGGCGGCGGCATGCCGGCCGCGGATCTCCTCCGCGCGGGAGGACCAGAAATCCGTCTGCGCGGAGGTCTCGGCCAGCTCGCCGCGCAGCTGCCGCTCCTGCCAGCCGAGCCCCTCCAGGCGCTCCTCCGCCTCGCGCCGGCGGCGCTCGGCCGAGGCACGCTCGCCCTCGGCGGTGGCGATCTCCCGCGCCAGCTCCCGCACCCGGAGCGCCGCCGCCTCCGCGGCGGCCCGCTCGGAGGCCAGCGCGCCGCGCACCGCCCGGTTCTCCTCGCCGCGCTCCTCCAGCCGCGCACGGAGGGCGTCGATCTCTCCCCGGTGCCGTTCCCGCTCCTCCCCGCCGCGCTCGATCTCACCCTTCAGCGAGGCGCGCCGCCGCTCCAGCTCCCGCCGCTCCCGCACCAGCTGCTCGATACGCAGCTGGGCGTGGCCGCGGCGCTCGTCGGCCACGAAAAACCTCCCGCTCGCGGGCATCGAGCTGCGCGCGCACCCGCTCCAGACGCTCCGCCACGGTGGAGCGGCGGCGCGTCAGGAGCGCCGCCTCGACGCGGATCTCCTCGATGCGCGACTCCGAGGCGTTCTTCTCCGCCGCCGCGCCGCGCTCCTCCTGGTCGAGCGCGGCGCGCCGGGCTCCAGCCTCGCGCAGCGCGACGTCCAGCGCGGCGAGCTCGCGGCGCGCGATGGCGACCTCCAGATCGAGCCGGCGGACCCGCAGCTCGCGGTGGCGCTCCGCCTTCCGCTTCTGGCGGGCGAGCGCGCGCACCTTCGACTCGACCTCGGCGGCGAGGTCCTGCAGGCGGGCGAGATCGCCCTCGGCGGCCTCGAGGCGGCGCGCCGCGGCCCGGCGATTGTCCTTGTAGCGGCCGATCCCCGCCGCTTCCTCGAAGAGCATGCGCCGCTCCTCGGCCCGATCGCTGAGGAGCGTCTCGAGCCATCCCCGCCTCGATGATCGCGTAGGCGTTCGACCCCAGCCCCGTATCGCGCAGCAGCCCCTGGACGTCGCGCAGGCGGCAGCCGGCGCGGTTGAGGCTGTACTCGCTCCCGCCCTCGCGGAAGACCTTTCGGGGTGACCTCGATCTCCGACTGAGGGATCGGGACGCGCCCCTCCTCGTTGTCGAAGAGGAGGGAGGCTTCGGCGAAGTTGAGTGGCCGGCGACGGGTGGTGCCCTGGGAAGATCACCTCCTCCATCTTCGCCCCGCGGATGGCGCTCGCGCGCTGCTCCCCCAGGACCCAGCGGATGGAGTCGGCGATGTTCGACTTCCCGCAGCCGTTGGAGCCGACGATAGCGGTGACCCCTTCGCGGAAGTCGAGGATGGTGCGGTCGGCGAAGGACTTGAAGCCGTGGAGGCGGAGCGACTTCAGCCTCATCGCATCGCGGCTTCGCCTCCGGCGCCGGATTCACCGACGCGCAGCACGAGCCGCGGCTCGACGGCGGCCGCTCGCAGGCGCTGGCGCATCGCCTCGGCGCTCGCGCTGTCCGGGTACGCCCCTCCGTAGAGCTGCCAGCGGCGCGGCCCGTCCGAGTACGGCATCGCGACGGCGTAGCTCGGGACCTCGCGGGCGAGCAGGGAGTCCGCGCGGAGCATCGCCCGCCCGGCGGAAGAGAACTCGCCGAGGTCGAAGGCGAACGGAGTGGGACGGATCATGTTCCATGCCCCCGCGGTATCCTCCGGGTCGATCGCACCGGCCTCGGCCAGGCGCGCCTGGAGGGCGTTGGCCATGGCCGTGTCCGCCGCCAGCCCCGCCATGATCTTGAAGTACAGCACCCCCTGCACCTCCTCCGGCGAGACGAAGAAGAGGACTCCTCCGTAGCGGCCGGTCTGGGCCAGGAGCTCCTGGCGCGCGGCGGTGAAGGAGCTGAACGCCTTCACCTGCACGGAGAAGGGGAGCGCCTCACCGGTGCGCGTGGACGCGGCCGCCCCGGCTCCCTCTCCGGGAGCCGCGCCGGGGGCGAGGCGGTTCGACAGCCGCGGGCGGTCCCCCGCGGCCAGGTAACCCACCCATGCGAGCACCGCCATTCCCACCAGGACCGCGAGGGCGACGAGCCAGCCGCGCCGGGATCCGCGCGGCACTTCCCGCGCGGAAGCGGAAGGAAGAAGCGGGTCGCCGTCCCGGTCGACCCCCCGGGGAGGCAGCTCCTCGTCCGCCGGCGACACGGGCCGTTTCGACCGCGACGCGCCGGGCTCCTCCGGCGGGCCGGTCGAATGCCGGCGCGCCGGGCGGCACGAGCCGCGCTTCCACCGGCACCCCCTGGTCGAGGAGGACCGTCGCGGCCTCGGAGGCCGGGGAGCCCAGCAGCACGGCGCGATCCACCCAGCGAGCGAGCGACTCCAGGTCCGTGGCCTCGGCGGGGGCGAAGAGGACGAGGGAGGCGTTGGCCTCGCGGAAGCCGGCGACCAGCTTCGGCCAGCGGGGGTGGCGGTAGATCGCCTCCGCATCCGCCTCGTACGTCCCGGCGGAGATCAGGTAGAAGCCGCGCCCGCGGACCGGCCTCGCGCTCCGCGAGATGGAGGCTCCGTAGAGGAAAACATCCACCATCCCCTCGAGATTGGCGGCTCCCAGACGATCGTGGAGCGAGGGGTTCTCCAGGTGGAGGTCCGCCAGCACCACGCGCCGGCCGCCCTGAGCCCAGGCCGAGGCGAGGGCGATGGCGGCGTCGGCGGCCCAGGCCGACCCGTCGCCCGCCGCCAGGAGGAGGACGACCGTGCCGTCGGGTCGAAGCCCCAACGCGACGGCATTCTCGTCGGACGGCTCGAAGGAGGTCGGCGGCGGGAGGGGTCCGGTGCCGGTATGGGAGAAAGCGCTGGTATCGCTCATGGCTTGCACGCGGAGAGCAGACGGACGAGCCCGTGGATCGCCGATCCCGTGCCGGGGCGAGCCATTCCTGGCGCGGGTTGCGGGCAAAGCGGGAAAGATAAGGGCGGTCGCGCCCGACGGACAAGACGGCGCGACGAGGGAAGGGAGGAGGCCTCGGCGTACGGCCGGAGGCTCAGGTCGCGGCTTCCTGCGGCTCAAAGAAGCGCGTGGGAGCGTCTCCCCAGAGCCGCTCGAGCTGATAGAACTCGCGAGCGGCGGGGTGAAAGACGTGCACCACGAAGTCCACGTAGTCGACGAGGACCCAGCGGCCGCCCCGCATCCCCTCCACACCGACGGGACGGACTCCTTCGCTCTTGAGCTCGTCGACCATGTGGTCGGCGACTGCGCTCACATGGGTATCGGAGCGGCCCGTGGCGATGAGGAAGAAGTCGGTCGCGCTCGAGAGCTTGCGGAGATCGAGCAGAGTGACGTCGAGGGCCTTGCGGTCGAGCAGGAGCTCCACGGCCCGCTTCACCTCGGCCGGGAGATCGTCGTGACTGTGTTCGGACGATGCGTTCATCCAGCGACGGGTTCGGGTGAAGCAGCAGACGGAGAGGTTCTCCGGAACGTGCCGGAGGCCGCTCACCGCCTCCCTCCGTACCCCGACGGGGCCTAAACGTGCGCGGACGGGTAAAGGGCGGGAGGGGACAGCCGGGCCCCTCTCGCCCTTCTCGCTTCGGCCCCGGAGGCGGCCTACTCTTCCTTGATGACCCAGACCTTGATCTCCGGGCGCACGTCGGCGTGGAGGCGAATGGGCACCGAAAAGACCCCGAGAGCCTTGATGGGCTCGTCGAGCTGGATCTGCTTGCGGTCGATCGTCACGCCCTGCTCCGCGAGACGATCGGCGATGTCGGACGTCGTGATCGAGCCGAACAGCTTCCCCTCGTCGCCGGCGCGGGCGTGGAAGGTGATCGCGACGCTCTCGAGGGAGGTGGCTTGCTCGTGGGCGGACTGCAGCTGCCCGGCGGCGCGCTTGGCGACCTGCGCCCGCTCGCGCTCGATGCGCTTGAGGTTGGCGTCCGTCGCCTCGTAGGCGAGGCCGAGCGGGATCAGGTAGTTGCGGGCGTAGCCCGGCTTGACGTTCACGACCTCCCCGGCGTCGCCGAGGTTTTCCAGGCGGTCTCTGAGGATGACCTGCATGGTGTTGGCTCCTTACCAGTAGTCCGGTGCACGCGCGCGGCGTGTGGCGCAGTCGGCGGGCGCAGCCGGGGCTACGCCGCCAAGCATCAGGATCGGGGGGCCAGCTTGGCGCGTCCCCGGATGTCCAGCCAGGTGTCTCCCAGCCCCACCAGAAGGGCGGCCGTGAGGACGACCCGATTCAGGATGATCGCGGCGAGCACCCCGAGGACGATCAGTCCGATCGACGGCGCGCCCCCCGCGAGAAACAGGAACACTCCCAGACCGCGCAGCGCGTACAGCGCCCCCATGAAGAACAGGGCGTTGACGCCGACCCGCGTGGCCGCGGCGCCGAAAGGGAGGAGCAGCAGGACGAGCCCCGCGATCGCCAGCCAGACGAGCTGATCGTTGAAGCGAAACTCGCGCAGCGGCCGCAGTCGAAACGAAGTCTCCTCGCGGCGGCGCGAGCGCGCCACCCACCAGGAGGCGAGCGCCAACGCCGCCAGCGACTGCAGCGCCAGCACCGCGGGGAAGAGCGTCCACTGCAGCCGGGCCATCCGGCGCGCGACCTCTCCCAGCTCCCCGACCCATGCGGATCCGGCCGCCTGTGTGCCGACGCTCGTGAGGGTCAGCGAAGCCACCGTCTGCAGGTGCGACTGCACCAGGCGATCCACGGCGGGCCAGGCGCCCGTGAGGGCGAGCCCCCCGAGACCGGCCGCGCCGGCGAGGACCACTGCGAGCAGCGCCCGCGGCAGGACTCCCCAGCGGGGGCGCACGGCCGACGAGAGCAGGAACGCCCCTCCGAGGAGAAGCCCCCACCCCCGGCTGAGCGCCGATAGGGTGCTGCCGGGCAGCGCGACCGCCGCCACCCAGATCGCCGTCCCCATCCCGATCCACTTCCACCGGCTCTCTGCCGGCAGCGCCACGAAGAGCACCGCCAGCGGGAGAGCGACCAGCGGAATCGCGTCGAAGATCGAGAGGAACATCACCGCGAGCGTGAGCGCGACGGCGGTGCCCCACCGGACCGACCCGGTCGCTCCGGCCGGTTCCATCGTCAGCCCTCGTATCCCGCGATGTAGGGGATGAGCGCCAGAAAGCGGGCGCGCTTGACGGCGGTTCCGAGCTGGCGCTGATGGCGGGCGCACATTCCGCTGATACGGCGCGGGAGGATCTTCCCGCGCTCGGTGATGAACCGCGCCAGACGGCGCTCGTCCTTGTAGTCGATCGTCCGGATCCCCGACTCGCAGATCGGGCAGCTCTTACGTCCCCGGGCCATGGTCAGTCCTCCCCCTCGTCGGAGTCCTCGTCGTCGTCGCGCGACTCCTCCACGGGCGCGATGGACGTCTGGAGATCGCCCTCGTTGACGACGATCAGGTAGCGTAGCAGGGCCTCGTCGAGCTGCATGACGCGCTCGTACTCGGGAAGTCTCTCCGGAGCGGTGCTGAAGTGCGACACGACGTAATAGCCGTTGTCGTGGTCCTCGATCGCGTAGGCGAGCTGGCGCCGGCCCCAGTGGTCGACGGCGGCGATCTCGCCGCCCCCTTCCGCCAGCAGGCCGTGGTACCAGTCCAGCTTCTCGTTCACCTGCGACTCCTCCAGAGCGGAGTCGAAGATGTACACGGCTTCGTAGTCTCTCACCATCTCTCTCCCGTGGACATGAGGCCCCGCGCCCTCGCGCGGAGCAGGATCAAGAAAGACCCCGCCCGTCGGAGGACGAGCGGAGCCGTAGAATTTAACCGCGGAGCGCCTTCGACGCCACCCCGCACCGGTGCGGCCTCTAGATCACGTCCTCGCGGCGGGGGGCGCGATCCATCCGCTCGGTGAGCGGGGCGAGCTCGTCGAAGAGGTCCGGCTGCGGGAGGCGGTCCTCCGCAGGGTCGGGGGCGGCGTCGTCGCGCAGCCCGCGCCGGTAGACGGAAACCGGCCAGAAGGGAATCCCGCCGCGCGGGGTGAAGCGCCCCTCCACCACCATCCAGAGCGGGTCGAGGAGCCGTGCGAGGTCGTTGCAGATCCGATTGACGCACGCCTCGTGGAATTCGCCCACGTCGCGGTAGCTCCCCAGGTAGAGCTTGAGCGACTTCGACTCGACGCACCAGGCGTCGGGCTGGTAGCGGATCACGATGCGCGCCCAGTCCGGCTGCCGCGTGATCGGGCAGAGCGAGGTGAACTCCGGCGCATCGATCCTCAGCGCCATCGCCGCCGCCGCCGGGTTGGCGCTCGCGCTCGCGGCGGGATTGGGAAAGCGCTCCAGCACCTCCGGCGCCGGCCGGTCCGTGGGCACCGGGACCACCCCTCTTCCCAGGGACCTCAATCCTTCGTGCCCCTCCGCCATAGGTGTCTCCTCCATGCCGTGTCCTCCGAAACGCGAAAGCTAGCGCCGATCCCGGCTTCCCTCAACCGGTCGCGCCCCGCGGAGAGACCCGGGCGGCGCCGATGTGAGCGGCCGTATTGGCATTCTCCGCCGCGGGCATTAGAATTGAAGCGGATTCGTGCCTTCCCACTCGCTCGACCGCTCGCCGCCCCACCGGTAGGTGGGTAGATTTCCGCAGCGAGGAAAGCCGCAATGACCCTGAACCGACGCTCCCCCCGATGCCGCGGACTCGCATCGGCGGCGCCCCTGGCTGCGCTGCTGCTCGGGCTCGCCTCGATCGCGCCTTCGCCCGCGGACGCGCAGAGCCGCCGGGCCGATCCCCCGAGGACCGCCGCCGACTCCGCGGCCTCGCGCGTGGTACTGATCACCCCCCACAGCGGCCCCCCCGGCACCGAAGTGACCATCCGCCCGCTCTACCTCCCGGGTGTCACCCCGGTGGTCATCAGCATCGGCGGCACGCGCTCGGGCTTCGAGGAGCTGGCGCAGACCGAGACGGACCCGGATGGGAACCTGGTCGGGACCACCACCTTCGCCGTCCCCGCCTGGGCCGAGCACGACCGGAACTATGCGTTCATGGTCATGGACATCTACTTCCGGCCCCTCGCCCTCTCGGATGTCTTCTTCGTCACCGGCCCCGACGGGACCCTGGTGCGCGAGGGGTGGGTGACCGACGAGGGGATGGCCTGCCCCACCTTCCGCGGCGACGGCGGCGAGCTCTACACCCTCTCCGGGGCGATCGGGCCGCGGCTCGAGCCCGGCGCGCGGGTGGCCGTCGAGGCGCGCCTCGCGGAATCTTCCGAGTGCCCGCGGGGTACCCCGCTGCAAGTCATCCGGATCCGGCTCCCGAACGCATCCTCCGCGGCCGCCGCGGCGCGCGAGCCGTGATTCGAATCTCCCGTGCTCCGGACGACCACTCCTCCACAGGAAGGAAGAACATGAAGCCTCTCGCACAACCGCGCCTCCTCCTGGCCGTAGCCGCCCTCGCCCTGCTGGGTCTCGCGGCGCCGGCGACCGCCCTCCAGGCCCAGGAAGCGATCGCCGTGCAGCAGACCGAGTCCGCTCCCTTGGTCGTGCCTCAGATCTCCGACGAGAAGCTGGCCGCGTATGCCGGCGCCTACACCGAGATCGCCGACGTCCGCGAGCGGATCAATGCCGAATTCGCCCGGACCGGCAACAAGCTCAGGGAGGCGCAGGACGAGCTCCGCAAGCAGCGCCAGGAGGAGGTCAAGAAGATCGTCGAGGCGAAGGGGCTGACCCCCGCCGAGTACGAGAACATCACCTGGGTGCTCAGCGTCGACGCGCAGCAGATGGAGACTTTCAAACAGCTCCTCGCGAAGCAGCGCGCCACCGGCGGCTCCCAGCCGCAGCAGTGACCTGAGCGGGGGCCCTCCTTTCGGGAGTGGAGCGGGGTCGGGGGAGTCGCGAGCGATGCTCGCGACTCCCCCGGCTTTCTGATCTCTCAGCGCCCCAGAGCTTTCGTGAGCTCCTCAACCGTGACGTCCAGCCCGCATTCGAAAGGTGCCGGTCCGAGTCAGCGGCAACAAGCTGGAAGCAGCATCAGACGTTGAAGCGGAAGAGCAGGATGTCGCCGTCCCGCACGACGTACTCCTTCCCCTCGGAGCGCATCAGCCCCTGGTCGCGCGCCGCCTTCACCGAGCCCACCCGGGTGAAGTCGTCCCACCCCACCGTTTCCGCCCGGATGAAGCCGCGCTCGAAGTCCGAGTGGATCACTCCCGCGGCTTCGGGCGCCTTCGCGCCCACGGGAACCGTCCAGGCGCGGACCTCCTTCTCTCCGGCGGTGAAGTAGGTCTGCAGCCCGAGCAGTCGGTAGCCGGCGCGGATCAGCAGGTTCAGCCCCGGCTCCTCCAGCCCCAACGAAGCGAGGAACTCTTCGCGCTCCTGGGGCGGCAGCTCGGCGAGCTCCGACTCGATCTTGCTCGAGACCGGGATCACCTCCGCCACCTCGCCGCTCGCCTCCACGGCTTCCCGCAGCGCGCGCACGCAAGCATCGTCCCCCTCCGGGAGGTCGTCCTCGGCCACATTGGCGAGGTAGAGCACCGGCTTGGCGGTGAGCAGGTTGAAGGAGCGCAGCAGCTTCTCCTCCTCGGCGTCCACCTCCACGGTGCGCGCCGCCTTCCCCTCGCCGAGGGCGGCGTTCAGCCGCTCCAGCAACGTCAACTCCGCCTGCGCCTCCTTATCCCCGCCGCGCGCTCCCTTCCGCACCCGCTCCAGCCGCTTCTCGACCACCGCCAGGTCGGAGAGCGCCAGCTCCAGGTTGATGATCTCGCGGTCGCGCACCGGGTCGACCCCCCCCATGACGTGTACCACGTCCGGATCGTCGAAGCAGCGGACCACGTGCACCACCGCGTCCGTCTCGCGGATGTTGGTGAGGAACTGGTTCCCGAGCCCTTCCCCCTCGGAGGCACCCTTCACCAGCCCGGCGATGTCCACGAATTGCACGGCTGCCTTCACCGTGCGCTGCGGCCGCACTTTCTCCGAGAGCACGTCCACCCGCGCGTCCGGCACCTCCACCATCCCCACGTTCGGATCGACCGTGCAGAAGGGATAGTTGGCGGCATCGGCGCCGGCCGCGGTCAGCGCGTTGAAAAGGGTCGACTTGCCGACGTTCGGCAGTCCGACGATTCCGAGTTTCAACATGAAAGCGAGTGCTAGGTGCTACGTGCTGCGTGCCGGGTGCCGAGATCGCGTTGCACGTAGCACGTGGCACATTTCGTCATCCCAGCAGCGCGGCGACCGCGTGCTTCAGAGTCTCCATCATTCCCACCACCTCCGGCACGGGCGGCTCAAGGTCCCAGACGCGGACGAACCAGGGGGCGAGCACCAGCGAGACGATGCTCATCAGCTTGATGAGGATGTTCATCGACGGGCCCGAGGTGTCCTTGAAGGGGTCGCCCACGGTATCGCCGACGACGGCCGCCTTGTGCGAGTCGGAGCCCTTCCCGCCCAGCGCGCCGGCCTCGATGTACTTCTTGGCGTTGTCCCACGCGCCGCCGGCGTTCGCCATGAAGAGCGCCATCAGCACGCCGGTGACGGTCGCTCCGGCAAGGAGGCCGCCGAGCGCCGCGACACCGAGGAAGTAGCCCACGATCACGGGTGCGCTCACGGCGACGGCGCCCGGGAGCACCATCTCGCGAAGCGCGGCGCGGGTGGAGATATCCACGCAGCGCGCCGAGTCGGGCTTGGCGGTGCCCTCCATCAGCCCCTTGATCTCGCGGAACTGGCGGCGAACCTCCTCCACCATCCCCTGCGCCGCACGGCCTACGGCCGTCATCGTCAGCGCGCCGATGTAGAAGGGGAGGATCCCACCGATCAGCATTCCGATCACCACGAGCGGATCGATCAGGTTGATGCCGGTCTCGCGCAGCCCCACCGCCGAGGCGTACGCCGAGAAGAGCGCGAGCGCCGTCAGCGCGGCCGAGCCGATCGCGAAACCCTTCCCGATGGCCGCCGTGGTGTTGCCGATCGCGTCCAGCCCGTCGGTGATCCTGCGGGTTTCCGGACCCAGATGGCTCATTTCGGAGATGCCCCCCGCATTGTCGGCGATCGGCCCGTAGGCGTCCACCGACATCGTGACGCCGACGGTCGCCAGCATCCCCACCGCCGCGATTCCGATCCCGTACAGCCCGGCGGAGTAGAAGGAGATCCAGATCGCGACGCAGATCATGAGCACCGGGATCGCCGTGGATTCCATCCCGACCGCGAGGCCGGCGATGATGTTGGTGGCCGATCCCGTCTGGGACGATTCGGCGATGCGCCGGACCGGCCGGGAGGCCGTGTAGTACTCGGTCACCAGGCCGATCGCGATCCCCACGATCGTTCCGGCGACGATCGCCCAGAAGGGGCCGCTCGCGCCGTAGACGCGGCCGGTGATGGGATCTTCGAGGTCGAAGCCGAGGCCCACCACCACGAAGTACATCGCCGCCAGGAAGATCCCGGCCGAGATGAAGGTGACGTTGCGCAGCGCCGAGGCGGGGTTGGAGCGCTCCAGCACGCGCATCAGCAGGATGCCGACGAGCGAGGCGACCAGCCCGACCGTGATGGTGAGGATCGGGAGGGCGATCGCCTCGAGACGGCTAGCGGCGTATACGGCGCTGGTGGCGCCGATGGCGATGGTGGCGATCACCGAGCCGACGTACGACTCGAAGATGTCCGCTCCCATCCCCGCCGTGTCGCCCACATTGTCGCCTACGTTGTCGGCGATCGTGGCCGGGTTGCGCGGGTCGTCCTCCGGGATGCCGGCCTCGACCTTCCCCACCAGGTCGGCGCCGACGTCGGCCGCCTTGGTGTAGATCCCGCCGCCCACGCGGGCGAAGAGCGCGATGCTCGACGCGCCCATCGCGTAGCCAGAGATGATCTCGGAAAAGGAGACGATCTCCTCGGCCACGAAGGCGCCCGGGAGATAGATGCCGAGGTAGTAGATCAGCCCTATGCCCAGCAGCCCAAGCGAAGCGACCGCGAGCCCCATCACCGCGCCGCCGCTGAAGGCCATGCGGAGCGCCATCCCCTGCCCCACGGACCGGGCGGCCTCGGAGGTCCTCACGTTCGCTTTGGTGGCGGCCTTCATCCCGATGAAGCCGGCCGTCATCGAGGAGGCGGCGCCGAAGAAGAAGGCCAGGGCGGTCCACTGTCCGATGGCGAGCCAGAGAAGGCCTCCCACCACCAGGACGAATACCGCGAGCACCGAGTACTCGCGCTTCAGGAACGCCATGGAGCCGTCTTCGATCTGCTCCGCGATCCCGCGCATGACCTCGTTCCCCGCGGGTTGCTTGCGGATGTAGAAGTACATGGCGAGGGAGCAGATCAGGCCGACGAGGCCGAGCGGCCAGGCCAACCAAGCCAGATCAATCACGTGGTTCTCCTTGGAGATGGGTGGTACTTCGCTCCGGTTCGAGCGATCGGCCGCGCCTCCCCCCGTCGGCCGGGCCGCGGGAGAAGCGCGAGAGTCACGGTTCTCCGGCCCGTTCCGGAGGGACCGCGGAGTTGGTTCGGTTCATCGCCGCCTCGACTCCCTCGGCAAGCCAGAGGCGGACGCCTTCCGCGAGTTCCGGAAAGAGATCCCGGATTGCGCGCCGCTCCTCGAGGGGCGGCGAGGAGAGGACCCACTCGGCCAGGTCTCCGCCGGGCGGCGCCGCGCCGACGCCGATGCGCAGCCGGGCGTACCCCTGCGTGCCCAGGCTCGCCTCGACCGACCTGAGCCCGTTGTGGCCGCCGGCGCTCCCCGAGGCTCGGAAACGGGCGCGGCCCGGTTCCAGCGCGACGTCGTCCACGACCACCAGCAGATCACGGGCGACGTCGAATTCCTCCATGTGCCGAAGCGGCGTGAGCACCACGCCGCTTCGGTTCATGTAGGTGAGCGGCTTCAGGAGGTGCACCTCGTGCCCCTCCTCCTCGCCCACCACCGCCGCCGCGCCGCCCTGGCGGCGGAAGCGCCCGAGCGCCCACTCCTCGGCCAGACGGTCGGCAAGCCACCACCCGACGTTGTGCCGGGTGGTGGAGTACTCCGACCCAGGATTTCCGAGGCAGACGACCACCTTCATCGTCGCGCGGAGCGGTAGCGGCCAGCCGCCGGGATCACTCCGGCTGGCGCGAGCCGTGCTCGAACGGCACGTCCTCGGCGTCGTCCCTCCGGTCGCGGATCAGCTCGGGCTCCACGTCGCCGCTCACGCCGTCCTCCGTCTCCGGCTCCTCGTCGAGCTCGACCACCCGCGGCGCGCTCACGGTGCAGAGCACGAGGTCCTCGTCGTTGAGGATCTTCACGTTCGGGACGCTCAGGTCGCGCACGTGGAGGGAATCGCCGATGTCGAGGGCGGAGACGTCCACCTCGACGCCCTCCGGGATGTCGCGCGGGAGGCACTCGACGGCGAGGTCGCGGAGCACCTCCTGAAGGACACCGCCGCTCTCACGCACGCCGAAAGGCGTGCCGTTGTAGCGCAACGGAATATCGACGTGCAGCGTCTGGCCGGCGTGCACCATGTAGAAATCGACGTGCAGGATGCCGGGGCGGGTGGAATGGTACTGCACCTCGCGGATGAGCGTCGGAAAGGTGCCGCCGCCGTCGATCTGCAAATCAATGATGGTGTTCTCGGCGCTGATGTGGGCGAGCAGGCGCTCCAGCTCGCGGGCGGAGACGCTCAGCACCCGGTTCTCGTCGCCGTGGCCGTAGACGACGGCCGGCACCTCTCCGGCCCCGCGCATCCGCCGGGCGGCGCTCTTGCCGCGCTCCTGGCGCGGACGGGCGGTCAACGTGGCAGCCATATCGATCCTTTCTTTCCTGAGTCGACGACAGCGCCCGGGACGGCCGACGCCCCCCGGGGCTCGAATTCACTCGAACAACGAGCTGACCGACTCGTTCGAGTGGGTGTAGCGGATGGCCCGGGCCAGGAGGTCCCCCACCGAGAGGACCGTGAGCTGGGGAAACCGCTTCTGCTCCGGGATGGCGATGGTGTTGGTGACCACCACCTCCCGGACCTCCGAATCGGTGAAGCGCTCCACGGCGGGACCGGAGAGCACGGCGTGGGAGGCGCAGCAGTACACGTCGCGCGCTCCGCGCTTCTTCAGCGCCCGCACCGCCTCGGTCATGGTGCCGGCGGTGTCGATGAGGTCGTCGGCGATGAGACAGTCCTTTCCCTCCACGTCGCCGATGACGTGCAGCACCTCGGCGACGTTCGCCGTGGGACGGCGCTTGTCGATGATGCCGATGGTGGCGTCGAGCCGCTTGGCGAAGCCGCGGGCCATCTTCGCCGCACCCACGTCCGGGGCCACGACCACGAGGTTGTCGAGGTGCTTCTCGCGAAAGTAGCGGGTAATGACCGGCGCGGCGTAGAGATGATCGACGGGGATGTCGAAGAAGCCCTGCAGCTGGTGCTGGTGGAAGTCGACTCCGAGGACCCGGTCGGCGCCGGCGGTGGTGACCATGTTCGCCATCAGCTTGGCGCCGATCGCAACGCGGGGCTGGTCCTTGCGATCCTGGCGGGCGTATCCGAAGTACGGGATCACCGCCGTGACCCGGGCCGCCGAGGCGCGGCGTGCCGCGTCGATGAGCAGCAGCAGCTCCAGCATGTAGTCCGCCGGCGGGATGGTCGGCTGGATGATGAAGAGGTCCCGCCCCCGCACGTTCTCGTTCATGCGAACGAAGATCTCGCCATCCGAGAACCGCCGGATGGTGACATCTCCGAGGGGGCTGCCGAGGGTCTCCGCGACCTCGGCCGCCAGCGGGATGTTGGACGAGCCGGCGAGCAGCATCAGCGGCCCCCGCGGTCCGCTGGCGAACGGATCAGACATTCAGGCGCGCGCGAAGGATTCCGAACGAGTGACAGCCTGGAAAGATAGAAGGAGAGCCGAAAATAGGCAACAGGGGCTCGACGGCGGGAAGCGACGAGGGGCCGGCATCTCGCGCGAGATGCCGGCCCCTCCGGCCCGGAACGACTGCCCGCGGGCCCTCATCCGTGCCCATCCCAAGGAAGAATGCAGAAGAACGCGGGACGGGGGTCAGATCGGCCTTCTCGGTCCACGCGGGCAGCCGGTCCGGCGTCTATCGGTATAACCCCCCCGCGGCGCGCAATGTTCCCCATCCCAACCACTTGCGGCCCCCTCACGCCGGACCGCCCCTTACGGGTTCAGCCAGTAGTTCACCTTGATCAGGAAGACGTTGTCCGGACGGAGGCCGAAGAGCTCGCGGGAATCCCGGCCGAAGTGGAAGTTCCCGACTTGCCGGTACGCGGGATCGGTCGCCAGCGCCGTGAGCGTCTCGGAGCGCTCCTGCTGCCAGACCAGATAAACGGTGCTGCCGGGCCGCCACTCCCAGCGGAGCACCGCGTTGCCGCGCAGGCTCCGGAAGGTGAAGTCGCGATCGGCGACCCGGAAGGGCGCGCCGGCGCCGGGGCCGTCGGGGTCGACGACGTAATCGCCCTCCGAGTTCCGGCTCACCGTGCCGAGGTCCGCGCCGTACTCGAGGAAATCGAAGGTGCGGGGCTCTCGCAGCTCCTTCAGGTCGCCATAGTCGCCGCTCGACAGGAACGGCTGGGCGAAGACCTCGAGGGAGAGCTCCGGGTTGAAGGTGACGTTCAGCCGGGTCTCGATCCCGATCGTGGTCTGCTCCAGCGGCGCGAAGATGTAGCGCCTCCCGAAGGTCCGCTCCGCGACGAGGTCGGAGACGGAGGTGACGAACTGCGCCGCGGACCGGCTCAGCGCGATATCGGGCCCGACCCGAACTTCCCAGCGATCGTTCGGCTTCAGCCCCATGTTGATGTTCGCGGAACGGCGCCAGGCACCCGCCTCGTCCCAGCCCAGGTTGACGCCGGCTCGCAGACTGTACGCCTTGCGATTGTCCGAGCTCAGGTTCAGGAACGCCGAGTAGCCGGAGGGATCCCGGGCGAGCGGCCCCCCTCGGGTAAGCCGGTCGTTCAGGGTCGACGGGTCGTACCCGAGGCGGAAGAACGTCCCCCAGTAGTTGCTGAACTGGGCCGAGCCGAAGAGGCCGAGGGAGGCGTCCACGACCTCGCGGCCGTGGTTCCACGTCACGTCCACGTCGCTGCTGAGGTCCCAACGGCGGAAGACCTTTCCCGGGCGGGGCTGCTCGTACCGGAGGGAGGTCTCCAACTGGAGGCGGTCGGCGGCGGTTTGGAAGCCGAGGTCATTGGCCTCGAACCCCGGGCTGATCGAGGAGACCGTGGCGCCGCCCTGCCACTCTCCCGCCTGTTTCTGCAGCTCCACCTCCGTCCGGAGGCCGCTGAGCGACGTCGCGGAGGAGTCGACCCCCAGGTACTCGGCGTCGGGTCGCTGAAAATAGCGAGCTGACGAGCGCTGGGTGCGGATGATCGCCTCCTCCGAGCCGGCGACGTAGCTGGAGGCGATCTGGCCGCTCAGCGCCCAGCTCCGGTCCGCCCACTCGTGCCTGAAATCTCCCCCGAGGACATAGGCGCCGGAGCGGAGGAGCCCCTCCAACTCCGGGTCGTCCAGGTTCCGGTTCACCGCGGTGACGATGGCTCCGAGATTGGTCTGGCCCGCGCGCAGGTCCTTGCGGAGGCGGCCGACGAGATAATTGGAGAGCGGCTCGACGACCGCCTCGCGCTGGAAGCCCCGCTCGTCCACGAAGGGCGCCTGCTCACGCCCGGTGACCCCGTTGAGTAAGCCGGCGGACCAGCCTCCCGCGGTCTTCCCGGTGAGCTTCACCGCGCCGAGGATCGTGGTCGTGCTCGGCAGATCGGAGTACACGGCGCCGTCCGGCACCTCGCCCTGCGGGCTCCTCCCGATCCGTCGCGAGTAGAGGAGCTGGGCCGAGCCGCCCGGTCCGAAACGGCCTCCTCCACCCCCCGCGTCACCGAAGCGGAAGATCTCCGCGCCCTCCACGAAGAATGGCCGCTTCTCCTCGAACCGCGTCTCGAACGCGGTGATGTTGAGCTCCGCCGGATCGACCTCCACCTGACCGAAGTCGGGGTTCACCGTGGCGTCCAGCGTCACGTTGGAGCTGAGCCGGTACTTGAGGTCCACCCCACCGCCCGCGAAGAACTCCGAGCCCGATCGGAAGGGATTGGAGAAGTCGACGGCCGCGTCGCGGGGAATCACCCGGTACTCGGCGCGGCCTCCGACATACGGGAGGATCTCCAGCCTGCGGCCGGGCCGGAGCCCCGTGATGCCGCGAAGATGTCCGTAGTTCGCGACTCCCCCGCGCTCGAGCTTGGGCGTGAAGGCGAAGACGGCGTTCTCCTGCTTGCGATTGATCTTGCGTTCGAGCTGGATCCCCCAGGTCTGCACGTCCTCGGGGCTGAAGCGGAGCTGGCTGAAGGGGATGCGCATCTCGGTGACCCAGCCGGAGTCGGTCACAGCGGAGGCGACCTCCCAGACGGGATCCCAGGAAGTGTCGCCGAAGCCTCGACCGCCGCCCGGGCCGCCCCCCCCGCCTCCTCCCCCGGTGACCACCTCGTCGCGCTTCATTCCGGAGGGGTTGGTGGCGAAGCGGTAGGCGGTCCGGTGATCGTGGTAGCTGTCGAGGAGGACGATGAAGAAGTCGGAGTCCGGCACCATCGCGTCGCGCCGCGCAAGGCGGGTCGTGACCGGAGCCGGATCGAAGAGCCGGGCGCCGACGTAGAGGGCCTCGGTGTCGTAAAGGATCCGCACCTCGGTACGCTCGCTGGCCGGCCTCCCCTCCATCGGGTCCACCTGCGTGAATTCCGTGACGGGCTCCGCCATGGCCCACGCCTCCTCTTCCAGACGGCCATCGATGGCGATCGACGCGTCCGTGGCCGTGGCGACGGCCGTGGGTGCCTGGGAGTGCAGGCGGCTCGAGCCGCCTTCGGAGACTACGTCGGAGGCCGAGCCCTGGGCAGCCGCCGGAGACGCGGCCAGGCCCAGGGATGCCGCGAACAGGAGGGGAAGTACCCACAAAACCCGAATCCGGGGAACGCGCATAGGCAGGAGTGCTCCAGCTGAGTCAGAGGAAAAGACCCGGGCGGCGGGTCCAGCCCGATCACGTCCGCACGGGGATCCGCCGGAGATAGGGAGTGAATACCCCGCCTTTCCGGAGAATCGCGGGTTTCACCGATGAACGGCACCGCCGGCACGACGAAGTGCACGCCCGGTACCATGAGTGGAGGACCCCGTTCCGGTCCGGACGTTCCGCTCGTCTCTCCTCTCCGACGCCGCGCGGCGACCGCCCGCCGCTGGTGTGTGTCCGGTGCAACTGGTGCGCGTGGCGGTGCAACTGGTGACCCGGGGGTTTGCGCGGGGCGGCCGCGTGCTACTATGCTCTTCAGGAGAAGGCTGCGACATGGTGTAGCAGAGAACCGCTCGCGGAGCGAGCTCGAGCTGTCGCCCCGACGCGGGCGGAGCGGGGGGCGGCGGACGCGGTCCCGGAGGCACCTTCGAGGAGGAGAGTTTTCCATGCAGCATCGCAGCTCCGGAGGCGCCCCGGAGGCTAGCGCCGAGCCCTGGCGGCTCCGCCGGACGGAGATGGTCCTGATCATCGCCTTCTGGACCTTCCTCGCCGTGCTCACCGTGGCCAACCGGCTGCTCGACCCCCGGGGCCCCGGCCTGCAGGCGGGGCTCACCTGGCGCCCCTTCGCCCTCGGCTTCTTCGAGAACTATCTCTGGGCCGCCCTCACGCCGCTGGTCTTCTGGATGAGCAGCCGCTTCGGCCTGGAGCGCTCCGGCCGGGCCGAGCGCCTCGCCCTCTTCGCCGGGGCGGGGATCGTCGCCGCGGTCTCGGTGGACGTGGCGGTGGACCTCTTCCGGATCCACGCGCTCCATGTCCCGCTGCGCCACGTCGCGGGAGCCTCCCCCATCCAGAGCCTCCAGCGCCTCTGGTTTCTGGACGACCTCATGGTCTACCTGGCGATCCTGGCGGCGGGTTTCGCGAGGGAGTACTTCGTCCGCTACCAGGCCCGGAAGGACGAGGCGATCCGCCTGCAGGCGCACGCGGCTCACCTGCAGGCGCAGCTGGCGGAGGCGCGCCTCACCGCGCTGCGGATGCAGATCAACCCGCACTTCCTCTTCAACACGCTCCACGCGATCTCCACGCTGGTCGAGCGCGACCCTCGCGGGGTGCGCCGCATGGTGGCGCGCCTCAGCGAGCTGCTGCGCCTCACGCTCGACGGCAGCGACGACCAGGAGGTCCAGCTGGAGCAGGAGCTGGACTTCCTGCGCCGCTACTTGGAGATCATGCAGGTGCGCTTCCAGGGAAGGCTGGAGACGCAGATGCGCGTGGAGCCGGAGGCGCTGCAGGCGCTGGTTCCGAACCTGATCCTGCAGCCGCTGGTGGAGAACGCCATCAAGCACGGCACCGGGAACACCCTCGGTATGGGCCGCATCGAGGTGCGGGCGACCCGCGAGGGGGACCGCCTCGCGCTCCGCGTGCTCGACAACGGCCCGGGCCTGCGGGAGAACGGAACCGAGGGGGTGGAGGAAGGCGTCGGGCTGCGGAACACCCGCGCGCGCCTGGAGGAGCTGTACGGCGACGAGCAACGCCTTTCGCTGCGGGCCGGGGAGCACGGCGGCGCCGTCGCCGAGATATGGCTCCCCTTCCACACGCCCTCGGACCTGCGGGCGCTGGCGGTGCCCACCACCGCGGAAACCGTCGCGGATGCCCTCTGACCAGCCGCTTCGGGTCCTCATCGTGGACGATGAGCTGCTGGCCCGGCAGCGGCTGGAGGATCTGCTGGAGAAGGAGCGGGAGGTGGTCGTCGCCGGGACGGCCACCCATGGGGCTGAGGCGGTGGAGGCGATCCGCTCGCTCGCGCCGGACCTCGTCTTCCTCGACATCCAGATGCCGGGGATGACTGGGTTCGACGTCGTGGCCGAGGTGGGACCGGAGCGGATGCCGGCGACCGTCTTCGTCACCGCGTACGACCACTACGCGCTGCGCGCCTTCGAGGTGGCCGCCCTCGACTATCTGGTGAAGCCCTTCGACGACGACCGGTTCGAGGTGGCCTTCCGCCGGGCCCGCCGCATGGTGGAGCTGGAGGAGGTGGGGCGGATGACGAAGCGGCTGGTCTCGATGCTCCATGGGGAGCCGGAGGCGCCCCCCGCGCGGCAGCCTGCCGCCCCGGCGGAGTACCTGGAGAGGATCGCGGTCGAGATGCGCGGGCAGGTGCGGGTGCTCCCGGTCACCCGAATCGACTACATCACCGCCAGCGGCCCCTACGCGGAGCTGCACGCGGGAGACAAGACGTACGTGATCCGCGAGAGGATGCAGGCGCTGGAGGAGCGGCTCGACCCGTCGCGCTTCTTCCGGATCCACCGCTCGGCGATCGTGCGCCTCGACCTGATCGACACCCTGCTGCGCAGCTCCGGCGGCGACTACGCGGTCCGCCTGCGCGGGGGGACGGAGCTCAGCGTCAGCCGCAGCCGCCGGGAGGAGCTCGAGGAGAGGCTCGGCCTCACGCGGTGAGGGCCGGCCCGGCAGTTCGCCCTCTGAAACCGAAGGAGGAACGATGATGACGTCGACGATTCTTGGCTCCGCATTCCTTTCGGCGATCGCCTTCACCTTCCCGGCTGCCCCGGCGGCTCCCGCCGATACGGTCGAAATCCGCGAGTGGAAGGTGCCCTGGGAGCAGTCGCGGCCGCGCGACCCCTTCGTCGACGCGCGGGGCGGCGTCTGGTTCGTGGGACAGCGAGGCAACTACGTGGCGGCCCTCGATCCCACCTCCGGAGAGTTCCGCAAGTACGATCTCCCCGCGCGCGCCCTCCCCCACAACGTGGTCGTCGGGCCGGACGGGTACCTGTGGTACGCGGGGAACGGCGACTCGCACATCGGCCGCATGGATCCGAAGACGGGGGAGATCCGCCGCTTCGACATGCCCGACCTGGCGGCGCGCGACCCGCACACCCTCGCCTTCGGCCCCTCCGGAGACCTGTGGTTCACCGTGCAGGGCGGCAACTTCATCGGCCGCCTGGACCCCGAGTCGGGCGAGGTCCGGCTCGTGAGCCCCTCGGTGGAGCGCTCCCGGCCCTACGGCATCGTGGTCGACGAGACCAACCGCCCGTGGGTGGTCCTCTTCGGCACCAACCGCGTCGCCACCGTGGATCCGGCCACGATGCAGATGAGGGAGTACCCGCTTCCCAACCCGCTGACGCGCCCGCGAAGGATCGCGCGCACCTCCGACGGGATGATCTGGTACGTCGACTATACGCTGGGAGCGCTCGGCCGGCTGGATCCCGAGACGGGCGAGGTCAGGGAGTGGTCCTCCCCGGGCGGCAACTCGTCACGCCCCTACGCCATGACGGTGGACGACGAGGATCGGGTCTGGTACGTGGAGACCGGCAGCGAGCCCAACCGGATGGTGGGCTTCGACCCCGAAACCGGAGAGTTCACGAGCGTCACCCCTATTCCGAGCGGGGGCGGATCGGTGCGTCACATGGTCTACCACGCGCCGAGCCGATCCATCTGGTTCGGCACCGACGCCAACACCATCGGGCAGGCACGGCTGCCCTGAAGCTGGACGCGGAACGCATCCCGGGGGTGTCCCATGCGCATGGAATCCAGCCGGATCAAGAAGGCTGGGAAGCCCTCGCCCCCGGACGGGGGCGAGAGCCTGAACCGGGAACGAGTCGGATCTGGTATCCATTCGTGGACGATGACGGGGACCGGGTCGGGGAGCGACACGTCGTGTCTGCTCCCGTCGTTCCGCTTCACCCGCTCGAACCAGGGGTCGTCCCGCGGGGCGCCGCCGTGTTCCTGGACCCCTCGGGCGAGGTCCGTTGTCTTGTCCGGGTCCACGCGGACGCGCCCCTGCGACTCGGCCTGACCGAGGGTGTGTTCCGCGTCCGTGCCGTGGATGTAGTAGTGGGGATACTCGAAGAAGAGCTACGCCCCGAACGCTCACACCGCTTCGACGGCGGTGATGCAGAACTGCTGCCAGGGCACCGACCGCTCGGCGCGCACCCGGATCTCCCCCACCTCGTCGGGTCGGAGGGTCACCAGCGCTTCGTGGTCGTCCTCCACGAGGACCTCCACGGGCACGAACGTGAAGCCGGCCCCCTCGGCGAGGTGGCGCAGCTCCGTTTTCGTGGAGAAATATCTTCCGACGAGCTCTTCCCGGATTCGATCGATCAGGTCGCTCTTCATGCGCGAAGGGTCGGGTTGCGGGTCGTAATCCTTCTCCGGCACCGGCGGCTCCCCCGACCACGCGATTTCCACGCCGCGGGGTCCGGAGGCGGAGAGGCGCGATTTCGGAGGGAACCCGGGCCTCAGCGCCTCTGGGCGTCCGCTCCCGGGATCGTCTCCCCCGGGAGGGGCGGCGTGTAGACCGGATCCCTCCGCGCCCGGGTCGCCTGCTCGAAGGCATATCCCAGCCCGAGGAGCCGCGGCTCGCCGAACGCCGGTCCGAAGAAGGAGATGGCGACCGGCAGGCGGTCGCTGGTGAAGCCCGCGGGGACGATGAGGTCGGGGAAGCCCGTCAGGTTCGCGATGTCCGTCGCCGACGTCCCGCCCCGGTTTCCCAGGACCGCCCCGTTCGCCAGCCCCGGGCGGGTCGGCGAGGTGGGGTAGACGATCGCGTCGAGATCCTGCGATGCGAGGAGGCCGTCCACGATCGTCCGCAGCATCGGCAGACCGTGTTCGCGCATCGCCACGTACTCGGAATCGGTCAGCGCCCCGCTCGCCTCTTCCGCCCTGAACAGGCTCCAGCGCGCGGGGTTGGGCGTGCCGCCCTCCGGGCTGGTCGAGGTGAGCTGCACCGTGCGGGCAATCATCTCCGCCAGAGTCTTCGGATAGCCGGGGCCGAGGGTCGCGAGGTATTCCTCGATCTGCGCGCGGAACTCGCGGCGGCGAATCGTCGCGTACCAGTCCGACTTCGCCGCCAGCACCCAGGCCGGGAAGCGGACGTCGACGATCGTGGCCCCCTTCGAGCGCATCGTCTCCAGCGACGCCTCGACGATCCAGTCCACCTGCTCGTCCGCACCCATGAAGTCGCGCGCGACGCCGATCCGCGCTCCCCGCAGCGACTCCGCGTCGAGGAAGCGCGTATAGTCGGGGTGCAGGTGCCCCTCCGTCTTGCGGGTGGTCTCGTCGGCGGGGTCGGCGCCGGCCACGACGCCCAGCATCGCGGCCACGTCGTAGACGCTGCGGGCCATCGGACCCGCCGTGTCGAAGGTGATCGAGAGGGGGATGATTCCGTCGTGGCTCAGCAGGCCGTGCGTCGGCTTCAGACCCACGATGCCGTTGGACGACGACGGCCCCCGCACCGAGCCGCCGGTGTCGGTGCCAAGGCCGAGCTGGGCCAGGGCGGCCGCGATCGCCACCCCGGTGCCGCCGGACGAGCCGGACGGCGAGCGCTCCAGGTCATGGGGGTTCCGCGACGTCCCCCCGATGGAGCTCATGGCCGCCCCGCTCGCGAGCTCGCTCAGGTTAACCTTGGCGAGGATGATGGCTCCGGCGTCGCGCAGCCGCTTCACGATGAACGCGTCGTCCGGCGGTATCGACCCGGCGAGCAGGAGCGAGCCCCCCGTCGTCGGCAGATCGTAGGTGTCCAGGTTGTCCTTGAGCACCACCGGGATGCCGTGGAGCGGAGAGCGGGGTCCGCGCTCGCGCCGCTCGGCGTCGAGAGCGCGGGCGGTCTCCAGCGCCCGCGGGTTCAGCGCGAGGATGGCGTTGAGCTCCGGCCCCGCCTCGTCGTATGCCTCGATGCGGTCGAGATACATCCGGACCAGGCGCTCCGAGGTCAGCTCCCCCGACTCGAAGGCGCGGTTGAGGTCCGCGACCGTCGCCGCGCCCAGGCCGATCGACTGGCCCGGGAGCGGAGCCGGAGCGGCCACGGCTCCGCCGAGGAGGGCGAGGGAGAGCAGCGAGGTCCGTGCCCTTCCCGGGAAGACCGACTCCTTCCGCGCGCTTCGTCTCATCGGGGCTCCGTCGGATGGTTTGCGTGGGGATGCCGGCGGTGAGGCGCTCCTGGCTCCCGGGGAGCCAGGAGCGCTCGCACGTCCAGCGCGAGCGCCCGGTCCGCGTAGGCGAAGACGGGGTTCGCTTCGAGGTCGGCGAGCTGCGGGTTGTCGAGCAGGCACTCGCCGAGCGCGAGCGCGAGTTCCACCACGCTCTCCAGGTCCGGTGCCTCGCCCCCGCGAAACCCCCGGAGGAGCGGAGCGGAGCGCAACTCGTCGAGCGCGGAGCGCAGCTCGGCGCGCGTGGTGGGCAGCAGTCGCAGGGCCACGTCGCCGAGCGCCTCCACCGCCACGCCCCCCACCCCGACCGCCAGCAGGGGCCCGAAGGCCGGGTCCCGCCGCGCACCCACGATCAGCTCCGCCGCGGGCGGGGGCAGCATCGGCGAGACCAGCACCCCGCGCACCTCCGCCTCGACATCCCGCGCCGCCGCCCAGCCGGCGGCCGCGTTCCGCACGTCCCGGAAGGCCCGCGCCGCGTCCCCCGCGCCCGAGACACCGAGCCGGACGCCCCCCACCTCCGTCTTGTGCAGGAGGGTCGGCGACACCAGGCGCACCGCGACCGGAGAGCCGATCCGGACCGCGGCGGCCGACGCCTCTTCCGGAGTGGCGCAGAAGGTCGCCGGAACGAGGGCGACCCCGTAGCGGCCGACGAGCGTCCGGGTCTCGGACTCGAGGAGCGCTTCGCGCCGCTCCACGCGCGCCCCGGTGAATACGTCACCGCCGGCGTTCCGCGGCTCCGAGAGCTCCGCCTGCGGCGGACGCAGCAGGATCCGCCCCCGTTCGAAGAGCGCGGCCACGGCGGCGCACGCGGCCTCCAGCGAGCCGATCACCGGAACCTCTTCCGCCCGGAGGAGCTCCAGCGGACCGCCGCGCGCGTCGTGGTAGAGCGAGTGGACGACGAACGCCCGCCCTCCCGCTCGCGCGGCATCGGCCATCGCGCGCGCCGCCACTCTCTCGCCGCCCTCGAGTTCCGCGGCGAAGCGGAGCGCGTAGCCGCCGAAGAGGCCGACGAGCAGGACCGCTCCCACGCCCGGGTCGGCGGAGAGGAGGCGCATCGCGACGGAGAACACCTCCGGGTCCCGGTCGGTCGCCCCCGCGACGTCGACCGGGTTTCCTACGGCGGCCGCGGGGCCGAGCAGGGCGCGCAGCTCCCGCCGGGTATCGGCCGAGAGGCTCGCCAGCGGAGCCCCGAGCCCGCCGAGGGCATCGGCCGCGAGGGTGGCGTGGCCCCCTCCGTCGGAGAGGATGGCCACCCCGCCCCGAAGCACCGGCGGCTGCCAGGCCAGCGCGGTCCCGACCGCCCGCAGCTCGTCGGTCCGCCGGACCTCGATCACGCCCGCCGCCCGCAGCGCCGCCCGCAGGACGGCGGGGCCGGCGGCGAGGGCGCCGGTGTGCGACCGCGCGGCCCGCAGCCCCGCCTCGGAGCGCCCTCCCGGGAGCAGCGCGACCGGCTTCGCGCGGGACGCCCGCGCGGCCGCGTCCACGAACCGGCGGCCTCGTTCGAACCCTTCGCCGTACATCACGATCGCGCGCACCTCCTCGTCCTCCGCCAGCTCGTCCAGCACGTCGTGCCAGGCGACGTCGGCCATGTTGCCCAATCCCAGGCAGAGACTGAAGCCCTCCCCGCCGTCGGCGGCCGCGCGCGTGACCTGCTCCAGCAGCACGTTTCCCGACTGGACGACGAGTGCGAGGGTTCCCCGGGGTACGCCGCGCATCCCGATCAGGTTGAGGCCGCTCGGGAGATGGAGGAGTCCCGAGGTGTTCGGGCCGACGACCCGGATGGCGCGACGCGCCGCAATCTCGCGCAGGCGCACCTCCAGCGCCGCGCCCTCCGGTCCCGACTCGCGGAAGCCCAGAGCGAGCACCAGCGCGGCGGCGATCCCGCGGTCGGCGCACGCCTCGAGAAGCGCCGGCGCCTGGCCCGCGGGCGTGCACAGCACCGCCAGGTCCACCGCGTCGGGAAGGTCGGCGATGGACTCGGAGACGGGAAGCCCCAGGATCTCGCCGCCGCGAGGGTTGACCGGATGGATCGCGCCGCGGTAGCCGGCGTCCAGGAGCGCCCGGACGATCTGGTGGCCGCGCTTCGAGGGATCTCCGGAAGCGCCGACGATCGCGACGGAGCGCGGCCGCAGCGCCCGGCCGAACGCGCCCCGCCCCGGGTCAGCGCCCGGTGTAGCGGGGCTCACGCCGCTCCCGGAATGCGAGGATGCCTTCCTTCCAGTCTTCGGTCCGCATGACTTCGTGGAGGGCGCGGGCCTCGCGGCGCATCACCTCCGCGCGCGTCAGGAAGGGCGCCCGGGCGAGGAGCCGCTTGGCGAGGCGCGTCGGGCGGGGAGCCAGCGCCGCGACGCGGCCGGCCCACTCGAGCGCGGCGGCGAGAACCTCCTCCGCCGGGAGCGAGCGGTTCGCGAGCCCCATCGCCGCGGCGGCATCGCCCGAAAAGAACTCCGCCAGGTAGAGGAGCTCCCGCGCCCGCGCGAACCCGACGCGTCGCTCGAGGGTCAGGCTCACGCCGCCGCCGACGAAGGTGCCGAGGGCGAGCTCCGGGAAGCGAAGCTTCGCCCCCCCGGCGACGACCACAAGGTCGCAGGAGAGCGCCAGCTCGAGCCCTCCCCCCACGGCGTGGCCGTTCACGGCGGCGATCACGGGCTTCGCGCCTGTCTGGAGACGCGCGTTCGCCCGCTGCGCGGACCGGATGTAGGCGCGCCGCGCCGCGTCGGAGGGCTCCTCTCCCGCGTGCGCCTCGAGGTCGGCGCCCACGCAGAAGGCGCGGCCCGCGCCCGTGATCACCGCGGCGCGCAGCGCCGGGTCCCGCTCGAAGTCGCGGAGCGCGCGGAGCAGCGCCCGGTACATGGGCAGGCTCACTGCGTTCAGCCGCCGGGGACGGTTCAGGGTCAGCAGGAGGACGGCGCTCCGCCGCTCCCGGAGGACGGGCGGATCGTCCGGGAGCGGCGGCTGCCGGGCATTCATCGGGCGCCACCGCCGCGCGCGATCGGGCGGCCCGCGAGCGTCCCCGTAGCCTCGCCCTCCCTCACGGCGAAGCGGCCGTTCACCAGAACGTGCACCATCCCCTCCGAGAAGTGGTGGGGATCCTCGTAGGTCGACGTGTCGCGCAGGCGCTCGAGGTCGAGCACGAGGAGGTCGGCGAAGTAGCCGGGACGCAGGAGGCCCCGCTCCGGCAGGTTGTAGAAGGTCGCGGGAAGCGAGGTCATGCCGCGGATGGCGAACGGGAGGGAGACGACCGGGTCCTCCTTCACGAACAGACGTAGCTTCCGGGGAAACGCGCCGTACGCGCGCGGATGGGTGATCCCGCCGTTCGGGTCCGGCGTGCGGCCGTCGGTGCAGGTCATCATCCACTCCCGGGTCGCGAGGAAGCGGGTGTTCTCTTCGTCGTAGAGGTCGAGGTTCATCACGGTCGCGTTCCCGCGGGAGAGGATCTCCTGGACGACCTCCGGCACGGGGCGACGCCGCTCCAACGCGAGCCGCTTCAGGGTGCGGCCGTTCAGCTCGGGACGCGGATCCACGAAGAGGATCTTCTCCGCGCCCCCGCGGATCGCGAGCATCCGAAGCGTCTCGGCGTGAATGCTGTCGCGGAGCGCCGGGTCGGCGTAGCGCGCGCGGATGGAGTCGGTCCCACCGCTCGAGGCCCAGCGCGGCAGGGTGTACGCCATCAGGTTGCTCTGCGTCGCCGTGTAGGGGTGCTGCGCCGCCATGACGTTCACCCCCCGGGCGCGCGCCGCCTCGATCAGCGCCGCGCCCTCCGGAGCGCGGCCGTAGTTGGCGGCGCCCTGCGGATTGAAGTGGCTGAAGACCACCGGCGTGCCCGCGCGCTCACCGATCTCGATCGCCTCGCGGACGGAATTCAGGTAGCCGAAGGAGGGATACAGCGCCCCGAGGTCCCGGTCGTGCGTGTCGTAGATGCCGCCGTACTCGGCCGCGACGCGGTTCAGCGCGACGACCTCCTCCGTCGTCGCGAAGAACTGGGGCACGTAGAAGAGCCCGGTCGAGAGTCCGAGGGCGCCCTCTACCATCCCTTTGCGCACGTAGGCCTTCATGCGCTCCAGCTCCGCCGCCGAGGGCGCACGCGCCTCGCGGCCGAGCACCGAAGTGCGCGCCGGACCGAAGCCCACGAAGGTGGCGGCGTTGATGGCGATCCCCTGGCTCCGCCAGCGCTCGAAGGTGGCCGCGACGTCGGCGGCGCCGTCCCCGTCCACGCCGACCAGCACGGTCGTGATCCCCTGGTACAGCTGGGGCAGCGCCCGGCGGCCGTATTCCGAATCAAGATCCGCGTGGCTGTGCGCGTCCACGAATCCCGGCGTCACGACGAGTCCCGCGGCGTCCACCGTGTCGCGGGCCAGCACGCCCGAGGCGCGCGCGTTCCCGATGAAGGCGATCCGCTCGCCGCGCACGCCGACGTCCGCCGCGATCCACGGATTTCCGGCGCCGTCCAGCACGTGCCCGTCGACGACGAGCAGGTCCAGGGGATCCTGCGCGCGCAGCGGCGCGGCCGCCAGGAGGGCGAGGAGGAGCATGCGGCCCACGATGGACTCCCGGGGTGCGGGGAAGAGGTGAACGAGCGGAAACGGGCCGCGGGCGAAGGCCCCGGTCAGGCGGGAGGCCCGGCTTCGAGCATCCCGAAGGCCACCAGCGCCGAAAGGGCCCGGAGAAAGCCCGGAAGGTCGGCCGGCTCCCCCCCGCGCGCGTATGCGTCGAAGATCTCCGGCACCTGCTCGTGCCGGCACGCGAGGTCGAGCAGGCGCGGGAGCTCCACCGCGCCGAGATAGCGCACCGGACCCGGAAGTTCCGGAGTGTGGAGGTGCTCCTCCAGCACGACCTCGCATCCCCAGACGGTCGGGACCGCGACCCTCCGCAGCGCTCCCCCGGGCCGCAGGACGAGGCGGGGCGCGGTGCGGATGACCTCGAACGCCGCCGCGATCCTCGGGTCTCCGGGGTCGATGCCGGGGGCGTCCGTGTCGGGCTCCTCCGTCTCCGCCGGCGCGGCGGTCCGGCGGCGCCAGAAGGAAGTCCCGTGGTACGCGGCCGCCCGCGCGTAGTAGTCCGCGGCGAAGGCGGAGTAGCGGCGCTGCGCGAGACGCTCGCGCTCCTCGAAGAGCCGCAGGGCCGGCTCGCCCATCCCCGGCGTCCCCAGAGAGGTGTTCGCCACAACCGCGGCGAGCCAGCCGGAGGCAAGGGCCTTCTTCACCCCGAACGACGAGAGCGGATCGATGAACGAGCCGGCGTCGCCCACGAGCAGGAAGCCCTCGCCGCCATACCGGCGCGCGGCGAAGGGGGTGGCGGAGCACGCGTGCGGAGCCCCGACGAGCTCGGCTCCTTCCAGCGAGCGGGCCGTGTGGAGGGTGCGGCCGATCTCTGAACGGTAGCTCTCCGTCAATCGCCGGCCGCGCAGCCGCGTCACCGCCGGATCGATCATCACCGCCACATACCGGCGAGCCGCGGCGACGGGAACCGACCACGCCCAGCCGTCCGGATAGGACTCGACCAGCGTGTGCGTCGGGTCGACGCCCGGCGGTTCGACCGGCGGCCGCCAGACACCCGTCAGCGCGACGGTCGCCGGCCCCGCGGAGGGCATGCGATAGCGCGCGGCGAGGACGCCCGCGCGCCCCGTGCAGTCGAGCACCCAGCGCGCCCGGACGGCCCCCGACCCCTCGCGCGACCGCCAGCGGACGGTGGAGATCCCGTCCTCCCGCTCCGAGACCTCCGTCGCCACCGCCCCGTCGCGGACCTCCGCGCCGGCGGCCGCCGCGGCGCCGACGATCAGGCGGTCGAACCGGCCGCGCTCGACCTGGAATCCGCTGCCGGACGGAAAATCCGTAGGCTTCAGCTCCGCTCCGGCCCACGCCGCGGAGTTGCCGCGGGTGGCGAGGAAGCCCTCCTCCTCGACCGCGCCGAGTAGCCCCAGCAGCCCGAGAGGCTTCCGGCAGCTGGGGGGGAGCGACTCCGCGTGCCGATTGCGTTCCGGCCGCGAGCCGGGGAGCAGGGACACCCGCCGCCCCCGGAGCGCGAGCAGGCGCGCGGCCGCCCCTCCAGCGGGCCCGCCCCCGAGCACCACCACGTCCATCGGCTCGCTCACGGCGACGACGCGCCCGCAGCGCGGAGTAGATCCGAAAGCCGCTCCGCGGTGGAGACCTCCGGACGACCCTCGAGGAGGCGGGCGATCAGCCCCGCCGCGTTCGCCACCGAGAAGCTCACCCCGTTGAGGTTCCGCTCGGGGGGCACGCCGGGGATAGGCCGGGCGAATCCCGACGCGGCCAGCGGGAACCCTCCGCCGGAAGGGTCGATGCGCAGGCGGTCCCGCGGGCAGGAGGCGTCGAGAACCACCGGCACGACCCCCGGCAGGCTTCCGGGATACCACCGGCGCCCGCCGTACTCCGCCGCGGAGACGAGCAGCGAACCGCGCTGCCGGAGCCTCTCGACCGCGGCGGAGAGCGGGCCGACGTTGTCGGGGTTCGCCGTCCCGAGGCTGAGGTTCACGAGGCGGATCCCCCGCTCCGCCGCCCAGTCGAGCGCGGCGACGAGGCTTTCGACGTCGGTCGCGAGCCGCTCACGGAAGACCCGGACGGCGTGGATTTCCGCCCCCGGCGCCTTCTCGTGGATCGCCGCCGCCACCGCGGTGCCGTGGCCGAGTCGGTCGACGGTGTCGTCGTGCGCGGATCCGTCGTCCGAGATCGCCACCCCTCCCGCCACTCCGCCGACATGCGGATGCGTCGGGTTCACGCCGCTGTCGACGACGGCGACCGAGACGCCGCGGCCCGTGCGCCCCTCGAGCAGCGCGTCCCGCGGGCCGAGCTCGGCGAGCAAGGGCGACGATCCCGCCTTCACGGAAGGGCGGCGGAGACCCGCGGCGCGGAAACGGCGCGGTCTCGAAGCCTCGGCTCCGCGGCGGACTCCGCCGCGTCCGCCATCAGCCGGTGGAAGGCGCCCCTCCGGAGGAGAAGATCCGACGGCGATCCCGCCTCCGCGATCCGTCCGCCCTCGATCACCACGGCCCGCGCCATCTGGCGGGCGAGCTCCAGGCGGTGGGTGATCACCACCAGGGTGCGGCCCGCGAAGGCCGCCTCGCACCCGGCGAGCAGCCGCTGCTCGCCCCGCGGGTCGAGCGAAGCGGTCGGCTCGTCGAGCACCACCACCGCCGGATCGGTCATGAGGGCCCGCGCGAGCGCGACGCGCTGCCGCTCGCCCACTGAGAGCGCCCTCCCCCTCTCCCCCACGACGGTGGAGATCCCCTCCGGCAGCCGTGCGAGCAGCTCTCCCAGCCCAGCCGCGGCGAGCGCGACGCGGACCTCGTCGTCGCGGGCGTCGGGGCGGGCGTAGCGGACGTTCTCCGCCAGCGAGGCGTGGAAGAGGAAGGGCTCCTGCTCGACCGTGACGACGTTCCTCCGGATCGCGGCGAGCGAGAGGTCGCGGAGGTCGTGGCCGTCGAGGAGGACGCGCCCCTCCTGCGGGTCGAGGTGCCGGACGAGGAGGTCCGCGAGGGTGGACTTGCCGCTCCCGCTCGCGCCCACCACCGCGATCCGCTCGCCGGGGGCGATCGAGAGGTCGACGCGGTCGAGCACCCGCTCGCCCCGGCCGAAGGAGTAGCCGACCCCCTCGAGGCGGATCGCGCCCCGCGCCCGGTCCAGGGGCCGCGGGTTCGCGGGCTCCGCCACGTCGACCCTCGCCTCCAGCAGCTCGTGCACCCGCCGCAGCGAGACCCGCAGCGTGGCCACGCTGGCGTACAGCCCCATGAGACTCTGGATCGGGCCCAGCAGCCGCATCTGGTATGCCATGAAGGCCGCGAACGTCCCCACCGTCATCGCGCCCGAGATCACGCGCGACCCGCCGTACAGGAAGACGATGCAGCCGCCGGCGGCGATCAAAAGGCCGGGAAGCCCGCCGGAAAGGTAGCGGAGCCACTGCATCCGGAGCATCGCGGCCACGAAGGCGTCGTTTCGCGTCCGGAACCTCCCCGCCTCCCTCTCCTGGGCGTTCGAGGCCGAGACCAGGCGCATCGCCTGCAGCGTCTCGATGAGGAAGCTGCCGATCTCGGCGCTGCGCGCCCGCATCTCGGCGATGCTCCCCTCCAGGCGGCGGCGGTAGCGCACCAGCGCGACGACGCTCAGCGGGAGGAGGCACACCGCCACGAGGAAGAGGCGTGCGTCCAGCCAGACCATCACCCAGACCGCCCCGCCGAGGAAGAGCAGATGGCCCACCCAGGCGAGGGCGCTGTCGGCCACCACGCGCTGGATCTCCCCGATGTCGTTGTTGATCCGGGAGACGATCTCCCCGAGCGGCGTCCGGGCGAAGAAGGCGGGCGAGAGACGTTGCAGGTGCCGGTACAGCGACAGGCGCATCTCGAACAATATGTCCGCCGAGACCCTGGCGTAGGCGATCCCGCTCCCGACGTTGAGCCCGAAGTTGACGACGGTGAGGACGAAGATCAGCCCGACGATGCGAAAGAGCGCCGCCCGGTCGCGGCCGAGCAGCGCGTCGTCGACGAGGAGCTTGCCGAGGTAGGGGAGCGCCAGCGCGACTCCGGTCCCGCACACGGTGAAGGCGAGGACTCCCGCCAGCCGCGCCCGGTAGGGGGCGATGAACCCGAGCGCCCACCTCGGCTCCGGGCCGAGGAAGCGTTCCGCGACGGGAAGCCGGCCGCCCGCGCGGGTCGGCAATCTACCGCCCCCCGGGGGCGGCGGCGCGCCCCGGCCGGATGATGAAGAGGCCGGTGGAAGTGTCGACGTTCAGATCGATCGTCTTCAGGTGGCGGTAGGTGGACGCCTCGTACAGGTCGATCGTGTTGCCGGCGTTGTAGACGTAGAGCACCTCGCCGCTCGAGCTGGGGACGAGCGACATCCGGGGCCTCCCGGGGAAGCTCTCGCGCCGCTCCACGCGCCGCCCCTCCAGGTCGAAGGTCCAGAACTGGTAGTTCCCGACCTCCTGGTGGAGGCCGTACGCCTTCCGGCCGCCCGGGGCGAGGGCGAACGAGACGCTCTCGTCGGGACCGAGAGTGAAGAACTGGACGTCGCGCTCCTGCAGGTTCACCCGCGCGACCCCCATGAGGCGCCGGTTCTGGCTCGGGTCGCGCACGTCGAAGAGGCCCGTGAAGTAGCCCGGCTCCTCGAAGACCTGCTCCGGGAAGCCGAACCCGAACCTTCCGATCCCCGCGCCGAGAGCCTCCCCGTACGGCCAGCGGTCCACCTCCGTGAAACCCTCCGTCTCGAGCACGACGATCTCCTCGCCGAAGAGGTAGAGCGATTCGCCGTCCGGAGAGAAGAGGAGCCGCGGCCGGTCGGTGGGAATCCCCGGGGGCATCGCGATCGTGTCGGTCACAGCGCCCGCCTGCAGGTCGTAGCGCAGGAGCATCGGCTCGCTCACTTCGTAGCGGTCCGGATGCTTGGTGTACGTCTTCACCGCGAGGACGGCGTAGCGCTCCTGCGGATCGACGTTGAAGCCCCAGATCCGGACCTTGCGGTTGCCGCTGGAGAGGGTGAACTGCCGGATGCTGCTGCGGGAGGCGATGTCGACAACCTCCACGTCCTCGTACATCGTGTTCAGGACGTAGAAGCGCTCCTCGTCCAAGGTGAGCACCATCGACCGCGGGATACCCGTCTTGAGCGTGATCTCACCCTCGACCGTCGAGGTGGCCTCGTCGATCACCAGGATGTTCCGGTACGTGCCGATGTACATCTTGGCGTCGCCCGGGTGCACGGCGGTGGGCGCTCCCGCCTGCGCCGCCAGCGGAACGGCGCCGGCCGACGCGGCGATGGCGAGGAGCGCGGCCGCGGCCCGGCGTGCGAATCGGCTCAAGGGAAGACGAGGTCGATGTTCCGCCAGTCCTTCTGGGCGGCGGCGCACTTGCCGATCCAGTCCGGCGCGTGGTTGAGCTGGTCGGGCACCTGCGCCGGCCAGAAGCAGCCAAGGTGGCAGTCGAAGAGGTCGCGCTCCACGGGCTGGCAGAGCCCCGCGGTGGCCCCGGTGCTGTCCGTCTCCCAGCCGGGGGAGAAGATGAAGGTGCACCCCAGCGGCAGGTTCGGCCGCGGAGGCTCGCTCTGGAGCGCCACGACGTCGTGGTCCGCGGGAGTCGCGTCCGCGGCCTCGGCGGCGAGGTGCTCCTCGATCCTCCGGGCTTTCCCGTTGATCGCCTTGATGTGGTTCACGCTGCGCCTCCTGGGACGGGTTGGGCGTGCAGGGACGGGTTCAGGCGTCGAGCCGGGCCAGCCAGCCGGGCGCCCGCTCGGCGAGCTCGCCGTAGATCTCGAGGCAGGTGTGCGTCCAAGTCCGGATCCAATCGCAGTAGTGGAGGTTGGCGTGCTCGGTGGTGCCGTAGCGCGTGTGGGCCTCATGGTAGCATCCGCCCGAGCAGAGCGGCCGCGCCCAGCACGAGTGGCAGTCGGTCTTGTTCGCCAGATGGTTGCGGTCGAGGAAATCCGTCTGCCGGGCGAAGTCGATCCCCTCCGCGACGCTCCCGAGGCGGTGCTCCTCCGACCCCGCGAAGCGGTGGCAGAGGCCGACGTCGCCATTGGTCGACACGCCCACCAGCCCCACCCCGGCGCCGCACGGGTACGCCTTGCTCATCCCCTTGTGGATCTCCGCGAGCGTCTCCGTCACATTGGAGAAGGCGTGGTACTCCCCCGCGATGGTGCGCTCGAGGAACTCCCAGGCGAGCGCCTGGAACTGCTGCAGCATCACGTCGTAGCCCCCTTCGCCGTCGGTGATCGCGTAGTCGCGCCCGTCGGCCGTGGTAACGGGGGCGAACCCCACCTGCTGGAATCCCACCTCCTCCGTCAGGTGCCGGAAGATGCCGACGACGTCGAGGTTCTGGCGGGTCAGCGTGACCCGCGCGCCGATCGGCTTCGCCGTGTGCCTCCGCAGGAGCTCGCGGATCTTCGGGAGCACCACGTCGTAGCTCCCCTTCCCGTTGTGGAAGACGCGGAAGCGGTCCTGCATCTCCTTCGGGCCGTCGATGGAGACGGTGACGCCGACCTCGTTCTCCACCAGCCACTCGACGATCTCGGGGCGAAGCAGCGTCGCGTTAGTGGTGAGGCTGAACTGCACCCGTTTCCCCAGCTCGCCGCCGCGCGCGCGGGCGTAGGCGAGGGTGCTCTGGAGGACGGGAAAGTTCAGCAGCGTCTCGCCGCCGAAGAAGGTGAGGTTCACGACCGGGTTCGGGCCGGCCTGCGCGAACATGAAGTCGACGCTCTGCCGCGCCGTCTCCTCGTCGAGGAAGCGCGGCATCTTCTTCTCCACCTCGTCCACCATCCGGTCCTCACCGTATTCATAACAGTAGGTGCAGGCCAGGTTGCACTTGCTGGTGACGTTGAGGACCATCGTCTGCAGGGGGACGGAGGAGGTGGGGAGGACCTTCAGCATCGGCTTCCGCGGCTCGGCCGCGCGGCCGATCGCCTGGATCTGGAGGAGCTCGCCGACGGCCGAGCGGATCTCCTCCTCGCCGAAGCGGCCGCCGAGCCGCGCCGCGATCTCGCCGGAGGTGGAGTCCCCGCCCTCGAGCTCCCGCACCACCGCGTCCGTCGCCGCGTCGAGCCGGACGACGCCCGCGCTCGGCACGAGGTAGAGGAACCGGTGGCCGGCCGCCTCGAACGAGTGGAATTCCCGGAGCGCAAGTCGCTGCATCGTCTTTCCTGAGTTCGGGTCTGCCTTCCGTCGGGAGGCGGGGGAACGACTTCCCGACGATCTGTCCGGAGTGAGCTACTGCCCCCCTTCCTCGCCCCAGCGGAGGTGGACCGGCACCGTCACCACGAGGTAGCCACGCGCCCGGAGCGGCTCCGCCCCCGGGGTCGCGGGGTCGCGGTAGGTCGCGACCGCCCATACCTCGCCGATGTTGTTCCGGTTCCCGCTCCGCTCGGGGTTCGGCCCGTCCACGTTCGGGGTGAAGAGGCCGTTCGCGTCGATCTTCCCCACGAACCGGAGGTCGTCGTCCTCGTAGGTCACCGGATACTCCTCGAGGCTCCACTCCACGGGGACGGGCCCCAGCTCCAGGTCGTCGTCCGTCCCCGCCTTTCCGTCGGGACCGTTCTGGTACCCGATGGCCTCGAACTGCTGGAGCTGCGGGGGCACCACGACCCCGCCGACCCGGGCGAGACCGAGCTCCGGAACGACCCGGATCGCGTCCACCCGGTCGTACACGGCGAGCGCGTCCGTCAGGGTCGCCCCGCCGAGGTAGGCGTCCCGACGTCCGACCCGTGCGTCCGCCGCCACCTCGACCTCCAGCACCGCCCGCTCGGGGGAGGCGCTCACCACCCGGCGCACCGTCACCCCCGGCCCGAGGTCGAGGCGGCCGGCGGCGAGGTTCGCGGGCAGCCCCGCGCCGAAGACGGTCACCTGCCGCGCTCCCCCGCCGCGGCGCAGCGCGAAGGGCTCGACCCCGGTCACGAGCGGGGCGCCGGTTACGCGCTCCAGCCTGACGTCCATCCCCATCTCGTCGTATGCCCCGTTGAACCAGCGGCCCTCCATCGCCCCCCAGCCGCGCTCCACCATCATCACCTCCCGCAGGTCCTCCGCGGCGGGGGCCGTCGAGCGCCCGCGCCACTGGTACCCCGTGTAGACTAGGCTCCGGCCCGCGCGGGCGACCGCCGGACCGCCGGAGGCGTAGGTATAACGGACCTCGGTGGTGAACTCGTCGTCGCTCCCCTCGACCGGGCGGATCTCGACCGTGCCGAAGACCCGGCCGTGCCCCGGCTCTCGGCCGGCGAGCGCCCACGTCCCCGCCAGGCGCGCGGGCCGAACGTTGGCGGCCCAGGCGCGCCAGTCGGCGGTCTCGAGCGGAAAGGCGCGGGCGAGATACTCGACCGCTCGCTCGACCGGATGCTTCCCCTCGGGGTTGGCCTCGGTCCGTTCCGGCGGGGTGCGGTCGAAGTAGACCTGGCGGTCGATGAGGGGATAGAGCGCGCGGTGGGTCTCGGTGAGCAGCCGCCACTCCTCCGGCGTGCGCCGCTGGGTCATCACCCGGCCCATGGAGTGGCAGGCGGCACAGGTCCTCTCGGTGTCGGAGTCCTGGAAGGAGAAGGGAGTCATCCGCCGCTCGACCTCGAAGGAGGCGGGTTGCAGCTCCTCGGGTGCGATTCCCTGCGCGTTCGATAGATAGCGGACGATCTCGCGCGCGTCGTCCGGCTCCAGCCGCACGCCGTGAAGGGAGACCATGCGCCGGATCGAGGCCTGCCACCCTTCCGGGGTCTTCCGGAGGTAGGAGATGCGGCCCATTCGCCCCTCGTCATCCCTGCGGTGGCAGGAGGAGCAGTTCCGTACCAGCACGTCGCTGGCGATGACGTACCCGGAGTCCACCCGTGCCACCCCGCGGACTCCGGCGAGGGGGCGGAGGGGGAAGGCGGACGGCGGAGCGTCCGGACGCTCCGCCCGGGGCTCCGCCCGGTCGGCGCGCGCCACCGACCCGGCGACGAGGAGGACGGCGCCCGCGGCGAGGACGGGCACGATCGTCGCGCCGAGGCGGCGCTGAGAAGGGGTTCGCGGTTGGCGCATCGCGTCCGTACTCCGGCGAAGGGCGGTCGGGAGTTGGCAGGTGCAGCCGCGGGAAAGGGGCACACGAGAGCTCCCCTGGACGGCGGAAGAACGGACGAATGGAACGAGGCCGGGACGGCCCGGGGCGGGCGGCGGCGCCCTCGAGTTGGGGGAGGACGACCCAGTGCCACGGGGACGAAGACACGTGTTTCGCCACCATAGCGCCGGTCGGAACCGGTGTCAAGCTCGTACCCGACGGTGAGAGGCCGCCGGGGAGGCGAGAGTCCGCTCCCCGGCGGGCTCCCGCCTCAGGTGCCGTCGCCGGAGGTGAGCTCCCGGGTCAACCGGTAGAGGAACTCGAGACCCTGGTAGAAGGCGTCCACCGGCACGCGCTCGTTCATCCCATGGGAATTGGTGTCTCCGTAGAAGAGGCCGCTGACGCCGTACGAGGGGATGCCGGCGGCGCGGAAGTAGAGCCCGTCGGTGGCGCCCGTTCCCATCGTCGGCACCACGGACAGCCCCGGCCACATCTCCTGCGTGACCTTCTCGATCGGGCCGAGCACCTCGGGGGAGAGCGGCGAGGCGGGGCTGGGCCCGCGGCTCCCCACCTGGCTGATCACCTTCACCCTGTCGCCCACCGCGCGCTGCAGCGCCTCGCGCACGTCCTCCGGGTTCTCGTCCGGCAGCATGCGGCAGTTCACCGTGGCCCGCGCCCGCTGCGGCAGGGCGTTGCTCGCGTGGCCGCCTTCCAGCAGGGTGGCGACGCAGGTGGTGCGCATCATCGAGTTGAAGCGCGGATCCTTCTGGAGCGTGGCGATCGCGGGCTCGTCCGTAGGGTCGGCCACCAGCGCCCGCATCGCCGCCTCGAGCTCCGGCGAAACGAGCGGGGCCGAGCGCTCGAAGTAGGCGCGGGTCACGTCGTTCAGCCGCACCGGCATCCGGTGCGAGCGCAGGCGGGACAGCCCGTCCGCGAGATCGTAGATCGCGTTGTCCTCGCGGGGGACGGAGCTGTGCCCGCCCGGGTTGGTGGTCTCGAGGAGGAAGTTGCCGAAGCGCTTCTCGGCCGCGCCCACCGAGTTCGAGATCCGGCGGCCGTTCTCCATCACCCCTCCGCCCCCCTCGTTGATCACGAACGCCGCGTCCACCAGCGGACGGTGGTTCTTCAGCAGCCAGTCCACCCCGTTCGATCCGCCGCCCTCCTCGTCGGCGGTGAGCGCCACGACGATGTCGCGCTCCGGAACGAAGCCCTCCTGCTCGAGGCGGATGAGATTCGTCACGTGGATCGCGGCCTCGTCCTTATCGTCGGCGACCCCGCGCCCGTAGAAGACGCCCTCCCGCTCGATCAGCTCGAAGGGCGGGAGGGTCCAGTCCTCGGGGTTCGCCTCCACCACGTCGAGGTGGGCGAGGAGCAGGATCGGCTTGAGGTCGGGGTTCCGTCCCCGCAGCCGCGCGACGAGATTGCCCTTCCGCGGGTTCTCCGGCACCAGCACCCGGACGTCCTCGCGGGGGAAGCCGGCGGCGAGGAGCCGGGCTTCCATGGCGCGGGCGGCGGCGGTGTTGTCGCCCACGCTGTGGGTGGTGTTGATCTCCACCAGCTCCTCGAGAAGATCGCGCGCCAGCGCCTCGTAAGGCGATCGCTGCGGCTCCTGCGCGAGCGCGGGGGCTGCCAGGAGGAGCGCGGGGAGGAGCGCGGCGCGAAGGGCGTTGGACGACATCGATGGCTCCGGTGCGGGTGGATTCGGGCGCGACGAGGACGAGGTGGATCGCCCCCGCGCGGCAAGCTCTCATGGTAGCCGGAAGAGCCGCCGCGAGCCAGGTTCTTCCGCCTACCGCCTACGCCGACTCCGCCTGGCTCACCAGCGCGTCCAGGCGAGGCTTCGGAAGCGCCCCCACCTCCCGCGCCACCTCGCGCCCGTTGCGGAAGGCGATCAGCGTGGGAATTCCGCGGATCCCGTACTGCGCGGCCATCGCCGGGTTGCGGTCGGTGTCCAGCTTGGCCACCAGCACCTGCCCGGCACGGTTTCGCGCGAGATCGTCCAGCAGCGGCGCCATCGTCTTGCAGGGGCCGCACCAGTCGGCGTAGAAGTCCACGAGCACCGGAACGTCGGACCCCTCGACCACCCGCGCCAGGTCCTGGTCGCCGACGCGCAGCGGCCGGTCCAGCAGGATGGGCTTCCCGCACTCGCCGCACTTCGGTCGGTCCTCCACCCTTCCGAGGTCCACCTGGTTCAGCGTCTGGCAGAAGGGACAGCTCACCGTCGCCTTGCGTACCTTCTTCGTTTCCATGGTGCGAGTTCTCCTATCGCTCCGCCGGCGGCTCCGCGTGCCGGCTCCGGTGCATGAAGGACGCCCGTACGATCGGGCTCCGCGGCCCGGACGCGACCCGGGGGGACGCGCAGCCGTCCGCCGCGGAACGAAACGTCTTCCGTGAGAGTGCTCCAATCGTGCCACGGCGTCCGGCATCCGGCCGATCCGCGCGCTCCTGCTCCCGCGGCTCCGCGAAGAGGCGGAGGAAACGCGGGCGGGGGCCGGGAGGGTCGGATGACGCGAACGGATCTCTACGGAAACGGGGCGGCCCAAGTGCGCCCCGCCCCTCCCCCGCCCGGGTGCTCCTCCTGGGACTCGCCCCGATCGCGGGAGGTTGAGGCCGCGCTTCGGCGTCGCGCATGCCGGCGCCGGAGCCGAGATGTCGGGAGACCGCGGGCGGAGGCGAATCGTCCTCCGACCGGGTGAAAAGGGTCCTCCCGCCCGGCGAGGACTCGTCGCTGGACGTCTGGTGCAGCGCCGTCGGCTGCCCGGTTCCGGTTCCCGCGGAGCAGGCGGCCGACCCCGTAGTACTCGGTCGCGATCGTGTCCTGGAACACCCACGGGGGGGGCGATCTCGTACGATCCGTGGGAGACCTCCGCGGCGGGAGGCGGCGACTACCGCAGCTGCCGGAGCACTCGCTGGAACACCTCCCACTCCGCCGAGGTCGCGACCAGCGTCATGGTGTCGGGATCGACCACGACCCCGGTATCGGACGGCTCGAGATCGGAGGCGCTCGGAACCGACCCGGGGGGGTGGCCCGCCGCCTCCCAGCGGTTCAGCACCTCCTGCACGGTTCGTAGATCCTCCGCCGCGAGCGCGCGCAGGACCGCATCGGCCCGCGCGTGTGCGGGGTCGGCGGAGGGGGGTGCGTCTTCCTTCAGCGCGTCCAGCCGAGGTCTCAGGTCCATAAAGTTCGATCGAAAGGGTCGTGCACGGCGAGAAGGTCGGGAGCGACGCCGCGCGCCACCTCCCGTCTCCCGAGGGACATGCAAGAAGAACGGCAGGAGCGCGGGCTCCTGCCGTTTCCTCCTGCTCGGCCGGACATCGAGGTCCCCAGGGCAGCGCGCTGCCGCCTCCGATCCGCGAGCGTTCGGGACGGCGGATCTCGACCTGCCTGGAGCATGCCACCCCCGGCTTCAGCGGAGGTGGAGCTCGATCGCCCCGCCGCTCAGCACCTCCAGCGCGTTCGACCGCATCCATGCTTCCGCTTCCGGCCGCTGGCGGACGACGGCGTCGAGGAAGGCGAGCCCTGCCGAGGCGATCCAGTCGCAGTGGGAGGCGGGCACCGGCGGGTCGCAGCGGTGGACGTCCATCGTCTCGTGCACGGCCCGGGGATCGGTGTCCCAGACGAGCCCCTTGTATCCCGGTGCGGAGGTCAGCCAGGCCGTCGCCCGGGCTTCGGGCGGCTCCCCCGTCTCGTCGCCCACCCCGCTGATGAACAGGAAGGGTCGGTCGATGCCGGCGAAGCTGTGCCCGGTGATCCCGGAGTGCGGTCCTGGAGACTGGAAGCCCGAGTGGAAGCCCGCGTACCCGGGACCCTGCACGCCCGTGGCCAGGAAGGCCACCGGCGCCTCGGCGCGCTCGGCGTACCGCAGCGCGCCGGGGCTCCACTGCTGCCACGCCCCGGCGTTCGCCAGGACGGCCGTCGAGCCTGCGGAGTGGCCCGCCACCACGATGCGCGCCGGGTCCAGCAGCCCGGCCAGCGCGGAGTTCAGCGCTTCGACCTCCGGCAGGTGAGCGATCAGAAAGTGAGTGGTTTGGGGGCCGTACCGGAATTGAGTCACCCAGTACGCGCACTCGTCCGGCGCGGGTGACGCCGTTGTCCCGGCACTCGGACTGGAACGGCTCCGGATCCGCCACGAGCGCGCGGGACGGATGGATCACCACGTACCCGGCGGCCGCCAGCGCCCGGCCCCACTCCTCGCTTCGCGAGGCGCCCCGCGGCGACGGGGTGCCGCCGTGGTGCCAGATCACAATGGGGAGCGGTCCGGCTCGCCCCGCGACGAGGGAGAGGGTGAGCCCGATCCCGCGGAGGCCGTGGGAGTCCGGATCGGGCCGTACCGACTGCAGGAGCGCATCGGCCGCGGCGGGATGGGCGACATCTTCCGGGCCACCCGCGCCGACGGTCAGTACCGGCAGGAGGTGGCGGTCAAGCTGATCCGCGCGACCCTCCCCGCGGACGAGTTGGAGCGGCGCTTCCGGGTGGAGCGCCAGGTCCTGGCCCGTCTCCAGCACGCGAACATCGCCCCGCTTCTCGACGGGGGCGTCACGGAGGACGGACGGCCCTACCTCGTGATGCAGTACGTGCGCGGCGTACCGATCACGGAGCACGCGGACACCCAGCGGCTCTCGCTGGAGGCGCGACTCCGCCTCTTCGCCGTCGTGTGCCGCACGGTCCACTTCGCCCACAGCAACCTGGTGGTGCACCGGGATCTCAAACCCTCCAACATCCTGGTGACCGCGGACGGCCAGGTCCGCCTGCTGGACTTCGGGATCGCGAAGCTGCTCGATCCCGAGGGGATGGGGATCACCGCGCCGATCACGGAGGAGCACCTCCTGCTCACCCCCGAGCACGCAGCCCCCGAGCAGATCCTGGGCGACCCGATCACCACCGCGACGGACGTATACGCGCTCGGCATCCTGCTCTACGAGCTGCTCACCGGGACGCGCCCGTTCCGCGCCACCCGCGGCGGCGGATGGCACCGCGCCGTGTGCGAGGAGGACCCGCTCTGCCCCAGCGCCGCCCTCGCCACCCTCTCCCCGGCGGCGGTGGAGAAGGACGCCACGCCGGTGGCGGAGGCCCGCGGCATGCGGGCGGCCTCACTCCGGCAGGCGCTTCGCGGCGACCTCGACCACATCGCCCTCATGGCGCTGCGCAAGGAGCCGGAGCGGCGCTACGCATCGGCCGAGCAGTTCGCGGAGGACATGGACCGATACCTGGGGGGGCGGCCGGTGCTCGCCCGGCGCGACACGCGGGCGTACCGGAGCCGCAAGTTCCTGCGCCGCAACCGGCTGCCCGCGGGCGCCGGGGCCCTGCTGCTGCTGACGCTGATCGGCGCGACCCTCGCGACGGCGCATCAGGCGCGGGCTCGGGCGGTGGCGCTGGTGCAGGCGGAGGTCGAACGCGACCGAGCGGAGAACCTCGCCGCCTTCATGCTCGGCGTCTTCCGCGCGAACGCCCCCGGAGAGGCCCGGGGGCGCAGCGTGACCGCCCGTGAGCTGCTCGACCGCGCGGCCGAGCGGATCGACGCCGAGCTCGCCGACCAGCCGCTCGTTCGTGCCGACATGCAGCTCGCCATCGGCCGAGCCTACGGCGCGCTCGGAATCTACGACGCCGCGCTCCCGCTCTTCGAGGACGTGCTCCGGCAGCGGCGGGCGCAGCTTCCGGGCGATCGCCGCGAGGTGGCCGAGGCGCTCGACCAGGTGGGCCGCGGCCTGGCCGCCCTGGGGCGGTTCGGCGAAGCAATCCCGCGGATGCGCGAGGCACTGGAGATGCGCGAGCGGACGCTCGGCGGGAGCGACACGGCGGTCGCCTCCACGCTCACCTATCTCGCCCGAATGGAGATCGACGCCGGCGAGTACGCGGACGCGCGCGCGAAGCTCGAGCGGGCCGTGGCCATCCATCGCGGCCAGCCGGTTCGGGACGGCCGGGGCATGGCCAACGCGCTCCGCTTCCTCTGGCTGGCGCACAACTGGTTGGGAGAGACGGAGCGGGAGCTGCCCGTCGCCACCGAAGCCCTCGCCGTGGCGCAGGCCACGGTGGCCGAGGACGATCCGCTCCTCCTCGACGTGACGCAGGACTACGCCCTGGCGCTCGAGAGCACCGACCAGCTGGACTCCGCGGCGGTGGTTTACCGCCGCGTGCTCGACGGCCGCACGCGGGTGCTCGGCCCCGACCATCCGGCCGTGTCGTACGCGTACCACAACCTCGGACGCGTGCTGCGCAAGGTGGGGCGCCTGCCCGAGGCGCTGGACTCCTACCGCACGGCCCTCGACGTCCGCGAGCGGGCGCTCGGCCCCGATCACCCAGCCGTCGCCCACGTGCTCCACAGCTACGCGATCGCCCTCGGCGACGCCGGCGAGTTCCGGCAGGCGGCGGAGCTCGAGCGGCGCGCGATCCGCATCTCGGAGGCGGCCGTCGGCGAACGCCACCTCGACACGCTCGACTCCATGGAGCTCCTCGCCCAGCTCGACGCCGTCCTGGGGCGCGACGAGGAGGCGCTGCGGCTGCTGGAGACGCTGGTCTCGCGCGGGTGGGCCAACGCGGCCGTCATGGAAGAGCCCTCCCTGCAACGCTTCGCGTCGGATCCGCGCTTCGTGCGGGTTCTCCAGCAGGTCCGCGCCGCCGCCCCGCCGCGGCCGTAGCCCCCAACGAGGCAGACCACCGGCCGTGTCCACATTTCCCCCCCGACGTCGCCGTGAGTGGTGGGGCAGATCTCATCCACTTCTTCGGGGAGGCGATCATGAAGTCCACTCGGCATCGCTGGGCCGCCATGGCCGTGCTCCTGGCCGCGGCGGCCTGTTCGTCCGACACGGCCGGGCCGGCCGACATCAACCCGGACGCAGTACGTCCGGCCAGAGGATTCCTGGTCAACGGGCCGAAGGGCTACGGCTTCACCGGCGCCGGAGGCGACATGGCTTCCGTGAGCCTGGAAGGCACGCACTTCAAGCGCTGCACGGACAACGACGACGGCTGGGCGGAGGCCCGCCTCACGCTCTCGGCGAAGATGGTGGACGAGATGTGGGACGTGCTCGACCAGGGCGGCTCGGTCACCGTCCAGGTGATGACCTACCACCGGATGCAGGGCAAGGGCGACCTCTCCTACTCGGAGCAGATCGCCATCAGCGGGCCGGCGATCAGCGGCTCACTCTCCAACCAGGAGCAGATGTCCAGCCCCGGCTATCCCTCGCATACCGAGACGCTGATCCACGAACACTCCATCACCCGCAACGACATGGGCGGCGTGATCGCGGGCGGGACCATCACGGTTTCCGCCACCGCGAGCGCCCAGGGCTCGCTGGGGATCGAGTGCGGCAGGATCGTCGGGGGACATGCCTACTGGAAGATGCGGGGCGTGGTGATGCGCCTCAACCCGTAGCCGAATTGCCAATCACCGCAACCGATCGGGAGGTCACCATGTCATGCACCGCTCTGGAAAATGAGCTCAGCCAGCTCCGCACCCGGCGGCGCGATCAGGCGGCGCTCGTCACGACGATGCCGCACAACGCCGGATGGGAACGCGCGAAGGATCTGCTCGCGGACATCGACGCCGAGATCTTTACCGCGGAGGCCGCGCTCGACGAGTGCCTCGCGGAGCAGCCGAAGGCGCAGGACATCCTGGGGGCGGTCGACCGGATCTACTGCCACGACGCGAGCCGCGAGCTCGGACGCGACGAGCCCTACCTGCTGATCGCCGCCTTCGACATGCTCAACGTGGTGAACGCGGGGATCGTCGGCGTGAAGCTGCCGACCGTCAACGTGGTGAAGATCGGCCCCTGGCAGGGCGTCAAGCACTACGAAACCTACTACCCTTCCGCCCTGCCCGTAGCGAGCCGCAAACCCTTCTGGGACCTCGACCACGAGGCCCGCCACATCGCGCACCCCCAGGACGTCCTCTTCATCGTCGCGTTGATGGAGAACGACAGGGGGAGCCCGGACATCGTCCGCGGCGTCGTGCGCGACAACCTGCTGGCCAGCCGCATCAACAACACGAACCGCGCCTACGACGCCTATGCCACCACCATGATCAGCAACATGGGGGCGGCCATCGACCTGTCGCGCGGGGTCGTGCTGCGCGACGACGTCATCGGCGGCGTGAGGCAGCTGGCGCTCACCGCGGAGGATCTCGCCCTGCTCAACACCACCATCCCGGACCCGGTGGAGAAATCCATTCGGTTTACGTCCACGAAGCCCAACGGAAAAGTGATGAACGACTATACCGTCTACTTCTCGTTCACCGTCTGACCGGAAGGCGCCCCCCGATTCGTTCACCGTCTGACCCGAAGGCGCCCCCCGATCTACGCGACCGCGTCGGCGTGCGGCGTCTCCGGAAGAGGGCCCCCGCACCGCCTGCAGTAGACGGCGTCCGCGCCGTGGTTCCCCGCTCCGCAGCCGGGACATCTCCGGGAAGAGTCTGCGGCGCGGGAGGCGCGCTCGAGCTCCAGCGTCACGATCCCGGTCGGAACGGCGATGATCCCGTACCCCATCACCATCAGCGTCGCCGCGATGAACTGCCCGAGGGTGGTCTGGGGCGCGATGTCGCCGTAGCCGACGGTTGTGATCGTCACGATGGCCCAGTAGATCCCCCGTGGCATGCTGGTGAATCCCGCGTCGGCGCCTTCAACCAGGTACATGAGGGATCCCGTCACCACCACGATGTTGAGCACGGAGAAGATGAAGACGGTGATCTTGTAGCGGCTGGCGCGCAGCGCCGACGAGAGGACCGCGGCCTCCCGCACGTAGTGCGCGAGCTTGAGCACCCGGAACACGCGCAGCACCCGCAGGATCCGCACGACGGCGATGAATCGGCCGGAGGGAAACGCGATGCTGAGATAGGTGGGGAGGACGGAGAGGAGGTCGATGGCGCCGAAGAAGCTCAGGGCGTATCGCCGCGGGTTCTGCGCCGACCAGAGGCGCAGCCCGTACTCGACGCTGAACAGGATCGTGAACGCCCACTCGGCCGCTCCCAGCAGGGCACCGTGCCTGGCGCGCAGCCGGGGCACGCTGTCGAGCATCACCACCAGTACGCTGAGCAGGATGGCGACGATCAGTACGACGTCGAAGATCTTTCCCGCGCGCGTGTCGTGCTCGAAGATGATCCGGCGGATCGTCTCCCGGAGCGGAGTGTTCCGCATGAACGTAAGGGGTGCGTTGCAGTGGAAAGACCGCGCGGTTCCGGCGAAGGGGCTCGATCCGGCCACCTTCTCCGGAACCTACCGCAGGTTACCGCGGCGCTCCGCGGGGCACAACCGGGCGCCGGGCGGGTGCGGATCGGAGGACGACCCGGTCGCCCACCCCGATTCCCCGACGCGAGAAGAAACCCCGGTTCACCTCCAGCGCGGCTTCGAAGGCCACGCCCGCGGCGTACCGGCGGCAGAGGAAGGGTATGAAGATGCGGCAGGGCTCCATGTCGCGGATCTCGAGGATGGTCCCCACGGAGTCGAGGAAAGCCACGCTGAGGGGCACGCGGGTGCGGTACATCCAGAAGGCCGTGCCGCGCGGCCGCCTGCCCGGGAACCGGAAGAGCATGCCGGCGGCGGGCGCGAGCCCGGGCCGGTCCGCCAGGCCGAGCCGCCACTGTTCCGGCGTCTCCGCGATCTCGACCCGGAGCGGGACCGTATCGGATCCGGAGAGGATCCAGGTCTCCGCCGTGCGAAATCCCGTGGTGGGGAGAGGAGCGTCCGCGGGCGTCCGCGCGCCGCATCCGCCCGCCAGCAGCAGACCGCCGAGCACGGCGGCGCCAAGGAGGATCGGTCTCGCGCGGCCCCGCAGCGGAGGTCGTGGAAACGGATCGGGGCGCGTCCGGCTCTCCCGGCGCACCCCGCGACCTTCCGCCCCGACCCCGCAGGGCCTTCCGGTGGGTGGGACCGTTCTCAGAGCACGATGGCGAGGATCACACCCGCCACCACGATCACGCCGACCATCCACCAAAAGCCGCCACGAGGCCCCAGCTGGGCGGCCGCCGAAACGTCTTTCGCGGAACGCCCCTCGATCCGGACCTCTTCGAGCTGCATGGCGGCCGCCGGGGCGGCGGGAGCATCGATGCCCGGCGTCGCGACGACCGAGGGGACGGGCTCGGAACCCACTCCCGGCTCCGCGGCCGCCAGCGCCGGAAGGGCGATGAAGAGGAGGGTCAGGGACAGGAGGATCCGGTGCATACGCGCCTCTCGGGAAGGAAGTTGGCCGACGAGCCCGCCTCGGAGGAACCCGGATGCATGGATCGCACCGCGATCCGGAGATCTCCCCCGGCAGGTCGCGGGCCTCGCGGATGCAGCGGCCCGCCTTCACCCCGGCCCGCAGGCGGGCGCAGGGCCAGGCGCGGCGGTGAGCGCCGCGAACGCGGAAGGAGGCGAGGCGAGGTTTCGGCGGATCTCGAGTCGACCGGCCGTTTCGGATCCCCGCGTCCGCGAGGCGCTATCGGCCGTCCATCGAGAATGGACGATCGTGAGCCGTGCCCGAGGCGAGCGGGTCGCGCGGCCGGCCGATGGACAGCCGATGGATGAGATTCCAGCGCCACGGCGGAACGGTTCCCCGAAGGCCAGCGCGGGCCAGTCGCAGTCGCGGGTCGGGCGCCAGCGAGGCTCGGGGTGATCGGATCGGTCGCGGGATCTCGTGCATCGTTCGGGGCGGAGCGGAGAAGCCGAACCGCGCTTCTACGGTTGCGGGGGCTGCCCGCCCCCGGAGTCGAGCACCTGCTGCCGCTTCGCTTCTTCCGCGGTGGTCAGGCGGGTGCTATGACAGACGACGCAGTCCCCGTAGCCGTGCCAGCTCGGATCGGGGAATGCGTTGTAGAACTCCACGTTCACAAAGGGACCGCAGTAGCCGCGCGCCACACACTTTTCGCGGTCGCCCCTGGATGGGGCGAGGGGGAGTGGGACGCGCTCCGGCAGATCCTGGGGCACGGCAGCGTCTCCTCCGCGGGCCCGACGGGTTGGGAACGGAGCTCTACCGGGCAAAGGAGAGGCCGGAGGCGCCCGCCCCGGCCCCGAACGGCTATTCCATACGAGGATCGAGACTTACGCTCCCTTCCGCCGCGGGCGCCGCGCGAACGGGAAGCCGTCCGATGTGTCGCTGAATCCGCAGGTGTTGCGCAGAAGCGTCAACTCGCGACGGAAAACGAGCGGCGGCGGCGGTGTCTTCCCCACTAACGGGAGAGCGCGCAGTGACCCGAGCGGGTAATCCGAAGATAGGGGATCTCCTGCAGCGGCTCGAGCATGCCCTGCTCCCGGAGCTCCGAGAGAGCGCTCAGGACATCCGCGGCCGATCCGTCGAGCTCGACACAGAGGCGGGGAACGCTGAAGTACCCCTGCTCGAGCTGAGCCCGAAGCGGCGCCAACGCCCTCCGCGCCTCGAGGATGGTGACCCCCCGCGGCGCCGGGCTGTCCTGCTCGAATGGATCTGAAAAGCGATCCGGCGGGGGATTCACGAAGATCTCGCACATCGGAGGGAGCGACGAAGCGGGCCGGTGATTCGAGGTCACCGTCATTCCCGCCTTCAGGGAGCTCGCCCTTACACGTTGCAGCGTCGCAGTTCAGAACGCAAGGAAACATCTGCGCCACGAGCCGGTACCGCCCCGGCGGCCCGCGCGGCCTCAGGTCTCCGGCCGGCCATTCGTGTGGACCTGAATGCCGTCGGAGCCGCCGTGCAGGATCAGGCGTGCCCCGCGCCGTCCGTAGCGGTGCATCAGGTCGAGCATCATCGGCTCCTCGCCGCTCCAGGGATAGCCGTAGACGAGGTCGAAGTCTTCGAGCGGGTGGCCCAGCTCCGGGTAGGCGGAGGAGCCGTCGCCGATGGTGCCGGAGCGGCCGTCGCCGCCGCTGGGTCGCCACCGGTACCCGGCGGGCACGAAGCTCCCCGCCGCGAAGCGCGCCCCCGAGGCGTGCCGCGCGGCCAACCCCCGCGCGACCTCCACCAGCGCCCCGTCCAGCTCGATTCCGTAGGCGTCGAACCCGAGCAGGTCGGCCATGATCGTGATGACGCCCGTGGCCGATCCCCACTCCAGGAAGCGCAGCCCCGGTGCCCTCAGCCCCAGCAGCGCCTCCAGGACATGCTCGTAACCGGCGGCCACGAAGGGGTGCCACTCCCGCTGACGCACCTCGCGGTCGAAGCGTTCCCAGATTTCTCCACCCTCGTCGATGACCGCCTCCAGGCGCGCCCGGAGTGCGGCGTCCGTTCCGGCCCAGGACGCCGGCACGCCCGGGCCCGCCACCTCCCCCGCTCCCGCCGGCGTCGCGCCCGGTGCCATCTATTCGGCCTCCGCCACCGCATCCCGCGGCTCGGCCTCGTCCCCCTCGTCCATTCCCTCCGGGTCCGCCCCTTCCCTCTTCAGCCTCTTCTTCTCGGCCTTGGCCTCCTTCTTCTTCTGCCTCTGGATCTCCTTCTGTCGCTTCTCGGCGCCGTAGTTCGGTCGTCTCGCCATCCTGGATTCCCTTCGCTCGGGAGATCCGGCGCGACTCCTCCGAGCCGGGCCCGATCCCCAATGGTGATTTCCGGGCCGGTGGCGGGCCCCGGCCGATTCGCTATCGGGCTTCCCCGTTCCGGCGGGGGAGGCGGAGGGTGAAGGTGCTCCCCTCGCCCACCTCCGACGAGACCGCCACCTCCCCGTCCAGCAGCCGGGCCAGGCGCCGGCAGATGGCGAGGCCCAGTCCGGTGCCGCCGCTGGCGCGGGTAAGGGAGTCGTCCAGCTGCGTGAACGGCTCGAAGATCCGCTCCTGGTCCTCCTCCGCGATCCCCGGCCCCGTGTCGTGGACGTGGACCTGGAGCCACTCCGGCGCCCTCCGGTCCACCGTCACCTCGACCGTCCCCTCCGGCGTGTAGCGGACGGCGTTGCCGATCAGGTTGAGCAGGATCTGGCGCAGCTTGCCCGGATCGGTCCACAGCAAGACGGGCTCGCCGCCCGGGTCCCTCAGGCGCATCTCGAGCCCCTTCGCCGCGGATTGCGCCCCCACGACCTCGGTGACCTCGCGGATCACCCTCGCGAGGTCCACGTCCGTCTCATGGATTTCCTCCTTCCCCGCCTCGACCCGCGAGAAGCTGAGGATCTCGTCGATGATGGTCACCAGGTGCCAGGAGCAGGACTGGATGCGCGCCAGCGCTGTCTGCTGCTTCTCGCTCATCGGACCGAGCACCTCCGTCTCGAGCAGGTCGGCGAAGCCGAGCACCCCCGTGAGCGGCGTTCGCAGCTCGTGCGACATGACCGCCAGGAACTGGCTCTTGGCCTGGCTGGCTCGCTCGGCCTCCTCCTTCGCCTCTCGCAGCTCCTCCTCCGCCTCCTTGCGCCCGGTGATCTCGATGAAGGTGATGACGACGCCCTCGATCCGGTCGGTGGCGCTGCGGTAGGGGAGCACGCGCGTGAGGTACCACCGGCCGTGCTCGTCCTGCACCTCGCGCTCCACCGGGACCAGCCGGCGCAGCACCGCCTCCGCGTCGCTCCGCAGCTCGTCGTACCCCAGGCGGTGCGTCAGGTCCGAGAGCGGGCGCCCGCGGTCCACCGGCCGCACGTTGAACAGCTCGCCCACCTGCGGCGTGAAGCGCAGGATGCGCAGCTCCCGGTCGAGGAAGAGGGTGGCGATGTCCGTGGCGGCGAGCAGGTTCTGCAGGTCGCCGGAGAGCTGCGCCAGATCCTCCACCTTGTGCCGGTTCTCCTGGTTGACGGTCTGCAGCTCCTCGTTCATGCTCTGGAGCTCCTCCTTCGAGGTCTCCAGCTCCTCCAGCGTGCTGCGCAGCTCCTCGTTGGCGCTCTGCAGCTCCTCGTGCGAGGCGCGCATCTCCTCCTGGCTGGTCTCGTACTCTTCCACGATCGCCTGCAGCCGCTTCTCGCTCAGCTCCAGCTCCGCCTCCAGCCCGGAGTCGCGGGAGCTCCGCCCCCTCTCCATGCCGGGACCCTCGCCGTCCCTCCCGACCTCTCCCCGCTCGTCGAAGATCACGAGCGAGAAGCCCTGCTGGTGTGGCTCCGCCGCCGGACGGACGTCGAGCACCACCAGGCGCCGCTCCTCGCCGAAGCCGACCGAGATCGGCCGGGACCGGGTCGGCTGGCCCTGCGTGACCACGGTATGGAGCGCGGCGCGCAGCTCCACGCGAAGCTCCTCCCTCACCAGCTTCAGGGCGTTGGAGGTCAGCTCTCCGCCGGGGTGCACGAGAAAGCGGCCGGCGTGCTCGGAGAGGTGCACCACCCGATGGTCCGGGCTCACCAGCATGCTCGGCGGCGCGTACATCTCCACGATCTTCTGGTGTAGCGCCCCGTAGGAGACGGACTCGCCCGAGAGCTCCCTCGGCTCCGCCTCCCGCGGCAGCCGCGCCGAGCGCACCACCAAGGCCGACAGACGCGGCTCCGGCGGCGGCACGTTCCGCTTGCGGTAGACACACGGGAGCCGGTCGGCCGGCCGGAACAGGTCCGAGCCCTCCACCGTCTCCGAGGTGCCGAGCACCAGAAAGCCGTCCGGCCGCAGGGCGTAGTGGAAGAGCTCCATCACGTCGCGCTGCGGCTCGCGCTGCAAGTAGATCATGACGTTGCGGCAGGCGATCAGGTCGAGCCTCGAAAAGGGCGGGTCGCCGAGCAGGTTGTGCGGGGCGAAGACGACCCGATCACGCACCTCCTTCCGGATGCGGTACCCGCCGTCCTCGCGATGGAAGAAGCGCCGCAGCCGCTCCTCGCTCACGTCCGTCTCGATGTCACCCGGATAGAAGCCCTCCCGCGCCCGCTCCAGCGACCTCTCGTGCAGATCGGAGGCGAACACCTGGATTCCGGCAGTCTCCTCCCGGCGCGCCTCCTCCTCCAGCAGGAGGATCGCCAGCGAATAGGCCTCCTCGCCGGTGGCGCAGCCGACGCTCCATACCCGGACGCTGTCCTCGGAGCCTTTCCCCTCGAACAGCGCCGGAACGACCTCTCTCTCGAGCTGCTCGAAGGTGTCGCGGTCGCGGAAGAAGTTCGTGACCGTGATGAGCATGTCCTCCGCGAGACTGCGAACCTCGTCGGCGTCGGAGCGGAGGAACTCCACGTAGGCGGAGAGCTCCTCGATCTGGCGGATCTGCATGCGCCGCTGAATGCGCCGCAGGATGGTGGAGCTCTTGTAGTGCGTGAAGTCGCGCCCGGTGCGGGCCCGGATCTGGGCGAACACCTTCCGGAGGAGGCGCCGCTGCTCGGCCTTCCCCTCCTCTTCTCCGCCCGAGGGAATTTGGGGCTCGGTACGGGAGAAGCGGAGCACCGCCTCCGGGATCTGCGCCAGCGGGAGGACCAGGTCGATCATCCCGGTCGAGATGGCGCTCTGCGGCATCCCGTCGTACTCGGCCTCGGCCGGGTCCTGCACGACGGTCAGCCCGTTCTTCCCCTTGATCGCCTTCACCCCCAGCGAGCCGTCGGACCCCGTCCCGGTGAGGATCACCCCCACGGCGTGGCCGTCGTGCGTGGCCGCGAGCGTCCGGAAGAAGTGGTCGATGGGCGCCCGCTGGCGGCGCTTCTCCTCCAGGTCGGAGAGCCGCAGATGGGTGTCCACCGAGTTCAGGTTGGCGCCGGGCGGGATCACGTAGACGTGGTTCGCCTCCAGCATCAACGTCCGCGTCACCTGCTCCACCGGCATCCCGACGTGGGGCTGGAGCAGGTCGGCCAGGTGGCTCGGGTGCTCGGGCGAGAGGTGAACCACCACGACCCAGGCCACGCCGCTCTCCGCGGGCACGTGGGAGAAGAAGGTTCGGAGCGCCGCCAGCCCCCCCGCCGAAGCGCCGATGCCCACCACCGCGAGGCGGGGGTGGGATTCGGTTTCAGCGGAAGCTTCGGGGGAGGGATCGGTCGATGCCTCGTCTCGGTCACGCATGGTTGCCGCTCAGGCCAAGGTCGTGGGGCTGCCTTCCGGGGAGCGCATGCAAGTGGCATGACACGGCGTCTCCCGGCGGGGCTCACCCCCTCCCACCCGAGCCCTGCCAGGGGCAGCCCCGCTTGCTGCACACGAGACGGTGTCCGTTCAAAGCACCGGCCTTTCCGTACGTCTCCTGGCTGAGAACGGCGCCGCCGCAGACGGGGCATACCGTCCCGGTGCGCTCGCCCTGCTTGGGCTGACCGAATCGCGGTGCTGGCTTCATCGATGTATCCTGTGTGCGGGGAGGGGCGGGCGACGCGGAGAGATCCGCGGAGCGCCTCGGCCGGACCGGTCCGGTCCTCCGGCGGTGGGGATGCTCTCCACCCCCAGCCGGATCGGGCGGCGGCCTACGCGGCGCGGAGGGCGCGCTGCAGCCGGCGGGTGACGCTCCGCAGCCGCCCCACCGCCTGCGGATGCTGCATGTCCGGGAGAAAGTGAAGGTAGTTGCGGGCCTGGTTCACTGCCAGGAGGCGGGTGCGGCCGTAGCTCGGCCTCTGCCGATGGATCCCGTCGCGGCACCCCTTCAGGAGGCTCTTCAGCGCGGAGAGCTTGGTGTCTGCGTCAGGCGTGGCGGTCTGGAGCTCCTGGCTGAGGAGGAGGGCGCGGCTGAGGCGATCGGCGTTATCGGCGGAGAGCTCCGGACGCGGACCTGTGGGGGAGGACATGGGGCCTTTCGTGCACGGGAGACGTGCGGGAGTTCCCAGCGTGGAAACCACCCTACCCTTCTTCATACCCCCCAGCGGGGGAACGGTCCCCCCGGGAAGCTCGCGGCGCGCTCCGGAGTCCAACGCCATCGACCGCGGCGCGAGGCCCCGACCGGACGCGATCCACCTCACGGCTACGAAGTCCGGCCGAATCGCGAGGGCTCGGAAGCCCTCACCCCCGGCTCGTCGCTGCGCTCCTCGCCGCCCCCTCTCCGAGCTGCGGGCAGGGGTAGCGAGGGCCTACGCCGGGAATCCAGACCGATCCGGTACGACTCCGACGGCTCGCGAGCCGTCGGAAAACGAGCGGCCCCCGGAGGAGATCCTCCGGGGGCCGCACCTCCGATGGGGCCGTGCGCGCGCCGACGACGTCCGGCGCCCCCGTTTCAGCCGGTGCCGCCGGAACCGCCGGAGCGAGGCTTGGCGGTGCGCGTCGATCCCGACCGCGAATCCTCCGAGCCGCCCGATCCGACGCTGCCGGGGCTCGGGCTGCGGCTGGTGGAGCCGCCGGCGCTGCCCGAGCCGCCGTCGCCGCCCCCGCGCCGGTAGCCACGCCCCTTCACGGCTCGCCCGCCGGAGCCGACGTCGCCACCGCTCGGCCGTCCGACGATAACGGTGCGGTCCGGGTAGCGGCCGTACCAGGGATAGTAACCGTAGCCGCCGTATCCGAAGGGTCCGCGGGGATAGAAACCGCCCGGGACGGGGCGGCGTCCCATGCCGTCCTCCTCCGGACGCCGCTCGCTGTCGCGCGTGAGCTGGTCGATCGCGAAGCGCTCCGGATACGAAAGGGCCACCACCAGGTCGATCACCGACCCGGGGAGCCCCGCCTCCGCCAGCGCCACCAGACGGTCGGCGTCCAGCTCGGTCGCGAAGCCCTGGCGCCGCTCGACGAGCCAAGCCTCGACCACCGCCGGGTCGAGGAGCCCCGAGGCCTCCACGACATCGTCGGTCGTGAGGCGCACCGCCGCGGCGGTGCGCGCCGTGCCGACCTCCCGACCCCGCCCCTCCAGCTCCGCCAGCGCCGCGGCGGGCCACCGGTCCCGGTCCGCGACCTCCCGGTAGCGGAGGACCCGGACGCCCATCCGCTCGCCGGTGGCCGCGCCCTGGACGTCCACCCACTCGCCGGTGGGGAGGAGGGAGCTCAGGCCGTTCTCGCGCCGGGTGGCGCCACCGGGGCAGCTCTCCTCCGAGCGCCGGTACAGCCGCCGCCCGTCCGCGGACCACTCCGCGCTCTCCCATCCGGAGCAGCCGTCGCGCGAGGTCGGACGCGGGCCGCCCGTGGCCTCGATCGTCTGCCGGTCCACCACCTCGCCCGCCACCAGGGTGGTGAGCTCCACTCCGCTGCTGCCCGCCGCCGGGAGCACGCAAAGCAAGGGCGCCCCGGGCTCGCCCGCCGGGGCGCCGGGCTGCGCATCCGTCGCCTCCCAGCAGCCCAGCCAGCCCTGCCAGCGGGGGTCGGTCGCGGGCTCCTGCGCCGCGGCGCTCCCTCCGGCCAGGCTCGCCGCCAGCAGCAGGGCGAGGGCGGCGAAGCGTGCGCGGGCGTCGGTTGCGGCTCTCATGGCGCCTCCTTCAGAATCGCACGAGAAGGCCGAGGCTCGCCGAGAGCCCCGACAGATCGATCGGATCGAAACCCTCGAAGTCCCGGCCGAGATCGGACTCCGCCCAGGCGTACCTCGCCTCTCCCACCAGCGCGAAGCGCGGGGTGAGCGAGACGTCCACCCCCGCCAGCGCGTGCGCGGTCGGCGTCCACCCCGAGGACTCGAAGCGGTCGAAGAAGACGTCCAGCGTCTCAAAATCGACGAAGTCGCCCGTCTGGTCGAAGCGGTACCACATCGCCCCGCCCCCGGCTCCAACGAAGGGAGCGACCTGCGAGGGGATCCAGACAAAGCTTCCCACCGAGCGCCCGCGCCCCAGCGGGTAGGCCTTCACGCCCGCGGTGAGCGGGACCCGTTGGAAGCGCGTCGTCTGCTCGATGGGGAGGTCGTCCTGGTCCACCCAGTCCCGCATCTCCGAGCGCGCGTCGCGGCCGGCGTAGCCGGCGCTCAGCACCAGGTCCAGCCGCGGGGCCAGCCGGTAGCCGAGGTCGGCGCCCGCCAGGAAGGCGTCGAAGTCGCCCCGCCCGAGCGTGAGCTGCTCGCGCGAGAAGGCGAAGACGTCGCTCCCCGCCGTGGCGTGCGCGAAGCCGCCCCGCACCGTGAGGGTGGCGGTGGGCTGACGGAAGAGGAAGCCCTTTCCCGTGCCCTGGGCCGCGGCGGGCGACGCGACCGCCAGCGCGGCGGCGAGCAGGAGGGAGAGGGAGATCGGTCGGTCGGGCCGCTTCGCCATGGCGGATCCTCGCGAGGGAGAACGCGGGAGAGAGGATCCGCGGACCGGATCGTCCGCGCTCACCTCTCCCCATCGTTCGCGTACCGTGCCGCCGGCGGGAATGTTCCCACCCCCGTCTCCTTCCTCCTCGGCTCGGGGGAGGAAGGAGACGGGGCGATCACCGCGAGCCCGCGGCGCAACCCTCCGGCGACTCGCACCGTGGGTCGATCTCCGGCAGCCGCAGGCGCGCGAGCTCCCGGTTCACGGCGGCCAGCTCGGTCGCCCACACCTGGTTCAGGCGGTCCTCGTACCCCTTCAGCTCGGCGGAGAGGATATCGAAGATCTCGTGCATGTTGTTCACCGGACGGCCGTCACCCCGCTCGGCCATCGAGAGCAGGGTGGCGAGCCGGTTGTTCACCTTGATCGGGAAGTTGAGCGGGTCCTGACCGCTCCGGTTCCGCACCTGGTAGATGTTCTCCTCCACCGCGGACGCTTCGGCCTTCAGGCGCTCCGCCGCGCGCTGCAGCGCGCCGTCGTCCGACTTCTCCAACCGGTCGTCGAGCTGCGCCTTCACGCGCCGGATGGCGATGACGGCCTCGTTGGCGTCGGTGACGCGGTCGCGCACCCGGGTCGAGAACTCGTACTGCGCGGCGAGGTCGGCGTCGGTGACTTCCGGGATGCGCGGGTTCCGCTCCACGGTGACGGGCGCGGTCTGCGTCCGGCCGTCCATCGTGAGGCGCACGGTATAGCGGCCTGGGAGCACCGCCGGGGCCCGCGAGCGGGCGCCCCAGAGGATCATGCCCGGGAAATCCGCGAAGGGCGCGGTGCGGAGGTCCCACACCAGCGAGTTGAGGCCCGCCTCGTTGGGCATCGCCGCGGGCGCGCCCCGGCGGCGGGCGCCCTCGTCCTCGTCCTGCGCCGTGTCGGGCGCCGGCTCGAAGGTGCGGAGCACGCCGCCTCTCGCGTCGAGGATCTCCAGCTTCGCCGCCCGCGCGGGCTCCTTCTGCCACCAGCTCAGCGTCACGCCCCGCCCGGAGCGGATCCCCGCCGGCGGGTCGAAGAGCTGCATCGGGGCCGCCGTGAGGCTCGAGGTCGCCTGCCGCAGCGGCGCCAGGTTGTCGAGCACCCAGAAGCCGCGGCCGTGCGCGCTGACGATCAGCTCGTTCTCCTCGACCACCACCGAGACGATGGGGAGGTCGGGGAGGTTCGGGTTGAACGGCCGCCAGCTCGCCCCATCGTCGTACGAGAGGTAGACGCCGTGGTTCGTCCCGGCGTAGAGCAGCCCGCGCCGAATCGGGTCTTCGCGTACGGCGTGCACGTAGGCGTCGTCACGGATCCCGTCCACGATCTTCGTCCAGCTCTGCCCGAAGTCGTTCGTGCGGAAGATGTACGGCGCGAAGTCGTCCAGCAGGGGCCGCTTCACCGCCACGTACGCGGTCGCCGGATCGTAGGCCGAGGCGTCGATCAGGCTCACCCGCCCGAAGTCGGGCATCTCCGGCGGGGTCACGTTCGTCCATGTCTTCCCGCCGTCGCGCGTGACGTGCACCAGCCCGTCGTCGGACCCGGTCCAGATCACGTCCACGTCCGTCTTGCCGGGCGCGACCGAGAAGATCGTGGCGTAGACCTCGGGTCCGTTCATGTCGCCGGTGATGGGGCCGCCGGACTTCTGCAGCGTCTCCGGGTCGTGGCGCGTGAGGTCGCCGGAGAGCGCCGTCCAGTTCTGGCCGCCGTCCGTGGTCATCCACAGGCGCTGCGACGAAGTGTAGAGGCGGTCCGGATCGATCGGCGAGAAGACGATCGGGAAGGTCCACTGCCAGCGCTCGCGGATGTCCACCGCCGCCTCGCCCGAGTAGAACCAGGGGTACGGGTTCACCTCGCGGGAGGTCTGGTTCCGCCGGTTGTACCGGTCGATGTAGCCGCCGTTGTTGGTGCCGGAGTAGAAGAGGTCCGGATCCTCCGGGTCGGGGGCGATGTATCCGGGCTCGCCGCCGCCGGCCCGATAGGCGTGCTCCATCGCGCCCATCGCCATCGTGCCGGGGTCGGTCTCGCCGCCGTTGAACTCGGTCAGGTTCCAGTCGTACGGCACGCAGAGCGTGCTGTTGTCCTGCTGCGACCCGCAGACGTGGTACGGCACGTGGGTGGTGGTGACGGCGTGGTAGAACTGCGGCGTCGGGTAGTCCTCCGCCGTCCAATGGTCGCCGGCGGTGGTGCTGACCGCGCCGCCGCCGTCGTTCGCCACCACCAGGTGCGAGGGGGCGTCCGGATCGATCCAGAGATCGTGGAAGTCGCCGTGCGTGCCGTTGTTGATCGTCTCCGTGGTCCTCCCGCCGTCCGTCGAGCGGAAGAGGGAAGTGTTCTGCACGTAGACGACGTCCTGGTCTCGCGGGTCGGCGAAGACGTGGGTGTAGTAGAAGGCCCGTTGCCGGATGGACCGGTCGTCGTTCACCCGCGTCCAGGTGGCGCCGGCGTCGTCGCTCGAGAAGAGTCCGCCGTCGTCGTTCTCGACGAGCGCGTAGACGCGATCCGAGTTGGCGCGGGATACGTCGACGCCGATGCGGCCGACGATCCCCTGCTGCGGCAGGCCCGGCGCGCGGGTGATCTCGGTCCAGGTCTCGCCGCCGTCGGTGCTCTTGAAGAGCCCGCTGCCGGGGCCGCCGGAGGACATCTGGTACTCCTTGCGGTACGCCTCCCAGAGCGCGGCGTAGATCACGTTCGGGTCGTTGAGGTCGATGGAGATGTCGATCGCTCCCGTCCGATCGTCGCGGAAGAGCACGCGGCGCCAGGTGGTGCCGCCGTCGGTGCTCTTGAACACCCCGCGCTCCTCGCTCGGCGCGCTGAACTTGCCGAAGGAGGCGACGAAGACGATGTCGGGGTCGGTGGGGTGGACACGGATCTTCGAGATCCCGTGCGAGTCGCGGAAGCCCACGTGCTCCCACGTCTTCCCGGCGTCGCGGCTGCGGTACACGCCGTCCCCGGGGAGGATGTTGCCCCGGATGCAGGTCTCGCCGGTGCCGATGAAGACGAGGTCGGGGTTGCTCTCGCTCACGGCCACCGCGCCCACCGAGGCGCTGGTGATCTGGAAGTCCGTCACGGGCAACCAGCTCTCGCCGGAATCGGTGGTCTTCCAGAGGCCGCCGCCCACGGCACCGAAGTAGGCCTCCTCCGGCCGGCCCCGCACACCGGAGGCGGCGATGGAGCGCCCTCCCCGGTCCGGGCCGATGTTGCGCCAGAGGTACGACGAGAGGAAGGCCGGGTCGGGCGCGGCTTCCTGGGCGGAGGCCGAGACCGGAGCGACGAGGAGTGCGGCCAGCGCGATCGAGGCCGCGGGGACGGGGCGAAGGAACCGATTGAGCATAGGGGGTCCCAGTAAGGAGATGGGAGGCGTGAACACAGGCTAAATTACAGCGCGTCGGCCGTTCGCGCACCCCTTGCGTCGCAGAAGTCCTCGCGCGGGCTTCCAGGTCCGGCTCCCGTCCGGCGCGAACACCCCTCCTCCCATCGTCGGCTCCAGGGCGATGGAAGGCGCCGCGCGGCTCGCCGGCCTGCACCGCGCCGCCGTGGCCGGCAACATGCAGAACTGTGGGCGGAAGACGCGCCGCCATGGCCGAAGAGGAGATCACCCGATGTCAGTTCCCGCATGACGCCGCCGCAAGACGAGACCGACGGATCGCGCCGCTCCGCCGCCGGGATCGGCCGGTCCGCGGCCGAGCGCGAGGCGGCGGGCTACGTCGGCTCCCGTGGGAGCGCGGCCGCGGAGAATCCCGACCTGCACCGGCTGCTCGTGGAGAGCGTGCGCGACTACGCCATCTTCGTTCTCGACCCCGAGGGCCACGTCCTCAGCTGGAATGCGGGCGCGGAGCGCCTCAAGGGATACCGCCCCGAGGAGATCATCGGCCGCCACTTCTCGACCTTCTACCCGGCCGAGGACCTTACCGCCGGCAAGCCCGCCCGCAAGCTGGAGATCGCGGCGCGGGAGGGCCGGGTGGAGGATGAAGGGTGGCGCATCCGGAAGGACGGCTCTCGCTTCTGGGGCAACGTCGTGATCACCGCGCTGCACGGGGAGGATGGCCAGTTGATCGGCTTCGCGAAGGTGACGCGCGACCTCACGGAACGACGTGCGGCCCACGAACGGGCGCTCGTGAACGCCCGGCGTCTCGCGGCCGCCGAGGCCTCGAACCGAGCCCGGAGCGAATTCCTGGCCGCCATGTCGCACGAGCTCCGGACCCCGATCAACGCCACCCTCGGCTATGCCGAGCTGATCGGAATGGGGATTTCGGGCCCGGTGAGCGAGCAGCAGCGGGAGTACCTGGAGCGCATCCGCGACAGCCAGGAGCACCTCCTGCGGATCATCAGCGACCTGCTCAACTACAGCCGCATCGAGTCCGGTCAGGTGCAGTACGAGCTCGCGCAGGTTCCGTTGCGCCGGATCGTCGACGCCGTAATGCCGATGGTGGAGCCGCAGGCGGCGAGCAAGCGGATCGAGCTCGACGTCTCCCCCTGCGCGGACGACCTGGTGGCGCGGACGGATCTCTCCAAGGCGGAGCAGATCGTCCTCAACCTGCTCTCCAACGCGGTGAAGTTCACCCCCGCCGGCGGCCGCATCACCGTCCGCTGCACACAGGACGTCGGCAAGGTGCTCGTCTCGGTGACCGACACCGGTCCCGGGATCCCCGAAGACCGGCACAACGAGATCTTCGAGCCCTTCGTGCAGCTCGGGCGCTCGCTCACCAGCGGCCACCAGGGGACGGGCCTCGGGCTGTCGATCAGCCGCGACCTCGCCCGCGCGCTGGGCGGGGACGTCGTCCTCGAGAGCATGCCCGGCGGCGGCGCGACCTTCACCGTCGTCTTCCCCGCCTGACCCCCTCCGGCCCCGTCTGGCTCCCCTCTCCTCCCCCTTCCGCCGGACCGCGCCCGCCCCGAAGAGGCAGGCAAACTTGACATCGATGCAGGAACGCGCTACACATGGCGCATGACGCACCGACTCGAGAACCGGCTGGCGGGGGAGCGCGCGCGGCGAGGGTGGACGCAGGCGCGCGCCGCGGAGGCGGCGGGGATCTCGCGGCAGAGCTACGCGGCCGTCGAGTCGGGCGCCGCCGTTCCCTCGACGGAGGTCGCGCTGCGTCTCGCCCTCGCGCTGGGGATGTCCGTCGAGGAGCTCTTCCGCCTCCCCGGGGCCCCCGCGGAAACGGTGCGCGCGAGCTGGGCGGGCGACAGGCCCGCACCCGGCCGGCGCGTGCGACTCTCCCGTGTGGCGGGCCGCTGGATCGCCTTCCCCGCCGGCGAGGGCGAGCGCCCGGTCCGGCCCGCGGACGGCGTCGTGGCCGCCGTCGAGGACGGCCGGGTGCGGGTCTCCCTCCTCCCTGATCGTCCTCCTCCGGCGGAGCTGACGGTGGTCGGCTGCGACCCCGCCTTCGGGATCGTGGCCGAGGCGCTGCGGCGGGAGCGGGGGAGCGAGGTCGCCTGGAGCGCGCGGGGGAGCCGGGCGGCGATCGAGGGGCTGGCGCGTGGCGAGGCGCACGTCGCCGGAGCACACTTGCAGGATCCCGCCACCGGCGAGGGGAACGCCCGCTGGATTCGGGAGCTGGTCCCGTTCCCCTGCACGCGCGTGTCCTTCGCGGTGTGGGAGCAGGGACTCCTGCTCCCTCCCGGCAACCCGGCGGGGATCTCCGGCGTCGCCGACCTTCGCCGGCCGGGGATCCGCTTCCTCAACCGCGAGTCGGGCTCCGGCAGCCGCATGCTCCTCGACGCGGAGCTGAAGGCGGCCGGGGTGCCGCCCTCCTCCGTCGCGGGCTACGCGACGGCGGCCCGGGGGCACCTGGCCCTCGGCGAGGCGATCGCGGCGGGCCTGGCGGACGCGGGCGTGGGGATCCGCGCCGCGGGCGCCGCCTTCGGACTGGAAGTGCTCCCGCTGCGCAGCGAGGCGTACGAGCTGATCGTCCCCGACCACTTCCTCGACCTCCCGGCCGTGGGCGCGCTGCTCGACGTGCTGCGCCGTCCTGGCGTCCGCGCGCAGGTGGAGGCGCTGCAGGGGTACGACGCCGCCCACATGGGAGCCCCCGCCTGATATGCCCGCGCTCTTCCCCTCCCGCGCCGCCGCGCTGACGGTCGCCCTCGCGCTCCTCCTCGGCGCCGGCTGCACCGACCGCTCCGGCGGCGCCTCGTCGGGCGAGCCGCTGCTCGTGATGGCTGCCTCCAGCCTCGACGCGACGATGCCGGAGCTCATCGAGCGCTTCTCGACCCTCTCGGGGGCGGAGGTGGACCTGGTGCTCGGGGCAACGGGAAGCCTGGCCGCGCAGATCGAGAACGGAGCGCCCGCCGACCTCTTCTTCTCGGCGGACGAGGCCGCCGTGCAACGGCTGGCGGAGCGCGGGCTGCTCCGCGCCGGAACCGTGCTTCCGTACGCCGCGGGCCGCCTCGTGCTGGTGTGGCGCGACGGCGCCGCCCCCCCCGCCTCGCTCGGAGCGGTCGCGGGCCGCGAGTACGGAACGGTGGCGATCGCCAACCCGGAGCACGCGCCCTACGGCGCGGCGGCGCGCGAGGCGCTGCAGCGGCTGGGGGTCTGGGACGCCGTCCGGCCGCGCATCGTGCAGGGGGAAAACGTGGCGCAGACGTATCAGCTCGTGCGCACGGGAAACGCCGACGCGGGGCTCGTGGCCCTCAGCGTGGTCGAACCCGCGGCGACTCCTTTCCTCCTCGTGGACGGGTCGCTGCACGCCCCGATCCGGCAGTCCGCGGCGGTGCTGGAGCGGAGCGTCCATCCGGCGGCCGGGCGGTTCCTGGAGTTCGTCCTCTCCGGCGAGGGACAGCGGATCCTCGCCGCGCACGGATTCGGGCCGGCGGGCGGGTAGGAAGATGGACGCCGCGCCTCTCCTGCTCTCGCTGCGCGTCGCGGCGCTCGCCACGGCGGCCGCGCTGGTCGCCGGCGTCCCGCTGGCGTGGGTGCTGGCGCGGGCCCGGTTCCGCGGGCGCGACCTGCTCGGCGTGCTGGTCCTCCTCCCGATGGTGCTCCCGCCGACGGTCCTGGGCTACTACCTCCTCCTCCTGATCGGCCGGCAGGGGGTGCTCGGGAGGCTGGCGGAGGTGGCGGGGCTCGGGCGGATCGTCTTCACGCCGGCGGCGGCCGTCATTGCCGCGGTCGTGGCCTCCCTCCCCTTCCTGGTGCGGGCGGCGCAGGCGGGATTCGAGCAGATCGACCCGGTCTATGAGGAGGCCGCGCGCACTCTGGGGCGGGGTGAGGCGGCGATCTTCCTCACCGTCACCGTCCCGCTCGCCTGGCGCGGCATCGTGGCGGGGGTCGCCCTCGCCTTCGCCCGCGCCATGGGCGAGTTCGGCGCCACCCTGATGGTGGCGGGGAACATCCCCGGCCGGACCCGGACGGCGAGCATCGCCATCTACGACGCCGTGCAGGCCTTCCGGCTCGCCGACGCGCACCAGCTGTCGCTCGTCCTCTCGCTGGTGACGGGCGCGATCCTCCTGGGGATCACCCGGCTGGGCCGCCGCACCGGCTGGTGAGCGTCTCCGTAGCGGTCGAGCTGACCCTGCCGGGTTTCGCGCTGCGGGTGGAGTTCGAGGGCGGTCCGGGGATCACCGCCCTCTTCGGCCCCTCGGGGGCCGGGAAGTCGCTCACCCTCCGCTCGATCGCCGGCCTGGCGACGCCGCGGACGGGGCGGATCGTCGTCTCCGGCCGCACCCTCTTCGACTCCGCGGCCGGCGTGGACGTCCCGCCGCGGGAGCGCCGCATCGGATACCTCTTCCAGCAGTACGCGCTCTTCCCGCACCTGAGCGTCGAGCGGAACGTGGCTTACGGGCTCCATGCGGCACCCCCCGCGGAGAGGGCGCGGCGCGTGTCCGAGCTGCTCTCGCTGGTGGGCCTCGAGGGGCTGGAGCGGCGGCGGCCGGGCCAGCTCTCCGGGGGGCAGCAGCAGCGGGTGGCGCTCGCGCGGGCGCTCGCGCCGCGTCCCGACCTGCTCCTGCTCGACGAGCCCTTCGCCGCCGTGGACCTCCGCGTGCGCCGCCGCCTCCGCGCCGAGCTGCGCCGCATCCAGGAGGCGACCTCCACCCCGATGCTCCTCGTCACCCACGATCTGGCCGAGGTGCGGCAGCTCTCCGACTCGCTCGTCGTGCTCGACCGCGGCCGGGTGGTCCGTGCCGGGGACACCGCCTCCCTCCTCGCCGCGCCGGACGAGATCCTGGCGGAGCTGCTGGACGAATCCGTCGAGTAAGCGCCCCTTTCGGGCGACGCCCCGCGAGCGCCCGACCTTGCCTCCTCCGGGGTTGGGGGTCTATCGTGCATCGTGCCTCTGCCCGCAGCTCTCCGCCCGCTCCGCGACGCTCACCCTGGAGGTGGTCCGATGGTGATGAGACCGAGAACGCTCTGCTCGCTGCTGGCCCTCTCCGCGTCCGTGGCGCTCGCCGCGCCGGTGCCGGCCCAGCTCCCCGAGGCCTTCCTCGAGGGCTTCGAACCGCGCCCGATCGGGCCCGCCTACATGGGCGGCCGCATCGTCGATTTAGCCGTGAGCGAGCACGACCCGGCGATCTTCTACGCCGCCTCCGCGTCCGGCGGGCTCCTGAAGACGGAGAACGGCGGGACCACCTGGGAGAACGTCTTCGACGACCAGTCCACGGTGTCGATCGGCGACGTGGCCATCGATCCGGGCGATCCCGAGGTGGTATGGGTGGGCACGGGGGAGGCGAACAACCGGCAGAGCTCTTCCTGGGGCGACGGCGTCTACAAGTCCACCGACGGCGGCGACACCTGGCAGCACATGGGGCTGCGCGAGACGCACCACATCGGGCGGATCCTCGTCCACCCCACGAACCCGGACGTCGTCTACGTGGCGGCGCTGGGGCACCTCTGGGGCCCGAACCCGGAGCGCGGGCTCTTCATGACCAACGACGGCGGCCGGACCTGGCAGCACGTGCTGCGCTTCGACGAAGACACCGGGGTGGTGGACGTGGCGATGGACCCCTCCGATCCCAACACGCTGTACGCGGCCTCCTACGCGCGCCGGCGCAGCGGGTGGGGCTTCAACGGCGGAAGCCTGCGCGGCGGGATCCACAAGAGCGTGGACGGCGGCCGCACCTGGCGGGAGCTGACCAACGGCCTCCCGGAGGGCGAGATCGGCCGGATCGGGCTCGACGTCTACCGCAGCGACCCGAACATCGTCTACGCCGTGGTCGAGGCGCACGACGGTGGGGTCTTCCGCTCGGAGGACAAGGGGGAGAGTTGGACGAAGGTGAACGACTACAATCCCCGCCCGATGTACTTCAGCCAGATCCGCATCGACCCCAAGGACGACCAGCGGGTCTACGTGCTGGGCGTACGGCTGGCGGCTTCCGACGACGGGTTCAAGACTTACGAGGAGGAGATCGCCCCGGAAGTCCACCTCGATCATCACGCCATGTGGATCGACCCGAACAACCCGCGGCACATCATCCTCGGGAACGACGGCGGGACCTGGGTGAGCCGCGACCGGGGCGGGAACTGGGAGCACGTGAACAACTACCCGATCGGGCAGTTCTACAGCGTCGCGTACGACATGCAGGAGCCCTACCACATCTTCGGCGGGATGCAGGACAACGCCACCTGGGGCGGCCCCGTGTCGGTGCGCGACCGGCCGGGGATCGCGAACGAGCACTGGTACCAGATGCTCGCTTGCGACGGCGAGTCCGTGGCCGTGGACCATACGGACGAGAACACCATCTACGCCAACTGCCAGAACGGCCGCATCGTGCGCTACGACCGCCTCACCGGCGAGCGGAAGCCGATCCAGCCCGAGGCCGGCCCCGACGAGCCCGAGCTGCGCTGGAACTGGACCACCCCGATCGTGGCCTCGATCCACGCGCCCGGGACGATCTACACCGGTGCGAACATGGTCTTCAAGTCCACCGACCGCGGCCACAGCTGGGCGGCCATCAGCCCGGACCTGACCACCCGCACCGACCGCGACACGCTGCGGCTGATGGGGAGCTTCGTCACCGACAGCACGCTGGCGGGCAACGACGGGATGTCGTCGTTCGCCAACATTACCGCGCTGGCCGAGTCGCCGCGAAACGCGAACCTGCTCTACGCCGGCACCGACGACGGGAAGGTGCACGTCACCCGCGACGGCGGCCGCACCTGGACGGACCTCACCGGCCGCTTCCCCGGCGTGACGCCCATGATCTACGTGAGCCGGCTGACCCCGTCCCAGTACGAGGAGGGGCGGGTGTACGCCACCTTCGACGGGCACCGCAGCGACGACATGGCGCCGCACGTCTACGTGAGCGACGACTACGGCGGCACCTGGCGCTCGATCTCGAGCGGGCTGCCGACCGGCTCGGCGTACGTGATCAAGGAGGACCCGAAGAACCCGAACCTGGTCTACCTGGGGACGGAGTTCGGCCTCTTCGCCTCGCTCGACCGGGGGGCTTCATGGACGGAGTGGGAGAACTTCCCCACCGTCGCCGTCTACGACCTGACCGTGCACCCGCGCGAGAACGATCTGATCCTGGGGACGCACGGCCGCAGCTTCATGGTCTACGACGACATCTCGCCGCTGCAGCAGCTGACTCCGGCGACGATGACCTCCCGCTCGCACGTCTTCGACGTGCAGCGGACGGCGACTCAGTTCATCCCCAATGAGAACGCGTGGTTCCTGGGCGGCCGCGACTACCGGGCCGAGAACCCCGCGCCGGGCGCCTACGTCAACTACTACCTGGCGGCGCCGGTGGACACCGTCACCCTCCGCATCAGCGACGCCGCCGGGGACGTGGTGCGGGAGCTGGCCGGACCGAAGGAGGCGGGGATGCACCGTGTGGTTTGGGACCTCCGGGCGGAGGGCGTCGGGGAGATCCGCCCCGGCCTGGCGGGAGCGCTCGACCTAGGCGACGTGGGGCCGTTCGTGATCCCGGGCGAGTACACGGTCCGGCTCTCCGCGGGCGGGACCGAGCACACGGAGACGGTGCGGGTCCTCGGCGACCCGCTGGTGCAGGTCTCCGCCGCCGACCGAAAGCGCCGCTACGACGCGCTGGTGGAGCTGACGGAGATGCAGCGCCGCATGGCTTCGGTGATGGAACGCATCGACAGCATCGGCGACGAGTCCCGGAAGGAGGAGCTGAAGGAGGAGGGGAGCTCGCTCCGCAGCGACCTGAACCGCCTGAAGGGCGCGGTCATCGGGGCGCAGTCGCCGCCGACCTCGATGCAAGTGACCGGGCTCGAGCGGCTCCGCCCGAAGATCGAGGAGCTGGACCGGAAGGTTCCGCAGAGCACGAGCCGCGCGCCGGAGCAGCGCTAGCGGCAGCGGGGCGGGAGCGCGGAGGGGCGGCCCGGAAGATCCCGGGCCGCCCCTTCCGAGCCGGGTCGCGGTTGCCCCGCGGCGCCCGGCGACCCAATTTCCCCCGACCGGATCCGTGAACCCCTCCCATCCCCGATCGACCATGCAGCCGTTCCGCCCGATCCCGCCGCGGCCGGCCCCGCTCCGCCGGGCGGGCGTGCTCCTCCTCGGCGCGCTGCTGAGCGCCTGCGCCGCCGCCGCGGGGAGCGGCGGGTCCGCCGTACGGGGCGACGACGATCCGATGGCCGTCGCCCACCGCGTCCTCTCGACGACTCCGCTCTTCGACGGCCACAACGACCTCCCCTGGGCGATCCGCGAGTCGGAGCGGGCTCCGCGGGACGTGGCGGCCTACGACCTCCGCTCGCGCACCCCGGGTCATACCGACATCGCCCGGCTGCGCGAGGGGCTGGTGGGCGCGCAGTTCTGGTCGGTGTACATCCCCGCCGGAGCGGTGGAAGAGGGGGCCGCCAAGACCCAGCTGGAGCAGATCGACATCGCGCAGCAGGTCTTCGCGCGCTACCCCGACGTCTTCGAGGAGACGCTGACGCCCGAGACGGCGCTCGCCGCCTTCCGGCAGGGGCGGATCGCCTCGGTCATGGGGATGGAGGGCGGGCACGCCATCGAGAACTCTCTCGGGGCGCTGCGCTCCTTCTACGACCTGGGGGTGCGCTACATGACGCTCACCCACTCGGCGAACGTCGACTGGGCGGACTCGTGCTGCGAGCCGCCCGAGCACGACGGGCTGACTCGCTTCGGCGAAGAGGTGGTGCGGGAGATGAACCGGCTGGGGATGCTGGTGGACCTCTCGCACACCTCTCCGGAGGCGATGAACGACGCGCTGGACGTGGCGGAAGCGCCGGTGATCTTCTCGCACTCCTCGGCGCGGGGGGTGACGGATCACCCGCGCAACGTCCCGGACGAGGTGCTGCGCCGCCTGCCCGAGAACGGAGGGGTGGTGATGGTGACCTTCGTGCCGGCCTTCGTGAACGCCGAGGTCGGGCGGTACGAGGCGCTCCCGGAGGCGCAGCGGCGCGTCGCGGCCGCGCCCCGCGCCACGATCGCCGACGTGGTGGCGCACCTGGAGCGCGTGCGCGAGGTGGCGGGGATCGACCACGTGGGGATCGGCGCCGACTTCGACGGCATCAACAGCACCCCGGTCGGGCTGGAGGACGTCTCCGATTACCCCGCGCTCTTCGCGGAGCTCGCGCGCCGCGGTTGGCCGGAGGCGGACCTGCGCAAGCTGGCGGGGGAGAACGTGCTGCGGGTGTGGCGCGAGGCGGAGCGGACCTCGGAACGCCTGCGTCGGGAGCGCGGTCCCTCGAACGCGACCATCGAGCGGCTCGACGGAGGGAACCGGGGGTGAAGGCCCCTCGCGGACGGCTCTCAACCCACGGCACTTCCGCTCCAGCGCGCCTGAATCCGAGGGGCCGACACCGCAAACGGATGCCGGCCCCTTTTCCCCTTTCACCCCGCCCCGTCTTGCCTCGGGCGCGATCGGGGTGCTACACTAAGTCGAACCCCCGAGCGGACGTCCGATCCCCGGTATGCTCACCTCAACCGGATCCATGCACATGATGAGGAACGCCCTGACGGTTGGCGCGCTCTCCGCCCTCGCCCTCTTCGCGGCCTGTCAGGCCGGGACCGAGGCGCCTCCGAGCGCCCCGCAGCCCGCCCCGGCCCCTGCCCCCGCCCCGGCCCCTGCTCCCGCCCCGGCGGCGGCGCCCGCCCCCGCGCCGGTCGCCGGCGCCGCGGGCCGCACCGTCCGCAGCGGGGTCTACACCGTCGCCCAGGCCCAGCGCGGCGAGGCGGTGTTCAACGGCGAGTGCTCCACCTGCCACAGCACCTCGGAGTGGACCGACGGCGCCTTCCTCCGCCGCTGGACGGGGCAGCCGCTGATGCGCCTCTTCACGTACATCCACCTCAACATGCCGAACGACAACCCGCGCAGCCTCACCGAAGAGCAGGTCACCGACGTCATCACCTACATGTTCCAGCTCAACGAGATGCCCACCGGAGCCGAGGAGCTGACCCCCGATCCGTTCTCCCTCGACGAGATCCAGATCGACTGGGTGGCCGTGCCCTGACGCTCGCTCCGCCGCATAGGAACGCCCCGGGGGGCGGCGGACATATCCGCCGCCCCCCGGGGCGTTCCGCCGGGACCGAGTGGCGCGCGGACCTCGAAGCCGCGCGCAGCCGCCGAACGACTCCAGCTCGATGGTGCGGAGCGGCGGCGCACAAACTCTGCTACCCCGCTACCATGGCATCCTGCATCCACGCGGTCACCGCTTGGCGGCGTCGATCACATTCATGACCGGGGCACCCGATCCGGCACAGGTTAGCAGGCGGCAACGATCCTCACCTTCGATGAATGGCGATGCGCATCATCCTTCTCCTCCTCACGATCTGGTTGGCTGCTCCGCAGCGAGTTTGCGCCGTTCCTGTTCGGGTTCAGTGTCGGCATAGGTGCCGCGGTTGGCGTACTCGGTGGCGCGATCGTCGCCCTGATCTGGTGGTGACTCCGGTCCGCGGCTTCCCGTGCCCGCCCGGGCAGGGGTTCGGCCCCGGCACCCCTCCGCCATCTCAGATCGCTCGCGACCCTTGCTCGAAGCTCCCCACCGGTACGCCCGCCCCATCGACGCCGGCGCCCTCACCGCCCGGGGAGGTCCGCCCCACCAGCACGCCCGAGGCGAATTGCCCCGTCACATTCGCCACCGTCTTGAACATGTCGGGGACCGCGTCCACCGCGATCAGCAGCCCGATCGCCTCCACCGGCAGCCCGATCCCGACGAACACCGGCGCGATCAGCAGCATCCCCGCGCTGGGGATTCCCGGCACCGCGAAGCTGAGCAGCGCCGCCGAGACCACCACCGTGAGCAGCGCCTCCGGCCCCAGCGGCACCCCGTATAGGAGGCCCGTGAAGAGGGCGAGCCCGCTCCAGTTGACCGGCGCGTGGATCTTGAAGACGGACACGGCGAGCGGGAGGACGAAGCCGGTGGCGGCGGCGGGAAGCCCCAGCTCCGCGGTGGCTCCCTGGATCTGCGCCGGGAGCGAGGCCAGCGACGAGCGCGAGGTGAAGCCCACCGCCTGCGCCGGGAAAGCGGCCCGCGCGAACCGCCCCGGCGACACCCGCCCCATCACGGCCGCCACTGGGTAGAGCACCAGGGTGAGCACCAGCATGGAGACGGCGGTGACGCCGACGTAGAAGCCGATCGCCCCCGCCGCCCCGATCCCCATCCGCGCCGCCACCGAGAGCGCCAGCGCGAAGACGCCCGCGGGAGCCGCGGCGAGCACCCACCGCACCAGCACCAGCATCGCGTCGGCCACGCCGCGGAAGAAGCGCCGCAGCCCCTCGCGCTCCGCCGTCCCCACCTGCGTCGCCGCGAGCCCGAAGGCGATCGAGAAGATCACCAGCGGGAGCATCGCGCCATCGGCGGCCGCCCGCACGGGGTTGGTGGGAACCAGCTCCACCGCCCACTGCGTCAGGCTCGGCATGCGGCGGAGGCTCTCGCCCGTGGCCTCGGCGCTGCTCGCGGCGCTCGCGCGAAGCGCCGCCGTGGTCTCCGGGTCGATCACGAGCCCGCCGAAGAGCGCGGGGACCAGCGTGAGGCCGATCGCGGCGGACACCGAAAGAAGCAGCACGAAGACGAGCAGCGACCGCCCACCCCACCGCCCGATCGCGCGCAGGTCGGCCAGCGAGCCGACCCCGACCACCAGGAGCGACACCACCAGCGGCACCACCGCCATGCGCAGCGCGTTGATCCATAGGGTGCCGACCGGCTCGACCAGCGACACCAGCAGGAGCAGCCGGGGGTCGGGGAAGGCGGCGACGAGGACGCCGCCGGCGAGGCCGGCGACGAGTGCCAGCAGGACGCCGCGTGGACGGGTCATACGGGGCCGCGGGAGAGAGGGAGCGGCGCCGCCTCCGGGAGCAGCTCCGGGCGCGCCATCAGGCTCGCCGCCGCGCCCCAGCCGACGCACGCCACCGCGATCAGCGTGCCCACGAAGGCGGTCCAGCCGACGCGCTCGTAGACGATCCCGGGAAGGAAGGAGCCGAGCGCTCCGCCGGTGTAGTAGAAGACGAGATAGAGGCCGTTCACGATGCCGGCCCTCTCGCCGCCGCCGCGGTGGATCATGCCGGTGGCCACGGCGTGCATCAGGAACATGGCGCCACAGAAGGCGAAGAGCGCGCCGAAGAGCACCCAGCGGTCGGGTACCGTGGCCAGCGCCAGGGCGGCCACGTAGAGGGCGAACCCCGCCACCAGCGTGCGCGGCGCGCCGCCGAGCCGGGCCACGATCCGCCCCGACCCCAGCGCGGTCACCAGCCCCAGCAGGTAGCCGGTGTACACCAGCCCGCTCCAGAGCTCGGCCGATCCGGCATGGATCTCCGCGAGGCGGAAGGGGAGGAAGTTGAGGAGCCCCGCGAAGACGAAGAAGAAGGAGAAGGCGACGGCGTAGACTCGCGTCAGCCCCCCTTCTCCGAGCACCTGGAGCACGAGCCGCGGCGTCGGCCGCTCCGCCGGCGCCTTTCCGGCCGCCACGCGGAGCCTCCCCAGCGGGAAGAAGGCGAGCAGCAGCCCCGCCCCGAGCGCCACGAAGATCAGCCGCCAGTCGGCGTAGGCGGCCCCGAGGCCGGCGAGCAGCCGGCCGAGGTAGCCGCCCAGGATGCTCGCCGCCACGTACCCCGCCATGGCGCCCGGGAGGCGCGCGGGGGGCGCCGCGAGCGCGATGTACGTCATCAGCGCGGTGATGACGGCCGGAAGGAGGAGCCCCTGCGCGAAGCGGAGGCCGAGCAGCAGCGGGAACGAGTCCGCGAGGGCGAAGAGGATCTCGAGGATTCCGAGCCCGAGCACGCCCCCGCGCAGTACGCGCACCGGGGAGACCCGTTGCAGGAGGAAGCCGTAGGACAGGGGGGCCACGCTCAGCGGGACGAGGGTGGCGGTGATGAGCAGCGCGGCGGCCGGGTCGGAGACGCCGAACCGCCGCGCGAAGAGCGGGAGGAGGGGTTGGGGGGCGTACAGCACCGCGAAGGCGAGCACGGTCACCGCGGCCAGCAGTCCCCGCCGGGCTCCGGGGGCGGAGGCGCTCTCCCCCTCCGGGGCGGGAGCCGGCGCGGGGGCTATCCCGCCCCGCTCGCCGCGGCCGCCCAATCCGGGAGCACACCGGGCTCGACCCCGAAGGCGGCCACGACCAGGGTATAGGCGAGGACGGTGATCAGCGCCGTGAAGATCAGGTTGAGCCAGAGCCCGGCGCGCGCCATCTGCGGCACGCTCACGTAGCCGCTCCCGTAGACGATCGCGTTCGGGGGCGTGGCCACGGGCATCATGAAGGCGCAGCTCGCCGCGAGGGCGGCAGGCACCACCAGCAGAAAGGGGTTTTCGCCGAGTCCCACCGCCACGCTCGCCACCAGCGGGAGGAAGGCCGCGGCGGTCGCGGTGTTGCTGGTCAGCTCGGTGAGGAAGACGACCACCACCGTCACCACCACCATCGTCGCCAGGGTGGACCAGCCGAGGCCGCCGACGGCGACGCCGATCCACTCGGCGAGCCCGCTCTCCTGCACCGCGCCGGCGAGCGCGAGGCCGCCTCCGAAGAGGAGGAGCACGCCCCAGGGGAGCTTCTCCGCCGTCGGCCAGTCCATCAGCGCCTCCGAGCCGCCGCGCCCCGCCGGGATGAGAAAGAGGGCGAGCGCCGCGCCGATCGCGATCCCCGAGTCGTCGAGCCCCGGGACGAAGCCCTGCAGCACCGGCCGGAAAACCCAGAGCAGGGCGGTCGCCACGAAGACCGCGGCCACCCGCTTCTCCGCCGGCGAAGTGGATCCGAGCGCGGCGTACTCCCGCTCGATCGTCTGCCGCCCGCCGGGGATCTCCCGGATCTGGATGGGATAGACGAAGCGCGTCAGGACGAGCCAGGAGAGGGGGAGGCTGACCAGCACCAGCGGGACGCCCACCAGCATCCACTGCGCGAAGCCGATCTCGATGCCGTAGGCCTCGAGCATGAAGCCGGCGAGCAGCGCGTTGGGCGGAGTGCCGATGAGCGTCCCCAGCCCGCCGATGCTGGCCGCGTAGGCGACGCCGAGCATCAAAGCGATGGCGAAGTTGAAGTCCACCGGGTTCCCCTCGCCGTATTCGGCCTCGGGGCGGACGAGGTGCACCACGGAGAGGGCGATGGGGAGCATCATCACCGCGGTGGCGGTGTTGCTCACCCACATGCTCAGGAAGGCGGTGGCGATCATGAACCCGAGCACCAGGCGCCCCGGCTTCACCCCGACCACCCGTACCACCGAGAGGGCGATGCGCCGGTGCAGGTTCCATCGCTCCATCGCCAGCGCGACCACGAACCCGCCGAGGAAGAGAAAGATGATCGAGTTGGCGTAGGACGACGCCGTCTCCGCGACGGGCAGGACCCCCAGCGGCGCGAAGAGGACGAGCGGGATCAGGGCGGTGGCCGCGATCGGGATCGCCTCGGAGACCCACCAGGCAGCCATCAGGACCCCGACGGCGGCGGTGGTCCACGCCTGCTCGCTCATCCCCTCCGGCGCCGGGAGAAAGAGGATGGCGAGCATCGCGATCGGGCCGAGGAACAGGCCGATCCGCTGCCGCAGGCCGGCTGACTCGGGTTCGTCCGGGGGTGCCGGTTGCCGGGAGGCCGGCGCCGGAGGGGACGGGACCTGCTCGTGTTCCAGGTCGTAAGGCATGGAGTTCGCTCGGAAGGATGGGGCGAGGCCGGTCTGACCGGAAGCGGAACCGACAAGATGCGACTTCCGGGCGGGGGGAAGCAAGTGCTGCGGAGATAGGTGCTACGTGCTACGTGCTACGTCGAACCCAGGGAACACGATGTCCATATCTCGCTTCGAGGATCTGCGTGCATGGCAGCGCGCGCGGAAGCTCCCTCTGGAGGTGGACCGGGTCGGCTCGAGCGGACCGTTCGCCTCGGATTTCGGGCTGAGGGACCAGATTCGGAGCGCCTCGGTTCCGGTCATGTCCAATATCGCGGAAGGCTTCGATCGCTACAGCCGCAAGGAGTTCGCTCATTTTCTGGCGATTGCCGAGGGATCGGCGGCAGAAGTGCGGAGCCAGCTCTACGTCGCCCACGCCCTCGGATATCGATCCGACGCCGATCACGAGCAGCTGAACCGCACATGCATGGACGTCAGCCGCGTGCCGCCCTCCGCATCTCGCTCCTCCGGACGTAGCGCTCAGCACTCAGCACTCGTCACCGCGGTCGCTCCCGCACCCGTTCGAGGGCTTGGAGGAGGGCCGCGCGGGCGGCGCCGCCGGGGTCCTCCGGGGCCGGGGAGAGGGCGCGCAGCTCCTGCGCCTCCCCGGCGGCGGGGGTCGCCTCGAGGTCGAAGATCGGGCTCTCCCCACTCGCGTAGCGCCGGCGCAGCGGCTCGAAGAGGTCCGCCGGGAGCACCACCCCTTCGCGCCGGAAGAAGTTCGGGGTGCGGACCTGGTCCTGGTCGTTGATGGGCGCGGTGCGAGCGTACTTCGCGGCGAAGCGGCCGGTGTCCCGCGCACGGACGTTCACCCAGGGGCCGCCCATGGCGGCGCGGGCCTCGGCGAAGCGCAGCCACCCGCCGGCGGTGAAGTCCCCGCATCGCCCCCAGCAGGCGCCCGTCGTAGATCTCGTCGCGGTCCATCTCGCGCCGGAAGAGGTCTCGCAGGCGAGGGTCGAACCGGAGCACCGGCGGGACGCGGCTCGCCGCCGCCGGCCCGCCCCGCTCGCGCCCCCAGGCCGAGAGGAGCGCGTCTACCATGGTCTCCGGAGCCAGCCAGAGGACCGGCTCCTGACGCGTGGCCGACTCCTCGGCGCTCTTCCGCTTCCCTCGCGTCCCGCCGGGGCGGGTGGCGTTGTCGGCGGGCAGCCGGTACCGGTCCGGGTCTCCGTCCGCGGGGGTGATGCGGATACTGATCATCTGCAGCGGCCGCCGTCCCTTCTCCGGTCCGGCGCTCTCCCCCTCCCCCGTGAGGCCCTTCCCCCGCGTCCCTCCCTTCCGGTGCTCCGTCTCGTCCTCCCGCTCCTTCTCCTCCGCCTCGCTCGGCCGGGGCTTCTCCTCGGGGGTCCTCTCCTTCCCCTCCTGCACCTTTCGGTCGCGGATGGAGGGGCGGGTCGCCCGCGGCTCCGCCCGCCAGTCGACGCGCACCCGCGAAGGGTCGCCCACGATCTGCAGGAAGTCGAGCGACGCCGGGGGAGGCTCCGCCGCACGGGAGGCGCCGGCCGGCGCGCCGCCGTACCGCGCCCGCAGCACCTCCCAGCGCGCGGGCCAGTGGACGGGCGAGCCGAACAGGTAGTAGAGCCGGAAGAATCCCTGGCGCTGCTCCGGCGGCAGCGCGTTGGCCCAGGCGAGCGACCGCAGCGGGTCCGACGCCAGCCGCCGGTTGAAGCGGTACGCCGCCGCCGCGACTGACACGAAGAGCGGCCCCTGCAGGACCTGTCGGTGGAGCTCGTAGTAGTGGGGGCGAATCGCATCCCCCTCCAGCTCCTCCATGCTCTGTACCAGCGCCGACTCCAGCGTCTGTTGGAAGACGAGCAGCGCCCCCGCCGCCTCCGCCATCGAGTCCACCTCCTCGGGGGACAGCGCGCGGATCGCCTCCGGGTCTTCGAGGAAGGCGCGCATCTTCTCCATCTCCCTGCTCCCCTCCAGCCGCTGGAGGCGCTCCGAGGCGAGCCGCACCAGGTAGAGGGGCCGGTCGGGTGCGCCGAGGCCGGCGTACGTCCGCGCGTCCTCGCGGCCCCGGAAGATGACGCTGGACTCGTCCTGGTCGCAGAAGAGATAGCGGAAGCCCGCCGCGTCTCCGCTCGCCCGGCGCAGGACGCGGCGCGGCGGCAGGTCCCCGGCGTCGCAGGAGGTCTCCGCGGGAAAGACGGGGAAGGAGTCCGCCTCCAGCATCCGCCGCTGCTCCTCGTCGTCGGACGGGGAGAGGGTGATGAACCGCTCGTCCGGCTCGAAGCGGGAGAGCGCCTGCTCGTTGTCGGCGAAGAGTACGCGCGTCGAGGGAGCGGCGTAGGCGTAGTCGGGCCGCAGGCGCCAGGGCCGAACCCGCAGCGCGCTCGCGTCCTCGTGCTTCCGGCGCATCGCCATCGTCTCGCGGGCGATCTCCGTCAGGTCCGGGCTCCCGCCCGAAAGGGTGCCGCCCGCCCCCGCCGCGCTCGCCCCGCCACCCCGTCCACCGCTCCCGCCCGGCCCCTCGCCGCCTCCGCCCTGGCCGGCCGCTCCGCCTCCCTCGCCGCTCCCCCGCCCCCCGCCGCCGCTCGCCGACCCGGCGGCGTCCCGGCCGGAGCCCTGGGCGCCAGCGCTTCCTCCCGACCCGCCGCTCCCACCCGCGGCGCCGCCGCTCCCCCCACCCGAGCCGCCTCCGCCCTGCCCCCCACCCCCCGACCGGCCAGCCCCCGATCTGGCGGAGGGGAGGCGCGGGCCGGAGACGGAGACGCTCACCCCGCGCCGCTTCGCCCGCGCCCGCTCACTCTCCTCCCCCGCCGAGGCGCCGCCCCCCACCACCCCACCCTCCTCTCCGGAGCCCCCGGCTCCGTCTGCCCGCCCCCCCGACGGCGGCCAGCCGGCCGGAGCCTCGGCGCAGGGATTCCCGCGCCGCGAAGGCATCCCCGCCCCGACCAGCGACCTCAGCCAGTCGAAGACGCGGCCGAAGACGCTCCGTCCTCCGGCGTCCGCGCAGACCGCCTCCGGCTGCTCCAGCCCCGGGTCCGCCCGGGCGATGAGGAGGTGGAGCTCCGGATCGATGTCCGGCCTCACCCCATGCTCCGCCAGGAAGGAGTAGTAGAAGGAGGCGGGGTGGTAGAGTGGCGCGACGACCCCCTTCACCCGCTCACTGGTGAGGAGCGACTCGACCTCCCGGGACCCGGCGAAGAAGAGGACGGGGTGGAACCGGCCGGCGACGGACTGCACGCCCAGCACGCTCCCGCCGGGGAGCGGGACGCCCGACGCGCGGAGGGCGGCGACGACCAGGATGGTGAGCGCCGTCTCGTCGGCGCAGGCGGCCAGGACCAGGTCCCCGGCGGCGGCCCCGGAGCGGCAGTGGGTCACCAGCCGCTCAGCCATCCGTCTCCGCAGGTCCTCCAGGCCGGCGCTCGCGCGGTAGAGGGCCTGGTCGCCGGAGAAGCGGCCGGCGGCGCGGGCGAAGACCTCCGGGCGGCGCCTCTCGGGGACCGCTTCCAGCTCCGCCTTCAGGAAGAACTCGCCGAAGCCGGCGGAGAGCTCGCGCCGCTCCTCCCACTGCCGCAGGGAGCGCTTCGCCTCGGCGATCAGCTCCTCCACCATCCCGCTGCGGAGGTCCGGCACGGGTCGTCCTGCCGAGGGAACGCCGGAGGCGGCAGGATCCAGCGCCAGGAATTCGTCGAGGCGCGCCTGCACGTCGGCGAGAGAGAGACTCTCCAGCTCCCGCGCCCACTCCGCGTCGAGCAAGGGCGGGAGCTGCGCCAGCTCCTCCGGCAGCGAGGGCGGGAGAACCGGTGGGATGCGGTTCTCCCGCGGACCCGCCTCCGTCGCCTCCGCGCCGTCCACTTCCTCCCCCTCGCCCTCTCCCCCGTCGCCGATCCAATCGTCGTTCCCGAACTCGTCGGAGGGAAGCTCCTGCTCACCCCGCCCCTCGCCCTCCTTCCCCTCTCTCAGCTCGGCCCGGCGGTCGGCCGGACGGAAGCGCCGCTTCTCGGCTTCCGGGAGCTCCGGCCGCCTCTCCTCGCGCGCCTCCTCCTCCGCGGCCGACGGCCCGCGCTCCGTCCGGACCATCAGGTAGGCGCCGAGGGAAGCCTCCAGCGCGGCCGCGATCACGACGCCCCCGCCCAGAGTGCCGGTGGCGCCGGAGGCCACCACCGCGCCGGCGGCCCCGATCAGGGCGGCGACGCCGCCGGCGCCCGCGCGGATCATCCCTCGCCTCCGCCGGGCGAGCTCCCCGCAGGCGGCGCTCGCGCGCTCGGCCTCGCCGACGCCCTCCTGCGCCAGCGCGCGGAGGAGCGGGTCGAGCCCGAGCTCCCGCTCCAGCTTCCTCAGGCGGCCAAGGAGGGCGGCGCGGTCGTCCGCGACGCGAGCCCGGGCGGCGGCCGCCCTCTCGTCGCCGGCGCCGAGGGAGCGGAGGGATCTCGCGACGCTCCGCACGCTGGCGGTGGTGCGGTGCGCCTCGGCGGCGGACGCGAGGTAGCGTTGCCGCGCCACCTCCAGTGAGTCGAGGCCCTCCGCCAGGCGCGCGCCGTACTCCTCCCCGTCGAGCACCCGCGCCTCTCCATGGCCGGGAACGACGACGCTGCGCCCCAGAACGACCGCGCGGGGCGTCGCCGCGGAGTCTCCCGAGAGAAGGAGCTCGAGGTCGCTCCCGAGGCCCGGCCCGAAGACCTGGCGGAAGGAGCGGCGGAGCGCGAGATCGCCGCGAAGGCGCGCGAGAGCGTCGGAGCGGATGGACGGGTCGAGGCCGGCGGGAGAGATCCCGGCGGCGCGCAGCGCGCGGACCGCCGCGGGAGGGATGTCGCGAGGCCGGAGGGCGAGGCTCTTCTCGAGGGAGCGGAGCTCCTCCCGCTCGACGGCGTCGAGGGGGGCTCCGAAGGCGAGGCGGGCGCGGTACGCCTCGGCGCGGAGCTGCGCGTGCCGCGCGAGGGCCTCCCGGAATTCGGGTCGCGCCCCCGCGCAGTCGCGGAGAAGGGTGACCGCCCGCGCCAGATCGATCCGCCCGGCGGCCAGATCCGCGCGGACGGCCTCGAAGCAGCTACCCGGCGGGGCGTCCGGACCCGCGGGGAGGACGGGACACGCCGCGACGATCGCCGGGTCCCGCGCGGGGTCCGCAGAGGCGGCGGAGACGGGAGCGGCCCAGGCATCGGGCTGTAGCGACGGTGTAAAGACCATCCGGAAGAGGAGCCATCCGGCGATCCAGCGAGTCGGCTTCGGCATGCGGCCTCCTCTCGGGCTTCGAACAGGGTCCTGCAGTTCCTCCGCCCTTTCCCGATCCCACCATGAAGCCGCGCCTGGACGACGGCCGGCGAGGAGCGGGGCGAGGAGCCGGGGGTGACGGTCCCCCGAAGCCCCCCCGCTTCGCCGGAGTTCGTATCAGCCGCTCACCGCTCCGGCTGCTGCACATCCTGGAAGATCGGCGCCGTCAGGGGCGCGGGCGCGGCGGGAGGCGGGAGGGGGATCAGATCCGGGCGGGAGGGCTCCCGGAGGCCGAGGTAGGCGAGGTACGGGCCGGCGAAGAGCGCCACGTGGTAGTGCGCCGGCCGGCGCTCGCGGGTCACGTCCAGCACCCCTCGCTCCTCGAGGTCGAGCAGCGCGCCCTCGAACCAGCGCCGGCAACTCGCCCCCTGAGGAACGCGGAGGTCCATCGCCATGCCGGCGGGGTGGACCGAGAGGCGGTGCGCGTTGCGCGGCTGCCGCGAGACCGGACGGGTCAGGCTGGTGACCACCAGCGGGACTCCGCAAGCCGCGTGGTACTCAGCCGCGAACCGGTGGAGGAAGTGTACCACCTCCGGACGTGTCACCCCTTCATCCGAGTACTTCAGCGTCAGGTTCTCGTTCTCGGTCAGGCGAACGAGGGTTCCCGCCTCGAGCGCCTCCCGCACGTCGCGGGGGGTGCGGAGGAAGTCGTATCCGTTCTCGATCGCGACGGCGTTCTGCCGCTCCATCGACTGCGGAGAGCCGGAAAGCGTGACCGGGACGGCCGGAGCGGGGGCGGTGATCGCCAGAAAGCCCGCCAGCAGGGAAGCTGTGGTCTGCAGCATCTCGAGGGGTTCGGTGGAGATCTCGAATCGTCGGATGGGTACCGGAGAAGGAAACCCATACCACCCGCCGCCGTCAAGGTTCCCGTTCGCGCTCCCCCGAGCGGCCTTCCGGCGGCACCGGTCCTGCGGAGGATCTGGCGCGCCGATTCAGCCAGGATGTCGTTCCCCCGCCAGAAGGAGCGCCGGCCCAGGCCTGCGATAGAGGGCTCCGGGGAGCAGGCGGAGCCAGACGCGAGGAGGGGCCGGGGATCGGGAAACCCCCAGACATACATAGAGAGACTTCATGACGGAGAATCCGCTCAGGTCGAGAGAGCATCCCCTCCCCTTCGCTCGGATCGGGGCGGAGCACGTCGTCCCGGGCATTCGGGAAGCGCTGCGGGAGGGGGAAGCCGGGATCGAGGCGCTGCTCGCCGACCTCTCGTTCCCCACCTACGAATCCACGCTGCAGCGCCTGGACGGCGCGATCGAGGAGGTCTCCCGCCCCGCACGGATCGTCAGCCACCTGGCCTCCACCTGCGACTCGGAGGCGCTGCGCGAGGCATACGCCGCCGTGCAGCCGGAGCTCACCTCCTTCTTCGCCCGTGTCGGTTCCGACCCGCGCCTCTTCGAGAAGCTGCGCGCACTGAGCGAGAGCAAGGACGTACGGAAGCTGGACCCCCTCCGCACGCGGCACCTGGAGAAGTGGCTCCGCGACCTGCGCCGCTCCGGCGCCGCGCTCCCGGAGGAGGAGCGGGAGAAAATCGTGGAGCTGCGCATCTCTCTGGCGCGGCTGGGGAAGCGGTTCCGAGAGAACGCCCTCGACGCCGGGAACGCCTTCACGCTCGACCTGACGGACGAGGGCGATCTGGCGGGGCTCCCGGATTCGGTGGTCACCGCGGCGCGCGAGCGGGCGCAGGCGGCGGGCATCGAGGGGTGGCGCTTCACCCTCGACGCCCCCTCTCGCGTCCCCTTCATGGAGAATGCCGAGCGGCGGGAGCTCCGCCAGCGAATGTACGAAGCGCAGATCCGGCGCGCCACCGGGGGCGAGCGCGACAACCGGCCGCTCGTCCGCGAGATCCTGGCGCTGCGCCGCGAGCTGGCGCAGCGGCTCGGGTACGGCGACTACGCGGACCTGGTGCTGGAGGAGCGGATGGTCGGCAGCGGCGAGCGGGCCCTCGCCTTCGTGGACGATCTCGCCGAGCGGACGCGCCCCTACTTCCGCGCCGAAGCCGCCGAGCTGGAGGCCTTCGCGCGCGAGGAGCTGGACCTGGACCCGCTCGAGCCGTGGGACGTGCCCTTCGCGGCCGAGCGGATGCGCCGCGCGCGCTACGAGCTCGACCCGGAGGAGCTGCGCCCCTATCTCTCCCTCGACCGGGTGCTGGAGGGGCTCTTCACCGTTGCCGAGCGGCTCTTCGGGGTCCGTATCCGCGAGCAGCCGGGGGCTCGGGCGTGGCACCCGGCGGTGCGCCTCTTCGAGATCCACGACGAAGCGGGGGTGCAGCGGGGGAGCTTCTACGCCGACTTCTTTCCGCGCGCGTCGAAGCGCGATGGGGCCTGGATGGGCGACCTGCTCGGCGGCGGCCCCTCGGCAGGGGGGTTCCGGCCGCACCTGGCCGTGATCGCCTGCAACTTCACTCCGCCCACGCGGGAAGCGCCGTCGCTCCTCACGCACGACGAGGTACAAACCCTCTTCCACGAGTTCGGGCACCTGCTGCACCACTCCCTCTCCACCGTCGAGATCCCCGAGCGCGGCGGGATCAACGTGGCGTGGGACTTCGTGGAGCTCCCCTCGCAGCTCATGGAGAACTGGACGTGGGAGCGGGAGGCGCTCGACCTCTTCGCGCGCCACTACGAGACGGGGGAGCCGCTCCCGCAGGCGCTTCTCGAGCGGATGCTCGCCGCGCGCAGCTTCCGCGGCGCGAGCGCGCAGATGAACCAGCTCGGGTACGGTTCCGTGGACCTCTGGCTGCACACCCGCTTCGACCCCCGCGGCGAGGAGCATCCGCTGGAGGCGGTCCGCCCGGTGTGGGAGGAGTTCGCGGTGCACCCCGAGTGGGTGAGGCCGGAGCGGCTCGCCTCCTTCACGCACGTCTTCAGCGGCGGCTACGCGGCGGGCTACTATTCGTACAAGTGGGCCGAGGTGCTGGACGCTGACGCCTTCGGGCGCTTCCTCGCCGAAGGCGTGCTCAACCCGGCGACCGGCCGAGCCTTCCGGGAGAGGGTTCTGGAGAGGGGCGACAGCGCGGACGCGGCCGAGCTCTTCCGCGCCTTCCGGGGCCGCGATCCGGACCCCGCGGCGCTCCTCCGCCGGACCTTCGGCTCCGTCGCCCCCGCGCGGGCGGTCTGATGGCGGAGAGCCCCTCCTTCACCCGCCCGCACGAGCGGATGTACCGCGACTCGCGCATCACCCGCATCTTCGAGGGCACCAACGAGATCCTCCGCCTCTTCGTGGGCCTCTCCGGCGTACAGGAGCCGGGGGAGCGGCTGCAGGAGCTGGGGGCGGCGCTGCGCGACCCGATTCGCCGGCTCGGCCTGCTCACCGACTTCGCGGCGGACCGCATCCGACTGGCCGTCAGGCGCGGGGGGTCGGAGATCGAGCGGGAGGTGCGGCCGGAGCGGAGGCGCCACTTCGAGCACCCGGCCGAGCACACGCGCGAGCTCCGCGCGGCGGTGGAGAGAGCGGTCGTGCGCCACGGCAAGCCGATCGTGGACCGGCAGTTCGCGGTGGCGCGGCTGGCGGACATGGCGATCGAGCTGTCGTGCGCGCCTGCCTCCTCTCCCGCACCCCGGCGCTCCCGGAAGCCGCCGAGGCGGGGGAGGAGCGCGCCCCGCCGCTCACCGGCAGCGCGCCGGAGCCGGATCCCGCGTCCATCGAGCGCCTGCTGCGCCTCTGCGACCCGGCCGCGCAGCGCTCCGGCCTCCGCTTCCGCCGCGCCCGCGTCGCGCTCATCGACGCCCGCGACGACCTCCTCCGCGAGGTCGCCCGGAACGTGACGGAAGTGCTGAGTGCCAGGTGCTGAGTGCTTACCCCTTCACACCCCCACCACCCGGTCGCCGGCGAGGACGAAAACCCGGTCGCCGGACGTGGGGGAGACGTCGGCGAGGCCGGTGAAGGATCCGAAGGCGGGGAGGACCGCGCTGTCGGAGCGGAGCCAGAAGCAGGGGAGCCGCTCGCGCTGTCGCCCCACCCCTTCCAGCCGCACGCCGGGGTGGAGGTGTCCGCCGAGGACGTAGCCCTCCGGGAGTGGAGCCGGGAAGTGGGCGAGGGCGAAGGGGGGCTCGACGAGCGGCGGGTCGATGCACGCCAGGCCGAGCTCCGGCGGCGGGTCCCCCGCCCCGCGGTCGTGATTCCCGCGCACCAGCGCCAGCTGGACGGCGCGATTCCGCTCCCTCCAGGCCGCCAGCGCATGGAGCGTGGCGGGAGCGCGTCCCTCCCGGGCATGCAGGTAATCTCCCAGGAAGACGATGCGTCGCGCCCCGGTGCGCTGCAGGAGGGCGTCGAGGCGTGCCAGGCCCTCCGCCGTGGTGCCGCCCGGCACCGGGATTCCCGCTGCCCGGAAAGCCGCGGCCTTTCCCCAGTGCGGATCGGCCACCAGCAGGGTGGCGGCGCGCTCCCAGAGGACCGCGCGCTCCGGGAGGAGGAGGAGCGACTCCCCCCGGACCTCCACCCGCGCGTCGCCGGCTCCCGGGATCATCCGGCCGCCTTCTCCAGGGCGAGCTGCATCCGCCGCACGCGGTCGCCGAGCGATTCGGACGAGACCCGCTCCCGCGTCCGGTCCACCAGGAGGGGGAAGGCGAGCGGAGGGGTGCGCTTCGGCTCCGTCGCCACGACCCGCGAGCGCGAGAGGCGCTCGAGGGCGCGCCCCAGGCGGCTGCTCTCCAGCTGGCGCTCCAGCACCTCGCGGTACGCCTGCGAGACCAGCCGGTTCTCCCGGTCGTAGCGCTCGAAGACGTCGAAGAGGAGCCCGCTGGAGGCCTGAAGCTGGCGCGCCGTCTTGCCGGCGCGCGGGAAACCGGGGAAGACCAGCCCCGCCACCCGCGCGATCTCCCGGAACTGCCGCCGCGCCATCTCGGTGGCGTTCAGTGAGGCCGGGACGTCCTCCGCCAGCCGTCGCGGGCTGAGCAGCCCCGCCTCGAGCGCCTCCGCCAGCGGAGCGGGGTCGGGGGAGAGCAGCTCCAGTCCGTAGTCGTTGGCGGCCAGGGTGAAGGAGATCGGCCGCAGCCGCGAGATCCGGTAGGCGAACAGGGCGGCCAGCCCCTCGTGCACCAGCCGCCCCTCGAAGGGGAAGAGGAAGAGGTGGTGCCCCTCGCGCGTCTTCACCCGCTCCACCAGCAGCTCGTCCGCCGCGGGGATGCGCGACCACCGGGCCTGCACGGCGAGCACCGGCCGCACCGCCTCCATCTCGGGGCCGCGGAAGACTCCCCGCTCCGCCTCCCCCAGCCGGCTCCGCAGCGCCTCCGCCAGCTCCGAGGAGAGCGGGAGGCGCGCGCCCATCCAGCGCGGGACCGCGCCGGTGGTGGAGCGCGCGCGGCGTACCCACGCCTTCATGTCGCGCACTCGCACGAACTCCAGCGGCGTCCCGGAGAAGACGAAACGGTCGCCGGGCCGGAGGCGCGCGATGAAGGATTCCTCCACCGTTCCCAGCCGCGGGCCGCGCAGGTACTGCACCGCGATCTGGGCATCGCCGGTGATGGTCCCGATCGACATCCGGTGCCTCCGCGCCACCTCCCGGTCCTCCACCACCAGCACCCCGTCGTGCTCCACCACGCGCGAGTATTCGGGGTAGGCCCGCAGCGCGTCGCCGCCGCGGACCACGAAGTCGAGCACCCACGCCCACTCGTCGTCCCGCAGCCCGGCATAGGCGCGGGTGGAGCGCACCTCCTCCAGGAGCGCGTCCGGGCGGAAGCCGCCGCCCAGCGCGACCGTCACCACGTGCTGCACGAGCACGTCCAGCGGGCGCTCCACCGGGAGGCGGGACTCGACCGCCCCGGCCTCGATCCCGTCGCGGGCGGCGGCCACCTCGATCAGCTCGAGCACGTTCGTGGGGACGCAGGTGACGCGGCTGACCGCCCCCGGCCGGTGTCCGCTGCGCCCGGCGCGCTGCAGGAGCCGCGCGACTCCCTTCGGACTTCCGACCTGCAGCACCCGGTCCACGGGGGAGAAGTCCACCCCGAGGTCGAGGCTGGAGGTCGCGACCACGCAGCGCAGCCATCCAGTGCGCAGCCCCTCCTCCACCCAGTCGCGCGTCTTCCGATCGAGGGAGCCGTGGTGGAGGGCGAGGATGCCGGCCCAGTCGGGGCGCGCCGCCAGCAGCGCGCGGTACCAGATCTCGGTCTGCGAGCGGGTGTTGGTGAAGACGATCGCGCTCTCCCCCTCCTCCACGGCCTCGACCACCTGCGGCAGCATCTGCGTCCCCAGGTGGCCGGCCCAGGGGAATCGCTCGACCACCGGGGGAATGAGGGCGTCCACCACCACCCGCTTCGGCTCCACCCCGCGCACCACGCGGCCGGAGCGCGCCGGTGCGCCGGGCCCCAGCAGCGCCTCGACCGCCTCGGCCAGGTTGCCGATGGTCGCCGAGAGGCCCCAGGTGCGCAGCCCCGGACGGAAGCCGCGGAGCCTCGCCAGCGCCAGCTCCACCTGCACGCCTCGCTTGGTCCCCATCAGCTCGTGCCATTCGTCCACCACCGCCAGCCGGAGGTCGCCGAAGAGCGAGCGGGCGTCCTCGCGGGAGAGGAGGAGGGAGAGGCTCTCGGGCGTGGTGAGGAGGGCGGTGGGGAGCCGGCGCCGCTGGCGAGCCCGCATCGCCTGCGAGGTGTCGCCGGTGCGCGTCTCCAGCGACCAGGGGAGCCCCAGAGCGCGCAGCGGCGCCTCCAGCGCCGCGGCGGTGTCGGCGGCGAGGGCGCGCAGCGGGGTGATCCAGAGCACCCGCAGCGGCGGCGGCGCGTCGCGGCGGGATCGCCCCTTCGCGCCGGAGGCACTAGGCGGCGGCTCGGCCTCGCCCAGCGCCTCCAGCAGCGGGCCGATCCAGGCGGCGAGCGTCTTCCCGGTGCCGGTGGCGGCGTGGATCACTCCGCTCTCCCCGCCCAGGTAGGCGTCCCAGACCTCGCGCTGGAAAGCGAACGGGCGCCACCCGCGCGAGGCGAACCACGCCTCGACGGAGGGGAGCGGCATCATCCGGCGGCCTCCTCCATCAGCGAGCGGAGGGTGTCGAGCGAATCGGCCTCGCGCGGCGGCTTGTCGGCGCGCCAGCGGAGGATGCGGGGGAAGCGCACCGCGAGCCCCGACTTATGCCGCGGCGAGGGTTGGATCCCCTCGAAGGCCAACTCGAACACCTGCTCGGGCTTCACCACCCGCACCGGCCCGAACTTCTCGAGGGTGTTGCGCCGGATCCAGGCGTCGAGGCGGCGGATCTCCGCGTCGGTGAGCCCCGAGTACGCCTTCGCGAAGGGGACCAGCTCGCCGCCGTCCCAAACGGCGAAGGTGTAGTCGGTGTGCAGCGACGCCCGCCGCCCGTGCCCCGCCTGCGCGTAGACCATCACGGCGTCGGCGGTGAAGGGCTCGACCTTCCATTTCCACCAGGGTCCGCGGCGGCGCCCCACCCCGTAGGGTGCGTCGCGTCGCTTGAGCATCAGCCCCTCCGCTCCCTCCTCCCGGGCGCGGCGGCGGGCCGAGGCGACGAGCTCCCAGGTCCCAACATCGACGGTGGGCGAGGGAACCAGCCGCGCGCCCGTCCAGGTGCCGGAGAGGAGCTCCTCCAGCCGCGCCCGCCTCCAGGCGAGCGGGCGCTCCCTCACATCCTCTCCTCCCAGCTCGAGGAGGTCGTACGCGATCAGGACGATCGGCACCTCCGCCAGCAGCTTCGGCCCCACCTTCTTCCTCCCGATCCGGCGCTGGAGCTGCGCGAACGGCAGCGGTTGCCCTTCCTTCCAGGGCATGATCTCGCCGTCGAGGACGATACCGTCGGGGAGGAGCCCCGCCGCCTCCGCCAGCTCGGGGAAGCGCTCGGTCACCAGCTCCTCGCCGCGCGACCAGAGATAGCTCGCCCCCTGCCGGCGGATGAGCTGCGCGCGGATCCCGTCCCACTTCCACTCCACCTGCCACTCCGCCGGATCGCCCAGCGACTCCGGCTCCGCCTCGAGCGCGTAGGCGAGGAAGAAGGGGTAGGGGCGCGACGCGTCGGCGTCCGCCGTGTCGGTGGCGAGGAGCCCGCGGAAGGCGTCGGCGGAGGGCTCCCAGCTCCCCATGAGGCGGTGCGCCACGGCGGCCTCCTCCACCCCGCCGGCCTTCGAGAGGGCGCGCACCACCAGGCTGCGCGAGACGCCCACGCGGAAGCCGCCGGTGATGAGCTTGTTCCAGAGGAAGCGCTCCCCGCCGTCCAGCTCTCGCCAGGCGCGCACAACCTCGCGCCGCTGCGCCTCCTCTGGCGCGCCGGCGAGCGGGAGGAGGCGCTCCTCCACCCACCGGTGCAGCGGCAGATCGGAGGCGTCGGGCCAGCCGGGGAGCAGGAGGGCGATGGTCTCCCCCAGGTCGCCGACGGCGTGGTAGCACTCGTCGAAGAGCCACTCCGGAACGCCAGACTCCTCCATGGCCCAGGCAGCCAGCCGGCGCACGGGGATCAGGCGCTTGGGCCGGTTCCCGCCGAGGAAGTGCACCGCCCAGGCCGCGCTCGTGGGGTCCGCGGCGGCGAAGTAGCGCGCCATCGCAGCCACCTTCTCCGAGGTGCGCGTGGTTTCGTCCAGCTCCCCGAACAGCCTCGCGAAGCGCCTCACCCCCCCGCTCCCGCGCCATCGGCGTCATCCCCTTCGGACGCCTCGGTGTCGGCTCCGGACTCTCCCTCCCAGCGGCTCGCCACGGCCTCCGCCTCCAGGCCGCGCTCGCGCAGCCAGCGCACCACCGGCTCGCGGTAGCCGTGCGTCACCCAGACGCGCTCCGCCCCCGTGGCGGCGACGGCGTCGAGCAGCGCCGGCCAGTCCACGTGGTCGCTGAGGACGAAGCCGCGGTCGAGCGAGCGGCGCCGGCGCGCCCCGCGGATCCGCATCCAGCCGGAGGCGAAGGCGGTGGAGGCGGTCCCGAAGCGCTTCAGCCAGGGAGAGCCGGCCGCCGAGGGCGGGGCGACGATCAGCGCCCCCGCCCAGTCGCGCCCGCGCGGCGCCGAGCCGACGTACGAGGTCGGCGGGAGGGCAATCCCGCTCTCCCGGTAGTCGGCGTTCAGCCGTTCCACCGCGCCGTGGGTGAAGATCGGCCCCTCCTCGGCCCCGATCAGCCCCGCCAGCAGGCGCTGCGCCTTGCCGAGCGCGTAGCCGAAGAGCACCGAGGCGCGGCCCGCCGCGGCGTTCCCCCGCCACCAGGCCTGGATCTCGGCGAACACCTCGGCCTGCGGCGCCCACCGGTAGATCGGCAGCCCGAAGGTGGACTCGGTGACGAAGGCGTGGCAGCGCACCGGCTCGAAGGGCGAGCAGGTGGGGTCGGGCTCGGTCTTGTAGTCCCCCGAGACCGCCCACACCTCTCCCCGGTGCTCCACCCGCACCTGCGCGGAGCCCAGGATGTGCCCGGCGGGATGCAGCGAGACGCGGACCCCGTTCACCGTCACCGCCTCTCCGAATTCGGCCGCGCGGATGCGCGCGCCGGCGCCCAGGCGGGTGCGCAGCACGCGCTCGCCCTCGCGGGAGCCGAGATACGCGCCCGACCCCCCCCGCGCATGGTCCCCGTGGGCGTGGGTGATCACCGCCTGGTCCACGGGCAGCCAGGGGTCTATGTGGAAGCCGCCCGCCTCGCAGTAGAGTCCCCGGTCCGTCATCGAGAGCAGCATGGCGGGATCTGGCGGCAAGTCGCGGACCGACGGGAGAACGCGAGGTGCGGAGTCAAGGGGTGCGGAGTGCGTTGAGCCTGCGACCCCCCGCGGAATCGGACCGCGGAAAATTTCCGCGGCCGCCACCGTGAAATCGGGGAAAATGTACCGGATAGGCAGTTTTCCAGCGGCGGCTCGATGAGCCGCTCAGTCTACCACAAATAGATGTGGTAAAGCAATTTACGGTAGCTATTCCTTGGTTCGGTCCTTTCGTTGCCCCTACGTGCGGCTGCGGCCGGTGGATACGCTTCCGGGCCGCGGGACTTCACTGGACACCGAGGTAGAGCGATGAGTGGATTCAGAATGGTAGCAGCAGGAGTTGCGCTCACCATGGCCTTGGGGATGGGAGCGACGCGGCTCGCGGCGCAGGTACCGACGCCGGACGAGGGGCAGATTTCCATCGAGCTGACCGCCGAGGGAGCCGGACGGGTCGGGGAGGCGACGCTGACCTCCGCCGGCGAGGCGACGCAGGTCTCGATCGAGGTGGCCGGAGCGCCGACCGACGGTTCGGTGGAGGGATTCCTGGTTGCGGGTACGTGTACGGAGCCGGGCGAGGTGATGGCGGAGCTGGGCGCGATCGAGGCGGATGCCGCGGGCTCCGGGACGCTGAGCTCAGAGGTGCCGATCGACATCGAGACGCTGGCTTCGGCTCCCCTGGCCATCGAGCTGCGGCAGGAGGGAAGCCGGGTGGCCTGCGGTCAGCACATGGCGATGGCCGAGGGTGGAGCCGCGCCGCTTTCGGGGGGATGATCGGACGGATCGGGCGATCTCGATCGGTATGAAGGGCCCGGACGCGATGGTGCGCGTTCGGGCCCTTCGCGAAGAGGGCGGGTCGCGATCCGGCGGGTGCCTCGCCGCCTCGATTCCGGTGAACCGCGCGGGTGGCACTCGCGCGTATCGCTTCCAGTCGCACCGATGCGAAATCAAGATGCGCGGACGATCCCGAAGCGAAGCTTGTGCCGCATGGGCAGCCGGCACAGCTTACGTGGAAGCCTTCGCCTGGCCCTTTTGTTTCCCTGCGGGGTCCCGGGGAGGGGAAGGCACCCCGGCAGTTCGTCCTTGCTCCCGAAGCGCCGGCGCGGGATCTCCCGGACCACGCGGGCGATCCGCGGACCCGGCAGCCGGGGCCTCTCGCACTCTACCGCTCTCGCGCCCCGATGCCCTGGCTGATCCTTTTCGTCGCCGGCCTCCTCGAGGTCTGCTGGGCCGTGGGGCTCAAGCTCTCGGAGGGCTTCACGCAACTGGGCTGGTCGCTCTTCACGGCCGTCACGCTGGCGGCGAGCATGGGAATGCTGGCATATGCGCTGCGCTCGCTCCCCGTCGGGACCGCCTACGGCGTGTGGACCGGGATCGGCGCAGTGGGGACGGCGCTGCTCGGGATCCTCTTCTTCGGAGAGTCGCGGGAGCCGCTCCGCCTCGTCTTCCTGGCCCTCGTGGTGATCGGGATCATGGGGCTGCGCCTGGTCTCCGGCCCGCCGCCCTGAGCGCAGGGCGGCGTCCCCCCCGCCTTCCCTGGAATCCGCGGTCCGCCTATCTTTCGGGTTCCCGGCGGCCGCGTCGGGCGGCGGCGCCTGAGGGCCGGGCGCCGCCTCTCCCTCCTCCCCTTCCCTCCGCGCGGGACTCCGTGGAGATCCGAACGCCGAGCCGTCCCGGGCCCCCTGCGCGGGCCACCGAGCGGAGCGCCCTGCTGGCGATGGGGCTGCTCGGGGCGCTGGCCCTGGGGCTGATCGGCGCCCTCAATACCGGCGCCGCCGGACTCCTGGCCGGCGTGGTCGGGGCCATCCTCCCGGTCCCGCTCTACATCCTGCTCGCTCTCTGGATCGACCGCTTCGAGAAGGAGCCCCTCTCCATGCTGGGGCTGGCCTTCCTCTGGGGCGCCAGCGGGGCCGTGCTCTTCTCGCTGGTGCTGAACTCCCTCAGCGCCGCGGCGCTCACCGCCCTCGGGGGCCCGGTCGCCGCCGACCTGGGCACCGCCGTGCTCTCGGCGCCGGTGGTCGAGGAAAGCGCCAAGGGGCTCGCCCTCTTCCTCCTCTTCTCCTGGAGGCGGCACGAGTTCGACAACGTCATCGACGGCATCCTCTACGCCACCATGGTGGGGCTTGGCTTCGCGATGACGGAGAACGTATCCTACTACGGGGAGGCGCTGCGGAGGGGGCCGGAAGCGTCGATGACGGCCTTCGTGGTGCGGGGGATGCTCACGCCGTTCGCCCATCCGTTCTTCACGGCGATGACGGGGATCGGGCTGGGGATCGCGCGAGAGACAACGCGGGCGCCGCTCAAGCTCGCGGCGCCCGCCGCGGGGATGGCGGCGGCGATCCTCCTGCACGCCCTCTGGAACCTCGCCACGGCTTTCGGGATGGTCTTCTTCGGAGCCTACCTGCTGGTGATGGCCCCCTCCTTCCTGGCACTCATGGCGCTCATCCTCTACTCGCAGAGGCGCGAGCGGCGGATCATCCACGCGCACCTGCTGCGCTACCGGCGCGCGGGCCACCTCGACCGGGCGGCGGTGGATGCCCTCTGCCGGCCCGGCGGACGCTCCCGCGCGCTCTGGAGAGCGCTCCGGACGGACGGGATCGCCGGCTGGAGAAGGGAGCGGCGCTTCCACCAGGTCGCGAGCGAGCTGGCTTTCCACCACTGGCGGCTCGGCCGAGGCCTCTCGCTCGGCCCCCGGGAGGACGCGGTGTTCGAGCGCGTCCACCTCGCCGAGATGCTGCAGCTGAAGGGGCTCGCGGTGCGGGGAAGGGCCGCCTGCGCAGGCGTCGCTCGCCGTCGCCCTTGACCCACTCTTTCGCGGCTTCTATGCTCGCCGGAGCGAGGCGATCGAGCGCCCCTCGGGGATCCTCCCCCGTCGCTCCCGCCCGCCTACCTGAACCACGGAGCCGTATGCCGACCAACGCCACGCAGCGGGTGAGCGAAGCGAAGCAGAGGGTGGAGAATCTCTCGGTCGAACAGACGGCTCGGGAGCTGGAGGCGGGGGCTCTCCTCGTGGACCTTCGAGAGAGCGAGGAGCGGCGCGAGCACGGCATCATCCCGGGATCGGTGCACATGCCTCGCGGGATGCTCGAGTTCTACGCCGACGCGTCGCTCCCCTATCATCGCCCCGAGCTCCAGGCGGACCGCCGCATCATCCTCCACTGCGCCTCGGGAGGGCGGTCCGCTCTGGGGGCCGACCTGCTCCGGGAGATGGGCTACACGAACGTGGCGCACCTCGACGGCGGGATGAACGCGTGGAAGGGGGCGGGACACCCTGTGGAGCGGCCGGAGTAGGTCGAGCGGCCGGACGAGATCGGCACGCGGAAGCGGCGAGCCGCGTGCCGATGGATTCTCGGCGCGCGGCTCGCAACGCTTGGCCCCCACCCGGATCAGACCGGGACCGGGAAGAGGGACTGGAAGGAGCTCCGGGCGCGGAAGAGGCGGCTCTTGACCGTCCCGACCGGCACCCCGATGGCCTCAGAGATTTCCTCGTAGGTACGATCCTCCACCTCGCGCATCACGAAGGGGATGCGGTGGTGCTCGTCCATCCGTTCGATGGTCCGGTCGATCGCATCGCGCAGCTCGCCCTGATAGGCGATCCGCTCCGGGTCGGCCATATCGCTCTCGAACTCGATCGGGCGCGGCGTGCTGGCCGACATCGCGTCCTGCTTGCGCAGGTCGGCGAACACCGTCTCCCGCCGGCGCGATCGGTTGCGGTACTCGTTCTTGAGCAGGTTGCTCGCGATCGTGTAGATCCACGTCGAGAACTTGCGGCTGCTGTCGTACCGATCGCGGGCGCGGTGGACGCGCAGGAAGGTGTCCTGCGTCAGGTCCTGGACGCGCTCCTCGTCCTTGAGTCGCTTGTGGAGGAATCCCTTGATCTGCGGCTCGTAGCGCGTCACGATCTCGCCGAAGGCGCGGTCGTTCCCGTCCTGGTAGAGCTCGAACAGCTCCTCGTCGGACAGGTCCGTCAGCGCGGCCTTCGCGGCCTCGGGACGTCGAGCGCTCCCGAGCGGGCGAAGCTCGGGGACGCGGACCTGGGAAGTCGAATATCGGCGCTTGGCTTCGGTGGCGTTTTTCATGCTCTGAATGTAACCCGATCCGCCCCCGAAGTCCACCTCCAACCCTTTTGTTAACCATATCTTAACCTTTTGTTCCGCAAGCATTTACATCTCCTCTCCCTTCGTCCGGAAGATCAGCACCCGCGCCGGGTCGATCCGGAGGAGGAGCTCCGTCCCGACCTCCCACGGATCGGCCGGATCGCCCGGGATTTCGAGCGCCGTCCCGGCGAGCCTCACCACTACCGCCGTCTGGTGGGCGCGGTAGCGGATCGCCACCACCCGCGCCGGAACGCCGCCCGAGGCGACCACGCGCACCGCGTCGGGCCGGAAGACGGCGATCGCCGGTCCGGGGGCGGGGCGGTCCGGCGGGAGGGGGAGCTCTCCCAGAGGGGAGCGGAACCGGCCGTCCGCGCCCACCTCCCCCGCCACCTCGTTGGGGATTCCGAGAAAGCGCGCCACCTCCAGCGAGGCGGGACGGGAGAAGAGCCGCGCGGGCTCGTCCAGCTGCGCGATGCGGCGATCGAGCAGGACCCCCACTCGGTCTCCCAGGAGCCCCGCCTCGTCCAGGTCGTGCGTGACCAGCAGCAGCGCGGGGCGGTACTCCTCCTGCACCGCCGTGATCGCCTGACGCACCTCGTCGCGCAGCGACGGATCGAGCGACGAGAGCGGCTCGTCGAGGAGGAGGACCGCCGGCCGGGCGACGATCGCCCGGGCGAGTGCCACCCGGTGCCGCTGCCCTCCGCTCAGCGTCTGCGGACGGCGCTCACCGAAGTCCGGGAGGCGGACGGCCGCCAGCACCCGCGCCACCCGCTCCCGCACCTCCCCCTCCCGCACCCGCCGCACCCGGAGAGGGAAGGCCACGTTCTCGAAGACGTCGAGATGGGGGAAGAGGACCGGAGACTGGTGGAGGTAGACTGCGTCCCTCCGCTCCGGCGGCAGGAACGTCGCATCGCGGCCGGCGATGTGGACCTCGCCGGCGGCGGCCGGCGCGAGCCCGGCCACGGCGCGCAGGAGGGTGGTCTTCCCTGTCCCGGATGGGCCTACGATCACCAGGCGCTCTCCCGCCGCCACCTCCAGGAAGACGGGGTGCAGCCCGGGCGCGTCCCCGAAATCCACCCGCAGCGCGACGAGCCGGAGCGCGCTCAGAGCACCGCCTCCGCCCGCCGCACCGCCAGCCCCGCGAGCGTCATCGCCGCCAGTGGCGGGACGATGAGCAGCAACGCGGCCATGGCGGCGACCCGGTCCTGTCCGGCCTGGACGTAGGCGAGCACTTCCACGCTGAGCGTGGTGACCAGCCCCTGTCCCACCACCAGCGTGAGCGGCACCTGCGCCCACGAGACGAGGAAGCCGAGCACGAACGCCTCGGCCAGCGGACGCCGCAGCAGCGGGAGGGTGACGCGCCGCAGCACCTGCACGGGCGCGGCCCCGAGGGAGCGGGCCTCCTCCTCGAAACGCTCGTCGTACGCCGCGAAGATTCCCAGGAAGAAGAGCGAGGCGTACCCGAGCGCCGGGACGAGGTGCGCCAGCAGCACCCCCTGGAGCGTGCCGCCCAGCCCCAGGCGGAGGAAGGTGTACTGCAGCCCCACCGCCAGCGCGATCGGCGGGGCGGCGACGGGGAGGAAGGCCGCCGCCGCCCCCAGGTGCCGCCGCCACCCGCGGAGGCGCGCCAGCGCCCGACCCACGGGGAGGGCGAGGCCGCTCGCCAGCGCGCCCGTCGCGGTGGCGAGCAGCACACTGTCGATCCCCGCCCGGGCCAGCCGGCCGCCGGCAGACCCGCCGCCCAGCAGCGCGCTCCAGGCCGAGAGGTCGAGCCGCGGCGGGAGGAGCGCGGGCCAGAACCACTCGGCGCCGAGCGAGGCCAGAGCCAGGAGCAGGAGGGGCGCCAGCGACGCAACGGCGAGCGCGGGGAAGAGGAGGAGCCGCAGGGTCGGGCGCCTCACGGATCCAGGATCTCCCGCGCCGTGCGGAGCTGCTCGTGCGCGGCCACGGCCGCCAGGCTCAGCGCCAGCGCGACCAGCACCAGGACGAAGGCGTCGCCGCGCCGAGCGAGCGAGGCGTCGGTGTAGCGCTCCATCGTCTGGAGCGGGAGAGCGAGCGGGTCGCTGGGGGCGAGCAGGGCGGCGGCCTCGTAGGAGCCGAGCGCGAAGGCGAAGACCGCGACGGCGGCCGGCAGGAGCCCGCGCCAGAGCACGGGCCAGGTGACGCGCCGGAAGATGCTCCACGGTCCGGCTCCGAGGGTGCGTGCCGCCTCCTCCAGCGCCACGCCACGCGTGGCGAGCACCGAGAAGGCGACGAGCGCGAGGAAGGGAACCTCCTTCCAGGCCAGAGCGAGGATCAGCCCCCACCCCGAGCCGGTCGTACACGAGGGCCGGCATCTCCGCCGGAGCGCCGATCCACCCGAGGGCGAAGGCGAAGCGCGCCAGAAGGCCGCTCTGCCCGAGGATCAGCACCCCCGCCACCGCGGCCACCACGTGCGGCACGGGGAGCGGGAGCACCGCCAGGGCGCGGGCCGCCCGGTCGAGCCGCCCGGAGGAGCGGAAGGCGACCGCCAGCAGCGAGGCGATCGCGGCGGCGAGCGCCGTGGCGGCCGCGGCCGCCCAGAGCGACCAGCCGACGCCCTCCCACACCTCCCCCTCGCCCAGCACCCGCGCGATCCGCGCGATCGAGGCCCCTCCCTCCGCCCCCGCCCCCGCCGTCCCCAGGGCGCCGAGCACCGAGTACCCGAGGCCGACCAGCACGGGGGCCGCGACCGCGAGCGCCGCGAGGAGTCCGGCGCCGTGGCCGCGCATCAGCTCCCGCCGCGCACGCGCGTCCGCCAGTCCTCGGCGAGGTGGGCCGCGTACTCCGGCGCCACCTCTGGCCGCGCGTAGCGCCGCAGGGAGTCGAGCGGGAGCGCGCGCGGGTCGCCCTGCAGCGCCTCGAAGCGGCGCCGCCACGCCTCCGGCAGCCGCTCCACCTCGAGCACGGTGCCGTCCGCCCATACCTCGGGGCGGAGCTTCTCGATCTGCGCCTCCGGCGAGAGGAGGAAGTCGGCGACGACCATGGCGCCGGCAGGGTTGCGGGCGTTGAACGGGATGCCCAGGAAGTGGGCGTTCGCGAGCGTCCCGTCGCGGAGGAGGAGGGCGCGCGCGGAGGAGGGGAGCACCCCCTGCCGCACCTTCGTCACCACCTCGCTCTCGTTGTACGACATGCTGAAGTCCACCTCGCCGTTCGCGAAGAGCCGGTGGAGCTCGGCCACCCCTGCCGGGTACGCCTCGCCCTCGCGCCAGAAGAAGGGCCGGTGCGACTCCAGCCAGCCCCAGACCCGCTCGCTTCCCCGGCGGTAGCGGTCCTCGTCGAAGCCGCCCTGGAAGGGCTCCGCGCCGCCGTTCAGCGCATAGAGCAGGATGGTATGGAAGCCGGTGCCGGTGAAACCGCCGTCGTGCGTGAAGCGCCCCGGGTGCTCGCGGATCCATGCGCCGAGCTCGGCCACCGTGCGCGGCGGATCGGGGGTGCGGAGGGAATCGTAGATCAGCGCGAACTGCACCCGTCCCCAGGGGGACTCGAGCCCCGCCGGATCCTGCTCGAAGTCGCGCGAGACGATGGGCGAGGCGGTGTCGACGAGGGCCGCGTTGGGGAGGGCTCCGGCCCAGGGTCCCTGGAGGAGGCGCTCGTCGCGGAGCTGGTGGAAGGTCTGGCCGTTGATCCAGAGCAGGTCGGCGCTCCCCGCGGCGCGCGCCTCGCGCTCCACCACCAACTGGTTGACCAGCTCCGCCCCGTTCCCCTCCACGGCGCGCAGCTCGATTCCGTACCGCTCCCGCAGCCGCGGCGCGACCCAACCGTCCACGTAGGCGTTGATGGAAGGATCTCCGCGCCACATCCGCCAGACCACTTCCGTCCCCCGCGCCGCCGCCGCAACGGAATCCCAGGGGAGCGCCGCCAGCTCCCCGGCCGTCCGCCCGGGGTCCGGCGTTCGGCCGCCGCACGCGGAGAGGAAGAGGAGGAGGAGGAGGGGGGCGAGGGGAATGAAGCGACGGCAGTGAAACGGCACACCCGACCGCCGGTCCCGCAGAGTCGGTCGGCCCCAACCCCCGTCGTTCCGGCCCCAACCCCCGTCGTTCCGGCCCCAACCCCCGTCATTCCGAGCGCAGCGAGGAATCTCAATGCCAGTCTTCACTCAGATCCTTCCATGTTGGATTCTCCGCTTCGATGAGCGTTACCTTCTTCGCTCGTCGCCACCCCTTGATCTCCTTCTCCCGCGCAATCGCGGAGCGCGCGTCCGGCGTCTGCTCGAAGTGGACGAGGCGCGTAATCCGGTAGCGGCTGGTGAACCCGGGCGGGCGGCCGCTCCGGTGCTCGTGGAGCCGACGCGGCAGATCGCGGGTCACTCCCACATAGAGGGTGCGGGAGCGGCTCGCGAGAATGTACACGAAGTAGGATTCGGGACGAGCCCGTGCCACAGATCCCTCGCTACGCTCGGGATGACGATGGGGAGGGCGAGCCGAGCCCCCACCGGGACGACGACCAGGAGGGCGAGCCGAGCCCCCACCGGGACGACGGCCGGGAGGGCGAGCCGAGCCCTCTCGGGACAACGACGGGGAGGGCGAGCCGAGCCCTCTCGGGACAACGACGGGGAGGGCGAGCCAAGCCCTAACCCCTCCGGAGCTTACACGATCCGGGAGAGGATCACCATCGCCCGAGACCGCGCCGGCGGAAACCACCCACCTCACCACACCCACCTCCCGGAGAGCTGCAGCTGCCGCGCCGGGGCGGCCGTGGAGTACTGCACCGGGTCGCCGGGACGGCCCACCTGGGTGCGCGGGCCGCCGCCGGGGATCCCGTTGGCGAATCCGCTCACGATCGTCGAGTTCAGCAGGTTGAAGGCGTCCACCCGCACTTCCAGGCGCCCCACTCCCACCGGGAGCAGGTAGGCCGCGCTGGCGTTGAGCAGGAAGGAGTCCGGCAGCCGCTCCCCGTTGCGAGGCACCCCGAAGAAGCGGTCGAGGTTGCCCACGAAGCCCTCGCCGTAGATCGGCCCGGAGCCGTCGAGATCCCGGAAGCCGGCGATCCGGTTGATCGGGGTGCCGGTCTGATAGTCCGCGATCGCGGCGAGCCGCAGCCGCTCCAGCACCGTGTAGAACGCCCGCGCGGAGAGCTGGTGCCGCCGGTCGTTGACCGCATCCGCCCACTCGGCGTCGAAGTCGTTCGCCTGCGTCGCGTTGAAGTTGATGTCCTCGGTGTCGTTCCGCGCCCGCGACCAGACCCAGCTCCCCTCCACGGAGAGGCCGCGTGTCAGGCGGCGCCGCGCGGTGGTGTAGAGCCCCAGGTAGCGCCCCCGCCCCCCCGAGTCGGTAGTCGTCAGTCGACGGTACGAGCCGGTCCGCGGCTCCACCGGACGGAACGCGTCGCCGAACCCGGCGGGGCGGTCGACGCTGTCGGCGGCCGTCCTCGGACGGTCGACCGCGTTCAGGTCCCAGGAGCGCGGGAGGTCGTACGTCTCCACCCAGACCGCGTCGAGCGAGACGCCCCAGTCCTCCCCCACCTGCCGCTGGTAGCCCAGTGTGCCCTGCACGCTGTACGGCTGCTCCAGCCCGCGCGCGAAGAGCAGGCGGATCTCGCGCGGCGGGAAGCCCTCCTCGAGCGGCGCCAGGCTCGACGGCGGCGGGCCCCGCAGGAAGGCGGGCGGGGGAAAGGCCTCCCCCTCCAGCGTCACCACCGCGTTCCCCTCCGGCCCGAACTGCACCGCGTCCGAGTAAACGGCGTACGGGAGCTTCCCGGTGTAGACCCCCGCACCGCCCCGCACCACGCTCTGCGGGGTGGCGTACCAGTTGAAGCTCGCCCGCGGCTGGAAGTTGTCCAGGTCCGGGTCGCTCTCCCCGCGCGAGGTGAGGTCGTCGTAGTCCCAGCGCAGCCCCAGGTTGAGGGTGAGCGAGGGGGAGACCCGCCAGCGGTCCTCCAGGAAAGCGCTCCAGAGAGTCTGCGAGAGATTCACCTCCTGCGGCTGCGCATCCACCATGTAGCGGAGCACCCGCACGTCGGCCGGGACATCGCGGATCGAGAGGAAGCGTCCGGAGGGGGCGATGTTCCCCTCGTCCACCACCGTGTAGGCACCGCTCGGGTTCGTGCTCGAGGCGTCCAGCTCGAAGCGCGCCGCCACCACGTCGGCTCCCATCCGCAGGGTGTGCGCCTCCCCCAGCCGGGCCTCGAAGACGTCCCGGAGCTGCAGTTGGAGCTCCCGCTCGTCGAAGACGAAGTTGCTGGATCCCACCACCGCCTCCACCGTCACCCGGTCCGGCGCCACGATCGTCACCTGCGGGGTGGAGAAGTCGCTCTCCGTGGGAGGAAAGTACCAGTGGTACGTTCCGAGTTGCGCCGAGAGGGTGTTGCTCGATTCCCCCGAGCGGAAGGCGGTGCGGTGGGTGAGGCCGCTCAGGCTTCCCACGCGGCGAGTGGTGAGATCGGCCTCGGGGACGATCACCCCGCCCCCCTGCCCGGCGCGGCTCACGTCGCTGAGCGCGAATCGCGCGGTCGTCGTCTGCCGCTCCGACCAGCCGTGGTCGAGCCGCGCGAAGGCGCGCCAGGTCTCGCGCACCTCCGTGCCGAGGAAGGCGGCGCGCGCGGTGGAGCCGATCCGGTCCTCCCGCTCGTCGGAGTACTCCACCGTCGCGAAGGCGAAGGTGCGGTCGCGCACCAGCGGCCCTCCGGCGGCGGCTCCCACCTGGATGCGCTCGAAGCCGTCGGGATCGACCCCCGGGGGGGCGTACTTCGGAGCCGCGTCGAGGGGCGTTCCGGGGCGGTGGAAGACGAACGCCTCGCCGGTCCACTCGCTCCCGCCGGCGCGGGTCTCGACGTCCACCACGCCGTTGGAGCTGCGCCCGGCCGCCGCCGAGTAGGCGTTCGCCAGCACCGAGAGGCGCGCGATGCCGGCGAGCGGGAACTCCACTCGCGGCCCGCCGAGGAAACCCTCGTTGTTGTCGAGGCCGTCGAGGGTATACTGTGTGTAGAGCGCGTTCCCGCCGGAGATGGTGAGCGGCGGGGCGTCGCCGAAGAAGCCGCTGGCGGGCGCCACGCCGGGGATGCTGAAGGCGAGGGAGAGCGGCTTCCTCGCATCGGTGGGGAGGACCTCGGCCTCGAGCCGCTCGATGGTGCCGCCGGTGCTCGCGTCCTCCGTGTTCAGCAGCGGACGCTCGCGCTGGGTGGTCACCGTGACGGCGTCGAGGGTGTAGAGCGGCACCAGGGTGACGGCCACCTCGCGGCGCTCCCCGGCGGCCGGCGCCGTCACCCGCAGCGTCTCCTCCAGGTAGCCGGCCCGGCGGAAGCGCAGCGTCCCCGCCACGCCCGCGGGGGCGCTCAGCGAGAAGCGGCCGAGGGAGTCGCTCCGGGCGGCGGCGCCCCCCGGATCGAGGGCGACCTCGACCCCCGGCAGGGCGAGCCCCGCCTGCGTGCGGACGGTGCCCGCGAGCGTGCCCCCCTGCTGCGCGCCGGCCGGCGCGGCGGCCAGGAGGCCGAGGAGAAGGAGGAGCGTCGAACAGCCGCCCCGCGCGGCGATCTTCGGGATCGAGAGTTTCACCACGGAAATCCTGTTCGGTTCGGGGTCCGGGAAGCTCCGGCGCACGGAAGACGCGCCGGCTCAGAGGTGCCGCGCGGCCCAGAGCAGACGCTGGACGGCCGTGGCCAGGACGAGCGCCGCCATGGCCGCGAAGAGCGGCACCAGCGCCCCCGGCAGGAGCATGAAGAGCGAGAAGAATACGATCGTCTCCGTCCCCTCGACCAGCCCCGTGGGCATCGTCACGCTGGTGGGCTCCCCGCGCGCCCGCGCGCCGAGCGCCCGCTTCTCCCGCACCGCGGCCAGGTACAGCCACGACGCCGCGTTCACGTGGAAGCTGCCGAGCAGCGCCCCGAGCGCCGGGAGGAGCAGCGGCGTCCTTCCGGGCGATCCGACCGCGAGACAGACCGGGATCAGCGCGTAGAGGACGAAGTCCAGGAGCAGGTCCAGGTAGCCGCCGAAGTCCGTCTGGCGGCGCTGCGCGCGCGCCATGGCGCCGTCGAGACCGTCGAGGACGCGGTTCAGCAGCCAGAGGAGGAGCGCGAGCCCGTAGGTTCCCCGGAGGAGCAGGAGCGCGCAGCCGATCCCCACCCCGAAGCCGACCAGGGTGACCAGGTTCGGCGGGACCCGCGGCCCCAGCGCCCGCGCCAGCGGGAGGAGCAGCGCCTCCTTGACGTTCCGCAGCGCCGGGTCGAGCATTGCGTAGGGGTTTGCGTCGCCGGTCGCACCGGGCGACCCCTCGCCGCTCCGCGAGCCCCCGCGATTCGCCCCTGAGGATGGCGCATTCCGCGTCGCCTGGCAACCATACGGGAACCCGCCGTGTGCCCCGCCGGTTCCAGAGAGGTCGCCGGGACCATCCTCCACATCCGAAAGAGGGAAGCCATGCGCCGGGACCGGGAGAGCGGAGGCCGCCGGCCGAGGCGAGCGCGTGAGCCGCGCCTGGAAGGCGGGCGCGCTGGGAGTGCTGGCGGTGGTGGCGCTCTTCTTCTTCGGCCGTCTCGCGGGGGATTACGTCCCGGGCTTCGTCGCGCGGGTGGAGGCGCTCGGGGCGTGGGGGCCGCTGGCGCTGGTGGCGGCGTACCTGCTCGGCACGGTGGCCTTCGTTCCGGGATCGATCCTCACCCTCGCGGCGGGCGCGCTCTTCGGGCTGGTGCGCGGGACCGCCTACGCCTTCGCGGGCGCCACCCTGGGAGCCGCGGCGGCTTTCCTGATCGCGCGCTACCTGGCGCGCCGGCCGGTGGAGAAGCGGATCGGCGACGACCCGCGCTTCCGGCGGCTCGACGAGTCGATCGGCCGCGAAGGCCGCCGCGTCGTCTTCCTCCTCCGGCTCTCGCCGGTCTTCCCCTTCGCCCTGCTCAATTACGCGCTCGGCCTCACCCGCGTGAGCTTCGCCGACTACCTCGTCGCCTCGGTGGGGATGCTCCCGGGGACGCTGCTCTACGTGTACCAGGGAGTGGTCGTGGGCGAGATCACCTCGCTGGGCGCCGCCGGCGTGGAGCGCGGCGCCGGTTACTACGTCGTCCTGTTCCTCGGGCTGGTGGCCACCGTGGTGGTCACCGTGCTCGTGACGCGGCTCGCCCGCCGCGCTCTCTCGGAGGAGAATCCCGATGCCGTCGCCGCGCGCTCGGACTGAGCCGGCCCCCGACCTTCCCGCGCAGTACCTCCCGTTCGACGCGGCCAACCGCCGCCTCCGGGAAAACGTACATCCGCCTGGGTGGACCGACCCCAGCCCGCGCGAGCGCTACGACCTGGTGGTGATCGGGGGCGGCACGGCGGGACTGGTGACGGCCGCCATCGCGGTGGCGCTCGGCGCGCGGGTCGCGCTCGCGGAGCGCCACATGCTGGGCGGCGACTGCCTCAACGTCGGCTGCGTCCCCTCGAAGGCGGTGATCGCGGCGGCGCGCGCCTGGGCGGCGGCGCGGAGGGCGGAGGAGGATTTCGCCGGGCCCACCGTGTGCGGCGAGGGCGATTTCGCGGCGGTCATGGAGCGCATGCGACGGATCCGCGCGGAGATCAGCGGCCACGACAGCGCCGCCCGGTTCCGCGACCTCGGGGTGGACGTCTTCCTCGGCGAGGCGCGTTTCTCCGGGCCCGAGCGGGTGACGGTGGGGGGGAACACACTCCGCTTCCGGCGGGCCGTGGTGGCCACCGGCGCCCGGCCGTCGGCCCCGCCGGTCCCGGGGCTGGAGGAGGCCGGGTACCTCACCAACGAGACGGTCTTCTCGCTCACCGCGCTCCCGGCGCGGATGGCGGTGCTCGGCGGCGGCCCGATTGGGTGCGAGCTGGCGCAGTCCTTCGCCCGCTTCGGCAGCCGGGTGACGCTGGTGGAGATGGCCGACCATCTCCTCCCCCGCGAGGCTCCCGACGCGGCGCGCGTGGTCAGGGCGGCGCTGGAGCGCGACGGGGTCGAGGTGCTCACCGGCGCCCGCGCCTCGGCGGTCGAGCGGAAGGGAGACGAGCGGCGCATCCGCGTGCGGGCGGGAGAGGGGGACGCGGAGCGGGAGATCGCGGCCGACGCGCTGCTGGTGGCGGCCGGGCGCGCCCCGAACGTCGAGGGGATGGGGCTGGAGGCGGCGGGGGTCCGCTTCGACCGGCACGGGATCGAGGTGGACGACCGCCTGCGCACCTCCAACCCGCGGGTGTTCGCCGTGGGCGACATCAACGGACGGTGGGCCTTCACGCACGCCGCCGACGTGCAGGCCCGCATGGCGGTGAAGAACGCCCTCTTCTTCGGCCGCGGGAAGCTCTCGGACCTGGTGGTCCCCTGGGCGACCTACACCAGCCCCGAGGTGGCGCACGTGGGGATCACCGCCGAGCGCGCCGCCGCGAGCCCCGACGAGATCGAGGCGGTCACCGTCCCCTTCGCCGAGGTGGACCGCGCCCGCCTCGACGGGAGAACGGACGGGTTCCTCCGGATATACCTGGAGCGGGGCTCCGACCGCATCCGGGGGGCGACCCTGGTGGCGGAGCACGCGGGGGAGGTGATCGGCCACCTGACCACCGCGATGACCGCGGGGATCGGCCTGGGGCGCCTCGGCTCGACCATCTTCCCCTATCCCACGCAGGCCGAGGCGATCCGCAAGGCCGCCGACGCCTACAACCGCCGCCGCCTCACGCCGACGGTGAAGAAGGTGTTCGGCCTCTTCTTCCGGCTGACGAGGTGAAGGGATCGTCAGTCGGAAGGTAACGCGCCGCGGCCGGAGGGAAAGGGAACCGAAGACCGACGACCGAAGGCCCTGTCGTTGACGGTGTGGCACACCGTCTGCTACGTTGGGCCGGCAGAAGGGGAGTAGTCCACCGGGCCGGACCCGGCGGCCGGATCGTCAAGACTGCGCGTCCCGCGCACGGTCCGGTCGGGATGGGGCGCTCGGCGCACCGTCAGGGCGAGACCTTCGTTCCGGCCACCGGACGAAGGCCTCGCCCCATTTCTTTTGGAGCTCCGCCATCGCGACGACGGAGCCGGCCCTCGCCCCGCGAGCACGCAAGCGCATGAATCAAACCTGGCTCTGGATCCTGTTCAACGTCTTCGTCCTGGGGATGCTGGCGGTCGATCTCGGCGTCTTCAACCGTACGGCGCACGTGATCTCCGTCAAGGAGGCCGCGCGCTGGACGGTGGTGGTCGTGGCGTTCGCGGCCCTCTTCAACGCGGGGATCTTCTACACCGACGGGCGTCAGGCCGGCCTCGAGTTCCTCACCGGCTACCTGATCGAGCTGGCGCTCTCGGTGGACAACATCTTCGTCTTCATCCTCATCTTCTCCTACTTCCGGGTTCCGCCCAAGTACCAGCACCGGGTCCTCTTCTGGGGGATCTTCGGCGCGCTGCTGATGCGCGGGGCGATGATCGCGGCGGGCGCCCTCCTCATCGACCGCTTCGAGTGGATCATCTACGTCTTCGGCGCCTTCCTGGTCTTCACCGGGATCCGCATGGCCACGCAGGACGAGATGGACATCGAGCCCGAGGCCAACCCGGTCCTCAAGCTCGTGCGCCGCCTCGTTCCGGTGAGCTCCGCCTACGACGGGCAGAAGTTCTTCACCCGGCAGCTCGTGGACGGCCGCACGCGCCGCGTGGCCACGCCGCTCTTCGTGGTGCTGGTGCTGGTGGAGACCACGGATCTGATCTTCGCGGTGGACTCGATCCCCGCGATCTTCGCGATCACCACCGACCCTTTCCTGGTCTACACCTCCAACGTTTTCGCCATCCTGGGGCTCCGGTCGATGTACTTCCTGCTGGCGGGGATCATCGACAAGTTCCACTTCCTCAAGCTGGGACTGGCGGTCGTGCTGGTCTTCGTCGGCATGAAGATGCTGGTCACCTACTTCGGCCTGCACCTCCCGGTCGCGCTCTCGCTGGGCGTGGTGGGCTCCGTGCTCCTGCTCTCGGTGGTCGCGTCGCTGATGTTCCCCAAGAAGGCCGAGGCGCACACCCCCCTGGACCACGGCCACGCCGACGTCATCCCCCCCGACGAAGACGAACCCGACGAGGACAGCGGCCGCCCCGGTTCCCGCCGGCGCATATCAGGGTAGCCCCTCCGAACCTCGCGGCCGCACGGCGGAGAGGGGGCTCCGCCTCCCGGAGCGGGGCCGGCGCCGCTCGTTCCGCGAGCCCCCACCCTGCTCAGAGGAGGCGGGAGAGGACGTGGATCAGCAGCCCGGCCAAGCCGCCCACCAGGGTGCCGTTGATCCGGATGAACTGAAGGTCCCGCCCCACCTGGAGCTCGATCTTGCGGGAGGTCTCCTCCGGATCCCACTGCTGGACCGTGTAGGAGATGAGGCCGCCCACCTCGTGGCGGTAGGTCTCGGCGGTGGTGACCAGAGCCCGCTCCGCCCACCCGTTGATCTTCCCGCGCAGCACATCGTCCGCCAGCAGGGCTTCGCCGAAGCGGCGGATCCCCTGATCCAGCGGCACCCGCAGGTCCGAGGCGGGGTCGGCGCTGTGGGCCACCAGCGACTCGCGCAGCTCGCCCCAGAGACGGGCCGAGAAGCGCCTCACCCCCGCGTGCTCCAGCAGCTCCTCCTTGATCTCCTCCCCGCGCGCGATCATCTCGGGCGAGGTCTTCAGCTCCTCCACGAAGCGGAAGAGGATCTCGTCGAAGCGCCGCCGCAGCGGGTGGTCCGGGTCGCCGCGCAGCTCGTCCAGCAGCCGCTCCACCGACTCGATGATCCGGCGGTAGATCTTGTCGTCGATCGGCTTCGGGACCCACCAGGGGATCTCGCGGTCGATCCGCTCGCGCAGGTCGCCGCGGTTCTCCTCCACCAGGTTCGAGATCAGCCCCAGCGCCCCGTCGAGCAGCTCCCGGCGCAGGTCGCTGGACGCCACCATCCCCAGGACGTTGCCCATCAACGGGGCCACCTCGGTCTCGCGGATGCGCGCGGAGAGCCCGCGCTCGATCAGCCGCTCCACGTCCTCGTCGCGAAGCACCTGCACCGCCCCCGCGAGTCCCTTCGCCAGGTGCCCTCCCAGGCGGTGGCTCTGCTCCGGGTCCTGCAGCCACTCCCCCAGCCGCGCCGCCACGTCCAAGGAGCGCAGCTTCGACGTCAGCACCTGGTGCGAGAGGAAGTTGTTCTCGACGAAGCGCCCGAGGCTGCGCCCGATCTGGTCCTTGCGGTTGGGGACGATGGCGGTGTGCGGGATCCGGATGCCGAGAGGGTAGCGGAAGAGGGCGGTGACGGCGAACCAATCGGCGATGGCACCCACCATGGCGGCCTCGGCGGTGGCGCGGACGAAGCCGACCCAGGGCGCGGCGTCCTCGTAGATCCTCGCCACGATGAAGACCGCCGTCGCGAGGGCCAGGAGACCCGTCGCGATGCCGCGCATCCGGTCGAGCTCGGACTGCTTCAGTTCCTCGTCCTTCAACTGCATGGCTTCGGCCGCTGCGGGAGACCGGGGTTCACGAAGGCACGATTCGCTCCGCCGAAGATCTTCCGGGCGCCGTCCGCCGCCACCAGCGGCCGGTCGGCCATCCGGGAGAGCGAGAGCACGGAGGGGTAGGCGGCCGCGCTCCAGACGCCCAACCGGCGAGGAAGGCGGTCGGGATGGGACTCCTCCAGCGGAGCCGATACCCCTGGAAGACCGGGGCGAACCGCGGAATCGCTCATCGCTCGTCCCGAGTGCGGAGTGGCCGAGGGGGGTGGAAGCGGCCCTACACCGCGTTGTGGACCGCCTCCCCGGCCTCCTCCGGCGTGAGGCGCGCCTCGATGTGGAGGTCGGTCGGGCGGCCGACGAAGCGCAGCAGGGCGAGCAGGATCACGCCCCCCAGAACCAGCGACACCCAGGGACTCAGCCCGTACGCCGTGGGGACATCGCCGACCGCCATCCCCACCGCCGCCACCGCCAGCGCGTAGGGGAGCTGAGTGCGCACGTGGTCCATGTGATCGCACGCCGAGGCCATGGAGCTCATCACGGTGGTGTCGGAGATGGGCGAGCAGTGATCGCCGAAGATCGAGCCGGCGAGCACCGAGGAGACGACCCCGAGCAGCACCGTGTAGTGCCCGTCCATCGCCAGGTCGCTCGCCGTGGAGAGCCCCGCGGCGAGCGGGATCACCAGCGGGAGAAGGATCGCCATCGTCCCCCACGAGGTCCCGGTCGCGAACGAGACGGCGGCCGCCACCGCGAAGACGATCACGGGGAGGAGACGGACCGGCACGTTCCCCTCGAGCACCGAGCTGATGTACTCCGCGGTGCCCAGCAGCTCCGTGGCGTGCCCGAGCGACCAGGCCAGCACCAGGATCACCATCGCCAGCACCATCGCGCGGATCCCCGCGATCCAGGCGTCCATCACCTCCTGCACCGAGAGGATCCGCTGCCCCAGCGTGAGCAGGATGGAAGTGATGCTCCCTACGAGCGACGCCCAGAGGAGGACGTGGAAGGAGTTCGCCGCGCCGAAGATGTCGCGCAGCGGAAAGTCCCCGGGGCCGAGCGACTGCAGGCCGCTGGCGTAGAGCCCGAAGAGCACCGCCCCCACCACCGCCAGCACCGGGAGCGCCGCGTTCCACCAGCGGCGCGGGGCCCGCTCCGGGGGGTCGAAGGCCCCATGGGCGGTATCGGCCATGAGCGCCGCGTCAGGACGGTGAAGGCCGCCGCCGGTGCCGGCGCGCAGCTCCGCCCGGTACATCGGCCCGAAGTCGCGCCGCATCAGGATCACCCCCAGCACGAAGACGAGCGCGAGGAGCGGGTAGAAGCGGTAGGGGATCGTGTCGAGGAAGACGCTGAAGGCGCTGGCCTCCGCGAGGCGCGCGGAGAGCGCGGGATCGCGCGTGGCGACCGAGACGGCCGCCGCGTCCAGCCCGTCCGCGATCAGTGAGATCTCGTATCCCACCCAGGTGGAGACGAACATGATGCTCGCCACCGGCGCCGAGGTGGAATCGACGACGTAGGCCAGCTTCTCGCGCGAGACCCGCAGCCGGTCCGTCACCGGCCGCATGGTGTTGCCCACGATGAGGGTGTTGGCGTAGTCGTCGAAGAAGATCGCCAGCCCCTGCACGTAGGCGGCGAGCAGGCCGCGGCGCGGTGAGGTGGCGTAGGGGGCCAGCCGCTCCACGATTCCCAGCGTGCCGCCGTTGCGGCCGATCACCCCCACCATCCCGCCGATCATGAGCGAGAAGAGGATGATGGCGGCGTGGTCGGGGTCGGAGATCTCCGGCAGGGCGAAGCTGTCCACGGTGCGGAGCACCGCCGCCAGCGGGTCGAGCCCGGTCCAGAGGAAGGCGCCCAGCCAGACCCCGGCGAAGAGGGAGATCACCACCTCTCGGAAGAGGAGCGCCAGCAGGATCGCCATCAGCGGCGGTACGACGGAGACCCACCCGGGGAGGAAGCGCGGCTCCACCGGGACCGCCGCGGCGCCCGCCTCCAGCCGCAGAGGGAGCTGCGAGGAGGAGCTCACCTTCAGCCCCGGCAGCTCCGTCTCGCCGGGCTCCAGCACGCCGCGGGCGAGCTCCGCGCCGTCGGCCGCGCGGAGGACGTAGGAGGAAGCCCCCGCGTCCTCGGGCGAGGTGAGGGTGAGCGAGAAGCGGACGCCGGAGAGCACGACCTCCGGGGCAGTCACCCGGGGGGGCGCCGGAGCCTGCGCCGCCGCCGGGGCGGCAGCGAGCACCGGGGCGAGCGAGAGCCACGCCGCGAGCAGGAAGGATCGGTTCATCCGGAAGGCGGGGCTGTGGATGCGGACTCTCACGCGCTGCGCGCCTGCGCCCGCCGGTGGCTCATGAACTCCCACACCGCGGGGACCACGGAGAGGACGATGATGGCGATCACCACCAGCCCGAAGTTCTCCTCGACCACTGGGATGTTCCCGAACCAGTACCCGCCCAGCACGAAGAGCGACACCCAGAGAAGCGCGCCCGTGACGTTGAAGAAGGCGAAGCGCCCGTAGTCCATGCGCGCCGCGCCGGCCACGAAAGGGGCGTAGGTGCGCACGATCGGGATGAAGCGCGCGAGGATGATGGTCTTGCCGCCGTACCGAGCGTAGAACTGCTCGGTGCGCTCCAGGTGCTCCCGCTTGACGAAGCGGAACTGCCCGCCGAAGACGCGGGGGCCCACCCGCGCGCCGATGGCGTAGTTGACCGAATCGCCCAGCACGGCCGCGACCACCAGCAGGACGAAGAGGAGAGCCGGGTGGAGCGAGGTGGTGGCGGCCAGCGCGCCCGCCGCGAAGAGGAGAGAGTCCCCGGGGAGGAAGGGGGTCACCACCAGCCCGGTCTCGCAGAAGATGATCAGGAAGAGGATGGCGTAGGTCCAGACGCCGTACTCCGCCACGATCGCCGCCAGGTGCGTGTCGATGTGAAGGATGAAATCGATCACCTGCGCGATGAATTCCATTTGCCTCTTCACCCGAGGAGCGGCCAAGAGCGGCCGCGAAGGATGCTCTGCGAAATCGAGCGGGCAAGATAGCGGAGCACGCCGCGCCGCACCACCGGCAGGCGGTCGTCAGTCATCGGTCATCGGTCATCGGTCGGAGGGTAGGGCGCCCCGGCCAGAGGGAAAGGAGGCCGAAGACCGACACTCTTCGACCGTCCACCCTTGCCTTACGCCGCGACGGTGGAGGAGAGGGAGGTTTCGGCCGCCTCGGGCTCCTCGCCGGAAGGGATCACCAGCGGGATGCGCTCGCTGCGGGTGATCACGATGGAGGTGAGGAGGTCGCCGGTCACGTTCGGGACGGTGCGTGCCATGTCGAGGATGCGGTCCACTCCCAGGACCAGCGCGATCCCGGCGCCGGGGACGCCGACCATCTCCAGCACCATCACCAGCAGCGGGATCGAGCCCCCCGGCACCCCCGCCGCCCCGATGGCGGTCACCACCGCCATCACCACCACCATCGCCTGCATCGGCAGCGAGAGTTCCACGCCGAAGACCTGTGCCAGGGAAGAGGACCGTTATCCCTTCGAAGAGGGCGGTGCCGTTCATGTTCATCGTCGCTCCCAGAGGAAGGACGAAGCCGGCGACCTCGGCCGGTACGCCGAACTGGCGCTCGGCGGTCCGAATGGTGGAGGGGAGGGTGGCGTTCGAGCTGGAGGTCGAGAAGGCGGTGACCATCAGCGCGCGCGCGCGGCGGAAGAAGTCGAGCGGATTGAGCCCGCCGAGCAGTCGCGCCAGCACCGCGATCACCCCGAACTGGTGGAAGAGCAGGCCCGCCATCACCACCACCACGTAGAGCCCCAGCGACTGCAGCACTTCGAAGCCGAAGCGCGCGGTGACGGTGAAGATGAGCGCCGCCACGCCGATCGGGGCCAGCCGCATGGCGAAGCCGATGATCACCATGACCGCCTCGGCCAGCCCGTCGAGCAGCCTCATCACCGGCTCGGCCTTCGCGGGCGGGATGCGGGTGAGGGCGATGCCGAAGACGAGGGTGAAGAAGATCAGCCCGAGCATGTCGCCGCGCGCCGCGGCGTCGACCGGATTGCGCGGGACGATGTTGACGAAGGTCATCACCCCGAAGCCGTTCGTCTGCGACGCTTCGACCTTGGCGGCGGCGTCGGTGCTGTACGCCGTCATCAGCGCGTTGCGGATGGCGGGGTCGAGGGCGTCTCCGGGGCGCAGCAGATTCACCAGCACCAGGCCGACGGTTGCGGCCAGCGCGGTGGTCAGCACGAAGAAGAGGAGGGTCTTCGCGCCGATCCGCCCAACCCGCGAGAGATCGCCCAGGTTCGCGACGCCGAGGGAGAGGGTGGCGAACACCAGCGGCACCACCACCATGAAGAGCATGCGGAGGAAGACCTGACCGATGGGGCTGGCCACGTGGTCCACCGTCCAGAGGAGCCCCGGGGCGTCCCGCCAGAGGAGGTTGGCGCCCACTCCGAGCGAGGCGCCGACGGCCAGGCCGAGCAGGATCTGCGTGTGGAGCGGAACGCCGCGGCGAGCAGACGACATGGTGGACCTCCGGCCCGGGGTGGGCCGCCCGGGCCGGGGAGGCGCGCCGGGCGGGAAACGTCGGTTGCCGGCTCGGGCACTCGCGTCCGGAGGGAACGCGGGCCGGAACCGCCTGGGTGGTCAGGAAATCGGCGGCCGGGACCGGCCGCCGGAACGGAACATAACGGGAGCGGCAGCGGATCTCCAGTAGCTTCCGCCGCCGCTCCTCCCGTCTACGAGCGGAACGGCGGGTCCTCGGAGCCGCCCCGGCTTCCGGCCCAGATGAAGCCGACGAAGAGGGCAATCAGCAGATAGGCGATCGCCGATCCGCCGTCGTGCGGGAGGTCGGCGAGCACTGCTTGGAGCGTCAGCTTCAGGAGGATGAGCGAAAGCATGTCACACCTCGCGGCGGGGCCGCGGAGCAGGAGAGAAAGGTGCCACGCCGCTCCGCGCCTCCGTCGGGAGGGCGGCTGGGGCGCGCTGGACTGTCCGTCGGGAGAGGCTCGCTACCGGAGGGAGGGAGGCGCGGTCGCGTGGTACGGGAGGCGCTCGCAGAGGGGAGCGCAGGCGTCGAACGCCTCCTCCGCCGTTGCGCGGACGGGAAGGCGGACGTGCGGCGAGATGCGCCGGATACCGGAGGAGAGGCGCGAACCGCCGCCGGGGTCGCCGTTCGAGCCGCCGCCGGAGCCGCCCGTCGAGAGGCGCGCATCGAGAACGCCGAGCAGCTCGATCCCTCCGGTCGACCGGAATACCGCCTGCGCGTCCTCCAGGACGGGGCGGCGGAGGACGTCGGGCCCGGCATCGCGCACGCCCGGGCTCGCCGCAGCCGGAGCCGGCCACAGCGAGAGGGAGAGCAGGAGAACGAGCCAGAGTCGTCGCAAGGAAACGCCTCACGGAGCGGGAGAAGGAGGAGCAGCATCAATGATGCTGCTCCTCCTTCCGCAGGTCAAGGGGGGGGGGGCGGAGTCAGGAGATCGACATCCCCGCCTGCGCCTCGATGATCTGCGCGATCTCGGCCAGCTCGAAGGGCTTCTGAACCACCGGGACGCCGGCGCGATCGACCTCGCCGTCGAGATCCGACCCGTCGGTGTCGCCGGTGATGAAGATCAGGCGGTCGTCGAGGTTCCCGCCGCGCTGCCGCAGCCGGCAGAGGAGCTCTCCGCCGCCCAGCCCCGGCATGCGCAGGTCGGCGACGATCGCGTCGAAGGCGTCCTCTCCCGCGTCGGCGAGCCTCTCGAGCGCGGCTTCGCCATCGGAGGCCTCCTCGACGCGGTGGCCGCGGCGCTCCAGATAGCGGGTCAGCGAGTAGCGGATGGCGGCTTCGTCGTCCACCACCAGCACTCTCAGGGCGCGGGTGGCGCTGGTATCCCCCTCCGCCGGGCCCAGGGCCATGGGGGGTTCCACGGCGATCGGGAGCTCGACCGCGAACCGGGTGCCGCCGCCCGGCGTGCTGTCCACGCCGATGCGCCCTCCGTGGTCGGAGACGATCCCATTCACCAGGCTCAACCCGAGGCCCGATCCCTCGCCGGGGCCGCGGGTGGTCCAGAAGGGGTCGAAAATACGGTCGAGGTGGTCGGGGTGGATCCCGGGGCCGGTGTCCTCCACCTGCAGCACCGCGCCAATCCCTCCGGCGTAGGTGCGCACGGTCAGGTCGCGCGGGCCGGGCCGGTCCTGCATCGCCTGCACCGCGTTGAGGACGAGCTGGAGGATCACCTGCTCCACGTGGAGCCGCACGGCCCAGAGCGGAGGGAGCACGGGGGCGAGATCTTCCTGCAGGCGGATTCCCGACAGGGAGCAGCCGGGAGCCTGCAGCACCTGGCGCACCGCCTGGTTGAGGTCCACCAGCCCGCGCTCGGTCCCGGTCTCCTGCCGCTGCCGCGCCACCAGCCGCAGGTCGGAGACGATCTTCGCGGCGCGGTGCGCCTCGCGCTGCACGATCTCCAGCGCCTCCCGGTCCTCCGGCGGACGCTCGTCCAGCAGGAGGAGCTCCGCGAAGCTCTTGATGGAGGTGAGCGGATTGTTGAGCTCGTGGCAGACTCCGGTGAGGAGCGGAGCGACGCTCGCCATCCGCTCGGCCCGGCGGAGCTGCATCTCCCGCGCGCGTTCCTCGGTGATGTCGCGGGCCACGCCGTGCATCCCCGTGATCGCGCCGTTCTCCACCGCGGGAGCGGAGCAGAGGTACAGCAGGCGGCGCTCGCCGGTGGGGCGAATCACCCGCAGCTCGATCTCGTCGGGACTGCCCGCCCCGGAGAGGCGCTTCCGGAAAAGTTCGGTCGCCTTCGCGCGATCCTCCGGGGCGACGGAATCGCGGAAGTCCGTATCGAGCAGCTCCTCGAGGGGGCGCCCCAGCACCTCGGCCGCCCTGTCATTGAGCTCGATGAAGCGTCCCCGCAGGTCGATGGTGTAGATCCCGACGGAGGTGTGCTTCGTGACCTGGCCGTACCACGACTCGCTCCGGCGGACGGTCTCGGCGAGCTCCCCGTTCGCGGCCTTCAGGCGGGCACGTTCCAGCTCCGCGGCCGCCGCGTCGGCCAGCGCCCACAGGGCGGCCCTCGCGTCGCCGTCCCAGGCGCGGGGGCTCCGGACCGAGCGCGGCGAGCGCGCCCATCACCCGTCCCTGCACGCGGACGGGAGCGCCCAGGAAGGATCGCAGCTCCGGGACCGCCCCATCCTCAAGCGGGACCCGCTCCAGCGACAGCACGCGGCCCTCCGCCACCACCCGCTCGCAGAGCCGCGCCGCGGCGGCGATCGCCGCGTCCTCCCCCGGCGTTCCGCCCGAGGCCGCCCGCGCGCAGAGGTGCTGCGCGCCGGGCTCGCCCGCGGTCGCCAGGCCGAGCTGCGCTCCCAGTAGCGACACCGAGACGCGCGCCAGCCCCTCGAGCACGTGTGGGCTGACGTGGACCAGCCACTCGGGGCCGCCGCCCGTCTCGAGGCGGCCGGGAACGACCGGGAAAGGAAGCTGAGAATCCATGGAAAGCAACGAGTCGGTTCGGGAGCGGAGGGCACGAAGAGAATCTCGGCAGGGCGAGCCCTTCGCGTGAGCGCCGAGGGCGCTCGTCCCGCCCCACGGCCCTACGACACCCGGCTCAGCAGGACGGCGCGCCGCTCCTGCAGGCGCTGCAGCCAGGAGCGTTCGCGGAACTCCCCAAGCCGGACCTCCCGGGCGAAGCGGAGATCCTCGCGACGATCTTCATCGTGATGTCCGCCGCCCCACCTGCTCCAGCCCGTACCGCTTGATCTTCGCGTGGAGGGTAGCGCGGGAGATGCCGAGGGCCTCGGCGGTGCGGCTGCGGTTCCCGGCGAGCAGGATGAGGGAGCGCTCGAGGTGCTGCCTCTCCACCTCTTCCATGGGCGCGATCCGCTTGGCGTCGAAGACGCGCTGCGTGGTCGAGCCGGGGGAGCGAAGATCGCTCGGGAGATGCTCGGGGAGGATGGCGCCGGTGGAGAGGACCAGGGCTCTCTCCAGCACGTTGCGCAGCTCGCGCACGTTGCCGGGCCAGGTATAGCGGAGCAGCAGCTCCAGCGCCTCGCCCGAGATCGCCGGCGGCGCGAGGCGGTGGATCGAGGAGAGGTCGCGCAGGACGCGCTCCAGCAGGTCGAGCACGTCCTCCCGCGCACGCTCGCGCAGCGGGGGAAGCCGGAGCGGGAGCACGTTCAGCCGGTAGAAGAGGTCCTTGCGAAATGTCCCGGCGCTCACCTCCGCCTCGAGGTCGCGATTGGTCGCGGCGACGAGCCGCACGTCGACCGTGATCTCACGGGTCCCGCCCAGGCGGCGGAAGGTCTTGCGCTCCAGCACCTTCAGCAGCTTCGGCTGCAGCTCCGGCGCGAGGTCTCCGACCTCGTCCAGGAAGAGGGTCCCCCCGTCGGCGATCTCGAAGAGCCCGTGCTTCATCGACTTGGCGTCGGTGAACGCCCCTTTTTCGTGCCCGAAGAGCTCCGAGTCGAGGAAGGCGGAGGAGAGGCCGGCGCAGTTGATCTCGACGAACGGCGCCCTCGCGCGCGGGCTCTGGGCGTGGATCAGGCTCGCGATCCATCCCTTCCCGGTGCCGCTCTCGCCCAGCAGGAGGATGGTCGCCTGGTCGGAGGCGGAGAGCAGGGTGACCTGCCGCGCCAGCTCCTGCATGCGGGGCGAGGGCCCGAGGGAGGCGGTGGGGCGGTCGCCCGCGAGCCGCTCGGCCAGGAGGTGGTTTGCGCGGCGCAGCTCCGTCTTCTCCAGCGCCTTGTCGGCCGCCGCCTCCAGGTGCTCCAGCCGGATCGGCTTCACCAGGAAGTTCTCGGCGCCGCGGCGCATGGCGTCCACGGCGGTCCCGACCTCGCCGTCGCCCGTCAGCAGGATCACCGTCGCGTCCCGGGCCACCAGCTCGTCGAGCACCTCCAGTCCGCTTCGGTCGGGAAGATGGAGGTCGAGCACCACCACGTCGGGGAGCCGGGAGCGCTGCAGCTCCACGCCCGCCTCCCCGGTCTCGGCCCAGGTCGAATCCCACCCCTGCCGCTCGAAGTAGTACAGCAGGGCGGGGGCGAGACCCGGATCGTCTTCGATGAACAGGATGGAGCGGGGCATTCGATCCGGAGAGAGAACCGATCAGGGAGGCGGAGCGGTGGATCGGCACGACGGCCATCCGGCGCGGCCCGGAGAGGGCGCGGGGCCCCGTCGAGCGGCTCACCGCGGGAGCGAGGCGTGCGGAGAAGGAGCGGTGCCTCAAGGCCTCTGGAGAGCACGCCGACAATATACTCCGGAGAATCCCGGTTGGTCGTGCGATCCCCAAGGTATCGACCCTTTGAGGTCGATGTCAACTATCGGAGTTCCCCTCCCCGGGGACGCCGAGTTCCGGCACGACGGCCGCGCCATTCCCCGCCCGCCGCACCCGGGCGACGGCCCGGCCCCGCCCTCCCTCGTCCGGGGAACCTTTGCGGCGGCTGGAACGGTAGAATCCACTGTCAAGATCAACCTAGAACCGCCGTGGAGGGCAAGATGATCCTACCCAACGTGAGGGCCTCCTTCGGCCGCCGCGAGGCGGAGATCCTTCTCTCGCTGTCCGCCCCCGGGGCGGAGTCGCGGCTGCGGGAGCGGGGCATCGACGCGCTTCTGGACGACGCCGCCCTGGTGCGGGCGCTGCTGCAGCGGCGCGGGCTGAACGCCGCCCCGGCCCCACTGGTCTTCTACCTGCTGGTGCGGCACGCGCTGCTGGAGCGCGAGATCCACGACCGGCAGATGGCCGACTACACGGCCGCCGTCTTACTCGAGTTCGGGCGCATCGGACGCGGCGCCTTGGCGGCCGACGGGCCGCTCCCGGACACCCTCTATCTGGCCGACGTGCTGGCGGAGCTGGAGCGCGCCCGCGGAGAGCGCGAGTTCGTGCTGCGCGCGCACCTCGGCAACCTGGCCCTCTGGGTGGCGGGCGTCTTTCCCGACCACGTCGCCCACCGGGTGCAGCGGCGCGGCGCCCCTCCGCTCTCCTACTACGACGCCCTCGGCGCCTCCGGCTTCCGCAGCGCGGCGGGGATGGAGATCGCCGTAAGGCACGACCTGGGAGACCTCTTCCTGCGCATCGCCGACCGGTTCTCCGACGTGCGCTCCGCCCTCAACGGCCTGTCCGACGCCCTCTTCTTTCCCCGCCCGTCCGACGCCGTGGAACGCCTCCTGCGCGAAGTGTCGGACCGGTTCGACCGGCAGAATCCCTGAAGCGCGACCCGTGGAGCGCGGGCGCGACTCCCCGGCTCCGCGAGACGCTCCGGCCGCCCTGCCGCACCTCGCACCTCTCCCGAGAGATGACGGACCCATCCGGCACGATCGGCCCCGACACCGCGCGCGACCTCCTGCGGCGCGCGGGGGAGGCGCGCCGCCACTCGTACGCGCCCTACAGCCGCTTCCCCGTGGGAGCCGCGCTCCTCGCCGCCGACGGGCGGGTCTTCACGGGAACGAATGTGGAAAACGCCTCCTTCGGCCTCACCACCTGCGCCGAGCGCACCGCGGTGGTGAAGGCGATCTCCGAGGGCGCGCGCGGCTTCCGCGCCGTGGCCGTGGCGGGTCCGGAGAACGGTCTCGCCTGCCCCCCATGCGGAAGCTGCCGCCAGATCCTCCACGAGGCCGGGCCCGACCTGGTGGTGATCGTCTCCGGCGACGGAGGCGAGCCGCGGCTCCTCCCGCTCCGCGAGCTCCTCCCCGAGGCCTTCGGCGGCGAGCGGCTGGCGCGGCCGGAGGAGGAGAATCCTTGAGCACCGGAGCGCAAGCGCGCAGCATGGTGGCGCTGATCGAGCGCAAGAAGCGCGGCGGCGAGCTGGAGGCGGAGGATCTGACCTGGATCTGCGGCGGCTTCCTGCGGGGCGAGATCCCGGACTACCAGGTCGCCGCCTGGCTGATGGCGGTCTGCTGGCACGGGATGACGGACGGCGAGACGCTCGACCTCACCTGCGCCATGGTGGGCACCGGGGCGAGGCTGGACTGGAGCGGCCTGTCGCGCCCCGCGGTGGACAAGCACAGCACCGGCGGGGTGGGCGACAAGACCTCCCTGGTGCTCGTTCCGCTGATGGCGGCGGCGGGGGCCGCCTTCGTGAAGATGTCGGGCCGGGGCCTCGGCCACACCGGGGGAACGCTTGACAAGCTGGAGTCGATCCCCGGCTTCGGCGTGAACCTCTCGCTCGAGACGCTGCGGGAGCAGGTGGAGCGGGTGGGATGCGCCCTGGTGGGCCAGAGCCCGGACCTCGTGCCGGCGGACGGCGCCCTGTACGCGCTGCGCGACGTGACGGGAACGGTGAACTCGCTCCCGCTGATCGCGAGTAGCATCATGTCGAAGAAGCTGGCGGCGGGTGCCCCCGCGATCGTGCTCGACGTGAAGTTCGGCTCGGGCGCCTTCATGCCGACGGTCGAGGAGGCGCGGGAGCTCGCCCGCACCATGGTGCGGATCGGGGAGGGGGCGGGGCGGCGGGTGCGGGCGGTGCTCAGCCCGATGGCCGAGCCGCTCGGCCGCACGGTCGGGAACGCGCTGGAGGTACGCGAGGCGATCGAGACGCTCGCCGGCGCGGGTCCCGCCGACCTCTGGGAGCTGGTGCTCGAGCTGGGGACGCACCTGATGCTCCTCGCCGGCCTGGCGGCGGACGAGACGGCGGCCCGGGCGCGGCTGGTGGAGCTGCGCGACTCCGGGGCGGCGGCGGAGAAGCTCGAGGAGCTGATCCGGGCGCAGGGAGGCGACGCGCGGGTGGTGCGGGAGCCGGAGCGGCTCCCCTCCGCCTCCGCCGTGGTGCCAGTGGAGGCGCCCGCGGCCGGGTGGGTGACGCGCCTCGATGCCCGCGCCGTGGGGGACGCGGCGCTGGAGCTGGGCGCCGGACGCCGCGTCAAGAGCGACATCCTCGACCCGGCGGTGGGCATCCGCCTTCTCGCCAAGCGCGGCGAGCAGGTAGGTGCGGGGAGCCCCCTCGCCGAGATCCACGCCTCGCGCGGCGACGACGCCCGGCGCGCCCGCGACCTTCTGCTACGGGCCTTCTCCATCGAGGACGCCCCTCTTCCGGCGTCCTCCGCCGAGCACGAGATCGTGGGAGTGGAGTGACGGGAGCCGATATCCGGTCGTGATGTCGGCTCCTCGCCCCCGTTCTTCCCCGAACGCTCCCACCCGTCATTCCAGTCGCTCCCTCTCGTCATCCCGGACGCTCCCACCCGTCGTCCCGGACGCACCACCCCGTCATCCCGGACGCACCACCCCGTCATCCCGGACGCACCATCCCGTCATCCCGGACGCTCCCACCCGTCGTCCCGGACGCACCACCCCGTCATCCCGGACGCTCCCGCCCCGTCATCCCGGACGCACCACCCCGTCATCCCGGACGCTCCCACCCGTCGCCCCGGACGCACCACCCCGTCATCCCGGACGCACCATCCCGTCATCCCGGACGCACCATCCCGTCATCCCGGACGCTCCCGCCCGTCATAGACGCTCCCTCTCGTTATCCTGTGCTTTTCACCTGTCATCCTGAGAAGGTGTGGACAAAGTAGTCCTTGAGCTTCATCTTGTCACAATCTCCTACGCAGGAGTTGTGACATGGCTTCTTCCAAGCCGTTATCGGAGCATTCGGGACGAGGGGGTCGTCCGCGGAAGCTCAGCGACGAGCAGGCGGAACAGCTTCTTGCATTGGTGCGGGCCAAGCCCCACGTAGGCTTGGAGGATCTCGTCTGGCTCTTCCACCGGGAGACGGGGGTGAGCCTCTCGGCACCCACGATCAAGAAGTACTTGAGGGACGCAGGGTTCGAGCGCATGCGTTCGGAGCCGGGGTCCATCGGCTCGGAGCCGAAGCCGGCGGGGGAGCCGAGGGAGTACGGCTACACGAGCGCGCATCGGGATCCGGGCGATCTGACGCGCTACCCGTGTGGGCTGACCGACTCCGAGTGGGAGAGGGTTCGGCATCTCTTTGATGCACCAGGACGTTTGGGGCGACCGGAGAAGTATCCTCGGCGTCAGATGCTGGACGCCTGCATCTACGTCCTGCGGTCGGGATGCTCCTGGCGGATGCTCCCGAAGGATCTGCCGCCCTGGGATCGGGTCTACAAGACCTTCCGCCGATGGCAGGCGCGCGGCCTCTTCGAGGCGATGCACGACGAGCTTCGGCAGTTGTGGCGAAGCCGGCAGCACCGACTTCCGAACCCGAGCGGCGTCATCATCGACTCGCAGTCGGTGAAGACGTCGGCCCAAGGAGGGGAGAAGGGCTACGACGCGGCGAAGAAGGTCAAGGGTCGCAAGCGCCACCTGGTCACGGACACGTTGGGGCTGCTCGTTGCCGTCCTGGTCACGGGAGCGGGAGTTCAGGATCGAGATGCCGCCCTGCAGGCGATGGAACGGGCGATTACAAAGGCGCCCAGCATCCGGCTGCTGTACGCGGACAGCGGCTACGAGGGGAAGCGATCTCGCGAACTCCGGGAGCGCTACGGGATCGACGTGGAAATCGTCCGCCATCCCGCCAGCCGCAAGGGAGGGCGGTGGTCCGAAGGCCAAATGACCCTGTTCGAGGCCCCCCGCGCATTCACCGTGCTGCCGAAGCGCTGGGTGGTGGAGCGAACCAACGCCTGGAACGATCGGCCGCGCAGGATGAACAAGGATCATGATCGAAACCTCAGTGTCTCAGCCGCGTGGATCTGGCTTACCGAGGCCCGAATGCTCCTCCGGCGCGTCACGACTTCCACGAACGCCACCCTCGCCTGAGTTTGTCCACACCTTCTGAGCGCAGCGAAGGATCTCGACTCCGACGGCGGCGCGGATGGCCGGCTTCAGATTCCTCGCTGACGCTCGGAATGACAGGATCTGGCGCTCGGAAGGTCAGGAGCCGGCGCTCGGACGGTCAGGGAGTTTCCCACCCAGTCGCCCCCTCACCGCCCGCGGATCTCCACCGTCCGCTCCAGCTCGTCGCGCGACTGCAGCACCTTGCGGCGCAGGTCGGCGGTGAGCTCGGGGTGCTCGGCCAGGTAGCGGTCCACGATCTCCAGCGCCTCGGCGGCTTGATGGCCCCCCACGAAGGAGCCCACCCACTGCGGGAGGAAGAAGATCCGCCGGTTCTCCTGGATCCAGGGGAGCTTCTCCAGCGCCGGACGCAAATAGGGGAGGGTGAGCTCCGCGTGCTCCGGATAGTTGAAGAGGTCGAGGCTCGCGGTCACCCACTCCTCGTTCAGCTCCGGGTCCTCCAGGTAGCGGCGGAAGTATTCCGCCTTGCTCGAGGCGGTGGGGACGGCCGCCCCGGCGACGAAGGCGCGCCGCGCCGACTCCGGCGTCACGTCGCGCTCCCTCTCGGCTCGGTAGAGCGAGTCGGCCTCCGGATCCTCCGCCGCGAGGAGCGTCTGGATCGCCGCCCAGCGGCTCGGCTCGCGAAGAGGCTCGCCGTCGAAGCGCCGCTCGCCGGAGAGAAGCGCCTTCAGCACCCCGCGCGCTTCGGGGGTGCGCGAGATCTCCAGCAGCGCGTCGAGGCTCGCCTTGCGGATTCCGTACGGGAGGTCGGCGTCCTCCACCCGCGCCAGGAGCATCCGCTCGAAGGCGGGCTGCACCGCCGCCCGCTCCGTCTCCCCCAGGTAACGCACGAGCGCCGTGGTGGAGCGCCCGAGGAGGTAGGCGGCGAGCTGCTCGTCTGGCTCGCGCGGGAGCTCCCGCAGGACGATCTCCACGAAGCGGTCCGGCTCCATCCGGCGCTCACGGACCAGATTCCACATCGCCCCCCAGACCATCGAGCGCAGGAGGTCGTCCTCCACCCTCCCCACGTTGGCGTCCAGGTGCTCGGCGCTCGCGGGGTCGAGGAGAAAGATCCCGTACCCGTAGTCCTCGTCGTTGGCGAAAACGTAGTCGGGCGCGGGAAGGCCGCGCGCGCCCTCCACCTCGGTGGTGTCTCCCGAGAAAGCCGCCGGGAGCACCACGTCCTCCCGGTCGCGGTAGGCGAGCCGAACGCGGACCCGCCCCGGCCACCAGCCCCCGGGATCCCCCGGCAGCTCCCGCGCGGGGCGCTGCACCAGGAGGAGCCGCGCCACCTCACCCCCCTCCACCGCCACCACCGGCTCCACCACCGGCGTTCCCGCGCGCAGGATGTACTGCTCGCCGAAGGCGGCCAGCGACTGTCTCGAGCTCTCCTCCAGCGCCGCCAGCAGATCCTGCCACGTGGCGTTCGCGTAGGCGTGCCGCCGCAGGAACACCCGGAGCCCCTCCCGGAACGCCTCCTCCCCCACCAGGTAGTTGAGTTGCTTCAGGATGGAGGGGGCCTTGTTGTAGACGATCGGGCCGTAGTTGCTCTTCGCAAGGTCGAGGTTCTCGAGCGATTGCCAGACGGGGGTGGTGCCGGTGGTCTGATCGACCGCGTAGGCGAGCGGCTTGTTGCGCAGGTAGAAGGTCTTCCAGGCGCCGGTGCCGGGGGCCAGCGACTCCTGCATTTTCGCCGCCATGTAGGTGGCGAAGCCCTCCTTGAGCCAGAGGTCGTCGAACCACTGCATCGTCACCAGGTCGCCGAACCACTGGTGGGCGACCTCGTGGTAGATGGTGGCGTTGCGCCCCAGCCGCTCGGTCAGGGTGGGGGGCTCGCGGAAGATGAAGCGGGACTCGTTGTAGAAGATCGCTCCCACGTGCTCCATCCCGCCGAAGGGGAAGGCGGGCGCCAGCAGCGCGTCGAACTTCCCGAAGGGGAAGCGCATGGCGAAGTACCGCTCCAGCCACTCCGCCGCCTCGCGGTTGGTGGCGATGAGCGTGTCGGCGTCCACCTCCTCGGCGCGCGACGCGCGGGCGAAGAGGGTGATCGGCAGCTTCCCGGCGGGCGCCGATTCCCACGTCTCCCACGGCCCCGCGGCGAAGGCGGCCAGGTAGGTGCTGATCGGCTCCGTCGCCCCGAAGCGCCAGCGCACGCCCCGCTCCACCGGCATCCGATCCAGGACCGGCCCGTTCGCCAGCACCTTCCACCCTTCCGGCGCGGTCAGCGTCATCCGGAAGACGGCCTTGAGGTTGGGCTGGTCGAAGCCGGGGAAGAGCTGGTTCGCGTCCGCCGGGACGAGCAGCGTGTAGAGGTAGGCGTCGCTGCCGCCATCCGAGCCGGAGGCCTCCTCGAAGCGGATGATGCTCGCGCCGGCGGGGGCCATGGCGGCCTCGAAGCGGAAGCGAAGCGAGTTCTCCCCCTCGCGCAGGTGCCGCGCCGGCACGAGGACGTGCCCGCTCTCCCAGGCGAAGTCCTCCACGGGCGAGCCGTTCGCCTCGACCGAGGAGAGACGCGGCCCCCGAAAGTCAACGACCAGGTCGCCCGCGCCGGGGGCGCGGCGGAAGGAGAGGGTGACCTCCCCGGGGGCGCGGTCGGTGCCGGTGAGGTCGAGCGAGAGGTCGTACTCCACCCCCGAGATCGAAGCCGCGCGCTCGCGCGCGAGGGCCAGCGACACGCCCGGCTCCATCAGGGCGCCCCCGGCCGGGGCCGGCGCGGATGCCGGAGACCGGGATGGGGAGGCGCAGCCGGAGAGGAGCGCGAGGAGGAGGACGCCATGGACGAGGAGCAGAGTTCTCATGAGGGGCGGGTCCGGGGTTCGTTCCTTCGCTGCTGCACCGAGCGCGCCACGGGCGCCGCGGCGAGGAGCGCGAGCGCGCCCGCGACCGCGAGGAGGAGCGCCTCGTCGGGCGGGGGAAGGGCGAGGGCGGAAGCGGCCGCGCGCAGCACGTTGGCCACGCCTAGCCCCATCGCCACCAGCACCACCACGCCCGTCGCCAGGTTCGAGAGCGCGCCGTTCATCCCCGCCTCCCCCATCAGAGCGCGATCGTTCACCGCCAGCAGGAGGAAGACGGCGGCGAAGGGGAGGAGGAAGCCGTTCAGCGCCTGCGCCAGGATGATCGCCGGGATCGGCCGCACGTCCGCGAGCCCGAAGCCGACGCCGACGAGGAGCACGCCGAGCCAGACGGCGCGGTAGCGCCAGGAGGCGTCGTCCCAGCCGCGGGAGCCGTCGGAGAAGAGGCTGCGGGCGGTGATCGCCGCCGCGAGCGGCGCGGTGACGGCCGAGGAGAGCCCCGCCGCGAAGAGCCCCCAGGCGAAGAGCCCGCCGGCCGCCGGCCCCAGCCGCGCACCGAGGGCGCCGCCCAGCGCCTCGTAGGTGAAGGCGCCGTGCAGCGCCGCCCCCACCACCAGGATCCCCATCGAGATGAGCCCGCCGAGGACGACCGCCACGGTGATGCCGAAGCGCAGCTCACCCAGCGACTGACCGCCGGCGATCCCGGAGCCCAGGAAGAGGTTGTACGGCACCACCGTCGTCCCCACCAGCCCCAGCACCAGCAGCCCCGACCCCGCCGGAAAGCTCGGAAGCAGGCTCCCCGAAAGGACCTCGCCCAGCGGCGGCCGCAGGAGGAGAGCGGTGGCGAGGAAGGCGACTCCCATGAAGGCGACCGTCAGGCTCAGCAGGGTGGCCACCGCGCGGGGCGTTCCGATCCAGAGGATGGCGGCGGCGCCCGCGCCGATCGTCAGCGTCAGGACCTCGCGCGAGGCAACCCCGCGGAGCTGGAGCCCCGCCACCGCGCCGAGGATGTTGCCGGCCTCGTAGGCCGCGTTTCCCAGCACGATCGCGCCGAGGACCAGCACCAGCACCAGCGCCCCCGACGCCCCTCCACGGAACCGCAGCCGGATCGCCTCCGCGAGGTTGTGCCCCGAGACCACCGTGAGGCGCGCGCTCGCCTCCTGCAGCACCACGGTGGCGAAGGTGGAGAAGACCAGCGCCCACAGGAGCGCGTAGCCGAACCCCGCTCCGGCGGAGGCGGCGGTGGTCACCGTCCCCGGCCCAATAAAGGCCGCGGCGATCACCGACCAGAAGAGGATGGGGAGGAGGCGCTTCACGGGCGAGCGGGTCCGGTGGGTGGGGCGGCGGAAAGCGTCGTCGAACGGCTTGCGCCGGATCATGGCGACGCAGATTCGTTTTCATCGACGAGGGGACGCACGACCTCCAGGAACCGCACCGCCCGGAGGATCTGCTCGGCAGCGTCCTCGGCTCCTACGGGCTCTCCCGCGCCGTAGTCGCCAATGTTCCTCAGGTCCTGGCCTTCCCGGAGGTGTTGGTGAAGCTCGACCGAGACGCGGCCACTCCTTGCGAAGTGCTGTCCGAATGCCGCGATCACCGCAGAATGCTTGGAGAAAGCCAGGTCTTTCCCGAGCAGCAGCGCCTCGGCCGCGTAGAACATGGCGTAGTATGCGCGGGACACCGCGAAGTCGCTCATCCCGTTCGCCGTCAGGAGCCGCGCCGCCTCGATACTCCGTTCGGCCTTGGCCAACAACGCGCTCTGCTCCCGCGTCATGCGGCGCGTCCTTCGCGGCGAACGTTCAGCAGGAACGGAGTTCGCTCATCGTAGAAGCTCGACTCGCTCACGTACGCACAACTCACCACCACGTCGTGCCGGAGCGAGACTTCCCCCAGCAGCGCACTCGTCCGCGCGATCTCGCGCGTGGGGCGGACGCCGCCGCGAAGCACCACCAGCAGATCGACGTCTGAACCGGGCTCGGCCTCTCCACGGGCATAGGAGCCGAACAGCACCAGGAACGCGAGCCGCTTGCCGTAGATCGCTCGCAGCGAGCGTCGTACCTCCGCGATGAGGACCTCCAGCGCGTCCGAGTCGAGAATCGTCATACCCCTCGAGAAATTCCGGGGAGAGCGGATCGCGGGCCGCACGGCACGAGACCGTCGCCCCGCGATGTGCGCCGCGGAAACCGCTAAGCTATGCCCGGGTGCGCGGGGCGGCAACGTCGGTCGGGACGCCTGCGCCGAATGCGCATGAGCCGAAAGCGGGATGGATAGCGGCGCGTGACCCTGCCAGAGTATGTTGAGCAACACCGTTGCGCGGATGGTAGCCCATCACAACAGGCCGATCTATCGACTCCAAGAGGAGGCCGTGATGCATGTCCTCGTGGTGATCATTGCCGTCTCTCTTTTCTCGGCGTGCTCCCACGCCGTCAGCCTCTCACGAGGCCCGGAGGTGGAGGAATCGATCGAACGAATCGTCACCGATCTCCGTACCGAACTCGTGGTCAGGGACCGGTCCGCACCACCGACTTTCTCGTTGACGGATCGGATGGCCCAGTACCGGGTGCCGGGCGTTTCAATCGCGGTTGTCGAGGATGGACGCATCGCCTGGGCTCGGGGATTCGGGGTCACCGTCGCTGGCACTTCGGATCCGGTCACCCCTGCGACTCTCTTCCAGGCCGCGTCGATCTCGAAGCCGATCGCTGCGACCGCGATGCTTCGGATGGTGGACGAGGGCGCGCTCGATCTCGATACGCCGGTCAATCGTTACCTCGGGAGCTGGAAGCTGCCTGACAATCGGTTCACTACCGAGGAGCAGGTGACTCTCCGGAGGCTCGCGTCGCACGGCGCGGGACTCACGATCCACGGCTTTCCCGGGTACCGGCCCGGTGACCCGATCCCCTCCGTGCCGGAGATCCTCGATGGAAGTGGATCGGCCAACACCGAGGCGGTGCGAGTCGATACGATCCCGGGGTCCGTCTGGCGATATTCGGGAGGAGGCGTCACGATCGAACAGCTCATCCTGACCGATGTCACCGGCGAGCCGTTCCCCGCGCTGATGAATCGTCTGGTGCTGGGCCCCGCCGGTATGACGAGCAGCACGTTCGAGCAACCGCTGCCCGTCAGCCGGCGGAGCGCTGCGGCTGCTGGACACCGGTCCGACGGTACGACGATCCCGGGTCGATGGCACGTCTACCCAGAGATGGCGGCGGCCGGCCTATGGACCACGCCCACGGACCTGCTCAGGTGGGCGATAGAGATCGCGGCTTCACGGGCCGGTCAGTCCACGAAGCTACTGTCGAGGCCGCTCGCCGAGGAGATGCTGAGACCGCAGAAGGGAACCAGCGGGCTCGGGCCGACTCTGGGCGGGCGCGGCGCGGGATTTCATTTCGGCCATGGCGGTTCCAACGCGGGCTTCCGCGCCCGCCTGATCTACTTTCCCGAGACCGGGCAAGGAGCGGCCGTCATGACCAACGGGGATGGAGGGGATCCCCTCCTCCGGGAGATCCTCCTCTCGATCGGCGCTGCATACGATTGGCCCGACTACGTGGAGGTCGAGGCCGTGGCGATGGACTCGAGCGCGCTCGGGCGCTTCGTAGGAGAGTATGCGGTCTCTCAACCGTACCAGATCGTCGTGGAGGTGACTCGGCAGGGAGAACGCCTGTTCAAGGAGGCTTCCCCTCTCCTTGGTGCGCGAGAAGAGATCGTATTCGTGGACACCGGCCGGGCGGTAGGTCTCCAGTCGGGGAACGAGTACGTCTTCGGGGCGGCCGCCGACGGCCGGATCGACCGGATGGAACTGGTCGGCCTCACGCTGGAGAGGCGCCTACGGCGATCCCGGCGTTAGCCAGGTGAAGGCGATTGGGTGAGTTTCACGCCTCACGTCGTCGAATACCTCGGTTGCTTCACGCAACGAGCCTACACCGGTCTACTGGCGAGGTTGCCTGACACACTCTCACATCCCCAGCTCCCGCAGCTTCCGCTGCAGGCTCTGGCGGTGGAGGCCGAGGTCGCGGGCGGCGGCGGCGACGTTCCCGCCGTGCCGCTCCAGCGCGGCGGCGAGGAAGGCGCGGTCGAAGGCCTCCAGCGCGCGCTCCCGCGCCTCCGCGTAGGCGAGCCCGGCGAGCGCCGCCTCGGCGGGGCGCAGCGGGGCGGTCGAGCCGGCCACCGACACGGGGAGGTCCGCGGCGCCGATCGCCTCCCCGTCGGCGAGCACGACCGCGCGCTCGATCGCGTTCCGCAGCTCCCGCACGTTCCCCGGCCAGTCGTGCGCGAGCAGCGCCCGCCGCGCCCCCTCGTCCAGCTCCCGCGCCTCGCGCCCGTGGCGTCGCGCGAACTCCGCGGCGAAGTGCACCGCGAGCGCGGGGACGTCCTCCCGCCGCTCGCGCAGCGGCGGGAGGACGACGGTGATCACCTGCAGCCGGTAGAGCAGGTCGTCGCGGAAGGTCCCCTCCCCCGCCCCCGCCCCGAGGTCGCGGTGGGTCGCCGCCACCACCCGCACGTCCACGGGCACGGGACGGGCGGCGCCCACCCGCGTCACCTCGCGCTCCTCCAGCGCGCGGAGGAGCTTCGCCTGCGCCGGGAGCGCCAGGTCGCCGATCTCGTCGAGGAAGAGGGTGCCGCCGTCGGCGGCCTCGAAGAGCCCCTCACGGTCGCGGTCGGCGCCAGTGAAGGCACCGCGCGCATGGCCGAACAGCTCGCTCTCCACCAGCTCCGTCGGCAGGGCGGAGCAGTTCAACGCCACGAAGGGCGCCCTCGAGCGCGAGCTCTCCGCGTGGAGCGCGCGCGCCACCAGCTCCTTCCCCGTTCCGCTCTCGCCGCGCACCAGCACGTTGACGTCCACCGGACCCGCCCGCCGCACCAGCCGGAAGACCTCGCGCATGGCCGGAGAGTCGCCGATCAGCCCGCGGAACTCGCCCGCCAGCTCCTCGCGCAGGCGGCGGTTCTCGCCGCGCAGCGCCAGCACCTCGCGCGCTCGGCGCGCCACCGCGCGCACCTCCTCGTTGTCGAACGGCTTGGGGAGGTAGTCGTACGCGCCGAGCTTGAGCGCCCTCACGGCGGTGCGCTCGTCGCCGTAGGCCGTCATCAGCACGAAGAGCGCGGAGGGGAAGCGCGCGCGCACCTCCTCCAGGAGCTGCAGCCCGTCCATCGCCGGCATGCTGAGGTCCGAGATCACCAGGTCCGCGGGCGCCCCCTCCAGCGCGCCCAGCGCGGCGGGGGCGTGCTCCGCGGCGCGCACCTCGTGCCCCGCCTCCTCCAGCAGCTCGGTGAGAGAGAAGCGGATCGAGGGCTCGTCATCCACCACGAGGATCCTCACGGCGCCCCCCGATCCGCGGGGAAGCGCCGGCGCCCGAGGCGCCCCATCGCCAGGGCGTGCACCGCCTGCAGCGGCCCCAGCGCGACGTAGATCCACCCGGCCATCGGAGCGGCCCGAGCTCCGCCGAGGGCCGCGATCCCCACCGAGGCGATCGCCACCGCCACCGCCAGAAGGTACGCCTGCACGCCGGTGCGGGTGTGCCACACCTCCAGCGGCGTCAGCTCCAGCTCCTCTCGCTTCGCCAGCGCGTGCAGGTTCATCAGCGCGAAGATCAGGAAGACCAGCAGGAACCCGGTGGAGTACACGATCAGCAGCAGGTGCATCTCGGCAGGGTCGATCCGGAGCTCGCGCCCCGCGCGCCACCCGAGGAGACCTCCCAGGATCAGCCGGTCGACGAGGAAGGAGAAGAGGAATTTCAGCGGATAGATGTAGAAGAGCACCACCAGCAGGAGCGCCGCGTTCAACACGACGATGCGGCCGTCGTCGAGCCCGTATTCCCGAAAGAAGGAGTAATGGGCGTACCAGATCAGCATCAAAGTGGCGAAGCTGGCGGTGAAGGAGCCGAAGCCCTGCACGGCCAGGAGCAGCTCGTCGAAGGAGGTGGGGACCTCCGTGGAGACGGCGAGGAGCGTCACCGCCAGAGCGAAGACACCGTCGGTGAGGGCTTCGAGCCGCGAAACCTCGAGGCCGCGCCAGCGCACTCCGGAGCGCGGCGCCATCCGACGCGCGAGTCCCTCCCGCAGTGCGCTCACGCGGCCTCGCGCGCTACCCCGCCGAAGCACGCGCGGTAGCGGGCCTGCCGCCGCGCCAGCATCCGCCGGCAGACGAGCGGCGGCACGCCCCACAGCAGGAGGAGTGCCGCGACCCCCGCGAGCCTCGGGTCCCCCAGCAGCGCCTGGAGCCGCGTCGAAACCGGACCCGCCAGATGCGATCCCAGCGCCATCAACAGCCCCGCGTACGACCAGGCCATGCTCTGGAAGTGAGTGTCCAGCCACCACGACGGCCGCGGCCGGAGGAGCGCGGGGACGGTCCCCGCGGCGACGGTGGCGAGGCTGATTACCGCCATGACGTGGAAAGCGCCGAAGCCGAGGAGCGGCCCCTCGTCGCCGATCCAGAAGGAGCCCGCGCAGAGCCCGACCATCGAGCCCACGTAGGCCAGTCCGATCCTCCGGTGGCGGAGCGTCCCCTTGGGGGTGAGGAGCACGGCGAGTCCGGTGAGCAGCGCCAGTACGCCGAAGACGGTATGCTCGGGGTTCATGGCCGCCCTCCCGCGCCAGACGCCGAGGTGGTCCGCGCCTCCTGCTCCACACCCTTCGGCTCCCCGGCCGGCTCCAGGGGGATCCGCAGGCGGAACTCGGCCCCGCCTCCGGGGGCGTCCCCCGCCTCCACCGTCCACCCCTGCTCGCGCACCAGGCGGCGGACCACCGCCAACCCCAACCCCGTCCCCGCGCCACCCGTGAAGAAGGGCTCCCAGATCCGCTCGCGCATGGCGCCGGGGACGCCAGGTCCCTCGTCGCGCACCAAGACCTCCACCGCCTCCTCCCCTCCGCGGGCGAGGAGCTCCACCTTCCCTCCCTCGGGAGAATGGGCAACGGCGTTGAGGAGGAGGTTCAGGAGCGCCTGCGCGAGCGGCTCGCGCGCCACGGGGGCGTCGAGACGCCCGGCGTCGGAGACGAGCCTCACCCCCGCCTTTCCCGCGCGGGCGCCGAGGAGGAGTAGCAGGTCGTCGAACAGCTCCTCCAGCCGCGTGCTCCCGGTCGCCCGTCCACGCGCCGGACGCTTCGCTACCCCGAGGAGGTTGGACACCAGCCGCTCCACCCGCCCCACCTCCTCCAGGACCACCGAAGCGTAGCGCCGCCGGCGCGGCTCGTCGACTTCCTCCTCGGCCAGCCGCTGCGCGAGCGAGCGCACTCCGGTGAGCGGGTTGCGGATCTCGTGCGCCAGCGAGGCGGAGAGCTCGCCGAGCACGGCGAAGCGCTCCTGCTCGGCGGCTTCCGCGGCCAGCTCCCCGGTGCGCCTCGCCCGCACCTCGACGTCGTAGAAGCGCAGCCGGGCCACGCCGACGAAGACGAGCAGCTGGATCCAGACGACCCCCAGCGGCATCGCGTATATCCACATCGCGCGGCCCAGCAGGAGCCCGCCGAGGAGGGAGATCGGTCCGACGAGCACCAGCAGCGCCGCCACCGCGAAGCCCAGCCGCCGGTCGATCCCCGGTTCCCACGGCTCGCGGGCTCGGCCGCGCACGAGCAGGATGGTCCCGAGCGACCAGCCGATGACCTGCCACCCCGCCAGGAACCACTCTCCGTATTCGGACATCAGGGAGCGGGCGTCGATCGGCAGGGTCAGCACCCCGAACACGACGGCCAGCAGCGCGTCGCGGTCCGGGCGGCGTAGGCCCTCCACGAGGGCGAAGGCCAGGAAGAAGGCGGGCAGCAGGTGCACGGCGCCGCTGACCAGCGCCCAGAGCTCGGAGCGCGGCCCGGCCGCGTGGGCCCACCCCTGGGCGCCGAGCCAGACCAGGGAAACGCATTGGAAGAGCGCCCACCAGCGCATCCCGCGGCTGTGCGGGGCGAGCAGGAGCATCATCGCCGTGCCCGCGAAGAGGACGCCGAAGGCGAAGAGGGCGAGGGCCGCCGCCAGCGGATCGATCATCGGAGCTGCACCTCCATCCCCACCATCACCACGGGCCGCGCGAAGAAGGAGTCGATCGGGAGCCGGCGCGCGTACCCCTCGTCGTACGAGTATCCCATGACGTTCCTGCGTCCGAGGTAGTTGAGGAGCTCGACGTAGGTGACGGTCCCGCGCCCCCCGAGGGAGCCCAGGTGGGTGAGCCGCGCGTCCATCCGCGCGTAGGCGGGGAGGCGCTCGCCGTGGATCGCGCCGAGGACCGGCACCGGCGCCTCGCCGGGGGCGGCGGGGGAGGCGCCGAGCACCGGGGTGAAGGGACGGCCGGTGGCGTAGCGGACGGTGGCCCCCAACTCCCAGGCGGAGCCGACCGCCCACTTCCCCACGGCCGTCACGCCGTGCGTCACGTCCACCCTTGAAGGCACGGTGGAGCCATCCTCCAGCCGCGTGCGGCCGCGGAGGAAGGAGTATACGACCCACCCGGAGAGCGAGCTTCCGACCGACCAGCCGGAGCGGGCGTCCACCCCCGCCACCGTCGCCCCCTCCGCCCGCGGCCCAATGCCGTCGGGAACGAAGCGGTCGTACTCCTTCAGGTACGCCTCCACCCGCAGCGGCGTCGCTCCGTCCCGCTCGACTCCGGCGGCGAGGTGTCGCGCGCGGCGGGGGAGTCCTCCGGGCGTGCCCTCGTCGGGCACGTCGTAGCCCACGCGCCACCGCCCCTGCTGGAAGATCCCGCCGCCGAGGCGCAGCGTCCAGGCCCCGTCCCGCCACGCGGCCGAAAGCCGCGGATCGAGCGTCGCCGCCTCCTCGCCGGGGAGGAGGTCCGTCCGCAAGCCGGCGACCAGCGAGAGGTGCCGCGCCGGGGAGGTCTCCACCTCCACGAAGGCGCCCAGGTGGCGGGTATCGTCCGAGCTCGCGGTCCGGACCCGCGGCGCGTCCGGCCCCACGCTCCCGGTGGTCGGCATCCACCCCTCCCCCTCCGCGCCGAACCAGGCGGCCTCGGTCCCGGCGCGCACCACGGTGATAGCGCCCATCGGTATTCCGCCGGAGAGGGAGGCGGAGAGGGTGCGGTCGGTGCCCTCGCGGTCGAGGGCGCCGAAGCGGAAGTCGGCGGTCCGCTCGGAGGCGGAAAGGGCGAGCCGCGCCACCCTCCCGTCGGGGCGGGAGGCGCGGACCGAGAGCACGCCGATCCGCGTCCCGCCGCGGCTGCGCAGCCCGCCGGCGTGTCCGTGCCCCTCCACCCAGCGGGTGGCGCCATCCCCCTGCACCACCGCCGTCGCCTTCAGCTCCACCCCCGGACGCGGCGTCCCCACCGCGCCGAAGGTTCCCTCCAGCGAGCGGGGGGACTCCGGGAAGTCGTCGCGGGTTCCCTGCATCCAGGTGAGGAGCGTCGCGTCGGTGACGCGCATCGCGGCCCAGGCGCCGGCGCGCGGGCCGAGCGGAGTGAAGCCGGTGAGGTTCGCCCCCGCGAGGCTGACGCCGCCGCTCCCCCGCCGCTGCGTGGGGCGCCCCTCGGTGGTGACGTCGAGCACCCCCGAGAGGGCGTTCCCGTAGCGGGCGGAGAAGCCCCCGCTGAAGAAGAGCGCCTCGCGCAGAACCGCGGGGCTCAGCACGCCGAACAGGCCGCCGTGCAGCGTCTCGAAGGTGCCGGGATACAGGATGCGGCCGCCGTCCAGGAAGACCGGCGACTCCGCGGGCTCGCCGCCCCGCACGAAGAGGTCGCTGCCGTCGGTGGCCTGCGTGACGCCGCCCTGCATGCGGATCGCCTGCAGGAGGTCCGCCGTGCCGCCAGGGGCGGTCACCACCTCCAGGCGGTCCACCGAGGTGCCGCCCAGCGCCACCCCCGGCGCGAGCCGCCGCGCGCGGACCGTGACGGCGGGCAGCTCGTAGCGGGCCGCGGCGGGCCTCTCCTCCTCCCCCGCCTTCTCCAGGCGTTCTCGGATGTCGGCGTTCGCGGGGAAGAGGGCGCTGCCGCGGCGCCAGACCTCCGCTGCGTCCTGCTTCCGCCCCGCGCGCTCGTAGAGGTCGCCGAGGTAGAGATAGGGGAGGGCGAAGTGGGGCGCGTCGGCGCGATCGCCCTGCAGCTCCAGCAGCGTCTCGAACTGGCGGATCGACTCCCCTGTGCGGCCGAGAAAGGCGGGGGTGTAGTAGTGGTTCAGCCCCAGGGTGAGGTGAGCGCCCCAATTCGCCGGATCGATCTCCAGCGCCTCTTCCAGCAGCCGGTTCGACTCCGATACCATCCGTCCCGCCGAGAACACGTTCGCGAATCGGATCCGGCACTGGCTGATGACCTGCGCCAGCCCCACCCGCGCTTCGGCAGCGTCGGGACGGGCTTCGAGGCGCTGGCGGAAGAGGCGCTCGGCGGCGTCCGCCGCGGCGTCGGCGGTCTTCTCGTCCCCTGCGGCGGCCGCGGCCGCGCAGGCAGCGAGGGCGGAGTCGGCCTCCGTGGAAGACTGCCCCGCCGCTACCACGGGAGAGAGCAGGAGGAGGGCGGAGGCGACGAGGGAGCCGAGCGACGGATCGGTGCGCATGGTCTGCGTTCGGTTCGGGGAACTGCCGGTGGACTCGCCCTCTCCACGAGGCAATCCGCGATCCGTCCGCGCCAGGGCCGAAAACCCGCTCCATGCTTGACTTCTTCCGCGATTCCCCACCGCGCCGCCTGCAGCGCGGGGTGAGGGGTGCAACGCGTCCGCTGCATCCCGGGAGCGCTCAGCCGGCCTCGCCCCATCCCCCGCCGCCGGGGGTCTCCAGCACCAGCCGGTCGCCTGCCTCCACCTCGCGGCCGTCTACCGGGGCCAGCTCCTCGACCTCGCCGCTCGCGCGGATCACCCGCTGCCGCCCCGGCGCCCCGGGCTCGCCGCCCTCCATCCCGAAGGGGCGCTCCACGCGGTGCTGCGTGAGCACCGAGAGCGACATCGGCTCCAGGAAGGTCAGCTCCCTCACCACCCCGTCCCCGCCCCGCCACCGACCCGCCCCGCCCGAGCCCGGACGGATCTCGAAGCGCTCCACCCGAACGGGATAGCGGTGCTCCACCACCTCCGCGTCGGTGATGCGGGTGTTGGTCATGTGCGAGTGCACTCCGCTGGCGCCGTCCCAGCCCGGTCCGGCGCCCGTCCCGCCGCACACCGTCTCATAGTATCCGAAGCGGCCGGTGCCCCAGAGCACGTTGTTCATCGTCCCCTGACTCCCGGCGGCGAGGCCAAGGGCGCGGATCAGGGTGTCCACCAGCCGCTGGCTCACCTCGGTGTTCCCGCCCACCACCGCCGGAGCCCTCGCGGGATCCGCGGGGAAGTCGGGGTTCAGCAGCCCCTCCGGGATCCGCACCTCCACCGGCCGCATCAGCCCCTCGTTGAGCGGGAGCGGCTCGTTCACCAGCAGGCGCAGGACGTACAGCACCACGCTCCGGACGATGGCGGGGGTGGCGTTGAGGTTGCCGGGGTGCACCGAGGCCGATCCGGCGAAGTCGACCACCGCGCCACCGCCCACGACCTCCACGGAAACGCGCAGCGGAGAACCGTCGTCGAGCCGCTCCTCCGCCTCGAAGCGCCTGGCGGGGAGGGCGAGGAGCGCTTCGCGCACCCGCCGCGCGGCGCGCGCCTTCAGGGCGCCCATGAAGCGCGCCACCTCGGCAGGGCCATGCGTCCGCGCCAGCTCGCGCAGGAGCGCCGCGCCGCGGTGGTTGGCCGCCACCTGCGCGCGCAGGTCCGCGAGGTTGTCCTCCACCGCGCGCGACGGGTAGGGTCCGCCGGCCAGCAGCCGGCGCAGCTCGTCCCAGCGCCCCTCCCCCCGCTCCAGGAGGTAGGTGGGCGGAACGACCACCCCCTCTTCGGCGAGCGAAGCGGCGTCGGGCGGCATCGAGCCGGGGCGCGAGCCGCCGATCTCGGCGTGGTGCGCCCGGCTGGCGACGTACCCCAGCAGCCTCTCCGCCTCGTCGAAAACCGGGGTGATCACGGTGACGTCCGGGAGGTGCGAGCCGCCGAAGGCAGGGTGGTTGGTCACCACCGCGTCGCCCGGACGCAGCGGGATCGCTTCGCGCACGCGCCGCACGCACAGCCCCAGCGCCCCCAGGTGCACCGGGATGTGCGGCGCGTTCACCACCAGCTCCGCCTCCGCGTCCAGCAGCGCGCAGGAGAAGTCGAGCCGCTCCTTCACATTGGTGGAGAGAGCCGTGCGCCGCAGCTGCTCGCCCATCTCCCCCACCAGCGCCCGGAAGCGGTTGGTGAACAGCTCCTCCTCCACGGAAGAGGGAACAGGGGACAGGCGACAGGGAACAGGAACGGACCGGCTAGTCCTGTTTCCTACCACCAGAACGAGCGCGCCCGAGCCGTCGACCGCGGCCTCCCAGCCGGACTCTACCACCGTGGCGCTGTGCCGCTCGAAGACGAGCGCGGGGCCGGCGAGGCGGGCGCCGGGGCGAAGCGAGGCGCGGTCGAAGACCGGGACGTCGCGCCATCCGCCGCCGAGCCAGGCGCGCGTCGCACCGGCCGCGGCGGCCGCGTACGGCTCCGGCGTCTCGGGGATCTCCTCCTCTTCGGGCCGGGAGGAGGCGATGACCCGCAGCGACTCCAGCTCGATCGGGCGGTCCTCGGGGCGGTGGCCGTACACCTCGCGGTAGCGCGCCTCGAACGCCTCCCGCAGCCCCGTCTCCTCCCCGGCCTCCACCGCGAGGGTGGACTCCTGCCCCACATAGCGGAGGTTGGCGATGCGGCGGCGGGCGACCACCTCCGCCGCCGGCACCCCCTCGCCCTCCACGGCGGCGCGTGCCTCCGCCTCCAGCTCCCGCAGCCAGCCGCGCACGGCCTCCGCGTCGGCCTCCTCGAGGGAGCGCAGGAGCTGCCGCTCCGCGAAGCGCTCCAGCACCGCATGCCCGATTCCGAGCGCGCTGAGCAGCCCCGCGTCCGCCGGGACGATCACCGTCCGGATCCCCAACCGCTCCGCCACGCCGCAGCCGTGCTGCGCCCCCGCTCCGCCGAAGGCGACGAGCGCGTACTCCCCCGGGTCGTAGCCCTTCCGAAGCGAGATCCCGCGAATCGCGTCCGCCATCCGCTCGTCGGCGATCTCCAGCAGCCCCGCCAGCAGGGGCTCCGCCGGCACCGCGCCGCCATCGCGAGCTTCCACCTCCCGCCGCAGCGTCTCCAGCGCCTCCGCCGCGGCCGCCCGCATGATCGGGATTCCGAAGCGCGCGGGGTCGAGCCGACCCAGCAGGAGGTTGACGTCGGTGAGGGTGAGCGGCCCGCCGGCGCCGTAGCAGGCGGGGCCTGGGCGGGCGCCGGCGCTCTCCGGCCCCACCCGCAGCCCGTTTGGATCGAGCGAGCAGATCGACCCGCCGCCGGCCGCAACGCTCTCGATCGCCAGCGCGGGGGCGAGAAGCTGCACCCCTCCCACCTCGTGCTGCCAGACGTACTCGAAATCGTGGTCGAAGCGCGCCACGTCGGTGCTGGTGCCCCCCATGTCGAAGGCGATCACCCTCGGGAAGCCGGAGCGCCGCCCCGCGCGCGCCGCCCCCACCACGCCGCCCGCCGGACCGCTTAACAGCGAGTCCTTCGCGCGGAACTCCTCCGGCCTCACCAGCCCCCCCGCGCTGGTCATCACGTGGAGGGTGCCGCCGTTCGGAGCCCTCACCCCCGGCTCGCTCCATCCGCGCTCGCCACCCCCGCTTCCGTTCAAGGGAGAGGGGGGCGGGGAGCGCGGGCTGCCGCGTACTGCTTCCACCACTCCCTCGAGATAGTCAGCCAGCACCGGCGTCAGGTACGCGTCCACCACCGCCGTCTCGGCGCGAGGGAGGAGCTTGATGACGGGCGCGAGGGAGGAGGAGAGGGAGACGTGCTCGAAGCCGGCACGGCGGAGGAAGACCTCCAGCGCGCGCTCGTGGGCGGGATTCCGATACGCGTTCATGAGGGCCACCGCGGCCACCCGCACGCCGGCGCGCACCAGCCCTTCCACAGTCGAGGTCAGACTCCGGGGGTCGAGGGGCTCCCGCTCCGTCCCGTCGGCGGAGATGCGGCCCGGCACCTCGACCGCCTCGCGGTAGATCGGCTCCGGACGCCGCACCTCGAGCGCGAAGAGGTCGGGGCGCTGCTGCGTCCCGATCAGCAGCAGGTCGCGGAAGCCGCGCGTGACGAAGAGGGCGACCGGCACCCCGCGCCGCTCCAGCAGCGCGTTCGTCCCCCGGGTGGTGGCGAGCCGCATCGAGAGCGGCGGGAGCGGGGCTCCGGCCGGCGTACCGGTCGCCAGCCGCGCCGCCAGGACCGGGGCCTCCTCGGGGGAGACCACCTCGAACCCCTGCCCTGGGTCCAGCGGGAGCGGGTACGGAGCGGCGAGCTCGATCCTCCGGCGGGAAGGGTCGTAGGCGCGAACCGCGACGCCCGGGCGATCGGCACCCGTCAGGGCGAAGCGCGATCCGCGGATCAGGTCGGCCGGCGCGCCCCACTCCTCGCGCACGCGGACGGTGGCGGGGCCGTCGAGGCCGTCGACGACGCCGCGCAGTGCGCTGCTGGAGAGCACCTTCGCCCGCCGCAGCACGCCGCCGGGTTCGCGCGCGACGCAGTCGGTGAAGGTGCCGCCGGTGTCGACCCAGACCCGCCAGCCGCCGGGGCCGCCGGAGAAGGGTTCGGGGAACGGCGGCGCGATGGCTTCGCTCACGGGTGGGACCGGCGCAGGGGACGGATCCGAATCGGGGAGGGGGAATATGGCCCCCGCCGCTCTCCCCGCAAAGGGGCCTTTCCTCTCGGGGGCGCCCCCTTGCCCCGCCGCAGGTCCCGGCCTAGCTTGCGCTTGCGGCTCCCCCCGAGATCCGGACCCTCTCTCCCCGCACCGCGGCCGCCGCCCGCGCCCGCCTTTCATGCGAGCCCTTCTCCTCGAGCCTGACTGCACCATCCGGGAGACGATCGGCCGGGCGCTCGCGGAGCGCGGCTGGCGGGTGGAGCTGGCGAGCTCCGGCGCGGAGGCGGTGGAGCGCTTCCGCGAGCGCGCCTTCCCGCTGGTGGTGCTCGGCGCCGACAGGGAGGGGAATTCCGCGGCCGCGGTATGCCGGGAGCTGCGGGCGGCCCCCGCCGGAGGAGAAGCCCTGCTGCTCGTCGTCCCCGCCGCGGCGACCCCGGAGGCCCTCCTCAGACTGGGAGAGGCCGGCGCCGACGATTACCTCGAGCGCCCCCTCTCGGCCGCCCGGCTGAGCGGGCGGATCGCCTTCGTGGAGGCGCGGATCGGCCGAGGGCGAGGGCGCCCCGCACCGGGGGCGGCGGGCCCACCCTCCGATCTCGTCGCCGAGCTGGAGGAGACGCTGCACGCGCAGCAGGCGCTGCTCGAAGGGATCTTCCGGAGCGCCCCCGAAGGGATCGCGGTGGTCGACGGCCAGCAGCGCATCGTCCGGGTCAATGCCGAGTTCACCCGGATGTTCGGATATTCGGAGGCGGAGGCGCGGGGGCGGGCGATCGACGACCTCATCGTCCCCGAGTCTGCGTGCGACGAGGCTTCCTCGCTCACGGACGGGGTGCGCCGCGGGAAGCGCCTGGCGGCCGAGACGGTGCGCCGCCATCGCGACGGCACCCCGATCCTCGTCTCGGTGCAGGCCACTCCCATCGAGGTTCCGGAGGGCCCGATCGGAGCATACGCGATCTACCGCGACGTCACCGTGCGCCGGGCCCGGGAGCAGGCGCTGCAGGAGAGCGAGGCGTGCTACCGTGCCCTCTTCGACCAGTCGCCGGTGGGGGTCTTCCTCTGCGATTCGGAGCTCCGCATCACCCGCTGCAACGGCCGGCTCACGGAGATCATGGAGGTCTCGCGGGAGGAGATCATAGGCACGAGCCTACTCGACCTGCCGGACGCGCGGATCTTCAACGGGCTCTCGCGGGCCCGTGCCGGGGAGCCGGCCTTCTACGAGGGGCCCTACCGGCCGGTGCGCGGCGGCCGCACCCTCTGGATCTCGGTGCGCTACGCTCCGCTGCACGGCCCCGGCGGAACGGTGGGCGGAGGGGTGGGGGTGCTGGAGGACATCACCGGCCGGGAGCGGACGCAGCAGGAGCTGCGCGCCCAGGCCGCCGAGCTGGAGCGCGTGAACGAGGCGCTTCGCGAGCGAACGCTGGAGCTGGAGTCGGCGCTGCAGGCGAGGAGCCGGCTCTACTCGGCGATGAACCACGAGCTGCGCACCCCGATCAGCGCGATCATGCTCTACCAGGAGCTGCTGCTCGCCGGGACGCTGGGACCGCTCGCGAAGGAGCAGCAGGAGGCGATGGAGCGCTCACACGTCGCCGCGCGCCACCTCCTGGAGCTGGTGCAGGACGTGCTCGACCTCTCGAAGATCGAGGCCGGCACGGTTTCGGTGCACCCGGTGGAGGTGAGCCTCCCGGCCCTGCTCCGGGACCTGCGCGCCACCATGCTCCCCCTGGCCCGGCACTACGGCTCCGAGATCCGTCTCGAAGCGGAACCGGAGGAGCGTCCGCTGGTGACGGACCCGCAGCGGGTCCGTCAGATCCTCCTCAACCTGCTCTCCAACGCCGCCAAGTTCGGCCGGGGGCGGCCGATCGTCGTGCGCTGCCGCACCTTGGTGGAGGAAGAGACGTGGATCGAGGTGGAGGACCGGGGGATCGGCATCGCCGCGACGGACCTGCCGCACATCTTCGAGGACTTCGTGCAGGTGGGCACGCAGGAGGGCGGCACGGGGCTGGGACTGGCCATATCGCGGCGGCTCTCCGGGCTGCTGCGGGGCCGGCTGGAGGTCGAATCGGAGCTCGGGGAGGGGAGCACCTTCCGGCTCGTCCTGCCGCGGTCCCCCGCGCCGCAGGACACCACCGCAGGAGAAAAAGAGGGAGGAAGGTAGCATGGCCGATTCTCCGCTGTCCCTGGTCGCGCTCCGGCAGCGCCGGGAGCGCACCATCGAGCTGTTGTGCGAGCACTTCGCGCAGGACCACCTCGAGGCGGTCGAGCTGGAGCAGCGGATCGACGGTGCCCACCAGGCCACCTCGCTCGCCGAGCTCGAGGCGCTGGTCTCCGATCTGCCCACCCTCTCCGCCGCGGCGCCGCCGGCCACCCGGCCGGCCGACCGTCCCGCCGCGCACCCTTTCGTGGACCAGCAGTTCGTCGTGGCCGTCATGGGCGGCGCCGAGCGGAAGGGGGGCTGGACGCCGGGACGCCGCGTCAACGTGCTCGCCGTCATGGGCGGCGTCCATCTCGACTTCCGCGACGCCCACCTGGACGCGGGAGTGACGGAGATCAACGTCCTCGCCCTCATGGGCGGCGTGGAGATCGTCGTCCCGGAGGGGTTGCGCGTGGAGAGCAACGGGATCGGGATCATGGGCGGCTTCGAGCACTCCGGGAAGGGGCGTTTCCCGATCGATTCGAGCGCGCCCGTGCTGCGCATCTCCGGGCTGGCGCTGATGGGCGGGGTGGAGATCAAGGAGCGGCCGCGGGGGAGGCTCGCCGACGGCGAGAACCCACGATCCCCCGTGGACGACTGGAAGACGCAGAAGCGGGAGCTGAAGCGGACCCGGCGCGAGCTGCGCGACGAAATCCGGCGCCTCGGTCGGGGGGAGTGACGCGAGGGACGCCACGGATGCCTTGTGATCGCGCGACGCGCGAGACTATACTGGGCGGTGTTTCACAGGCCCGCTCCGGGGAGAGACCATGGTGAGAATCGCAGTCCCGACGGAGTCCGCCCCCGGGGAGCGGCGGGTGGCCCTCGTGCCGGAGAGCGTGAGACGCCTGGTGCGGGCGGGCGCCGAGGTGCGGGTGCAGCGCGGCGCCGGAGCCGAATCCGGGTTCGCCGACGAGGCGTACGCCGACGCCGGGGCCTCTCTCGCCGACGACGCGGCCGGCGCGCTGGAGGGCGCCCACGTGGTGGTGCGGGTCCGCCGGCCCTCGCCCGGCGAGGCGGAGGCGATCCCCTCGGGCGCGGTGCTGGTCGCGCTCCTCCAGCCCGGCTCGGGCGAGGAGCTGCCGGCGGCGCTCGCCGAGCGGCAGGTGACGGCGCTCGCTCTCGAGAAGGTGCCGCGGATCACCCGCGCGCAGTCGATGGACGTGCTCTCCTCGCAGAGCACCGTCGCCGGGTACAAGGCGGTGCTCCTGGGCGCGGCCGAGATGGACAAGTTCCTCCCCATGCTCACCACCGCGGCGGGGTCGATCCCGCCCGCCAAGGTCTTCGTGATCGGGGCGGGGGTGGCGGGGCTGCAGGCGATCGCCACGGCGCGCCGCCTCGGCGCCGTGGTCTCGGCCTTCGACATCCGCCCGGCCGCCGCGGAGCAGGTGCAGAGCCTGGGCGCCTCCTTCGTCGCCACCGAGCTGATCTCGGAGGCGGCGGAGGGGAAGGGCGGCTACGCGAAGGAGCAGTCGCAGTCGGATCAGGAGCGCACCCTGCGCGCCCTCGGCGGCCACATGCCGGGGATGGACCTGGTGATCACCACCGCGCAGATCCCCGGCCGCGCGGCCCCCCGCCTCATCACCAGGGAAATGGTGGAGAGCATGCGCCCCGGCTCGGTGATCGTGGACCTCGCCGCCGAGACGGGCGGGAACTGCGAGCTCACCCGCCCCGGCGAGACGACGGTGGTGAACGGCGTGAAGATCCTCGCTCCCACCGACCTGCCCGCCACCGTCCCCCTCCACGCCAGCCAGATGTTCAGCCGCAACGTCCTCACCCTGCTGCAGCACATGGTGAAGGACGGCGAGCTGCGCCTCGACCTCCAGGACGAGATCCTCGGGCCGATGTGCGTGAACGCCGCGGGGAGGGGGAGCTACCCGCTATCGGCTAGCGGCCATCAGTCTCCGGAACGCGAAAGCAGTCGCTCTGCCTGAGCTTGAACGGGAAGCGCGGCGGGACCTCCCCGGCAGGGCGCCCCGGGCGATACCCGACGACAATCGTAAGCCGATAGCCGATCGCTCATCGCCGCTTCCGAACCTTCAACGACGGGATCCGCCATGACCGAGGGCCTCATCGTCGGGATCGTCATCTTCACGCTCGCGACCTTCCTGGGGTACGAGCTGATCCACCGCGTGCCGCCGACGCTGCACACGCCGCTGATGTCCGGGGCGAACGCGGTCTCGGGGATCACGGTGGTGGGGGCGCTGATCCTGGCGGGGGGCGGGCACGGGTGGATCTCGACGGTGCTCGGCTTCCTGGCCATCGTCTTCGCGATGATCAACGTGGCGGGGGGCTATCTCGTCACCGACCGGATGCTGCAGATGTTCCGGAAGGAGCGCTGAGATGATCCCCCCCTCCCTCGCCGCGCTGCTCTACCTGCTCGCCGCCGCCCTCTTCATCGTCGGCCTGAAGCGGCTCTCCAGCCCGGCGAGCGCCCGGCAGGGGAACGCCCTCTCCGGGTCCGGGATGCTGCTGGCGATCGTGGTCACCCTCTTCGACCGGGCCATCCTCTCCTTCGGCGTCATCGTGGCCGGGATGGTCGTGGGCACCGCCGTCGGCCTCTTCATGGCGCGCACCGTGAAGATGACCTCGATGCCGCAGATGGTGGCCATCCTCAACGGCTTCGGCGGCGCCGCCTCGCTCGTCGTGGGCGGCGGCGAGTTCCTCCGAGCCGAGCTGCTGGAGGAGCAGGTCCCGCTCGGCACCGGGATCAGCGTCCAGCTCGCGGTGCTGATCGGCGCCGTCACCTTCACCGGCAGCCTGGTCGCGTGGGCGAAGCTGCAGGAGGTGATGACGGGGAAGCCGATCGTCTTCGCCGGGCAGAAGGCGGTGAACGCGCTGCTCTTCGCGGGGGTGGTGGCGCTGAGCGCCTATCAGCTCGCCACGCCGGAGGCGCACCTCTGGCCCTTCTACGCCGTCACCGCCGCCTCGCTCGTCCTGGGGGTGCTGCTGGTGATCCCGATCGGCGGGGCGGACATGCCGGTGGTGATCTCGCTCCTGAACTCGTACTCCGGGATCGCGGCCGCGATGACGGGGTTCGTGATCGGCAACACGGTGCTGATCATCGCCGGCGCGCTGGTCGGCTCCTCGGGGATCATCCTGAGCCAGATCATGTGCAAGGCGATGAATCGCTCGCTCGCCAACGTTCTCTTCGGGGCGTTCGGCGGCGCCGCGGCCGGGGGATCGGGGCGCAGCTCGGAGGGGCTGACCGCCCGCCCGATCGCGGCCGAGGACCTGGCGGTGCAGCTCGCCTACGCGCAGAAGGTGGTGATCATCCCCGGCTACGGCCTCGCGGTGGCGCAGGCGCAGCACCAGGTGCGCGACCTCGCCGACCTCATCGAGAAGAACGGCGGCGAGGTGCGCTACGCCATCCACCCGGTCGCGGGCCGGATGCCCGGGCACATGAACGTCCTCCTGGCCGAGGCGAACGTCCCCTACGACAAGCTCATCACCGACGTGGAGGAGGCGAACGCCTTCACCTCCCAGGCCGACGTCGCCCTGGTGATCGGCGCGAACGACATCGTCAACCCCGCCGCGCTCGACGAGCCCAGCTCCCCCATCTTCGGGATGCCGATCATCCGCGCCGACTCGGCCCGCCGCTCGGTGGTGATGAAGCGCAGTATGGCCAGCGGCTTCGCCGGCATCGAGAACGACCTCTTCTTCCGCGAGAACAACAACATGCTCTTCGGCGACGCCAAGGCCTCGCTGGGCACGCTGATCTCGGAGATCAAGCAGGAGGTGGGGGCGGGAGTGTAGCGAAGCACTTGTGGGACAGACGAGTCGGCCTCTTCTCGGAGAACTCTCAAGCAAATGTAGCGGACCGCTTCGGGAGCACCACGAAGGTGTTCTGCCCCTCTAGCTTGGATGCGATCACCAGCTCCAGGGCGTGTTCCTCCCGGGCGGTATCTTCGAGCCTGCCCTGGCATCGGCGCGATTTCGGCGCCGGGATCTTCGCGCTCCGCTGGCACGGTTCGGGCCCGCGCACTAGCTTTCGAGGATCCCCTTCACCCGAAACTTTGAGGCATGTGATGGTGGGACCGGCGCCGGACGAGGCACAGTTGAAGGAGGCCCTGAAGGCCGCGCTCGTCGAGATCCTCGAAGAGAGGTCGGAGCTGGTGCGCGACGTGCTCGCCGAGGTCTTCGAAGACGTCGCGCTCGCGCGGGCCATCCGCGAGGGTGAGGCCAGCAAGCCCGTCTCGCGCGAGGAGATCTTCCGCGTTCTCGACTCGCGGGAGTGAATACCGGCTTCCTCGCCTCCTTTGCTTGCTACCTGCGGAAGGTGCGCGACGCAGCCGTCCGCGAGCAGGTGCGCGCCGCGATCCTGCAGGTGGAGCAGACCGCCGACCTTCGCTCGATCCGCCATCTGAAGAAGCTCTCCGGCGGTGGACCCTACTTCCGAATTCGTGTGGGCGATTACCGGATCGGCTTGCGCATCGAATCCGACACCGTCACTTTCGTTCGGGTTCTCCCCCGCCGCGACATCTACCGCTACTTCCCCTGACCCACCCGGGAAACTTCACCGTCTCCGCCGGCGCGAGAGCTGCGCAAATTTTCTCGGTCACAGCGGACTCGATACACCGCTTGATCCTCCTCCACCGCTCCATGGCCAGCGGCTTCGCCGGCATCGAGAACGACCTCTTCTTCCGCGAGAACAACAACATGCTCTTCGGCGACGCCAAGGCCTCGCCGGGTACGCTGATCTCGGAGATCAAGCAGGAGGTGGGGGCGGGAGTGTAGACCGTCCCGGGGCGAGCAGATCCGCCGGGGGTGCATGTCCAGCTCCGGCGGATTCGCTCGTTGTACCGGCCCGGGCGCACACTTTGCGGCATTCCCCTGCGGCCTCACATGATGGGGGAGACCTCTCTGGAGACGAACCATGGACTACCGCGAGCGGATCACAATCGAGCCGGACAAGCGTGGAGGCAAGCCGTGCATCCGTGGCCTGCGCATCACCGTTTACGATGTCCTGAGCTACCTGGCCTCCGGGATGACCGAGGCTGAGATCCTCGCGGATTTTCCGGACCTCGAGCCGGAAGACATCCGGGCTTCGCTGGCATTTGCGGCGGACTTCGAGCGCCGCCTCATGGTGGTGCCGAGCCTGTGAAACTGCTGCTCGACCACAATCTCTCGCCGCGACTCGTACGCCTCCTCTCGGATGTGTTCCCGGAGTGCACGCACGTGCATGATCTCGGAATGAACAAGACATCGGACACGCAGGTCTGGCGCTACGCGGCCGAGCATGACTACACCATCGTCTCGAAGGACGCGGACTTCCACCAACGGAGTCCATTCTATCGGTTACTCGAAAACCATGTCAGCCTCGGTTATTCACCAGCGCGCGGCTGGGGATCGGACAGGCAGAAAAAACCCATAGCGCATCTCCTGCCGGCGCCGTAGGATGGAAGTGCGACCCACCATCTCTGCGGACCCCGACGGAAAACACGCTATGGGTGAGTTCCAATGTAGTCTGTTTCAGCCGGATTTCAATCGTAGCATCCAGGTGGAGGCGCGCAGCGAGCGGCTGAGCGCCGACGCGGGAGCCCTGCTGCTTCGGGAGTTGATGGATCGGCTCGGCTATCCGGCGCTGTTCCGGAAGCATCTGCGCGATCCGCGCGACGGGGCGCGGGTGAGGCACGAGCACGGGGAACTGCTGCGCACGGCGCTCCTGCTGCTCGCCCAGGGGTGGAGCGCCCATTCGGACGTGCATCTGCTGCGCGAGGATCCGGCGCTGCGCCTGGCGGTCTCCTCGAGGCGCGGCCAGCGGCCGCTTCGAGCGGCGGTGGGCCGGGAGGCGGACGGACTCTGCTCGCAGCCCACGCTCTCGCGCCTCCTGGCCGCGCTGAGCCGGGAGGAGAACCGGGCCGGCCTGGGCGCGATGCTCCGGGAGAGTGCCGAGCGTCGGATGAACCTGGGCCGGCGCCTGCCGGAGATCACGCTCGATCTGGACTCGCTCCCCCTGGAGGTCTTCGGGCAGCAGCCGGGAAGCGCCTGGAACGGGCACTACCGCGAGCGCTGCTACCATCCGCTCCTGGTGCGCTCGGAGCAGGGCGACTTCCTGGGTGCGAAGCTGCGCGCGGGCAACGTGCATACGGCGGAGGGCGGGTGTGAGTTCGTGCTGCCGATCCTTCGTCAGATCTCGCGCGGGGCCGAGCGGGTGTGGCTGCGGATCGACGCCGGCTACCCGAGCCCGGAGCTGCTGGATCCGTTGGAGGCGGAGGGCTTTCTGTATGTGGCGCGACTGAAGAGCAATGCGGCGCTGGAGCGCCTGGCACGGGAGCCGCTGGAACGCTACGCCAGCGCAGACGGAGAGCAGACGTTCGAGCTCCTCTACCGCGCGGACTCCTGGAGCAGGGCGCGCCGGGGGGTGCTGGTCATCCCGAACCACCGCCCAGTGCAGGAAGGGCTCTTCCCGGACCACTTCTTCCTGCTGAGCAATGCACCTGCCGAGGCGGTGGACGGCCCCGCGCTGCTGGCGCACTACCGGCGGCGCGGGGAGGCGGAGAAGGACTTCGGCGACTGGAACCAGGCGCTGGCCCTGTCGCTTTCTTCCACGCCGCGGACGAAGACGCACTACCGCGGCCGGGTGCTGCAGGAGGCGTTCACCGAGCCGGACAGCTTCGCGGCGAACGAAGCACGGCTGCTGCTGAGCCTTCTGGCGGCCAACCTGATGCATGCGGGTGCGGCGCTCCTGGAGCGGGAGAGCACGAGGCGCATGAACCGCGAGCGCTTCCGGCAGCTCGTCCTGAAGAGCGCCGCCCGCGTCGTGCTCAGCGGGCGCCGGATCACGGTTGTGGTCGAGGCGTCCCGAGCCCGACTCTGGAGCCGCTTCGTGAGCGAGCTCAACCGGCTCTACCCGGCGCGGGGCTCGCCGGAGCCCCCGGCCCTGCCCACTCCAGCGTAGCACCCTCGGGCGGGGAATCGGGAAGGCGAAGCCTCCTCCAGATTGACTCTGGGGGGGAAGGGGCCTGTCCCCGAAATCCGCCCTTCGGCCGGCGATCACGCGGGAAAAAGCGGAATCGCCATTCTCGTTCAGCTACGTGAATAACCGAGGATGAACGTCGAGGGGACAGTAACTCTGACGTCGGGAGACGACGCAACGGGCAAGACGCAGGGTGAGGCGGAACTTCCGAATTTTTCGCTTGACTGGACCCCTGCGTACGAAGAAATAGAATCCTGGGTTATTCACCAGGCAGGTAGTGGCTGAACAGGGGGCATGAAAAAGCCCATAGCGCATCTCCCGTGGGCGCCGTAGGATGGAAGTGCGACCTTTCATCACGACGGAGCCACGCAGAACACACGCTATGGGTGAGTCCCAATGTAGCCTCTTTCAGCCGGATTTCAACCGCAGCGTGCACATCGAGGCGCGTCCCCAGCGCCTGAGTGCGGACGCCGGCGCCCTGCTCCGGCGTGAACTCCTCGACCGCTCGGGGCTCTCGCGCCTCCTGGAGCGCGAACGGGTGGACCTGCGTATCCCGGAGCGCATCACGCACCCGCTGCCGGAACTGGTGCGCACGCAGCTCCTTCTCGACGCCCAGGGCTACCCCGACCAGAACGACGCCACGCTCCTGCGGCAGGACCCGCTCTTTCGCCTGAGCGTCTCTGCCCGCCGCGGCCTGAGCCCGCTGGAGGCCGGGCAGGGTCTGGCCTCGCAGCCCACGCTCTCGCGTCTCCTGGAGATGCTCTCCGCCCCCGAGAACCAGGCGGGCCTAGAGCGCGTCCTGCTCCAGAGCCCCCGCTGCCTGACACCGGGAGCCCGTCGCAAGGCGATCACTCTGGACCTGGATTCGCTCCCCCTGGAGGTGCACGGGCACCAGCCCGGCAGCGCCTACAACGGCCACTACCGGATCCGCTGCTACCCTCCCCTCCTGCTGCGCGAGAGCGAGGGCTGCTTCCTCGCCGCTCGCCTGCGCCCGGGCCACGTCCACACGGCCGAGGGGGCGCTGGACTTCGCCCTGCCGGGCATCCGCGAGGCGGCCGAGCGTGCCGCTCGCGTGTGGCTGCGGATCGACGCTGGCTTCCCGGCGGAGGGCTTCCTCGCGGCCCTGGAGGCGCTGCCGGCGGTGCGCTATGTGGCGCGCCTGAAGACGAACGCCGCTCTGGAGCGCCTGGCCGCCCCGCACCTGCGCCGTCCGCCGGGCCGCCCGCCCGCCGAGGGGCGCGTCTGGCTGCACGAGCTCACCTATCGCGCGAAGAGCTGGAGCCGCCCGCGGCGCGTGGTGCTGGTGGTTCTGGAGCGGCCGGACTGTCAGCAGCATCTCTTCCTGGACCACTTCTTCCTGGTGACCAACGCCGCGCCGGAAGAGCTCCCGCCCGGGGGGCTGCTGGAGCACTACCGCGAGCGCGGCAGCGCGGAGAAGGATTTCGGCGCGTGGCAGCAGGCGCTCACGCCACATCTGTCCTCCAGTCCGCGCCCGAAGCGCCACTACCGGGGACGGCGGATCCGCACTGAGTACGCGGAGCCGGACAGCTTCGCCATCAACGAGGCGCGGCTGCGGCTGAGCCTGCTGGCGGCGAACCGGCTCTGGGCCGCGAGCCGGCTCCTGGAGCGGCAGCAGCAACGCCAGCTCTCGCGGGAGCGCTTCCGGGCGCGGGTGCTGAAGGTCGGCGCGCGGGTCCTGCTCTCGGGGCGGCGCATCCGGGTGGGGATCGACGCCGCACGGGCTGGCTTGTGGAGCGCCTTCTGGCACGAGCTCGAACGGCTGTACCCCACTCGGGGCTCCCCGCCGCGCCGGGCCCTGCCCCTGCCAGCGTAGCCCCCCGGGGTGGGGAATCGGGAGCGGGAGAGCCGCCGCCGTCGCTCCCGCGATGGGGGAAGGGGGCGACTGCCTCCCCTGCGCTCCCACGGCCCAGGATCCGACCGGTTACGCCCGGTGACCAAAATCCGCGAACTCACCCGCCCGTCGTGAATAGCCCAGGAGAATAGTTGCGGGGTAGAGACGGCGGCGCACATCAGAACTCACCCTCCCCACGTCGTCCCGCGGGCTCCTGAGAACTCCGGCTACGGCCCCGCACTCCCCACTTCCACCACCACCAGCGGCGTCTCCTGCCCCGCGAGGTCGCCGACGTTGACCACGAACTTGTAGCTGCCGGCGCGCGGAAAGCGCGTTCCCACCAGCGTGAACAATTGGTTGGCGGTGACGAACTCGCCCGGAGAAACCTGCGGCGCGGCGATGTCGCCGCTCGCCTCGAACAGGGTGGCGCCGTCCTCGTCCATCAGCCGCACCCGCACCGGAAAGGTGCGTCCCGCGTCGGCGTACTCGGCCCGCACGCGGAAGACGAACACCATCTTGGGGTGAACGACCGGGAAGGAGGAGGCCGCGATGCGATCGAATACCCCCAGCACGTTCAGCTTCCCCTCCTGCGAGACGTTAGCCTCGTCGGCCAGCAGCGCCATCGGGATGTCCATGAGTCTCTCCGGTTGAACGTCGTTGGTGATCGGCCGCGCGCGGGTCGGGCCCCCGCCCGGCTCGGAATCCAGGACCCGGTCTGAAGGCGTGCGCCCGGGAAGGCGAGGCTCTATCTTATCGCGGCGGGAGGCCTGGAACACCTCCTGCAGCCCGTTGGAGACTTGCATCGATCACCCGGGACCCGCGGCTCATGGTCGGCCCACGCCACTCGAAGAACACCTCCCTGAACACCGCTTCCCGGACCGGGTCGCCCACCGAAGACGAGCGGCTCCTCGAGTCGCCCTCCGCTCCGGTCGACTTCACGCATACCGATCCGTGGCGCGTCTTCCGCATCATGGGCGAATTCGTGGAGGGCTTCGACACCCTGGCGAACACCGGCCGGGCGGTGGCGGTCTTCGGGTCGGCGCGCGTCACGCCGGAGCATCCGCAGTACGGGGCGGCCGTGGAGACCGCGCGGCGGCTCGCCGAGGCGGGGTACGCGGTCGTCACCGGCGGCGGCCCGGGAATCATGGAGGCCGCCAACCGCGGAGCGAAGGAGGCAGGTGGGCTCTCCATCGGGTGCAACATCGAGCTTCCCTTCGAGCAGGGGATCAACCCCTACGTGGACGTGGCGATCAACTTCCGCTACTTCTTCGTGCGCAAGACGATGTTCGTCAAGTACTCGGAGGCGTTCATCATCTTCCCCGGCGGCTTCGGGACGATGGACGAGCTCTTCGAGGCGCTGACCCTCATCCAGACCGGAAAGATCCGCGACTTCCCCGTCGTCCTCTTCGGATCGGCCTACTGGCGGGGAATGCTGAACTGGATCCGGGAGACCATGCTGCTCGAAGGGAAGATCTCCCCGAACGACGTGGACCTGCTCTTCCTCACCGACTCTCCGGAGGAGGCGGTGCGCGTGGTGGAGGCGGCGGCGGAGCGGGTCCACGGTACCGCCGAAGCCGACCCGGAGTCGCCCGCGCACCCCGCGAAGCACGACGCGGAATAACACCCACATCCTCCCGACATGCCCAAGCCGATCACCGATTTCGTCAAGCACCACTACCGCCACTTCAACGCGGCCGTGGTCGTGGACGCCGCCGAAGCCTGGAACCGGCACCTGGAGAACGGCGGCAAGATGCTGGTCACCCTCGCCGGGGCGATGAGCACCGCCGAGCTGGGACTCTCCCTGGCGGAGATGATCCGGAGGGAGAAGATCCACGCCATCTCCTGCACCGGGGCCAACCTGGAGGAAGACGTCTTCAACCTGGTGGCGCACGAGATGTACGAGCGCGTCCCGCACTACCGCTACCTCTCCGCTCAGGACGAGCTGGCGCTGCTGGGACGCCACATGAACCGCGTGACGGACACCTGCATCCCCGAGCACGAGGCGATGCGCAGGATCGAGACGGCCGTGCTGCGCGAGTGGGAGGCGGCCGACCGCGCGGGAGAGCGCCGCTTCCCTCACGAGTTCATGTACAGGATCCTGCGCGACGGGAAGCTGGAGAGCGAGTACCAGATCGACCCGAAGCACTCCTGGATGGTGGCCGCCATGGAGAAGAACCTCCCCATGTTCGTCCCCGGCTGGGAGGACTCCACCCTGGGCAACATGTACTCCGGGCACGTCATCTCGGGCGACGTGAAGAACGTGCACACGGTGCGCACCGGGATCGAGTACATGATCGAGCTCGCCGACTACTACACCCGTACCGCGACCGCCGACCGGACGATCGGCTTCTTCCAGATCGGCGGCGGGATCGCCGGCGACTTTCCGATCTGCGTCGTCCCCATGCTGCACCAGGACCTTCAGCGCGTCGAGATCCCGCTCTGGGGCTACTTCTGCCAGATCTCCGACTCCACCACCAGCTTCGGCTCGTACTCAGGCGCCGTCCCCAACGAGAAGATCACCTGGGGCAAGCTGGGAGTGGACACCCCCAGCTTCGTGATCGAGAGCGACGCGTCGATCGTCGCGCCGCTGATCTTCGCGCAGGTGCTGGGGTGGTAGCTGCCACCCCACCCGCTTCCGGGGGGTCGGTCATAGGGTCGTCAGTCCTCGGTCGTCGGTCCGCTTTCCCGCCGGGCGCGGCGCGTGACCCGCCGACTGACAGAGTGGTACTGAAGCTGTCAGCGATCAGTAAAGGCAACGGGCGGCTGCGAACGGTCCGGCAGGACGGGCGGGGAACAGGAGGAGTCTCCACCTCCGCAGCGGAGGGAGAGCCCGAAGGCCCCTCGGGTCCGGAGACTGATAGCTGACGACCGATAGCTGACGACCGACGACCCACGACCTACGACCGACGACTGACGACCCACCAACGATGACCTCTTCCGAGCTGGACCTGCTGATCGCCACCCGCCGCGACCTGCACCGCCACCCCGAAGTGGCCTTCCAGGAGGAGCGGACCGCCTCCATCGTGGCGGAGCGGCTGCGCGCGTCGGGGTACGAGGTGCGAACCGGGGTGGCCGAGACGGGCGTGGTCGGCACCCTCGGCGGCGGCGGCGGCGCCGGCCCGACCCTCCTGCTGCGCGCCGACATGGATGCGCTCCCGATCCAGGAGGAGTGCTCGCACGACTTCGTCTCCACCGTTCCCGGGAAGATGCACGCCTGCGGGCACGACGCGCACGTGGCCGTCGGGCTCGCGGTGGCGGACCGCCTCGCCCGCTCCCGCGCCGAGTGGAAGGGGGCGGTGCGCTACGTGTTCCAGCCCGCCGAGGAGGGGGGCGGCGGCGCGCTGCGCATGGTGCGCGAGGGGACGCTCGAGGGAGTGGACGCGGCGCTCGGGCTGCACGTCTGGCTCGGCCTCCCCAGCGGCGTCGTGGGCGTGGTCGACGGGCCGCAGATGGCGGGCTCCGGCGACTTTCGGCTCAGCATCCGCGGGCGCGGGGGGCACGGCGCCATCCCTGACGAGACCGTCGACGCCACCCTCGTCGCCAGCCAGGTCGTGGTGGCGCTGCAGAGCATCGTCTCGCGCAACGTCTCGCCGCTGGAGACGGCGGTGATCTCCGTCGGCACCTTCCGCTCGGGCACCGCGACCAACGCGATCGCCGCGAAGGCGGTCCTCCAGGGGACGATGCGGGCATTCCGCGAGGAAATCCTCTCCGAGCTGCGCTCGCGGCTCGACCGGGTCGCGGCCGGGATCTGCGCCGCGATGGGCGCCGAGTACGAGCTGGACTTCGGCGACGCCCCCAACCCGCCCACGGTGAACGACCCGGAGATGGCGGAGCTGGTGCGCCGCGCCGCCCGCGAGGTCGTGGGCGAGGGGCGCGTGCGCTCCGATCCCGCCGTGCGCACGATGGCGGCGGAGGACTTCTCCGAGTTCGGCGGCCGGGTGCCGGGGTGCTACTTCTTCGTCGGCGCGTACAACGAGGAGGTGGGCGCCGTCCACCCCCACCACTCCCCGCGCTTCGACGTGTGCGAGGACGCCCTTCCCGTCGCGGTGGACGTGCTGGAGCGGGCGGCGCGGTTCTACCTCGACGGGGGGCCGGTCGCGGCGGAGAGTTGATCCGCCCGTCCGCCCTTCGCCCGGTCGCCCCTCTCTCGCCGGGTGTCCGATCCATGACCCGACTCCCGATCCTCGCCTTCCTCCTCGCCGGGACGGGCGCGGGGACCCCGCTCGGAGCGCGGGCCCCGTCCGCCCGGTCCGCCGGGCACCTGCTGATCGTCGGCGGCGAGCGGTCCGCCCCCCTCCCGGGAGGCTGAGCGCGTGGCCGACTGGGTCTACCGCGACCGGCTCGCGCTGGTCACCGGCGCTTCGGCGGGGCTGGGCGAGGTCTTCGCCCGGCGGCTCGCCGCGCGCGGGATGCATCTCGTGGTCTCGGCGCGGCGCGAGGAGCGCCTGCGAGCGCTCGCGGAGGAGATGGAGGCGCGGCACGGCGTGCGGGTCCGCGTCGCGGCGGAGGACCTCGCCCTATCTGGCGCCGCGTCCCGACTCTGGGGGCGCGCCGCGGCGGAGGGACCCGTCCACCTGCTGGTGAACAACGCCGGCTTCGGCGCGCAGGGCCGCTTCGAGGAGATCTCCCTGGAGCGGCAGACGGAGATGGTGCGTGTCAACTGCGTGGCGGTGATGGAGCTGGCGCACCTCGCGCTCCCCGAGATGCTCGCGCGCGGCGAGGGCGGGATCCTCAACGTCTCCTCGATCGCCGCCTTCCCGCCGGTGCCGGAGCTCGCCACCTACGCGGCGACGAAGGCGTTCGTTCTCAGCCTCTCGCACTCGCTCTGGTCCGAGAGCCGCGGACGGGGCGTGCGGGTGCTCGCCCTCTGCCCCGGCCGCACCCCCACCGGGTTCCAGGCGGTGGCGGGCACCGGGAGCGCCGAGGGAACGTTCGGCGCGCGCTCGCCGGAGCAGGTGGTGGACGCCGCGCTCTCCGCGCTCGAGCGCGGCCGACACACGGCGGTCCCGGGGGTGGAGAACCAACTGGCGTCCTGGCTCGGCCGGCTCCTCCCCCGCTCGCTGCTCGCCCGCGGCCTGGGTCGCCTGGTGAAGCGCGCCGCCGCGCGCCGCTGATTCTCCGCCCGCCTCCGGGGTCCGGCGCCTCTCCGATGCTTCCGGCGGAGCACGCCGGCCGGGCCGCCAGCGACTGCAGGCCGATCGAGCCACAGCTGGACTCACTCATCACGAACCAATCCGTACCATGCCTTTCCTCCAGCCCGCGCCACAGCTCGGGAACCAGTACGACGACGACCGCGTGCTGCGCGGGATCCTCCGCCGGCTCCTCCCGCCGGAGGTGCGCGCGGAGGTGGAGCCGGGGCTGCGGGAGATGGGGCGGCTCTCGGGCGGCGAGCTCTACCGGTTGCAGCTCGAGGACCGGACGAACGAGCCGCGGCTGGTACAGTGGAGCGCATGGGGCGAGCGGGTGGACCGGATCGAGCCGACGCCGCTCTGGGCGCTCGCGGAGCGGATCGCCGCCGGGCATGGGGTGGTGGCCGCGGCCCACGAGCGGCGTCACGGCGCCCTCTCGCGCATCCACCAGTTCGCCCTCGCCTGCCTCTTCACCCCCTCGACCTACCTCTTCGCCTGCCCCCTGGCGATGACGGACGGCGCGGCCCGTACTCTCCTCGACTCGGGGAACGAGGCGCTGGTCGCCCGGGCGGTGCCGCACCTCACCAGCCGCGACCCGGTCCGCCGCCGCCTCGAAGATGACGCTCACCCTGGGCCGCCCTGAGGGGAACCCGCCGGGGGGGAAGGGGCTGGCGCTCTTCTACGTCGAGACCCGCGACGCGGAGGGGCGGCTCCGCGGAATCCGGATCCGCCGGCTGAAGGAGAAGCTGGGGACGCGCAAGCTCCCCACCGCCGAGCTCGAGCTGGACGGTACCCCCGCGCGGCTGGTGGGCGCCGCGCGCGACAGCGTACGCGCCATCTCGCCGATGCTGAACCTCACCCGCACCTGGAACGCGGTGAGCGCCGCGGAGCTGATCGGCCGCTCCGAGACGAGAGAGCTCGACGAGGACGGCGAGCGGCTCCTGCGCGTGCTGACTCCGCTGGCGAAGCTCACCACCGCCCGGCAGGCGGTCGCGGTCACGAGCGAGTGCCTGGAGGCGTTCGGCGGCGCCGGGTACCTGGAAGACACGGGGCTCCCGGTGCTCCTCCGCGACGCGCAGGTGCTCACCATCTGGGAGGGCACCACCAACGTGCTCTCGCTCGACGTCCTGCGGACACTGGAAGCCCTGGCACTCTGGAGCTCGTGCGCGAGGAGGTGCTCCGCGGAGAAACCCGCGGGTCCGGGCTCGCGGAGCCGGCGGGCACGGCGGCCGCGGCCCTGGAGCACGCGGTCCGCTGGTGGGAGGAGACCCGGGAGCGGGGCAGGACATCGCTGGAGGCGGGAGCCCGGCGCTTGGCCCTGACGCTCGGCCGCGCCCTGGAGCTCTCGCTGCTGAGCGGGCACGCGCAGTGGGCGCTGCGGGAGGAGGCCGACGCTCTCCCCGCCGCGGCGGCGAGGCGCCTCGCCGCCGCGGGCGTCGATCTCGTCCTTGCGACCGATCCCCATGCCGCTCACGCGACGAGAGGCTCGGAGCAACAGGGCGACCGACCGGAATGACCCCGGGAACCGAGTCAGCCGAAGGCGACCACCAACAGCGCTCCGACGGCCACCGCCAGGCCGATCAGGACCAGCAGAGTACGGTTGGAGGTCTGACGCGCCGCCGGTGCCTCGGCTTCGGAGGCGGCCGTGCGCGGGACGTACGCCGCCCGGAGCATTTCCGGTGCGGTGACCGTCACCGCCGGGGAGGAAGCGACCCGGGGAGCCGGAAGGGGCGGCGTCTCATGGGCAGGCACCGGAGCAGGTGCCGCGAGCAGCGCCAGGGCAAGAGCGGCAGACGAGATGACACCCATGATCGCTCCAGGGAGAGGGGGGTGAGTGGATCACAGATCACCGGGTCCAGGTGCAAGAAGCGATCCGGTGCCATGGATCTCGGAGCGGGCACCGCCCTCGCCTGGACGGGCGACGCGCCCGAGGGGCCAAGTTGCCTTCTCCGGACGGTAGAGGTACCTTGTCCGGTTCACGAGCGAGGCCGCCTGGCCCCAGGATTGCGGCGGGCGCTGGCCCGCTGGCCGCGCGTGCAGCCGCCCGGACCGCCCCTCGGGGCCGAGTCGGGCCCGGACCCGGAGCCGTACCATGAGCGGGAATCCCGCGCCGATCGATACGCCCTACGGGTACTCGCCCGAGGGAAAGGACACGGGGGTGGTGAAGAGCAAGGGAAAGCCCACTCTCCACCTCCGCGAGGGGCAGGAGGGGATCCCGATCCGCGCGCGGAAGCCCGAGTGGCTCAAGGTTCGCGCGCCGGGCGGTCCCAACTACCTGCGGCTGCAGAAGCTGATGCGCGAGCAGCGGCTTCATACGGTGTGCGAGGAGGCGCACTGCCCAAACATCGGGGAGTGCTGGGAGTCGGGTACCGCCACCTTCATCATCCTCGGCGACGTCTGCACGCGCGCGTGCAAGTACTGCGCGGTGGCGCACGGCCTCCCCACGGAGCTGGACGCGGACGAGCCGCGCCGAGTGGCGGACAGCGTGGTCGCCATGGGGCTGGAGCATGCGGTGATCACCTCGGTGAACCGCGACGAGCTCGCCGACGGCGGCGCGAGCATCTTCGCCGAGACGATCCGCGAGGTACGCCGGCGGCGTCCGGGGTGCTCCGTCGAGGTGCTGACCCCCGACTTCCGCGGGAAAGAGGAGGCGATCCGGGCGGTGGTGGAGGCGAAGCCCGAGATCTTCGCCCACAACGTCGACACCGTCGAGCGGCTGATGAAGGCGGTGCGGCCAGGAGGGCGCTACTGGCGCAGCATCTCGGTGCTGGGCGCCATCAAGCGTATGGACCCGGGGATGCTCACCAAGAGCGCCATCATCCTGGGAATGGGAGAGACGGAAGAGGAGATCTACCGGACGATGAGGGACCTCCGCGAGTCGGCGGTGGACATCCTCACGCTCGGCCAGTACCTGCGCCCTTCCGAGCACCACGTTCCTCTCGACCGGTGGGTGACGCCGGAGGAGTTCGCGCGCTGGAAGGAGATCGGGGAGCGGGAGCTGGGGTTCCGCCACGTCGAATCCGGCCCGCTGGTGCGCTCGTCGTACCACGCCCGGGAGCAGGCTCGCGAGATCGAGGCGGGCGGCCCCGGAGCGATCACCGAGATCCTGGAAGCCGACACGGAGTCGGCGGTGCGGATCGACGCAGCGGAAGCCGAGGCACGCCGCATCTACGCCGACGCGCCGGCGCCGAGGCAGCCGTCCCCGGCGCTGGTGCAGCTCGGCGGCCTCTGAAGGGCTCGGCCATGCCTTCCCATCCGCGGAAGGCGTGGCTCTCTCCCGAGCAGTACCTGGCGGTCGAACGCGGCGCGGAGACTCGATACGAATAGATCGCCGGCGGATCCACGCCACGACGAGCGCGAGCAGGAAGCACAACCTGATCGTGACGAATCTGGCGAATACTCCAAGGTGCTGTAGGATCGGCGACCGGGCCCCGCGGCGGTTCCGGGGTCCGACGCTGAGATTCATCCGATTCCGGGAACTACGATGGCTGAGACCACGACCAAGAAGGGCGACGCGAAGGGACCGGTCGAGACGCGGGACTTTCCCACGCCGCCGGGAGGTCCCTCACAGGACGCGGAGTGGGAGCGCGCCGCCAAACCGGAGCTGACCAAGGAGGAGCGCATCCAGGGCCTCCCCGAGGAGAAGCTCCGCCAGATGATGCGGGACATGCTCCTGGGCCGGCGCTTCGAGGAGAAGGCCGCCGAGGCGTACGCCCTCGGGAAGATCGGCGGCTTCTGCCATCTCTACATCGGCCAGGAAGCGGTCGCGGTGGGGGCGATCCACGCGCAGCGGCCGGACGACTACGTCATGACGGCTTATCGCGAGCACGTCCACGCGCTGCAGACCGGCATCGCCCCGGACGCCGTCATGGCCGAGCTCTTCGGGCGCGCCGACGGCTGCTCGAAGGGAAAGGGCGGCTCGATGCACATGTTCTCGGCCGAGCACAACTACCTCGGCGGGCACGGCATCGTCGGCGGCCAGGTTCCGCTGGCCCTCGGCGTCGCCTGGAAGATCAAGTACAAGGAGGAAGACCGCGTCATCCAGTGCTACCTGGGAGAGGCGGCGGTGAACCAGGGGGCCTTCCACGAGTCGCTCAACATGGCGGCCCTCTGGAAGCTCCCGCTGATCGTGATCGTCGAGAACAACCGCTTCGGGATGGGGACCGCCTGGGAGCGCGCCTCCTCGCTGTACGACATCTCGCAGAAGGCGCAGGCCTACGCGATGCCCGCGGCGATCGGCGACGGGATGGACGTGCTTGACATGTACCGGGTCACGAAGGAGGCGGTGGACCGCGCGCGCGCCGGCGAGGGACCCACCCTCATCGAGGCGCGCACCTACCGCTTCGTCGGCCACTCGATGTCGGACCCGGTCGCGGGCGTCTACCGCACCAAGGAGGACGTCGAGGAGGCCAAGCTCAACGACCCGATCCGCATCTACGCCAACCTCCTCGCCGACCTGGAGATCCTCTCGCAGGAGGAGCTGGAGGAGATGGACGCGGAGGTGAAGCGGATCTCGGAGGCGGCGGCGGACTTCGCCGAGAAGTCGCCGGAGCCCGCCCCCGAGGAGCTGTACACCGACATCTACTCCGACGAGGACGTGAACGGCCACCTCTACTTCGACGGCCGGCGGTAACGCGCTGCGCGTTTCGGGCGGAGCACGCCGAGTCAGGGATCGTGAACCGAACCTTCGCGGGCACTGAGCACACGGAGTGTGCGAAGAAGGGCGGAGTCGCCGCGGCGGTTTGCGGCGGCTCCGCCCGGGCGACGACGGTAGTATCGCCGCCACCCGGATCGAGCCCGACCCCGGCGAGGCCGGGGGAACTCCCAAAATACTGCTGATCGAACATGGCCCTCATCACGTACCGCGAAGCGCTCGGCCAGGCGCTCGCCGAGGAGATGGATCGGGACCCCGACGTCTTCCTGATGGGTGAGGAGGTCGGGGTCTACAACGGCGCCTACAAGGTGTCGAAGGGACTGCTCGACCGCTTCGGCGAGACGCGGGTGGTGGATACTCCCATCACCGAGCTCGGCTTCGCCGGACTAGGCGTAGGCGCGGCGATGACCGGGATGCGTCCGGTGATCGAGTTCATGACCTGGAACTTCTCCATGCTCGCCATGGACCAGATCTGGAACTCGGCCGCCAAGCTGCGCTCGATGAGCGGCGGACAGTTCAAGATCCCGCTCACCTTCCGCGGCCCTAACGGCGCGGCGCTGCAGCTCGGCGCGCAGCACTCGCAGGCCCTGGAGGCGGTGTACTCCCACTTCCCCGGACTCAAGGTGGTGGTCCCCGGAACCCCCGCCGACGCCAAGGGCCTCCTCAAGGCCGCGATCCGCGACGACGATCCGGTCTGCGTCTTCGAAGGGGAGATGCTCTACAACCTGAAGGGTGAGGTTCCGGAGGACGACGACTACCTAATCCCGCTCGGGGTCGCGGACCTGAAGCGCGAGGGGGCGGACGTCTCGATCATCACGCACGGAAAGATGATCCACGTCGCGCTGCAGGCCGCCGCGCAGCTCGAGAAGGACGGGATCGAGGCCGAGGTGCTCGACCTGCGCAGCCTCCGCCCGCTCGACACGGAGGCGATCCTCGCCACGGTGGCGAAGACGAACCGCGTGGTGCTCCTCGAGGAGGGGTGGCCCTTCGGCGGAATCACCTGCACCGTGGCCGCGCTGATCCAGGAGGAGGCCTTCGACCACCTCGACGCTCCCGTGCTCCGCGTCACGCAGGCCGATGTGCCCATGCCCTACGCGAAGCAGCTCGAGAAGATCGCCAAGCCCGGCGCCGAGCAGGTGGTGGAGAAGGTGAACCGGGTACTGTACCGCTAGTGCCGAGTGCCGGGTGCGAAGTGCCAGGTGCGCGTGATCGCTCCGCACTCCGCGCTCGGCGCTCAGCACTCAGCATTCACCCACTGGACGTGCCAAATGGCTACCAAGGTCTACATGGAGGCGCTCTCCCCCACGATGGAGGAAGGGCGGGTCATCACCTGGCTGAAGAACGAGGGCGACGAGGTCGAGGAGGGTGACGTCCTCGCGGAAGTCGAGACCGACAAGGCGACGATGGAGCTGGTCGCCCGCGGCTCCGGGCTCCTCCGCAAGCGGCTGCTGGGCGAGGGCGACACGGCCAACGTGGGGACGGTGATCGCGGTGATCGCCGGCGCCGACGAGGACGTCTCTTCCATCGCGGACAGCGTCGTGGAGCAGCAGGGCCCCTCCAGCGGCGCCGAGCCCGAGGACGCGAAGGCGGTCGCGCAGGCGGGGGGACGGGACGACGAGGACATCGCGGAAGCGGCGGTCGCGCTGGCCGGCTCGCAGCATACGGAGCCCCACCAGGCGGAGCTCGGGACCCCCGCCGTCGAAGCGCCCGGGCGCGGGCCCACGCCCGTCCCTGGCCGCGAAGTGGCAGCCGCCACCTCGGGAGACCACTCCATCGCGCGGACGGGCGACGGGCGCGGCAACGGGGTGGAAGGTCGGGTGAAGGCCTCTCCGCTGGCCCGCCGCCTGGCGGCCGAGGAGGGGCTGGAGATCGGCGCCATCCGCGGAAGCGGCCCGGGCGGACGCATCATCAAGCGCGACATCGAGGCCGCTCTCGAGGCCGGTCCCGCGGCCGCCGACGCGGCGCCGGCGGAGATCCCCGCCCCGGCGGCCGCGGCGGGCGGCGAGTTCCGCGAGATCCCGCTCTCGCAGATGCGCAAGACGATCGCCAGGCGGCTCACCCAGTCCATCGGACCGGTGCCGCACTTCTTCCTGACCATCGAGGTCGACATGGCCGAAGCGATGGCGACCCGCAAGAAGATCAACGAGCGGCTCGCCGACGAGGGAGGCAAGGTCTCCCCCAACGACCTCATCATCAAGGCGGTGGCGATGGCGCTCACCCGCCACCCCTGGGTCAACGCTGCGTGGACCGGCGACGCCATCCGCCAGTACCGCGACGTCCACATCGGGGTGGCGGTGGCGGTGGAGGAGGGGCTCATCACCCCGGTGATCCGCGACGCGGAGCGGAAGGGCGTCACGGAGATCGGCCGGGAGGTGAAGGAGCTCGCGGGCCGCGCGCGGGAGAAGAAGCTCAAGCCGGAGGAGTACACCGGCAGCACCTTCTCCATCTCCAATCTGGGGATGTTCGGGATCGAGGAGTTCACCGCCGTCATCAACCCGCCCGAGGCGGCGATCCTCGCCGTGGGCGCCATCGCCGACAAGGTGGTGGCGGAGAAGGGCGAGATGGTGGTGCGCCCGCGCATGCGCCTGACCCTCTCCTGCGACCACCGCGTCATCGACGGCGCCACCGGCGCGCAGTTCCTCCAGACGCTCCAGCGCTTCCTGGAGGACCCGATGATGATGATCGTCTGAGAGGGAACAGGGGACAGTTCCTACGGCGCGGGGCCCGGACATGGGCATGATGTCCGGGCTCCGCTGTCTGCGGCGCATCAGGGGCGGACCCGCGGAATCCGAGAAGTACCGGACGTTCTCGCTCGCCCCCGGTGAGTTCCTGTCCCCCGTCCCCTGTTCCCTCTACTGTATTCTCGTCCAGATCACGATCACCCCGCACATCGCGGTGCCCTTGTTGAAGCTAGGGGGAATGGTGGCGGCGCCGCGGTAGATCTCGAGCCCCTCGACGTCCTCGGGGCGGACCTCGTCGATGTTGAACATCGCGGTCATCGTTCCGTCGAGGTAGTACTGGATGGGGCAGCTTCCGAGGACCTTGGTGCCGCGGATGCGGGCGCTGGAGGAGCCGCCGTGCGCGGAGTTGGTCAGGCTCACCCCCGCCACGCGCCGCAGCACGTCGCTCAGGAAGCGGGGCCGCATGGCCTCGATCTCCTGGCGCGTCATGAAGGTCCCGAAGCTGCTGTTCCGGCGGTTGAAGAAGCCGTTCACCTGGAGAATGGAGCGGCGGGTGCGCACCCGGACCTCGGCGAGCTGGATCGGCTGCATGGCGAGCTCGAAGGTGAGGGCCGAGGCCTTCTCCGGCTGCAGCACCACCACCGAGCGCGCCGGCGAATAGCCGAGGAATCGAACCTCCACCTCCCGCGCCCCCACCTGCAACCCGGTCAGCCGCAGCATACCGTCCGGACCCGTCACCCCGCCGATCCCGATCCCCTGCACGAGCACCTGCGCCCCGGGGAGCGGCTGCATCGTAACCCCCGAGCGGACGGTGACGGTGAGCGTGCTCGTTGCGTTCTGCGCGCGCGCCTCGTCGACCCCCGCGGAGAAGAGCAGCGACTGGAGCGCCAGGAAGAGGAGAGGGAGGAAGCGGCTGGAGAGAGGACGCATGGCCCACCTGCTGCGGAGAGAGAAAGTAGATTACTCCACTATATACAATGAGCCCGACTCTCCCCGAGGTCAAGGTGGGCCTCGCACTCGATGGTCAGGCGCGGACCAGCCTCTTGTACCGGATCCGGTGCGGCTGGTCGGTCTCGGCGCCCAGGCGTCGCTTCCGGTCCGCCTCGTACTCTTGGTAGTTCCCCTCGAAGAAGACCACGCGGCTCTCCCCCTCGAAGGCGAGGATGTGCGTGGCGACACGGTCGAGGAACCAGCGGTCGTGCGAGATCACCAGCGCGCACCCCGCGAACTCCAGCAGCGCGTCCTCCAGCGCCCGCAGGGTGTCCACGTCCAGGTCGTTGGAAGGTTCGTCGAGCAGGATCAGGTTTCCACCCTTCTGGAGCGTCTTCGCCATGTGCACCCGGTTCCTCTCCCCGCCGGAGAGCACCTTCACCAGCTTCTGCTGGTCGCTGCCCCTGAAGCCGAACCAGGAGCAGTAGGCCCGGGAGTTCACCTCGCCGCGGCCGAGCCGGATGGTGTCGGCGCCGCCGCTGATCTCCTGGAAGACCGTCTTCTCGCCGTCGAGCGCGTCGCGGCTCTGGTCCACGTAGGCCAGCTCCACCGTGGAGCCCACCCGCAGCGAGCCCGAGTCCGGCTCCTCGCCGCCGGTGATCATCCGGAAGAGGGTGGTCTTCCCCGCCCCGTTGGGGCCCACAATCCCCACGATTCCGCCGCGCGGGACGCGGAAGGAGAGCTTGTCAATGAGCAGGTCGTCGCCATATCCCTTGCTCAGGCCCTCCGCCACCACCACCTCGTCGCCCAGGCGGGGGCCGTTGGGGATCACGATCTCGGCGCGGGAGAGCTTCTCGCGCGGGTCCTCGTTGAGCATCTGCTCGTACGCCCCCAGGCGCGCCTTGCTCTTGCTCTGCCGGGCGCGCGGCGCCATGCGGACCCATTCAAGCTCCCGCTCCAGCGTCTTCTGGCGCGCCGACGCCTGCTTCTCCTCCGTACGCATCCGCTCCTGCTTCTGCTCCAGCCAGGAGGTGTAGTTTCCCTTGTACGGGTGGCCCTCGCCGCGGTCCAGCTCCAGGATCCACTCCGCCACGTTGTCGAGGAAGTAGCGGTCGTGGGTGATCGCCACGATCGTCCCGGGGAAGCTCGCCAGGTGGTGCTCCAGCCAGGCGACGCTCTCCGCGTCGAGGTGGTTGGTGGGCTCGTCGAGGAGGAGCAGGTCCGGCTCCTCCAGCAGCACCTTGCAGAGCGCCACCCGCCGCTTCTCGCCGCCGGAGAGGTTCTCCACCCGCGCGTCGGCCGGCGGGAGGCGCAGCGCGTCCATGGCGATCTCGATCTTCCGGTCCAGCTCCCAGAGGTTGCCGGCCTCGATCTGGTCCTGCAGCCTCGCCTGCTCGTCGATGAGCGCGTTCATCTCCTCGTCCGAGGAGACCTCGGCGAACTTCATGTTCACCTCCTCGAAGCGGCGCAGCAGGTCGCGGCTGTGCTTCACCGCCTCCTCCACGTTCCCGCGCACGTCGAGCGCCGAGTCGAGCGCCGGCTCCTGCGGCAGATAGCCGATGCGTGTCCCCTCCGCGGCCCAGGCCTCGCCGTTGAAGTCCCGATCGAGACCCGCCATGATCTTCAGCAGCGAGCTCTTCCCCGACCCGTTGGAGCCCACCACCCCGATCTTGGCCCCCGGGTAGAAGGAGAGCCAGATGTCCTTCAGGATCACCCGGTTCGGGGGAACGACCTTGGTAAGCGCCTTCATCGAGTAGATGAACCGGCTCGTATCCGTATTGCTCATGTCTCTCTCGGTTCGCGTTCAGCCCGGCGCGGAATCTCCGCGGCCCGGAAACTCCGCTGCGGCTGGCCGCGCCGCAAGAGGCCGGGACTCGGGACCTCTGGTTAGAAGGAGGGAGAGGATCCGCTTGAGGCTCGAACTGATCGCCGTAACGAACGAAATGGATTCTATCCCGCAGGTAGCGCGTGAAGTAACGTCAGGTGCGGGAACTCAAGGCCCTCATGCATCGGTGCAGGCTGTCGGAGTTCTCTGCTGCTCGATCCGGATTCCAAAGACGCGTAACAAATTCCGTCACTCGCTGAGAGTAGCCCGGCCCCACGGAGGTCCCAGCTTCCTCCTCGGGAACCATGTCCTCCCGGATCAAGCGGTTTCGGCAGCGCCTCGCCAGTTCAACCAAAGTGCGTTTCGGGAAGTCAAGGGAATCGGGACTCGGCGGCACAAGGCGAGCGCTGACACCCAAATATTGAGCAACACCGATGGGATCCGCCAACAACCAGCTCTCGATAGACCGCACCGGCACACGAAGGTGCATACCCTGCGTCGGTTCGGGAAGTAAGCGCTGGCATAGGAGCGCGGCACAGGGAGCATCAGAGTCTAGATCTCGTAGCACAAGCCATGGCGCACGGGTAGCCGCATGGTTGTAAGCTTGCAGGCGTGGATCGAGATTATTTTTCCCGTTCTTCACATGTACCGGGCCGACGTCGTGCCCTAAATGCTCGCAGATCTTTCTTGCTACGACCGAGTCGACGAATCCCTCCACCGCAACCGTGATGATGGCCATCAATCGTTGCCAAACAAGACCAACTGAGAGGCATTTTTCGGTGCGGTCCGTGGAAGCACTGCCTCGGCCACCGGCTCACCGGCTTCCAGGAGTAGGCGAACCTGCTCATTCATCGAGGCCAAGCGAGCTACGGTTCCATTCTTCTCAGGCTGCAAGATGACCACTTCCCTGGCTGCAATTCCAGGATCCATAAGAAGATCAGCAGAGTGAGTGCTCAAGATGATCTGGCGCGATGTCTTTCTCGCCACACGATTCATCATCGCGGGGATGTGCCTGACGACGGCGTTATGGAGTGAAAGCTCGGGCTCCTCCAGCAGGAGAGGAGCGTTTCCGTCCAGGAAGGCCCATAGCAAACCCAGCAGACGGAGAGTCCCGTCTGAGAACTGCTCCTCAGTCTGCCACCCCGCATCTGGCCTCCAATGCTCGTACCTTCCCCTTAGGTGGGGAACTCCCCGCTCGTCCCGTTCCAGCTGAAGCTCCTTGAGCTGCGGAACGGCCACTTTCAAAGCTTCATTTATTTTTCTCAGCCGGGACTGAAGGGTCTTTTGCTGAGTCTGAGCCATCTGCTCGAGGAAATCGCTTCCAAAGGGGTCATCCTCTCGAAGGGCACCACGATCAGACTCTCTCACAAGCTGTGGAATGACGTGAAGATAACGGACCTGCGATAGGAATTCAGCTATGGATCTGAACTCCTTGTTGGCAATCACCTGCTCTAGGTGTGTCTGTGTAAGCCGACTTGGATCATCCTCATCGTCTCGATCTGGCCGGCTCAGGATGACCTCGCCTTCATGCTCTACATGCTCTCGCCTTACCAGTGCTTGGCGCTGGTTGTTCTGAGCGAACTCTAAACGGTAAGCCCAATTCTCCCCTTCCAGATTCAGGTGGAGCTCTAGAGCAATATTAGGTTTCGCACGGGCATGTAGGCAGCGAACCTGAGAAACACCTCCTCTGGACTTTATCGCTCGTTGGAAACCTCCCTCTGGAGTGGCAATATCTCGCAGAAATCGGAAAGCGTCCAATAGATTCGATTTTCCCGATGCGTTGGGGCCAACCACGAAAACCCGCCGCTGAAGCGGCAGATCCACCGTTCGAAAGTTCTTCCAGTTTTCGAGTTTAATACGGTCAACTCGCATCAGTTCTCCTCATAAGCTTTTCCGCGCTCGGATTTCATCAACACCCGAAGGGACGATGGCGGACACCAATCACCTGCTCCCCCATGCAGGGGCATCTTTCCACCAGAACTGGCTTCTTCGAGTATTGGCTCAGCAAAGCACGTTCGGTTCTCGGCCGCCGCGCCGCAAGGGGCCGTGACGCGGTGCATCCCCCGCACTCGACCCCCGCTCCACCTCGTCCAGCAGCGTCACCAGAAGCGGGAGTTCGATACGCGATGCCTTCGAAGGGCTCTCCACCGCGGATGGAGGCAGAGGAAGGGGCTCCGCGCACGGCCGCGGCGGCGCGGCTTCACGACCGGGGCGCCGCCGGGGGACCGGATGCCGCGCCGGGTTCGGCCGCGGCGGCTTCCCCCGCCGGGAGGGGGCCGGTCGCGTCCGCCGCGGCGCGCCGGCGACCCTTCCAGGCGAAGTACGCCGGAGTGCCCAGCAGGACGATGGCGAGCCCCGCCGCGACGTTCCTCGGCTGGGTGACCAGGGTGTTCAGGACGATCGCCGACGCCGAGACGACGAAGAGGATTGGCGTCGCTGGGTAGCCGGGAACGCGGAAGGGGAGCGCGGCGCCGCGGGCGCGGCGCCGGTAGACGAAGATGCTCATCGCCCCGAGGGCGTAGAAGGCGCGCGGAGAGGTGAGCATGAGCTCGTTGGCGGCGCTGAACATCGAGACCAGGATGGTGGCGGCGATCAGCTTCCCGGCCACGGTTCCGAGGAGCGCTCCCACGGCGTCGGCGGCGCTGGCCGGCGACCGCATGGCGGCCCCGCCGCCACCCCCCGCTCCCGGTGCGGCCGGCTTGCCCGAGCCGGAGGAAGGAGCCATCCTTCGGAGTCCGTCTCCGCTCTCGAACGATGGCCGATGCGCCATCCGACGAAGCCGCTCGCGCACCTCTCCGCCCTCGCCAGGGCGATGGCGCTCGCCGGATGCGTCCCGGCGTCCTCCGGTGCCCCGCCGGCCGGGGGTGCGGCACGTGCTTGGAGGGCCCGCCCGTCGTGCGCGACGGCGAGCAGATGGGCGCGAGCCGGGGCGGGTGGGGCGCGGGCCGGGGTGGAAGGGGTGCGACGGGGATCCATCTTCCTGAGGCGGGATCAATCATGCCGATTTCCTTCTCCGAGCTGCGGGCGCGCGAGTTCTCGCGCCTGGACGCCGGCGGGCACGTCTACCTGGATTATACGGGGAGCGGACTGTACGCGGAGTCGCAGGTGCGGCGCCACGCCGAGCTGCTCTCCACCGCGGTGTTGGGGAACCCGCACTCGCGGAATCCGACCTCCTCCGCCTGCACCGCGCGGGTGGACGAAGTGCGGGGGCGCGTGCTGGCCTTCTTCGAGGCGGACCCGGAGGAGTACGAGGTGGTCTTCGCCCTGAACGCGAGCAATGCGCTGAAGCTGGTCGGCGAGAGCTACCCCTTCCAGGCGGGCTCGCGCTTCGCCCTGACCGCCGACAACCACAACTCGGTTCACGGCCTGCGCGAGTACGCCTCGGCACGCGGCGCGGGGGTGCGCTACGTACCGCTCGACGCGCGGCTGCGGGCGCCGGACCTCGAGGCGCACCTCGCGGGCGCCGACCCGGACCGGCCCAACCTCTTCGTCTTTCCCGCTCAGTCGAATTTCTCGGGCGTGAAGCACCCGCTCGAGTGGGTCGCCGCCGCGCGGGAGCTGGGGTACGACGTGCTGCTGGACGCCGCCGCCTTCGTCCCCACCAGCCGGCTGAGCCTGCGCGACTGCTCGCCGGACTTCGTCTGCCTCTCCTTCTACAAGATGTTCGGGTATCCCACTGGAGTGGGGGCGCTGCTGGCGCGGCACGACGCCCTGCACCGCCTGCGGCGCCCCTGGTTCGGCGGAGGGACGGTGCGCTTCGTCTCGGCGCAGATGGGGGTGCAGATGCTCTGGGGCACCGGCCGCGGCTTCGAGGACGGCACCCTCAACTTCCAGGGGATCCTCGCGGTGCCGATCGGCCTCGCCTTCCTGGAGGAGGTGGGGCTGGAGAGAATCCACGAGCACGTGATGGGGCTGACGCGGCGGGCGCTCGGGGAGCTCCGCGCGCTGAGGCACTCGGGCGGCACGCCGCTGGCGCGGATCTACGGACCGGAGACGGGGGAGGGGCGCGGCGCCACGATCGCCTTCAACCTGCTCACCCCCGCGGGGGAGGTGATCGACTTCCGGGTGGTGGAGCAGCGCGCGGGCGAGACCGGGATCTCGCTGCGCACGGGGTACTTCTGCAACCCCGGAGCAGCCGAGTTCGCGCTCGACCACTCCGACGCGAAGGTGCGGCGGTGCGCCGGGACCTTCACTCCCGACTCCTTCGACCTCTGGCGCTTCGCCGAGTGCCTGCGCGACCGCCCGGTGGGCGCCATCCGCGCCTCCTTCGGGATCGCCAGCGACGAGGCGGACCTGCGGCGGCTGCTGGAGGTGCTCGCCTCCTTCCGCGATTCCGATGCCTCGCTGTCGGCCGAGCTGGCCAGCGCCCGGTTCGCGTCGCCGACGCCGGATGAGTCGTAGGGAAGGGGCCGAGTACCCAGTGCCCGCTACCCAGGGCCCTCACCCCCCGTCCCCTCTCATCCCCCCGCTCTCCGCAGCTCGTTGACCAGGCGGTGCGCGTGGCGGGTGGTCTCGGGCTCGCGGTAGCGGGGGCTGACGCGCAGGACGATCTCCACGGCGGTCTCCAGGTCCATGAGGTGTCCGGGGGAGACGTATACCGGCTTGACCCCGGCGCGGGTCCGGAGCGCCACCCCCACCACCTCGCCGCGGTGCACGAGCTCCGCCGCGGCGCCGCGCTCCTCTCCCAGCGCGCCGTGGCTTCCCACCAGCAGCGACTTCGCGCACCCGACGGAGGGGACGCCGAAGAGCAGCCCGCCGTGGCACGCCAGCCCGAAGCGGCGCGGGTGGGCGATCCCCTGCCCGTCGAAGACCAGCACGTCCGGCCGCGTCCGCAGCGCCTCCCACGCCCCCGCCAGCACCGGCAGCTCGCGGAAGGAGAGCAGCCCCGGGACATAGGGGAAGGGAAGCTCCGCCGCCGCGCCGGCCCGGTCCACCTCCGCGAGCGAGTCGGCGTCGAGCACCACGATCCCGCCATACCCGCGGTCGCTCCCCCGGTCCATGGAGATGTCCGCGCCGGCCACGCGCCGCGCGCGCAGCCCCGGCGGCGGCGAGAGCACCAGCCGCTCGCGCAGCCGGATCTGCAGCGCCTTCGCCTCGGCGGGGGCGAGGTCCCAGGCATGGGCGATCGGGCTCGTCGTCTCCATGGTCGGCGCGGAGCGGGGAAGCGGGGCCACGGCCGGGGCGTTCACGCCCCGCGGCGAGGGATCCTTCACCTCCGCGGCACATCGCGCGCCGCCGCCGCGGGAGGGGGCGGCCGCTGCGGCGTACGTGGGGCTCGCCTTCGGCGCCGACGCCGCCGTCCGGGCCGCCCGACTCTCGCCGATCGACTCGATCCGCGACGAACGAACTCCGCTTGCTCCCGCCGGACGGGCCACGTAGCTTGCGGATCGTCCATCCACGCCCGCCGCCCCCCGCTCGCCATGCCCATGAGATCCCCGGTCCCCGCTCGGCTCTGGCTGCTCGCCCTCGCCTTCGTTGTCCCGTTCTTTCCGGTGCTCCCCGCGGCCGCGCAGCAGCCGCGGAAGATCTTCATCTCCGCGGACATGGAGGGGATCGGGGGGATCGGGACCGGCGCGATGACGAGCGCCTCGGGGAAGGACTACGCGCTGGGCCGCGAGCTGATGACCGCGGAGGTAAACGCGGTGGTGGAGGCCATCTTCCGGAGCGGTCCCGCCGAGGTGCTGGTGAACGACTCCCACGGCGATATGCAGAACCTGCTGCACACCGAGCTCGACCCGCGGGTCGCCTACATTCAGGGCGCGGTGAAGCCGCTGGGGATGGTGGAGGGGCTCGACTCCACCTTCGACGCCGCGATCTTCCTCGGCTACCACGCCCGCGCGGGCACGCCCGAGGCCTTCCTCGCGCACACCGGCACCGGGATCGTGAAGGGTCTCTGGATGAACGATGTGGAAGTCGGCGAGGGCGGGATGAACGCCTTCTACGCCGGGTCGCTCGGAGTGCCGGTGATCCTGGCGAGCGGCGACTCGGCCTTCGCGCGGGAGTTCTCGGAGCTCACCGGCGCGGCGACGGTGGCGACGAAGGCGGCGGTCACGCCGCAGTCCGCCCGGCTCCTCCACCCGCAGGCGGTGCGGGAGCGCCTCGCCGCGGCCACCGAGCGCGCACTGCTCGACCTTCCCCGCGCCCGCCCGTACGCGACCGCGGGCCCCGTGAGCGTGCGGATCCGCTTCAGCGACACCACCCGCCCACAGATCCTGAAGGCGATCCCCGGCGTCTCCCAGCCCGACGGCTACACGGTCGAGTTCACGGCCCCCGACGCCGCGGCGGCCTACCGCCTGATCCGCCTGATGTATCGCTTCGTGGACGCATGAAGGAAGGGACCGGGCGCGCCGGCTACTCGTACCGCAGCGACTCCAGGGGGTCGAGGGCCGCCGCGCGCAGGGCCGGGAAGACGCCCGCGAAGAGGCCGATGGCGGTGAGCATCCCCACCGTGCCGAGGGCGATCGGCCGGGGCAGCTTCGGGTTGGAGATCTTCGGACGAATGTGGCAGGCGCGGAAGGACGACCGGCGCGGGATCGGGCTGGGCCTCACCATCGCGAAGTCCATCGTCGAGGCGCACGGGGAGAGGATCGGGGTCGAGAGCCGCGTGGGCGAGGGCACCCGCTTCTGGTTCACCACCCCGGTCGCGCGCTGAGCGCCGATCCGAACCGTGTGTACAGGGGTGACCGGGGGAGATCGGCTTGACGCGCGTCGCGCAGGGGGACATCATTGAATCAACATGATATTTCATGCTGACAGGGGAAGGCCATGATCGATCTCAAAGACATTCATTCGTTGACCGATTTCCAGCGCAACGTGAAGGATCACGTCCGGTATCTCACGGAAACCGGACGCCCGGAGGTGCTCACCATCAATGGGAAAGCCTCGCTCGTGGTCCAAGAGGCTAGAGCGTATCAGCGGCTCCTCGACGTCGCTGCTCACGCGGAAGCAATCGTAGGCATTCAGCGTGGATTGAGGGGAATGTACGAGGGGACCGGTGAGGATGTGGAGTCGGCGTTCCAATCGCTCCGGCGAGACCTTGGAATTCCTGAACGCTCATAGTGTTTCGCGTCATCGTCGAACAAGCAGTGAAGGACGACGTCCTACTCCTTTATTGCGACTTGAAGACTCGACATCCGGGCTCCCACCACCCGGTCCGGTGGCTCGATGACATCCAGGCGGCGATCGCCGAGCTGGCGGAATCGGCGGAGCGCTGCGGACTCGCCTACGAGGACCGGTTCTTCGCGGAGACCGTCCGGCAGCGGCTCCACAATTCCTACAAGATCCTCTTCGCGATCCGAGGAGATCGCGTGCACGTTCTCCATGTGCGCCATCAGCATCAGAACCCCGCCGACCTCGTCCCCTGACGCGAGCGACGGCTCTACGACCGCAGGCGCGTCGCGAGCCAGTCGGCGAGCGCGCCCAGCGCCTGCGGCGCCACCTCGCGGGAGGGGAGATCCGCGTAGCCGGCGGGGCTTCCGTGCGGGTCGGGGAGGAACAGGTGGTTCAGCTCGGGGAGGACGAGCGCGGTGACGTCGGTGTTTCCGCCGGCGCGGACCGCCGCGGCGAGCTCCTCCGCCTGCTCCGGCGTGATCTGCCGGTCGGTGGCGCCGTGCAGGATCAGTACGGGAGCCCGCACCTTCCCCGCGGCCGGGAGCGGGTCGTATTCCATGAAGAAGCGCATCCAGGGCTGCGCCGCCGCGAGCGCATCGATCCGTGCCCCGATCGCGGCGAGCGCAGAGTCGCGGGCCGCCGCGGAGAGCGAGGGGAATTCCTCGATCGAGCCGCCCATCTGGTACTCCAGGATTTCCCGCCCCTTCCGCGACGGCCCGGCGAGGATCGCCACCGCCCGGAGCGCCGGATCCGAGGCCGCCACCATCGGCGCGACCAGCCCGCCCTCGCTGTGACCCACCAGCCCGAGCCGCGCCGCATCGATCTCGGGGCGCTGCCGCAGGAAGGCGAGCGCCGCTCGCGCGTCGTCCGCGAAATCGGCCGTCGTGGCGGCGGCGAAGTCGCCCGTGGAGGCGCCGGCCCCGCGGTCGTCCAGGCGGAGGACGGCGATCCCGCGGCGGGAGAGGGTGTCGGCGACCTGCCGGAAGAGGCGGAAGCCGGGGAGCCCGGGAAGCGCCTCGTCCCGGTCCTGCGGACCGGAGCCGGTGATCAGGACCACCGCCGGGAGCGGACCGCGCGCCTCGGCCGGCAGCGTCAGCGTACCCGCCAGCGAGTGGCCGGCGGGGGTGGAGACGGTGACCTCCTCCGCCCGGTACGGCGCCCCCGCGGGAGCCGAGTAGTCGGGAGGGGGCGGCGGCGCAGCCGGCGGTAGCGCGCCGGCGGTGCGCTCGATGCGGATCTCCTGCGCCGGAACGCTTCCCCCCAGCACCCGCCCCTCGCGGTCCACCCGCAGCCGGACCTCCACCCCCGGGGGGAGCACGATCGACGCGGAGTCGGCGGAGGGGCGGACGACGAGGGCGGAGAAGGACTGCCCGCCCGCGAGATCCAGCATCGGGAGCTGGACCCGAGCCCCACCGACGGCCTGCGCCCGGCGCACCAGCTGCTCAAGCAGGGAGATGGATAGGTTCACGTACGGGAGCGCCCCGGCTCCCGGAGCGAAGCGCTGGAGAGCACCCGCCACCTCGGCGAAGGCGCTGTCCCCGCGAAAGGTGAGGGCAACCTCCGACGCGGGCCCCGCCCCCTGCCTCGCCTCCAGCCCGAGGGCCGATACCCGCCCGTCCGGCTCCAGCGTCGCGTCGAAGCGGACGCGCGCGCTCCCCGCGGGGACGGAGAGGTCGCTCTCCAGCCGCGCCGGGGCGCGGCGGAAGCGCTCCACGGCGACGGTGTCGCGCCCGCGGAGCAGGACGAAGGCGGCCTCGTCGGAGGCGGCCTGTCCGCTCGCCCCCGCGGGGAGGAGCCCCACGAATCCCGCGGCCAGCGCCGCGTAGCGCCATCTGCGATTCACCATGCGATGCTCCCGTTCGAAGTTTCCGGATCGTTCCCTCCCCCGTCCCCACCCTCCCGTCGCCAGAGGAGGTAGGAATACGCCACGGGGAGGAGCGCCGCGGCGACCGCGATCGTCGGGATCACCCACTCCCTCCCCGGCAGGAAGGCGGTGAGGACCACCAGGAGCCCGGCGGCCACGAAGACCCTCCCGCCCAACCGGTGGGTGCGCCGCCAGACCCGCTCGCTGCTCAGGGTCCACGGCGTACGGATCCCCATCCACCAGTTGGAGCGCACGCGCGGAAGATAGTTGCCCAGGGCGACGAAGAGCACCCCGATCCCGACGGGAACCACCCTCGACATGTCGAGCGGCCATCCCAGCGCCACCCCGAGCACCGCCACCTGCAGCCCCGCAAGGAAGAGCAGGGTCAGGTTGATCAGCTGCCAGTAGGTCGCGGCGAAGCTCGGGTACCGTTCCCGCCTCGGGTCGATGCGAGGGAGCACCTGCGCGAGCAGCCAGAGGCCGAGCGCGACCGCCGCCGGGAAGTAGGCGTCCGGGAAGCGAGGCGACCAGGCGTCGGCCTCGCCGGCGAAGTTCCAGTGCGTCGGGATCGTCTCCGGCAGCCGCGGGAAGACGGCGAGGGTGAAGACCCCCATCGCCGCGACGATCCCCAGGCCGAACCAGCGGTTCCTCATCTCTCACCTCCGATGTCGAAATACGCGAGCAACGCGTCCAGGAGGTCCTGGAAGACGGTGCTGTCGAGCGAGTAGATCACGTGGCGGCCGTTCCGTTCCGCGGTGACCAGCCCCGCCTCCTTCAGCGTGGACAGGTGGTGGGATACGGAGGCCGCCGTCATCGGGAAGCGCTCCGCGATCTCCCCCGCCGTGAGGTCGCCACCGCGGAGCGATCGCAGGATCTCGCGACGCGTGGGATCCGCCAGAGCGCGCAGCGATCGGTCGAGCATGCAGTCCCCGCCCTTCTACTCTTCGAGGTCCGTCTATTAGAACACTACCTAAATAAAAGGTGGATCGGCGCCGGCGTCAACGGCCCCCCGGAGGAAACGGAACAGCCCCCTCTCCCGAAGCGGAGAGGGGGCCGGATGCCGCGGGGAACGGCGCCGTCAGGTGCGCTCGATCGGGATCTCCACGCGGGTGTTCTCCCACTCGAGCACCAGGTTCGCGGAGCTGGCGCCGGTCGACTCGGTAGCGATGGTGAAGGTCTCCACCGGGGTCGGGAGCGACTCGGTCGGCACGGACGCGCGGCCGGCCTCCTGGGCCCGTACCTCGGGGGTGTACTGCCCCTCGTGGCCCCACTGCGAGGTGGAGCGGTTCACGATCACGGACCACTCCTCACGTCCGGGGACGGTGTAGATCGAGTAGGACCCAGGCTCCACCTGAATCCCCGCGATGCGCGCCGCGAAGGGGAGATGGATCGTGGTCGGCTCGTTGGCGCCGGTGCGCCAGAGCGTGTCGTAGGGGACCAGCTGGCCGAAGATCTGCCGTCCGCGCGCCGAGGGGCGGCCGTAGCAGAGCTTCGCCTCCGCGCCGCCGAGCTCGACGAACGTCGAGTCGTAGGAACTGGCGCGTCCCTCCACCGGCATCCGATCCACCGGCTGGCAGAGCAGCGCCGTCTGCTGCACCGCCGGTCCCGCATCCATCGCCATGTCGCCGTCCGGCTCCATCTCGGGCTCCGGCGCCCCGGCGCACGCCGCCACCATCAGCAGGCCCCCGGCCATCGCCATCCAGCGTCGAATCATGTCTTCCTCCGTGAGTGTCTAGAGATCGTCCCGTCCACTCCACCGGCGGTCAATGTAGGATGGAGGCGCGGCCAGGGCCAGCATTCGCGCTCACCCGGCTCCGCGAGAGAGGTGCGATCCCCTCTCTTCGAGCAGTGGAGGACGAGCCGCGCGGTCCGTCCCCCGGCCTCAGATCGGCGCGTCCAGGTGGAAGTCGAGCCGCCAGACCGGGTCCCCCCGCAGAGTCCTCGCGAGATCCAGGCGCAGGAGCCCGTCGAGGAAGCTCGCCCCCATCCCCGCGGAGAGGAGCGCCGGCTCGGCGGAGAGCTCTCCCCGCTCTCCCGCCCAGCCTGCGTCGGAGAAGGCGACCAGCCGCGCCGCCGGGAAGGCGCTCGCCACCTCCGCCCGCCCGCGCCAGAAGGTGTCGCCATGCAGGCGCGACCCGCCGCCGTACCCGCGCACCGTCGCCGGGCCTCCCAGGAACCATTCGCGCTGGACCGGTCCCTCGCCGAGGGTCGTGCCGCCGGCGGCCTCGAACGCTCCCACCAGACGGAAGGGGAGCGGGAACCCGAGCGTCGCCGACGCCGACGGGCGCGCCAGGCGGTAGGTGCCGGTCTCGGCGCCGAGCGCCGCGCCCAGGCTCCAGCGCAGCCCGAGCGGATCGAGCCCTCGCGAATACGTGGCCTCCAGCGACGCCCCCAGCTGCTCGGCCGCATCGGCGGCGAGGTTCGGGCGCATCTCGCGGCCGGAGCCGAACAGCCGGGGGAGGCTGAAGTCCGTCGCCTTCTCCACGCTCTCCTGGCGCTCCGCGAAGAGGCGCCAGCGGTAGTCGAGCCGGCGGCGGATCGCCGGCTCGCCGACGACCTCCGCACCGAAGGCGCGGTAGTAGTCGCCGTCGTCGCGCCCGAGGAGGAGGGCGGAGAGGGAGCTGCCGAGCCCCAGCGCCCGCGGATCGGGCCCCACCGCGGCGATGCGGCGATAGGCCGCCGCCCGCTGCCGCGCGCGGAAGCCCCCGCGCGTCGCCCCCACCTCGACGGAGAGATCGGGGCCCGAGGTCGCGAGCCAGAGGGTGGCGTCGGCGCTGAGCGGGCCCAGGTCGGCGTCCGCGCGCGCGCCGATCGCGAGCCCCTCCACCCGGTCGTAGCGGAGGAGGTCGGGGCGCAGGTAGCTCCAGCGGACCTCCGGCGTCCGCCAGGCGCGCGCGCCGGGGACCGAGGCGCCGAAGACGTCGCCGAGCTCCCGCAGCTCGCTCTCCGAGATCAGCGCCTCCCCCTCCGAGTAGATCGACGGGGGGAGGAGATCGCTGGTGAGGAGGGTCGTCGTGTCCTCCGGCAGCTCCACGGTGTAGCGCCGGCACACCCCGTGACGGCAGACTTCCTCCTCTCCGACGACCTCCTCCCCGACGCGGAGCGAATCGGGGGCGAAAACCGCGGCGTAGCCGGCCGGATCGCCCTCCGCCGCCACCTCGTAGTCGACGTAGGAGCGCTCGAAGGTCACCGGCACGGTGAGGATCGCCCCCGCCTCCGCCTCCACCTCGAGCGCCACCAGGCGCGGGAGCCACCAGCGCTGCTCCCAGTAGCCGTAGTCGATCGTGATGTAGCGCAGCTCGCCACGCATCGGCTTGAGGATCCCCGGAACGTCCTCGCCGTCCTCACCGAGGTCGCGCTCGACGTCGAGGGGACGCGCCAGCCGGAGGGTGGCACGCACGGGGGCGTGCGTCTCGGCGTCGAGCCAGAAGGAGCCTCGCAGCAGGCGCGATTCCTCGCGCCGCGGCAGAACGCGGAGCTCCACCAGCCGGAGGCTCCGCCCGGGTGAGAGGCGCAGCCGGGTGGTGTCCCCCGCCTGGAAGCGATAGTGCGCCTCGCTCCCGGAGGCGAGCGGGTGGATGAAGAAATCGTCGTCGCCGAACCCCCGGAGGATCTCGTCCTCGATCGGATCGAAGGCCAGGTCGGGGGGGTCGGACCGCAGGTCGTCGGGGATCGAGGCGTGGGGGAGGGCAATCGGGACGACCTGCCGCGCGCCGAGGACCTCGATCTTCACCTCGCCGTCGCGTGTCCAGTAGACGTGGGCGGCGGTCTCCCGCCGGAAGAGGACACGGTCGCGGCGAAGCGCCCGGAGCCCCACGGAGATGCGCTCCCGGGCCAGGGTCCGGTAGGCGACGATCGATCTCTCGACCCCCGCCTTCCGCTCCCGAGCGCGTGCGACTGTCTCCCGCGCGTCCGCGTCGAGATAGGCGGACGACATCTCGTCGGCCGAGGGGCGCGGGAGGGTGTCGGCGGCCGGGAGGAGCGCGAGGGCGGCGGCGAGGGCGAGCAGCATGGGAGCACTTCCGGTTGAGGGGTCGCCACCCCGTACGGACGCCGCCGCGAAACGGTTTCAGGCCGGCCTTCCGCCTCTCCGCCGTTCTCCCCGCTACCTTCCGACCCGGTCCAGCGCCTCGAGCAGGGCGCGGACCTCCTCCTCGAGGACGCGCTTGCGCTCCTGCATCGGCGGAGTGGGAGGGAAGAGGCTCCCCTGGCGCACGCCGCCGCCGTTGAGGTCGGTGTAGAGGGAAGCGATCTCGCCGCGAAGGCCGCGGAACCGCGAGCCCGTCCCCAGGCGGTCCTCGAGGACGGTGACGGAGTCGAGGCGCGTCGTCACCTCGACGACCGAGCCGCCGCGCATGCTGAGGGAGTCGCGAAGGGCCTCGAGGCGAGTGTGCAGCGCCCCAGTGCGCTCGGTCGACTCCTCGATCCGCTCCATCATCCCGAGCAGGTCGAGGAGGAATCGCTCCCGCGCCTGATAGTCGGCGACGGTGAGGGTGGGCAGCTCCGGATCGCCGCGGACCTCCACGGGACGCGATGCCGTCTGACCGCCGGCCTCGAGCGTCACGGCGTACGTCCCCGGGGAGACGAACGGACCCCGCATCCCGAGCGGGTGCGGCGGGACGGGGAGGGCGTCCGACTCCTCCTCGTCCGGCGCCTCGAAGGGGAGGCCGTGCCGCAGGTCCCATACGACGCGGTGGATCGTGCCGGCCTCGCCAGGGACCTCCATCCGCCTCACCTCGCGGCCCGAGGCGTCGCGGACCACCAGCGCGGCGCCGGTCGCGGGGCGGGAGAGATGATAGCTGACGACCGTCCCGTCCGGCGCGTTCTCGCCCGCGAAGGCGCCCTGCCCGCGGTAGGAGGTGTCCTTCCAGTACTGGTGGACCGTTCCGGACCGGACCGGGAAGAGGTACGCCGGCGCCTGCGTCACCTCGGGGCTCCACCCGGCCAGCGGCGCGAGGTCGTCGAGGATCCAGAGGCTCCGCCCGTGCGTGGCGACCACCAGATCGTCCTCGCGCGGGTGGATGACGAGGTCGTCGAAGGCGGTGGTGGGAAGGCCGCCGAAGCGCGCCCAGGTCGTGCCCGCGTCGCCCGAAACCCAGAGGGCGTGCTCGGTCCCCACGAAGAGGAGGTTCGGGTTGCGCGGGTGCTCCTCGATCACGTTCACCGAGCCGCTCGGCAGCCCCGCGTGAAGCGGGATCCAGGTGCGGCCGAAGTCGGTGGTGCGGAAGACGTAGGGCGAGAAGTCGCCCGAGCGGTGCGCGTCGAAGGAGGCGTACGCCGTCCCCGGGGCGGAGCCCGAGGCCAGCACGCGGCTGACGTAGGTCCCCGCCGGCACCCCGGGCACGTTGCGCGAGACCTCCGTCCAGCTCCGCCCGCCGTCGCGCGAGAGCTGCACGTTCCCGTCGTCCATTCCCACCCAGAGTACGGAGGCGTCGAGCGGCGACTCGGAGATGGTGGTGGCCTCGCTGTACGACGACTCCCCGTCGTGACGCGAGAGCTCGATCCGCGCGCCGGGGACGCCCATGATGGGCAGCGTGTCGCGGTCGATGCGGCGCGTCAGGTCCTCGGTGCGCTCCCAGGTGAGCCCCCGGTCCCGCGAGATGAAGAGGCGGTTGCCGCCGAGGTACACCGTCGCCGGGTCGTGGCGCGAGACCAGGATCGGCGAGGTCCAGTCGAAGCGGTACTCCTCCTCGCCCGGGGGCGGCGTCGGTTTCACGTCGAGCAGGTCGCCCGTCCCGGTGTCGAGGCGGCTGACGTTTCCGTTCTGCGAGCTGGTGTAGACGAAGCGGGAGTCCGACGGATCGGCCTGCTGGTACATCCCGTCGCCGAAGTTGGTCTGCCGCCAGTCGTCGTTGATGATGCCGATCCAGCGCCGGGTGCGGCTCGGACCCATCCACGAGTGGTTGTCCTGCAGCCCGCCGTGTACGTAGTACGGCTCCCGCATGTCGACGTCGATCGCGTAGAACTGGCCGATCGGGAAGTTGTTGATCTTCTCGTACGTCTCCCCGCGATCCCACGAGTCGTAGAAGCCGCCGTCGCCCACGAGATAGAAGTGCTCCGAGTCGTTCGGGTCGATCCACAGCGCGTGGAAGTCGCCGTGCGCCCCGACGTCGTAGGTGGGCGCGGTGGGCATCTGCCGGAAGGTGCGTCCGCCATCCTCGCTCATGAAGAAGTCGGTGGCGAGGACGTAGACCCGGTTCGCGTCGGTGGGGTCGATGTAGATGTGGCTGTAGTACATCGGGCGCGGGTTCATGCGGCTCGCCCGCGTCCAGGTGCGCCCGCCGTCCTCGGAGCGGTAGATGCCGCCTTCGCTGGCGTGCTCGACGGTGGCGAGCACCAGGCCCGGGTCGGTCCGCGAAACCGCCAGGCCGATGCGTCCCTTGCCGCCGTCGGGAATGCCCGAGGTGAGCTCGCTCCAGGTGCGCCCGCCGTCGATCGTCTTGTATATCCCGCTCCCCGGCCCGCCGCCGTTGAAGCCCCAGGGAGTCCGCAGGCGCTGATACGCCGCGGCGTACAGGGTGTTCGGGTCCGACGGGTCCATCGCCAGGTCGACCACCCCCGTGAGGGTGTCCACGAAGAGGACCCTGTCCCAGCTCCGCCCGCCGTCGGCGGTCTTGTAGACGCCGCGGTCGGCGCTGGCCGCCCACAGGTTCCCCAGCGCGGCGACGTAGGCCACCTCCGCGTCGCGCGGGTCCACGACGACCCTGCCGATGTGGCGGGTCTCCGTGAGCCCCAGGTGGGTCCAGCTCTCCCCGCCGTCGGTGGAGCGATAGACGCCGTTGCCCCAGGAGGAGCTCTGCCGATTGTTCTGCTCGCCGGTGCCGGCCCAGACGACGTCCGGGTCCGAGGCGGCGATCGCGACGTCGCCGAAGGTGCTCACCGCCTGGTCGTCGAAGAGCGACGTCCAGGTGGTGCCCATGTTGACGGTCTTCCAGAGGCCGCCGGAGGCGGTGGCCACGAAGATGGTGGCGGGGTCGTTCGGGAGCGCCTCCACGTCGTGGATGCGTCCGCCCATGACGGCCGGGCCGATGGAGCGGAAGTCGAGGTTCTCCAGGTGCTTCGACGTGAGCGGCGCGCCCTGCGCGGCGGCGGCCGCCGGGGCGGCGAGCAGCGCGACGGCGGCGAACAGCGCACGTGCGGAGGGCGCGAGCCTCATGGGCCTCCGGATCGGTTGAGGGAGCGCGGGCGGGGGGCCGGGAATCGGGGCGAATGTAAGCCTCCCCCGCCCCACCCGCCACCCCGGGGCGGGACTCGGACGGAGGAGCTTGCCGCCGCGGGAGCGGCGACTTATGCTGGGGCGAGCATCCTCCCGCCCTTCACCACCCGTCCCGAAAGGTCCCATGCGAGCGAAGGTCCTCCTTCTGATGGCGCTGCTCCTCGGCGTCCATGCATCCGCTCCGCGCCAGCCGGCCACCGCGCAGAGCTCGGCGGGGCCCGAGGCGGTGTCGCTCCTGGGGACGCCGCTCTACCCGCGAGCGATGGCGCCCGAGGCGAGGGACCGGCTGGAGCGGAACCTCGCCGAAGCCCGCGCCCGCTACGAGGCCGACCCGAACGACGCCGAGAACATCATCTGGCTGGGCCGGCGGCTCGCCTACCTGGAGCGGTACCGCGACGCCATCGACGTCTTCTCGGAGGGGATCCGCAAGCACCCGGAGGACGCCCGGTTCTACCGGCACCGCGGGCACCGCTACATCACTCTCCGCGACTTCGCCCATGCCGTCGAAGATCTGGAGCGGGCCGCTTCTCTAGTGCGGGGAAAGCCCGACGAGGTGGAGCCCGACGGCGCCCCCAACCGCCTCGACATCCCCACCAGCACCCTGCAATCGAACATCTGGTATCACCTCGGCCTCGCGTATTACCTGCAGGAGGACTGGGAGAACGCCCTTCGGGCGTACCGCGAGGCGATGAAGGTGTCGAAGAACGACGACATGCTCGTCGCCACCAGCGACTGGCTCTACATGACGCTGCGGCGGATGGGGCGCGAGGAGGAGGCGCGCCGGGTGCTGGAGCCGATCCACGCCGACATGGAGATCATCGAGAACGACTCCTACCTGCGGCGCCTGCTGATGTACAAAGGGGAGCTGGCCCCGGAGGCGGTCCTCTCCCCCGAAGGCGCCGACGACCTCACCCTCGCCACGCAAGGGTACGGAGTGGGGAACTGGTACCTCTACAACGGCCAGCCGGAGCGCGCGAGAGAGATCTTCCGGGAGGTGGTCAACGGGAACTACTGGGCCGCGTTCGGATACGTAGCCTCGGAGGTGGAGCTGGCGGGAAGATAAGAGGACGGGGAACAGGGGACAGTTCTGACGGCGAGGAGCCCGAACATCATGCCGATGTCCGGGCTCCTCTGCTTGCCGGGCGGCCGGGAAAGGCGGCGAGGAACTTCCTAATCGACCTTCCCGTACCGAGTTGGGGTCCCTCAGTTCCGGTCCCCCGTCCCCCTACCCCTGGTTCCCTGTCCCCTGGCCTCTCAGCGCGTCCGCAGGGTCGGGGCGGGCTTCGACGGGTCCTCGTCGGGCTGGAGATTCCAGTCGAAGAAGGTCCACACGCGGTTCCAGGAGTCGATCTGCGCGGGCGAGTCGACGCGTTCCAGCGTCTCCGGATCCACGCGGCGGTTGAAGGCGTGGCCGACGGAGCCGCCCCATCCGGCGGGATCCTCGTAGATCTTGGTCTCCGCCAGATCGGGCTTGGTGGCCTCCAGCGCCCACACCATCTGCACGTCCTCCACGAAGTTGACGTCCAGGTCGTTGGTGGCCACGTGGACGAGCATCGGCACGTCCAGGTTCTTCACGTGGTAGACGGGGGAGCGGGCGATGTACTCCTCGGGCTTCTCGAAGGGGAGGCCCTGGACCCGCTTCTGGGTGGAGAAGCTCCGCTGGTAACCCGGCCCCTTCAGCGAGAGGCGGAAGATCAGGTTGGACACCGGAACCATCGCCGCGCCGGCCTGGAAGGGGTGTTCCTCCCGGAAGAGCGCGTGCGAGGTGATGAACCCGCCGTGGCTCCACCCCATCATCCCCACGCGCTGCGTGTCCACGTGCGGAAGGTTCGCGGCGAGATAGCCGTAGGCCGCCACCACGTCGTCCACCTCGTATCCGCCGTAGTCGATCTCCTCGTGGAACGCCTTGCCGTAGCCGGTGCTCCCGCGGTAGTCGGGGGCGATGATCACGTAGCCGCGCGCCACGGCCTCCTTGATGAACGGGAGGTAGAGCTCGGTCCAGTTGCCGTGCACCCCGCCGTGGACCCAGACCATGGCCGCATGGCCGCGGGCGCCGCGCTTCTGCAGCGGCTGGAAGACGGAGGCCGGGATCTCGAGCCCGTCCGGGGCGCTGCTGCGGTAGGTGACCTTGCTGAAGTCGTACGCGCCAGCGGCATGTGCCCGGAAGATGCTGTCGGTGCGCGCCTTCCGCTCGATGGCCCCCTGATAGTCGGACTCCGGGTGGTCCTCCGGACGGTTGCTGACATAGAGCTCAGCCGCCCGCTCCGGGTCCATCGGCGGCCGCGAACGGACCGGGTTCTGCGCGGTGAGCGGCGAGGCGCTCAGCGCGACGCCGAGCGTCAGCAGGCCGCTGGCGACGCGCCGGGCGGAAGCGATCGTTGGGCGCATGGGTCTCGTCTCGATAGAGGACTTGGGGAAACGCCTCCCGCGGGCGCGGAGATCTCGCGGCGGAGCGGCGGGAGCGATCGGGGAAAAGTAGGGCGGAGGCGCACGCGACGGAAGCCGCGGGCTTCCCGTACGGATCACTTGCGCTTCTTCTTCTCTTCCTGGGCCACGAACCAGAAGCAGACGGTCGCGACGATCGCCGTGACCAGGGCGAACACGCCCATGTGGAGGAAAAGCTTTTCCATACCGTTCGGCGGGTTGGGGGTAGGGTCGAAAGAACGAGCGAATATAGCGTCGGTGGCCGCGGCGGACCACCCCACGGCGAGGACCCCGCCGCACGCTCGCCGGCCGCTGCCTTCCGCGTCGTCCACCGCCCCCGCGGCGAGCTGTGCGCTCTCTTTCCGCGGCCGCCGAGCAGCCCGGGTCCGTCGTCGCTCCCCCCTCAACTCCGGCCGCCGAGATGCCGAAACCCGGGAGGGAACGCCGCGGCGGCCGCCGCTGTACTACCGCCCCATCGCTGGTCGAACCCACCCGGCTCCCCTTCTCGCGCGATCGAAAGAGCCGCGACCCGCACTTCGATCCCGAACCGTTCGCCTCTTCCTTCGATCCGTTGTGAGAGACCTGTTTCCCAGCTTTCTGCGCCTCCTGCGCGGGGAGGGCGCCCCCTGGGGCGACGAATACCCATCCCACCGGCGGCGCTACCTGACCGTCGCCGTCGCGCTCTCGACAGCCCTGCTCCTGGGCGTCACGGGCTGGCTGCTGCGCTCCGCCGCCGAGCCCGAGGCGCCGGACGTGGCGCTCTCCGAGGTGGTCCGCGCGCTGGGCGAGGGGACCGTGACGGAGCTGACGCTAGCCGCCGGAGGCGCGCGCCTCACCGCGGAGCTCTCGGCTCCGCGCGAGGTGGAGGGCGAGGCGCTCCGCTCGCTCTCGGCGGTGGTCCCGCGCGGAGCGCTGGCGCTGGAGGACCTGGAGCGCTGGACCGCGGCGGGGATCGAAGTCCGCGTGGAGCCCACGCCGGCCGGGGGGATGGAGGTTTGGCGGCTGGCCCTCTCGCTAGCGCTCTTCGGGGCGCTGGTGCTGCTGGTGGTGCGGCTGCAGCGCGGAAGCATCGCCCCGCGGCGCTTCCAGACCACGCCGGCGGAGCGGCGTCTCACCCTCTCCGACGTGGGCGGCGCGCGCGAGGCTCAGGCCGACCTGCGCGACGTGATCGCGTACCTGAGGGACCCCTCGCGCTTCGAGGCGATGGGCGCCCAGTGTCCCCGGGGGGTGCTGCTGATCGGGGCGCCGGGGACGGGAAAGACGCTGCTGGCCCGCGCCGTGGCGGGGGAGTCGGGGCGGCCGGTGATCGTGACCTCGGGGTCCGAGTTCACGGAGATGTACGTGGGCATCGGCGCGCGCCGGGTGCGGGAGCTGGCGAAGCAGGCGCGGGCGAAGGCGCCCTGCATCGTCTTCATCGACGAGTTCGACTCTATCGGCGGGCGGCGCGGCCGGCCGAACCGCTCGGGCGAGGAGGAGACGACGCTCAACCAGCTCCTGGTGGAGATGGACGGGCTGGCGGGGAGCGCGGGGGTGGTGTGGATGGCGGCCACCAACCGGGAGGACATGCTCGATCCCGCGGTGCGGCGCCCGGGCCGTTTCGACCGGGTGGTGGAGGTGGGGATGCCTTCCGCCGCCGACCGGGTCGACATCCTGAAGATCCACGCCGCGAAGCGCCCGCTGGCGGCGGACGTGGACCTGGAGCGGCTGGCCGCCCTCACCGTCGGCTACTCGGGCGCCGACCTGGCCAACCTCCTCAACGAGGCCGCGATCCTGGCGGTGCAGGAGGAGAGCGCGGAGATCGCGCAGCGGCACGTCGAGCAGGCGCGCGACAAGATCCTCCTCGGCCGGGTCCGCGCCGGGATGAGGGTGTCGGACGCGGAGCGCCACCTGGTGGCGGTGCACGAGGCGGGGCATGCGGTCGTGGGGCTGGTGGCCTGCCCCGAGGACCGACTCCACAAGGTCACGATCGAGCCGCGGGGGCGCTCGCTCGGCGCGGCGCACTTCGCGCCCGACGCCGACCGGCACCTCTACTCGCGCCGCTACCTGGAGGGGACGATCGCTAAGGCGCTGGGGGGGCGGGCCGCGGAGCTGGTCTTCCTGGGACGCGACGCCGTGACCTCCGGCGCGGGGAGCGACCTGGTGCACGCCACCCGCATCGCGCGGCAGATGGTCGCGGAGTTCGGGATGAGCGAGGAGGTGGGGCTGGTGAGCGCCTCCCCCGCCGCGCAGGACGGCGGCCCGAGCGCGCAGCTCCAGGGGCAGATCGACCACGCGGTGCGCTCTCTGATCGCGGAGCAGATGGAGCGGGCGGAGTCGATCGTGACGGGGTATCGGGACGCGGTGGAGGCGCTCGCGGACTCCCTCCTCCGCGAGAGCGTCCTCTCCGCCCCGGACGTGCACGCCATCGCCGCGCTGCACGGCGTGCCGCTCGGCGAGGTGGAGGCGCTGGAACCGGAATATGGAACGGGATGAGAGATGAAGCCTCGAATCACCCTCGGACACAACCTCTCGTCCCGCGCGGAGGTGGACCTCGTGATGGAGCAGGCGGAGCAGGCCGGCGCTCGCATCGTCAAGCCGGCCCAGGACACCTTCTGGGGAGGCTACGCCGGGTACTTCCAGGATCCGGACGGCCACCTGTGGGAGGTCGCCTGGAACCCGCACCTCGACGTGGCGGACTGAGCCCCTCCCAGCCCGACGTCCGCCCGCCTTCATCCGCACCATGAAGTATCATCCCTCGCGCGCGTCGAGCGCCGAGGGGAAGGCCTGCCTCTCCGCGCCTGGCGAAGGGGGATGATCCGCGCGGCGCGGCCGCTGCGGCCGGGCTGGCCGGCAGCGGCCCTCTTCGCCGCCACGCGCCCGTTTGGGTCGGCCCGGGGGACGACCGCCGCCGCTGGCGATTGGCACGAGCCGCCCGGATCGGTATCTTCCGAGTGTTCGGGCCTCCCGGCGACCCCGCTTCGGTTCCCGGCAGCTCCGTGTGGAGGCCGTCCGTCCTCTCGTCCGACACGCCGTTCTCACCCTGATGGAGGTATGTCACCCATGAGCTCAGTGCCGTCAGCCGCGCAAACAAGCCGCGCCGACCGCGCCGGACGGGCCCCGTCGGTGATGGCCGGGTTCCGCCTCTCTCTCATCCTGGCGCTGACGCTCGGTGTGGGCATCCCGGCCGCGGCCGCGCAGCAGCGGGGCCAGCCGCCCGTACAGGTGGTGCGGCCGAAGGACCAGCGGGTGCCGCCCCCCTACAGCCTCGACATGGTCCGCCCGATCTCGATGGCCGACAACGTCTGGATGTCGGAGCTGACCATCCTCGAGATGCGGGACCTCGTCCGGCAGTACGGCTACAAGACCGCGCTGATCCTCAACGGGACCATGGAGGCGAACGGCCCCTACCTCACCACCGGGAAGCATAACCACGTCCTGCGGGTGACGGGGGACGCGATCGCCCGCACGGTCGGGAAGACGCTGGTGGCGCCGATCGTCATGCTCGACGGCGGAGATCCCGAAGACACCTCGCAGCCGGGCCGGCTGGTGCTCTCACCCGAGACGCTGCGGTCGGTGCTCCGCGACATGGCGACGAGCCTCCGAGCGCAGGGCTTCACCGAGATCTTCTTTCTCGGCGACAGCGGAAGCAACCAGAGGACGCTGGCGAGCGTCGCCGAGGAGCTCGCCCGGGAGTGGCAGGGCGATGACGTCCTGGTCGCGCACGTCCCCGAGTACTACAACTACGGCGACGTGCTGCGGTACCAGAACGAGGTACTGGGAAAGGTGGAGCTGAACAAGGACCTCGACGGCTACCACGACGATTACTACATCTCCTCCATCATCATGAACGACGATCCGCGCCACGTGCGGTACGACGAGCGGGTGCGGGTGAACCTCGACCATATCAACAGCCTCCCGCTGGTGCTGGAGGAGGCGCTCGAGAACGGAAGGAAGCTCGTCCAGTTCCGCGCTGACGTGACCGCCGCGGCGATCCAGAAGCGGCGCGAGGCGCACCGGGCCACCGTCTCCGCCCGCGACTGAAGCGGACGCCGCTTCCCGCGGCCGAGACGCCGGCTTCCGCCCTCCGGTGAGGGCCCGCGTCACCGACCTGGCGGCACGGACGTTCTCCGGAAAGAGCTTCGCCCGACCCCGTTTCGCGGAGAGGAGCCATGCGTGACCAGATCGTCGCTGCCGCACCGCGTCCGGAGCTCTGATCGCGGGGTCGCGCTCGCAGCTGGAGGTCGGGGCAGTCGTCGAGGTGTACGTGGAGGGGCCGGTCGCGGAGTCTTGCCCGGTCCACAGGGGTATGCCGCGGTCGTGGTGTGGGTCGGGAGCGAGGAGGGCTAGGAGATCCTTACAGGGAGACCAGCCACTCCATGGCCGCTTCGCGGTCGTCGAACCGGGCCATGGGACCGTTGGAGAGCTTCCGGACGATCTCGAAGGGAATGAGGGCGGCGCGCGGGAGGCCGACGATCGCGCGGGCCCGCACGAAGGGGCGGTTCTCGACGACCGACTGCTGCACGACCGCGAAGGACTCGATGTTGTACTCCACGTCGGTCACGTCCACGAGGACCAGCAGGGAGCCGTGCGGCTGGCTGCGGACGAACTCGTTTCCCAGCCGGATCGCCCGCTGCAGCTCTCCGGTCGTCTGGATCCCCGACAGGTCGGAGAGCAGGATCCGCGTCCCGCCGTGCTCGATGAATCTCACTCGCTCCATGTATCGCTCCTGGTCGATCGCGGGGCGCCCGCCCGCCTCCCGTCGACGGCGGAGGTCCGGGACGACGCTTCCCTCGAGGCGTGCTCGCCATCTATCTCGCCGGCGCCCCCGCGTCAATACCCTTGCGCTCCGCCGGGCCGCGAACCGGACGCGGAACGCGAGGAGGATCGCCGCGCGGGACCTCACGACCCATTCATCCCCCGATGAGCGAAGACATCCCTCCGATCCTGGTGGTCCGGGCATGGCACGAAGCGCTGAACGACCGGGATCTCAAGGCGGTGCTCCGTCTGTCCGACTCGGAGATCGAGATCGTCGGCCCGCGCGGGATGGAAGTCGGCCTCGATGCCCTGCGGAGCTGGCTCGACACCACTCGGCTGGAGCTGCATCCCCGCCGCGCCTTCACCCGCGGCGACATGGTGGTCATGGAGCAGCACGGGGTCTGGCGCTCTCCGGACACGGGCGAGGTGGTCGGCGAGGCGGAGGTCGCCTCCGTCTTCCGGGTCCGGGAGGAGAGGATCGCCTCCTACGCCCGCCATGACGACCTCCAGACCGCGCTCGACCGGGCCGGCCTCGGGGCATCCGACGAGGTGTGAGCCGTCTTGAGCCCCGGCGGCGCTCCGCACCGGTCCCGGAAGGGCCGCGGCTCGGTCTTCGCCGCCCGCAGGTAGACGCTTCCCTCTTCAACCGCCATCCCGGCCGCCTCCCATGACCACCGCAACCGTCGCACCCGACCCGCCGGAGCCGCGAATCTACGCCGAGCTGGCCTCCTGGTGGCCCCTCATGTCCTCTCCCCGCGATTACGCGGAGGAGGCGGCGTTCTACGGCGACGCGCTCGTCGCCGCGTGCGACGTCCCGCCGAGATCCCTCCTCGAGCTGGGGAGCGGCGGCGGCAACAACGCCTCCCACCTCAAGACCCGCTTCGAGATGGTGCTGGTGGACCTCTCCCCGGGTATGCTGGAAGTGAGCCGGCGCCTCAACCCCGGGTGCGAGCACGTGAGGGGCGACATGCGCACCGTGAGGCTCGGCCGGAGGTTCGACTGCGTCTTCGTGCACGACGCCGTCTCGTACATGACCACCGAGGCAGACCTCCGCGCCGCGATCCGGACCGCCTTCGAGCACTGCGCCCCCGGCGGCGCCGCCCTCTTCGCCCCGGACCACGTGAAGGAGAACTTCCGCGCCTCGACCGATCACGGCGGACACGACGCCGGGTCGGAAGGCTTCCGCTATCTCGAGTGGAGCTGGGACCCGGACCCCGACGACACCTGGTGCGTGGTGGACTACGCCTTCCTGCTGCGCGCCGCCGACAGCGCTGCCCGAGTGGTGCACGACCGGCACATTGAGGGGCTCTTCTCCCGCCGGACCTGGCTGCGCCTCCTGTCGGAGGAAGGATTCGAGCCGCGCCTCCTCCCCTTCGACCACTCGGAGCTGGAGCCCGGCTCGTACGAGCTGTTCGTGGCGCGGAGGCCCCGCTGAGCCCGCCTCGCATACGCACCCGCTCCGCCGGAGCAGCCGCGCCCCGGCCGCGGTGGAGCGCGGCGGCATGAAGACTCTCGTATGGATCCTCGGGCTGCCGGCGGTCGGCAAGAGGGCACTGGAGGCGCTCACCGGCCTCTCGCGCCGCGACGTTCGCCGAGGGGCGGGCACGCACACCCCCCTTGTCCGTCCGCCCCCGAGCGAGTAGGGTGGAGAAGGCCCACAGAGAACCCGTCCCACAGGAGTCCTATCCATGCGGAAGCCGAATCTGGCGTTCCTCGCCGCTGCCTGCGCCGCGCTGCTCGCCGCCACCGACCTCTCCGCGCAGGCCGGCGAGGCGCGCTACGGCGTGTGGAAGATGAAATCCGATGCCCCACCTCCCGCCAGCAACGTGATGACCTACGAGCCCTGGGAAGAGGGCGGCATGCGCGTCACCGTGGAGGCGACCAGCGCGCGTGGGGAAGACACGAAATGGGGATACGTCACCTCGTTCGACGGCGTCTTCCGCCCGGTCACCGGGCAGGAGAACGCCGAAACCGCGGTCGAGGTCATCGACGACCGCTCGACGCGGATCTCCAACCGCCGCAACGGCACGGTCTCGCAGGTGATCGTGAATACGCTCTCGGAGGACGGGAACACGATCTACAACGAGTACGTCCGCTTCGACGAACACGGAAAGGTGGTGGGGGTCAGCCACGCCGTCTACGAGCGGATTCGCTAACTGGCCGCGGCGGAGCGCCGACGAGAGGCCGGAAGAGAGGGGATCCGAGGTCGTCTTCCCGACGCTGGTCGACCGGAATCGTCCTTGCGCTCTCTCGCCATCCTGCTGCTCGCTTCGGTGCTCGCCGCCTGCGCCGGGAGCCCTCCCGTGGAACCCGTCGTTCCGGCCCGGCTCGACACCTCCCTTGCCCTCAGGGTCGGACAGACGGCCGCCGTCGCGGGGACGACCCTCCGGATCCGTCTGCTCGGCGTCCTCGAGGACTCCCGCTGCCCCGAGGACGCGGTGTGCGTCTGGGAGGGCGACGCGCTCGTGCGGCTCCAGGTGAGCGGGACCGTCTCGGGGACCCGGACGGTCGAGCTGCATACCGCCCTCCACCCGCGCGACGCCGTCGTGGACGGATACCGGATCGCGCTGGAGCGCGTGCGGCCCGCGACCCGATCCGGCGCACCCGTTCCGCCGGAGGACTACGCCGCGAGCCTGCGGGTGACGCGGGCCTCCTGACACCCTCGCGGGCAGGTGGCCGACGCAGCCATTGCGCCGCCGCGAGACGGGGGGCATCCTGTCCGGCGCATCCTTCCCCTTCCTCCGGCCCTGGAGAGCTCGTGGAGACCTCATCGACCCATCCGAGCCAGACGGACGAGGGCCGCTCGCCCAAGCAACGGTTCCTCGACGCATACGATCGGGAGCACGCCACCACGATGCGGGTGCTGAATGCCTACCCGGCCGATCGGCTCGACCTCCGCCCCCACCCGAAGTGCAAGAGCGCGCGGGAGCTGGCCTGGGTCTTCGTGCTGGAGCGCGGGCTCGGCACCTCCGTCTTCAACGGCGAGTTCGAGAAGCTCGCCGGCTCCGGCGCGCCGCCGGAGCCGCCCGCCTCCTGGGAGGACCTCCTCGCGGCGCTGGAGAGCAGCCACCGGGACTTCCGGGAGCTGATCGCCTCCACCCCCGACGCGGAGCTCCACGACACGGTCCGCTTCTTCACCGCCCCGAAGACGGTGGGCGACATCTCCCGCACGGAGTGGCTCTGGTTCCTCCTCCACGACCAGATCCACCACCGCGGCCAGTTCTCGGTGTACCTGCGAATGGCGGACGCGAAGGTCCCCTCGATCTATGGTCCCACCGCCGACGAGCCCTGGATGTAGCCGCGCTTCGGGCCGAGCCCCGACGGTCCGCCTATCTTTCCACTCGAGGAGGTACGATGCGCCGAACGATGGCAATCCTTTCGCTGTTCGCGCTCGCCGGATGCTCCGGCGGAGACTCCGGCCCCGCCACCGACGAGGCCGGCGGCGCTCCGGAGCAGGCGGACCCGGCCGCCGTGGCGCCCGCCCGCGCCGGGCTCATCGACCTCTGGTCGGAGGGAAAGCCGGCGTTCGGCGTCTACGTTGCCAGCGAGAATCCGCGCCGCCGCGGCGAGACGGCGCCCGCCCCGCCGGCGGGCCCGGACTACACCGCCGCCGGGGGCGAGAGGCTCGCCGCGAATCCGCTCTACGACTACCTCTTCCTCAACCTGGAAGGAGCCTACGACCGCGAGGCGGTGCAGGCGATCGTGGAGGGGATGCACGCCCCCTCGGCCGTGGGACGGAAGGCGCTGATCGTCCGGATCCCCTCGATCGAGGCCGCCGGGGCGGAGGCCACGGGGCAGCGGGTGAAGGAGGTGCTGGCCCTGGGCGCCGACGGCGTGACCATCCCGCACGTCCGCGACGTGGAGGAGGCGCGCGAGGCGCTGAGCTTCTTCCGCGAGGCGGGCGCCGACGTCTGGTCGCCCTCCAACCCCGGCGGCGACAAGATCGCCATGCTGATGGTGGAGGATCCGGAGGCGGTGGCGCAGGCGGGCCGGATCGCGGACCTGCCGGGGATCAGCGTGCTGGCCACCGGGATCGGCAGCCTGCGCGCGGCCCTGGGCGGAGACGCGGCCGGCGCCGAGGCCGGAACCCAGAGCACGCTGGTGGAGACGAAGCGCGCGGGGCTCGCCAACATGCTCACGGCGAACTCGCAGGACGTGGAGAAGCGGGTTGGCGAGGGCTTCCTCGCCCTGCTCATGCAGGGCGAGGAAGCCGACGAGGCGATCCGCATCGGCCGCGCGGCGGCGGGGCGGTAGCCCCGGCCCGAGGCGAGGCTTCGGAAGCGCCCGCTCCCTTCCAGGGCCTCAGACGACCGGAACCACTTCCGCGGCCGGCAGCTCGGAGGTGCAGTGCGGGCACCGCCGCGCGTCCGCGTGCATCATCTCGAGGCAGAAGGGGCACGGCCGTTCCGTGATCGCGGGGGGTACCGCCTCCGGCACCCGCAGACGGTTGTAGCCCTTCACGACGAGGAACACGGCGAAGGCGATGATCAGGAAGGAGAGGACGTTGTTGATGAAGACCCCGTAACGGATGATCGGAGCGCCGGCCGCGGTCGCCGCGGCCAGCGACGGGTACGCCACGCCGGAGAGCCCGAGGTACAGCTCGGAGAAATCCACCCCACCCAGCGCCAACCCGATCGGCGGCATGAGGATGTCGTCCACGAACGATTGGACCAGGGTGCCGAAGGCCGCACCGATGACGATACCCACCGCCAGATCGATGACGTTGCCGCGATTGATGAAGACCCTGAACTCCTTGAACATGGGCGCACTCCGCGAGAGGGGGAACAGGATGGAGGAACTCCGGCCCGCTGCGCCCCCATTGTATGCGCCGGGCGCAGGCGCGACAACCTTCCTCGCACACTCCCGGAGCTTTCATATGACCGTGCCCGGCATCCTCCCGCTGCGGATCCGATCGGTCGCGCCCCTGCTCTTCCTCCTCCTGGACGCTTCGCCGGCGGCGGCGCAGCAGGCGGCCCTCTCGGCGGAGGACGTCGCGCGCGCCGAGGCCGAGGCGCGCTACACGCTCCCGCCCGCGCCGATCCCGGAGTTCTTCGGGCGTGACCCGAGCTATGCCAGACTCGACGCTCCCTCGCCCGACGGGCGCTTCTTTCTCGTTCCCCGCTGGACGGAGCTCTCGACCCTGGAGCTGATGTCGCGGCCGACCTACCGGCTGGCGGAGCTGGAGATCCGGCCCGCGACCGACCGCCTCTGGCATCTGGACACGTACGGTATCGTGGGGCTGCGGGTGTACGACCTCGAGGGGCGCCACTACCGCGACGTGCAGCTCCCGAAGGACGCCTTCGTGAGCGACCTGGTCTGGGCGCCGGACGGCACGCGCTTCGCCTTCCTGGCGCACCTCCCGCGCGGCACCGAGGTCTGGACGGGAGATGCCGCGACCGGCCGCGCCTCCCGGCTCAGCGACGCCCGGGTGCTCGCCACGCTGGGCACCGAAGCGCAGACGGAGGTGCAGGGCTCCCGGATGCTGCAGTGGACCCCCGAGGGGACGCTGCTCACCCTGGTGGTCCCCGCCGGCCGCGGCCCCGAGCCGGCCCGAGACCCGGTGCCGGACGGCCCGCTCGTGCGCCGCACCCGGCCGGAGCCTACGCCGACGCGCACCTTCGCCAACCTCCTGCGCGGCCCGCACGACGCCGCCCTCCTCGAGCACTACACCCGTGCGCTGCTGGTGGAGCTGGCCGCGGGGCGGCGTCCCCGCCCGATTGGCGAGCCGCGGATGTACGAGTCGATCTCGCTGAGCCCCGACGGACGCCACGTGCTGGCGACGCACCTGGAGAAACCCTTCTCCTTCATCACCAGCTACCGCGGCTTCCCGAGCCGCTCGATCGTTCTCGACCGCGCCAGCGGCGCGTCGCTGGCGACGCTCGAGCAGAGCCCGCTGCGCGAGGCCGACGGGCGGCGCGGCGGGCCCGACGGCGGCCTCCGGGAGCTGGCCTGGCGGCCGGACGGCGCCGGTCTCTCTTTCCTGCGCCGCGCCGACGGCGGCGGCGCGGACCGGCCCGATCAGGTGATGCTCCTCCCCGCCCCCTTCGACACCGCCGCCGCGCGACCCGTGGCCGCGAGCGAGGACGCCATCCGGGAGGTGGCCTACAGCCGCGACGGCGCGCACCTCTTCGCCTCCGTCGAGAAGGAGGGGAAGGCCGCACTCGTCCGCTGGGACCTGCGGCAGCCGCAGCCCGAGCGCCGTACGGTCGTGGACTTCTACCATCCCGACAGCCTCCTCGCCCTCCCGGGCGAGCTCTGGACGAAGCACACCCCGAACGGGATCGAGTACGCCCTCGTCTCCTCGGGCGGAGACGCGACGTACCTGCGCGGAGAGGGCTACCGCGCCGATTTCCGCCCGCAGCCGTTCGTGGACCGGGTGACGCTCGCCGACGGCTCGCGCCGCCGCCTCTTCGAGGGTGCGCCCGACAGCTGGGACCGCCCCCTGGTGGCGCTCGACGCAGACCTGGGACGCATGATCGTCGCGCGCGAGGGGATGCACGACTTCCCGGACAGCTTCCTCTGGACGCCCGGGGGGCCGCTGGTGGACCTCACGCGGAACCCCGATCCCTTCCCCGAGTTCACGGCGGCCCGCCGCGAGGACTTCACCTTCACCCGCCGCGACGGGGTGGAGGTACAGGGGCGGATCTCCCTCCCGCTCGGCTACCGCGACGGCGACGAGGTCCCCGCGATCTTCTGGACCTACCCGCGCGAGTTCGAGACGCCCGAGGAGTACACCCGCTCCGCCATCGAGACGCGGAACCGGAACGCCTACACGCACCTCGCCTGGCTGCGCTGGTCCGACCTCTGGCTCACGCAGGGGTATGCGCTGATTTACCCGGACATCCCCATCATCGGCGAGAACTACAACGACGCATACATCTCCAACATGGTGGACGCGATGTACGGCGCGATGCGGGCAGTGGAGGGGCTCGGCTTCGTGGACATGGACCGGATCGGCCACGGCGGGCACAGCTATGGAGCGTTCGCGACGGCCAACCTGCTGGCGCACACCCCCTTCTTCAAGGCGGGGATCGCGGGTGACGGCGCGTACAACCGCTCGCTGACCCCCACCGGCTTCCAGGCCGAGCCGCGCGACATCTGGTCGGCTCCCTCTACGTACTTGGAGATGTCTCCCTTCTTCAAGGCCGACCAGATCAACACCCCGCTCCTCATGTACCACGGCGGCGACGACAACAACACCGGGACCTGGCCGGTGCAGTCGGAGCGCTTCATCCACGCCCTCACCAGCCTCGGCAAGACGGCGGCGCTCTACGTCTACCCCTACGAGTCGCACACGCCGCGCGCCCTCGCGAACAACCTCGACATGTGGGCACGGTGGATCGACTGGTTCGACCGCTACGTGAAGCAGTCCGCCGGAGCGGTGCCGACCGTCACGAGCGGTACCGCGCGGTAGCCTTGGTGCCGTGTCCCATCACTGCGCCTTCCCTTCCCCGTCACCGCCGCCGCCCGTCCCTTCCGAGCCGGCGCGAGAGTAGGGGGAGAGCACGGAAGCCGCGGTCGAGGCCAGCACCCCCAGCACCAGGTAGCCGGAGAATCCCTGAAGCGCGGCCAGTGCGCGGCCCAGGCCCGTGGGGTACATGTCGCCGTACCCCACGGTGGTGAAGGTGATCACGGAGAAATAGGCGCTCAACCAGAAGTCGTGTACGATCGGGCTGCCGGGGCGGGTGTTGTCGATGATCCCCAGGTGCTGGTGGAGAGAGGCGAAACCGACCAGGAACAGCAGGAGCTCGCCGATCACCCACAGCCCGTGGAGCCAGAACTTCTCCCCCCGGAAAATCTTCCGGATGTGGTTGACGAGCAGGCTCATGTAGAGGCCCACCACCGCCACTCCCAGGAGCACCACCACCGCACTGCGGGCCGGACCGGGAGGCACGAGGCGCAGCAGCCATACCCACGCCCCTCCCACGAGAACGAAGGTCAGCCCCAGCGCCGACAGCAGAAGATACTTTCGGTCCATGCGCTCCTGACAGAGAGAGTCTCCCGCCACCGCAGGGTTCGGACCGTCCGGGCGGTCTCCGCCAGCGCGCGGTCCGCCAGGACGCGCCGCTCCTCCGCCTCGGCGGCGAGCCGGCGGACGCGGAGGCTGAGCCAGGCGGCGCCGATCGCGGCCGCGGTCACCAGGGTCCGCGCTGGATCTGCCGCGTTCTGGATCTCCTCGCGTGCCTCGCGCACGTCCCGCTGCACCACCGGCGGGACCAGCAGGAGCGTCAGCAGGACCAGCACGATGAGGGCTGCAGGCAGCCACACCGTGGCCCGGCCGGCCCGAGCGTTCAGCAGCCTCCGGCGGCGTTCCACGAAACTTTGCCCGGCTGGCGTGCGTAGGGTTCTTCGAGACCTCGTACCCCCTCCGGAGGCACAGATGACGACCTATCGAAACGAACGATCCCTGCTCGGCAAGCTGGCCACCTGGTTCTTCGTGGCCCTCCTCGCGATCGCCGCGCTGAAGATGGCCTTCTGGGTGGTGGGCGCCGCGGTCGGGATCGGGACCTGGATGCTGTTCACCGTGGGACCCATCCTGTTGGTCGGCTGGCTCGTGCTGAAGCTGGTCCGCCGCCTGGGAGAGCCGAACGGGTCCTGGGGCCCGGAGAGGCGATAAACGGTTCGCGGAAGACGAAGGCAGGAATCGGGGCCGGCATCGTGCGCACGATGCCGGCCCCGCGCGCGGCGAGCCGCCGCCGGACGCGTGTCGCGTCTCCTCCCTACACGCCGCTCGGCCCCTCGATGGGTCGATCCGGGTCGCCGGGCGGGGGAGCGGGCTCGCCCGGGGCGCCCGGCGATGTCGGCCCCTCTCCGGGCGCGGGACCGCCGCCGCCGCCCGGGGCCGGCCCTTCGCCCGGATCGGAGCGGCCCGCGCGGCCTTCGAGGTCCCGCCTCACCTCCTCCAGCTTCTCTTGCATCCGGCGCAGGAAGGCGTCGAGGCGCGGCTGGACGTCGGCCACCCACGCATCCACCCGCGGCTGCGCGCCCCTGACCCGGGCATCCACCTTGGGCTTGAGGTCGTCCAGCGCCGCATCCACCGTGGACTCCAGCTCCTCGAAGGCGCGCCTCACCTTCGGCCGCAGGTCGTCCAGCGCCTTCTCGATCCTGGACTGCATCTCGTCGAACGGGTCGCGTCGGCGCCCCGGCTCCTGGGGATTGTCCATCCGTCCTCCGTTGGGTGCGTGGGACGGGCCGGCCCCTCCGGCCCTGAAGACACTACGGCGGCGTTCTCCACCAAGTTGCAGCACGCGTGCGGATCGGGTGGTTCCTCTCTCAGCGCGGTGCACCGCGCACCCGTGCCGGCGGATCACCGCGGCCGGGTCAGAGCTCGACCTTCACCACCACCTTCGTCACCGGCTCGCGGCCGCCCGCCATGCAGCCGGGCTTGTGCGCGTCATCGGGAAAGAAGATGGCGAAAGCCCCGGCGCCCAGGAGCAGCGAGCTGCTGGCTGCGGGGTCGCGGAAGAAGAGGACGTCGGCCGCGTCGTCGTACGGCGTCTCCACCTCGAGCGCACTCGCGGAAGCGTGCAGGATCCGTTCGCGGCCCGTCGCGACGAACTGTACGTCGGCCTGGCGGCGATGCGCCTCGAAGCGCTTCTCGGCGCCGGGAGCCGTGTCGTACCGCTGCACCAGCGCGAAGACGCGGTCGCCCACTTCGTGTCGGCCGTCGGGCGTGCCGAGGGCGAAGGCGGCGAGATAGCGGAGCGCCGCCGCGAAGCTCGGACCGAGCCCCGCGTACCGCTCCCCCCGTTCGATCGAGTCGAGGATCATGGGCGCGGGCGAGCAAGGGCGGAAGACGGAGAGCGAAAGTAGAGGGGGCGGCCGGGCGTGTCAATCGCCCCGCGCGGGGCGCTCAGACGGGGAGAGTGGCGGCCTTCGCCTCGTGCCGGGTGTACTCCTCCATGCCCGTGGCGAGGAAGAGGGTGCCCGCGACCAGCACGGCGCCGGTCCAGAAGGGGACGCCGATCCCCAGGTGGTCGTACGCCCACCCCGCCCAGAGCGGCCCGATGACGCGCGCGACGCCGCCGAAGGTCTGCTGCACCCCCATGTACAACCCGCGCTCGTGCCGGCTGATGACCCGCGAGAGCAGCGCGGTGACGCACGGAAAGGTGAAGGCGGTCCCGAGCGGGAAGAGGGCGACGGAGAGGGCGAGGGGGAGATAGGAGTGGGTGAAGGGGAGGCTCCCCAGCCCCACGCCGAGGAAGAGCAGGCCGAATCGCGACAGCCTCGCCTCGCCGAACCGGTCCACCATGGGTCCCAGGATCCCGGCACGCGTCAGGACCGAGATCGCGCCGATGTACATGAAGAAATAGCCGATGGTCTGCTCGGTGACCCCGAAGCGGACCGCGAGGAAGAGGGCCAGGATGGCGGTCATCCCCTGGAAGGCGCCCATTGCGATGGCGTAGATCCAGATCAGGCGGGAGGCCGGCTCCGTGGAGTGCTTCACCACGCCCCAGACCGCCTCGCGCGAGCGGCGCACCCGCACCCCCGCGTTGCGCGCGGCGTCGAGGTCGTGCGATTCGCGGAGGAAGCGCCAGGCGAAGATCATGTTGACCACGCTCAGCCCGGCCGCGAAGAGGCCGGGGGCCTCCGGCCCCAGGGTGTAGGTGAGCGAGCCGAGCACGGGCCCGATCGCCACCCCCAGGTTGGTGGCGGCCGAGATCCACCCCAGGCTGCGCGCGCGGTTCTCCGGCTCGGTGGAGTCCGCCACGTACGCCTGGATCACTCCCGTGGTCCCCCCGCCGGCGCCCTGCACCAGGCGGGAGAGGAGGAGGACCCATAGGGTGGCGGCGTAGGCGAACACCACGTACGCGCCGGCCGCGAACCCCAGGCCGATGAGCAGGGCCGGACGGCGGCCGTAGCGGTCGGAGACGCGGCCCCAGAGCGGGGCGCTGATCAGCTGGGCGACCGAGTACGACGAAACCAGGACCCCGACGACCATGCCGGTTCCGCCCAGCTCCACGGCGTAGAAGGGCAGCAGCGGGATCACCATGAGGAGTCCCACCATGTCCATGAACGCCGTGACCATCAGGACAGCGAGCTTGCCCAGCGGGGACTCTCCTCGGGCGGGGGGCGGTTGCGGGGCCGGACGACGGGGCCCGGGGCGGGGCTGCGGGAGCGCTGCCCCCAATCTAACGGCTCCGCCCGCGGCGGCTACCCCCTCTCTCACCTTTCCCGCAACCACGCCGTGCGGCACCGCTCTTGCCTGGACGGGGCTTCGTGGCGCGACTCGAACCGAGGAGGAACAGGATGGGGATTCTCTGGTGGATCGTCGTCGGCGGGATCGCCGGCGCCATCGCGAAGCTGGTCATGCCCGGCAAGGATCCGGGCGGGTGCATCGTGACCGTACTGCTGGGGATCGCGGGCGCGGTCGTGGGCGGATGGATCCTGGGGCTGTTCCTGCCGGGGCGGGACATGGGTCCCACGGGGCTGCTGGGCGCCATCCTCGGCGCCGTGCTCCTGCTCGCGCTCTACCGCTGGTGGGTCGGCAGACGCTGAGGAGAGGCGCGGGCGGGAGGGCGCCGCGGGGAACCTGCCCCGCCGCACGGCCGGACGTCTCCACGCGGAGGCGATCAGAACGTTCGAGAGCCTCGGAGAGTCGGGCTATCTGCCCGGCGCCGGGATGGCGCCGGCGGGGTACGGAACGAGATGGGCGATCGAGTCGGCGTAGTAGCGGAGCAGCGGCAGTTCCTCCGGGCGGGCGGCGAAGAGGCCGTCCCGCTCCCTCACCAGGTGCCGCAGCGTGAGCATCCGGACGCCGACGTCCACGGCATAGTCCTGGTCGCGGCGCGGCACGTAGACGAGCGCGCCCGCCGCCTCCAACCCCTTCATGAGCTCGTACACCTCCCCCTTCAGCTCCAGCGCTCCCCGCCACCGCTGCGGCTCGCGCGCGAGGACGGTGGCGACGAGCGAGACCGGGAGGACCGGCACCACCCGCCCCACCGCCTTCATCAGGTCATCGCCCAGCTCCGACAGGTGCGGGCCGCGCTGCTCGCGGCTCATCCGGCGGAAGTCGAGCCCCCGCTCGCGCAGGTAGCCGCGCGCCGAGATCGGCGACCCGAAGTTCACGCAGGCATAGCCGAAGCGGTGCCAGCGGTTCCGGGCCATCAGCAGCAGGTTGCTGCCCGCGAAGGCGAGCGCCGTCTCCAGCGCGGCGAGCCGCCCGGGACGCACCGCGGCGGGGTCGAGATCCCGCAGCAGGGTGCGGTCCTCCAGCGTGCGGTCGTAATTGATCCCCACGGGGACGAAGACGACGTCCCGCCCCCCCTCCGGGTCGAAGGAGCGGAGCATGTAGTCGAGCAGCCCCAGCTTCGGCTCCCCCAGCCGCCCGTCCCGGCTCAGGCCCCCCTCCGGGTAGATCGCCTGGGTGACCCCCGCCGCGGTCGCCAGGTGCACGTAGATCTCCAGAACCCGTCGGTACAGCTCGTCGTTCGACCGGCGGCGGATGAAGTAGGCGCCCATCGACCGGATCAGCGTCTGGAGCGGCCAGATCCTCGCCCACTCGCCCACCGCGTAGCTGAGCGCCGCCCGCCGGGCCGCCAGGTAGCCCACCAGGACGTAATCCATGTTGCTGCGGTGGTTCATGACGAACACCACCGTGGACCCCAGGGGGATGGAGGCGAGCCCCTCCTCGTCGGCGGACCCCAGCCGGACGCGATAGAGGAGCCGCGCGACCCGCCTCGCGATCGAGTAGCCGACGCGGAAGTAGAGATAGGCGTTGAAGTCCGGCACGATCTCCCGCGCATACCCTTCCACCCGCGCCATCGCCACCTCGCGCGGCATTCCGGTCTCGCGGGCGTGCTCCTCCACCGCCTCCATCAGGCGGGGGTGGTATCTCACGCGGTCGATCAGCACCTGCCGCTTGGTGAGCTTGAAGGGGGGAAGCTGGATGCGCAGCCGCGTGTTCAGCCGGTCGATAACGCGGTTGGTGCGCTGCCGCACGACCCATCGGACGCTCGGCACCAGCAGGCGGTCGAGGAGCGCCCAGGCGGCCAGCAGCGCCAGCGCGCCCGCCAGCCAGAGCGGCAGCGAGACGGGGGCGCTCATGTCTTGTGCGGGGCGAAGGAACGCATTCGGCGGAAGCGGATGAGGCGGGAGGAGGATCCCGACCGCAGGATAAGAGGTGGCGGCGGCGGAGAGAAGGCTCGTGCGCGGGGGGCAGAGAGGTGCCTCAGCCCTCCGCGTCGCGCGGCGGGACGAGGCGGCCGGGCTGCAGGGCGTGATGCCCGAAGCGCGCTCTGAGACGGTCCGTCGCCAGTGCGAGCGCGCGGTCCCGCTCGCCCTCCACGGGCGGCACGATGCCGGGCAACACCCCCTGCGCGCTCTCCCCCGCCCCGGAGAGGGAGGTGAGCGCGACGCCGATGAGTCGCGCCGGGACCTCGCTCCGGCCTCTCAGGTCGCGCAGCAGCTCCTTGGCGACGCCGAAGATCGCCTTCTCCGTCTGCACCGCCTCGTCCAGGGTACGGCCGCGGGAGCGATCGCGGAAGTCGGCGTCGCGGATCTTCACCGTTATGGTGCGCGCGTAGAGCCCTTTCCGCCGCAGCGCTCCGGCCGCGTCCACCACCTGCGCGAGGAGCGCGCGCTCCAGCGCCTCCAGCGCCCGCAGGTCCCGCGGAAAGGTGGTCTCGCTCGAGACGCTTCGGGTGACGTCGTCCACCCGCACCGGCGAGCTGTCGATGCCGCGGCAGCGCCTCCAGAGGGAGCGGGCGCGGTCCTCGCCCCACCAGCCAGCCATCGTGGCGAGATCCAGGCTCCGCAGAGCGGCCATCGAGGCGATCCCGCGCCGCCGCAGATCCTCCTCGAAGGCGGGCCCCACCCCCAGCAGGTCGCCGACGCGGAGGCGGCCGACGAAGGCCTCCTCCTCCCCGGCGGGGACTACGAAGACCCCGCGCGGCTTGGCGAAGGAGGTCGCGAGCTTCGCGACCAGCCGGTTGGTTCCGCCCCCGATCGAGACGTCCAGCCCGGTCCGCTCCCTCACCTCCCGCTGGATGAGCCGCGCCGTGTCTCCGAGCGGCTCGCGGCGGTAGAGCGCCTCCGTGCCGGACAGGTCGAGGTAGCCTTCGTCCACCGAAGCCATCGCCGCGACCGGAGCCCACTCCCGGAGCACCGCGGCGAGCTCCCGGCTCTTGGTCCTCACCATCTCTCCTGGAACGCGGACCACCACCGCTTCGGGGCAGAGGCGAAGGGCGGTGGCCATCGGCATCGCGCTGCGCACGCCGAAGGCGCGGCAACCGTAGCTCGCCGACGCGACCACGCCGCGGCCCTCGGGCCGCCCGCCGACCAGAATCAGCGACCGCTGCGCCAGCCCCGAGGGATCGGCCATGACGGCGCACTGCACGAACATCGCGTCCACGTCCACGTGCAGGATGCGCCGCATCGGACTCTCGCTCTCCATAGAGCTCCCCCTCAACGCTCCTCCAGGCGGTACACCGCGCCGCCGTGCGAGATGACGTACAGCTCGCCCGCCGCGTCCTCGCCGAAAGAGGAGACGCGGCCGACGTCGCCGAGGTCCCACTCCCGCCGGTCGGCCACGGAGCCGTCGGCGAAGCGGAAGCTGCGGATCCAGCCGGAGCAATAATCGGCGTAGAAGTAGTGGCCGCGCAGCCCGGGGATGGCGCTCCCCCGGTAGACATACCCTCCGGTGACGGAGCAGCCCTCGGAGTGCGAGTACTCCAGCGCCGGCAACACCAGCCCGCTCCGGTCGCACGAGCTCCCCGCCGGGTAGCAGTGGGATCCCTCCATGCGATTCCACCCGAAGTTCAGGCCGCCGTCGGATGCGTTCACCACGTCGACCTCCTCCCACGCGCCCTGCCCCACGTCGGCGACGTAGAGGTTGCCTCCCTCGCGGTCGAAGGAGAACCGCCAGGGATTGCGGAGGCCGGTCGCCCAGATCTCGCCGCGGCCTCCGGTCCCCCCGGCGAACGGGTTGTCCGCGGGGATCGCGTACGGGTCGCCCGCATCCACATCGATCCGCAGCATCGCCCCCAGCAGGGTGGCCGGGTCCTGGCCGTTCCCCCGCGGGTCGCCGCCGCCGCCGCCGTCTCCCATCCCGACATAGAGCTTGCCGTCGGGTCCGAACGCGATCAGCCCGCCGTTGTGGTTGGAGGCCGGCTGTTCCACCAGCAGCACGAGCTTCGCCGAGGCGGGGTCGGCGCGCGAGGGGTCGGGCCCCACCCGGTACCTCTCGATCCGGGTGCTTCCCTCCCGGTCCGTGAAGTCGACGAAGAGGAGCCCGTTCGAGGCGAACGCCGGGTGGAAGGCCACGCTGAGCAGCCCCCTCTCCCCCCCGGCCCCGACACGGGCGGTGAGGTCGAGGAAGGGGGTGGGGAGGAGCAGCCCGTCCCGCACGACCCGGATCCGCCCCGGCTGCTCCACCACGAAGAGGCGCGGGTCCCCCGCCGGCGAAGTGAGGAAGACCGGGCTCTCCAGTCCCCGGACGACCTCCCGGAGCCGGAGCTCCGCGGTCCCGGGACCGGGGCTGGGGCCGCCGTCTTCGCGCCCGCCGCTCGGGTCGGCGCAGGCGGCGAGGACGAACAGGGCGAGGAGGCGTCGCGTCATCGGGTGGCGTGGAAGGAGGGTCCGGGCGGAACACTTTCTCCCCCCAACATCGAGCGCGCCCGCGGCGGAGGCAATAGCGTCCGCCGGATCCACGGCGTAACTTCGGGACGCTCCGCGCCCCGTCCCCCTGCCCTCTCGCCCGCCCGTCCATGGAACCGACCGCCGGCCGCTCTGATCCCGTCCCCCCGGAGGCGCGCACCCGCACCCCCGACCACGGGGACCTGGCGCTGGTGCTCAGCGGGGGAGGCGCGCGCGCCGCGTACCAGGTCGGCTGCCTGCGCTACGTGGCGCGCCGCTATCCCGAGCTGCGGGCGCCCATTCTCACCGGCGTCTCCGCCGGCGCCGTGAACGCCGCGCACCTCGCCGCTCGCCCCGGTTCTCTGCAGCAGGCGGTCGAGGAGCTCGTCGGACTCTGGACGGAGCTCCAGCCCGAACGGGTCTTCCGGGCGGACGCCTCGTCGCTGGCGGCGAGCGTGGCGCGCTGGGGGATCAGCCTCGTCTCCGGCGGCGCCGGCGAGCCGCGCGTCCGCGGGCTGGTGGACACCGCACCGCTGCGGGAGTTCCTCCGCGAGGCGCTGGCCGCAGTGAACGGCGAGCTCACCGGTATCGACTACAACCTCCACCGGGGAACGCTGAAGGCGGTGGCGCTGAGCACCACCAGCTACGGCACCGGGCAGTCGGTGACGTGGGTGCAGGGGCGGGACATCGTCACCTGGGAGCGGCCCCAGCGGCGGAGCGTGCGCACCCGTCTGCGAGTAGACCACGTGATGGCCTCCACCGCCCTCCCCCTCTTCTTCCCCGCCGTGAGCATCGACGGCGGCTGGTACGGCGACGGAGGGATCCGGCTCGCGGCACCGCTCTCGCCGGCGCTCCACCTGGGAGCCCACAAGATCTTCGCCATCTCCACCCGCTACGGGCGCTCCGCGGCCGAGGCTGCCCGCCCCAGCGTCAGCGGCTATCCTCCGCCCGCCCAGATCCTGGGTGTCCTCTACAACGCCATCTTCCTCGACCTGATCGACCAGGACGCCGCGCGGATGCAGCGCATCAACCGTCTCATCTCGCAGCTCCCCCCCGAGCGGCGCGACGGGATGCGGCCGGTGAAGCTGCTCGTGCTGCGGCCCTCGCGGGACCTGGGGCGGATCTCGCGCGACTACGAACCCCGACTCCCCCCCGCCTTCCGCTTCATGACCCGTGGCCTGGGCACGAGACGCACCGAGAGCCCGGACGTGCTGAGCATGGTGATGTTCCAGGAGGACTACCTGCGGCACCTGATCGAGCTGGGCGAGGCGGACGCCGAAGCCCGCGCGGAGGAGATCCACGCCTTCATGGAGCACTGAGGCGGACCCCCGCCCGAAACCGGGAAAGGAAATTGCGGAGCTCCGGCCTCCCGCCGCGAACGGAGCGGCGGCTGTGGCGAAGGCCGGGCCCGAACCCACCCCGAGGAGGACGACCATGGAGAGACGCCGGAGCGGTCCCGACCGACCGATACATCAGATGGAGCGCCTCCGGCGAGAGGAGGAAAGATGAGCGCGGGCGGCCCGCCGATGCGCCCGAGCGACGAGGCCGACGCGAAGACCCTCCAGATGGCGCGCGAGCAGGGGCAGGCGCTGGAGAGGGCGCTGAAGTACATGGCCGAAGAGGAGGCCCACGACGGAGGGGAGAAGCGCGCGGGCGACTTCCTGGTCGGGTACGCGGTGGAGGCGGCGGAGGGGATGTACGAGATGCGCGACGGGAAACTCGAGTGGGAGGACCCGCAGGAGGAGAACGTGCACGTTGAGGTTTCCGTGCGCGACGCCGCCGACGGGCGCTTCATCCCCGCTCTGTCGGTGCACGCCACCCTCATCGACGCGCGGGGGGAGGTGGTGGGCACCAACCGGCAGCCCTACCTCTGGCATCCCTGGCTCTACCACTACGGCCGGAACTGGAAGGTTCCGGGTGACGGCGAGTACACCCTGCGCATCCGCGTCGAGGCGCCGAACTTTCCGCGGCACGACAAGATCAACGGAAAACGCTTCCAGGAGGACGTGGAGGTGGAGTTCACCGGCGTAACGATCGAGACGGGGCAGAAAAAGTAGGGTTACGTGCTGATTGCTATGTGCTACATAGCAGTACCGCGAGGCCGGGACATCATGGTGGCGTTCCGGCCTCGCTGTGTATCTCACGCAGAGAACTCGGGCAAGCCGGCACGGCTCGGATGTCGGACGCACGTAGCACGTAGCACGTAGCACTCGGCCCTTAGCCCCACCGCCCCTTCCACGGCTCGTTCGCCACCAGGCAGTCCGCCAGCTCGATGTAGATCCGGCGCGCGGCCTCGGTGAAGGTCTCGTCGTCGGCGTTGGCGACGCGCTCGAGGGCGGCGCGGATGCGCTCGGAGAGGGTTCCGGAGACGATCATCCGCTCCACCAGCTCCAGGTAGTCCGCGTCGTCCTTCCGCACCGTGCGGCGCGCGAAGCCGAGCAGTGCCCGCAGCACATCTCGCACGGGGGCGCGCCCTTCGGCGTCTCGCTCCACCAGCGTCCCCAGGTGCGGCGCCCGGACCCGCGCCTCGCTCCCCCGCCGGATGCAGGCGCGGAAGTCCTCCACCAGTTGCGGGTGCGCCGGGAGCATTAGCTTCCCCGCCTGGAACTGCCGCGCCAGGTGGTGCAACGTGGACCTCACGAAGACGGCGACCGCCACGTCCAGCTTCACGCACTCCTGCGTGTCGATCACCCGCACCTCCATCGACTGCCGCGAGAACTTGAAGACCGCGCCGCGCGCGTTGAAGAACTCGTGCCGCAGCACCCCCGCGCCGGGAAGCCGGTCGAGCGCGCGGTACATCGAGCCCAGGATCCGCTTTCGATAGTCGGAGAAGCCCTCCACGTACTCCGGGACGATCTCCCCCTGGGACTCCGGGATCCGCTGCTGGTGCCGGAGGATCCAGTCGAGGCGGTTGTCCACCGCCTCCTGCAGCTCGCCGTCGTACATCGGCGAGCTGGCGGCGAGCGCCGGCAGGTAGGGGACGAGCAGCGCGGCGGCGTTGTACATCGCGATCGCCTCGTCCTCTCGGCCCAATGGGAGGTTCAGGTGCGCCGCGTGCACGTTCACCCACCCGTGCGAGTAGACGTCGAAGAGGCGGGCATAGGCCTGATAGATCCTGGCGTTGGAGCGCGTCCAGATCCGCGCCTTCTTCGGATCGAGCCAGGGGTGCATCCCCGTGGGCAGGAGCCGCGCGGCGAAGCGGTCGTGCAAGAGGGCCGAGAAGCGGCTCACCCCGTCCACCAGCGCCTCCTCCGCCTCGCGCAGGCTGCGGGTGGGGAGCGGGGTCTTCAGCTCGAGGACGTGGCCGGCGATCTCGTTGGAGAAGGCGACGTGCTCCAGGCTCACGTCCGAGGTGGGCCTCCCGGCCAGCGCCCGCAGCCCCTCCTCCACCAGCGGGACCGCGTTAAGGTCGCGGTCCACCACCGCGTACTCGAGCTCCATCCCCGCCACCTCGAAGGGGCGGTAGTGGCGGCGGGCGGGAGAGGCGCTCTGCCGTGCGCTCCGCTCCCGCGCCGGCCTCTCCTCCTTCCGCGGCGCCGGGACCTCCTCGATGCGGCGCAGGAAGTAGCCCACCAGGTCCTCGTAGATCACGCTCCCGTCGGCCGCGTCGTCGTAGCCGATGTCGAGGTTGGGGTTGTCGTTCACCTCGATGACGACGGGCCCGTTCGGCGTCTCCTTCAGGTCCACCCCGTAGAGGCCGGTGCCGATGAGCGCCGCCGCGCGCAGCGCGAGCTGGACGACCGGGCGCGGAGCGCGCTCGCGCGGCACCGCCTCCACCCGGCCGTAGCGCGCGGCCCCGGCCTCCTGCGAGCGGATCTGCCAGTGGCCCTGCGCCATGAAGTAGCGCGCCGTGAAGAGCACCTTCCCGTCCAGCACCGTCACCCGCCAGTCGAACTCGGTGGGGAGGTACTCCTGGGCGATCAGGAGCGGGGAGCGGCGCGCCAGCTCGGCGGCCACGCGCTGGTACTCCTCGGCCGAGCCGCACTTGTGCACCGCCGAGGAAAAGGAGCCGTCGGGGAGCTTCACCACCACCGGACACCCCAGCTCCGCCACCTTGTCCCATGGGGTGCGCGAGGTGATCACCCGCGTCCGCGGCGTGGGGATCCCCTCGCGGCCGAGGAGCTCCTCCAAGAAGACCTTGTTGCTGCAGCGGATGATCGACTGCGGATCGTCGATCACCGGCATGTCGAGCATCTCGGCGCGGAGCGCGAACTGGAAGGCCGGCTCGCGCACACCGGTGAGGGCGCGGATGAAGAGGGCGTCGTACTCCCCCAGCCGCTCGATCTCGTCGAGGCCGATCCGGTGCACGTAGACGTTCATACGTCCCGCCACCCGCTCCAGCCGGTCCAGCGTCTCGGACGAGGAGGGGCTGAAGGGGTCCTGCTCGTCCACCAGGACGGCGATGGAGGCGCGCTTCAGGGCGCGCGGCAGGGGCGAGCCGCGGCGCAGCACCCGCCGCTCGTCGCGCAGCGCCTCCACCAGCGGCACCCGCTCCTCCGTGGAGAGCTGCCGGACGGAGACCGCCGCCACGTGCGCCACCCGCCACTCCTCCTCCTCCCGCACGAACTGGAGGCGGAGCACGGGGTAGGGCCACTCGCGGTATACCGCCTCGGCCGCGGCGCGGAAGCGGGGGTCGGCGCAGGCGCCGAAGTAGGCGAGCGCCTCCTCGAACTCGGCGTCTCCCGCCGGCCGCATGCTCATCTCGCCGTTCCCGGCAACGCGCAGTAGCGGCGTGGGACGGCCGGGGAGCCCCTCGCCCGCGTCGTCCTCCGCCGGGATCGTGGTGGGGAGCGAGAGGCGGCGCGCGCGCATCTCCACCAGATCCACGGTGGGGATCCCCGCCTCCCGCAGCACCCGGAAGACCGCGAACGATTCCGAGAGCCCCTCGATCGCCTCCACCGGGGGGATCACGCGGTGCCCTCGGGCATCGGCGAGGAGCGACACGTAGTACCCCTTCGTGCGGTAGCGGTACGAGCGGCAGAGGTTCACCACCGTGAGCCCCGTGGAAGAGCGCTCCCTACCATCGAGATAGGCGTCGGCCCCGAGTAGCCGCTCGGAGGAGATCTCCGGGAGGTCGTCCGGATCCGAGACGACGATCCGAACGCGTTGGGCCGTCACGCTGTCCCCTCCCCGTCGCCGGGCCAGAGCTCCAGCAGCACGGCGTCGTAGGTGAGATCGCCGAGCAGGATGGCGTTGATGAGGCGCTGTGCCTCCACCACCAGCCGGCCGTCGCCCGTGACCGGAACGTGGGCGGAGGGGTCGAGCACCACGAAGCGGCGGCCCCAGCGCTCGTAGCCCGAGATCACCAGGAAGTGCCCCATCGGGTCGCCGGCCACGTCGTCGTCCACCATCTCACCGGTCCGCGGGTCGTGCCGCTCGCGCGGCATGCGGTAGAGATAGGTGGCCGAGAGCCCCGCCAGTACCGGATGGTCGCGGTCGAGGATCCGCTTCAGGAGCTGCGGCGTCAGCTCCTCGAAGCCGATCTCGCCGCCGGTGCGCAGGAAGTCCAGGTACGCCTCCGCCGCGCGGCGCACCTTCGGCTGCTTCAGGTACGGGAGCCGCTCCTGGATCTTCGCGGCCACGACGTCCATCGGCAGGGCGGCCCAGGTGGGATCGAAGATCCGCAGGTCGTATGAGAAGATCCTCGCGTGGAAGCCGCGGCGTATGGCGGAGGCGCCGAGAAAGACGGCGAGGGTGCCGCCGTCCTCGTTGCGGTCGATCTCTCCGATCACCTCCTGGAGCGCGAGCTGGACGCCGTAGTAGTCGTAGACCTTGCGCAGACAGGTGGGTCCGCAGGTCACGTCGTCCGGCTGCAGGAAGCGCTGGACCGGGAGCTCGTGGGCCACCCGGGCACGGCCCTTCGTCCGGTCTTCGGGAAGCGACTGCGTCGCCATTCGCCGCGGTCAGGGTGCGGGGCGCAGAGCGCGGCGGGGCTCCACCGCGGAGGCGCTGTCCGGCGGCGCGGCGGGGGCCGTCCGCAGCCGGAGGGTGACGTCGCCGGTGGCGCCGGCGCGCGTGGCGATGCGGTCGCGCGGGACGCCGGCGGCGGCGAGGCGGGCGACGACCGCCCGCACCGCCGCGGAGGTGTCGCTGGAGGCCGCGACCTCGGCATGGAGGCCGGGGAAGCGCCCCAGCAGGTCGGCGGCCTCGGCGAGCGACCCCTCCGCCGGCCGCGGCCGCGCCGGCACGTGGACCAGGCCGATCCGCATCGCGGGGTCCCCGACCGCCACGGCGAGCTGCCGGGCCAGGATCTGCTCCGCGGGCGCCGGGAGCGGCTCGGCGGAGAGGTAGGCCAGGCGGAGCGAGCCGCCCGCGCCGCCGTTGATCGAGAGGTCCATCCCCGCCAGCTCCACCTCGTCGGGGAGCGACAGCGTCGCCGCGGCCTGTTCGAGGCGCTGCCGCAGCGACGCGAGCAGACCGGAGACCTGCGCCGGGGGCGGCGGCGGGGGGGGCGCCACGGGGCGAGGGCTCCGGACCGGGAACAGCTCCGAGAGCTGCGCGATATCGCCGCTGGAGGCCGGGAGCTGCTCCAGCACGACCCGCACCGGCTCTCCGGCCGCCGCCGAGGCGCGCCGCGAGAAATCCTCCCGGGCTTCGTTCGCGAACCACTCCGCCGTCGCCACCTGCAGGTACACCTGCGAGGAGCCGTCGCCGATCACCATCTGGCGGCTGAGGATGGAGGAGCGCCCCGGGAGGTTGAACATCTCCGCGGCGGATTCCACCGCCGCCCGCACCCGCGACTCGCGCGCGATCTGCCCGAGGGTGCGGCTGAGGGGGACCGACACCGCCACCACGAAGCCGAGCACCAGCCCCACCCGCGCCGCGGTGGAGCGGATCACCCCCAGCGAGGCCACCCAGCGGAAGCGGGTCGCCCAGGCGACGAGCCCCGTCGAGCCGTTTCCGGCGTGCCAATCGCGCGCCGCCACCAGGACCGGCTCGCGATGCATCCCGATCAGCATGAAGACCGCCATCCCGCTGAGCACGATCCCGGCGAGGTTGGCTCCGTACAGCAGGAGGCTCCCTTGGATGAGCTCCCAATTCCACCTCGCCCCGATCCCGTAGCCCGCGACCGCCAGGGGCGGGATGAGGGCCACGGCGATGGCCACGCCGGGAATGGCCGCCGAGAGCCGATGGCCGCGCGCGACCGTCACCACTACCCCCGCCAGCCCCGAGAAGACCGCGATCACCAGGTCCAGGGTGGTGGGGCGGGTGCGCGCGACGATCTCGGATGTCTCGGCGTGGAAGGGGAGGAAGAGGGTGAGCAGCGCCGCGCCGGCGATCACCGCCGCGGTGCTGACCAGCACCACCAGCGCCGTCTGGAAAGCGAGGCGGCCGTCGCCCACCGCGAGCGCGAGCGCCAGCCCCACCACGGGCGCGAGGAGCGGGGCGATGAGCATCGCCCCGATCACCACCGCCGAGCTGTTGAGGGCGAGCCCCAGGGTGGCGATCCCCCCGGAGAGCAGGAGGACCATCCAGTAGGGGAGATCGGCGTCGGTCGCCGCGCCGGCGGTCTCGCGGAAGATCGCGGGATGGTCCCACCGCTGGATCCCCAGCTCCTCGCTCGCCTTCTCCTCGACCTCTTCCAGGATCGGCCTTTTCTCGGTCATGCTCCCGCCCCGGCGCAAGTTCCCCGCCACGGCGGGAGCTCTGTCCGGAGAGCGGGCGCTTCGGTCACGAACGCCCCCCGCGGGGTGGCAGCGCCGACGGGCGCGGTGTTACCATGTCCTCATGAGCGCCGAGCGAAACCCCGCGGCTCCGCAGCGGGACGAGGACGTCCTCACCGAGGAGCGGCCGCGCACCCGTCCCCCGCGCCGGTTCCGCGTCCTCTTCCACAACGACGACTTCACGACGATGGAGTTCGTGGTCGACGTCCTGGTCACCCTCTTCCGCAAGAGCATCCCCGAGGCGGAGCGGATCATGCTCGAGGTGCACCGGAGGGGCGCGGGGGAGGCGGGGGTCTTCCCGAGGGAGGTCGCCGAGACCAAGGTGGCGCAGGCCTCCGCCGCCGCCCGCGAGGAGGGATTCCCCCTCCTGGTCACGATGGAGCCGGAGTAGCGATGCCCGAACCCTTTCTGCGGCCCGAGGTCGAGGTTTCGCTGCAGCTCGCGCTCATGGAGGCGACCCGCCGGCGGCACGAGCTGGCGGGCCTCGAGCACCTCCTGCTGGCGCTCCTCCACGATGAGACCACCGAGCAGGGGCTGCGCCGCTGCGGCGCCCGGGTGGACCCGCTGCGGCGGCGGATCGAGCGCTTCCTGAGCGACGACCTGGACCCTCTCCCCGAAGAGGCGGAGCCGCGCCCCGTCCCCACGCTCGCCTTCCAGCGCGTGGTGAGGGAGGCGGTCCTGCAGGTGGTGCGCGCCGGGAAGGACGAGGTGACGCCGCTGCACGTGGTGGCCTCGCTCTGGAGCGAGCCCGACGCCTTCGCGGTCCACTTCCTGGAGGAGGAGGGGCTCACGCGGCTGAACCTCCTGCGCTACCTCTCCCACGGCATCGGAGCGGACGGCGCCCCGCCCGCTCCGCGCCCGGCGGAGTGGGACGAGGAGGAGGAGCGGCGGGAGGACGGAAGAGTGGGCGGCGACGCTCTCGCCCGCTTCACCGTCCCCCTTCACCACCTCGCCGCCGAAGGGAGGCTCGACCCGCTGATCGGACGCGAGGGGGAGATCTCGCGCGCCGTGCACGTCCTCAGCCGCCGCCGCAAGAACAATCCTCTCTTCATCGGCGACCCGGGCGTGGGAAAGACGGCGATCGTGGAGGGGCTCGCCGGGAAGATCCACCTCGGCGAGGTGCCCGTCCCGCTTCGGGACGCGGAGATCTTCATGCTCGACCTGGGCGCCCTCCTCGCCGGCACGCGCTATCGGGGCGACTTCGAGGAGCGGCTCAAGGCGGTGCTCCGCGAGCTGGAGGAGCGGCCGCAGGCCATCCTCTTCATCGACGAGATCCACATGCTGGTCGGCGCCGGCAGCACGCAGGGCGGCACAATGGACGCCTCGAACCTGCTGAAGCCCGCCCTCGCCGGCGGCCGGCTGCGTTGCATCGGCTCCACAACGTGGGACGAGTACCACACCCTGGAGCGCGACCGCGCCCTGGAGCGCCGCTTCCAGAAGGTCGAGGTCCCCGAGCCGGGAATCGAGGAGACGGTGGAGATCCTGCGGGGTCTGCGGGAGCGCTATGAGACCTTTCACGGGGTGCGTTTCGCGGACGAGGCGATCCGCGCCGCCGCCGAGCTCTCGCACCGCTGGCTCCACGAGCGGCGCCTTCCCGACAAGGCGATCGACCTACTCGACGAAGCGGGGGCGGCCGTCCGCCTCGCTCACCCGGCCGGCGCCTCCGGCGTGCCCTCCGTGGGCGCCGACGCGGTCGAGCGGACCCTGTCTAGTCTGGCGCGCATCCCCCCGCAGACGGCCTCCACCGACGACCGCGAGCGGCTCCGCGAGCTCGACCCCGAGCTGAAGCGGCGCGTCTTCGGGCAGGACGCCGCGATCGAGCAGCTGGTGGGCTCCATCCGGCTGGCCCGCGCGGGGCTCCGCGACCCGCAGAAGCCGATCGGCTCCTTCCTTTTCACCGGCCCCACCGGCGTCGGGAAGACGGAGGTGGCGCGCAGTCTGGCGGACGTCCTGGGGGTGGAGCTGATCCGTTTCGACATGTCCGAGTACGTGGAGCGGCATACGGTGGCGCGGCTGATCGGCGCGCCGCCGGGGTACGTGGGGTTCGACCAGGCGGGGCTGCTCACCGACGCCGTGGCCCGGAACCCCTATGCGGTGCTCCTCCTCGACGAGATCGAGAAGGCGCACCCCGACGTCTTCAACCTCCTCCTGCAGGTGATGGACTACGGCCGGCTGACGGATCACAACGGGAAGCAGTCGGACTTCCGGAACGTGATTCTCGTCATGACCAGCAACGTGGGGGCGGAGGAGCTCTCGCGGCGCCGCGCGGGCTTCGCGGAAACCTCGCCGGCGGAGGACGGGAAGGCGCTGCGGGAAACCTTCTCCCCCGAGTTCCGCAACCGGCTGGATGCACGGATCGCCTTCGCTCCGCTCACGCTCCCGGTGATGGAGCGGATCGTGCGGCGTGCGGTGGAGGAGTTGAACCGGCAGCTGGAGGAGAAGGAGGTCCGCGTCTCTCTCTCCGGCGCGGCGCTCGATTGGCTCGCCTCGCACGGGCTCGACCCGCTGAACGGCGCCCGCCCGCTGGCCCGGCTCATGCAGAAAGAGATTCGGCTTCCGCTCAGCGAGGAGATCCTCTTCGGGCGCCTGCAGCACGGGGGAAGCGTGGAGATCGACGCGGCCACCGGTGGGCTGGAGATAGCCGTACGAAGCTCGTAGGCCCGCTGGAAGCCCCGCCTGTTTCGCCCTTCATTCGGTATAGCGCGATCCGGCCCGAACGTGTAGAATAGCGGAGGGGAATCTCGATTCCCCTCTCCCACCCTCCCGCGTATCTTCCTGGAGATCCTCATGGACTCACTCGCCGCTCCCGATTCCGGCGTTCGCCGCGTCCGCCGCTGGCGGGTTCCGCCTCCCCTCACCCGCGGCTCGGAGCTGCTGGAGGGAGGCGAGGTGCTCACCGAGCTGCCGGACGAGGTGGGGGTGCTGCTCTGGAAGGCGCTGCGCAACGTGATGCTCTGGGCGGCCTCCGACACGCGTGAGCCGGACGACCTTTTCTCCCCGGGCGCCCAGCGGCGGCGGCTGGCGGAGATCGCCAGCGCTACCCTGGATCCCGCGCTGCGGCGGCCGCTCGAAAGTCTCGCCACCGTGCTGGGGGAGGCGGGAGGGGCGCAGCGGGACGTGGTCGCGCTTGCCTGCCGGCGCGTCGCGCAGTGGGCCGACGCGCGCGAAGCGACGGCGACGGCCCTCGCCTTCACGCAGGCGGCGGCGGTCACCTGTCCGCACGACGCGCGACTCGCCTTCGCGGTGGGACGCCTCGCGCGCCAGCGGGCGGAGAACGCCCGCTCCGAGAGCTGGTTCCGGCGGGCGATCATGCTCGGCCGGCAGAACGGAGACTGGGAGACGTACGCGCTGGGCTACCTGGGGCTGGGGAACCTCTTCTTCCAGCGGGGCAACTTCCCGCTGGCGCGCCGGGCCCACTTCAAGGGGCTTCGCGCGGCGCGCCGGAAGGGATTGCGGGAGATCGTGGGTCGGGCCTTCCACGACCTGATGGCGATCGAGGTGGAGAGCGACAACGCCGCCCGCGCGCAGGAGTACGCTGCGGCCGCGCTGCGGGCCTACGGGGCCGGACACCCGCGCCTCCCCGCGCTGGCGCACGACACCGCGGCCCTCTGGGCCTCCCAGGGCGGGTTCGCCCGCGCGCTTCCGGTTTTCCAGGCGGTGCTCCCGACCCTGAAGCGCCCGCACGAGCACCTAGTGGTGCTCAGCAGCGTGGCGCGCGCGGCCGCCGGCGCCGACCAAATCCCCCTCTTCGAGGAGGTGTGGCAGCAGGTGTGGGAAGCCTCCTCGACGGCCGGAGAGGGAGCCGGCGTCGCGCACGCCCTCCTGCACCTCGCCCACGGCGCCTCGCTGCTCGGCCGCTGGGAGCAGGCCGAAGAGGCGGCCCGACGCGCGGCGCGGATCGCGACGCTGCGCGGCGAGGCTCAGCTCCGCTTCGAGACCGATGCCCTGCTCGACGCGATCCGCAGCCACCGCTCGCTCGAGGCGCACCTCCGCGACGCGGCTACCACCTCGGCTCCGGACGAGCAGGCGGACCTCCTGGCCGCGCAACTGATCCTCGGCGTGCGGGGAAAGGCGGTGAGCGTCTAATCGCCCCCGCCTCCCTCCCCGATCGGCCGGTCAGGTCCCCGAGCCGAGCGTCCCCCAGCCGAGCGACGGCGCCGACGGCTGCGGAGTGCTCTCCGGTCCGGTGATGTCGGAGCCGCAGGCGGCGGCGAGAGAGACGGTCAGCGCGAGCAGCACGAGACGGGTGAGCTTCATGATTCGCTCCTGCCGGATACATGGATGGTGAGGGCGACGTTCGGGAAATCGCTCATGAATCTGGCATGGAAGGTCGGTCTGCGCCAACACTTGAGTGCGCCCAGACCACATATTTCCCGCTGATTTATGCGAAGCGTCGCGCGCCCTCTGCTCGTGCTGCATCCGGACGCCGTCTTTCGCGAGCAGATCCGGCGCGCTGGAGGGAAGCGATTCGAGTTCCGCGTGGTACCGGCGTGGGAGGAGCTGCGCGCCGAGCTTCGCGCGGCGCCGCCCGCGGCTCTGAGCGTGGTGGATCCCTACCTGGGGAGCGACGGAGACCTCGCCCCGGAGCTCCGCTCGCTCCTCTGGGAGTTCCCCTCCGCCACCGTCCTCGCCGCGCTCGACCTGCGTCCCTCCCGCTTCCGCGACCTGCGCACCCTGGGTGCCTGGGGCGTCGCGGACGTGATCGCGCTCGACGAGGAGGATACGCGGGAGGGAATCGCTCGACGGCTGCGCTCGGTGCAGGGGCGGCCTCTGCAGAGCCTCCTGGAGCGCTCCCTCCCCCCCAGCACCTCCGGGCAGGCGAGGGCGCTGCTGATGGCGGCGGCGGAGGTGGTCTCCACCGGCGGCCAGGCCCGTGAGCTGGCCCGAGCCCTTTATCTCTCCCCCCGCACCCTCCTGCGCTGGTGCGAGCGAGCGGAGCTCCCCCCGCCGCGACGTGTCCTGGTCTGGATGCGGATTCTTCTGGCGTGCGAGATGCTCGACGACCCCGGACGTACCGTTCTCAGCGTCGCCTACGCTTGCGGCTACTCGTCGGACAACAGCCTGCGCCGCGCTCTGCAGGACTTCCTACGCCTCACCCCCACCGATCTGCGCCGCGACGGCGCCTTCTCCATCGCCGCCCGCGCCTTCCTCGACGAGCTCGACGAGACGCGTGCCCGCGAGCGGCAGAAGCTCAGCGTGGCGAGGAGCAACTGATCTGCGCGACAGCCGCGGCTGAGGCGAAGCTCCGCGACGTGCTTCAGCAAGACAGGGGAGTCGCCGGCGCCGACGGGCTACCGGTGGAGCGGACCGTCTCGGCGCGGACGCGGCCTTCAGCGGAACCGGCGCAATTCCACCCGCTCGCGGCCGATAAGCGTCCCGTCCAGCCGCACATAGTCGCCGCTGCGCAGCGTTCGAAAGCGCTTCACGGTGGACGAGGCGGCGCGGGACGGGAGCGTCACGACGAACCAGCCCCGCGAGTCGTCCCGCACCCGGAACCACCCGGCCTTTCGGTCGACTCGCGCCACTCTTCCCTGGAGCGCCGTCTCGCGGCCGAAGCCCCGGTCCACCTCCCGGCTCCGACCTCGCTCCCAGTCGCGATCGTCGCGCGCCTGGCGCCGGTCCCACGCGCTGCGCTCGACCCGGATGTAATCGGTGTAGAGGCCGCCGCGCGGGTCCCGCTGTACCCGCATCGAAACCTGATCGCCGGGCTCCAGCGCCCGGATGGGATACCGTTTCTGGCGGTAGAGAACCCGGGTATGGCGGTCGTAGTCCACCGTCCGACTGCCGCCGAAGGAGGTTCTCACCCGTATCTCCTGCCGGCGCTCGTCCACCCTTCGGATCTCGCCGGAGACATCTCCGCCGAGGACGTCGCTCAGGGTTCCCATCCCCGCGCATCCGGCGAGCGGGAGGACGGCGAGAAGCAGCGCGGCACGGGGCATGGAAGGAAGCCGGGGTTTCATAAAAATTTCCCTGCGGAAGGGTTCGCGCATCTCCGCCGACCGCGGCGGCCCTCCAGCCGGGAGGGCAATGCGGGTGCCAGCCTCCAGTCCGGGTCGAGGGACGCCAAACCCCCGCATCGGTGCGGAAAACGGCGAGCGGCGGACGCCGTCGTCCGCCACCGCCCGTCCCCTGGCCGCCGGCCCGAGGTGTACTCCGCCGGGGACACCGGAGCCGTACAGAGGTCCCAACGCGAAACCGCGGCCCTCCGAAGAGGGCCGCGGCTCGTCACTCGCACGTCCGGCGCAGCGCCTGGGGGCTTACTTCGTCCCAGGGATGAGCAGGACCTGTCCCGCCACAATGCGGGAGGAGTCCAGGGAGTTCACGCTCCTGATCCGATCCACGCTCACCTCGTTCCTTCGGGCGATCGTCCAGAGCGAGTCGCCGCGACGAACCTTGTAGGTGCGCGAGCTCTCGGAGGCGGACTCCTCCGGCGTCTCGTCGGCGGAGGCGTTCGACGCCAGCTTCACCGTACCTCCGCGACCGCTGACGTAGCGGGCGTAAGGCTGCGGGAAGACGGCGACATGGAAGTGCGGAGGCCGGAACTCCTCCGTGGCCTCGATCGCCCCGGTGCCGTCGAGATAGGAGAGGGTATTGCGCAGCCAGGAGAGGCAGCTTCCCTTCGTCGGCTTCCGCAGGTCGATCGCCATCCCGGTAGGATGGACCGACTTGTCGACGCTGTTGGCGAGGCGCTGCGACTTGGGCCGCACGGCGCTGGTAACCACCAGCTTCTCGCCGCAGGCGGCGCGGTACTGTGCCCCCAGCCGGTTGACGAAGGTTTCGGTGCTGGGCAGCACGTAGGGATGGCCGACGCTCCCGAGCCGGTAGTTGGAGTTCCCCGTCAGCCGGACGAACTCGCCTCGCTGGGCCGCCCGCCGAACTCCGGCCGAGGTCTCGTAGAAGTGGAGTTGATGGGACCTAGCCTGACGGTACATCAGGTCGACGCTGGTGCGGGAGCCGCGCAGCGACTGCCCCTCGACCCCCGCCGGCGAGAGCAGGAACGAGAGGAGGAACAGGGCGAGAGAGATGGAGCGATGCATGAACGATTGGCTTGACCCACGAACGCTGAAAACCTCCGGGGCGGGTGCGGGCACCCCGGCGCATCACCAAGTTAAGATCCCCGGGGACGGGAGACAAGCATTGCTGCTGCCGACGACTCCGTTCTCTCTTCCGAATCCGACTCCCGAGGGAGCGCACCGATGAGACTTCCGATCCGTCGGCTCCTGCTGCTGGCTTGGCTCCCCGCCTGCACGGAGAGAGCCCCGCCGCCCCCGCTCCCGGCGGCGGAGCCGGAGCCTCCGGGGTCGTTCCTGGAGATCCGCTTCCTGGACGTAGGCCAGGGCGACGCGGTGCTGCTACGCGAGGGTGGCCGCACCGTCCTGATCGACGCCGGCCCGGCGGATCGGGTGGTGGCGAGGCTCCGGGAGCTGAGAGTGGATAGTATCGACCTCATGATCGCGTCCCATAACCACGCCGACCATATCGGAGGGATGGATGCCGTGCTGGACTCCTTCCCCGTCCTCGCCTTCCTCGATAACGGGCATCCGACGACCACGCGGATCCAGGAGCGCGTCCTGGAGCGGGTGGAAGCGGAGGAGGCGACTTATCTCCAGGCGGCTCCGCGCACGATCTCGCTCGGGGCGGCGCGGCTGCGCGTGCTTTCCACCCCCCGGGAGGTGGAGGGGGACGAGCAGAACAATCGCTCCATTCCGGTGGTGGTGGAGTATGGGTCCTTCCGCGCGCTGCTCACCGGCGACAGCGAGCTCGAGCTGCTGAACGCCCTCCTCGCATCCTCTTCCCCGCCGGATGTGGACGTGATGAAGGCGCCGCACCACGGAAGCCGCAACGGGGTCACCCCGGCCTGGCTCGCGCGGACACGGCCGGAGGTCGTGGTGATCAGCGCCGGCGAGGGAAACGCCTACGGCCACCCGCACGAGGCCGCGCTCCGCTACTACTGCGCCGGGAGGCGGAAGGTCTACCGCACCGATCTGCAGGGGGAGGTGGTGGTCGAGGTGCGGCTGGACGGAACATACGAGGTGCGGACGGAGAGGGAGGGGGTAGCGTGCTGAGTGCCGAGTTCAGCTATAAGCTGACGGCGGTGGAGCTTCCACTCCAACTTCAACTCAAAAGTAGCGGGGGATCTCCTTTGGAGATCCCCCGCCATCTTCCGGCCCGCGCGTCCGTAGACTGATAGCTGATAGCTCTTTTCAGCTCACGTGCTGGTTGACCAGCTTCGTCATCTCGAACATGGAAACCTGGTTCTTCCCGTCGAAGATGGGCCTGAGCTTGGCGTCGGCGTTGATCATCCGCCGGTCCTTCGCGTCCTGCAGATCGTTGCTCTTGATGTAGTCCCAGATCTTCTGCGTGAGCGCGGCGCGGGTGAGCGGGTCGGCGCCGATCACCTGCGCGAGCTGCTTATCCGGCGTCACCGCCTTCGCCAGGCCCCCCTGCGTCCCCCGCTGGGTCTTCGCGTCCCCCTTGCGGACGGCCCCGCTCTTCTTGGCTCCAGACTCGTTCTTGGTGGCGCTCTTCTTCGGCGCGGCCATGGCATCGCCCCCGGTTGAGATGGTTGGCGGGTCGGATGAGGCTGGAAAACGCCCGCCGCCCCGCGCCGCTGCAAGAGAAGTGCTAACCGCCGCGCGGACCCGCGCGCGGAGCGCTGGCGCCATGCCCCGTTCCCGCGCTAACTTGCGCGCTCGGGCCCGCTCCCCCCTCTCACGCCAACCGGTCCACCCGCATGCACACCGCTCGACGCCCCGTCTCCGAGAAGGCCAGCCGCTTCACCGAGTCCGTCATCCGCGAGATGACCCGCGAGGCGCTGAAGCACGGCGCCATCAACCTCGCCCAGGGCTTTCCCGACTTCCCCGCCCCCGACGACATCAAGCAGGCCGCCGTCCGGGCGATCGAGGCGGACGTAAACCAGTACGCCATCACCTGGGGGTCGCGCGAGTTCCGCGAGGCGCTGGTGAGGAAGACGCGCTGGCACCTCGGGCTGGAAGTCGATCCGGAGACGGAGATCACCGTCACCTGCGGCTCCACCGAGGCGATGATCGCCACCCTGCTAGCTACGGTGGACCCCGGCGACGAGGTGATCATCTTCGAGCCCTTCTATGAGAACTACGGCCCCGACGCCATCCTCTCCGACGCCACCCCGCGCTACGTCACGCTACGCGCTCCCGACTGGACCTTCGACCCCGACGAGCTCCGCGCCGCCTTCAACGAGCGCACCCGGGCCATCATCCTCTGCAACCCGAGCAACCCGGCGGGGAAGGTCTTCTCGCGCGAGGAGATGGAGCTCATCGCCGGGCTCTGCCGGGAGCACGACGTGATCTGCGTCACGGACGAGATCTACGAGCACATCCTCTACGACGGACCCGACGGGGAGCCGCTGGAGCACGTCTGCATGGCGCAGATCGAAGGGATGCGGGAGCGGACGGTGGTCATCAACTCGATGTCGAAGACGTACTCCGTGACGGGGTGGCGGGTGGGGTACTGCATCGCCCCGCCGCGCCTCACGAGCGCCATCCGCAAGGTGCACGACTTCCTCACGGTGGGGGCCGCGGCGCCGCTGCAGGCGGCGGGCGCGTACGCGCTCTCCCTTCCTCCCGAGTACTACGCGCACCTGCGCGCCGACTACCGCGCCCGCCGCGACCTGCTCCTCCCGGCGCTCGAGGAGGCGGGGCTGCACACCTTCCGCCCCGATGGCGCCTACTACGTCATGGCGGACATCTCGGAGTTCGGCTTCGCCGACGACGTAGAGTTCGCGCGCTACCTGGTGCGCGACGTGGGAGTGTCGTGCGTCCCCGGCTCCAGCTTCTTCAGCAACCCCGCCGCCGGCGCGCAACTGGTGCGCTTCTGCTTCTGCAAGCGCGACGAGACGCTCCTCGCCGCGGCCGAGCGACTGAAGGGGCTCTCGAAGGATTAGAGGGCGGCCGCCGCCTCGCCGTACGCGCCCTTCCGCGCTCGGCGGAGGAGCGCCGCGCGATCCGGCCTCCTCCGGATGGAGGACGGATCGCAAGCCTCCGGCCGGGCGAGAGCGTCCCCTCGAGGCGGCAACTCTTGCCCCTCGCGCCGGACACATCTTCCGGCACCCTTCGGACCGACGGCCCGCGCCGCGCCCCTCGCGTGGCGCGCTCTCCCGCCGGAACTCCAGGTCGTAGCTAGCTTTTCTCCCCTCTCCTGCCGCCGACGCCGAAGCGCCTCCGGTCTGGCACCTCGGTTGCAACTCCTCTGGCCCCGGAGATCCACCTTCTCCTTCCTCCCGTTCACCCCGAAAGGGATTCCCATGTTGCCGCTCACCTCCTCGCCGAACGCCGTCCAGAGCCTCTCCGCGCAGGCGGAGCGCCTCCTTGCCGTCTTTCGGGCCGAGCCGGTCCGCTGGATCGTGCTGAGCCACGTCAGCCGGACGGGCGCCGCCGGCCTCGGTCCCGACGAGCTCCTGCTCGCGATCCAGGAGCTGGAGGCCGCCGACCTCGTGGAGCGGGCGCCGTACGGCCCCCTGCTCTTCATCCGCTAGCCACCTCCGACGCACCGTTAGACTCATGACCCCGAAGCTCGTCCGCCGCCCCGAAATGAGCCCCGACGCCTACGCCGGCTTCCTGCGCCTGCTGCTGACCCCTCTCTCCCGGGAGCCGCTCCCTTCGAAGGAGCTGGACGCATACCTCCGCTACCTCGCGGAGGCCGCTCGCTTCGAGAACGCCGCCGAGGCCGAACGCGGCCGCGCCGCCTGAGCCTTCCCCGATCCAGGGAACACGCCTCGGCTCGACATCCCTTCCGGGACGAGACGGCGGGGCCCCGCGCCGTCCAAGCCGTTCCCTGTTCCCTGTTTCCTATCCGGAACGCTTTTCGCAGCGGACGGGCGGACCCGCGTCATCCCCGTTTCCCGAGAAGCGCACCATGGCCGGAACGTCTCCCACGGCGGTCTACGCCGCGATCGCCGGCAACTTCGCGATCGCCGTCAGCAAGTTCGTCGCGGCAGCCTTCACGGGAAGCTCGGCCATGCTCGCGGAGGGCGTCCACTCACTGGTGGACACCGGCAACGGCGGGCTGATCCTCCTCGGGCTCCGCAGGAGCCGCAGGCCCGCCGACGAGGCCCACCCCTTCGGGCACGGGAAGGAGCTCTACTTCTGGACCCTCATCGTGGCCATCCTGATCTTCGCTGTCGGCGGCGGGGTTTCGATCTACGAGGGGATCCAGCACCTGCGCCACCCGGAGCCCGTCGAGGACCGGATCTGGGCCTACGGGGTGTTGCTCCTGGGCCTCGTCTTCGAGGGGTGGGCCTGGTCCGTCGCCTACCGCCAGTTCCAGGTCGAGAAGGGAGAGCTCCCCTTCTGGCGGGCGGTGCGCGTGAGCAAGGACCCGACCGTTTTCACCGTGCTCTTCGAGGATACCGCGGCGCTCCTCGGGCTCACGGTGGCCTTCCTGGCGATCCTCCTGGGGCAGCTCACCGGCAACCTCTACTTCGACGGCGGGGCCTCGGTCGTCATCGGGCTGATCCTGATGGGGGTGGCAGTGCTCCTCGCCTACGAGAGCAAGGGTCTGCTGATCGGCGAGGGAGTGGATCCGCCCGTCCTGGAGAGCATCCGCGAGATCGCCGAGGCCGATCCGGCCGTCACCCGGGTGGTGAGGCCCCTCACCATGCACTTCGGGCCGCAGGATGTGCTGCTGACGCTGGAGCTGGAGTTCCGCCGCGGCCAGTCCGCGAAAGAGGTGGCCGCGGCCATCGACCGGGTGGACCGCTCGATCCGCCTCGTCCACCCGCGCATCCGGCACATCTTCATCGAGGCGCAGTCGCTCCGGCCGGACGCGGCGCGCGACCCCCGCGACGAGCAGGTGCAGGAGCACCCGGCGGGGTGAGCTCCGGGGACGGCAGCCCGGCCTGGATCCGCAGCGGCGCGGCGGCGCTCCCTCACGCCCCCTTCAGCGCGAGGAGGGGAGCTGCCCGATCCGGTACTCCTCCGGCGGCTCCGCGCCCATGAGGTTTCGGACGAAGTAGTCCCACCGGCGGCGCGTCATGTAGTTGGAGTACTCGCGGAAGCTATGGCGCGCCTGGGGGAAGATGAGCAGGTCGAAGTCCTTCCCCGCCTCGATCAGCGCATCCACCAGCAGCATCGTGTTCGACGGCGGCACGTTGTCGTCCATCGCCCCGTGCGCGAGCAGCAGCTTCCCCTTCAAGTTCGCCGCATGGGTCGGGTTGGCCTCGTCGCGTAGTTGTCGGTGGCGCCGGTGCGCACGAGCAGGCCGTGGTAGCGCTCCCCCCAGTCGTCCTCGTAGTTCCGGTTGTCGTGGTTCCCCGACTCCGCGATGCCGACCCTGAAGAAGTCCGGGTAGTGGAACATCGCGGCCGCCGTGGCGAACCCGCCGCCCGAGTGTCCCCAGATCCCCACCCGGTCGAGGTCGATGAAGGGGTAGCGACGCGCCAGCTCGCGCATCCCCGCCACCTGGTCGGGGAGGGTATTATCCCCCATGTCGCCGTAGTAGGCGTCGGCGAACGCCTTCGAGCGGCCCGGCGTCCCCATCCCGTCGATCTGGACCACGACGAAGCCGAGCTCGGCGAGCGCCTGGTTGTCCCCGCGCGCGGGAGAGAAGCTCCGCGACCCTACGCTGCCGACCTGCGGGCCCGGGTAGATGTGGTTGACGATCGGGTACGTCCGCGTCGAGTCCATCGTTGTCGGCGTGTACATCAGGCCGTAGATGTCCGTCGTCCCGTCGCGACCCTTCAGCCGGACGGGCGTCGGAGGCTTCCACCCGGTGGCGAGCAACCGCGAGGCGTCCGCGCGCTCGAGCGTCCGGAGGACCTTCCCCTCCATATCGCGCAGCACCGTCACCGGCGGCGTGTCGGGCGTCGAGTAGGTATCGACGAGGAAGCGCCCGTCCGGCGAGACGCTGACCTCGTGGTTCGCCTCCTCCGGGGTGAGGAGGGCACGGCCGCGGCCGTCGAAGCCGATCCGATAGAGGTGCTGGAAGTACGGGTCGCGTCCGGGCTCCTTCCCCTGCGCCAGGAAGTACACCTGCCGCGCCCGCTCGTCCACGTGCACGATCTCCATCACGTTGCCCTCGCCGCCGGTGACGCGGTTCTTGAGGCTGCCCGTGGCGAGATCGTAGAGGTAGAGGTGGGTCCAGTCGTCGCGCTGCGACCACCAGATCAGCTCGTTCGAGGCGGGAAGGACGCGCCAGAGATGCTGGGAAAGCGAGGCGTCGCCCACCTGGGTGGGCATACGCTCCTCGAAGACGGTGCGCACCTCGCCGGTGCGCGCGTCGGCGACTCGGAACCACGCGGTTTTGTGGTCGCGCGAGGTGGACACGAAGGCGAGGTGCGAGCCGTCGGGATACCACTGCGCGTCGCAGAGGGTGCCGCCGTCGCAGGCGACGTGGTCCGAGACGGTGGAGCGGTGCGCGTCGGGCGGCATCTGCAGCCGCACCACCCGGGGGCCGCCCTCCGCCTCCAGGTCCACCAACACGCGGCTGATGCGGAAGATCACGCTGTCGCCGGGCAGCGGATACTTCCATGCCTCCAGGCGCGGGCTTCCCACGTTGGTGGAGACGAGGTACATCTCGCCCACGCCGCGCGAATCGTGCTGGAAGGTCGCGATCTTTCGCGAGTCGGGCGACCAGGTGAGTACCGGGTCGTCGCCGTGGGTCCAGCCGGCGTTGTCGGTTGCGTAGCCGAAGTCCTCGATGCCGTCGGTGGTGAGACGGAGGTCGGAGCCGGTGCGGAGGTCGCGCGCCCAGAGGTCGTGGTCGCGGATGTAGACCGCCCAGCGGCCATCGGGAGAGACGCTGGAGTTCTCGGGAACCTCCGGCGCCCCGGCGCCCTCCGCGGAGGCGCAGGTGTAGGTCTGGAGGTCGCAGCTCCAGCGGCGGCCCTGCGCGCGGACGGTGAGGGTGCGGCCGTCCTCCGAGACCTCGAAGGACTCGACCGGAACCCGCGTGCCGGCCGCGGCGGCGAGCGCGGGACCGAGCCGGTCGGGGTCGAAGAGCGCCTCCCGGGTGTCGCGCGCCGGGTCCACCACGAAGAGCGCGGGGCCGGAGGCGGTGGTGGTGGCGTACCAGAAGCGTCCGTCGGCGAGCCAGGTGGGGCGCACGACCAGCCCCGTGACCAGCGGCGCCGTATGGGCGCCGAGGAAGCGCTCGGCCCGGGCATAATCCTCGGCGGTGAGCTGTCGTGGCTGCTGGGCGGCGAGCGGCGGCGCGAGCAGCAGCAGGGCGAGCGCGGCAGTACGCATGGAACTCGGGTTGCGGGCGTGGGTGAGGACACGGCGAGCGGCGCGCCGGCAGAGGCATGAGGCGCCGCCGGATCGGAGCGATGCGGGACGCCATCGTTCGGGGTACCCGGGGGCTTACACAGCGGTTCCCGGAAAAGCCCGCGGCCTCCGCCGCCCTGTCCTCCCCGCCTGACCAGAACGTCCACTCAAGGAAGCGAATCGCCCGGACGGCAGAGGCGCGATCGAGTCGATCTCGCCGCCGCCCGTTCGTCGCCATCTTCAAAGCGGCACCGAGCCGGGCGGGCGCGGCGCGAGGCACGGCCCCGAACCCTTGGCGGAGGAGGCACGAGATGCGAGTCATGGTGCTGGTGAAGGCCGGCGGGGACAGCGAGGCGGGCGCACTCCCCAGCGAGGATCTGCTCACCGAGATGGGGAAGTACAACGAGGAGCTGGTGAACGCGGGGGTGATGGTCGCGGGGGACGGGCTGCATCCGAGCGCGAAGGGGAAGCGCGTCCGCTTCTCGGGCGGGGAGCGGATGGTGATCGACGGGCCCTTCACCGAGGCCAAGGAGCTGGTCGCCGGCTACTGGATCTGGCAGGTGGCCTCGATGGAGGAGGCGGTCGAGTGGCTGAAGCGCGCGCCCTTCCGGGTGGGCGAGGTCGAGCTTCGGCCGGTGTTAGAGGCGGAGGACTTCGGCGAGGCGTTCACCCCCGAGTTGCGGGAGCAGGAGGCGCGCCTCCGCGAGCGGTCGGCTGCGCGGCAGGGGTCCTGAGCGGTGCCGGGGAGGCTGCCAACAGCCCCGGGGCACGGAGAGGAGCTTCAGAGTCGAGATCGTCGTCGGCGGCATCGGGGGATCACCCTCGGCGCGATGCTGCACCGGTTCGGGATCCCCTTCCGGATCTTCGAGCAGACGCCGGAGCTCCGGCCCATAGGCTACGGGCTCACCCTCCAGAAGGACGCGCTCGACACCGTCGGGCTCGCCGACACGATGCGCTGGACTCGGCAGTCGGTCCGCCATTATGATGGCAAGGTCGTCCCCGGACGGGATCCGATGGGACGCGAGCACTTCTGGTTCACCGTCGTCCCGATCGAGGCCATCGAGGAGGGGACGGACCGGTGGGCGGTGGAGCACGGCTTCGTGTCCGTCACCCCGCTCCGGCTGGACCTCACCGACCACGCCGCGCTCCCGGCCGCCCAGGAGTCGTCGCCGGCGCAATAGCCCGGCGACGTTCGATCTGCGCCCCCGCCCCCTCCAGGACGGAAGCGGCCACAACACGTTACCTCTCGCTAGCCGCCCCTCGGCCTCTCCGGATACAGCCGCGCTCCACCTTACCTCCGCAGTCTCCTCCCCCTCGCCGTACTCTTTCCCGAATGGAGGATTCATGGACCGAGCGCGCTCCGTATCTCTGCGTGTGCTCCTCGTGGCGTTCACCCTGCCGCCTGGGGCTGCGGGTCAGCAAGCTCCCCGTCCCGCCGGGTAGGACAGCATCCGAGTCAGCTACGTGCTGCCGGAGATCGAGGTACGCGCCACCGTGAGCGGGACCGGCAAGACACGCGCGGCGAACACCCTCGACTCGACGCTCATCGCGCGGGTCGTTCCGGCAGTCAGTACCACATCGACCGGATCGGCTTCAACGGCGTGGTGGCCACCGAGTTCGCGGGGAACGAGCTCGAGGCCGGAGCCTGGGTGGAGTCGAACGAGGTGCGGCTGCGCCGGCCGCACTGGCGGCTGGTCGACTACGCGCGCGGGCCGAAGGTCGACTTCGAGAACGTCCTGCGCCTCGACTTCGACCGGACGGGGGAGATCGGGACGCGGATGCTCTACGTGCAGAACACGAACCGTCTGCTCGACGATCGCCTCCGCCTGACGTACGGCGTACTGACGAGTTCCACGCTGCAAAGGAGACGTTTTGTTGGAACTCCTCGTCCCGACCTCCGATCCCATCTACCCGCCGTTCCCGTTCCCCCCGTGTTGCGTCTTCGTGATCCAATGATCGCACTCGCCTTGTAAGCTGTGCGGATTCGCCGCGTCCAGCGCCGTCCCGCGAGGTCGCGAGACCGGCCCCGTCCGCTCCACGAGGAATGGCAATGACTCGATTCCCCCTGTTCCGCATCCGCGAAGTCGCCCTTCTCTTTCTGCTCCTGCTCCCGCCGCCCCTTCTCGCGCAGACGACGGGTCGCCTGGTCGGGACCGCCGTCCACGCCGAGACCGGGACTGCGCTGGTGGGCGCGGAAGTGCGGGTGCAAGGCACCTCTCTGACGACCCTCACGGACTCTCAGGGGCGCTTCGTGCTGGCGCGCGTGCCCGCGGGCCTCCGAGTGGTCGAGATCGGCTACCTCGGACGGGAATCGCAGACCCGGGAGGTAACGGTGCAGTCCGGTACCCCGGAACGGATCGAATTCCGACTGCCGGTCGCCGCCATCGCGCTCGAGGGTGTAACCGCGATCGGGAGTCGGGCGATGAGCCAGGCCCGGGCGCTGACGGAACAGCGCAACGCTCCCAACGTCGTGAACGTGGTCGCGGCGGACCAGATGGGCCGCTTCCCCGACGCCTCCGCTCCCGAGGCGCTGCAGCGGATCCCCGGCGTCGCCGTGGAGCGCGACCAGGGGGAGGGCCGCTACGTGCAGATCCGCGGCGGCTCGGCCGCCTTCACCCAGGTGAACCTCGACGGCGCGACGGTGCCTTCGCCGGAGGGCGACTCCCGCGTGGTGGCGCTGGACGCGGTGCCGGTCGAGATCCTGGAGGCGATGGAGGTCACCAAGGCGATCACCCCCGACATGGACGCGAGCGCCATCGGCGGCGCGGTGAATCTCGTAACGCGCCGCGCGCCGGCGTCGCCGCTGCTCTCCGTCGAGCTCGGCGCCGGCTACGCGCCGATCCGGGAGGAGCCCGCCGGCGAGGGGGCACTCACCCTGGGCCGGCGCTTCGCCGGAGGACGGCTCGGCCTGCTCCTCAACGGCTCCTACAGCAACCGCGACTTCGGATCGGACGACGTCGAGCCGGAGTACGACCTCGGGGAACCCGGGCTCGCCGACGACGTCCTGAGCGAGTTCCAGTCGCGGTACTACTCGCTGACGCGCAAGCGGCTGGGCGCCGCCGCGTCGCTGGACTACCGGCTGAGTCCCACCTCGGAGATCGTGCTCACCGGCGCCTGGACGGAGCACGAGGACACCGAGCAGCGGCGTATCCTGAACCACGTGATCGAAGACGCGGAGCTCTCCTTCGAGCACAAGAACCGGCGGGAGACGTTGGAGATCGCGAGCGCCAACCTAGGTGGCGAGCACCTCCTCCGAGGCGCACTGCAGCTCGATTGGAGCCTCGGCCTCAGTCGGGCCGCGGAGGATACCCCCTACGACGTCGAGGCGTTCTTTCTCCAAGAGGACGTGTCCTTCTCCCCGGACCTCAGCGACCCCGACCGGATCCGCCCCAACCCGACCACCGCGGCGCTGGCCGGACGGTTCCCATTCAGCGAGCTGGAGAGCGAGTCGAGCCTGACCACCAACATCGACCGCATCGCGCGGGTCGACCTGGGGGTGCCCTACCGGCTCGGCGGCACCGTCGTGGGCACGCTGAAGCTCGGCGGCAAGATCACCCATCAGACCAAGGATCGTGAGGTGGCCGCGGAGGTGTTCGAGCCCAACGGAGGTCCGGACATCGTCCTCGGCGCGGACGTAGGAACGCCGTTCCCGGTATCGGGCTACAATCCGGGCTCGTTCTATGCCTTTCCCCCCACGACGACCTCGCCCGCTGACGTGCGGAACCTCGCGATGCGCTTCGGTGAGCGCCTGGAGTCCCAGGTTGACCTGGAGGCCGAAACCGAGGACTACGAGCTCTCCGAGCGGGTGGACGCGGCCTACCTCATGACCGAGCTCAACCTCACGCCGCGGCTGCTGCTGCTCCCCGGCCTGCGCTACGAGCACACGAGCTTCTCAGCCGACGGCTTCGACTTCGATCCGGACACGGAGACGCTCTCGCCCAGGCGCGCGGAGAGGGACTACGGGAATTTTTTCCCCATGGCGCACCTCCGCTATCGATTGGGCGAGCAGACGAACGTGCGAGCCGCCTTCACCACGGCGATGGCGCGGCCCGCTTTCTTCGACCTGGTGCCGTATCGGATCCGCGACGACGAGGATTTGGAGATCGGAAACCCGGAGCTCGATCCCACGACGGCGCGAAGTTGGGATCTCCTGGTGGAGCACTACGCCGAGCGCATCGGCGTCCTCTCCGCGGGCGTATTCCTGAAGCGCCTGGAGGACCCGATCTTCGCCTTCGTAAGCGAGAACAACCTGGGTGGGGAGACCGTGCAGCCGGGTAACGGCGCGTCCGCCGAGATCAGGGGCGCCGAGTTCGCCCTGCAGCAGCAGCTCCACTTCCTCCCCGGGGCGCTTGCCGGCCTCGGCGTGTTCGCCAACTACACCTGGACGGACTCGGAGGGCACCCTCGCCGACGGCCGCTCCGCCAAGCTCGCGGGGCAGGCGGACCACATCGCCAACGCCGCGCTCGGCTACGAGCGCCGGGGTTTCTCGGGGCAGCTCAGCCTGAATTACCACGACGCGTACGTGAGCGAGTACGGAGAGGCGGCGGCGGAAGACATCTTCGTGGGAAGCCGGCATCAGCTAGACCTCTCGGCGAGCTACCGCGTCGGCTCGCGCGGGACGCTCTACCTGGAGCTGCTGAACCTGACGAACCAGCCCTTCGTCCTCTATCAGGGCACGGAGGAGCGTCCACGGCAGAGGGAGTACTACGAGCCGTGGGGCGTACTCGGCTTCCGGGTGAACCGATGAAGGACCTGCGGACCAGGGGAAGAGGGTCGACGCGGGCCTCCCTCTTCGCTCTGCTGGCGGCGTGCGGCCCGGGAGGAGCGGGTGCGAGTCCGGAGAACGGCGCGGACGGCGGGTCGGCTTCCGCACCGATCCCGGTCATCGAGCCAGTCTACACGACTGGACGCGACACCCTGGACAACGTCGATTCGCCCGCGGTGTGGCACGGCCCGGGCGGCGAGCACTGGCTGCTCGTGACGGCCAAGGAGGGAGACGTGGTGCAGGTGCTCGACGCCCGGGACGGCACGCTCCTGCGGCGCGTCGGCGGGCCCGGGACCGGCGCGGGAGAGCTGGAGCGACCCAACGGCGTGGCGGTGGTGGACGACCTGATGGTGGTGGTGGAGCGCGACAACCACCGCGTGCAGGTCTTCTCCCTCCCGGCCTTCGAGCCGCTCGGCACCTTCGGGGACGCGGAGCTGCGCCTGCCCTACGGCCTTGCGCTGCGCCGGGACGGCCCCGGCCACTACACCGCCTGGATCACCGACGCCTGGGAGGTCGCGGAGGACGTCGTGCCCCCGGACAGCCTCCTGGGCGACCGGGTCCGGGAGTACGCCTTTCGCGTGGAGGCCGGCGGGTTGCGGAGCCGCCCCGTCCGTGCGTTCGGCGCCACGAGCGGACCCGGGGTGCTCCATGTGGTCGAGTCCATCGCGGTGGATCCGGCCGGGGAGCGCCTCCTGATCGCGGAGGAGGAGGAAGGCGACTCCAAGATCCTGGTCTACGGGATGGATGGGGCCTTCACCGGATCGATCATTCCGTCGATTTTCTTCCCCCACCAAGCCGAGGGAATCGTCCTGTACGCGTGCGGATCGGACGCCGGCTACTGGATCGCCACGGACCAGAGTAGGGAGGTGAACACCTTTCACGTCTTCGATCGGGCATCCTTCCGGCATGTGGGCTCCTTCCGCGGCGCGGGCGTCCTGAACACCGACGGAATCGCGCTGACGCAGGACGGCTTCGACCTCTTCCCCCGAGGCGCCTTCTTCGCGGTCCACGACGATGGCAACGTGGCCGCGTTCCAGTGGGCGGACATCGCCGCGGCGCTGGCGTTGCGAGCGGATTGCGCGACGCCCGGAGAGGCGTGACATCGACTATCCCCTGCTGTACCTCTCCAAGAAGCCCTGTCTCGTAGTCGAGCAGGCAGGCAACCGCCTCCTGCACCAGTCCATCCGGGCTGCGCCCGGTGCGGCTGGCGAGATCTCCGAGCTGGCGCGGATGACCGCCGACCTCCGCGGTCAGGAGATCCGGGCCGGGGGCCCGGAGGCCGCATCGTTACCCGCGCGCGACCTCCGGCGGACCCCTCCGTCGTTCGGCGGGGCGAGGTTGGGAAGCGATCCCGCTCCCCGACCCGGCCGGCACAGTTCCGCGGTCGGCGGGGAGCCCTCTCTCCCGCGAGACCCGAGGAACCGCCATGCCGGGCTACGCAGTTCGCCTTCGCCCCCTCGTCCGCCCCGCCGCGGCCGTCGCCGCGGCCGTAGCGCTACTCGCTCCGACGCCAGCAACCGCCACTCCCTCAACCAATCTGCCAGCCGCCGTCCCGAGCGCTACCCGTCAGGCCCGGGCGGGGACCATCACCGGCCGGGTGACGGACCCGGCGGGGCACGCCCTCAGCGGCGCCGTGGTGCGCCTCGACGGGCTCGGCCGCTCCTCCCTCACCGGTGAGGACGGCCGCTTCCGTCTCTCCGGCGTCCCCGCGGGAACCCACCTCCTCCGGGCGAGCTACATCGGCTATACCGCCGCGAGCGCGGAGGTCCGCGTGGCGGACGGGTCGGCCGCGGCGCAGGACCTCGTCCTCGAGGCCGATCCCATCGACCTGGAGGGGATCCAGGTGTACGGCCGCCTCACGCGCGGCCAGGCCGAGGCCCTCAACGAGCAGCGCACCTCGCCCAACCTCAAGTACGTGGTGAACGAGGAGGAGTTCGACCGCTACCCCGACGTCAACGCCGCCGAGACGGTACAGCGGCTCCCCGGCGTCTCCATCGCCCGCGACCAGGGGGAGGGCCGCTACGTGCAGGTCCGCGGCATGGGCGAGCAGCTCAACTCGCTCACCCTCGACGGGATCCGAATCCCCAGCGTGGGGCGCTTCGCCGAGCGCTCCGTCGAGCTCGACCTGATCCAGTCGTCGCTGATCGAGGAGATCACCGTCACCAAGGCGCTGCGCCCGGACATGGACGCCGACGCGCTGGGCGGGGTGGTGGACATGCGGCTGAAGCGGGCCGGGGTGGTCCCCGAGCTCACCCTGGAGCTCGGCGGCGGCTGGAACGACCAGCAGTCGGAGCTGGACACCTACGGGCAGGGGATCCGGACGGTAAACGCCGCCGCCGGCCGCCGCTTCCGCGACGACCGGCTGGGGGTGCTGCTCGCCGCGGGCTACCACGACACGGAGCGCGGCTCGCTCTTCGAGTCCTGGCGCTACCGGGAGGACGAGGGAAGCGCCCTCGCGAGACACCGCACCACCGACTACGACGTCGGCCGCGAACGCCTCGGGATCATCGGCAACGTCGACTACCGCTACGCCGCCGACGGCCAGGCCGCGCTGACCTTCAACTGGGACCGCTTCCTGGAGGACGAGATCCGGCGGATGGCGATTTACGACATCCGTGCCGCGCGGGAGAGCCGCTTCACCGGGAACCGCGTCCGCGAGCAGTACCTCGGCTTCGTGAAGCTGACGGGCGACCAGGGGCTCGGCCGGGCGCGGCTCGCCTACGAGGCCTCCTGGGCCGACGGGAGCGAGGACTGGCCCGACATCACCGAGTTCCAGTGGAGCCGCCCCAACCCGATGCTCCCCTCGATGAGCGACGCCGAGATCGACGCGCTCGGCGCCCTCTCCACCTTCCCCGGCCTCGACACCCCTCTCACCCTAGACTACGTCGTCGTCTACCCGACGAGGGTGGAGACGGGGCAGCGGACCGCCGGGCTCGACCTCGTGCTCCCGATCGATGCCGCCGGGAGATCGTCGCTCAAGGTGGGGGGGAAGATCACGCGCGGAGACCGGAGCTATCTCTACACCCGGGTCCGTTCCGCGCCCGCGAGTGCCGCCGCCGCCCCGACCATCTCCGGCGGGACCTTCGGGCTCCCCGGCGTACGCCTCGGCGATCCCGAGGTGGCCGCCCTTCCGCTGACGCCCGCGTTCACCCCCGCCGACCCGCGCGGCAACGCCAGCTCGTACGAGGCGGACGAGACGATCTCCGCCGCCTATCTGATGAACACGACGGACTGGTCGGAGCGCTTCACCACCCTCGTCGGCGCGCGCGTGGAGCGGACGGCGCACGACTACCTCCAGCTCGCGACCGGCTACGAGGGCGACGGCGAGCACACCATCGTCCTCCCCTCGGCGCACCTGGTCTTCCGCCTCGACGCGGGGACGCAGCTGCGCGCCGCCGTCACCCGGGGGCTCGCGCGGGCGCCCTTCTCGGACCTCGTCCCGGTGGACGACGTGGACCGCGCGGACCTCGAGATCTCCCGCGGCAACCCCGGCCTCCAGCCGATCACCGCCTGGAACTACGACCTGATGGTGGAGCGCTACTCCGCGGGGCTCGGCTTCCTGGGCGCCGGCGTCTTCTACAAGCGCATGCAGGACCCGATCGCGACGCAGAGCTTCACGGAGCTCCTCGACGGAGTCGAGTACACGGTCTTCCAGCCGCGCAACGGCGGATCCGCGACCGTGTACGGGGTGGAGCTGGCCACCTCCCAGAAGCTCGCCCGGCTGGGCGTGCCGGCGCTCCGCTGGTTCGGGATCAACGCCAACTACACCTACAACCACTCGGAGACGGACTTCGGAGAGGGCGACACGCCGCTCCCCAACAACCCCAAGCACACCGCCAACGTCTCCCTCACGTACGACAACCCGGGCCTGGGGCTCTCGGGGGTGGTCGCCGGGAACTACCGCTCGCACATGTGGGAGAAGTTCGAGGGCGGGCAGCTCCACAACGACATCTGGACGGGGGAGGAGTTCCACCTCGACTTCTCGCTGAACCAGCAGTGGAGCGACCGCTTCGCCACCTTCCTGCAGCTCAACAACCTCACCAACGAGGCCGACCGCGAGATCGAGGGTGAGCCGACCCGCTCCTTCTCCCGGATCCACGAGCGCGAGTCCTACAGCTGGTGGGCGACGCTCGGGATGCGCTTCTCCATGTGAACGGAGAGAACCGAATGCCTTCCTCCATCCGCGTGAGCCCGGCCGGGGCCGGGCTCACGCTCCTGGCGACCGTCCTCCTGGCCTGCGCCGCCGGCCCCGCCGAAGCCCCCGCGCAGGAGCCCACGCGGGCGCAGCGGGAGTGGGTGCGCCCCGAGAGCGACGCCCTCCCGCGTTACCCGCACGGCCGGACGCCCGAGGCGCCGCCGCCCTCCGGCCGCCGCTTCGTCGAGATGCGGCGCTTCGCGGCCCCCGAGGCCCGGCAGGGCGTCGCGGTCGACGACCGGCACTTCTACGCGGTCGCCAACCACGAGATCGGGAAGTACGACCGTCGCACCGGGGCGCGGGTGGGCGGCTGGAAGGGCGCCCCGGACGGTCCCACGATCCATCTCAACAGCTGCCTCGTCCACGAGGGGCGGCTGGTGTGCGCGCACTCGAACCATCCCGGCATCCCGATGCTCAGCTCCGTGGAGGTGTGGGACACGGAGACGATGGAGCACGTCGAGTCGCGGAGCCTCGGCATCACCGACGGGTCTCTCACCTGGGCCCTCCCCCGCGCTGGGGAGTGGTGGCTGCACTTCGCCCACTACGGAAACTACAGCGGGGTCCCGGGAAAGGGTCCCGAGTGGAGCACGCTCGTGCGGTACGACTCCTCCTGGACGCGGAGGGCGGCCTACGCCTATCCCGTGCGCCTACTCCAGCGGCTGACGCCCAACAGCAGCTCCGGGGGCAACTGGGGCCCGGACGGGCGGCTGTACGTGACCGGGCACGACGAGCCGGAGATCTACGTGCTGCGCCTGCCGGAGATGGGTTCGGTGCTGGAGTGGGTGGAGACGATCCCCGCCCCGATGGCCGGACAGGCGTGGGTGTTCGACCCCGGGAACCCTCGCGAGGTCTGGGGAATCCTGCGGGGCTCGGGGGAGGTGGTGGTCGGCCGGCTCACGGAGGGGATGGCGACCGGCCCGCCGCCGCCCGCCGGTTCCCGGAATCGACCCGATAGGAGGAGATTTCCGGCGCGCGCGTGTGCCGGTATGGGAGAGCCGATCGACGAGGGTGGTCCGACGGCCGGATCCCCGCTATCCTTTCCCGCGAAGGCCGCTCGTTCCCCCGCGCCGGAGTTCCCATGCCGTGCACCCTCGCCCTGCTGACTCTGCTCGCCGCCTGCGAGGCGGACCGCGTCGTCCAGCCGCCGGAGCCGGAGGTGCCTCCGACGGTGCCGGCCGTTCGCCGCGCGCCCGCGGATGGCCCGCCTCTCGTCATCGGCCACCGCGGCGCCTCCGGCCACGCACCCGAGCACACGCTCCCCGCCTACGACCTCGCGCTCGAGATGGGCGCCGACTTCATCGAGCAGGACCTCCAGCTCACGAAGGACGGCGTCCTCGTCGTCCTGCACGACCCTACGCTGGACCGCACCGCGCGCGGCCCCGCGGAGAACTGCACCGGACCGGTGATCGAGAAGACGCTCGCGCAGATCCGGACCTGCGACGTGGGGAGCTGGTTCAACGCGGCCCACCCCGAGGCCGCGCGCCCCGAGTACGCTGGCCTGCGGATCCCCACGCTGGAGGAGGTCTTCCGGCGCTACGGCCGCCGAGCGAGCTACTACATCGAGACCAAGAACCCGGAGGAGGCGCCGGGGATGGAGGAGGCGCTGCTCGCCCTGCTGGAGGAGTACCGCCTGCGCCGGCCGGCCGCCGGGCGCTTCCGGGTGTTTGTGCAGTCGTTCAGCCCCTCCAGTCTGCGGAAGATCCACTCCCTCGACCCGGAGCTCCCCCTCGTCCAGCTCTTCTCCTCGTCCGAGACGAGCGCGTCGATCCGGAGCAGCCTGGACCAGGTGACGACCTACGCGGTGGGGATCGGTCCCTCGAAGGGGAGCGTCGATGTCGCGGTCGTGGAGGCCGCCCACGCGCGCCGCCTGGGCGTCCACCCGTACACGGCGAACGCGCCGGAGGAGATGGCCGCCCTGCTCGCGCTCGGGGTAGACGGGATGTTCACCGATTTCCCCGACCGGCTGGAGGCGCTGCTCGACGCGCCGCCGAACGGAAAGCGGAAGGGGAGAGAGCCGTGACCGCCTGGCTGGAGGTGCGCCGCATCGGCTACGCGACGCGGACCCTCCACGCCTTCCTTCGAGCGGAGGGCGGGGTCGAGATCCACGTCTCGCTCCGGCCGGACCCGGTCGCGCTCGGCGGGGTGGAGGTCCTGCCGCCCCTCAGGCTCGCGCGGCCGGCGACGTCTGGTGCCTGGGCGAAAGCACCGCGGAATGCCAGGACGGCAAGGTGGTCGACACCATGGGCTCCTGGGAGTGGGGCGTCGACAGCGTCCTGCCGGGCATCATCATGTGGGCGGACCCGGCGGCCCATTTCGGCGAGGAGTACCGCCAGGAGTACCACGAGGGCGAGACCGAGGACCGGGCGAAGGTGCTGGCGGTGAACGAATCGGTCACCACCCCATTCGGCGCCTTCGCCGGCTGTGTGCGCACGGAAGACCGGAACGCGTTGGATCCGGGTCCGCGCGAGAACAAGTGGCACCGCCCGCAGGTCGGCTTCGCGCGAGGTGGAAGGCGGCGGCGAGGTGATGGAGCTGGTGTCGGTGACCACCCGCTGAGGTCAGCGGCGAGGACGTGCTCGGGGAGAACCCGTACCCCGCGGACCGCGGTGAACGCCTGACCCGCCATCAGTTTCCGGGCGCTCCCGCGGAGCGGCGCCTATTCTTGCGCCCATGTGGACACCCTCCCGTCTCCGATCGCCGCTGCGCGCACGGCCGCGCACGGCCGCCCTCCGGGTGGCCGTGCTGCTCGGCCTCGCCTGGAGCGGAGACGCGCTCGGGCTTCATCCCTGCCTCCACCACGACGCCGCGTCCGGAGCCGATCCGGCCTCCACGTACGCGGGATCGGGCCATAGTTCGCACGGAGGCGACGCCCCCTCCGACTCCGACCACGCCGCACCTTGCTCCTGCGTCGGGTACTGCCTTTCCGGAGGCGCCTCCTTCCTGGGCGCCTCCGGCTCGCCGTCCGTCCGCGCTCCTCTCCCGGAGAGGACCGTCGAGGGGCCGCGCTCCGCACCTCGCCTCGCGATCTCCCGCCCTCCGTATCTCCTCCCCTTCGCGACTCCCCCACCCGTTTCCGCCTGAGGCCGCCGTCTTCCGCGCTCGCGACGCCGCCCTGAAGGCGTGATCGGCCGCGCCCGAAACGCCGGGCCGGCACCGATCGCTCGCGACACGGGCCGCCGCATGGCGGGACCGGTGGGCTCCCGCACGTCGTTCCATTGAGATGGCGATCCGTCCGCGGCTCCGCCGACGTCCCCGCGAGGACACCGCGAGGCGCGCCAATTCCGTCCTCGAATCGGGAGCGCCGCGCCTCGAGCCGGGCGGCTCCCGACGACCGCCGGAACCAAGAAGAACCAAGAAAAGTAGAAGACCGATGACATTCCGCGAGATCTCGTGCGCTCTGGTCATGGCCACGACGGCCGTGCCCCTGGCGGCACAGGAACCCTGGACGTCGGGGCGGCCGGACGGGCACGCGCCGATCGGGGTGATGGGCGACCACACCCATGGCGGGGGGGAGGTGATGCTCTCCTACCGCTTCATGGACATGCGCATCCAGGGAAACCGCGACGGGACCGACGAGGTCTCCCCGGAACAAGTGGTGTCGCCCTAGGAGTACGGCTTCATGGTGACGCCGCTGGAGATGCCGATGCGCATGCACATGTTCGGCGCGATGTACGCGCCCTCGGACCGCCTCACGCTGATGGCGATGGTCCCCTACGTCACGATCGACATGGATCACCGCACCCGGATGGGCGGCACCTTCACCACCGAGTCCGGCGGGATCGGCGACGTGAAGCTCTCGGGGCTCGTCCGCCTCTTCAACCGCGACCGGCAGGCGGCGCACGCGCATCTCGGCGTGGGGATCCCGACGGGCTCGATCGACGAGGAGGACGTCACGCCGGCCAGCGCCGGCGCCGAGGTCCGGCTCCCCTACCCGATGCAGGTCGGCTCGGGAACCTGGGACCTCCTCCCGGGCATCACCTACCTCGGTCAGGGCGATCGGTTCTCCTGGGGAGCACAGGCCCAGGGCACCGTCCGCCTGGGCGAGAACGACCACGGCTACGCCTTCGGGAACCGGGCGCTCGGGACGGCGTGGGGCGCCTGGCGATGGAGCGACTGGCTGAGCGGCTCACTACGGGTGGAGGGACAGGCCTGGAGCGACGTCGGGGGCGCGGACGCGGCGCTCAACCCGCGAATGGTTCCCACGGCGGATCCGGATCTGCGCGGGGGAAGGCGCGTGGACGCGCTGCTCGGCGTCAACTTCGAGGTCGCGGAGGGGCGCCTGCACGGCCAGCGGCTGGCGGTGGAGTTCGGCCGCCCGCTCTTCCAGTCGCTCGACGGCCCGCAGCTCGAAACGGACTGGGTACTCACCCTGGGATGGCAGTACGCCTGGGACGCGTTCCGGTAGAGCGGGGAGGGAAGAAAGCCCATCCGGACGAGAGGCGTTGCTCGGGTGGACGGGTGGCATTATCGTTCGAGCGATCGTCCTCGCGTTCCCGAGAAACCAGCAGACCGATGCCCCCGACGAGGCGCCACCCCGTACCCCGACCGCAGCGCCCCGCTCCGGCTCGCCGTGGCGGTGCTGCTGCTGTTCCCGGGGGCCTCTTCGGCAACGGGGGCCGGCCTCGCGGCGGAGTGTCCGCACCACTTCGGGCACGGCGCGGGAGCCGGAACCGCCCTCCACGCCGGCCACGATGCCGCGGCGAGCACCGGGGACTCGCTCCCCGGCGATGCGGCGGCGCACTGCGAGTGCCGCGGCGCCTGCTTCGCGGGTGGATCCGTCTCGCTTCCGGACTCCGGCGGCCGGCTGATCCACTCGCCCCTGATCCGAGCCTATCGGAGCTCCACACCACCGGCGGAACCCGCCGCGCGCACCATCGCTTTCCTGCTCCCCTTCGGCACCGCGCCTCCGCGGGCCTGACCCGCTCCGCGAAACCATACGTCTCCGACCGTATCCCCGCGCTTCACGTCGGGGGCCACGATACCGCGCCGCCGCCGGGTTCCACTCCCGGCGGCGCGCCCAAGGCAACCGAATTCTTTCACGACCGAGGTCGAGATGAAGCTCACTCACGGATTTACCCTGGCGGCTTTCGCCCTCCTTGCTCACTGGTGCCGTGTCGGCCAGGCGCGGGTGCCCCGGCCGACTTCCACCTCGCGCTGCGGAAGGCGATGCCCGGCCGCCGACGCCACGGTGGCGGCGGCGCCGGAGTCGATCGACCTGTTCTTCTCGCAGGAGCCGCAGGTCGCGAGCCACCTCGATTAAGCTGCTGAACGTAGCGGAGGAGGAGGAGGTCGCGCTCGGAGACCTGAAGCTGGACCCGAACGACGGAACGGTCGTCCGCGCGGCGGTCACGGGCCGCATCGCTCCCGGGACGTACCGCGTGGTGTGGCGCGCGCGATGGCCAAGGATGGCCACATCGTCCGCGGCGACTACCGCTTCACCTTCAAGCCCGCGACCTGACGCGGCCGGCGCAGGCGAGGTCGCGGAAGTGGATCTGGCGAGCTTCCTTGGCGCCCTCGCGCGCGCTGCGGCGCTGTTCGTCCTGCTGCTCCTGGCCGTCGGGAGGCCGTCTCGTACCGGTGGGCTGGTGCTGCCGAGAACGGGGGGAGGAAGACGGCGACGCGGCGGGCGCGCGCGGCGCCGCCGCGCCTGGGGGCCGCCTCGGCCGCGGCGCTGGTGCCGGGCGCTCCTGGCGCTCCTCGCGGCCCAGCTGCTCGCCTTTCGCGATCCGACCGAGCCGCTGGCGTCCGAAGCGGACGATCCTCCTCTCCCTCGGGTGGGGGAGGATCTGGATCGCGCAGATTGGCGGCGCCCTGCTGGCTCCTCGCGGCCTTCGGCGCCGCGGGGCCGCGGTCTGTCGGGTGCCTGGAGATCGCCGCCGGCGCCCTGGCCGCGATGCTCGCACCTCACCTCCGGCGCTGAGCGGACACGCCTCGGCGGTGGAAGGCCTGACGCGCCTCGCCGTCGCCGCGGACGGGGGCGCACGTGATCGCCGCCGGGACCTGGCTCGGGACGCTGGGCGTGCTCGCCCGCCTCGTCGCTCCCGCCAGCCGAGGGTTTCGCCCCGGGTGCTGCTGGCCCGCCTGAGCGCCTTCTCGCCGGTGGCGCTCTCGCCTCGGCCGTCGTCGTGGCCGCTGACGGGGAGCCTGGGGGGCCTGGGTCCATCTCCAGCGGGTCGCGGACCTCTGGACGAGCAGCTACGGACGCCTGCTCTCCCTGAAGCTGCTGCTCTTCGCGGGCATCCTGGCGCTGGGGGCCTTCAACTGGAAGAGGGCGACGCCGCGGCTCCGCGCCGGCGGGGGACCGCGAATACCGTCGCGCGGGCCATCTTCGCGGAGCTGGGGGTCGCCCCTCCTGGTCCTGCTGGTCACGGCCTGGTTCGTGGGCGACGTCGCCTCCGGAGGAGCGGTGCCCCTCGCCCGTAGGTCGTTCCCCCTGGGCCGATCGGTGCGCGCGCCGAATCGGCGACCCGAGCCGAACCCCGTCCCGTGAGGTTCCATGGTGAAACCGATCTTCGCCGCCGCGGCGTCCCTGGCGCTCGCCGCCGCCTCCGCTGCATTCGCGCAGGAGCCGGGTCCCGACCTCTGGCTCGCGGAGCTGCGCCGCGAGGGACGGCGTCCTGCTCGCTGGCGCCGCGACCAACCTGACCCACCGAGACGGGTACGACAACCAGCCCTGGTTCCTTCCCGACGGCTCGGGCTTCCTCTACGTCGCCGAGCGGGAGGGGCAGACCGACGTGTACCGCTTCGACCTGGCGAGCGGCCTCGCCTCGCAGGTCACCTCCGCACGCCCGAGTGGCTGGGAGTACAGCCCGAGCCTCTCGCCCGACGGGAGTGAGCTGCGGGTGGTGCGCTGGGGACCGGCCGGTGGAGCACGGGGAGCTCTGGCGCTACTCCCCCTCCGGCGAGCCGGAGGCCCCGATCCCGGGTGCGCCGGCGCAGGTGGGCTACTACGCCTTCGCCGACCCGGCGACG
>CBDCDN010000010.1:0-131068 GCA_965215255.1 Longimicrobiaceae bacterium | reverse complement strand
CGAGGGCGGACAAGTTAGCCCTCCGGCGGGCTCCGCGAAAGCGCCTCCCCTGTCTCGCCCTCCTCGACCCGACAGGCCACCGAGCCGTCGCGAACTCGCAGATCGAAGCGCTCGCCGGGACGGAAATCCTCCACTCGCCGCAGGACGCGGCCGTCGGCGCCGATGGGGAGCGCGAACCCACGGGTGAAGGTCCCGAGCGGCGAGAGGACGCCGAGCCGCTCGCCCAGCGATCCCAGGCGGGCGCGGCGCTGGGCGGCGTCCCGGAGCGCCGCGGCGCGCAGCGAGGCCGCCGCTCCCCCGAGCGCCGACCGCGCGTCGCGAAGGTGCGCCTCCACCGCGACGGTGAGCCGTGCGGCGTCGCGGTGGAGCCCGCGCCGGAGGGCGGCCCCGTCGGGGACCGTCGCCTCCGCCGCCGCGGAGGGGGTGGGCGCCCGCAGGTCGGCGACCAGATCGGCGATCGTGAGGTCCGTCTCGTGCCCCACGCCTGAGACCACGGGGACCGGCGAGGAGGCGATGGCGCGCGCCACCTCCTCCTCGTTGAAGGCCCATAGGTCCTCGACCGAGCCGCCGCCGCGCGCCACGATCAGCACGTCCGCGCAGCGGGCGCGGCCGAAGAGGCGCACCGCCTCCGCGATCTCCGCCGCCGCCCCCTCGCCCTGCACGCGGCACCCGGCCAGGACGACGCGGGTCCAGGGGGCGCGGCGGCGGATCACGTTGAGGACGTCGTGCAGTGCCGCGCCCGAGGGGGAGGTGACGACTCCGACCGTCGCCGGACAACGCGGCAGCGGGCGCTTCCGCTCGGCGGCGGTCAGCCCTTCCGCCTCGAGGCGGAGGCGCAGCCGCTCCATCGCCAGCCGCCAGAGGCCGTCTCCCTTCGCCTCGAGGTCGGACACGACGAGCTGGAACTCGCCGCGGGCTTCGTAGAGGGAGAGGCGGCCGAGCGCGCGGACCTGCATCCCTTCCTCGGGGGCCGCTGGGAGGCGGCGCGCCTCTTCGCGCCACATCACGCAGCGCAGCTGCGCGCCGGCGTCCCGCAGCGAGAAGTAGCAGTGGCCGGAGCGGGCGCGCGTGAAGTTGGCGACCTCGCCCGTCACCCGAAGCGGGGGGAACACCCCTTCCACCAGCTCCCGCGCGGCGGCGTTGACGTCGGACACGGTCCACTCCCTGCCAGCGCCCGGCTGCCGCGGAAAGCCGCGGTCCGCCCAGCTTGCCGCAACCGCGCGGGCGAGGTCCTCGTTCCGCGGGACGCGCGCGAGCTCGTTCCGCACGGCTTCGGCCGAGGAGAAGAGATCCCAGCTCATCCGGCGCCGCTCCCCGCCCCACGGGTGGCGTGCGCCCGGCGGGCGGCTTCGAGGGTGTTCAACAGCAGCATGGTGATGGTCATCGGCCCGACGCCGCCCGGAACGGGGGTGATGGCGTCGGCCACCTCGCTCACCGCCTCGAAGTCCACGTCTCCCACGATTCGATAGCCGCGCGACGCGCTCTCGTCGGGTACGCGGTTCACCCCCACGTCGATCACCGTGGCGCCCGGCTTCACCATGTCGGCGGTGATGAGGCCCGGCTTTCCCACCGCCACCACCAGGATGTCGGCCATCCGCGTATGCGAGGCGAGCGCGGCCGTGTACTTGTGGGTCAGGGTGACGGTGGCGTCGGGACCGGGGGCCATCAGGAGGGAAGCGAGCGGCTTGCTGACGATCAGACTCCGCCCGACGATCACGACGTGGCGGCCGCGGGTCGGGATCTTCTCGCGACGGATCATCTCCATGATTCCCGCCGGCGTGGCGGGAAGGAAGGCGCGTGGATCTCCGACGAAGGCGAGGCCAGCGTTCAGGGGATGGAATCCGTCCACGTCCTTGTCGGGGTCGATCCGCTCCAGCACCGCCTTGTACGGCAGGTGCTCGGGGATGGGGAGCTGCACGAGGATCCCGTGCACGTCGGGGTCCGCGTTCAGGCCGTCGACGACTCCGAACAGCTCGTCCTCGTCGACCTCCGGGGAGAGATGGAGGGTGCGGCCGTGCATCCCCACCTCCTCGCAGGCGCGCGTCTTGTTGCGGACGTACACCTCGCTCGCGGGATCGCTGCCTACCAGGACGACCGCGAGCCCGGGTACCGTTCCCTCGGCGCGAAGCGCCTCCACCTCCGCCGCGACCTCCCGCCGGATGGTCCGGCTGAGCTCCGTTCCGCTGATGATCCGCGCCATGGGCAACCGTAATGTAGGATCGCGACGGTCGAATGGGCCGGCTCGCGCGCGGTACCGCGGAGCTCCGGCTACCGGAAGTGGGTCCGTTCGACCTTCACCATTCACGACTTTCCAAAGGCTCCCTCCAGGACGCGGGCGTACGGGACGCTGACGCGCTCGATGGAGCGGGCGAGGCCGGAGGAGGGGTCCACCTCGACCAGCGCGCCCTGGAGATGGAGGGCGTCGTCGGCGGGCTGCATCCGCTCGCCCCGCGCCTGCAGGAGCTGGCGCTGAAGCGAGATCTCGGTCTTCATCCCGATGATTCCACCGAGGCCTCCGGTGAGCCCCAGGTCGGTGATGGCGGCGGTCCCTTTCGGGAGGATCCGCTCGTCCGCCGTCTGGACGTGGGTGTGGGTGCCGACCACCGCCGCCACGCGACCGTCCACGTAGTGCGAGAACGCCTGCTTCTCGGACGTCGCCTCGGCGTGGAAGTCCACCACCACCACGTCCGCCTCCCCTCGCAGCTCGGCGAGGAGCGAATCGGCACAGCGGAAGGGGTCGTCGATGGCGACCATGAAGGTGCGCCCCTGCAGGTTCAGGACGGCGAGCCGCACGCCGCCCACTTCCACCACCACGCTTCCCTTCCCCGGATTTCCCGGTGGATAGTTGGCCGGGCGCAGGAGGCGGGACTCCGCGGCGAGGAAGGGGAGGATCTCCTTCTTGTCCCAGACGTGGTTCCCGGTGGTGATCACCTCCACCCCCAGGTCGAAGAACTCCCGGGCGATCTCGGGGGTGATCCCGAAGCCGCCGGCGGAGTTCTCTCCGTTCAGCACCACCGCGTCCGCCCGCGCCTCGCCCCTCACCAGACGAAGCAACCCCCTGGCGGCCCGGCGCCCGGGGTTGCCGATCACGTCCGCCACGAAGAGAACTCGCATGCCCGATGAGGGAACGGGAAACAGGAAACGGGCAACGGAAGCCCCGCTACTTCCCTACCGTGCGAAATCGACTGCACGGGTCTCGCGGATGACCACGACCTTGATGTGGCCGGGGTACTGGAGCTCCTGTTCGATGCGGCGGGCGGTATCCTCGCTGAGGCGCGCCATCTCCTCGTCGTTGACGCGGTCGGGAGTGACCATGATGCGCAGCTCCCGGCCCGCCTGGATGGCGAAGCAGCGCTCGACGCCGGGGAAAGAAGTGGCGATCTCCTCCAGGCGTTCCAGGCGCTTCACGTACGTCTCGAAGTTCTCCCGCCGGGCGCCGGGGCGCGAGCCGGAGATCGCGTCGGCGGCGGTGACCAGGAAGGTCTCCGGGAAGAGGTGTGGCTCCTCGTCGTGGTGTGCCCGGATGGCGTTCAGCACCTGGTCCGGCTCGTCGTACTTCTTGCAGAGGTTCCACCCCAGCTCCACGTGCGTCCCCTCGTGCTCGTGGGTGAGCCCCTTCCCCACGTCGTGCAGCAGCCCCATGCGCTTCGCCATCTGCGTGTCGAAGCCCATCTCGGCCGCCATGTTCCCCGCCAGCAGCGCCACCTCTTTCGAGTGCAGGAGCTGGTTCTGCCCGTAGGAGGTACGGAACTTCAGGCGGCCCAGCACCTTGATGATCTCGGGATGGAGCCCGTGGATGCCGAGCTCGTAGAGGATCTCCTCCGCCGCCTCTCGCATTCCCGTCTCGACCTCCTTCCGGCTCTTCGAGACCACGTCCTCGATTCGGCCGGGATGGATGCGCCCATCGGAGACGAGCTTGTCGAGGGCGATGCGCGCCACCTCGCGGCGGATCGGGTCGAAGCCGGAGAGGACTACCGCCTCCGGCGTGTCGTCGATGATGACGTCGATCCCGGTGAACTGCTCGAAGGCGCGGATGTTCCGACCCTCGCGGCCGATGATCCGCCCCTTCATCTCGTCCGAAGGGAGGGAGACGACGGAGACGGTGGTTTCGGCGGTATGATCGGCGGCGATGCGCTGGATGGCGAGCGAGATAATCTTCTTCGCCTCCCGCTCCGCGTCGCGGCGGGCCTCCTCCCTGACCTCGCGGAGCCGCTGGGCGGCCTCGGCGCGTGCGGCCTCCTCCATCTCGTGCATCAGCTGGCGCTTCGCCTCGTCGGCGTTGAGCCCGGCAAGCGATTCGAGGCGCTGCTGCACCTCGGCCACGCGCTTCTTGAGGTCCAGCTCGCGCGCCTCCAGCGCTTTCTCGAGCTGCGTGGTCTGCTCGGCCCGCCTGTCCTGCGCCTGGATCTTCTCCTCCGCCAGATGGAACTTGCGGTCGAGCGACTCCTCGCGCTCCTCGACCCGGCGCTCGGCGCGTTCGATCTCTTCGCGGCGGCGGGCCTCCTCGCGCTCCCACTCCTCCTTGGCGCGGAAGCCCTCTTCCTTCCCGGCGAGGGTCTGGGCCTTGCGCAGGTTCTCCGCGTCGTGCTCCGCCGAGGCGAGGATGCGGGCGCGCTCATCCTCGGCGGTCGCGTGGGCCCGGCGCAGACGGGACTGCTCCAGGGCGCGGCCGGCGACCAGGCCGGCGGCGCCGGCCAGCACCGCCACGACCAGTGCGGTCAGTAGTGTCTCCATGGGTATGATCTATCGCCAGCGCGGGGATCGCCCGCGTCCGGGGTGTCGAGGAATCGCTGCGAAAAACGGTGGCGGAGGTCTCCTGCCACCGGAGGCTCGGAAAGCACCGCGGATTCGAGCGCCGGAGGACGACTTCGGAGCCGCCCGGGGCGTTCCGCCGATCGAGGGACCGCAGGCGGGGACGGCCCGCTGGGAGTGCGCGGGGCAGGATCACCACGAGAGGTAGAATAGGAGGGCCGCACGCTGCGGCGCAACCCCCGACCGGAACGGCGCGTAGCGCGGCGGCTACCCCGCGGTTTCCGGACCCGCGGCGGCGTCGGCCTCCCCGGCGGCGCGCTCCAGCCGGTCCGTCAGGACAGAGACGCGGCGCTCCACCTCCTCCTGCAGCGCGCGAAGCTCCTCGCGCGCCCGGAAGAGCTCGTCCGTGATGACCATCGCGGCCAGGATGGCGCTGCGCTGCGGCTCCAGCGCGGACGACTGACCCAGCGCGCGCACGGTCGCATCCACGTGGGCCGCGACGGCGTGCGTGTACTCTGGCGGGGCGTCGGAGCGCAGCACGTGCCGCTCCCCGGCGATCTCGACGGTGACGCTGTTGCGCGGCGCGGAGCGAGAGCGGCTCACGGCTCCACCTCCAGCGAAGCCAGGCGCCGCATCAGGGCACCCACCCGCTTGCGGGCTTCGAGCATGCGGCTCTGCAGCGCGGCGTTCTCGGCCCGGAGACGACGCAGCTCCTCGCCCAGGTCGTCCGGCCGGCTGCGATTCGAAGCGAGGTCCTCGAGCGCGCGGCGGAGGCGCACCACCTCCTCCTCGGCGTCGGCCGCGCGGTGGCGCCACACGGCGACCGCCACCGCCGCGTCCTCGGCCGCGCGCTCCAGGCGCTCCCAGCCCGGCGGGAGCTCCGGCCGGCGCCCGCGCTCAGCGGCGATGGACACCCAGTCGCTCCGCGAGGGCTTCCAGCACCCGGTCCATGGCCCGCTGCACCTCGGCGTCGGTGAGCGTCCGCTCCGCGCGCCGGAAGCGCAAGCGCCAGGCGAGACTGCGGATTCCCTCCGGAATCCCCCGCCCGACGTAGACGTCGAAGGGCCAGACGGCGTCGAGGATCTCGCCCGCGGCCTCGCGGATCACCGCTTCCACCTCGGCCCCGGCCCGCTCCGCGGGGACCAGCAGCGCCAGGTCGCGCTCCGAGGCCGGGAACTCCGGCAGCGTCCGGTACTTCGGCGCGGCCTTCGCATCGGTCCCGGCGGGAAGCACCACCTCCAGCGCCCACACCGGCTCCGCCCACGCGGGAGCGTCCACCGCGGCGTCGGGCACCCGCCCGCCCCATCCCACCGTCTCCCCGCCGGGCGCCCGCAGCTCGAAGCGCTGGACGGAATCCACGAACGACTGCGCCGCACCGTCTCCGGGGAGGAGCTCCCCCAGCGACAGCTCCTCCGCCAGCTCCCCCAGCAGCGCCTTCAGGTCCCAAAGGTCCCACGCCGGCACCGGGCCACTCCAATGCGGTGGCAGCCGCGCGCCGGTGAGCACCGCCGCGGCGCGGACCTCCTCCCCGGGGGGATCCCCTGGCCCGCCCGGGGAGAAGACGGACCCGATCTCGTAGAGTCGCACGTCCCGCACCCCATGTGCCCAGTTGTGCTCGACGCGGCGCAGCAGCCCGGGAACCAGCCGGTCGCGCAGGTGGCTCTCCTCGGCCGAGAGCGGGTTCAGCAGCGGCACCCGATCCTCGTCCGCGGGTGCGAAGGCGACGGTGCGGGCCTCCCACAGGCCCCAGCGCGCGAAGAGCCCGTGCAGGCGCTGCCGCACCGGCACTAGCGGGTCCTGTGGTACGCGGCTCGGCCGGAAGGCGGCCAGCTCTTCCGGGAAAGAGTCGTAGCCGCGCCGCCGGGCGATCTCTTCGATCAGGTCCACCTCCCGCTCCACGTCCGGACGGAATCCCGGCACCGCCACGCGGAGCGCGCCGTCCGCCGTCTCGAACTCGAAGCCGATCGGGCGGAGGAGGCCCGCGATCTCGCCGGCTCCGATCTCGACCCCCAGCACCTTCTCGACCCGCGCGGGCCGCAGCGAGATCCGGCGCCGCTCGAAAGGGCACGGAATCACGTCGAGGGAGGCGGGGTCCGCCTCGCCGCCGGCGGTGGCGACGATCAGGTCCACCACGCGGCGGAGGGCGAGCGGCTGCAGCTCCGGATCGACCCCGCGCTCGAAGCGGTACGAGGCGTCGGTGGAAAGGCCCAACTGGCGTGCGGTGCGGCGGGTCGCGGTGGGATCGAAGAGCGCGCACTCGATCAGCACGTCCCGGGTTTCCGCGGTCACCTCACTCTCCTCGCCGCCCATCACGCCGGCGAGCGCCACGGGACGCTCCGCGTCGGCAATCACCAGCATGCGCTCGTCGAGAGGCCGGTCCACGCCGTCGAGGGTGCGCAGCACCTCCCCCGCCCGCGCCGGTCGGACGCGGATGCGCCCGCCGCCCAGGCGGGAGAGGTCGAAGGCGTGCAGCGGCTGCCCCAGCTCGTGAAGCACGTAGTTGGTGGCGTCCACCACGTTGTTGATCGGCCGCAGACCGACGGCGCGCAGGCGCATCGCGAGCCACTCGGGCGCGGGGCCGACCCGCACCCCGCGCAACACCGCGACCGCGTACCGCGGGCACCCCGTGGGGTCGTCGACGGAGATCCCGACCCCGCCGACCTGGCCTTCGCGCTCCACCGCGCGCAGCTCGAGCGCCGGCGCGCCACCGGACGAGAATGGCTCCAGGCGCAGGTCCGCGGCGCCCGCGGGCGCGATCTCGCGGGCAACGCCCAGGTGAGAGAGGAGGTCGGGTCGGTTGGGGGTGACGTCCACCACCATCCTCACATCGTCCAGACCGAGCTGCGGCACGAAGGCGGACCCCGGCTCCCACTCGCCGGCGAGGGCCAGCAGCCCCGCGTGGTCGCGGCCGAGGCCCAGCTCGCGGGCGGAGCAGAGCATCCCCTCCGACACTTCTCCGCGCAGCTTGGCCTTCTTGATCGAGATTCCGCCGGGCAGCTCGGCACCGATGGGGGCGAAGGGATAGAACCGGCCAGCCTCGACGTTCGGCGCGCCGCAGACGACCTGCAGCCGCTCCTCGCCTCCCGCGTCCACCACGCAGAGGCGGAGGCGGTCAGCGTTCGGGTGCGGCTTCACCGCCTCCACCCGAGCGATCCGCACGTCTCCGATGCCGGCCGCTAGCTCCACGAAGTCGTCCACCGGCGCGCCGAGCATCCCGAGCCGGTCCGCGACGCTGCGCGGCGGCTCGGTCAGCTCCGGGACCAGGGACCGCAACCAGCGATAGGAGATGTTCATAGGAGTACGTACTGTTCCCTGTTCCCCGTCACCTTTCCCCTCGCCCTCAGAATTGTTCCAGGAAGCGGACGTCGTTCTCGTAGAGGAGCCGGATGTCGGGAACGCCGTAGCGCTGCATCGCGATGCGGGCCGGACCCATGCCGAAGGCGAAGCCGGAGTAGCGCTCCGGGTCGTATCCGACGGCCTCGAAGACCGCAGGATCGACCATCCCCGAGCCCATGATCTCCATCCACCCGGTGCGCTTGCACGCGGCGCACCCCGCCCCCTGGCAGATCTGGCAGGAGACGTCCACCTCCGCAGAGGGTTCCGTGAAGGGGAAGAAGGAGGGGCGGAAGCGGGTCTTCGTCGAGGGGCCGAAGAAGCGCCGCGCGAACTCGGAGATCGTCGCCTTGAAGTCGGCGAAGGTGATCCCCTCGTCCACCGCGAGGCCCTCGAGCTGCTCGAAGACGGGGGCGTGCGAAGCGTCGAAAGGGTCGCGCCGGAAGACCGTCCCGGGGACCACCACCCGCACCGGCGGCTGGAAGCGTTCCATCACCCGCGCCTGCACCGGCGAGGTATGGGTCCGCAGCACGACCCCTCCCGCGAGGTAGAAGGTATCGTGCATGTCGGCCGCGGGATGGTCGAGCGGGGTGTTGAGCTTGGTGAAGTTGTAGTCCACCGTCTCCACCTCGGGGCCGCTCACCCGCGCGAAGCCGAGATCGCGGAAGATCTCGCAGATCTCGTCCACCACGCGGGTGACCGGGTGGGTACCGCCCCGCCAGCGCGCGCGGCCGGGAAGAGAAAGATCGGCGGTCGGAGCGCGGCCAGGAGCTTCTCCGGCATCCGCGCCGCGTTCGTCGAGGCGCCGGCTCAGCGCCTCCTTCACCCGGTTCGCCTCCGCGCCGATGCGCGGGCGTTCCTCGGATCCCAGCTCGCCGAGCCGCCGAAGGATCCCCGTCAGCCGCCCTTTGCGGCCCAGCAGCTCCACGCGAAGCCGCTCCAGCTCGGGAGCCGAGGCGGCGCCTGCGATTGCCCGCTCCCCCTCGCTCTCCAGGTCGCGCAGCTGCGCGATCAGATCGATCGACATGCCTGCCCTTCCCCTTCTCCCGTATCGGATCGGCGGCGCGGCGGGCGCCGGCAAGGTCCCCAATCTGTGCCGCCGGCGGGGGTTTGGCTACCCCCGCCGGCGCAGCCCCTTCGGGTAGTGGTTCTTCACCGTCCCGCCCACCCGCTTCCCCCACCCCAACGCGAAGCCGTCCACCCGCACCAGAGCCCATCCCGCCCCGCCGGCACGGGAGAGGGTCTCGCCACGCAGGTAGGCGGACACTTCCGGGTCGTCCGCCCGCAGGTCGACCGCGCGCAGAGCGGCGTCGGGCGAAAGGCCGAGGGCGAGCGAGTGCGAGGGCTCGATCCGGTTCTTCGCGAGCGTCCCCAGCCAGAACCCCGGCCGGACCACTCGCAGCCCCGCCAGCTCCGGCGTCCCCGCGGGGAGGAGGAAGAGCTCGCTTCCGCGCGCGGCGAGACGATCGTCGAGCGGGCGGCTCGAGAGCGCGTCGGCCGCGAAGGCGGCGAAGAGCTCGCGCGCGGAGCGCGAGGCGTCCGCGGGCTCCGGCGCGGGCGGGCGTGGCGCCTCGTCCGCCGTCCGGCGGAGGGCGGCGACGAAGTGGCCCGCCCCGGGCACGCGGTGCGGCCAGAGCCGGACTGTACGCGACAGGTGCGGGTGCCCCTCGCCCCGACCGGGCTCCGCGCCCGGCACCGGCGGCAGCGCGCTCAGCTCGAAGTCCGCACGGGCGGAGAGGAAGCCCGAGACCACCCCCTCATTCTCCTCCGGAGAGAAGGTGCAGGTGGAGTAGACGAGGAGCCCGCCGGGACGCACGAGCCGCGCCGCCTGGCGGAGCACCTCGTCCTGCCGGCGCGCGCAGCCGGCCACCGCAGCCGGGGTCCAATCGGAGCGCGCCGCCTCGCTCTTGTGGAACATCGACTCCCCGGAGCAGGGGGCGTCCAACAGGACGCGGTCGAAGAAAGCGCCGAAGCGGCCCGCCAGGCGATCCGCCGAATCGGCGAGCACGACCGCGTTCGTGACGCCGCACCTCTCCAGGTTGCCGGCCAGCTCCCGCGCTCGCGGGGCGCTCACGTCGTTCGCCACCAGTAGCCCCTCGCCCTTCATGCGCGCCGCGAGGTGGGTGGCCTTCCCGCCCGGCGCCGCCGCCAGGTCGAGCACCCGCTCCCCCGGCCTCGGGTCGACCATCGCGCCCACGGCCATCGCGCCGGGGTCCTGCAGGTAGAAGAGGCCCGCGTCGTGGTACGGGTGCCGGCCGGGGCGGGACCCGTCCCGCACGAGAAAGCCTTCTTCCGGGGAGCGGAGCGGCTCGAGGGGGAAAGGAGAGAGGCGGCGGAACTTCTCCGGGGAGAGGCGCAGCGTGTTGACGCGGAGCCCCGGCTCCGGCACCGCCAGCGCCGCCAGGAATGCGTCGGTTTCCGCGCCCAGGAGGGAGGCCATCCGCACGCGGAACTCGTCCGGAAAGTCGCCGGGAGTCGTCATCGGCTTCTCCTCATGCGAAGGCGGCGCCGGGAGACCCTGGGTCCCGGCGCCGCCCCGATTCGATACGCGGCCGCTCAGCCGAGCTTGGTCTTCGCGGTCTCGGCGAGGCTTGCGAAGGCGTTCGGATCGGTGATCGCGAGATCGGCGAGCACCTTCCGGTTGATCTCGATCCCGGCCAGCTTCAGGCCGTTCATGAAGCGGGAGTACGAGAGGCCGTGCTGCCGGGCGCCCGCGTTGATGCGGATGATCCAGAGCTTGCGGAACTCGCGCTTCCGGTTCTTACGGTCGCGGTAGGCGTACTTCCACCCCCGCTCGACGGCCTCCTTGGCCGTCTTGTACAGATTCTTGCGCCGCCCGAAGTAGCCTTTGGCCTCCTTCAGGATGCGGTTCTTGCGCTTGAGGCGCGCGACGTTGGTGCTTACGCGGGGCATGCGAGTTCTCCGGCCGGTCGAAAGTGAGCGAAGGGAAGGCGATCAGGCCTGGATCAGGCGCTTCATGCGCTTCTCGTCCGACTTGGCGACCAGCGCGGAGGAGCGCAGATCCTGCTTCCGCTTGGGCGACTTCTTGGTCAGGATGTGGCTGTGATACGCGTGCCAGCGCTTCAGCTTGCCGCTCGCGGTCTTCTTGAGCCGCTTCGCCGCACCGCGGTGAGTCTTCATCTTGGGCATGGGACTTCCCTTTCCATGAGCGCGTCGGATCGACGCGGATTACTTGCCGGTCGGCACCAGGACCATGGTCATACTGCGTGCCTCCATCGCGGGAGGCGACTCCACCTTTCCGACGTCCGCCACCTCCTCGATCACCCGATTCATCACCTCCCGGCCGATCTCCGGGTGGGCCATCTGCCGGCCCCGGAACATCATGGTCACCTTGACCTTGTTTCCCTCTTCGAGGAACCGCCGTGCGTGCCGCGTCTTGAAGTCGAAGTCGTGTTCTTCGATTCCCGGACGCATTTTGACTTCCTTGAGCTGGACCTGGTGCTGCTTCTTGCGGGCCTCGCGGGCCTTGCGCTGCTCCTCGTACTTGAACTTGCCGTAGTCCATGATCCGGCAAACCGGCGGTCGCGCCAGGGGCGCGACCTCCACGAGGTCGAGGCCGAGCCTTTCCGCAGCCTCCAGGGCCTTCTCGACTGGCAGGATACCGATCTGCTCGCCGTCCGGATCGATGACGCGCACCGGGCTGATCCGGATCTGCTGATTTACACGCGTTCTCTCGTTGATGGCCGTGGCTCTCCGTAAGAGGAAAACAAAACGGCGAACTCGGTGACGAGTCCGCCATACCCGATACCCGGCGCAGGCCATCTGCGAGGCTCGAGGTCGATGGGGACCCGGCGGCATCGGCGGGGACGAACCCCGCGGAGCCGAAAGGTGAGAGGCCGAGAGCCCCTACTTGACCGGAAATTTCGCTCAGGAATGTACGACGAAGGACGGCGCGGCGTCAAGTCCTTTCCCATTTCCGCTGTGGGGCTCCGTAGACGGGGTGACGGGGTGACGGGGTGACGGGGTGACGGGGTGACGGGGTGACGGGGTGACGGGGTGACGGGGTGACGGGGTGACGGAGGCTCCGCGAAGGTAGCTGTCATCCCGAGCGCCAGCGAGGGATCTGAAGCCGGGTGGGCGCGCCGTCGTCCGCTCTGAGATTCCTCACTACGTTCGGAATGACAAACCGCGAGCGGTGGGGGACGAGGGGCCGGCACTCCGCTCGGAGGGCGACGCCTCTCACCCTCTCACCCCCAGCTCGAGCGAGCGGGACTCCGACTGCTCACGCAGCTGCGCGGCGAACACACCCCGGTCGAGCACCACCTGCTTCCGTCCGGCACCGCGGATGCGGACGGCGACGGTGCCGGACTCGGCCTCGCGGCCGCCGACGACGGCCATGTAGGGGACCTTCTGCGTCTCCGCCTCCCGGATCTTATAATTCAGCGTCTCGTTCCGCTCGTCCACTTCCACCCGCAGGCCCCGCACCTCCAGCAGCGCACCGAGCTCGCGGGCGCTCTCCAGCTGGTCGTCGGAGATGGGGAGCACGACCACCTGCACGGGCGCCAGCCAGAGCGGGAAGGCCCCGGCGAAATGCTCGATGAGGATGGCGATGAAGCGCTCGAAGGAGCCGCTCACCGCGCGGTGGATCACGACGGGGCGGTGGAGCTGGTTGTCCTCGCCGACGTACTCCAGGTCGAAGCGCTCGGGCGCCGCATAGTCGAGCTGGATCGTGCCGAGCTGCCAGGCGCGTCCCAGCGAGTCGGTGACGTCGAAATCGATCTTCGGGCCGTAGAACGCCCCGTCTCCCGGCTTCAGCTCGTACTCCATCCCCGTGGCTTCGAGAGCGGCCCGCAGGGCGCCCTCCGCCCGATCCCACATCTCGTCGGTCCCGATGCGCGTCTCGGGACGCGTGGCGAACTTCAGCGTGGCCTGCAGCCCGAAGGTCCGGTAGTAGTTCAGGATGAAGTCCATGAGGAAGCGGACCTCGCCGGCGATCTGGTCCTCGCGGAGATAGACGTGGCAGTCGTCCTGCTGGAACTGCCGCACGCGCGTGAGCCCGGAGAGCGCTCCGGAGAGCTCGTTGCGGTGGAGCACATCGAAGGTGGTGAAGCGCAGCGGCAGCTCGCGGTACGAGTGCTTGGCGGCGGCGAAGTACAGGTGATGCGAGGGACAGTTCATCGGCTTGAGCGACAGGTCGTGCTCGCCCGACTCCGCGTCGAGCACGAGGAACAGGTTCTCCCGGTACTTCCCCCAGTGCCCCGACCGCTCCCAGAGCGCCTTCGTGTAGAGGAGCGGCGTCTTGATCTCCCGGAACGCCGCGCGCTGCCGCTCGCGCACGAAGTCCACCAGGACGTTGTAGAGCGTCGTGCCGCGCGGCGTCCAGAAGGCGGCGCCCGGAGAGACGGGGTGGAACTGGAAGAGGTCGAGCTCCTTACCGAGCTTCCGGTGGTCGCGCTTCCGAGCCTCCTCGATGCGGTGGAGGTAGGCGTCCAGCGACGGCCGATCGACCCAGGCCGTGCCGTAGATGCGTTGCAGCGCCTGCCGCCGGGAGTCGCCGCGCCAATAAGCCGACGCCGTGTTGAGCAGCTTGAAGTGCCGCAGCCGCGACGTGTCTGGCACGTGGGGGCCGCGGCAGAGGTCGAGGAAGGGGCCGTTGCGGTAGACGGAGATCACCTCTTCGTCGCCGAGCTCCTCCAGGCGCTCCAGCTTGAGCGGGTCGTCGGCGAAGAGGCGCCGCGCTTCCTCCTTGTCCACCACCCGCCGCTCGAACGCCTGCCCTTCCTCGCAGACGGCGCTCATCTCCTCCTCGATGCTCTCCAGCTCCTCGCTGGTGAAGGGGCGGTCCACCTCGAAGTCGTAGTAGAAACCGTCCTCGATGGAGGGCCCGAAGCCGATCTTGGCGTCCGGACGCACCTTGCGCACCGCAGTGGCCAGCACGTGGGCGGCGGAGTGGCGGAGCACCCCGAGCGCATCCGGGCTCTTCTCGGTGACGATCTCGAGCGACGCGTCCTCCTCGATGGGCCGGGCGAGATCCACCACGCGGCCGTCGATCTTCCCGGCCAGCGCGGCCTTCGCCAGCCGCGGACCGATCGACTCCGCGACCTCCCTCACCGTCGTCCCACGTGGGTAAGTGCGCTCCGAGCCGTCGGGGAGCGTCACGCGCACGTGGCGGACCGTATCCACCGTTTGCGTCATCTCAGGGTCTCGCTCGTTCAGGAGTGCCTCGCGCGCCCAACTTACGAAGAGTGACGGGAAATAAAAAGGCACGGCCTCTCGACGCTCGAGAGGCCGTGCCGTTCCCGGCGAGGGGACGACTAGTACATGTCGCCCATTCCGCCCATGCCGCCCGGCATCCCGCCGCCGCCGCCCTTGCCCTCCTTCTCCGGCTTCTCGACCACCACGCTCTCGGTGGTGAGCAGCAGGCCGGCGATGGAGGCCGCGTTCTGCAGCGCGGTGCGGGTCACCTTGGTCGGGTCGATGACGCCAGCCTGGACCAGGTCCTCGTACACGTCGGTGCGGGCGTTGTAGCCGTGGCTCGGCTTGTCGGCCGTGCGCACCTTGTCGACGACGATGGAGCCCTCGACACCCGCGTTGTTCGCGATCCAGCGGATCGGCTCCTCCAGCGCGCGCTCGACGATGCGGACGCCGATGTTCTCGTCCGTGTCCTCCTGGATGGCGAAGTCCTTGAGGACCTTCTGCGCGCGCAGCAGCGCGACGCCGCCGCCCGGGACGATCCCCTCCTCGACGGCCGCACGGGTTGCGTGGAGCGCGTCCTCGACGCGAGCCTTCTTCTCCTTCATCTCGGTCTCGGTCGCCGCGCCGACGTTGATCACCGCCACGCCGCCGGCCAGCTTCGCGAGGCGCTCCTGAAGCTTCTCGCGATCGTAGTCGCTGGTGGACTTGTCGATCGTCGAGCGGATCTCCTTGATCCGGCCCTGGATGTTCTCCTCCTCGCCCCCGCCATCGACGATGGTGGTGTTGTCCTTGTCGATGACGATCCGCTTGGCGCGACCGAGGTCGCTGATCACGGCGTTCTCGAGCTTGAAGCCGACTTCCTCGGAGATCACCTGGCCGCCGGTCAGGACGGCGATGTCCTGCAGCATGGCCTTGCGGCGGTCACCGAAACCGGGAGCCTTGACGGCGGCGACCTTCAGGGTGCCGCGCAGCTTGTTGACCACCAGGGTGGCGAGCGCCTCGCCCTCGAGATCCTCAGAGATGATGAGCAGCGGACGGCCCTGCTGCGCGACCTTCTCCAGGATCGGGAGGAGGTCCTTCATCGAGGCGATCTTCTTGTCGTGGATCAGGATCTGAGCGTCCTCGAGGACGGCCTCCATCCGATCCGGATCGGTCACGAAGTACGGCGACACGTAGCCGCGGTCGAACTGCATGCCGTCCACCGTATCCAAGGTGGTCTCCAGGCCCTTCGCCTCCTCGACGGTGATCACTCCGTCCTTGCCGACCTTCTCCATCGCGTCGGCGATGAGGTTGCCGATCTCCTCGTCGTTGTTCGCCGAGATGGTGCCGACCTGGGCGATCTCGCGTTTGCCGGCGGTCTCGACGGAGAGGTTCTTCAGCTCCTCGACCACACGGTCGACGGCCTTGTCGATGCCGCGCTTGAGCGACATCGGGTTGGCGCCCGCAGTGACGTTCTTCAGCCCTTCGCGGACGATGGCCTGGGCGAGCACGGTGGCGGTCGTGGTGCCGTCGCCGGCCAGGTCGCTGGTCTTGGTGGCGACCTCCTTCACCATCTGGGCGCCCATGTTCTCGATCGCGTCCTCGAGCTCGATCTCCTTGGCGACGGTGACGCCGTCCTTGGTGATCATGGGGGAGCCGAACTTCCGGTCGATCACGACGTTGCGGCCCTTGGGGCCGAGCGTGACGCGGACGGCCTCCGCGAGCTTGTCGACGCCCCGCTTGAGCGCGGAACGAGCCTCGGTGTTGAACACCAGGTCCTTCGCAGCCATATAAAATTCCTCCTATTCGAGGTGTGGAGCTGGATATCGGATGGGGTCGGGCTCAGCCGATCACCGCGAGCACATCGGACTCGCGGAGGATCAGGTACTGCTGGTCATCGAGGGTGACCTCGGTGCCGCTGTACTTCCCGTACAGCACCTTGTCACCCACCTTGAGCTCGGGATCCAGCCGCTTGCCATCGTCGCTGATGCGGCCCGGCCCGACGGCAACGACCTCTCCCTGCTGCGGCTTCTCCTTCGCCGTATCGGGAATGTAGAGGCCGCCTCGCATCTGCTCGGCTTCCTCGATCGGCTTGACGACGACGCGGTCCGCCAGCGGCTTGACCTTCAGATCGGTCGCGGTGGCCATAAAGCGTGAACCTCCCTGATGAGTGAAGTGGAACGTATTGTTAGCACTCAATCTCAGTGAGTGCTAACGACAGGAGTACAATGTAACGTTCACGATGCTCCTGTCAAGCGCCTCTCCGAGCGCCTCCCCACCGCTGCTAGAGCAGGGCGCATGCCCGGCCCGGTGCGTCGGTCCGGCTCGTCCATCCTGTCATTGCGGCAGCGTAAACCGCTTCGGCCACTACCCCAGGCAGGCGCGGCCTCGCTATCTTCGGTACCGCCAGCTCAGGGTATCCGCCCCGGCCGGGGCGTTCCTGCGCACCTGCTCCAGGATGCGGGGCACGAACATCTGGTGGTAGCGCAGCCGGGATACGGCGTTGGGGTTGCCGTGGTCGCCGTTCCAGCAGTGCTCCGCGCGGTCCCCGTAGTCCACCTCCCCCTCGTACGGCGGATCGGTGGTTCTCTCCAGGAAGTCCTCCACCAGGTACACCGCGTTGTTCAGGTAGTAGTTGTCCATGTCCCCCACGTAGATGTGGAGCTTGCCGCGGAGCTTCTCCCCCAGCCCCGCACCCCAGTCGCGGCGCAGGATGTGGCTCAGGTCGAAGTTCTCGCGCCAGTACGCCGCGACCGCGGGGTCGATCACCCCCGTCTCCTTGTCCCAGATGCGTGCCGGGTACCCGTCGGGCCCCACCGGCGAGAACACGGCCTCCCACACGTCCCACTGCTGCCCCGAGCGGGTGCGCGTCCCCAACACCAGCTCCAGGCGGTTCATCTCCTCCAGCGTCACATCCACCTGTCCCAGCCAGTTGCGGCGGCCCGGCCTCGGGGTGCGCTTCCAGGGCCCCTCCACGTAGTAGGCGTTGCGGTCGGCGTACAGGTCGATCAAGGTGAACTGCCGGAAGTCGATGGGGTCGGGACAGGCGATGAAGGCGCCGTTGTACTCGTCGGGGTAGAACACCTGCGCCGCCATCGCCTCCCAACCGCCGGTGGAGCCACCGTACAGCACCCTCGCCCATCCTTCCCCGATGCCCCGGTACTTCCGCTCCAGATAGGGGATCAGCTCGTGGGTGATGGCATCGCCGTAGGGACCCAGGTTGGCCGAGTTGACCGCGTAGGAGTCGTCGTAGTACGGGTTGGCGTGCTGGATCTCGACCACCAGCGCTCGCACGGGGAAATCCGGCGAGGTCCACTCGCGGAAGAACTGGTAGGCCAGCTCCTGCTCGGTGCGGTTGTAGCAGGGCAGGCCGAAACGCGCGCTGGGTCGGCAGGGCTCGCTCGTGTCCGGCGGCGTCTCGCGCCACCCGCCGAAGTCGGAGGGGAAGTGGCCGTGCATCACGGCCAGCGGGTAGCGCGCCTCCGGGTGCTCGTCGAACCCCTCGGGGAGCAGCACGTGCGCTCCCAGGTACACGGGGCGTCCCCAGAACTCGGACAGCAGCCGGCTCTGGATCCGCTCGTGGCGCACGTACTTGCTCGAGGGCGGATCCGGAATGGACGGGATTTCACGCGTCAGGGCGACGCGCAGGGCGGTGCCGCGGGCGGGGTCCCAATCCACCTCGACGGGGTCGCTGTACAGGTTGCCGGGCTTGCGGTTCCACTGCTGCCCCTCGCCCCGATCCGGGGGGAGCTTCAGCACTCGGCCGTCGTGAAGGCGGTGCGTCTCGTAGCGGTTCAGAAGCGCCTGGATCCGGTAGCGCCCGGCCGGGACCTCGGCCACGCTGCGCAGGGGGAAGCCGAGCGCCGAGGCGTCCAACACCCGCTCCTCGCCGGGGAGCCACCCCTCCACATCGGCGCCGAAGATCTGCTGCGTGCCGGGCCCATCGCTGATCTGGAACCGCGGCTCGGCACCGGGCTCGGAGGAGACCATCAGGAGCAGGCGGCCGTCCAGCGGCTCAGCGGCCTGCCTCTCCGGAAGGCTGACGACGAGGCGCGGCGTCTGCTGAGCGGCGGCGGGGATCTCCAGGAGGAGGAGGAGAACGGACGCGAGCACGCAGGAACGAGACATGGTCGTCCGGGAGCCGGGGGTAAGGAAGAGCGCCGCCGTGGCGAGCGGTGCGAAGGGATGGCCGAGGGCGTTCGTCGAAGCACGAGCTCCACCGCCCGGCTTCCGAGGCCGGCGACGCGGAGGAGCCGGCCGGAGGTTCAGAAGTCCGGCGCGGCGGCCCCTCCCTGCGTGGCGGCGAGCAGCAGCACGTGCCGGGCGGTACGCATCATCGCGGGGACGTCCGCCCACTCGTCCGGGGTGCCGCGGCCGCCGCCCCGCTCCCCGCCAAGTCCGATGGCGGGGGTGCCGCCGGCGATCGCGATGTTCAGGTTGGAGGAACCGGCGTCGCTGAGCTGCGGCTCGCCCAGCCCTAGATGGCGGGCGATGGCGACCGAGGCGCGCACCAGCTCCGAGTCGCGCGCGCCGGGGATCTGCCCTCCGGGAGTGAGGGAGAAGGGTTCCATCTCCAGGCGCGTCTCCGTCTCGCGTCCTACCTCCTCCAGGATCGCGCGCACCTCCTGCTCCATCTCGGCGAGCACCGCGGCGTCCAGCGAGCGGAGGTCTAGTGAGAACCAGCCGGTCTCGGGCTTGTGGTTGAAGACCCTGCCGCTGTTCAGCACCGCGACGTTGACAACGGTGCGGCGGTCGCGATAGCGCTCGGGATGCGGGAGGCCGAGGATCTGGTCCACTGCGCGCGCGATGCCACGGTTGACGTTGGGAAGTCCGCCGTTCAACGAGTGTCCCGCCGGACCGTGGCCGACCACTCGGTACCAGTGGATTCCCAGCGCGCCGTAGCTGATGCTGCGTCCGTCACCGAGGATGTCCACGAAGGCGACGGCGCGATCGCGGAAGCGTTCGTAGAGCTTGCGCATGCCGACCAGCCCCGTCTCCTCCTGCGCCACGGAGGCGAAAACCAGATCGTGGTCCGGCCGGTACCCCGCCGCGACCAGCGCCTCCGCGGCGGCGAGCATCGCGGCGGTGGTCGCGCTGGTGTTGGTGCCGGGCCCCACCACACGGTCCCTCTCCACCCGGGGCGGGCCGGGAGCGGACCGCTGGTGCTCGGCGACGGTGGCGAGGTCGTCCAGGGTGGAGACGAAGACCAGCGCACGTCCCGAGCGGCCGGGGATGCGGCCGATCACGTTGGGGCCGTCGTCCACCTCCACGTCCCGCAGTCCGATGGAGCGCATGCGGGCCGCCACCGCTTCGGCCCGCCGATGCTCCTCTCCGGAGGGGGAGGGGATGGCGCCGAGCTCGGCGAGGAGCGCAGCGGTGGCGGGGACGGCATCGTCCAGATGGGCCAGCGCCTCCCGCACCCGCGCGTCCTGGAGCGCTTCCTCCATGGGGCGCGACTGGGCAGCAGCGGGCGTCGCCAGCGCGCCGAACCATCCGAGCAGCGTCGCGGCACGTGCCAGCGAGCGGCCCCTCATCATCGCACCAGGTGAAGCGAGTCCTGCCGTCGCAGGACCCAGTGGCGGTCGCCGCGGGCGTCGAGGTGCGCCTCCTCCTCCAGCGCCATCCGCACCGGCTGCCCACCCCACTCGGGAACGGGGGTGGTGACCTGCATCTCGGTCGAGAACCAGGTGTTGGGCCGCAGCGGGACGTCTCCGCGGCCGACCACCCCTTCCTGCCGGTCCCAGAGCCCGATGAGCGGCCCCGCGCCGTGGCCGTGGTCGCCGATCGGGTGCGAGTACATGGTGCCGTCGAGCCCCTCGCCGCGCATCCGCTCCAGCGTGCTCCGGAGCACCTCGTTCCCGGTGCGGCCGGGGACCATCTCCTCCAGCAGGATGTCCTGCAGACGGTTCGTGTTCTTCAGCGCGGCGCGGAGCCCCGCCGGCGGCTCCGTCTCCCCTTCGCGCAGCACGTACCCCATGTGCTGCGTGTCGGTGTTCAGCCCCAGCGCCGAGATCCCGAAGTCGGTGTGCAGCACGTCGCCCCGCCGGATCACGGGATCGGCGCTGTCCGCCATCTCCACGCCGCGGCGCTGCACGCTCACCGAGGGCTGGAACCAGGTTCCCAGGCCGAGGTCGTTCACCCGCTGGCGCATCCACCAGACGACGTCCTCCGCGCGGGTGACGCCCGGGGTGATCACCTCGTTCGAGAAGGCAGTGGAGATGATGTCGTGCACGATCTCCTGCATCTTCACGTACTGCGGCATCATCTCGGGGATGCGCTCCTCGACGAGCTGCAGCGGGAGGAGCTCCTTCCTCACCACGCGCGAGCGGTAGCGCTCCGGGAGCGCCTCGCGCATCTGCTCCCACTCGCCGAGCGAGAGGCCGTCGGAGAAGGCGTGCGTGGCGGAGGCGTTCACCTGGATGGTCTCGGGGTCGCAGCTTTCGACCACCGGGGCGAGAAGCTTCCACTGCTCCGGACCGTAGGGCTCGGCCGGGCGGAGCGAGGCGCCGGCGGCCCCCACCTGGGCGCCCGGGTCGCGCACCACCTCGTAGAGCCCGCCCTGCGAGGTGCCGCCGATGGCGATTCGCTCCACCCCCTTCTCCTCCCCGCGGTCGCAGAAGGCGTAGATGGTGCGTCGCCGCGCCGCCATGGTGGTCGGCGAGACGATCGACCAGAAGACCGGATCCTCGTTGTACTCGCGGGTCGGGATGATCCACATGTCGACCCCGTGCTCGCGCATGAGGCGCGGCAGCACCCGCTGGAGGCGCGCCTCGAGCCAGGCCTGGCGGATGTCCGCCTGCTCGCGCAGCGTGCCGAGCGGGTGCTCCTGGGCCGACGCCTGCGGGGCCGAGAGAGCGGACGCCTGCGGGGCCAGGAGAAACGCGGCGAGGATCGGAAGGATGCGGCGCATTGGGGAGCCTCCGGGATGAAGTGCGAAGTGCTATGCGCGACGTGCGTCGCAGATTCCCGCCAGCGGCCCGCGACGAATCGCCCTCTCCCAGACAGGGGAGAGGGACAGGTGAGGAGCGCAGCGACGAGCCAGGGTGAGGGCCGCGGAGCCCGGGCGTCGCCCTGACGTCCGGGCCCTGGACGCACCCACCACGCAGCCCTTCGTACGTAGCACTTCACCCGTCCCGGTACGGGACCTCGACGACGAGGCCGTCGTGGGCGGCGGAGACCTCGGGGAAGACGGCGCGGGCCTCGCGCTCCAGTCCCCGGGGATCGTCGGCGTACCGCGGCGAGAAGTGGGTGAGCACGAGCCGGAGGACTCCTGCGTCGCGCGCGACCTGCGCCGCCTCGCTCGCCGTCGAGTGTCCCGTCGCTCCCGCGCGCTCGGCGTCTTCGTGCGCGAAGGTGGCCTCGTGGATCAGCAGGTCGGCCCCGGCGGCGGCGTCCCGGGTATGCCGCGAGGGGCGAGTGTCGCCGCTGTAGACCACCTTCCGGCCGGGCCGCGGGGGGCCCACCAGCTCCTCCGCCGCCACCACGCGTCCGTCCACCTCCACCGCCTCACCGTGGTGGAGCTTACCCCAGAGCGGCCCCTCGGGGATTCCCATCTCTCTCGCCCGGGCCGCGTCGAAGCGGCCGAGCCGGTCCTTCTCCGCGACCGCGTAGCCGAGGCTGCGCCCGCCGTGGGTGGTCCGAAAGGGGACCACCGCGTAGACGCCGTGGTCCACGGCCTCCCCCGGGTCGAGACCCCGAATGGAGACCTCGAAGGGAACCCGCTCCACCCCGAGCTCGACCGCCGCGCGGAGGGTTTCCTCCGTCCCCCGCGGACACCAGAGAGCGATCGGCTCCTCCCGCCCCTGCAGCCCCATCGTGCGGAGCAGGCCGATGACCCCCAGGAAGTGGTCGGCGTGAAGGTGGCTGAAGAAGATCTCCGCGAGCGAGAACCCGGTGCCGTAGCGCATCATCTGCCGCTGCGTCCCCTCCCCGCAGTCGAACATCATCACGTCCCCCTCCCGCTGCACCACGAGCGAGCTGACGTTGCGGCCCACGGTGGGGCGCGCGGCGGCGGTGCCCAGGAAAGTAATGCGCACGGATCGGGATCTGGTGGCAAAATAGGAAGCGCGGGGTGCGAGGTGCGGAACGGCTCACCGTACACCGCGCACTACGCACTCCGCACTTCGACGTTCAGGTGCGGCTCGATCTCCTTCTTGGGGATGAGCGCGGGCCAGTAGGCGACGATCTCCTGCACCTTGGGGCGGCCGCCGGCGAAGCCGGTGACGGAGGGCGGACCCGCCAGCACGAGCGGAGCCAGCTCCTTGGTGAAGCGGTCCACGGCGTCATGGCTCTCGGAGCGCACGCCCCAGCGGATGGTGACTTCGGCCAGGTCCTTCGGCGGCTCTCCGGCGAGCGGGCCGTGGGTGGCGTTCCATCCCACGAACTCCGTGAGGATCTCGTCGAACTCCAGCCCCAGCCGCGCGAGGCGCTCGCGGAGGATGCGGTCGGCCGCCTGCGCCTTCTCCACCGCGTCGGGCCAGGCGTACACCAGCGTCCCCGTGGCCTTGTATCCGGCTCCGTAGGCGATGCTCACCTTGAGCATCTCGGTCGCCGGCAGCCCCTTCACCCCCTGCACCCGCACACGGTTCTCCCCCACCTCCTCCAGGCGGATGGTGGTGAAGTCCGCGACGGCGTCGGGGGTGATGTAGCCCTTCGGATCGCCCATCTCGTAGAGCAGCTGCTCCTTGACGGTGGCGGCCCGGATGCGCCCGCCGGTCCCCGCGTGCTTGGTGACCACGAAGCTCCCGTCCGCCGCCGCCTCGATGATCGGGTAGCCGACCGAGGCCAGGTCCGGGATGTCCCGCCAGTCGATGAGGCAGTTGCCCCCGGACGCCTGTGCGCCGCACTCGTTGATGTGCCCGGCGACGATTCCGGCCGCGATGCGGTCGTAGTCGTCCCACGCCCACCCGAACTCGTGGATCATCGGGGCGTAGGTGAGGGCGGTGTCGGTGGAGCGGCCGGTGATCACCACGTGCGCACCCTTCGAGAGCGCCTCGACGATCGGGCGCGCGCCGATGTAGGCGTTGGCGCTCTGTACCCGTTCGAGCACGGTGGAGAGCGGCTCGCCCGTCTCCATGTTTCGCAGCTCGACGCCGCGCTCCAGCAGGTCCGGGAGGCGCTCCAGGATGTCGTCTCCGGTGACGACGCCGATGCGCGCCTTCCCCTTCAGCCCGGCCTTCGCCGCCTCCTCCAGCACCGCGTCACGGCACCCCGCCGGGTTCACCCCGCCCGCGTTGGCGATCACGCGGATGTCGCGCTCCACCACCGCCGGCAGCACCTCTCCCATCAGGGGCACGAAGTCGCGCGCGTAGCCGAGCGAAGCGGTGCGCGCCCGCTGCTTCTGCATGATCGACATCGTGACCTCGGCCAGGTAGTCGAGCATCAGATAGTCGATCGGGCCGTTCTCCACCTGCTGCTTGGGCGCGTCCAGCTGGTCGCCCCAGAAGCCCTGCCCGCTGGCGATGCGGATGTTCTTTCTCATTCCTCGGTCTCGGCGAAGGGGCGATGAGCTATCAGTCGTCGGCCGTCGGTCGTCCATAGCCGCATCGAAGGCCGTTGAACGAGTCTCGGGGTCCCGCGAGGCGCCGTTCTCGCGGAGATGACTCCCGTTTGCTTCGGCTCGCCCCTTCCCTACCGCATGCCGGCGGGTGAGGGCGCTTCCCGGCGCGGCGGGCGTTCACACGCGGCGGGATCGAACGCGGAGTTCTTCAGCGGCCTCCCATCGGCGATCGGCGTCGACCCGGACGAAGGGACCTCGCCCGAAGAGGTTCGCTGTCAGGACACCGCTCCTGGCGCATGTCCGCGGTAGCCGGTGACTGACCACCGATCACCGATGGCTCTACGTCAGATGTGGCGGCAGCACGAAGGCGCCCAGGTGCGGCCCCGGGTTGTTGATCGCGGTCCGCAGCGCCTGGCTCAGGACCGCGCGCGTGTCTTCGGGGTGGATCACCGCGTCCACGAAGCCGCGGGCGGCAGCGTACTTGGCGTCGAGCTGCTCGTCGTAGTCGGCGCGCACCTGCTCGATCCGGGCCTCCAGCTCGGCGTCGGGCCGCTTCCCTTCCTTCTTCAGCTCGTCCAGCTTCTCGCTGAAGAGCGCCATCACGGCGGAGTCGCCCTCCATCACCCCCATGCGGCCCGTGGGGAGCGAGAAGATGAAGTCCGGCTCGAACCCCTGCCCCGCCATTGCGTAGTAGCCGGCGCCCGAGGCGTGGTTGAGGGTGAGCACCAGCTTCGGCACCGTCGCGGTGGCCATCGCCTCCACGAAGCGGGCGCCCGCGCGGATGATCCCGGAGTGCTCGGCCTCGGTGCCCACCATGAAGCCGGAGACGTCCTGCAGGAAGAGGATGGGGGTGCCGTGGCGGCTCATCGTCTCGATGAAGTAAGCCACCTTCTCCGCGCTGTCGGCGTAGATGATCCCGCCGAACTTGGGCTTTCCACCGTGCGGATCCTTGAGCATCCCGCGCGCGTTGGTGATGATCCCGACGGGGATCCCGTCGATCCGACCGTTGCCGCAGATCATCTCCGGCGCGAAGTCGGCCTGGAACTCGTCCAACTCGCCGCCGTCGAGGATGCAGCGCAGCACCTCCCGCATCTCGTACGGCTGCCGGTGGTTGGCCGGAAGGAGCTCGTAGAGGTCGCGCACGGGGCGCGCGGGAGGGCGCGGCTCCTCGATCTGTAGCGCCGAGGCGTGCCGCGGCAGCTCGCCGACGAGGTCGCGGATCTTTGCCAGGCACGCCCGGTCGTTGGGGACGCGGTAGTGCGCGACGCCGGAGATGGCGTTGTGCGTGTAGGCTCCGCCCAGCGTCTCGCCGTCGGTGGTCTGGCCGGTGGCGCCTTTCACCAGGTTCGGGCCGCCGAGTCCCATGAAACTCGTGCCCTCGACCATGAGGATCACGTCCGAGAGCGCGGGCAGGTAGGCGCCCCCCGCGATGCACGGCCCCATCACCGCCGCGATCTGCGGCACCTTCAGGTAGCGCCGCATGATGGAGTTGTAGTAGAAGATCCGCGATGCGCCGTACTGCCCCGGGAAGACGCCCCCCTGATAGGGGAGGTTTACCCCCGCCGAGTCCACGAGGTAGAGGATCGGGACTCGGCAGCGCATGGCGATCTCCTGCGCGCGCAGCATCTTGGTGATCGTCTCCGGCCACCAGGACCCCGCCTTCACGGTCGCGTCGTTGGCGACGATCACCACCTCGCGGCCGGCCACGGCGCCGATCCCGGTCACGATGCCGGCGGCGGGCGCCTGTCCCTCGTAGCGGTCGTGGGCGACGAGGAGCCCGATCTCCTGGAATCGCGTCCGCGGGTCGATCAGCAGCGCGACGCGCTCGCGCGCCGTGAGCTTGCCCTGCTCGTGCTGCTTGGCGATCCGCTTGCTCCCGCCGCCCCGCCGGAGTCTCTCCTCCAGCGCCTCCAGCTCCCGGACGAGTCCCGCGAGGCGGGACTCCGCGGGAGGGGCAGGCTGTGCCTGCCCCTCCCGCCCCTGGGCCGGCGCCGTCACGAGCCGACCGCCTCTCGATCGCGTCCGTGCTCCGCGAACCAGTCGCGGATGTACCCGACCGCTGTGGTGGTCGGCGTCCCCGGTCCGAAGAGCCGGCCCACCCCCAGCGCCTGGAGCGCCAGCATGTCCTCCTCGGGGATGATCCCGCCGCCGGTGAGGAGGATGTGGTCGGCGCCCTCCCGGGCCAGCAGCTCGCGGACGCGCGGGAAGAGGGTCATGTGGGCGCCGGAGAGGATGGACAGGGCCACCACGTCCACGTCCTCCTGGATGGCGGCGCTGACGACCATCTCCGGCGTCTGGTGGAGGCCGGTGTAGATGACCTCCATCCCCGCATCGCGCAGAGCGCTGGCGATCACCTTCGCGCCCCGGTCGTGGCCGTCCAGCCCGGGCTTGGCGACCAGCACGCGGATCTTGCGTTCAGACATCGGACCGCTGGATCGGTGTGGAAGGGTAGGGCGGATTCCCGCCCGGTCGGAACAGGCGATGAACATAAGCGGGGCACCGGGGGACAGCAACTGGACGCGCTGGACGGCCCCTTTCACCCCTTCACCTATCCGGCGATGTTCGGGTTGTTCAGCCGCTCCACGTTGGGAAGCGGGAGGCAGGTGGTGGTACCGTAGCTGCCGCCCTTCGGGAAGACCGTGCCGGCGGCGGGCGTGAGCGCGAGGTCGTAGCGGTTCACGTCGCCCAGGTGGTGCGACTCGAGGAAGAGCTCGCGGCCGCGCTCCTCGATCACCTGCGCGCGGATCTCGGCCGCGCTCCCGCCGGCGAAGGCGGGGAGGCCGGCGCGCGCCCGGAAGGCGTTGATGATGTCCACCGCGGCCTGCCCGCCCTGCACCTCGGCCAGGATCAGCCGCGCCTCGTCGCCGGTCGCGAGCGGGAGCGGGGCGGCCAGCCCGGAGTACTTCTCCTGCACGAAGATGCGAGTGCCGTCGGTGGCGGTGCGGCCGGTGTCGGTCACCCGGACCCGCGGATCGGGGACGCCGCCCACGGCCGCGTTTCGGAACTCGGGGGCGACGGAGACCGTCTGTCCCTGGTTGTTCTGCGCGAAGACGCGGTTGTAGCGGCGATCCGCCACCGTGGAGGCGGTCGCGGCCATCGCGAAGTCGGCCGGGACCTGCGCGGCGTCGGCCGCTGCGCCCTGTAAGTTCCCCAGGTTCAGGCGCGTCCGCGCGCGGCCCACGAGCGCCATGTTCCGGATCTCGGCGTTCCCCAACCCCTGCGCGGCCTCGATGGCGCGCGTGAAGCGCTGCTCGGCCCGCTCCAGGATCTGCTGCGGGGCCACCTCTCCGCCGGGATCGAGGTTCGCGTCCAACAGCACGCCGCTGCAGAAGCCCTCGGCCAGCAGCAGATGCGCGTATCCGGAGTAGGCCGCCGCCGTGGCGATCATCGAGGTGCGGTTCCGCCCGGCCGGGAGCTGCTCGTCGGTCCACCCTTCCAGCCTGCTCAGGATGTTCTCCGCGGCCCAGCGGGCGCGGGAGAGCGGCGTGTAGACGCCGAGGCTCTCGCAGTCGAAGGTGGCGTAGCGCGAGTCGCTCGGCTGCACTTCCCGCCGATCGTACGGCCAGCGGTCGGCGGTCTGGGTGGCGTCCATCAGCTCCTCGCCGATGAGGCCGGACATCACGGTATACGCCCCGAAGCCGCACTCGAAGTCGGCGATGGCGCCGGTGAGCAGGAGGTTGGCCTGGCTCGGGTCGGTCAGGTTGCCGGCCGGGATCCGGCTCGGCGCCTCCACCTCCAGGGCGTTGTCGAGGGTGTCGCAGGCGCCCGCGGCCAGCAGCAGGGCGAAGGCGGCGCCGCTCCACCTCCGCGCGCGCGGCGTCCTCAGCCCTCCACGAATGGTTCGACTCATTCTCGGTCCCTGCGGAAGAGTGTCGATTCGGACCCGCCCGCCGCACCAGCCGGGGGCGGGATCGAGGTCAGAAGCTCAGGCTCAGGCTCGCGATGAACTGCTGCAGCTGCGGCACGACGTTCTGCTCCCACTGCGCGCTGCCGCCGCCGCGCGAGCCGCCCACGAAGGACGCCTCCGGCTCCAGGCCGCTGTAGTCCGTCCAGGTGTAGAGGTTGCGCCCCGCCACCGTGAGGGTCGCGGAGCTCGCCCCCAGCCGCCGCGTGAAGCGCGGCGGGACGGTGACGCTCGCCGAGAGCTCGCGCAGCCGGGTGAAGCCGGCGTCCCGGATCAGGCCGCTGACGAAGGCGCCGCCCCGCTGCGTCTGCGCAAGCCAGGCGGGGTCGTCCAGGTACTCCTGCGGGTACCAGTTCTCGCGGCACCGCCGGAAGAGGACGCAGCGCACCCGGAGGTTGCCGTCCAACTTCGAGTAGCCCTGCTTGAAGTCGAGCAGCCCGTACAGGCGAAGCGTGTTGAGGAGGGTCACGGAAGAGGAGAACGACCCCTCGAGATCGGGCGTCGGGCGGCCGAGGTAGACCAGCGGCGCTTGCGAGCAGGCGATCCTCCCGCCGCTGCCGTCGTCGCAGATCTCGGAGCCGGCGACGAGGATGCCGTTGGGATTGAACTGCGCGTCCACCACCCGCTTTTCGAACCAGGAGCCCACCGGATGCCCCACCCGGTGCTGAACGTACGAGCCCGACTGCACGAAATTCAGGCCAGGGTCGCCGAGGTCCACCACCTCGTTGTCGTTGGTCGCCACCGTCGCGGTGACGTCCCACGCCACCCGCGGGGTGGAGAGGGCGTTGGCGCGCGCCATGACCTCGAAACCCGAGTTCCGGATCTCGCCGGCGTTGACGTACTGCTGTCCCGAGAACCCGGTGGAGGGCGGGATGTCGGAGAGCAGGATCGCGTCCTTGGTACGGGCGTTGTAGTAGGTGACTTCGAGGCCGAGCCGGTCGTCGAGGAAGCCGGCGTCGAGGCCGAGCTCGATCTCCTCTCCGCGCTCGGGCCCGAGGTCGGGGTTCCCGACCAGCTCCGGAGTCACGGCGCTGACGTCGCCCGGGCCGGGGATCGAGCGGAAGGTGCGCAGCGCGGCGAACGACTGCGGCTGCTGCCCCGATTGTCCGTAAGCGCCGCGCAGGCGGAGGGTTTCGACCCCGGGAACCTGCCAGAACGGCTCCTCGCTGAGCACCCAGGTACCGCTGACCTTCGGATAGTAGACCAGGTCGAAGTTCTCGCCGAAGGCGCTGTTGTCGTCGGCGCGGAGCGCGGCCGTCACGAAGAGGCGGTCCTGCCAGCCGAACTGCTGCTGCGCGAAGACGCCGACGGTGGTGGTCTCGACGTAGTTGTCGGAGCCCTGCTGCACCGCCGCGGCGCGGATCGCACGCAGCCCGCGCGCCGGGAAATCCTCGCCGTACGAGCGCACGGTGTCGATCTGTGTCTGGTAGAACTGGGTGCCCACCGAGGTGTTCGAGCTGAGCGCCGGGGAGAGGGAGACCTTCGCGGTGGCGCTGTAGTCGAGCGTGTTGTAGGAGATCCGGTAGGAGCGAACGTCCTTGTAGCCGCGGATCTCGCCGGGGGAGAAGAAGTACTGCATGTCCACGTCGTCGATCCTCTCCACCAGCTCGATGTTATCCTCGAGGGTGAGGTCGGTGCCCACCGTGATGCGCTGGTCGAACCAGGAGGCCGGGCGGTGGTTGAACTGTACGCTACCGGTGAAGCGGTTGAGGTCCTGCCAGTCCTGGTAGGCATACCGGTATGCCGTCGGCGTCGCGCTGTGGAAGCCGCGGCGCGGGTTCGGCGTGCCGTCCGCGAGCGGGAGCTGGTTGAGCGGGTTGGCGAACAGGGTGGACCAGAGCGTCCCGCCGCCGCCTGCCTCCAGGGGGAGAGAGATGTAGCCGTCCACGTACCCCACGCTCGCCACGGCATCGAAGGTCTCCGTCGGCGAGATGGTGACGTTCGCGCGGCCGCTCCAGCGCCTCACCTGGTTGTTCGGCTCGATCCCGGTGTTCCGCTCCAGGTTGCCGCCCACGAAGTACCGCACCCCCTCGCTCCCGCCGCTGACGTTGAGGTCGTACTCCTGGAGATGCCCGGTCTCGTAGATCGGGGTGCCGCGGTCCCTCTCCTGGGCGAAGAACTCCGTCATGTCCAGCACGAGGATCTCGCCGGCCGAGGTCCGGTTGTAGTTGTCCCAGAGCCGCGTGTCGGCGTTGGCGAACCAGTTGGCGCCCTGCTTGACGGTGAGGTTGAAGCGGGGCGCACCTACGGCGCCGCGCTTGGTGATGATCTGGATCACGCCGTTGGCCGCCTCGGTTCCGTAGAGCGTCGCCGCCGCCGGCCCCTTGATCACCTCGATCGACTCGATGTCCTCGGGGTTGAAGTCGTTCCAGCGGGAGATGGAGGAGGAGCTGAAGCCCTGGTTGATCGGGCCGGTGGCCTGGGTGTTGTTCACCCGCACTCCATCGACGTAGATCAGCGGCTCCTGCCCGAGCGAGAGCGACGAAACGCCGCGGACGCGGATGCGCCCGCCGGTGCCCACCGCGCCGCTTCCCGGCATGATCACCACGCCCGGCGCGCGCGCGTTGAGGAGGTCCTGCACGTTGGCGATCGGCGCCTGCGACACGACGTCCTCCGCGTCGATTTGCGAGACCACGTTGCCGATGGCGCGCCGCTGCTGTCCTCCGGCCGTACCGGTCACGACGATCTCGTCCAGCTCGACGGCGGCCTCGGCGAGCGCCACGCGGATCCCCATGTCCCCCACGCGCACCGGGCGCTCCACCGAGCGGAAGCCCAGCATCGTCACCTGCAGCGGGACCTCCGCCCCGGAGAGGCCGGTGATCAGGAAGCGCCCGGCGGCGTCCGTGATCGTGCCGCGCCCGGTTCCCTCGACCACGACCTGCGCGCCCGCGATCGGACGCAGTGTCCCCTCGTGGGCCACGCTCCCGCCGACCGTGCCGCCCTGCGCCGCGGCCGGGCCGGCGGAGAGCGCCAGCAGCCCCAGCACGACCGCGCCGCCGAGCAACCGGGCGACGGCCGCGCCGAGTAAAGGAGGAGACTGCCCGTTCACACACGTGGATCGCCGCATACCTGCTCCTCGCAGAGGGGATGATGGATCGTTGGGTCGCCCCGTCGCGCCCGGAGGATGTGCGGGGATCTCCCGGACGGGAGATACCGGGAGAACGGGCGAACCGGAGGGAACCGAGCCTCGTTTCTCGGGAAAACCACCGCGAGCGACCGGAGCCGGCGGATCGCGCGGCCCTGATGGATCAGGTGAGGGGTAGGGTACGCGCGGGGAGGATCGGGCGCAAGAATCGTCGAGAGAAGAGCGCGGGGTTACGGACGGAAGGTTCCGGGGATCGCCCGGCGGCGAGCGTCAGGGCTCGCGTCGCGCGACCACGATGAGACGCTCCGAGCCGAGCTCGAAGGGAGACAGGTTCCAGTCCCCGAACCACTGGATCGGAACGAACCCTCCCGTCTCGAGGAGACGTGCCCATTCGGTGGCGCTCCGCACGCGGATGGCGTGGTGCTTCTCGCCCTTGCGGCGGCCGCGGCGCCAGCGCAGCCACTCGCGGCTGATCCCGGCCACGGCGTCGAACTCCCTCTCCACCCAGACGTGCGCCCCGCCGGCGCCCTGCCACCAGTCGCGCTCCACGAACTCGCGGGCGATATGGTCGCGGTGCATCGTCTCCAGCAGAAAGCGTCCGCCGGGCCGGAGCGCCCAGCGAACGCCTCGGAGCACCTCCAGCTCCGCCTCGTCGGAGCCGAAGTAGCCCAGCGAGGAGAAGAGGGAGACCACGGCGTCGAACGAAGCGCGGAAGGGGAGATGCCGCACGTCCCCGCGGACCCAGTCCACCCGCCGCCCCGCCTCCAGCGCCGCCTGGCGAGCCAGGCCCAGGAGGTGGGCCGACCGGTCGAGCCCCGTGACCCACATCCCCGCCGCGGCCAGCTCCAGCGAGTGCCGGCCCCAGCCGCACGCCAGGTCGAGCAACCTCTCCCCCGGCCCGAGACCGAGCGTCGCCAACACCCCCTCGGCCTCCTCGGCGGTCCGCTCCGGCGGGAGGAACGGCCGGTAGAGCTCGACGAAGTCCGCGTCGAAGTAGTCGACCCACCAGGGAGTGGGCGATCCGGCGGGGTCGGTCATCGATGGCGGGCCGGAGGGTGTGCGCGGCGCCTTCGGTCGCGGCCGACCGGAGAGCACCGACGGGCTCAGTCTCCTCGGCTTTCCGCCGGCTCGACGGTGATCACGACCGACTTGGAGGCGGGGGTGTTGCTGCGCTCGGCGACGCTGTCGATCGGCACCAGCACGTTGGCTTCCGGGAAGTAGGTGGCGGCGCAGCCGCGCGGGATCTCGTACTCCACCACCTGGAAGCGCCGCGCCACCCGCCGCTCCCCGCGGAAGTGGCTCACCAGGTCCACCGTCTCTCCCGCCCGCAGCCCGCGCTCGGCGACGTCAGCGGCGTTCAGCAGCACCACCCGCCGCCCGCCGTGGATCCCGCGGTAGCGGTCCTCGAGGCCGTAGATGGTGGTGTTGAACTGGTCGTGGGTGCGGATCGTCATCATCAGCAGCTGTCCCGTCTCCAGCTCGTGCCGCGGCAGCGGGTGCACCGTGAAGCGGGCGAGGCCGTCGGACGTGCCGAACCGCCCCTCGCGCGGACCGTTGGGCAGGTAGAAGCCGCCCGGCTCGCGAACGCGCTCGTTATAGCGCTCGAACCCGGGGATCACCCGCTCGATGCGATCGCGGATCCGGTCGTAATCCTCCACGAGCCACTCCCAGCGCACCCCGCTCTCCGGTCCCAGAGTGGCGCTCGCCAGCCGCGCGACGATCGCCGGCTCGCTCAGCAGCGCCTCCGATGCCGGCCGCAGCTTGCCCCGCGAGGAGTGCACGATTCCCATCGAGTTCTCCACGCTCACCCGCTGCGCGCCGTTCCGCTGGACGTCCTCCTCCGAGCGGGCCAGGCAGGGGAGGATCAGCGCCTCCTCGCCCGTCACCAGGTGCGCGCGGTTGAGTTTGGTGGAGACCTGTACCGTCAGCCGGCAGCGGCGCAGCGCCTCGGCGGTGAACTCCGTATCCGGCGTCGCGGAGAGGAAGTTGCCGCCCATCGCGAAGAACACGCCCGCCCTCCTCTCGTGCATCGCCCGGATCGCGTTCACGGTGTCGAGGCCGTGGTGGCGCGGGGGCTCGAAGGCGAACTCGCGAGCGAGGGCGTCGAGGAACTCCGGCTTCGGCCGCTCCCAGATCCCCATCGTGCGGTCGCCCTGCACGTTGCTGTGGCCGCGCACCGGGCAGGCTCCCGCTCCGGGCTTCCCGATGCTCCCCTTGAGCAGCAGGAGGTTCACGATCTCCTGGACGTTCGCCACCGCGTTCCGATGCTGCGTGAGACCCATCGCCCAGGTGACGATGATCCGCTCACGGCCGGCGAGCAGCTCCGCCACCTCGCGGATGAGCGCCCGGTCGATCCCGCTCCCTTCCTCGATCTCGCCCCACTCCGCGCGGCGCAGCTCCGCGGCGAAGGCTTCGAAGCCGCGGGTCCGCTCCCGGATGAAGGCCAGGTCGAGCACCTCCCCCGGCCGCCGCTCCTCCTCCTCGAGCAGCTCCTTCATGATCCCCTTCAGGAGCGCCACGTCGCCGTTGATGCGCACCGGCAGGTGCAGCGTCGACAGCTTCGTTCCCGGCCCCAGCAGCGTCCCGATGGCACGCAGCGGGTTCATGAAGTCCTGCGGCTGCTTGAAGCGGTTGAGCCCCACCTCGGCCAGGGGATTCACGGAGACGATCCGGCACCCGCGCTTCACGGCCCGCTCCAGCGCGGAGAGCATGCGCGGGTGGTTGGTGCCCGGGTTCTGCCCGATCACCAGGATCGCCTCCGCATGGTCGAAGTCCTCCAGCGTCACCGTTCCCTTCCCGATCCCGATCACCTCCGAGAGCCCGGTGCCGCTGGACTCGTGGCACATGTTCGAGCAGTCCGGGAGGTTGTTGGTGCCGAACCGACGGACGAAGAGCTGATAGAGAAAGGCGGCTTCGTTGCTGGTCCGGCCGGAGGTGTAGAAGACCGCCTCGTCCGGCGAGTCCAGCTCGCGCAGCGCGTCGGCCGTCATCCGGAAGGCATCGTCCCAGGAGATCGGCTCGTAGTGCGAGCTCCCCCGGCGCAGCACCATCGGGTGCGTGAGCCGCCCCTGCTTCCCCAGCCAGTGGTCAGACTGGCGGGAGAGCTCGGCGACCGAGTGGCGGCGGAAGAAGGCCGGGGTGACGCGGCGGGTGGTCGCCTCCTCGGCGATGGCCTTCACGCCGTTCTCGCAGAACTCCGCGACCGACCGGTCCTCGGGGTCGGGCCAGGCGCAGCCGGGGCAGTCGAATCCATCCGTCTGGTTCATCCGGGGGAGGACCCGCAGCCCGCGCAACGGCCCCAGCTCGTCCAGCGCGTGGCTCATCGCCGAGACCACCGCGGGAGCTCCCGCGGCGACGGAAGGGACCGAACCGACCCGGGCTTTCGCGAGCTCCTCCGGGGGCTGCGCGCGGACGCCGTCCCGCGCCGGGGCTGAGCCCGAGGCGGAGGGCGGCGAGGACGGGGATCGTTCCGAGTTCATGACGGGCCTCCGGGGCGGCGAGGTACGGGGCCGGCCGAGGCTCCGGCGTCGTCCTGAAATAATCGGAGGTCGTGCGGACGATGGCAAGCGGACGCAGGCGGGGCGCCCGGATGCCGGCCCAGGCGCCCCGCCTGCGTCCGTGGTGCGACGCTCCCCTGACTCCACGGGTGAGGCGGTGTGGTGGCGGAGGAGGGGGTGGCGATGCGGTGCGATTCTAACGCCGCGCGGAAGTCGGCGAGCCGGGGGAGACCACGAACGGCTCGGTCTCGACGTTGGTCGGCGGCGCGTTCCGCTTCGACTCGGCCACCATGCGGGCGACCTCCTCCATCAGCCGCCGGTTCTCGATCACCACGCCGTCCTTGATGGTGTGGACGATTCCCTGCGTGCGATACATCTGGCGGTCGTCGTCCAGCGTCAGCGCTCCGAAGGAGTAGAGGAAGCGCAGGTTGTAGGCGGGGTTCCCGTCCACGATCAGCAGGTCCGCCAGGTAGCCGGGGCGCACCATCCCCAGCTCGGGCGCCCGAAGCGTGAGTGCGCTGTTGCGGGTCGCGGCCTGCAGGACCTCCAGGTCGTGCATCCCGCTCTCGCGGAGGAGCTGCAGCTCCCGCACGTTGCTGAACCCGGGAGTCGCCCAGATGTAGTTGTCGTCCGTCCCGTAGGCCACCCGCCCGCCGCGCCGGTTGAACTCGAAGATCAGGTCCCCCCAGAGGTCGAAGGCCGTGTACCACGACTGCTCGTCGTCCGAAGTCCAATCGTAGTGATAGCTCCCGTGGAAGGCCGGGTTGGGGAGGTTCCAGTCGATGAGCGCCTGGTGCGTGTACTTCTCGTGCCAGGGAAGGCTGGTGGCGCGCAGGATGTCGCGGTTCGCCTCGTACACCACCCGCGTCGGCAGCATGGTGACGCCGTAGTAGACGAGGGAGTCGGCGACCTCCGTCAGCAGCCGTGCGCGGGAGATCGCGTCCGCCTCCTCCCACACCTTCCCGGCGTAGCGGAAGCGCGCGTTCTCGTCGTTGTAGCTGTACTCCCGCCCGTAGTCCTGCACCGCGCGCGGCAGCGAAGACTCCGCGTAGCCGTAGTGGTGCTCGATCATGGTGACGCCGAGCCGGGCGGCGTCCACCGCGTTGACCAGGTTGGTGTTCGCCGGCTGGAGGTGGAAGCTGGTGATCGCGCCCAGCTGGTTGGCGGCGCGGGCAATGGCGCCCACGAGGTCCGGGTTCCACCCCAGCGGGTCCATGCTGAAGACATGCGTCCCCTCCTCCACCATTTCCCTGGCGATGCGCTCCGCCATGGCGGGATCGTCGCGCTCGGCGCGGGAGAAGTCGGTCCCCGCGCCCCAGCCGCGCATCGGCAGCATCCGCGGCGCGAGGATCTCGTTGCGCGCGCTCAGCCGCGCCTGCTGCACCGCCGACTCCAGCCCGCGGTCCGGGGCCGGGACCATCGTGGTCACCCCGTGCGCCAGCTTGAGATAGTAGACGTACTCCAGCTCCATCGGCTCCTCGCGGAGGTGGAGGTGGAGGTCGATCATCCCGGGCATGACGTACTTCCCCGTCGCGTCGATGACGCGGTCTCCGGTCGCGCGCTGCCCCCCGCCGCGGCGCTCCGCGGCCACCGGGTCGAAGGGCGTCATCTCGGTGATCGTGTTCCCCTCGACCACGATGTCGTAGGGGCCGATCGGCGGGCCGCCGTGCCCGGGGATCACCATCGCGTTCTGGATCACCAGCCGGTCGTACGGCCCGGCCGCGAGGTCGCCGAACTGCCGGGTCTGCACCGGCAGCCGCAGCGGCGCCACCGCCTCGCGGATGGCGGGAGTCCTCACCCCCTCCGGCGGTTCGCGGTCGGGGCGGGGCGGAAGGGCCGACTGCTGCGCCGGCGCCGGGCCCGCGAACCCCGAGCCGACGGCCGCCAGCACCGCGGCCGCACGAGCGAATTTGCGCATCTCTTCTCCTGCTGCGGGAAATGTCATGGAGTGTCTGCTGAACCGGTCTTCTTTCGCGCTCGCCGTCCTCCTGGGGCCGGCGCCGCATTCGAACCTCTTCGAATCGACTTCCGTCCTGTACTCTCAACCGAGCGGATGGCAGTCGGTCCGTGCGCAGCCTACGAACCTCGCTCGAACCGTCCGTCGTTCCGAGCGCAGCGAGGAATCTCGACGCCTGCCGCGGCGCAGAGATCCTTCGCTGCGCTCAGAAGGTGTGGACAAACTCAGGCGAGGGTGGCGTTCGTGGAAGTCGTGACGCGCCGGAGGAGCATTCGGGCCTCGGTAAGCCAGATCCACGCGGCTGAGACACTGAGGTTTCGATCATGATCCTTGTTCATCCTGCGCGGCCGATCGTTCCAGGCGTTGGTTCGCTCCACCACCCAGCGCTTCGGCAGCACGGTGAATGCGCGGGGGGCCTCGAACAGGGTCATTTGGCCTTCGGACCACCGCCCTCCCTTGCGGCTGGCGGGATGGCGGACGATTTCCACGTCGATCCCGTAGCGCTCCCGGAGTTCGCGAGATCGCTTCCCCTCGTAGCCGCTGTCCGCGTACAGCAGCCGGATGCTGGGCGCCTTTGTAATCGCCCGTTCCATCGCCTGCAGGGCGGCATCTCGATCCTGAACTCCCGCTCCCGTGACCAGGACGGCAACGAGCAGCCCCAACGTGTCCGTGACCAGGTGGCGCTTGCGACCCTTGACCTTCTTCGCCGCGTCGTAGCCCTTCTCCCCTCCTTGGGCCGACGTCTTCACCGACTGCGAGTCGATGATGACGCCGCTCGGGTTCGGAAGTCGGTGCTGCCGGCTTCGCCACAACTGCCGAAGCTCGTCGTGCATCGCCTCGAAGAGGCCGCGCGCCTGCCATCGGCGGAAGGTCTTGTAGACCCGATCCCAGGGCGGCAGATCCTTCGGGAGCATCCGCCAGGAGCATCCCGACCGCAGGACGTAGATGCAGGCGTCCAGCATCTGACGCCGAGGATACTTCTCCGGTCGCCCCAAACGTCCTGGTGCATCAAAGAGATGCCGAACCCTCTCCCACTCGGAGTCGGTCAGCCCACACGGGTAGCGCGTCAGATCGCCCGGATCCCGATGCGCGCTCGTGTAGCCGTACTCCCTCGGCTCCCCCGCCGGCTTCGGCTCCGAGCCGATGGACCCCGGCTCCGAACGCATGCGCTCGAACCCTGCGTCCCTCAAGTACTTCTTGATCGTGGGTGCCGAGAGGCTCACCCCCGTCTCCCGGTGGAAGAGCCAGACGAGATCCTCCAAGCCTACGTGGGGCTTGGCCCGCACCAATGCAAGAAGCTGTTCCGCCTGCTCGTCGCTGAGCTTCCGCGGACGACCCCCTCGTCCCGAATGCTCCGATAACGGCTTGGAAGAAGCCATGTCACAACTCCTGCGTAGGAGATTGTGACAAGATGAAGCTCAAGGACTACTTTGTCCACACCTTCTCAGGATGACGACGGGAAAGTAATCACCCGGCTCTCGTAGAAGCGCGAGCGATTCAGTTCCGCCCGCCGGCGGCCGTGGTGGCGGTCCGCTTCTGCGCCTCCACCAAGGCGCGAACATCCGCGAGCAGCTGCTGCGAGTCGTACACGATTCCGTCCTTGATCGTGTACTTCATCCCCTTCTTCCACACCGGCTGCTGCGTCTGCGGATCCAGCATGAGGTGGCCGGTCCCGTAGAGGATCTTGAAGTTGTGCAGCGGGTTGCCATCGACCACGATCAGGTCGGCCAGCATGCCCGGACGGATGATGCCGATCTCCGCCGGCTCGGTCTTCTGATTGTAGAGCTCCTCGGCGCCGTACAGCGTGGCCGAGCGGATCACCTCGAGGGGGTTGAAGCCCGCCTCCAGCAGCATCTCCATCTCGGTGACGTAGCAGAAGCCGTAGAGCTGGTAGATGAAGCCGCAGTCCGTGCCGACAGTGACCTTCCCGCCCGCGTTCTTGAAGTCGTTGAGGAAGGTCATCCACTCTCCGTAGAAGTTCCGCCAGGCGACCTCGTCGTGAGTGGTCCAGTCGAACCAATAGGAGCCGTGCGCCTCGCGCGAGGGCTCGTAGAACGTCTGCTGGGTGGGGAGGGTGTACTCCTCGTGCCAGTCGGCGTTGCGGGCGCGCATCACATCCCGACCCGCGGAGTAGATGACCATGGTCGGGTTGATGTAGAACCCTTCCTCGACCCACTCGTCGATGAGCGCGTTCCACTTCTCGCCCCGCGGCTCGACCTGGTTCCACAGGCGGGCGACCTGAGCGAAGCGGTGCTGCTCGTCGTTCTGGTTGTAGTCCTCATAGTTGTACGCCTCGGGGTAGTCCCGGAGGCTGCGGTCCTTCAGCAGCGAATCGAACAGCCCATAGAAGTGGGTCATCCCGTCCAGGCCGACGTCCTGTGCGTTGTCGGCGTTCATCCGCACCACGCCGACCTGGTCCAGGTGTGCGGTGGTGTGGAGGTTGTGCTTGTGTGCCTCGTCGATCACCGCCTCCATGATCTCCGGGTCGTACGCGCCCAGCTTGAGGCAGTCGATCTTGGCGCCGTCGATCTCCTGCCGTGCCGCCCACTGCACCCATTCGCGCGCCTTCTGCGGACTCGAGATGCGGCCACCCGTCCACCCCTCGCCGGCGCCGGGGCGCTGGCAGGCGAACAGGCGGGGAGCCACGATCTCGTTCCGCTGGCTCAGCGCCTTCTCCCGGAGCGACCACTCGAAGCCTCCCAGCGGGACGCCGCGGACGCTGGTGACGCCGTGGGCGAGCCAGAGCTTGTATACGTACTCCGCCTGCGGCGCTTTGGGAACGCCGCCGGTGTGGACGTGATTGTCGATGAAGCCCGGCAGCACGTACATCCCGGTGGCGTCGATCTCCCGGGTCGCCCCCGTCGGCCGGCGCGACTCGTCGATCGGCAGGTGCGGGTAGCCGACCGACTGGATGCTCGCGATCCGGTTGCCCTCGACGACGATGTCCATGGGGCCCTGAGGCGGGGCGCCGGTCCCGTCGATCACCATGGCGCCCCGGATGATCAGCCGCTCATGCGGCCCGTCCCCCTCCCCCGCGGCGCGGCGGGTGGTGAGCTCCATGTCCTGCGCCGCGGTGCCGCCGGCGAGCGCCGCCAGCATTCCGAGGGTGATTCCGGCCCGCGCCAAGGTCTGCCTGATTCGCATCTCTCCTCCTCTGAGTGAGTATCCCGTCTACCGAACCCGACCCGGAGTCTCTTCGATCCACCCCCGCTCCACCGCGAACGAGCGCGACTGCGTGACGCCTCCCGCGCGCATCTCCACCGTGTAGGTGCCTGGGAGAACGGTGCGCAGCTCGTCCGCCGAGGTGGGGCCGCCCAGCTCGCGCGGGCGCGGCTCGCGCGCCCGGAGGTTCCACGCGACGCGGTGCAGCCCCGGCCGCCCCGAGCCGGTGAGCGTCTGTACCACCCCCTCCTCCCCCTCCCGGCGGATGCTCAGGGTGACGTCGCTCCCCTGGTCCTCGCGTAGATAGTAGGCGATCATCGCCGCGTCCGCGGGATTCTCCGCGCGGAAGAAGTCGTCGCCGAACGATTCGTAGGTGTCGAACCGGTCGAAGAGACGCACCGGACGGACCGACATCAGGTGCGCGTCCTCGCGGAGCACGGCGGGCGTGAGCTCCTGGAGCGGGGCGACATCGAGGATATGCACCCCGCGGCCCATCGTCCCGACGACCAGCTCGTTCGCCCGCAGGGCGTAGTCCATGTCGCGCACCGCCGCCACCGGAAGGCCGCCCTTGAGGCTCACCCAGCGGTTCCCGCCCTCGTTCGAGACGTAGAGCCCGCGCTCCGTGCCCACGAAGAGGAGGTCGGGGTTCACCGGATCCTGCCGGACCACGTAGGTGGCGCCCCCGTCGGGGAGATCGCCCGCGAGGTTCGTCCAGCTTCGCCCCGCGTCGGTGGTGCGGTAGACGTACGGCCGGTAGTCGTCCCGCCGATGGCAGTCGAAGGTGACGAACGCCGTGCTCACGTCGTGGCGCGACGCCTCGATCTCGCTCACGAAGCACTGCTTGGGCGCCTCGTCGGGCAGGTTGTCGGTGACCTGCAGCCAGGTGCGGCCGCGGTCGGATGTCGTCCAGATCAGGCCGTCTCCCGAGCCCGTCCAGAGCACGTCCGCGTCGAGCGGCGATTCGGCGACGGAGTGAAGCGCGCCGTACGAGGTGTGCGCCGGCTGCGCCTCGGGATTCCAGCGGCTCTGCCGCGTCATGTCGGGGCCGAGAATCTCCCAGTCGTTCCCCCGGTCGGTGAGGCGAAAGAGGAAGTTGCCTCCGAGGTAGAGCACCGTGGGGTCGTGCTGCGAGACGATGAACGGCGCGTTCCAGTCCCAGCGAAACTCGTAGCCGCTCTCGGCCCCCGCGTCCTCGGCGGTCGGGCGGATGGAGGCCCTCTCGCCGGTGGCGAGATTCCACCGGCCGATGTTGCCGTACTGCGACTCCGCGTAGCGGATGTTCGGGTCGTCGGGCGAGACGGCCGAGTGGAAGCCGTCGCCGCCGTACACCGCGTACCAGTCGCGGGCGGTGATCCCCGCCTCCTCCCGCGTGCGGCTCGGCCCGCACCAGACGCCGTTGTCCTGCAGCCCGCCGCAGACGTGGTAGGGCACCTTGGTGGTGTCCACGGAGACTTCGTAGAACTGCTCGACCGGGATGATCTCGTGCTGCCAGGTGTCGCCGCCGTCGTAGCTGAGGTGGACGCCGCCGTCGTTCCCTAGCACCATCGTCTCCGGGTCGTCCGGATCGATCCAGAGCGCGTGATGGTCGACGTGGACGTTCCCGAGATCGAAGCGCGCGAAGCTCCGGCCGCCGTCCGTCGAGAGCATGAGGAAGGTGCCGTTGAGCCAGACGCGGTCGGGGTCGCTCGGGTCGACGTAGATCTCGTTGTAGAAGTAGTCAGGCACGGCCGAGACGTCGTTCACGCGCGTCCAGCTCCCGCCCGAGTCGCCGCTGCGGAAGATCCCTCCATGCGGGCTGACGCCCTGGTTCACGGCACCGTGGGCGGCCTGGATCACGGCGTACACGATGCTCGGGTCGCTCGGCGCGACGGCGAGGCCGATGCGGCCGAGGTTGCGCGAGGGGAGCCCGTTGGCGCGCGCGGGATCGGTCAGCTCCGTCCAGGTGCGGCCGCCGTCGGCGGTCTTGTAGATGCCGCTCCCCTCTCCCGCGCCCTCCATGCGGCCGCCGCCCCAGCGGATGCGATGCCACCCCGCGGCATACAACACCTCGGGGTTGGAGGGATCCATCTTCAGGTCCACGAAGCCCGTGGTGTCGTTGACGAAGAGCACCTTCTGCCAGGTATTCCCCGCGTCGGTGGTCTTGTAGACGCCCCGCTCCGGGTTCGTGCCCCAGAGGTGCCCCATCGCGGCGACGTAGGCCGTGCCGGGGTCCCGCGGATGCACCGCGATGCGGCCGATCTCGCGGGTATCCTCGAGGCCCACGCGCGACCAGGTGCGGCCCGCGTCGGTGGAGCGGTAGACCCCGTCTCCCCACCCCTGCGAGCGGAGCGAGTTGCGCTCCCCCGTCCCCACCCAGACCACGTCCGGGTCGGACGGGGCCACGGCGACGTCGCCGATGGAGCCGAACGTCTGGTCGTTCCAGAGCGGACGCCAGGTGGTCCCGCGGTTCACCGTCTTCCAGACCCCGCCGCCCGCTGTCCCGGCGTAGATCGTCTTGCCGTCGTCCCCGGCGGGTACCGCCAGCGAGGTGATGCGGCCCGAGGTGTTGCCGGGCCCGATGAAACGCAAGGGCAGCGGGCGGAGGAGCTCCTCGCTGAGCGCGGGGGACGCGGCGCGAGATGCTTGGGCCTCCGCCCGCGAGAGCCCCGGAACCGGAGAGAGTGCCGTCAGAGTGGCGGAGGCGGAGAGGATGAACGCGCCACGCCACGGGACGGATCTCCTTGAAGGTCTCTCGGGCTCCGTCGGCGACATGGACAGGGATGCAGTGGGGCGGGTTCTGAAGCCGCTCCAGCCGACGGCGTGAGGTCTGCCGCCGGCCGGAGCGAGGCCGCTCACCCGGAGTAGTTCGGGTTGGCCGATCGCTCGCGCAGGGAGACCGGGAAGCGCCGGTCCACCCCCAGCTGCTGCATCGCCGGGTTCCACCGGCTGGGGACGATGTCGTAGTACCGCATGTCCTGCCAGCGCCGCCCCTCCAGCCAGAACTCGGCGCGCCGCTCGTAGATGAGCTGGTCGCGCACCGCGGCGGCCGTCGCGCCCGAGAAGGCCGGCAGGCCCGCCGCCTCCCGCACCTGGCTGATGTAGCTCGCCGCGCGCGCGGGATCGCCCGCCAGCAGGTGGTACTCGGCCAGGATCAGCACCGACTCCTGCCAGGAGGCCACCCGGATGTCGGCGTCGCGGCTGGTGTACTTCATCTGCGTGTACACCGAGTCGCCGGAGAGCATCACCGTCACCAGGGAGGAGTGCTGCACCCGGTTGTCCCTCAGGCCGCTGGCCGGGTCGCGGAGGTTGGCGTACACCGGGTCCATCACGTCGTACTGCGACCCGCCGAGGAGGCTGCCGTAGAGCCCGTTCGAGGAGCCCGGCGTCTGGTACGCGATGTCGACGCGGTAGTCGGCCTTCGTGGCGAGCGCCTTCTCGGCCATCTCCCGCGCCCGCTGGAAAGCGGCCATGTCTCCGCCCCCCTCGAAGTAGAGGGAACGGTACGCCCGCGCCTCCATCCCGTACGCGGCCGCCAGGTAGTTCGTCTGGTTGGCCGCCGCGGAGATCGTCGCGGACTTCTCCAGGAGCCCGATCGCCTGCGTGTACACCTGCGTCGGCGTCAGCGGGGCGCCTCCGTCGAAGGGGACCTCCTCGGTGAAGTCGGCGAGCGTGATACGCGCGACGGCGTCCCAGAAGTAGGCGCGCGCCACCGCGGCGTCCGAGGCGGGGTTCTCCACCAGCGCCTCCAGGCGCCCCGTCACCTCGGTGGCGGCCCAGCGGGCGGCCGCCATCTGGTTGAAGAAGCTCTCGGCGCGCTCGTTGAACTCGCCGAGGATGCCGCGGTCCAGCGCCAGGTTCCCCTGGTTGGTGGAGACATGGATGATCCCGTCGCCCGGGAGCTCGCCGTACTGGACCGCGGTGTCGTAAGCGCGCGCGACCGCGCCTTCGGCGGAGTTCACCAGCGCCGGGAGGATGGCCGGATCGTCCAGCTCCTCCGCGAGGATGTCGACCGGGTTGTCGACGTCGAAGAGCCCGCTGCACCCCGCCAGCAGGAGCGGCGCCGCCGCGAGGGGTGCGGCCCGGCGGAGGCACCCGCGCAGAACGGCACCGACCGGCAACTTGTGATTTATCATGGATGGTTTCCTGGTCGGGTTAGAAGCTGGTCCGGATCGTCAGCTCGAGGCGACGCGGGATCGGGGCCGCGAAGTAGTCCACGTTCTGGGTGAAGTCGACCGTGGGCGTGGAGCTCGAGCCCGGATCGCCGATCCCGTCGTACGCCGTCCACAGGGCGAGATTCCGCCCCGCCAGCGTGACGGAGGCGTTCCGCAGCCATCCGCCCACGCTGGACGGCACGCGCCAGGTGACGGAGGCCTCCTGGAACCGGACGTTGTCTCCGTCGCGCAGCCAGTTGGAGTGCACCTGCGGGGACATGTGGGCGTACTCCGCGGCGATCTCCGCCTTCCGCTGGGCGGAGGTGGCGGGGTTCGCCAGCTCCTGCTCGAAGCGCGCGGCGTCCTCGGTGATGAAGACCTGGGTGCGGATCAGGTTGGTCTGGTCCAGCATCACGAAGCCCGCCTCCCCGCGGAAGAGCGCCCGCAGGCTCAGGTTCCATCGAGGCAGGTCGAGGTCCGTCGAGAGGGTCCCCGTGGTCGTCGGGAGCTGGTTCCCCATGAAGATCAGCGAGTCGGCGCCCGATGCGTCCTTGATGGTGTTCGCCACGATCTGGTTCAGCCGAGTGACGTCGCCGATCGGCACGGTGGTGCGGTAGGGGTTGCTCGCGTCGAGCTTCGGCGCGATCACCGCGCCCGGCTGGTAGCCCTCGCGGTGGTAGTTCCAGCGGCGGGTGTCGGAGCTGATCTTGATCGGCGCCACGCCGCCCATGTCGGCGATCTCCTGGTCGATCTTGGAGAAGCTGGCGTTGAAGCCGAGCCGGTAGGCCGCGGTTTCCACCGCCGTCAGGTCGAGGACGGCCTCGATCCCCCTGGACTGCAGCTCGCCCACGTTCACGAACTGCGGCTCGAGGAAGCCGTTCGACGGCGCGAGGTTGCGCCGCAGGATGGCGTCGTCCGTCTGCTGCTGGAAGTAGGTGAGCTCCAGCCCGGCGCGGTTGTCGAAGAAGGAGGCGTCCACCCCGAACTCGATCTCGGTGGAGCGCTCCGGCTTCAGCTCGGTATTCCCCACCGCGTAGGGGAGGAGGACCGGGTTGTTGTTCAGGAGCGAGTACGCCCGCCAGGTGCGGAGCGCGTCGTAGGCTCCGGGCTGGAGGCCCGAGGTGCCGTACGCGGCGCGGAGGCGAAGCTGGTCGAAGAGGCCGACCTGGAACCAGGGCTCCTCGCTGACGGCGTACGAGATCCCCGCCTTCGGGTACGTCTGGAAGCCGAAGTCGTCGCCAAAGGCCGAGTTGCCGTCGATGCGGATCCCGGCCGTCAGGAAGACGCGGTCGTTGATCCCGATCTGCTCCTGCGCGAAGAGGCCGGCGTTGATCACCTCGGTGTAGTCCTCCTCCACCAGGCTTACCTTGCCGCCGCGCAGCGTGGCGAGCCCCGGTGCGGGGTAGTCGTTCACCGCGGCGCGGTTCTTCGACGCCGTCTCCCAGAAGCTCTGCCCGCCCAGCGTGAGGGTGGATATCAGGTTCGAGCCGAAGGCCTGCTCCCAAGAGGTGCTCAGGTCGAGCGTGATGTTCTGGCGCTGCGTGTCGGTGATATCGCGCACTCCGTTCGGATCGCGCAGGCCGCGGCCGTACTCGATGTAGATCGTCCCTTGCTGGCGGATCGTGTTGTAGCCGAGCGTGGCCTGCGAGCGGAGCCCCTCCGCCCAATCGTAGCGCTGGGTCGTGCTGACGGTGTAGCGGTCCACCGCCTCGGTGTTGTTGTAGGCGAGGGCGCCGTCGACGGTGTAGAAGAGCTCGCCATAGGGCCGCTGAGGCGTGACGTTGCGCGGATCGGCGAGGGTGAACTCGCCGATCAGGCCCCAGCTCGGATAGGGCGCGGCCAGGTCGTTCTTGATGATCTCCAGGTTCATCTGCGACTGCAGCTTGGGCATCGGGCTCAGGTCGATCCCGACGTTAACCCCCATGTTGTCGAGCGAGTTGGTGGGGAAGATCCCGTCCTCCCCCTTCCACCATCCGGAGGCGAAGTAGCGCGCCTGGTCGGTGCCGCCGCGGGCGGAGAGATAATACTGCTGGTGGTGGCCGGTGCGGACGTAGTCGTCCGCCGGGGCATTCCGCAGGATCTGCCCCGACGCGCGGTCGAAAGCCACGTTGTCGGGGATCCGGTCGGGCATGAAGAGCGCCTGCTGGGTCACGCTGAAGTCGAACTGCGGCGCTCCGTTGATCCCCCGCTTGGTGAAGATCTGGATGACGCCCGCGGACGCTTCGGTGCCGAACAGGGTCGCCGCTGCGGCGCCCTTCAGCACTTCGACGCGATCGATATTGTTGGGGTTGAGGTCGTTCAACCGGCTCGTGGCGACGGCGGCGTTCCCGCTGCCCGGAGCGAGGAAGCTCTCCATCCGGTTGTCTACTCGCACGCCGTCCACGTAGATCAGCGGACCGTTGCGCTGCGAGAGGCTGATCGTCCCGCGCAGGCGGATCGGGGTGCCCTGGCCGGTCTCGCCGGCGGCGCTCCCCACCATGCCCGGGACCCGTCCGGCGAGCGCGTCCGAGACGTTGGCGATGGGCGCCTCCTGGAACTCGGTGGCGTTGACGCTCGTCACCGTCTGGCCCAGGCTCTTCTTCGTGGCGACCACGCCGGCGCCGGTGACGACCACCTCGTCGAGGGCGATGGCCTGGTTGGCGAGCTCGAAGTTCGCGGTGACGGCCTGGCCGTCTCCCACGGTGACGGCCTGGCTCTCCGTGCCGTAGCCGAGCATCTGGACTCGCACCGAGCGCGAGCCGGCCGGTACGCCGACGATCAGGTACTCGCCGGCACTGCTGGTCAGGCTCCCGCGGCCGGTGCCGACCACCAGCACCTGCGCCCCGGCGAGGGGCTGGAGCGTCCCGGCGGCGGTGACGCGGCCGCGCACCGTGCCGGTCTGCGCCGAGAGCGGCGGCGCGAGCACGAGACCGAGCGCCAGGGTGAGGAGCGGTGCGAAACCCCATCGGACGAACTTGAAGCGGGACATGGCACCTCCGCGGACGGAGAGTGAAGGAGCGCGGCACTGGGTCCGGCTCCGGGAGAGACGCTCCGGCGGGCGGCCGGAGGCTCGGGAGATCGACGGACAGACGACGGAGGAGAACGCGCCGGGGGCGCGCCCGGAGGACTCCGGAAAGTGCGAGCTTCTGGCGTTCGAGATCGCTTTACTATAGGGCCGCTTCCGGGCGTGGGCAAGATGCTCTGCGCCCATCCGCCCGGCGATCAGCGGCCGCCCGGGCCCGCCTCGAGCTCGCGGCGGAAGTCGGGACCGAGGGGGAGCGGGAGGGCGGCCCCGGCCGCGATGAGCCGCACCGCCTCCTCCTCGCGCCCCTCGGCCCGCAGCAGCCCCGCCAGCCCGACGCGGGCCGCGCGGTGGTACGGGTTGGCGACGAGAGCATCGCCGTAGAGCCGCTCCGCCGTCTCCGGGTCACCGCGCCATTCGCTGATCCAGGCGCGCGTGAAGGCCAGCTCCGCGCGGTCGAAGGCGGTCGCGGGCTCGGGCTGCCCGTCGAGCCACCGGTTCCCCTCCGTCGCCTGTCCGACGGCGATCAGCGCCCGCACCAGCCGGAGGTCGCCGGGCTCCGCACGGATCTCTCCCCCGAGGACCGGCTGCAGGGCGGCGCGGGCGGCGGCGGTATCGCCCTGCAGGAGCCGGATCTCCGCGAGACGGCTCGCGAAGCCGGGGCTGGCGCTCCCCGCCGCGAGCAGGATGCGCTGCGCCTCCTCCAGCGTCGCGGCCGCCTCGTCCCGCCTCCCCGCGGCCACCAGCGCGTCGGCGAACTGCTCCCGGAGCGGATAGTTCTGCGGCTTCTGCCCCACCAGGGCGCGGAAGAAGTCGAGCGTCTGCGAGGCGTAACCAACGGAGGCGCGCAGCTCGTGGGCGAACGCGGCGGCCTCGTCCCGCCGGTCGCGCAGGTAGGTGGACACGGTCGGCGCGCCGGCCGCGTACTCCTCGGCCACCGCGACCGCTTCGGCCACGCGGCCGTAGCCGAGGTGGAGCTCGCGCAGCGCCTCGTTCAGCTCGGCGCGGATGGCGAGGTCGCTCTCCAGCTGCAGCGCCTGCCGGAGGAGCGCGGCCCGCCGCTCCAGCGCCTGCGGCTCCTCGCCCGCGACGGCCCGGGCCCGCGCCCCGACCAGCTCCGCCCGCGCCGCGTACACGGGCGCGTAGCGCGGGTCGAGCGCTTCCGCCCGATCCAGCCAGAAGCCGGCTTCGTCGAAGCGCCCCGCGTCCCGCGCGAGCGCGGCCTGACTCAGGAGCGTCGGGAGGTACCCCGCGTCCCAGACCATCGCGGTGTCGAGCAGCGCCACTGCGACGCGCTCGCGCTCCGCCGGCTCGATTCCGGAGTCGCGCCGCGCCTGCTCGGAGAGGTTCACGTAGACCTGCGCCCAGTTGCTCCGCAAAGCGTACGGGTCGCCCCCCAGGAAGGTCCGCTGCCGCGCGATCAGGGAGTCGACGAACGCGTAGGTCGCCGGGTCCTTCCGCAGCAGGTCCTCGCGCGTGTTCATCGACTTGTGGTTCAGCGGATGGACCTTCACCGGCGAGAGGAAGGCCGGGTACGCCTGCGCCAGGAACTCGCTCTCGTTGTTCGAGGCATAGTAGTCGAGCGCGCGCCCCTCGCGCATGGCATCGTGGTAGAGCTGCCGCACCCGGCGGCCCTCGGCGTCGGTGAAGACGATCCCGTGGAAGAGGTGCACGTATTCGTGGAGGAGGACGTTTCGCTCCTGGAAGGCGCCGCGCTCGACGTACTCGATCGCCGCGGCGCCGCTCCCCACCCCACGGATGTCCATCCACTGCCGGTTGTCGAAGGTGGTGGCCGTACGGAAGTAGCTGCTTCCCATCGCCCGCGCGAGGTCCCGGTGCAGCGGCGGAATGCGGTAGCGGCGCCCCTGCCGCTCGATCAGCGGAAGGTAGGCGGCGCTCGGCCCGAGCTCCTGCCGGACCATCTTCTCGACCCGGTCGCCGGGGTAGTACTCCAGGTCGGGAAAGACGAAGCGGAGCGCCGGGTTCGAGGGGGTGGGAGTGGCGGCGATCACCGCCTGCAGCGAATCGAAATCGGCGAGCACCTCCACCTGCCGCTGCTTGATCACCGCCGCGAGGCCGTTGTGCGCGGGGCCGTAGTTGGGCTTCCCCCGCAGGATTCCGCGGAAGATCGCCTCGGCGGAGTCGAGCCGCACGGCGCGATCCTGGTCCCAGGACATGTAGAAAGCCGAGGCGCGCAGCATCGGCGGGAGGATCGAGCCGGGGAATTCGCGGCCGACCTCGCGCGCCGCCTCGATCGCCTCCGGGATGCGCTCGATCGAGATGAGGCTGTCCGCCGCAGCCAGCCGCTCGCGCACGAGGCTGTCGGAGGGCTCGGCGTAATCGGCGTAGGTGAGGTTAGTGTGGCCGTTGCCGAAGTGCCAGTGGGTGACGTAGTGGAGCGGATCCACCTCGAGGGCGAGGTTCCACTGCGCCGCCATGGCGTCGAGCTGCGTCGCGTCCACCCGCCTCCAGATGGCGTAGCCGTAGCTGAAGCGGGCGTCCGGGTCGAAAGGGGCGAGGGAGAGGGCGCGGACGAGCGGCGCCTCCGCGCCGGCCGGATCCTCCTCCCAGAAGCGGGTGTCCGCCTCGAGCAGGTAGGCGCCCGGGTCGCCGGGATTCCATTCCTGCACCTGGCGCGCGAGCCGGAGCGCCTCGCCGTACTCCTTGCGGAGCAGCCGGATGCGGCCCAGGAGGAGAGTGGCGGCCTCGTCGCGGAGGTTCCTCCGGAGGAGCGCCCGTGCGGTGGCGTCCGCGTCATCCAGACGCCACGCCTGCACCTGCAGCCGCGCCCGGGCGAGGAGCGCGCCGCGGTGCGAGGGCTGCGCCGCGAGCACAGCGTCGACGAGCATGCGCGCCTCGCCGTAGCGGTGCTGCTCCATGCGCAGCTCGGCCGCGGCGGTCCGGAAGTCCGCGTCGCCGGACCGACCACGGGAGAGGAGCGACTCCGCCTCGTCCCACATCCCGAGCTCCGTCATGCGGCGCAGGCGCTGCGCGGGGGCGCCACCTCCCTCGCGCACCCGACCGCGCTCCGCCTCGAGGTAGCGCCGCGCCTCCGTGAGGTCGTCCACCAGCGAGCCCGGCGCGGGAGGCGGCGCGGGAGGCGGCGCGGGCCGCGACGGCGCGGAAACGCATGCGGTGAGGAGCGACGCGAGCAGAGCAGAGCGGAGCGCGGTACCGCGAGTCATACGAGGACGATGCCGGAGCGACGTAAGGCAGACCGGAACGTCCGCTGAAGGTAAGAGACGGCGCGGGGAACCGACAAGAGGGCCGGCACCCGCGCCGCCAGCGCGAGCCACCGCACGCCGGCGCGAGGCGATGGATCCTTCATGGTCGTGGCGGCTCGAGTGGGGACTCCGCCGGGAGCCACGTTCCGGCGGAGCCGTGGCCGTCTCAGCCGCCGCCCTCCGGCTTGGTGATCAGGTACTCCTCCGGCGGCTCGGCTCCCATCAGGTGTCGGACGAAATAATCCCAGCGTCTGCGGATGAAGTAGGGCTCGTTCAGGCCGTGCGCCCGGTCGGGTGCCATGATCAGGTCGAAGTCCTGGTTGGCCTTGATCAGCGCGTCGACCAGTTGGATGGTCATCGCCGGGTGGACGTTGTCGTCCATGTCTCCGTGCATCAGGAGCAGCTTCCCCCGGAGGCCCTTCGCGTGCGTCTTGTTCGCCTCGTCCTCGAAGTTGTCCGTCTTCCGAAGGGTGTCGCGCTCCATGACGCCCTGGTACTTCTCGGCCCAGTAGATGTTGTAGCTGCGGTTGTCGTGGTTCCCCGCGCCGGAGACAGCGACCTTGAAGAACTCCGGGAAGCGCAGCATCGCGTCGGTCGAGGCGAAGCCGCCGCCCGAGTGGCCGTAGATTCCCACTCGGTCGAGATCGATGAAGGGGTAGCGCGCGGCGAGCTGCTTGATGGCGGCTATGTGGTCGGGGATGCCGTTGTCGTTGAAGTCCCCGAAGTAGTTGTCGTGGAACGCCTTCGAGCGGAGCGGGGTGCCCAGGTGGTCGAGCTGGATGACCACGAAGCCCAGCTGGGCGAGGGCGAAGTCCTCGCCGTCGCCCTTGAAGCTCCAATCGCCCACGCTCCCCACCTGCGGGCCCGGGTAGATGTGGCTGATGACGGGGTACTCGACGGACGGGTCGAGGTTCGGCGGGAAGTAGATCACGCCGTAGAGGTCGGTGATGCCGTCGCGGGCCTTCACGCTGAAGGTTTCCGCCGGGCCCCAGCCGGCCGCCGCGAGGCGGGAGACGTCCGCCTCCTCGAGGGTGCGGACCACCCGGCCCTCGGGGACCGCCCGAAGCACGGTGACGGACGGCTCCTCGATGCGCGAGTAGCTGTCCACGAAGAAGCGCCCGCTCGGCGAGAACTCGATGTCGTGGTTCGCGTCCTCCGGGGTGAGCAGGGTGAGCCCGGAGCCGTCGTAGTTCACCCGGTAGAGATGCGAGTAGTAGAGGTTGCGTCCCTCCTCGCGGCCGCGGGCGCTGAAGTAGATCTGCCGCGCCTTCTCGTCCACGTGGTGCACCGTGCCGACCGTCCAGGCGCCGGAGGTGATCTGGTTCTTCAGGTTCCCCTGGTGGTCGAAGCGGTAGAGGTGGGCCCACCCGTCCCGCTCCGACCACCAGATCACGTCGTCGCTCAGGTCGGCGACGAACCAGGGCGTCGGGTCGCGCGAGCTCCCGATCTCGACGAAGGTCCGCGCGGTGTCCTTCGCGAGGAGTCGCGTCAGACCGGTGGCCGCGTCCACCTCGGCCAGGTAGCCGCTCTTCGAGCCGCGGGTGAGATAGGAGACGTACAGCCGCTTCGAGTCGACGGACCAGGTCGAGTCGGGGAGCGAGCCGCTCACCGAGAGCTGGTTCGGACGCGGCGCGACGGCGACCGGGAGGTTGGACCGAGTTTCGACGTCGATGACGTGAAATCCCGGCAGCGGGACCACGGTGTCTCCCGGAAGAGCGTACGGCTGCGAGTAGTGCTTCGGCCGCTGCGGGGTGTAGGAGACGTAGTGCATGTGCTCCACGTTCCGCTCGTCCCGCCGCTCCACCGCGATCTTCTTCGAGTCGGGGGACCAGCGGAGGGAGGGCCGGCGGGGCTCCTCCTTCATGACCTGCTGCGGCCGCGGCGCCGTCAACCCGTACGACCAGTATTCCTCGCCATCGTCCGTCAGCCGGATGGAGTCGCCGCCGCCGGCCGGGCGAACGTACAGGTCGTGCTCGTGGACGAACGCCTCCCACCGCTTGTCCGGAGATTTCACGTAGGGCACCTCGCTCGGCAGGGTGTCGCCCACCGTGCACAGGTAGCGGCCGATGTCGCAGACGAAGCGCTTCTTGCTGGCGTTGAACTCGATGACCTGCTCGTCGGCCCCGTCGCCGCCGAACTCGAACTCCTTGAAGGGGAGCTTCCGGGGCTGGTAGCTGGTGTCGTTCGCCAGGGACATCGCCGCGGCGAGCCGCACGTGGTCGAATACCGGTCCGCGCGTGTTGCGCTCCGGGTTCACCTTCACGAACTCGCTTCCGTCCGGCAGCTTGTTGCGGTACCAGAAGCGGTTGCCGTCCTCGTACCACTGCGGCTCGACCTCGTCGCCGGACACGAGCAGCTCGGCGTGCCAGCCGAGCATCTGCTCCGCGCGGTTGTAGTCGTCGACGGTGAGCCGCCGCTGGGCTTCCAGCGGCGAGGGAGCCGCTGCGCAAGCGGCGATCAGGACCCCTCCGTACACGACGTCGCGGGTTCGCCTTCTGACGCCCATGGTCCTTGCTCCTGACGAAAATCGGATTGCGGTGGATCGAGCCGCGCGGATCGGGCGGATCGGGGGAGACGCCGGCCTTTGGCACGCCGCGAGCTCCGGGGAGGCGGCGCCTCCCCGGAGCTCGCGGCGGCGCGTACGTCAGCCGCTCATTGGCAGGCAGCGCGCCGCCGAGCCCTTGTCGGTGATGTTCGAGTTGTTCAGCACCTCGAGCTCGGCGAGCGGGAACTTCGTCGGGCGCGGGTCAAAGGTCCCCGGCCCGAAGCGGCCCTCGACGATGAACTCCTCCACCAGCCCGAAGCGGTGCAGGTCGCTCATCCTCTGGGCCTCCCAGAAGAACTCCGCGAACCGTTCGTAGAGCAGGTACTGGAAGACCTGGTCCGCGTCGGAGGTCGGCGCGCGGGGGAGGAGGCCGGCCGCCTGGCGCACCTCGTTGATCTTCTGCATGGCGGCGCTCAGGTCGCCGTTCCGCCATGCGACCTCGGCCTCGATCAGGCGCATCTCGGCTCCGTCGGTCATCTCGATGTCCGAGCCGAGGTCCCGGTACTTCCACTGACTGTAGTGGTTGGTCAGTCCGTCGGTCGCCTTCGCCCCGTCCCAGTAGACGGCGAGGCGCGGGTCCAGCTCGCCGTCGTACGGGTCGCGCATCGCGCGCGCGGCGAGGTCCACCCGGTCCCAGTAGAACTCGCGGACGGCGGACGCGCGGTTGAAGCCCGCGGTCGAGAGGTTCACGATACTGTTGTACTGGCGATTGCTGTTGTCGGAGAAACTGGCCGACCAGGAGAAACCGGTCGGGATCGCCTGCGCGTCGGAGAGCGCGGCGCCGTAGTCGCCCAGCAGGAGATGGGCGCGCGCCCGGCCGGCCTGCGCCCAGTCGGCCACGTCCTGGAGATTCGCCGCGTTGGCCGTCTCGATGGCGGCGGTCAGGTTGCGGACCGCGAGCTCCAGGATCTCCGTGTCCGCGACCGGCGGCCCGCCCTGTTCGGCCGGGGCCTCGCAGTAGTTCTGGCCGATCAGCAGGTTGGTCCAGCCCTCCACCGCCTGTGCCCGCGCCATCAGCGGGCTGGTGGAGGCCGCCCCCTCCAGTACCCGCTCGAAGCGCTCCTGTCCGGCCTGTGCGGCGTAGCGGGTCCGCAGCAGGTTGATCATCTGGTTGTCGCTTCCCCCCAGGCCGCCGCCGCCGGAGGCGTTGCTGTAGCGGAAGCGGCCGTGGTCCAGGTCGTCGTAGCCGATCCAGGTGCCGGTGTGCTGCGCCTCGTCGCTGTTCAGCGAGGTCGCGTTGATCAGGCCGTCGTAGAAGGCGTACAGGTCGCCCTCGATGCCGTTGGCCACGGCGTCGAGCGAATTGTCCAGGTCCTCCGAGGTGTAGCGCTGCGGGTCGCTGACGGTGAGGATGTCGTCGCACCCCGTCATCGCCACGCCGAGAACCCCCAGGAGGATCGGAGTGCGCATGGATATGGTCTTCATCGTTTCTCGCTTGAGCCTCGCCCTTGTGGGACGCCATGGTTTGGGATCGGACCGGCGCCGAGGCCGGCCGGCCTCCGTCGCAGACGGGTCAGAAGCTGGTCCTCACCGAGAGCATGAACCGCCTCGCCGCGGGCATCGCCAGGAAGCCGGAGAAGTTGTCCGGATCGCCCGGGTTGTACTGCATGTTGGGGTCGGCGCACTGGCATTCGTCCCACCACATCAGGTTCTGGCCCGAGAGGGTGAAGCTCGTGCGGCCGAACCCGGCGGCGTTCGATATCGCCTCGGGCAGGCTGTAGGAGAGCGAGAGATCGCGGACACGGATGTTGTCGCGCTTGCTCACCGTCGAGATCAGCGTGTGGTAGTTGATCAGCGAGTCGGTGCGCGCCGTCGGCTCGCCGTTCTCGTACGTCTCGTACAGGTAGTCGCTCGCGCCCTGCCGGATCCGGTACGGCAGGTCGCCGTTGCCGAACCAGGCGCCCTTCTCGGCGGAGACGAGGCCGTACAGGCGGAAGTTGCCGAAGCTGAGCGTGTTGCCGAGCGAGACGTTGAAGGTCGGCAGCGGGCTTCCGAAGTACATCGTGGTGTCCGAGCGCGTGTGCCGGCGCGTGGTGGGGTCGTATCCGGTGACCACGTACTGGAACTGCGCGTCCACCGGGAAGCCTTCGCGGTGCACCCCCAGGCGCCCCTCCACCGCGTTGGAACCCAGGCCGAGGACCTTGTTCCGGTTTCCGTCGAGGTTCAGCTGCGCATTCCAGCGGAAGCGAGGCGTGACGATCGGCGAGGTGTTGACCGCCACCTCCCAGCCGATGTTCTCGATCTCGCCGGTGTTCTGCAGCTGCTCGTCGCTGAACCCCTCCGACGGCGGAAGGTCGATCTCGAGCAGGGCGTCGCGCGTCACGGAGCGGTACGCGGTGACCTCCACGCCGACGCGGTCGTCGAAGAGGCCGAGGTCGAAGCCGCCCTCCACCTCGGTGGTCTTCTCCGGCTCCAGATCGGGGTTGCCCGGGTTGGCCGGCGTGACCCCCGGGGCGCTCGTTTCGAGCACCGAGGTAGGGTCGTAGGTCTGGAACTGGTCGAAGGCTCCCGGCGCGAGGCCCGAGGTGCCGATGGCGGCGCGCAGCTTCAAGTTGCTGATGATGCCGGGCAGCAAGCCACCCTGCGACACCACGTAGGCGATGTCCGCCTTCGGGTAGGGCTGCAGGCCGTAGTTCTGGCCGAAGGCGCTGTTGCCGTCCACGCGCAGGCCGAGCGTGGTGAAGAGCCGATCGCCGAACGAGAAGCGGTTCTGCAGGAAGAAGCCGAGGGTCACCGACTCCTCGACGTACTCGTCGCCGGAAGTGATGGCGGCGCCGCCGACCGTCGTCACCCCCGGTCCGGCGTACCCTTCGCCGATCGACATGGTCAGGGTTTCGTCGACCCAGTACCCCTGTGCGCCGAACGAAAAGTCCGAGGTGATGGCCGGCGTGAGGTCGAATACGAGCGTGCCCAGGTAATCGACGGTGGTGGTCGTCCCGCTGCGGAAGCCGACATTGCGCTCGGCATCGCTGCCGACGAAGACGTACTCGTGGCCGAAGGGGAAGAGGCGGTCCTTCTTGTCGCTGACGTTGTCGTAGCCGAACGTGACCCGCTGCGTGAAGCGCTGCGTCGGCTGGAAGGTCGCGGTGAAGCCGCCGGTCCAGCGCGAGGCGACCGAGGTGGTCTGCATCGCGCGGATGTCGTCCACCGAGACCCACGGCTCCCCATAGGGACGCGCCTCGGAGGCGCGGTTCGGGTTGCCGAGGATCGCGTTTCCGTAGAGCGCCGTCCAGTTGTTCCCCGACTGCAGCGCCTCGATCGCGTTCCGGCCGAAGGCCGAGTTCAGGTCGAAGCTCCACTTGTCGGAGGCGAGCCACTTCAGGTTGACGCGCAGGTTGGCCGCCTGCGCGGAGTTGGGCTTGAGCGAGCCCTCCTCGTCGCTGTAGCGGCCCGACAGGAAGTAGGTCACGTCCTGTCCGCCGCCCTGCACCGTCATGTCGTAGTTCTGGATCCAGCCGTTCTCGATGAGCTCGTTGGCGTCATGCGCCTGAAAGCCGTCGGGGCCGGTGAAGTTCGGGTAGAGCTTGGTCGGCCAGTTCTCGCGGTGCCGGTTGAAGCCGACACCGGTGGAGAAGGTGAAGTTCGGCGCGCTGTTGTTGCGGCCGCGCTTGGTGAAGATCTGGATGACGCCGTTCGAGGCCTCCGAGCCGAAGAGGGTCGCGGCGGCGGCGCCCTTCAGCACTTCGATCCGCTCGATGTCCTCGGGATTGATGTCCGAGAGCCGGTCCTCGCCGCCGCCGCCCGAGAAGGAGCAGCAGCTGCCGCCGGAGACGTCGCCGCCCGCCCACTCGCCGGCCGTGTTGTCCACGCGGATGCCGTCGATGTACACCACCGGTCGCTGCCCGAGCTGGAAGCTCGAGGTGCCGCGGATGCGCAGGTCCTTCGCGGTGCCGACGCCGCCGGCCGCCGTCACCGAGCGCACGCTCGGGATACGGGCCGCGAGCGCGTCGCCCACCGTGGCGATCGGCACGACCTCCTGGACCCGCGAGACGTCCACCGTGCCGACGCTGGTGCCGAGGCGCTTCTTCTCGACCGCGCCCGCGGTGCCGGTCACCACCACCTCATCGAGCGCCACCGCGCTCACCTCGAGGGCGAACTCGACCTGCGCGGTCTGCCCGGCGCCAACGGTGACCTGCTCGGTGGCGGTGCGGTAACCGATGTTGGTGGCGCGTATCACGTGCGGGCCCGCCGGGACGCCGGCGATCAGGAAGCGGCCGCGTGCGTCCGAGAGGGCGCCGCGCCCCGTCTCGCCCACGATCACCTGCACGCCGTTGAGGGGCTGCTGGGTCGCGGCATCCGCGACCGTGCCGGAAACGGTTCCGGTCTGCTGCGCGAGTGCCGGCTGCGCCATCGCGAACAGGGCGAGGGCGAGCACCCCGCAGAGCGGCAGGGAGAGCGCACTACCCGCGTACGTCGGAGTCGTCATGGTGTCCTTCTCCTGGGAGAGGTCGGGAGAGTCCGTGCGGGCGGTCCCGCGAACGTAACGGCCGGCCGGCGAGCGTCCATCCAGGCATGAACTGGGGTGCGGCACGTGCGGCCTCCCGCGTGCGGAGTAGGTGGGATCGTGACGTGGCTTGACCGAAGAGGAGCGGCCGCGGGCCCGGAGGTCGGTGTTTCGGAATCCGGTTTCGCCCGTGACGCCGGTTCTGGGGGTTGGGGAAAGACCCGGGAGGAAGGCGGTGCGCCTCCGAACGGACCTCCCGGGAGGAGGCGGAATCAGGGGAGCTTAATCGGGCATCTTAGAAAGCGCCCCGCGCGCTGTCAAGAGCCGCGCTCCGTCAGAAGAACACCGGTTCCTGGTAGGCGCCGAAAACCTCCTCCAGCGCGAAGCGGATCTCGTAGAGCGTCGCGTAGGCGCGCGCGGCGTCCATCATCGCGGGGATCACGTTCTCCCCGGCGCGGGCGGACGCCTGCAGGCGCTTCAGCGCCTCCTCCACTGCCGCGTCGTCGCGGGAGCGCCGCATCCCCGCCATCCGCTCCCGCTGCCGCAGCTCCGCCTCTTCCGTGATCTTCAGCAGGGGAATCTCCAGCGCCTCGCCGTCGACCGTGAACTCGTTTACCCCCACGATCACCCGGTCCGCGCCCTCGATCTCCAGCTGCTGGCGCATCGCCGAGCGGGCGATCTCGCGCTGGAAGTAGCCCATCTCGATCCCCGGCACCACGCCGCCCATCCGGTCGATCTGAGCGAAGATCTCCTCCGCCTCCGCCTCCAGCCGGTCCGTCATCGCCTCCACGAAATACGAGCCCGCCAGCGGGTCGATCGTGCTCGGCACGCCGGTCTCGAACGCGAGGATCTGCTGCGTGCGCAGGGCGATCTGCACCGCCTTCTCCGTCGGAAGCGCCAGCGTCTCGTCCATGGAGTTGGTGTGCAGCGACTGCGTCCCGCCCAGCACCGCCGCCATGGCCTGGTAGGCTACGCGCACGATGTTGTTCTCCGGCTGCTGCGCGGTGAGCGTCACGCCCGCGGTCTGCGCGTGCGTGCGCAGCCGCCAGCTGTCCGGGTTCTTCGCGCCGTACTTCTCGCGCAGCGTGCGCGCCCAGATCCGCCGGGCGGCGCGGAACTTCGCGATCTCCTCGAAGAAGTCGTTGTGCACGTCCCAGAAGAAGGAGAGCCGAGGCGCGAAGTCGTCCACGTCCAGCCCGCGCTCGATCCCCCGCTCCACGTACTCGAATCCGTTGCGCAGGGTATAGGCGAGCTCCTGGGCGGCGGTCGCCCCGGCCTCGCGGATGTGGTAGCCCGAGATCGAAATCGGATTGTACTTCGGCGCGTGCTCGGCGCACCACTGGAACATGTCGATGATGAGCCGAAGCGCCGGCTCCGGCGGATATACCCAGGCGTGCTGCGCCTGGTACTCTTTCAGGATGTCGTTCTGCACCGTGCCGCGGACCTTCTCGAACGGCACCCCCTGCTTCTCGGCCGTCGCCATGTAGAAGCAGAAGAGGATGATCGCCGGCCCGTTGATGGTCATGGAGACGGAGACCTCGTCCAGCGGGATCCCGTCGAAGAGGGTTTCCATGTCCGCCAGCGAGGAGATCGCCACCCCACACTTCCCGACCTCGCCGAGGCTGCGCTCGTGGTCCGAGTCGTAGCCCATGAGGGTGGGAAAGTCGAAGGCCACCGAGAGCCCCGTCTGCCCGCGCCCCAGGAGGAACTTGTAGCGGGCGTTGGTCTCCTCGGCGGTGCCGAAGCCGGCGAACTGGCGCATCGTCCAGAGCCGGGTGCGGTACATGGTGCCGTAGGGACCGCGGGTGAACGGGTACTCGCCCGGGAAGCCCAGCCGGTCGTTGTGGAACTCCGCCTCCTCCGGAGCCGTCTCCGGCCGGTCGAGGGGGGTGTAGAGCGGCTCGACCTCGGAACCTGAGATCGTCGCGAAGGGCACCTCCTCCGCGGGCCGGCCGCGCTCGGGCTGCGCGCGGTTGGCGGCGCGTTTCGGCGTCGCCTCGTACTTCTCGCGCCACTCCTGCAGCTCGGCGCGAAGCGCCTTCACCTCGCGCTCCTTCTCCGCGAGGCGCTCCAGGATCTCGGCCGGGGAGACGTCCTGTTCGATGATGCTCATAGGTCAGTTCTCGGGTGAGGTCTTCGGTTCCAGGGCTCGCACGATCCGCGCCGCCACCGAGTAGGGGGACTCGTCGCCGGCCTCGAGCGCGGGAAGTGATTCTTCGAGGATCTCCTCGCCGGGTCCGCGCTCCCACGCCAGCCGGATCAGATCGCGCGTCACCACGGCCCGGACCCGTTCCGCGAGGCGGCGGCGGCGGCGGCGCGACAGCTCTCCGCTCTCCTCCAGATACCCTCGATGCCGCTCGAGGGTCGCCAACAGCTCCTCCACCCCCTCTCCCGACTGCGCCACCGTCTTCAGCACCGGGATCGCCCACCCGCCCTGCTCCGCCGCCGCGCTGCGGCTGCGCTCGCGGGCGGCCTTCCCCACGCTCCTCAGGCTCACGCCGTGGTGCCCGGCCGCCGCGGGCGCCGCTTCGCCGAGGCGCATGTGCAGCATCACCTCCAACTCCTGCGCCAGCCGGTCCGCGCCCGGACGGTCCGCCTTGTTGATCACGAAGACGTCCGCGACCTCCATCAGCCCCGCCTTCATCGCCTGGATCGAGTCGCCCGACTCGGGGACCAGCGCCACCACCGTCGTGTCCGCCGTCTCGGCGATCTCCAGCTCCGACTGCCCCACCCCTACCGTCTCGGTGATCACCCGCTGGAAGCCATAGGCGTCGAGCAGGTCGGCGACCTCCTTGCTGGAGGTCGCCAGCCCGCCGAGCGAGCCGCGGGTCGCCATGGAGCGGATGAAGACCCCGGGGTCGGTGGCCAGGTGGTTCATGCGGATGCGGTCGCCCAGCAGCGCCCCGCCGGTGAAGGGAGAGGAGGGGTCCACCGCCACGATTCCGACCTTCTCCCCGCGCTCGCGGTACTCCAGGGCCAGCTTCGAGGTGAGGGTGGACTTCCCCGCGCCGGGCGGGCCCGTGATTCCCACGCGGTGGGCGCCGCCGAGATCGGCGTGGATTTCGTGCAGCAGCGCCTCGAAGCCGGGCCTGCCGTTCTCCACCAGCGAGATGGCCCGCGCCAGCGCGAGCCGCTGCCCGGCGCGGAAGCGCTCCAGCAGCTCCGCGTCGACGGAAGGGGTCGTTTCGATGCCCATGCGCGGGATAATGGCGCCGGATGCGGGCGCGGGCAAGCGGCGGCACCCGGCTTCGGCCCCGCGCGACGGAGCGGCCGGCGCGTCTACCGGACGAGGAACACGGCCCAGATGCCGGAAGCGGGCCACACCGTGGGAACCGGCGACTGCGAGTTGAGGAAGAACATGGCGAGAAGGAATCCGACCATCCGCTGCGGGCCGAGGGAGAAGTCGTGCCGGGTGTCCCCGGACCGAAGCGGCTTCGAGATCTCGATCACGGTCTGCGAGCCGTCGTTCCCCGCGGCGGATACGCCTTCGTTGCTCCCATCGCCGAGGAAGTCCGGCCTCAGGCACGTTACGGCCCTACACTTCTGCTCCGGCCGATAGTAGTCGGCGAGCGGGCGAGAGATCCGCTCGAGTTGCCCCGGCTCGAGGACCTGCGCCACGAAGGCGTCGTCCCCCTGCTGGGCGGCGCCGTCGGCGTCGTTGTCGAAGTCTACGACGAGCGCGTACCGATCGGACCTCCACTGCTCGCGCGTTCGGCCGAAGGCGAGCGAGAGATAGAGGTTGCGGTCGTCGCTCATGATGCGGAGCCTAGCGGGCGCCGTGCTCCCGCCGGGCAGGTTGAGCGGCAGGTCGATGGCCGCCGCCGCGTTCCATTCCCCCGCGGCCAGGGTCCCATCGATCACCGCCGTCCCGCGCCCGGAGAGGGCCGCGGGGACGGTCATCGCGACCTCGACCTCCCCCACGTTCGAGGTCACGAGCAGCCGGTACGTCTGCGCTTCGGCCGAGGTCGCTCGGAAGGCGACCGGCTCCCTGCCCTGCGCGCCGAGACGGCCGGAGGTCGAGGAGAGCAGGAGGCAGGGCTGCGGGATCAAGCCGTCGCAGAGCACCAGCGGGGGGAGCCCGCCCGCGGGCGGCTCCGCCCGCGGGATCGACCAGGAGAGCGAGGCGAGGCCGGGGTTCGCGACCTCGATCCTATCCTCCATGTAGCCGAAGGACGCGGCCTCGACTCCCCCGCCCACCGTGTCCGGACTCACCACCAGGAAGGGCGCGCGCGCCGCCAACTCGATGTCCAAAACGAAGCCGTCGGTAGCGACCTCCTCGCTCGACGAGCCCGAGAAGAGAACGGTGCCCGCGCGGTTGAGGATCTCCAGTCCGAACGATACGCGCCCCTCGCGCACCGTCACCGGAACCAAGGCCTCGAATGCCCCCGGGCCGAGCGGCTGCTCGATCCGCTGGCCCGCGCCCGACGCGGGGGTAGCCGTCAGGACCACCCGATCCGCCACCGAAACCGCCCCGTTGGCCCCCGCACGCAGAGCGCTCAGGTCGATCCCCACCTCCGCGCGCACCACCTCACTCGACCCGCCCGTGAGATCGCTGCAGCCGCCGGCCCCGACGAAGGCGGACGCGCAGGCGAGCAGGAAGGGCCCTCTCGCTCTCTTCATCGCTCCTCCTCGCGGATCAGCGTGGGAATCGCCCGGTCACGGTGCCGCTTCGTTCGCCGGGTTCGTCGGCCGACACGATCAGGTCGAACAGCAACCGGCCCACGACGACGCCCCCCGCGGCGAAGAAGGCGTTCCGCGGCCGAAGCAGGCCGGGGCTCCACGCGGCGGAAGCGTGGTACTGGACCGCCTCCCGCGCGAGGCGGGCCTCCGGCGCCGAGAGCGGCTCCTCGATGGGCGGCAGCGGGAACGGCCGGAGCTGGATCCAGCGCCCGGACCGCACCACGAAGTCCGGATGCTGCGGGAGCGTCACCAAGCCCGAGACCAGGAAGAGACGGCCGACGGTCCCCGCGGAGTCGACCACGACCGCCAGGCGGGTGCCGTACACGAGGACTCCCGTTCCGGCCGCCTCGAGGGAGAGCTCTCCACTTCGCCAGTCGATCGCGACCGCGCCACGCTCGATGGCAACGGTGACCCCGCGGGCGCCGTCCGACGACCGGGTCACGCTGTAGCGGCCTTCGCGCACCCGGGTCTCGGCGTCTCCGACCCGCACGACCCGGCCGCTGCCCCTCTCCCACAGCTCCGGCAAGAAGGCGATGTACCCGCGGTGGTTCTCCGACTCGACCCGCACGCGGGCGTCGAGGTACCGCTCCACCCGCATCTCCGCACCCGAGAAGAGGGGGCTGCCGGGCGCGACATCGCTCCACTCCGGCACTCCCGTCTGCTGGACCTGCACGAGGGGCGTGGCCTCACGGATCGTGCGCCTCGCGCCACCGTCGAGGCTCAGGATCCGCTCGATCTTCCCCACCTGCTCCCGCTGCCCGGCCGCGGGCGCCGAGCCGGCGAGGATCAGCGATAGCGCGAAAACTCCGGTCGAGATGCGACCCATCGGATCCTCCGGCTGAGGGGGGGCGGGAGGGACGGCGCGGCGGCTGGCGCCGGTCCCGTCTGTGGGCCCGAAGCGGGGGCCGGCGTCGCGCGGCCGGGCAGGCGCCAGTAGGCTATCGGGGAGGGTTGGTGCGGGCGGATCGGGCCGGCTGCGACGGAATCCCAAGGGTACGTTACGGCCGCTTGCTGTCGCGCGCCAGGATCTCGTCCGCCGCCGCGGGCGAATTGACGCCCGCCGCGGCGCCCTTTACACTGCGATGGAGCCGAATGCATCACCTCGTCTCCCCTCGGCGAGCCGGCCGGCGCTCTCCGCCCCTCGCTCCGAGCCTCTCCAGGCACGACATCATGCGCCTCCTTCGACTCTTCCTCCTCTCCCTCGCCGTGGCGGGCTGCGATGGATGGAAGGACGTGTACGGGGAGGGAGAGCTCGCCCTCCCGCTCGACGCGTACTCCTGGACCCGCCTCCCCTTCGCCGGCGCGGCCGCTCGCGATCTCGTGCTGCCGCGGCTACAGTCGGACGGCGAGCACCTCTGGGCCGTGGGGCGGAACGGGGTGATTCTACACTCCGCGAACGCTGGGAAGGACTGGGAGCGGCAACCCACGGGCACGACGCAGTCCCTGTTCGCGATCTTCGGGAAGGGGCAGCGGCTCTGGGCGGTGGGCGACAGCGGCCTCATCCTCCACTCGCCGAACGGGGGGCGGCTCTGGCAGAAGCGGAAGTCCGGAACCGACGCGAGCATCCACGCGATCGACGGCGACGGGACGAATCTGTGGGTGGTCGGCTCCGACGGCACGATCCTGCACTCGGGCAACGGCGGTCTGGACTGGCAGCGGCAGGGTCCCAACCTCACCGATCGGCTCGTCCAGGTCCTCGAGGAGAACGACTCGCTCTGGGTGGTGGGCGAGGACGGGCTCGTGCTGCGGTCTTCCGACGGTGGCCGCAGCTGGCGCGACACGCGTCTCGACGCCAGCGAGGACCTCGTCGGCGTGCACCGCAACGGGCAGCGGATCTGGGTCATCGGGGAGTGGGGAGCGCTCTTCCACTCGGAGGACGGCGGCGAGAGCTGGCGCAAGGGCGGGCTGGAGGTGGAGGACGACGGCGCCGACCGGTACTTCCTGGACATCGCGGGCGACGGCGCCCGCCTCTGGGTGATCTCGGACCTGGAGGCTTGGTACTCCGCCGACGGCGGCCAGGCGTGGAACCCCCTCCCGAACCTCTCCGCCGCAGAGTTCAGCGACCTGCGGGTGGAGGGGGAGCGCGTCTGGCTGGTGGGAAGCTGGAGGCAGGAGGAGGAGGAGGAGATGGGGGAGTCGCAGGCGTTCTTCTCGGCCCGGCCCGCCCTCGTCCGAGGCGACGCGACCGAGCGGTTCGCGTACCGCATCCTCGACCGGTGGCGCATGCGGGGCGGGATCGGGAGACTACGCGTCGAAATGCGCCACCGGACGCACCCGCGGGCCGACTCCACGCTCCCGCCGCCGCGGCTCGAGCTCTCGCTCGCGGGCGCGGACTCGGTCGCCGCGGACGACGGGTTGTTCGAGCCGATCCCGGTGCGGACCGAAGGGCTCCTCTCCTCCGCCGACTTCGATGCCGGCGAGGCGATCGACCTCCAGCCCGGCGAGCGGCTCTACCTGCGCGTTACGACGGCCCAGTCCGGCTTCCGGCAGTCGTACCTGCTGAGCGCGCGGTACTTCCCCTGGTGGGACCAGTACCGCCGAGAGCTGCTGATCGCCGGCGCCATTCTCGCGCTCCTCCTCGCGTACCGGATCGTCCTCCTGCGCTGGCCGCTCTCCCTGCTCTGGATCGAGCGTTGGCTGCCGGTGACGGAGCTCGTCGGGCTGCTGCCCCGGGGCGACGCCCTCCAGGACTGGTTCGGCCGGACGCTCCTGGCCCGCCTCGTCTACCGTCCTCGCGTGCTCGACGCCTGGGTGGAGCGTCACGCGGCGGCCGCCGGGGGGCAGCGCGTGGAGGTCGGCGCCCCGAAGCGAAAGCTCCCCCTGGAGCGGATCTGGGGCTCGTACGCGGAACTGCCTGTCGGAGTCGACAGCGGGGAGGCGTCGGGGAGCGCCTGCACCCCGGGCGACCTCCGCAGCCTGCTGCGCGGCCCGCGGAGCGCCCTGGAGATCGTCGGCCCCGCCGGATCGGGCAAGACCACCCTGGCGGCGTGGATCGCCCAGGGGGCGCTGGCGGCAGACCCTTCGAGGCGGATCCTCCCGCACCGCGCCTTCCCGCTCTTCGTGGACGAGGACGCGGACGATCTTCTGGAACTCGTCCGGGGAAAGCTGGATGCGCTGGTCCCTGACGGCGGAATCAAGACGGGGTTGGTCCTCGCGCTCCTCCGGGAGCGGCGGACGCTGCTCGTGTTCGACGGCCTTTCCGAGCGGTCCGAGGCGATGCAGCGCTACGTGCAGACGATCTACCGCAGGCACCGGGCGAACGCCTTCGTGGTCACGACGCGTCGGGAGATGGAGATCGAGGGGGTCGAGACGCGCCTCCTCCGTCCCGGACCGCTCCGTGAAGCGGAGCCGCTGCGGGCGCTCGAGGTGGGCCCGCTCGACCCGCGCCGGTCCGCGGCCGAGGCGACAGGCAGGCTCCGGGACGGCTGAGCGGAGCGGGTGCCGCCCGTGACGTGGCGCCGGCGGGGCACCCTCCGCTCCAGCACCCGCTCACCGTCCGCCGCGTCTCACGTCCCGCACCCGCCGCAGCGGGTTCTCCAGCAGGTAGGTGGGCACCACCAGCACGAAGAAGAAGAAGAAGAGGGCCATGGCGTTCCCCAGCGCCAGCACGATCCAGTTGCCGGTCGCCACGTACACCAGCGTCGAGACGATCGCCATGACGGAGGCGAACACTCCGAGGAGGAGCCGGCGCACCAACAGCCCCAGGAACCGCTCCTGCTGCATGACGTCGCGCGGGTGAGTCCGGAAGCGCAGCTCCTCGCGCTCCGCCCGGTTCACCAGGTCGTAGAGAGCCCGCACCGCGTGCTCCGCCTGTCCGAGCAGGTCGCGCGCGACGACGCCGGGGGTGCGCCCCGTCCCCATCAGGATCTCGCCGCGAAGCCGCTCCACCACCGGCTTCGTGGCTTCCAGCCCGTTGAAGTTTGCGTCGTAGCGGATCCCGATCCCCTCCAGCAGCGCGCTCGCGCGGAAGAAGTAGACGAGCTCCTCCGGAAGCATCAGCGGCCAGGTATAGAAGGCGTCGAGGATCTCCTGCACCAGCTCCTGGATGCGGCGGTTCGAGAGACCGCGCGCCTGCTGCAGCACCCCGATGATCTCCACCGCCGCGTCGCGGATCTCGGAGCGCGAGATCTCCGGATCGATCATCCCCAGCTCGTACATCCCGTTGATGATCCCGTCCACGTCCTCCCGCCCCGCCGCCAGCGAGAGCCGCAGGATCCGGTCGCGGGTGGAGCGACCCACCTGCAGCACCATCCCGAAGTCGAGGAAGACGATGGTCCCGTCGTCCTGCACCAGGATGTTTCCGGGGTGTGGGTCGGCGTGCACGAATCCCTCCACCAGCATCATGCGCAGGTAGCTCTCGATCAGGTTCTCCATCATCCCGGCGAAGGAGATCGAGCCGGCGGCGAACTGCGCTTGCAGCCGGTCGACCTTGGTGCCGTGGATGAACTCCGTCACGAGCACGCGCCGGCGGGTGAAGGCATCGATCACCCGGGGGGCGCGAACCCTTGAGTCGGCCGCGAAGATCTGGCGGAAGCGCTCGGTGTGCCTCGCCTCCTCCCGCAGGTCCGTCTCCTCCCGGATGCGCCTCTCGAACTCGCGGAAGACCGCGGTGAGCGCGCGGATGTGGTGGTTGGGGAAGAGGACGTTGAGCAGGAAGAGGATGCGGAACGAGATGTCGAGGTCGAGGGCGATGAGCGCCTCCACGCCCGGCCGCAGCACCTTCACCGCCACCTCCTCGCCGCCGGCCATCGCCCGGTGCACCTGCCCCAGCGAGGCCGAAGCGATCGGAACGCGGTCGAAGCTCTCGAACGCCTCCTCCACCGGGCGGCCCAGCTCCGCCGCGAGCACCTCCTCGACGGCCTCCACGTGGACGGGCGGGACGGCATCCTGCAGCCGGCTGATCTCGCCGAGGTAGGGCTCGGGGACGACGTCGGCGCGGGCGGAGAGAACCTGCGCCATCTTGATGAAGGTGGGGCCGAGCGAGGCGATGGCGTCCACCAGGCGCCGGGCTCGCTCCCGGTGCTGCTCCGGCGAGAGCCGACGCGAACGTCCCACCAGCACCCAGCGACGCCGGTCCCGGAGGAAGGCGAAGAGAAAGGGAACGAGCGTTCGGACGATCGTCCACGATCGTCCAAGGCGCCCGGTCGTCCTGAGGTGAGGGTTCGAACTCACAAGCATCCTTCCTGCATGAGCGTCTCCGGTTCGGACCCCGCTCCAGGCTCGCCGCGGCCCCGCCCCGCCGCGAGCGCAAACCCCGAGCTTTCATTGAGCACCAGAAGACTCCCGGATCGCATCGGCCCGCTCACGCCCTGGCTGGTCCTGACGGCCTCGCTGCTGTTCACCGCCGCCGCGACGGCCTTCGTGGGCTGGAGCGCAAGCGGCCGGGACGAGGCCCGGTTCGAGAACGCGGTCCAGAACGGACAGGACCGTGTCACGGGCCGTCTGGAAGTGTACGTGGCGACCCTCCGCGGCGCCGCCGCCCTGTTCGCCGCCTCGGACAGCGTCACGCAGTGGGAGTTCCGCCGCTATGTCGATCGGCTAGACCTGCAGACCCGCTATCCGGGCGTACAGGGGATCGGCTGGAGCGAGCGGATCGCCGCCGGTCTCCCGGGCGACCCGGAGGAGCGCCACGCCGTCCGCTACCTGGAGCCGCTGGACCAACGCAACCGGGCGGCCCTCGGCTTCGACATGTACGGCGAGCCCACGCGACGCGCCGCCATGAGCGCCGCTCGAGACGGAGGCGGACCGGCGCTCTCCGGAAAGGTCACGCTCGTCCAGGAGATCTACGGGAAAAGGCAGGCCGGGTTTCTCCTCTACCTCCCGGTCTACCGTGACGGCGGCATCCCGCCCACGGAAGAGGCGCGCCGCGATCGGCTCCAGGGGTTCGTGTACAGCCCCTTCCGCGCCGACGACCTCTTCGCGGACCTCTTCGGCTCGGAGGACGCGCCGCGGGTGAGCATCCGCGTCTACGACGGCGCCTCCACGGACTCCGCCGCCCTCCTGCACGCCTCGCCCCGCGCCGGCGGCAACGCGCCCGAGCAGACGGCGGTGCGCACCTTCGAGCTCGCCGGGCGCCGCTGGACGGTGGCGTACGCCTCCGAGCCCGCCTTCGAAGAGGGCTCGGCCGACTTCCTGCTTCCGGCCGTCCTCCTCATCGGGCTGCTCGCGAGCGGAATCCTCTTCGGCCTCGCCTGGAGCCAGGCGAGCGCCCGGCTGGCAGCGGAGCGCGCGAACCGCGCCAAGTCCGAGTTCCTCTCGGCCATGAGCCACGAGCTGCGCACTCCGCTCAACGCCATCGCCGGATACGTCGACCTGCTCGACCTGGGGATCCGCGGCCCGATCAGCGAGCTTCAGCGCGAGGATCTCCGGCGCGTCAAGCGAGCCCAGGAGTACCTGCTCTCTCTCATCAACGACGTGCTCCAATTCGCCAAGCTCGAAGCCGGCCGCCTGGAGCTGAAGCGCGAGGAGGTGCCGGTGGCACAGCTGGTGGCGGAGATGGACACGCTGGTGGCCCCGCAGCTCCGGGCCAAGGAGATCGACTACGGTCACGGGGAGATCGGCCCCGGCCTGCGCGCCCGGGGCGACCCCGACCGGATGCGGCAGATCCTTCTCAACCTGCTCACCAACGCGGTGAAGTTCACCCCACCGCGCGGCCGCATCACCGTCTCCGCGCGCCGCGACGGGCCGGTGGTGGAGATCCGCGTCGCCGACACCGGGCGCGGCATCCCCGCCGAGAAGCTGGAGGCGATCTTCGACCCTTTCGTGCAGGTGGACCGGCGCGGGCTGGAGGAGTCGCTGCTGGGAGTGGGGCTCGGGCTCTCCATCAGCCGTGAGCTGGCGCGCGGCATGGAGGGGGACCTCGCCGTGGAGAGCCGCGTCGGCGGGGGCTCGTGCTTCTTTCTGCGGCTCCCCGCGGTGGACGGATGATCCTCCGTCCCTACTCCCACTCGATCGTCGCCGGCGGCTTCGACGAGATGTCGTAGCACACCCGGTTGATCCCCTCCACCTCGTTGATGATCCGCGTCGAGATCCGCCCCAGCACGTCGTGCGGGAAGGGGTACCAGTCGGCCGTCATCCCATCGCGGCTGGTGACGGCGCGCAGTGCGCAGACGTTCTCGTACGTTCGCTCGTCTCCCATCACCCCCACCGAGCGGACGGGGAGGAGCACCGCGAAGGCCTGCCAGATATCGTCGTAGAGGCCGGCGGCGCGGATCTCCTCCAGATAGATGGAGTCGGTGCGCCGCAGGATGTCCAGCTCGCGGCGGTCCACGGCGCCCAACACCCGGATCGCGAGGCCGGGACCCGGAAAGGGGTGGCGCCCCACCATCTCCTCGGGGAGCCCCAGCTCCCGCCCCACCTGCCGGACCTCGTCCTTGAAAAGCTCGCGCAGCGGCTCGATCAACTCGAACTTCATCTCCTCCTTCAGGCCGCCCACGTTGTGGTGCGTCTTGATGGTGGCCGAGGGGCCTTTCACCGAGAGCGACTCGATCACGTCCGGGTAGAGGGTGCCCTGCACCAGGAAGCGAGCGCCGGCGCCGATGCGCGTGGCGGCCTCCTCGAAGACGTCGATGAAGGTGTGGCCGATGATCGTCCGCTTCCGCTCCGGGTCCTCGACGCCGGCGAGCCGCTCGAGGAAGAGGTCGGATGCGTCGATCACCTCCAGCTTCATTCCCAGGTGCCGGCGGAAGGTGCGTTCCACCGACTCGCGCTCCCCCTGCCGCAGCAGGCCGGTGTCCACGAAGAGATTGGTGAGCCGGTCGCCGATCGCGCGGTGCACGAGGGTGGCGGCGACGCTCGAGTCCACCCCGCCGGAGAGGCCGCACACCACCTGCGCGCCGCCGGCCCGCGCGCGGATCTCCTCGACCTGCTGGTCGATGAAGGAGCCGGCCGTCCAGGTCGGTTCGCAGCCGCAGACGCGGAAGACGAACGAGGAGATGACCTCCTCCCCGCGCACCGAATGGGCGACCTCGGGGTGGAACTGCACGCCGTAGATCTCGCGGTCGGGAGCGCGGAAGGCGGCCCATGGGATGCCGGGCGTGCTCGCGAGGCGCCGGTATCCGGGAGGCGGCTCGGCCACGTGGTCGCCGTGGCTCATCCAGACCTGCGTCCGCTCTCCCGCATCGAAGCCCTCGAAGATCCCCTCCGCCCCGGTGACGGTGATCTGCTGGCGACCGTACTCCCGCTTCCCGGGCTCCACCACCCCACCCTCTAGGTGGGTGATGAGCTGCATCCCGTAGCAGATGCCGAAGACGGGGACGCCGAGGCGGAGGAGCTCCGGCTCGGCGGTCGGGACGTTCTCGCCGTACACGGAGGACGGCCCGCCGGAGAGGATGATCCCCCGCGGGGCCCAATCTCGGATCCAGTCGAGCGAGCGGGTGGGCGGATGGATCTCGCAGTAGACGCGCTCCTCGCGGATGCGGCGCGCGATCAGCTGCGTGAACTGAGATCCGTAGTCGACGATCAGGATGCGGTGAGGATCCACGGTTCCAGGCCGGAGGAGTCGAGGGTTTTCGCCGGACGGGCGGTGCCCCCTGCGGCGCGTCCGGGGGACAAGATACCCCCCGGACGCGGGAAAGCACAATCGGCGGCGAGGGCCCTCACCCCCCGTTTCCGCTTTCCGACTTCGGGAGAGGGGGTGGCGAGCGGGGAACGACCGAGCCGGGGGGGTCGGGCCCACCGCCCGACGGGGGGTGACGCCCGCGACGCCGGGAGGGGCTCCACCGCGTGGTGGAGCCCCTCCCGGCGTCCGGATCGCGGGGAGCGCTACGCCATCCGGCGCGCCAGCACCGCGAGGGTCGCGACGAGGGCCACGGCGGCCGCCACGGGGACCCGGCGGTCGGAGGCCGCGTTGCGCATGGGGGCTGCGCACAGGGGGCAGTCCTGCGCCGACGCGTTCACCGGCAGCCGGCAGTTCGGACAGAGCGTAAGGGCCATGGCGACTCCTTGAGGCGGGGGAAGGGAGGGGTTGCGGAGCGATGATCCGCTCCATGTTGTACAACGAATGGGAACCAAAGTTTCTTACTCGGGAGTCTCGGCACGATCCTCTCCAAGACCCAGCTCCTCCGCCACCAGCCCCTCGATCGTCCCGCGTCGCCGCACGAGCGCGGCCTCGGCCCGCTCCACCATCACCTCGGCGGGGCGCGGCCGCTCGTTGTACGTCGAGCTCATCGAGAAGCCGTACGCCCCCGCCGTGTGGATCGCCAGCAGCTCGCCCGGCTCCACCCGCTCCATCTCGCGGTCGAGCGCCAGGAAATCCCCCGTCTCGCAGATGGGGCCGACCACGTCCACCCGCTGCGCCTCCCGCCCTTGCGCCTCCACCGGCTCCACCGCGTGGTAGCCCGAGTAATGGCTGGGGCGCAGGAGGTCGTTCATCCCCGCGTCGGTGATCAGGAACCGCTTCCCGCCGCCGTACTTGACGTAGAGCACCCTCGTGACGAGCACCCCCGCGGCACCCACGATGAAGCGCCCCGGCTCGATCACCAGCCGCAGCCCCGTCTGCTTCACCGCGGGCACCACGGCGGCGGCGAACTCCGCGGCCGAGATTCCTTCCCCGCCCGTGTAGGAGATCCCCAGCCCTCCGCCCAGGTCCAGGTACTCGACGTCGATCCCCTCTGCGCGCAGCCCCGCGACCAGCTCGAGAACCTGCGCCAGCGCGCGGCGGTACGGCTCCACCTCCAGGATCTGCGAGCCGATGTGCACGTCCACCCCGCGCACCTCGATCCCCGGCAGCGAACTCGCCAGCCGGTAGAGGCGGGGCGCGTCCTCGATCGGGATCCCGAACTTGGTGGCGGCGTGGCCGGTACGAGTGTAGTGATGGGGGGTGAGGGTCTCGACGTCGGGGTTCACCCGCAGCGAGATGGGGGCGCGGCGGCCGGAGGCCTGCGCGAGCTCCGCGAGCGAGCGCAGCTCCCCCTCCGACTCCACGTTGAAGCCGTAGCATCCGGCGTCCAGCGCCGCCGCGAGATCGGTGACCGTCTTCCCCACCCCGCTGAAGACGATCCGCTCCCCCGGGATACCCGCCAGGGCGGCGCGGTACAGCTCGCCGCCCGAGACGATGTCGGCCCCCGCCCCAATCTCCGCGAGCGCGCGGAGCACCGCCAGGTTCCCGTTCGCTTTCACCGAGTACGCGATCAGGTGGGGGACCTCCGCCAGGGCGCCATCCAACTCCCGGAACCGGTCTCGAATGGCGGTGCGGCTGTAGACGTAGAGCGGCGTCCCCCAGCGCGCCACGGCTTCGGGGAGGGGGACGTCCTCGCAGAAGAGCACGCCGTCGCGGCGATGGAAGGACATGGCGCTGCGTGCGGGGGGATGCGGAGCGCGGAGGCGAGGGCTCGGCGGTGGAAGGGGGGGCGGAGAGGGGGTTCAGTACGCCCTGGCCCACACGATCTCGGTCGCCGACTCGCCGCCGCAGGCGATGCAGCGCGCCGGCGCGTGGGAAGAGCGGAACTCCTCGTCGGGGATCACGCGGGCGGTGGCCCTGGTCTCGTCCTTCACGCCTTCCTCGCACTCCGCGGAGCCGCACCAGCCGGTGTATACGAAGCCGCCGGGTCCCTCGACGATCTCGCGCAACCGATCGAGGCTCTCGACGTCTCGGTACGAGTTGGCCTCGCGGCGCTCACGGGCGCGCTCCAGGAGGAGCTGCTGGAACGCCTCCAGCCGCCGCGGGAGGGACGAGATCACCTCGGCTTCGGGAAGAAACTCCTTGCGGCTCTCCCCCTCGGCCACCAGGCGTCGGGCGAGCACCAGCTGCTGCCTGGCCATGTCCTTCGGACCCACCTCGACGCGGAAGGGGACGCCCTTCATCTCCCACTCGTAGAACTTGGCGCCCGGGCTCATGTTGTCCCGGTCGTCGACATGGGTGCGGATCGGGGCGAGGGCCGCCGCCACCTCGCGCGCCTTGGCGAGCACCGGCTCGCGCTCCTCGTCCTTCCGGAAGATCGGTACGACCACCACCTGGATTGGCGCCAGGCGCGGCGGGACGAGCAATCCCTGGTCATCGCCGTGCGTCATCACCAGTCCGCCGACCATTCGGGTGGAGACGCCCCAGCTCGTGTTCCAGGCGAACTCCTCCGCCCCCGACTCGGTGGCGAACTTCAGCTCGAACTGGCGCGAGAAGTTCTGCCCCAGGTTGTGTGAGGTCCCGGCCTGGAGCGCTTTGTTGTCCTGCATCATCGCCTCGCAGGAGTACGTCCGGTCGGCGCCGGCGAACTTCTCCGACTCCGTCTTCCGGCCGGTCACCACCGGCATCGCCATCCACTCCTCCATGAACTCGCGATACACGCCCAGCATGCGGCGCGTCTCCTCCTCCGCCTCCGCCTCGGTGGCGTGAGCGGTGTGCCCCTCCTGCCAGAGGAACTCCGTGGTGCGCAGGAAGAGACGCGTCCGCATCTCCCAACGCACCACGTTCGCCCACTGGTTGATGAGCAGCGGGAGGTCCCGGTAGCTCTGCACCCACTTGGCGAACATCGCGTAGATGATCGTCTCCGAGGTGGGCCGCACCACCAGCGGCTCCTCGAGCTTCGAGGCGGGATCGGGGGTCAGGCCGCCCCCCTCCACGGCCGCCAGCCGCGTGTGGGTGACGATCGCCGCCTCCTTCGCGAACCCCTCCACGTGCTCGGCCTCGCGGGCCAGGAAGGATTGCGGAATGAAGAGCGGGAAGTACGCGTTCTGATGCCCCGTCTCCCGGAAGCGCAGGTCCAGCCGGTCGCGCATCAGCTCCCAGAGGCGGTAGCCGTACGGCCGGATCACCATACAGCCGCGCACCGGCGAGTAGTCCGCGAGCTCGGAGCGGAGCACCACCTCGTTGTACCAGGCGCTGAAGTCGTCGGCGCGGGGGGTCAGGGCTTGGTTGTCGGCCATCGATGAGTGCGAATTGCGGGATGGGGAATGCGAGCCGGGGGCGGATGCCGGTGCGCACTCCGCGTCATTCGTCGTCGTCGCGCCGCGACTGGACGAGGTAGACCAGCCCGGGGAGCCCCAGGATCAGCAGGACGCCGAGCGCCCAACGCCCCAGAAAGCTCGTGCCGTCGAGGTCCACCGCCCAGGCGAGGAAGGCCGCGCCGAACACGGCGATGAAGAGCGCCAGCAGCGGCGGGGCGTACACGAAGATCCACTCCATGCGCCGGAAGAGGCGGCGACGCTCCTCGTCCAGGTCGCGGCGGCCGCGGGGCAAGCGCTCAGCCCTCCACGAGCCGCTCGAGCGGGAGGCGGATCTCCTCGCCGCTCCCGAGGGCGCGCACCACCACCACCCCCTCCGCGAGCTCCTCGGGCCCGAGGATCACCGCCTTCTGCGCCCCCGCCGCGGAGGCGGCCCTGAGCTGCTTCCCGACCCCCTGCTGCCGGAAGCCGTACTCCACGCGGCGCCCGGTGTCGCGCAGCCGGTGCGCCAGGCGCAGCAGATCCGGACGCTGCTCCCGACCGACGGCGATCAGGTAGTAGTCGATCGTCCGGGTCAGGTCGGCGAGGAGGCCGCGGTCGGCGAGCAGCTCCCGCAGCACCACGTCGCCCATTCCGAAGCCCAGCGCGGGCAGGTCCGTGCCCGAGACCACACGCAACAGGTCGTCGTAGCGCCCGCCGCCGCAGATGGCGCGCAGCTCGCCGCGCGCGTCGAATAGCTCGAAGACGATGCCCGTGTAGTAGGCCAGCCCGCGCACGACCGAGAGGTCGAAGCGGACGAAGGGAAGGAGCCCCATCGCCTCCAGATGGTCGAAGAACTCGCGCATCCGGGCGATCTCCCCGGCGATCTCCTCAGTGCCGCCGTAGGCGTCGCGCACCGCCTCGAAGTCGCGGTGCCGGAAGATGGCGAGCACCTCCTCCACCGTGGTCGGCCCCAGCCCCGCCTCCCCCGCCAGCCGCTGCGCGGTCGTCTCACGCGGCTCGCGCTCCAGCTTGTCGACGATGTTGTAGACGAGGGTGAGCCGCTCCTCCGGGACCTGCGTGTGCAGCAGGAGGGCCCGCAGCAGGCGCCGGTCCGAGACGCGCGCCACGAAGTCCTCCCGCGTGAGCCCGAAGGCACGCAGCATGTCGATCGCCGCGGCCACCAGCTCGGCGTCGGCGGCAACGTCCGGCTCGCCCACGATGTCGAGGTTGAGCTGGAAGTGCTCGCGCAGGCGCCCGCGCTGCTGCCGCTCGTAGCGGAAGAGCTGTGGGACCGAGAACCACTTGATCGGCTTGCGCATCCCCCCGGCGCGCGCGCCCACCATGCGGGCGAGCGTCGGCGTCATCTCGGGGCGCAGCGACACCTCGCGCCCGCCCTTGTCGGCGAAGTTGTAGAGCTGCTGGACGATCTCGGGGCCCGACTTCTCGATGTAGAGCTCCACCGGCTCCAGCGGAGGCCCGTCGTACTCCTGGAATCCATAGCGCTCCGCCACCTCCCGCCAGGTCCGGACGATGTGCGCGCGGATCGCGAAGTCCTCGGGGTAGAAGTCCCGGAACCCGGGAAGAGATCCGAAGTTTGCCATGCGCGGGAATGTAGGACACCGCCTCCCCCAACTGCAAGGGAACCGGGGATGGAGGAAAGGGGACGTTTCTGACGGCGCGGCGCCCCGGGGGCCTGCCCCTCACCCCCCGTCCCCCTGTTCCCCGTTCCCTATCCCCATCTCCCGCATCGCGTCGCCGACGGTGTGGAACGAGCCGGTGACCAGCACGGTACCGTGCGGAGCCAGAGTGGAGGCGCGGCGCAGCGCCGCCGCCAGGTCCGGGATGACGCGGGGGGCGGTCGCGTGCGCGGCTTCGAGCCAGCGGGCGGCCTCTTCCGGCTCCCAGCGCCGCGCCGCGGGCGCCGAGGGGGCAAAGGTGAGGACGGCGGCATCCGTCCGATCCAGCAGCGGGGGGAGCATCTCCCGCCAGTCCTTGTCCGACAGGATGGCGGCGACCAGGACGATCGGCCGCGGCAGGTCGAGGCTCTCCAGAGCGGCGGCGAGCGCGGCCACGCCGGCGGGGTTGTGGGCGACGTCGAAGAGCCAGGTGGTGGAGCCGATCCGCTCTCGCTGCATCCGCCCCGGCCAGCGCACGGCGGCAAAGCCGCTCTCCACCGCCCCCCAGGCCGGGCGGCGCCGTTCCGGAAGGAGCGCCAGCAGCTCGGCGGCGAGCAGCGCGTTCCGCGCCTGGTGCGCGCCGGCGAGCGGAACGCGCAGGGAGCGCTCTCCCCAGAACGCGGAGCGAAAGGAGACGGTGGTCCCCTCCATTCCGATCACCACCTCCCGGATCTCCGTCGCCTCCTCCAGCGCGAGAAGCGGCGCTCCGGCCTCGGCGGCGGCGGCTCGCAGCACCGCGATGATCGCCGGGTCGCGCTCCGCAGTGACGGCGGGGACCCCGGCCTTGAAGATTCCCGCCTTCTCCCGCGCGATCCCCTCCAGCCCTTCCCCCAGGTACTCCATATGGTCGCGCGCGACGTTGGTGACGGCGACCGCCAGCGGCGAGATCACGTTGGTGGCGTCCAGCCGCCCCCCCAGGCCGACCTCCACCACCGCGACGTCCACTCCCGCGTCGGCGAAGCAGAGGAAGGCCAGAGCGGTGGTCGCCTCGAAGAAAGAGGCCTCGGTCCGCTCGATCTCCGGCCGCAGGCGCTCCGCCGCGGCCACCAGGCGGGCATCCTCCACCGGGCGACCGTCCACCCGGATCCGCTCGGAGAAGGAGACGAGGTGGGGGGAGGTGTAGAGGCCGACGCGCGCACTCCCGCTCCCCGCGCGCAGCGCGGCGTCGCAGAGCGCCGCGACCGAGCCCTTTCCGTTGGTGCCGCCGACGTGGAGGGAAGCGAAGTGCCGGTGTGGATCGTCCACGCCGGCGAGCAGCTCCCGCGTCCTTTCGAGACCCCAACGGATCCCGCCGGTGGTCCGCGCGAAGAGCCAGGGGGTGAGCTCGTCGAGCGTCACTCCGCCGGCGCCGCGCCGTTCGTGGCGGGCGGCTCCGGGGCGGGCAGACCCATCATGTGCCGGAGGAGGCGCGCGATCTCAGTCTTCAGCCGACGCCGGTCCACGATGTCGTCGAGCATGCCGCGCTCCAGCAGGAACTCCGAGGTCTGGAAGCCCTCGGGAAGCTCCTGCTTGATGGTCTGCTCGATGACCCGCGGCCCGGCGAAGCCGATGAGCGCCCCCGGCTCCGCCAGGTTGGCGTCGCCCAGCATGGCGTAGGAAGCGGTGACGCCGCCGGTGGTGGGGTCGGTGAGCACGGAGACGTACGGCAGGCCCGCCTGGTTGAGCTGCTCGAGGACGACGGAGGTCTTCGCCATCTGCATGAGCGAGAAGATGCCCTCCATCATACGGGCGCCGCCGGAGGCGGAGACGATGACCAGGGCGCCGCGCTGCTCCAGGGCGCGCAGCCCGGCCTGGGCGATCTTCTCGCCCACCACGGAACCCATCGACCCGCCGATGAACTCGAAGTTCATCACCGCCACCTGCGTGGCGATCCCGTCGAGCGTCCCGCCGACGGCGATCAGCGCGTCGCCCCGCCCGGTCTTGCGCTCGGCCTGCACCAGGCGGTCGGTATACGCCTTGAGGTCCACGAACCCGAGCGGGTCGGCGGAGCGAAGCTCGGCGTCGTGCTCCTGCTGCTCCTCCGGGTCGAGGAGGAGCCGCACGTACTCCGCCGCGGGGAGCCTCAGGTGGTAGGCGCACTCCGGACAGACGTTCCAGTTCTCCCGCAGCCGCTCCCGGTAGAGGATCTCGCTGCACGAGGGGCACTTCTCCCAGACGTCCCCGGGCATCTCGCGACGGTCCCCCGCCTGCAGGCGCGTCTTCGGCTTCCTGAACCAGGCCATAGGAACTGAAATGTTGAGTTTTGAATGTTGCCCCCGCTACCCGCTCGCCTCCCCGGCGATGCGCTGCACGATGGCGACCGCCAGCAGGTTGACCAGCAGGAAGGATCCCCCGTAGCTGAGGAAGGGGAGGGGGATGCCGGTGATCGGCATGATTCCCACGGTCATCCCGGTGTTGATCAGGACGTGGGCGAACCAGCTGCCGAACAGGCCGAACGGGACGATGCTGGCGAACGGATCGGAGGAGCGCTCCGCGATTCGGACCAGGCGCCAGAAGATAAGACCGAACGCCACGAGGACGAACGCCACCCCCAGGAAGCCCCACTCCTCGCCGATCACCGCGAAGATGAAGTCGGTGTGCTGCTCCGGCAGGAAGGCGAGGCGCTTCTGGGTCCCTTCGGTGAAGCCCTTCCCGAACCATCCGCCGCTCCCGATCGCCACGCGCGACTGGATCAGGTTGTACCCCGCGCCTCGCGGGTCGACGGAGGGATCGAGGAAGACCAGGAAGCGGTTCTGCTGATAGACCTCGAGCTTGTTCCAGAGCGGGAGCGCCACCGCGCCGGCGACGACGTTGGCGATCCAGATCGAGGCCTTCTCGCCGATGTAGGCGTTCCGGAAGAAAAGGATCCCGGTGAGCACGACGATCCAGACGCCCCACACCCAGGTGCTGATGGAGAGGAAGAGGCTGAGGACCGGACTGATGAGGAAGAAGATCATGGGCAGCGGGGTGCCCGCCCAGAAGAGCGCGAACATCAGGATCGACGCGAAGACGAGCGCGGTCCCGAGGTCGGGCTGCAGCATCACCAGCGCCATCGGGACCAGCACGACGGCGATCGGCTTCCAGAGCCCCCAGAGGGTGCGGGGCGGCTCGCGCCACGACCCCAGGACACGGGCGATCATCAGGACGACCGCGATCTTCGCGAACTCCGCGGGCTGTACGCGCACGGGGCCGATGGCGATCCAGCCCTGCACGCTCGCGGCGGTCCCGGAGCCGGTGCCGATCAGGAGGGCGAGCACCAGGAGGACCAGCGCCAGGGCGTACGCGGGCTGCGCCACCCACTCCAGCCAGAGGACGGGGATGCGAAGGATGAAGGGCACCGCGATCATCGCCAGCACGAACCAGAGGAGCTGCTGCCGCCAGAGCCCCGTGACGATGCTGCTCGGGACGTCGAGGACGCCCGCGCTGTAGATCATCGCGATCCCGAAGAAGGCGAGCACGACCACCAGGGCGAACAGCACCGGGTCCCCCAGCGCGAGCTGACGAGTACGATTCATCGCCTTCGATTCCTGCTCAGGCGAACGCCCGGTACACCGCGTAGCCGAGCAGACCGGACGCGGCCGCGTAGAGCGCGGCCAGCGGAGAGATCAGCAGCAGGTACGAGGGGGTGGACGCGAACGCCGTGCCGGTCAGCAGGTAGAGGAGCGCGTCGAACAGCCACTTCCCCGCGAAGAGGTACACGGCCAGGAAGACGTAGCTGTCGCCCGCGAAGAGGTCGCGGGAGCGTGCGCCGAGGAATCCGAGCAAAGTGAGGACCACGGCGCTGGCGCCGAGGGTGAAGGGAACGACCGCGCCGTCGAGGACGCCGAAGAGGAGGCCCAGCCCCGCGGCCGTCCCGGGGCGCGCCTCCCGCGCCGCCAGCAGGAGGGCGATCACGAGCAGGTCGGGCGCCAGCTCCTGCAGCCCTATCCCGAGCCGGAGGACGAAGTGGAGCACCACCAGCAGCGCGACGAAGACCCAGTAGCTCCAGCGAGTGCTCCCGTTCATCCGTCCCTCTCCGCCCCCGCTCCGAGGGTGTCGGCGGGCGGCACGGGAGATCCGAGGAGCGGCGGACGCGCCGGCGGACGCGTCGCGGGCGGCGCCGTTTCGGGCGGTCCCTCCGCGGGCTCCGCCGCCGGAGCCCGTCCGGGAGCGGCCGGCGCCGCGGTCGCGCCCGGGACGGCCGGCGCCGCCTGCGACGCGGTGTCGATGCTCACCTCCGGCACCTCCTGGATCCCCCAGGAGAGAGCGAGATCCTGGCCGCTGAGAGTGGCCTGCGGCGCGCCGAGCACGAGGACGTAGTTCATCTCGCCGGGGCCCACGAGCGGCTCGATCAGGTAGTTTCTCTGCCAGCTCGTCTCCCGCCCTTCCGCCTCCGACACCACACCGATCGGGATCCCGCGAGGGAAGACCCCGCCGACGCCGGAGGTGACGATCATCGTTCCCACTTCGAGCTGTACGTGGCGCGGCGTGCCGGTGAGCGCGAGCATCGGCTCGCCGTTGGGCCCGCGGCGCGGTTCGGCGATCCCGTAGACGCTCCCGTCCAGCGTCATCGCGCTGGCGCGGAACTCCGGGTTCATCCAGTCGATCCCGAAGGAGACCTCGTCGTCCACGTCGCGGACCCGCCCGACGAGCCCGTCGGGGCCGACGATCGGCGCGCCGGGCTCCACCCCCTGCGCGCGCCCCGCCGTGAGCTGGAAGAAGCCCTCCGCGCCGCGCCCGGGGGTGCGCACCACCTCCGCCGGGACGAAGGAGACCGGGAGCTTCTCGTCGAGCCCCAGCAGGGACCGGAGCTGCCGGTTCTCGGCCGCGAGCGAGGCCTGTCCCACCATCAGCGCCGCAAGGCTGTCGCGCTCCGCGCGCAGCCGGTCCGGGTCGTCGAAGCGCGCCTCGCGCTCCACCGTTCCCCGCTGCACGGCCAGGAAAGGGCGCAGGACCGTGCTTCGCACGCCCTTCGCGACGGCTTCCCGGTACACTCCGGGCATCGCCCAGAGGATTCCCGCGACGAGCAGGAAGAACGCGCCGGTCAGCCACTCCTTGCGCCGGCCGCGCTTCCCCCCTTCGCTGGCGTAGGGTCTGAACGCGCTCAGGTCGTCAACACTCCACGATACTTGTTGATGTCGTCGAGGATCCTGCCCGCGCCGCGGACGACGCAGGTGAGGGGCTCCTCGTCGACGTGGATCGGCAGGTTCGTCTCGCGCGCGATGAGATGGTCGAGCCCGCGGATCAGCGCGCCTCCTCCCGTCATCACGATGCCCCGGTCGACGATGTCCGAGGCCAGCTCCGGCGGCGTGATCTCCAGCGCCCGCCGCACTGCCTCGACGATCGCCTGGATCGGCTCCTGGATGCACTCGCGGATCTCCTGCGAGTGGACCCGGACCGTCTTCGGAATGCCGGAGACCAGGTCCCGCCCCTTCACCTCCATCTCCCGCTCGTCGCCCGTGCTGAAGGCGGACCCGATCTGGATCTTCACCGCCTCGGCCGTGGGCTCGCCGATCATGAGGTTGTAGTTCTTGCGCAGGAAGGTGACGATGGCCGCGTCGATTTCGTCTCCGCCCACCCGAATCGAGGTGTCGGAGACGATCCCCGAGAGGGCAATGACCGCGATCTCGGTCGTCCCCCCGCCGATGTCGATCACCATGTTGCCCGTGGGGGTCTCCACCGGCAGGCCGACGCCGATGGCGGCCGCCATCGGCTCCGCGACCATGTAGACCTCCTTGGCCCCGGCGGAGTGCGCGCTCGAGCGCACCGCGCGCCGCTCCAGCTCCGTGATCCCGGAGGGCACCCCGACCACCATCGTGGGCTTCAGCTTCAGAAATCTCTTCGAGGTCACCGTTTCGAGGAAGTAGCGGAGCATGATCTCCGTCACGTCCACGTCGGCGATGACCCCGTCCTTGAGGGGGCGGACCGCCGCCACGCCCTCCGGCGTCCGGCCGAGCATGCGCTTCGCCTCGAGCCCGATTCCCTTGATCTTTCCGCCCGACTTCTCGACCGCCACCACGGACGGCTCGTTGAGCACGATCCCTTCACCTTTGACGTACACCAGCGTGTTGGCCGTCCCGAGATCGACCGCGATATCGTTGACCGGCAGGAAGGCGCCGGACGTGAACCAGCGAAGGGCCATGACGTTCCCCGTGAGCTCAACCGAGCGGATGGCGGTCGGTTCCGCCCGCGTCCGAGGACGCGAGAAGTGGTGCAAATGTGCGGAATCTCAAAAGCTACGGCCCCTCCGGTGTTGACGCAAGCCGCCCCCCGTGGCGCGGATTCCGGTCCGCGCGACCCGGCACGCACGGTGCATGCCGCGGGAGATTCAGCCTTTCGGCCCCCGCGATCTCTCCCCGCCGCGGCCAGCCGCACCCCCCGAATCTCGAGCGGCGGCTCACCCCCGGGAAACGCGCGGACCCGTCCCGGTGGAGCCGAAGCCCCCCTCGCCGCGCTCCGTGACGGAGATTTCGGCGTCCGCGACCTCCGCGACCTCGGGGACCAAGAAGCGCGCGAACACGAGCTGCGCGATGCGCGTGCCCCGGGGGATCTCGACGGGCTCGCTCCCCGCGTTCCACATCAGGACGCGGAGCTCGCCCCGGTAGTCGGGATCGATGGTGGCGGGAGAGTTGGGGAGGAGGACGCCGTGCCGCAGCGCCAGCCCCGACCGGGGCCGCACCTGACACTCGACGTCGGTGGGAAGCTCCATGCGCAGCCCCGTCGCCACCGCCCTGCGCTCCCCCGGGGCCAGCACGAAGTCGGGCTCGGCGGAGGCGACGTCGTACCCCGCGGACCCGGGCGTCTGCCGGGCCGGAAGCGGAAGGTCGGGGTTGGAGGCGAGGCGGAGGAATTTGACGGTCATGGAAAGTCGTCGGTCGCCGCTCCCCCTCGTCGATCGAGACGGACGACCGACGACCGCGGACCGACGACCGGGCGCGAGAGATGAAGGGTGGACTACAGGACCTGGTCGACCGGCGTATACTCGAGTCCGAAGGCTTCGGCGACGGCGGGATAGACGACCTTCCCACCCACCACGTTGAGGCCGTGCTTGAGAGCCGGATCGGCCTCCACGGCCTCCTTCCACCCCCGCCGCGCCAGGCGCGAAGCGTAGGGGAAGGTGGCGTTGGTGAGCGCCAGGGTCGAGGTGCGCGGCACCCCCCCCGGCATGTTGGCCACCCCATAGTGGATCACCCCCTCGACCTCGTAGATCGGGTCCGCGTGGGTGGTCGGATGGATCGTCTCCACGCAGCCGCCCTGGTCCACCGCCACGTCCACGATCACCGCACCGCGCTTCATGCGCTTGAGGTCCTCGCGGAGCACCAGGCTGGGCGCCTTCGCCCCCGGGAGGAGCACCGCGCCGATCAGCAGGTCGGCCTGCTCGATCGCCTCGAGGATGTTGTGGCGGTTCGAGTAGACCAGGTCCACGTTCGCCGGCATCACGTCCGAGAGATAGCGCAGGCGCGGGAGCGAGACATCCAGGATCCGCACGTGGGCGCCCATCCCCGCCGCGATCTTCGCCGAGTTGGTGCCGACCACACCGCCGCCGAGGATCACCACGTCCGCCGGCGGCACACCGGGGACGCCTCCCAGGAGGAGCCCGCGGCCGCCGTGGAAGCGCTCGAGGTACTTGGCGCCGGCCTGCACCGCCATGCGTCCCGCGACCTCGCTCATCGGGGTCAGCAGCGGCAGCTCGCCCGAGGGGAGCTGCACCGTCTCGTAGGCGACGGCGGTCGCGCCTGAATCGAGGATGGCGCGGGTGAGCTTCTCGTCGGCCGCGAAGTGGAAGTAGGTGAAGAGGAGCTGGTTCTCGCGGATGCGCCCGTACTCGGGGGCGATCGGCTCCTTCACCTTCACGATCATCTCGGCGCGCCGCCAAACGTCGTCGGCGGTCTCGAGGATCTCTGCCCCGGCGGCGGCGTACGCCTGGTCCGCGAAGCCGCTCCCTTCGCCGGCGCCCTTCTCCACGAGCACCGTGTTGCCGCGCTGCACCAGTGCCTCGGCACCGGCGGGAACCAGGGCCACCCGGTTCTCCGCGGTCTTGATCTCCTTGGGAACTCCGATGATCATCGCTGCAACGAGAGAAAAGGGTATACTGCGGGGCGGACGCACCCCCATGGCGCGCCCGCCGCGCTCCGGCGAGAGAGCGAACCCCCGTCTGTCGGCCGATCGCCGGACCGGCCCGCCTACTCCTGCGACATCTCCGCGAGGGCGACCTTGCGCGAGAGGCGGAGCCGGCCCTTCTCGTCGATCGAGAGGAGCTTGACGTGGGTGACGTCGCCCTTCTTGACCACGTCCTCCGTCTTCTCGGTGCGTCCCTCCTGCAGCTCGGAAATGTGCACCAGCCCCTCGGTGCCGGGCAGGATCTCTACGAAGGCGCCGAAGCTGGTGGTGCTCTTCACCACGCCTTCGTAGATGCGCCCCACCTCGGGCTCCTCGGTGATGGCCGCGATCATCTTCCGCGCACGCTCGCCCCCCTCGCCGCCCGGCGAGGAGATGGTCACGGTGCCGTCGTCCTCGACGTTGATGTTCGCGCCCGTGGCCTCCTGGATCCCGCGGATCGTCTTCCCCTTCGGGCCGATGACCTCGCCGATCTTGGCCGGGTTGATCTTGATGGTGAGGATCCGCGGCGCGTGGGGGGAGAGCTCCGCGCGCGGCTCCGCGATCGCCCGGTCCATCTCGTCGAGGATGTGGAGGCGCGCCTTGCTGGCGCGCTGCAGCGCCTCGCGCATGATCTCCACCGTGAGCCCCTCGACCTTGATGTCCATCTGGATGGAGGTCACCCCCTGGCGGGTGCCCGCCACCTTGAAGTCCATGTCGCCGAGCGCATCCTCCATCCCGAGGATGTCGGTGAGCACCGCGACCCGGTCGCCCTCCTTGATGAGCCCCATCGCGACGCCCGCGCAGGCCGCCCGGATCGGCACCCCCGCCTGCATCATCGCGAGCGAGCCGGAGCACACCGTCGCCATCGAGCTGGAGCCGTTCGACTCCAGGATGTCGGAGACGATACGGATGGTGTAGGGAAACTCGTCGTACGGCGGCAGCAGCGCCGCCAGCGCCCGCTCGGCGAGCGCGCCGTGCCCGATCTCTCGGCGGCTGGTGCCGCGGATCGGCTTCGCCTCGCCGGTGCAGAAGGGGGGGAAGTTGTAGTGCAGCATGAAGCTCTTACGCTGCTCCGCCTGATAGTCGATCGAGTCCAGCCGCTGCTCGTCGTCCGGCGTGCCGAGCGTCACCACCCCGAGCGACTGCGTCTGCCCGCGGGTGAAGAGCGCCGATCCGTGCGCGCGCGGCAGCAGACCGAGCTCGATCGAGATCGGGCGCACCTCGTCCAGCCCGCGTCCGTCGGACCGCTTGCCGGTGGAGAGGATCATCTCCCGCATCGCCTTCTTCTCGACGTCCTTGGACACGGCGGAGACGTGCTTGTCGATGTCGACCTCGTCGGGCCCGAACTCCTCCGCCACCTCTCTCTTCAGCGAGGAAAGGGCGGTGTTGCGCTCGGCCTTGTCGCCGATGTTGAGGGCCTCGCGGACGCGGCCGCCCAGACGCTCGAAGAGCCGCTCGCGAAGGCTCGACTCCACCTCCGTGGGCGACCAGGACATCTCCTCCTTCTTCCCGACCTGCTCCAGCAACTCGCGCTGGATTCGGATCAGCTCGCGGATCCCCTCGTGCGCGACGAGCAGCCCCTCCGCGACCTCCTCCTCCGGCACCTCGAGCGCGCCTCCCTCCACCATCGTGATCGCGCTCTCGGATCCGGCGACCACGATGTCGAGGTCGGAGTAGTCGAGCTGCTGGAAGGTGGGGTTCAGGACCCACTGCCCCTGGATGCGCCCCACGCGCACCGCGGCGACGGGCTCGTGGAAGGGGATGCTGCTCATGTTGAGCGCCAGCGAGGCCCCGGTCAGCGCGAGCACGTCGGCGTCGTTCTCCTGGTCGGCCGAGACGATGTACACAATGACCTGCGTCTCGTGCATGAAGCCGTCGGGGAAGAGCGGACGCAGCGGACGGTCGATGAGACGGGCGGAGAGAATCTCCTTGTCCGAGGGGCGCCCCTCCCGCTTGATGAAGCCCCCCGGGATCTTCCCCGCGGCGTAGGTGCGCTCGCGGTACTCGACCGTGAGGGGGAAGAAAGGGAGGTGCGTCGGCTTGTCCTGCGCGTTGGCGGTGCAAATCACCATGGTCTCGCCGAACTGGACGGTGCATGAACCGTCCGAGAGGCGGGCGACCTTGCCGGCCTCCACGATCAGCGGGCGTCCTGCGAACTGTCTCTCGATCTTAGCCATTTCTTCTCTTCCGCTTTTCCGCTTGCATGGTCGGGGAGGACGGGGTCCGCCTGCGTCCCCGAGCGCAGGAGGTGGGTGTGAACAGAAAAAGCGAACGCCGCACAGCGTATGCCGTGCGGCGATCTTCGTGCATTCGGATCAGTGGCGCAGGCCGAGATCCGCGATCAGCTGGCGGTACTGCTCCAGGTCGGTGCGCCGGAGATAATCGAGTAGCCGGCGCCGCTGTCCCACCATCTTCAGTAGCCCGCGGCGCGAGTGGTGATCCTTGTGGTGCTCCCGGAAGTGACCCGTAAGGTCGTTGATCCGCGCCGTCAGCAGGGCGACCTGCACCCGGGTCGAGCCGCGGTCCGACTCGTGGAGCTGGTACTGCTGGATGATGGCATCGCGATCGATGGCCATGAAGCTGCCTCCTCAAGAGTCTACGCTGCTTGCGAAGCAAGAGCTGATAATGATCCCGGAGCCGTGCCCCGGTCGCCGCCACAGCCCGAGATTATAACCCGGCGCCCGGGTCCGCACAAGCCGGGCGTTCATCGTCCCCGCGAAAGAAAGCCCGACCGTCGGCGGCGTCGCGGCGCATCTGCGCCACCAGGGCCGCGGGAGAGGCGAAGGGACGGATCTCGCGCAGGTAGGCGCAGAATTCCACCCGCACCTCCCGGCCGTAGAGATCTCCCTCCCAGTCGAGCAGGTGCAGCTCCACGCTCGGCGGCGCCCCCTGGAAGGTGGGACGCGGCCCCAGGTGCAGAAGGCCCGGGATCCGCTCCCCGGCCACCCAGCCGTGAACGGCGTAGATCCCTTCCCTCGGCAGCATCTTGTCGGGATCGCCCACGCTGAGGTTCGCGGTGGGGAAGCCGAGCTTGCGACCGCGCTCCATGCCGTGCACCACCGGACCCTGCAGCGAATAGGGCCGCCCCAGGGCCCGCGCCGCCCCCCCCACGTCGCCTGCCGCCAGCGCCCTGCGGACGCGAGACGACGAGATCGGCTCCTCGGAGGCGATCACCGCCTCCACCACGTCCACCGCGAAGCCGAGCTCCGCCCCCAGCTCCCGCATTGTCTCCACGTTCCCTTCCCTCCCTTTCCCGAAGCCATGGTCGTAGCCGATCGCCAGCTCCTCCATCCCCAGCCGGCCCACCAGGATCTCCTCCACGAAGCGGCGCGCCGGATACCGCTGCAGGGTGCGGGTGAAGGGGACGAAGACGGCGTACTCCAACCCGGATTCGGCGAGCAGCGCCGTCTTCTCCTGCGGGGTGGTCAGCAGCGGAGGCGCCGCCTCAGGGCGCACGATGCGCAGCGGGTGAGGATGGAAGGTGACCAGCACGCTGCGGCGCCCGGTGCGGCGCGCGCGCTCCACGATCGCCGCGAGCACCTCGCGGTGGCCCAGGTGCACGCCGTCAAAGGTGCCCACGGTCACCACCGCCCCGCGTGCGTCCCGCGGGAGGGCGGGGGGAAGGGCCGGGTCGATGGCGAAGCTCATCCGAGCACCTTCCGCGGCAGCACGTACCCGCCGCGGCGCTCGGCGATGGCGAGGAGCTCGCGCCGCTCCGAGAGCAACGCGAGCGGCGTATCCTCCGGCACTCCCTCGGGAGCGGGGAGCTTCCCCCCGTGCCCCACCCGCTCCGCCGCGGCGGCGTCGACCACCAGGCGCGGCAGGTGCGCCACCGCCTCCGCGGGGGAGAGGAGCGCCGCGTGCACGGCTTCGGCGTCCTCCAGCCGCTCCAGCGGGAGCGCGCCCGAGACATCGTGCCCGCCCACGCGGGTGCGACGCAACGCGGTCAGATGCGCGCCCACCCCCAGGACCTCCCCCGCGTCGCGGGCGATGGCGCGGATGTAGGTTCCGCTGGAGCAGTCCACGCTGAACTCCACCTCCGGCAGGTTGAAGCGAGCCACCTCCAGCCGGTGCACCGTCACCTCGACCGGAGTGCGCTCCACCTCCTCGCCGCGGCGGGCGGCGGCGTACAGGCGCTCGCCGCCCACCTTCTTCGCCGAGAAGCGCGGCGGAAGCTGTCGCAGCAGGCCGGTCTGGGATTCCAGCGCGGCGCGCACCTCTGCCTCGGAGAAGGCGCGCCAGGCGTCGCTCCTCGAGATGACCTCGCCCGTGAGGTCGTCCGTGTCGGTGGCCTCGCCGAGGCGCAGCCGGGCGAGGTAGCGCTTGGGAAGAGCGGTGAGGTACTCGGCCAGGCGGGTGGAGGGGCCGAGGCAGAGGAGGAGGAGCCCGGAGGCGAACGGGTCGAGCGTGCCGGTGTGGCCGATGCGGCGCAGGCCGAGGGAGCGCCGCGCGACGGCCACCGCGTCGTGCGAGGTCGGTCCCTCCGGCTTGTCCACGGGGAGGACTCCGTCGAGCTCCGTCATTCCTCCTCTTCGCCGGAGCGGGGGGCGGGGGTGTCCGCCCCCTCCGGGAGCACCTCGCGGAGCAGCGACTCGATCCGCGTCGCCTCCTGGACTACCCGGTCGAACACGAAGTGGAGCTCCGGCACCCGACGGATATGGAGACGGCGGCCGAGCTGTCCACGGACGAAGGGCGCCGCGCTGCCCAGCCCGGCGAGGGCCTCCGCCTTCTCCGTCTCGTCGCCGAGCACGGTGATGTAGACCTTGGCGTGGTCGAGCTCGGGAGAAGTCTCCACCGCGGTGACGGTGACCATCCCCACGCGGGGGTCCCGCACCTCGTCCCGCACGAGGAGAGAGATCTCCTGCCGCAGCTGCTCGTTGATCCGGTCGGTCCGTTTGAAGCGGGGCATAGAAAGGCGATCAGCTATCCGCTACCGGCTATCAGCTTCGGGCCCATCGATCCCGCGAAGGAAGGGCTGGGCGGGACTGATAGCTGACGACCGGTCGCCGATAGCTTCAGTAGTACGTCGTATACGAGTCGACGATCCGGGCGCGGTGCTCCGACTCCACCCGATGGTCCGCGGCGGCGAGCACCGAGTTCGCGTGGGGCTGGTCGGGCGAGACCACGCAGGCGGCGAGCTGGGCCCGCTGCAGCGAGTCGTGGTGGTCCGTCTCCGCCGCCGAGACGTTGAGCTCGTTGTGGAGACGTTGCTTGAGGCTCTTGACCACGGACCGTTTCTCCTTCAGCGAGGAGCAGCCGAGAAGCTGGAGCTCCCAGACGGCGAGCCCGACCACCATGGCCGCCCCCGCGCTACTCGCCGGCGCCGGCGAGGGTGCGTGCCACCTCTTCGACCCGGTAGCACTCGATCACGTCGCCCACTTTGATGTCGTTGAAGTTGCTGACGTTGAGGCCGCACTCGAAGCCCTCGCGGACCTCGCGGACGTCGTCCTTGAAGCGCTTCAGGCTGCCGAGCTCGCCCTCGTAGACCTGGACCCCTTCACGGATTACGCGGACGCGGCCGCGGCGCTGGATCTCGCCATGCGTGACCATGCAACCGGCGACGGTGCCGACCCGGGGGACCTTGAAGATCTGCCGAACCTCGGCGGTGCCCAGCAGGATCTCGCGCTCCTCGGGCGAGAGCAGCCCCTCCATCGCCGCCCGGACCTCCGCGACCGCCTCGTAGATGATGTTGTAGAGGCGGATGTCGACGTCCTCGCGCTCCGCGATCGAGCGCGCGTCGGCCGAGGGGCGCACGTGGAAGCCGATCACGATCGCACCCGAGGTGGACGCCAGCAGCACGTCCGACTCGTTGATGGCGCCCACGCCGCGGTGGATGACCTGCACCCTCACGTCCTTCGTGCTCAGCTGCTCCAGCGAATCGGAGAGCGCCTGCACGGAGCCGTCCACGTCGCCCTTGATGACGAGGTTGAGCGTGGTGGTCTCGCCGCGCTCGAGCATCTTGGAGATGTCCGTGAGCTTCACGCCCCGGCTCTTGATGCGCATGCGCTTCTCGCGCTCCAGCCGCTGGCGGGTCTGCGCGATCTCGGCCGCGCGGTCGGCCTCCAGGGCCAGGAGCTGGTCGCCCGCGCCCGGAACCCCCGGAAGGCCAAGGATCTGCACCGGAATGGCCGGGCCCGCCTCCTGGACCTGGTTGCCCCGCTCGTCGAGCATGGCGCGGATGCGGCCCGCGTACAGGCCGACCACCACGTGATCGCCGACGCGGAGCGTGCCGTTGGTGACCAGTACGGTCGCCACCGGACCCTTGCCGACGTCCAGCTGGGCCTCGATCACCGTTCCCACGGCGTCACGGTCCGGATTGGCCTGCAGCTCCAGGATCTCCGCCTGCAGCAGGACCTTCTCCAGCAGGTCGTCCATTCCCGTCCCCTTCTTGGCGGAGATCTCGGCCGACATCACCTCGCCGCCGAACTCCTCCAGGACCACCCCGTGCTGTAGGAGGTCCTGCTTCACCTTCCCGGGGTTGGCCTCAGGGAGGTCCACCTTGTTGACCGCCACGATCATGGGCACGCCCGCGTTCTTGGCGTGGCTGATCGCCTCGATGGTCTGCGGCATCACCGAATCATTGGCGGCCACCACCAGGATGACCACGTCGGTGACCTCCGCGCCGCGGGCGCGCATCGCGGTGAAGGCGGCGTGGCCCGGGGTATCGAGGAAGCTGATCGCGCGCTCGCCCTCCACCTCCACGTGGTAGGCGCCGATGTGCTGCGTGATGCCGCCGGCCTCGCCCGCGATGACGTTCGTCTTGCGGACGTAGTCGAGCAGCGAGGTCTTGCCGTGGTCCACGTGGCCCATGACGGTGACCACCGGCGGACGCGGACGCAGGTCCTCGGGGCGGTCCTCCTCGACCTCCTCCTCCATATCCGCCCCGTACTCGTCCTCGCGGACGGCCTCGAAGCCGAACTCGTCCAGGAGGAGCTCGATCTGGTCGAAGTCGAGCCGCTGATTGATGGTGACCATCAGCCCGAGGTTCTTGAACGCCGACGAGATGATCTGCGTCGCCGAGATGTCGATCAGCTCCGAGATCTCCGCGATGGTGAGGAACTCGTTGACGCGGACGGTGGTCGCCTCCTCCTCGCGGCGGCGCTGCTGCTCCTCCTCGCGGCGCTCCTGCGCGGTAGGCCCCGAGTCGTGGCGGCGCTTGCCGCGACGGCGGCCGCCCCCCCCCGCTCTCCATGGCGGCCATCGTCTTCTTGAACATCTCGTCCACCGCCTCCTGGTCGACGCCGCGCCGCTTCTTCCGGTCCTTCTTCTTGCGGCGCGAGCTCTCGCCGGCGGCGGGGGGGGCGGGCTTGCCGTCGCCGCGCCGCTGGGGCGGCGCGGGGGGAGGAGCGCCGCGGCGGACGGGGGTAGGCGAGAACTCCTGGCGCGCCGGACGCGGCGCGGCCTCCGACGGTCGGCCGGAGGCGGGGCGGCGCTCCTCCCCGCGTCCGGCGCCCTCGTCGCGGCGCCCTCCACCCGGATGGCCGGGGCCTCCGGGACGCCCGCCGACCGGGCGGGGCGCCAGGACGCGCCGGCGCGGCTCGTCGCGACCCGCCGGCCGGGGCGGCGCGGGAGCACGAGCGGCCTCCGCGGCCGACTCGCGCGCGGACGGGATCGACGAGGCCTGCGGCGCGGTTTCCGCCGGAGGCGTCTCGGAAGTCTCCACGACCACCCGGGTCCCCTTCGGCTCCTCCGCGCCCGTCGTGACCAGGTCGGCGGCGCGCTCCTCGGCCTCGGTCGCGGCCTCCGCCGCCATCGCCTCGGCGGCGTCGGCGGCGGGAGCGTGGGAGGCGTCGGCCTCCGAGATCGCCCCGTCCGCCTCCGCGGGAGTTTCGGTCTCGTCGCCCGGGGGAAGCGACTCCTCCTCGTCCCGCTCCACGCGGCGGCGGCGGCGGCGGCGGGACCCGGTGTGGGCGTCCTCGATCGCGGCCCGATCGATCGCCTTCTCGGCCGTGCCGTGGCCCTGGCGGCGCTCGCGCTCCAGCACCGTGCGAAGCCGCGCGACGTGCTCCTCGGCGAGCTGCGTCATGTGGCTGCGCACGGGGATGTCCATCTCCCGCAGGAGGTGCACCAAGGCCTCGGAGGATACGTTGAACTCCTTGGCCACTTCGTACACTCGCATCCGTCTACTTCCTCCTTGCTAAACCCGCAAGAGATGCTTCACGGCTCGCCGTGAAATCGATGGCCCGGGAGCGCTCCGAGCAGCTCGGCGACCCGCCGGGCCAGGTTCGGATCCAGGAGACCCACGGCCGACACCGGGTTCCGGCCGAGCGCGCGGCCGAGGTCGTCCTGCGACAGCACGATATGATAGGGAACCCGGCGCGCGTCGAGCAGAGGAACGAGCTTCTGCCGCTGCGCCGCCGCGGCGTCTTCGGCGAGGATCACCCGGTGCGCCTTCCCGGCGCGGACCGCGTTGCGCACGGACTCCGTGCCGGTGGCCACCGTCCGCGCCCGAGCGGCGAGTCCCAACAAGCCGAGGACGGACCGAGCGGGCGAAGCGCCCGCCGGGTCCGGTCCCTCCGCTCCGGTGGAGCGAGTCCTCAAACCCCGAAACTCCCGGCGTCATCCTGCCCTGCCGCGGCCGGATCGGCGGGGCTTGCCTCCTCCTCCACCGTCAGCTCGTCGATGACCGCCAGCACCTCGTCGGCCTCTTCGGCGCCGATCGCCGGGATGCGCAGCAGGTCCTCGCGTTCCATGTCGATGACGTCGAAGAAGGTAGTATATCCCGCCGCCTCCAGCGCCGCCAGGGTGGCCGGCCGCAACTCGATCTCGCGCAAGGGGAAATCGGAGGTGTCGTACTCCTCTCCCCCCTCGCCCCCTCCGCCGCCGAAGAGGGCCTGCTCGGCGCCCCGCTCCAGCCACTCGCGCGAACCGAAGAGGTTGATCTCCCAGCCGATGAGCTGCGAGGCGAGCCGCACGTTCTGCCCGCTACGGCCGATCGCCAGCGAGAGCTGGTCCTCGTCCACGATGGCCGTGACCACCCGCGCGTCGTAGTCGGAGATCACCTTCGCCACCCGCGCCGGCGCCAGCGACCGTTTCGCGAAGATCTCCGGATCCGGGTGCCAGGGGACGATGTCGATCCGCTCCCCGCCCAGCTCCTGCACCACCGCCCGCACGCGCGATCCCTTCAGCCCCACGCAGGCCCCCACCGGATCGATCGACTCGTCGCGGGAGGAGACCGCCAGCTTGGTGCGCCCTCCCACCTCGCGCGACACCGCACGGATCTCGACGATCTGCTGCTGGATCTCCGGCACCTCGAGGCGGAAGAGCGCCGCCACGAAGAGCGGGTCGGCGCGCGAGAGGATGATGCGCGGGCCCTTGGGAGTCTCCTCCACCTTCTTCAGCACGGCCCGGATCGACTCGCCCTGCCGGAAGCGCTCGCGCGGGTTCTGCTCCTTCCAGGGGATGATCGCGTCGGCCTCGCGGGAGCGGTTGAGCATCACCGCGATCTTGCCCCGCTCCACCTGCTGCACCTCGCCCGAGAGGAGCTCGCCCACGCGCCCCGCGTACTCCTCCATGATCTTGGCGCGCTCGCCCTCGCGCACGCGCTGCAGCATGCGCTGCTTGGCCGCCATCACCGCATTGCGCCCGAAGTCGGCGAACTCGACCGGGACCTCCAGGATGTCGCCGACCTCGAAGTCGGGGTCGTCCCACTGCGCCTCCTCCAGCGAGATCTGCCGCGCGGAGTCCTCGACCTCGGTCACCACCTCCTTCAGGACGGTGATGTCGATCCGCCCGGTCTCCTCGTTGACCTCGATCTCGGCCTGCACCGTCGGACCGTAGCGCTTCGCGAGGGCGGCGAGAATGCCGTCCTCGATCAGATCGTGCAGCTCCTCCCGCGAGATGTTCTTGTTGAGTGCCAGCTCGCGGAAGGCTGCCAGCACCTGGGTCGCGTTGTTCATGGGACTCGATCCTCACCTATGGGCTAGGGCCCGGGGCGGGGGCTTCGGGAGCCCTTCTTGCCGCCGCCCCAACGATAAATCAGATGCGCGCGCGTGAGCTCCTCACGCGGGATCTCCACCTCCTCGCCGTCGGGGAGTCGAAGCACGACCCGCTCCGCCTCCTCTCCCGCGGCGGAGAGGCCCATCAGCGTTCCCTCCAGCCGGCGGGCCCTGCCCGCGAGCGGCTCCTTCCCGTGCAGCGCGGCCTCCTGGCCCGCGAAGCGCTCGAAGTCGCGCCGCCGCACCAGCGGGCGCTCCACCCCCGGAGAGGAGACCTCCAGCACGTAGCGCTCCGAGAGGTCCTCCCGCTCGTCGAGATACGGCTCCAGGGCGCGGCTGGCCGCCGCGCAGTCGCCGAGGCTCACCCCCGAAGTGCCGGGCACGGAGTCTGGGCGGTCGATCCGCAGCCGCAGGATGGGGCGCGCCTTGCTCCCCGTCCGCTCCAGGTCCACCAGCTCGAAACCGAGCCCCTCGAGGCGCTCCTCCAGCTCCTGCTCCAGCGTACGGTCCGCCATGCGCGGCGCTCCGGGCCGAGATAATCCAATAAAAAAAGCGGGGCGCCTGCTCCCCACTTCACAACGCCGGGTCACCCGAAAGTGCCCGCAAGCTCGCCGTGCCGGTCAAGAAATATACCCGAAGGGGAAAGCGGAGGCAAGGGCGCTCCGCACCGTCAATCGCGGCGGCCGAGCAGCCCCATCTGACGCGCCGGCGAGCCGCCGCGGTGGGAGAAGAACTCTCCGGGGCCGCAGCGGGTGCAGCGTGCGGAAACGGTCACCCGCTCCTCCGCCAACCCCAGCGCGCCCGCCCGCTCGGCGATCGCCCCCCGCAGGTGGATCGGCGCCGGCCCGCGCGGCGGGTCCTCCGCGGGATTCACCGCGGCGTGAACCTCCGGTCCCACCTCGTAGCACACGCCGCAGATCGAGGGCCCGCAGTGCAGCCAGAGATCCGCGGCATCGGACCCGTAGCGCGAGGAGAGCTCCCCAACGGCGCGCTCCACGATTCCTTCGGCCGTGCCGCGCCAGCCGGCGTGCAACAGGGCCGTCGCGCGGCGCTCCGCGTCCACCAGCGAGACGGGGACGCAGTCCGCCACGGCGACCGCCAGCAGGACTCCCACCTGTCGAGTCAGGTGCCCATCGAAGCCGTCCATCGCCACCAGACCGGCGGGGAGCGGGGCATCGTGTGCGCGCACCTCGGCGGCGTGTACCTGGCGAGCGTGCACCGCCACCGGCATCTGCAGCCCCTCGCGGAGGCGGCGCCAGCGTCCCATCGCCTCTCCCACCGGCTGCGCGCCGAACAGGCCGAGGTCGAAGGGATGCTCCCCCTCCCCCGCCCCCGTGGTCCCCTGCACCAGCCAGGGGAAGCGCTCCGACCACTCCGGGTGAACCCAGACCGGCAGGTCGCCCGGGCGGCGCCGCTCGGCGACCGTGCGCGGGAGGCCGCGGCTCATTCGGTGACGATGATCGCGGCGGGGTCCGGCGGAGATTCTCCCGACCCCTCCGCCCGGCGCTCCAGCGCGCCGAGGCGCTCCCGCAGCGCGGCCACCTCGGCGCGCAGCTCGTCCACCTCGCGCTGGGCCGCGAAATCCATTCGCTCCCGCGTCTCCTCGAAGGCGCCCTGCACCCGCTGCGCCGCGTCGCGCATGACCTGCTTCGCGCGCTCGGGACTGAGATCGCCGCGGTCGGCCGCCTCCTGCAGCGTCTCCTCGACCGCTTCCCGGAGGGCGTTCAGAACGCCGATCCCGGTGCGGATCCCGTCGCCGATCCCCCCCCGCGGCTTCTGCTCTCTAGACATGCTCCGGCCTCCTCCGGTTCGCCTCGTACTCCTCTCCCAGGTCTCGGGAGTCCATGCGCTCGATGTCGGCGCCGAGCGCGCGTAGCCGCTCGTCGATCCGCTGGTAGCCGCGTTCGATCTGGCCGACGTTGTAGATCTCGCTCGTCCCTTCCGCGCCGAGGGCGGCGATGAGCAGCGCCATCCCGGCGCGGATGTCGGGACTCTCCACCACGCCGCCGTGCAGCTGGGAGGGGCCGATCACCACCACCCGGTGCGGATCGCAGAGGATCATCCGCGCGCCCATCGAAACCAGCTTGTCGGTGAAGAAGAGGCGCGACTCGAACATCTTCTCGTGGATCAGGATCGTCCCCTCGCACTGCGTGGCGGTGACCAGGGCGATGGAGGTCAGATCCGCGGGGAAGGCGGGCCAGGGGCCGTCGTCCACCTTCGGGATGTAGCCGCCGAGGTCCATCTTGACGGCCATCTCCTGGTCTCCGGGGATGAAGACGTCCTCGCCCCGGATCTCGACGCGGACGCCCAGTCGGTCGAAGCCGATGAGCGTGGAATCGAGATGGCGCGGGGCGGCGTCCTCGATGAGGATCTCGCCCCGCGTCACGGCGGCGAGGCCGATGAAGGAGCCGACCTCGATGTGGTCGGGACTGATCCGGAAGCGCCCTCCCCGCAGGCGGTCCGCGCCCTGGACCTCGAGCCTCCCCGTGCCGATCCCGGAGATCTCGCAGCCCATCCCCACGAGCATGTTGCAGAGGTCCTGGACGTGCGGCTCCGACGCCGCGTTACGGAGGAGGGTGGTGCCCCGGGCGAGGGAGGCGGCCATCAGCGCGTTCTCGGTGGCGGTGACGCTGGGCTCGTCGAGGAAGACGTCGGCGCCGCGCAGCCCATCGCGTGCCCGCAGGCCGAAGATCTCGCGTTGGTACCCCACCTCCGCGCCGAGGCGCTGGAGGGCGAGGAAGTGGGTATCGAGCCGCCGCCGCCCGATGACGTCGCCGCCGGGGGGCGGGAGATGCATCTCGCCGGTGCGGGCGACCATCGGCCCGGCCAGGAGAATCGAGGCGCGGATCCTCGCGGCCTGGGAGGTATCGAGCTGGGCGTGCCCGATATCGCTCGCCTTCACCCGCACCTCGTTGGGACCGACCCAGCCGACCTCCGCGCCGAGGTCCTGCAGGAGCTCCATGAGGGTGCGGACGTCGCGGATATCCGGGACGTTTTCCAGCACCACCTCCTCGTCCGTCAGAAGCGCGGCGGCCAGCATCGGGAGGGCGGCGTTCTTATTGCCCGCGGGGCGCACGGTTCCCTGCAGACGGCGTCCGCCCCGGACGAGGAACTTCGGCACGATCGAGTCTCCTTGGCTGGCAGGTTCGGCCGCTCTCGCGGAGGGGCCGTCGGGGGTCCGCGCCCGGTGGGAAGCACCGGCGGTGGCGCAAGCCGTCGAAACCGGAGCTCGGGAGCAAGGATCGTGCGAACCCGCCCGGCCCCGGCGGGGAGGCGGCGCGATTGCTTGACACTCTTCCGGCGCGCGGGGTAACTTTAGCTCCTTGCGACTCTGACGGCCCCCATGCCCTCACCCAATGACCTCCGCGCGCACCCGGGAGCGGCTCCGCCGCAGCGCGGTTGGGCTTTCGCCCCCCCTGTCGAGCGAGGCGCGCGTGCAACTGCTGATCGCGGTGATCAACCAGGAAGAGAAGCTCGACGAGATCCTCTCCGGCCTGGTGGAGCTCGGCGTCACGGGCGCCACGATCGTCAGCAGCGAGGGGATGGGACGCGTCCTCTCCCACGACATCCCGATCTTCGCGGGACTGGAGACCCTGGCCTCGCGCTCCCGCCCGCAGAACCAGACGCTGTTCAGCGTGATCCGGGAGGACGAGAAGGTGGAGGGAGTGATCCGCCTGCTGCAGGAGATCTGCGGCAGCCTGGAGAATCCCGCCACGGGCATCGTCTTCACGGTCCCCGTCTCCCGGGTGGTGGGGCTCGCTCCGGAGTTCGGGCAGGACCCGGGAGGGGGAGCGCGGCGAGGCGAGGCACCGTGACGTCCGGTCCCGCGACCGGCGGCCGCCTCCGGCTGCGCGTCGAGCAGTTCGCGCCTCGCCTCGCCGCGCCCCGGGAGAACCTCGAGCGGATCCGCGCCGCCCAGGAGGCGGCCCGCCGCGATGGGGTGGACCTCCTCGTGACACCCGAGCTCTCCCTCACCGGCTACGACCTGCGGGACCGCGTCCACCGCCTCGCCCTTCCCCTCTCCTCGGAGACCTCCTTCCCCGAGCTCGGCGGCGGACCCGACGTGGTGCTGGGGCTCGTGGAGAGAGACCCCGGCTTCGTTCCCTTCAACGCCGCCGTCCACCTGCGCGAAGGGCGGGTCCTGCACACGCACCGCAAGGTCTACCTCCCCACGTACGGGATGTTCGACGAGGGCCGCTACTTCGGGGTTGGGGACCGGGCCCGGGCGTACGACGCCGGGGGCGGCTGGCGGGCGGGGCTGCTGGTGTGCGAAGACCTCTGGCACCCGTCGCTCGTGTACCTCCTCGCCCTGCGAGGGGCGCACCTGGTGGTGGTGCAGTCGGCGGCGGCGGGGCGGGGATCGTGGGGCGGGGGTGCAGGTCGCTTCGCCTCCTGGAGGGCGTGGGAGCATCTGGCTTGCGCGGCGGCGGTTTCCTACGGCATCTACGTGGTGGTGGCGAACCGCGTCGGGGTCGAGGGACCGGCCGTCTTCTGCGGCGGCTCGCTCATCGTCGGCCCCGACGGGGCCGTGCTGGCCCGCGGCGACGACCTGGCCGAGGACACGCCCACGGCCGACCTCTCGCTGGAGCGCGTCGCCGCGGCGCGGCGCCCCTTCGCGCAGCTCCGCGACGAGGATCCGCACCTCGTCGCCCGCGAGCTGGATCACTTCCTCCGGGAGTCCGCGTGAGGGGCGCGATGGAGGCCGCCCGCGAGGTGCGCCTCGCGGAAGTCGTGGGAGCGGTGGCGCGCCAGGCGCTCGACGACTGGGGCGCCCGGCGGATCGCGCTTCTGGACGACGGCTCTCCCGAGGCGGAGCTCGCCGCCCGCTGGCTCGCGGAGTCGCTCCCTCCCGGCGCGCTGGCTCGCGTGGCGCCGGACCCGACGCTGCTGGAATCGGTCTTGCGAACCGCCGGGGCGAAGGCGGGAGAGGAGGGGGCGGAAATGGAGGCGCGGCGCCTCTGGGCCCGCCTGATCCCCGGCACCCTCCCCGCTCTGGCGGCGAACAAGACCGCTCTCCTGCTCGGGGGCCCCCTCCCCCCGGAGTCGCTCCTTCCGCTGGGAGACCTGTACGCGAGTCAGGTGCTGGAGCTGGCGGGGAGCTGGTCGGCGTCTCGCCCCGTCCGGGGACTGGCGGAACTCGCCGGAGGAGTCGAGCGGCTGGACGCGGCGCTGCGCGAGGCGTTCGACGAGCGGGACCCCGGCGCACTGGACCGCCTCCCGACAGATGCGCGGCGGGAGGTGCGGGCGGCGCTCGCGAAGGGGGCCGCCTCCCGTATGACGCCGCGGATCGTACCCAAGATCGGCCATCGCACGCTCGGCGTGGACCTCTTCGAGTGACCTCACCCCTGAGCCGGAGAAACTCGCTTGACCGCTCTCCCCCCGCTCGCACCGCTCCCGCTGGGGCTCCTGCAGGCCGCAGGCGCCGTGGCGGACACGATCGTCACCATCTCCGCCACCTCGCGTGGGCTCCAACGCTGGGTGGACCTGATGACGAGCATCTCCAGCATCGTGATCGCGCTGGTGCTGATCGTCATCGCCGTCTCGCTGGTCCCGGCGGCCTGGAACTCGCGGAAGGTGTACCGGCGCATCAACAAGATGATTGAGGACGTAAACGATCGCAGCAACCCGCTCTTCGAGCACGCGAGGCGCTTGGCGGACAACCTCGACTACGTCTCGACGGCCGTGCGGGCGGACGTGGAACGGCTGCACAGCACGGTGGCCGAGGCCCAGGCGCGGCTCCTCCGAGCCACGGACCTGGCCGAGCGGCGCGTCAACCAGTTCAACGCGCTCCTGGAGGTGGTGCAGGACGAGGCGGAGGACCTCTTCATCGACACCGCGTCCACCATCCGGGGGGTGAAGGCGGGGGTCCGGGCGATCCGGGACGAGGGCCCGGAGCGGATGGACGACTACGAAGCGCTGGAGATCGACGTGGCGGGTCCCGCTCCGCGGACCCGCCCTCACCCGTGACCGGAGGAAACCATGCCGCGCCAGGACACCGTGGACTTTCTGACCGCCTTTGCCGTGGGAACCGTGCTGGGGATCGGGGCGACGCTCCTCCTCCAGCCTCAGCACTCGCCGCGTGACCGGGTGGTGCGCCAGCTGAAGCCGTACCGCAAGCAGATCCGCCGCAGCTACGACCAGGTGCGCACGGGGATGCGGGGCGGCGCCGGGGCCACGGCCGACCTCGGGGGTGAGGTGATCGGCGCCGGCCGGGAGCTGCTGAGCGAGTTCCGCTCGGAGGTCGCCGAGATCCTCAGCGACGCCCGCGAGGAGCTGCAGGAGATGATGCGAGACCCGTCGAGGGATCTGGGCCGGGGCGTCAAGCGCGCCCGCCGCAAGATGGGGATGTAGGTTTCGTGGCCGTCGCGCTGCTGCTCAGCCTGGCGCTCCTGGTGCTCCTGCCGGATCCGGCATGGGCTTGGGGACCAGCGACCCACGTATACCTCGGGACGGGAGTGCTGGACTCCCTGTCCCTCCTCCCGTCGGCGGTGAGGACGGTGCTGGCCGCCTACCCGTACGACTTCCTCTACGGGTCCGTGGCCGCGGACATTTCGCTCGCCAAGAAGTACGTTCCGGAGGGACGGCACTGCCACCACTGGCACGTCGGTGAGGAGATCTACAGCTCGGCGGAAACGGAGCGGCTACAGGCGGTGAGCCTCGGCTACCTCGCCCATCTGGCCGCCGACACGATCGCGCACAACATCTTCGTCCCACGCCAGCTCCTGCTCACCTCCTCCACGAAGGCGCTCGGGCACTCCTACTGGGAGCACCGCATGGACATCCAGCTCGGGGAGAGGCACACCCGGCTGGCGCGGCGGGTGGTGATGGAGCACGACCACTCCGCGGCGGACGCGCTCTTCGACCGCGTCCTCTCGGCGACGCTCTTCTCCTTCCAGACCAACCGACGGATCTTCCGCGGGATGATCCGCTTCCAGGACAACGAGCGCTGGCAGTCGATCTTCGGGACGGTGCTCGCCAACTCGCGCTGGACCCTCAGCGAGGAGACGATCGACGCGTACGTCGTCCGCTCCTTCGACTACATCATCGACTATCTCTCGCGGCGTGGAGACGCGATCGCCGCCTCCCTCGACCCGATCGGAGACGCGAACCTGGGGCTCTCGAAGCGCATCCGCCGGATGGCGATGCGGGAGGAGACGTGGAAGAGCGGGCAGGCGCTGGAGGAGCTGGCGGACAACTTCTTCCCGATGCCCGAAGTCCCTTTCGGGCACTGGCGCGGGCGGGCGCAGCAGTTCAACGGCGACGGGTTGGCGGGATGAGGCGGAGGCCAGAGGGTGGCGAGCGAGGAACGAGCGAGCCGGGGGTGAGGGTTCCTCGCGGACCGACTCCCTCATCCACAGCACTTCCGCTCCACCACGCCTGAAGGCACGGGGCCGGCGCCGCAAACGGATGCCGGCCCCCGTCACCTCGTCATCCCCTCGCCCCCCGGGCTCCCGCCGCGCAGGAACGCGAGCACCAGGTGCTGCACGTCCCGGCGCGCCATGATGAAGGTGTGCCCTGAGGGAACCACCACCCGGACCGCGGCACCGGGCAAGTCGGTCTCCTCCACGCTCACCTTTCCGTCCCCCGCCCCGGCGACGATCGCGAATTCCGCCCCCACCGAGTCGGGGAGGGAGCGGACGGTGCTCCCCGCGGCGGTGGTCAGCTCGGAAAGCGGCTTGAGCAGCCACCCCAGCCAGGGGGCGAACCGGTCCGCGTAGCGCGAACCCCGGTTCGGCGGAGCCAGCATCACCACCCGCCCCACCCCCTCCGGGCGGCGGTTCGCCAGCATCCAACGCACCACGATGTTCCCGAGGCTGTGCCCCACGAAGTGGATCGGCCGGCCGGGGATCGCCGCGTGCGCGCTGTCGACGGTCGTCGCAAGCGCGGCGCCGATCTCAGCCACCGATTCACTCGTGCTTCCGTATCCCCAGTTGAGCACCTCGAAGCCCCCGCGCTCCAGCTCCCACTGCAAGGGAAGCATCGAGAGGCGGGTGCGTCCCATGCCGTGCACCAGGACCACCAGGTCCGGCGCATCGTCCTGCACCGCCGGCGGAAGCGGGGGAGCCGCGAAGAGCATCGCGGCGAGAAGGAGCGGATGCATCGTGCCGGCTACCGAAAGAGGTGCGCGACCGGGAGCGACCAGCCGGGGACGACGTCGCCTCCGTCCAGAGTGTCGGCCTCCCGAAGCGCCACGATCTCGGTGTGGGAGCGATAGATCGTCACCGACCGCTTGCGCGGGTTCACCAACACCACCATGCGCGTCCCCGCGTCCAGCCAGTCGAACACCTTCTCCTCGACCTCCTCGAAGCCGTCGTCGGGAGAGGTCACCTCGATCGCCAGATCGGGGGCGCCGGGCCAGAAGCCGCGCTCGCCGGACACGGCTGCCGCTCGCTTCTTCGCCACGAAAGAAGCATCGGGAGCCCTGACAGTGCTCGACGAGAGGCGGAACCCGGTTTCAGCGGCGTACGCGACTCCCAGATCCTCCGCGTCCACATGGTTGAGCAGATGTGCAGCGATCCTCAGAGCGATTCTCCCGTGACGGTGACCCGCCGGCGCCATTTCCCTCAACTCCCCCCGCACCAGCTCGCGGCGGAGACCGTCATCCGGCATGGACAGCAGGTCGTCCGCCGTGAAGGTGCGGGTCGCGGTGTCTTCCTTCGCAGCCATGCCGGTCCTCCGCGCTCGGGGCGCCGATCGGTCGGGGGGTTCGAGCCTTGGCCGTAGTACCTCGATCACCGCATCGGGGATCCACGCGACCGCGCGAGAGGCTCATCACCCGGCCCACGAAGAGTCCGCCCGGCGCGCCTCGCCGGCGCGAAGGCGCTCCACCTCCGACGGACCGGTGGCGATGAAGCCGCGCACCGGCTCGGGCCGGCCGTCTGCCGCGCGCCGGGCCGCGGAGGAGCCATGGGCCCGGAAGCGACGAAGGGTCAGTCCCAGTCCGGCTCGAGGTTGGCGTAGCGGACCACCACCTTCTTGCGCCCGACCGCCGCGAAATCGATGGTCGCCCGGACGTCGCCGCCGAAGCCGGAGAGCTCCACGACCGTTCCCGCGCCGAACTGGGGATGCCGCACGCGAGTCCCCTTCACCAGCCGCACGATCTCCTGCGAGGTGGAGTAGTCGATCTCCTGTCCGGCCGGCTCGCCGGGGGCGGCGGGGAAGGCGCCGTCCAAACCCAGACGCTCGCGGCGGCGGGTGGGCGCGGACGGAGCGGGGGCGCGCCAGGGCTGGCGCGGCGAGAAGCGCGCTTCCACCCGCGGCGACTTGCGAAGCTCCAGCAGGTCGGCCGGAACGGCCTCCAGGAAGCTCGACGGCACCGAGTCCAGCCATTCCCCGCCCCGCCGTCGACGCCGCGCGAAGGTGAGGTACAGCTTGCGCTCCGCGCGCGTGATCCCCACGTAGAAGAGGCGCCGCTCCTCCTCCAGCTCCTCCGGCTCGTCGAAGACGCGAGAGAGCGGGAAGAGGCCCTCCTCCATCCCCGTCAGGAAGACGACCGGGTACTCGAGCCCCTTGGCGTTGTGCAGCGTCATCAGGCTGATGGCGTCCGCCTCGGCGTCGTGCTGGTCGATATCGGTGACGAGCGCGACGTGGGCGAGGAAGAGATCGGCCGCCCGGACCCCTTCCACCCCCTCCTCCAGCTCCAGCAGGAGGTCGGGATCCTCCCCATCGAGTCGCGCCTGCAGGTCGGCCGCGCCGGCGATCAGCTCGTCTACGTTGGCGATGCGCTCCTCGCCGTCCGGACCCTCCTCCCGAAGCGCGTCGAGCATCCCGCTCTCCTTCACCACCTGCCTCAGGATCTCGCCCAGCGGCATCTCGCGGTCGGCGAGGGCGGCGTGCTTCTGGAGGAGCGCGGCCAGCTCCGGGAGCGACTTCGCCGCCGGGCCGCGGATGGCCTCGATTTCCTCGCCGCGCGCCGCAGCGGCGAGGAGGGTGGTCCCGTGCTCGCGCGCCCACTCGGCGAGGCGCGCCACCGAGGCGTCGCCGATCCCGCGGCGGGGGACGTTCACCACGCGCAGGAAGGCCTCGTCGTCCGCCGGGTTCGCGATGAGGCGGAGATAGGCGAGTACGTCCTTCACCTCCCGCCGCTCGTAGAAGCGCTGTCCTCCCACCACGCGATAGGGGAGCCCCTCCCGCCGGAGCGCCTCCTCGAGGGCGCGCGATTGGGCGTTGGTGCGGTAGAGCACGACGAAGTGGCGCGGCGAGAGCTGCGGGTCCGCCGCCATCCGGGAGAGCATCTCGTCGGCGATCCATTCCGCCTCGTCCGCCTCGTCGCTCGCCTCCGCCAGCGTGAGGCGCTCTCCCTCTGCGTTTGCGGTGCGGAGAGTCTTTCCCTTCCGCCGCAGATTCTCGGCGATCACCCGGTTGGCCGCCGCCAGGATCCGCCGGGTGGAGCGGTAGTTCTCCTCCAGGCGCACCAGAGCCGAGGCCGGGAAATCCTTCTCGAAGTCGAGGATGTTGCGGACGTCCGCGCCGCGCCATCCATAGATCGACTGGTCGTCGTCGCCCACCACGAAGAGGTTCGCCTTCTCCCCCGCCACCTGCGAGAGGAAGACGTATTGAGCGCGGTTGGTGTCCTGGTACTCGTCCACGAGCACGAAGTGGAAGCGTTCGCGATAGCGCCGCAGCACCTCCGAGTGGGCGCGCAGCAGCTCGACCGGCTTGACCAGCAGGTCGTCGAAGTCGAAGGCGTTGGCGTCGCGCAGCGCGCGCTGGTAGCGCTCGTACACCTGCGCCACCGTGCGCGCGAAGAGATCCACCGCCGTCTCCTGATACGCCTGCACCCCCACCAGCTCATTCTTGGCCGACGAGATCGCCCCCTTCACCGCCCTGACGCTCCACCGCTTCGGATCGAGTGAGAGGTCGTCCCTGATGATGCGCTTGATGAGGCGCTCGGAATCGTCCGCGTCGTAGATGAGGAAGTTGGGCGACCAGCCGAGGCGGGTGGCGTCCCGGCGGAGCATGCGGGCGCCGACGGCGTGGAAGGTCCCGATCCACATCCCGCCTGGATCGCGCCCCAGGAGGCCGCGGATGCGCTCCCGCATCTCCCCGGCCGCCTTGTTGGTGAAGGTGAGGGCGAGGATCGACTCGGGTGCGACTCCGTACTCCTTCACCAAGTGCGCGATGCGTGCGGTGAGCACCCGCGTCTTCCCCGACCCTGCGCCCGCGAGAACCAGGAGCGGCCCCTCGAAGTGCTCCGCGGCCTCCCGCTGCTCCGGATTCAGGCGATCGAGATACGACAAGGGATCACGATGTCGAGGTTGAATGGACGGAAGCTTGGAGGACTTTGTTCGGCATCAGTCGTTGCCTCCCTCCGCCAGGGGCAGCGAGGCCACGAAGAGCGCGCCGCGCTCGGTGGGGACGAGGTTGAGGCGGCCATGGTGGACGTCCTCGACGATGCGGCGGGCCAGGGAGAGGCCCACGCCCCAGCCGCCCTTCTTGGTGGTGACGCCGGGATCGAAGATGCTCGCGCGCACCGCGGGCGAGACGCCGGGGCCGTCGTCCTGGATCGCGATGGCCACCCGGCGGGGCGACTCGCGGTTGGCGCGGACCTCGATGGTGCCGCCGGAGCCGGCGAGGGCGTCGAGCGCGTTCTTCACCAGGTTCTCCAGGGCCCACTCCAGGAGCACGGTGTTCCCCCGCACCGGCGGGAGCTCGTCGGCCACCTCCACACGCAGCTCCACTCCCCGGCCGAGCTGCGGCATCCGGACCCGCACGTAGCGCTCCAGGGTCCGCAGCAGAGTGCGCACGTCCACCCCTTCGGTGCGCACCGGACGGCCGATCCACTCGAAGCGCCGGGCGACCTTCTCCAGACGGTCGAGGTCGGCTTCCATTTCCGCCGCCACGGCGGGAAGCGAGGCCATCTCCTCCCGCTCGCCGGGCGGGAGGCGCAGGATCTCGACCCAGCCGGTGAGCGAGGAGAGAGGCGTGGCCATCTGGTGAGCCGACTCGCGCGCCATGGTGGCCCAGATCCGCTCGCGCTCCACCCGCTGGTTGTGGCGGATCATCCAGCCGGCGGCCGCCAGCAGGCAGACCAGCGCCCCCACCTGAAGCCAGGGAATGTAGCGGAGGCGGCCGACCAGCGGTGGGTCGCCCACGTAGATGGTTCCCAGCCCCGGCTCCACGAGCGGCGGGTTCCGGCGGGCGAGCTCCTGAGCGTACGCCAGCAGGCGCGGCAGATCGTCGAGTTCGTTGGCGTCGGCGGAGAAGGGGAGGTTGCTGCTGTAGGCCGGGATCCCATCGGCGTCGGTGACCACGATCGGGATGCCGAGATCCTGGATGTCGTCACTCAGGTTGAAGAGGGTCTGCTCCGCCGCCCCTTCGCGCGGGTCGCTGAGGCCCCGCAGGATCTGAATGTAGATGCGGGAGTGGACCAGCGCGTCGCGCCGGATCTCCCGCATCAGCAGCTCGGTGTACACCAGGTACCAGCCGAGGACCACGGCGGCCAGGAGCCCGAGCGCCGTCGGCCAATGCCGGCTGAGCATGCGGCTCTCTCAGGCCTCGAAGCGACCGGTCCCCACGTACGGCCGGAGCACCTCGGGCACCTCCACGGATCCGTCCGGCCGCTGCCCGTTCTCGATGATCGCCACCAGGGTGCGGGGGAGGGCCACGCCGGAGCCGTTGAGGGTATGCACGAACTCCGGCTTCTCCCCCGCCGCCGGACGGAAGCGGATCGAGGCGCGGCGCGCCTGATAGTCCGTGAAGTTCGAGCAGCTGGAGACCTCCAGCCACTTTCCCACCCCCGGCGCCCACACCTCCAGGTCGTACGTTTTCGCCGCCGAGAAGCCGAGGTCGCCGCCCGCGAGCTGGAGCACGCGGTAGGGGAGTCCCAGGAGCTGGAGGACGCGCTCGGCGTGCCCCGTCAGCTCCTCCAGCGCCGCCTCCGAGTGCTCCGGACGTTCGAAGCGCACCAGCTCGACCTTGTCGAACTGGTGCACGCGCAGCAATCCCCGCGTGTCCTTCCCCGCCGCCCCGGCCTCGCGCCGGAAGCAGGGGGAGTACGCCACGTACGAGATCGGCAGCCGCTCACCGTCGAGGAGCTCCTCGCGGTGGAAGTTGGTGACCGGGACCTCGGCGGTGGGCACCAGGTAGAGCCCGTCGGAGGGGATCTCGTACGCGTCCCCCTCCTCGACGAATTTCGGGTACTGCCCCGTTCCCTGCATGCTCGCCTGATGGACGAGGAAGGGCGGCGACACCTCGGTGTAGCCGTGGCTCGAGGTGTGGAGGTCCAGCATCCAGTTGACCAGCGCGCGCGTCAGGCGGGCGCCGCGCCCCTTGAAGGCCGGGAAGCCGCTCCCCGCCACCCGGGCGCCGGCGGGCAGGTCGATCAGCCCGAGCTCCGCGCCGATCTCCCAGTGCGGACGTGGCTCGAAGCCGAGCTCGCGCGGCTCGCCCCAGCTTCGCACCACCTCGTTGTCCTCCTCCCCGCCCGCGGCGACCTCCGGGAGCGGGACGTTCGGGGTCCGCAGGAGGACGTCCTCGATCTCCGCCTCGAGGTCGCGCAGGCGCTGGTCGACCTCCCGGATGCGGTCGCCGACCCGCCGCATCTCGTCGATCAGCGCCTCCGCCGGCTCCCCCTTCCGCTTTCGCTGCCCGACCTCTTCCGAGACCGAGTTGCGCCGCGCCTTCAGGGCGTCGCCTTCGCCGATCAGCGCACGCCGCTCCTCGTCCAGGACGACGACGCGGTCGATCGCCGCATCCGTCTCCTCCGTCTTTCCCCGCACCGCCAGCCGGGTGCGCGCCGCCTCCGGATCCTGCCGCAGCCACTTCGCGTCGAGCACGGCGTCAGTCCTCCAGCGCGAGACGCGGATCGCTGCAGCGCTCGTTGGTGGTGACCTGCAGCCGCACCCGGCCGAGGACGGGATCCACTTCGAGCGGCTGGAGCTTCGCGTACTGCTCGCACGATCCGCCAAAGAGGCTGGTGACCAGCCGCGAGCGGGCGGCGTACACCGCGCCCTGCTGCACGGACACCGAGGTGTCCGAGACGAAGGAGGTGCGTCCCGGTGCCTCGATGAGGCTGGCGAACGTCTCGTCGTCCAGCGGCCGGGTGATCGACGAGCGGGTCGCCAGCCCCAGGACCGCTCCCGGCACCAGCATCAGCCCCGCCGGGCCACGGCGCAGGGCGAAGTCCCACTCCCCCGCGCTCGACGCCCGCTCCGGGAAGACCCCGCCCCGGATCGCACCGGAGAGGACGGTGACGTCGAGCGCTGAGGGGAGGACGGCGTTCTCGTCCGCCGGGACCGCGATCTCGAAGGTATCGGTGTAGAGCAGGGGATCGATCCGGAAGTCCGTCGAGTTGCAGGCGGCGGCCGGCAAGGCCGAGGCGACCAGACAGAGGACGGCGAAATGACGCACGAGCGAAGCTCCTGAGAATCGTGAGAGTGCGGGCCTAAGCTTAGTCCGCCGCGGGGGAGCGCGTCAAGAAGCGGTCCGGCCGCGCCTTGACGCCCCCAAAACGTCCGCCTACGTTGCTGCGCTTCGGGTTCGCGCCTCCGAGAGCACGCCGCGCCGGGGCGCGCCCCTCTCCAACCCCTCGGGGGCCGCGATGTTCGACGACGCCGCAGACGGCCGCCTCCGTCACGTCCTGGTCGCGGACGACGAGCCGCACATCGGCCGCATCATCCAGCTGAAGCTCGAGCACGGCCCATACCGCGTCACCCTGGTGCCCGACGGACGCGCCGCCCTGGAGCGCGCCGAAGGCACGGAACCGATCGACGTGGTCCTCCTCGACATCATGATGCCGCACCTGAGCGGCCTCGAAGTCCTCGCCGAGATCCGGCGTCTTCCCCACCGCGGCGAGACCCCGGTGATCATCCTCACGGCCAAGGGACAGGACGCCGACCGGGAACGGGCGCTCGAGCTCGGCGCCACCGACTTCCTCACGAAGCCGTTCAGCCCCAACAAGCTGCTCGCCCGGATCGATGATCTCTTCTCCTAGCGGCCCCCACCCGCACCTCTGGACGGTCGTCCTCGCGGGCGGCATCGGCTCGCGCTTCTGGCCCGCCAGCACCCCGGCGCGGCCGAAGCAGCTCCTGCCGCTGGCCTCGGAGCGCTCGCTCATCCGCGATACCGTGGACCGCATCACGCCGCTGGTCCCCACGGAGCGCCTGCGCATCCTCGCCGGCGGACACCTGGCCGGGCCGATCTCCCGCGCCCTTCCCGAGCTGGGTCCCGGAAACCTGCTGCTGGAGCCCCGCGCCGCGGGAACCGCCCCGGTGCTCGCCTGGGCCGCGGCCGAGATCGAGCGCCGGGACCCCGAGGGGGTGATGGTCTCCCTCCACGCCGACCACGTGATCGAGCCGGCCGAGGCCTTCCGAGCGCGCATCGCCCGCGCGGCGGCACTCGCCGCCGGCCACCGGCGCCTCTTCACCATCGGCGCCGTCCCCTCCCGTCCCGAGACGGGGTACGGCTACCTGCGTCTCGGCGAGCCGCTCGCCCCGATCGACCACTCGGGAGACGAGGCGGGATATGCGGTCGCCTCCTTCGTCGAGAAGCCGGACCTCGAAACCGCCCGGCGCTACCTCGACGAGGGCGGCTATCTCTGGAACACCGGCCTCTTCGTCTGGCGGGTCGCGGACCTCCTCGACCAGCTGGAGCGGCACACCCCCGAACTGGCGGAGCTGATCCCCATCGTGCGCGAGGGAGGGGTGGAGGAGTTCTTCCGCCGCGCTCCCACCCTCTCGATCGACGAGGGACTGCTCGAGAGGTCGGACCGGGTGGCGGTGGTGCCCAGCAGCTTCCACTGGGACGACGTCGGGGCGTGGGACGCGATCTTCCGCACCCGGCCCCGCGACGGGAGCGGGAACGTGGTGGTCGGAGAGGGCTTCGCCGTCGAGAGCCGGGGCACCGCCCTGTACGCGGAGGGCGGTCCGATCGTTGCGTTCGGCGTCGACGACCTCGTTGTCGTCCGCACCTCCGGGGTGACCTTCGTCACGCGGCGCGATCGCGTGGCGGACCTGAAGCGCCTCCTTCCGCGGCTCCCGGAACGGCTGCGGACGCTGGAGTAGACTCGAAACCCTTCCTCCGCATGGCCTCTCTCTCCCTCGTCGTCTTCGACGACCGGACGGCGCTCGACTGGGAGCCGTTCGCGCTCACCCGGCCGTCCGGCGAGCTCCTCTTCGGCACCCTTACCCTCCGCGCCCGGCTGGAGGAGGCTTTCGGCCTTCCCTGCGCCCGGTACCTGACCGCGCCGCACCTGGCGGGCTTCGAGGAGGAGGGGGCTCCGCCCGTCGCCTCGTACGGCGACGCGCCTCTGGAGGGTGACCGGCTCTTCCTCCTCTCGCGGTGGGTCCCGCCGTGGAGCGGCGTCCCAAAACGGGGGGAGCAGGGGCTCCGCGAGGGGCCGGTCTCCTGCGGCGGCGAGACGGTCGGATGGTTCGCTCCCCGGGGCTCGCCCGCGCCGTCGGAGGCCTTCCTCGCCGCTCCCTCCTCCCGCGGCGCCGAGATCGGAACGGGGGTGAGCGGACGGCTCCTGCACCGGGTTTGGGACCTGATCCGCGAGAACGCCGGCCAGATCGCCGCCGACGTAGCAGCCCGCTTCCCCTCTCCCGCCCCGCCGCACCTCCCGGAGGGCGCCCACCGGTGGGGGGAGCACCCCCTCGTGATCGACGGCAGCGCGCGGGTGGAGCCCGGGTGCACCTTCGACACCAGCGCGGGGCCGATCTGGCTCGACCGCGGCGCGGTGGTGCGGTCCTTCACGCGCCTTTCCGGGCCGGCGTACATCGGGCCCGGCTCCCATGTGCTCGGAGGCGAGGTGGACGCGGTCTCGGTGGGGCCGGTGTGCAAGGTGCGGGGCGAGCTCGCCAGCAGCATCCTCTGCGGCTACGGCAACAAGCAGCACGACGGCCACATGGGGCACGCGCTCCTCGGGCGCTGGGTGAACCTCGGCGCCGGAACCGCGAACAGCGACCTCAAGAACAACTACGGGACCATCCGGGTCTGGACCCCCGCGGGCGACATCGACACGGGAGAGATCAAGCTCGGCTGCCTCATGGGCGACCACGTGAAGACGGGAATCGGGCTGCTGATCAACACCGGAACCGTGATCGGCGCGGGGAGCAGTCTCTGGGGAGCCGTCCTCCCGCCGAAGCACGTCCCTCCCTTCAGCTGGGGGAGCGGCGAGGAGCTCGGCGAGTACCGGATCGACAAGTTCCTGGAGGTCGCGGAGCGGGCCATGGCGCGCCGCGAAGTCGCCCTCACCGAGGGATCGCGGCGGCAGCTCCGGCGGGCATTCGAGCGGAGCCGCGGCGGCGCGGATCCGAAGGAATCGGAGCGGGGATAGGAGGGGGCGTGAAGGTCACCGTCCTGGGAAGCGGGAGCGCGGGGAACTCCTTCCTCGTGGAATCGGCGCGCGCGCGCCTGCTGATCGATGCGGGCTTCAGCGGGCGCGATCTGGAGCGGCGCCTCGCGGCGCTCGAAGTGGAGGCCCATTCGATCGATGCCCTCCTGATCACCCACGACCACGGAGACCATACCCGAGGAATGGGGGTCCTGGCGCGGCGCTGGGGGATCCCTCTCTACCTGACCGACGCCACCCGGCGCGCGTGCGCCAGGCTCCTCTCCGGCTCCGAGGTGGTCCGCCCCTACGCGCACGATCAACCGGTGCTGATCGGAGATTTGAGGGTCGACCCCTTCCTGACTCTCCACGACGCCGTCGATCCGGTGGCCGTCACCGTGAGCGACGTCTCGTGCGGAGAAAAGCTGGGGATCGCCACCGACATGGGGCGGCCCACGGCGGCGGCGCGGCGGGCGCTGCGAGAGTGCGACCTCCTCGTCCTCGAGGCGAACCACGACGAGATCCTGCTCCGTGAAAGCCCGTACCCCTGGTCGGTGAAGGCTCGCATCGGCGGGAGCCATGGGCACCTTTCCAACCGCGCCGCCGCCGAGCTGGCCGCCGACCTCCACCACGAGGGCCTCGGCGCGGTGGTGCTGGCCCACCTGAGCGAGAACTCCAATGACTCCGGACTGGCCCTCGACGTGGTGGGCGCGCGGCTCGAGAAGGTCCGCTTCCGCGGCGAGCTGCTCCTCGGCCGCCAGCACGAGCCGCTGGAGCCGATCGACGTCTCGCGGCTGCGGCGGAGGCTCCTGCCGGCGCAGCTGAGGCTGCTATAGGTCGTCGGTCCTCATGATACGACGAAGGGTCTGCAGAGCGAGAGCGTATGCAGACCCTTCGTCGTAGCGGGCGTAGATGCGGTCATTTGGCAGAGACCGACGACTGGAGACCGACGACCGTTTACGCCGCCGCCTCCTCCTCCTCGCGCAGCTTGCAGTGCAGGCAGTAGCGCGCGTGGGGGAGCGCATCGAGGCGCTCGAAGGGGATCTCCTTGCTGCAGCTGTGGCAGATTCCGAACTTCTCCGGCTCGTTATAGAGCCGCCTCAGCGCGTCCTCGATGCGGTAGAGATAGCGCCCCTCCTTGCTCGCGAAGAGGAAGGCCTTCTCGCGTTCCATGGCGTCGGTCCCCTGGTCCGCCATGTGGAAGGAGTAGCTGGAGAGCTCCGCGTCGGAGCTGTCGCGCGAGAGCTTCGACTGCTCCGCGAAGCGGCCAAGCGAGCGAAGGGCCCGCTCGCGCTCCCGGAGGAGACGCCGCTCGATGTGCTCGATCTGGGTCCGGTCCATCAGCCGTTCGCTCCTGAAGAACTGAACAGACGGCGGGGCGTCGGGACCCACAGGCCCGGATTCGCCCCGGAGGTAGCGGAAGTTAACCCGTTTGCGGGCTCTCGATCAAGGGTTCCCCGGCCGAGTCGGCCTCAGATCCCGAAGAATCGAAGGAAATCGTTGGTAATCGCCCATACCATGATCCCCACGACGATGATCAGCCCCACGTGGGAGAGGCGCAGCCGCTGCTCCACGGAGAGGGGTCTCCCCCGCACCGCCTCCACGAGGATGAAGAGAAGCTGCCCCCCGTCGAGCACGGGGATCGGCAGGAGGTTCAGCACCGCCAGGTTCACGGAGAGCAGCGCCATGAACTGGAAGAACGCCTCCGCCCCGAACCGCGCCGCCTGCCCCGAGAGCTGGCCGATGGCCAGCGGCCCTCCGAGCGTCCGCGGAGAGGCGTCGCCCGTGAAGAGGTCCCCGAGCAGCGAGACGATCTCCGAGCTGATCTCCCAGGTCACCTGCCCGCCGCGGCGGATGGCGGGGACGAGCGGGAGCCGATGGTAGGTAAGGACGTCCCCGCGACTGCCCCACGCCGATGCGTCCGACCGGTATCCGCTCCATCTCGGCGTTCAGCTCGCGCTCGCTGTCCGGCGTGACCGTCAGAGCCAGCCGCCTCCCGCCGCGGTCCACCTCCAGCCTCACCGGCTCATCCGGGCGCGCCCGGATGACCTCCACGAACTCGCTCCAGGTGCGCACCGGCACCCCATCCGCCGCGACCACCCGGTCCCCCGGGCTCGAGCCCTGCCGCGGCGGCCGGCGAGCCACCCGTCACCTCGCCGAGCACCGCCTCTCGGAAGGGCTCCAGGTGCCGCAGCACGGCGGTGCGGGCAGAGTCGCCGGCCGGGAGGGTCAGCGTCACCGGCGGAGCGTCGGCGAAGCTCAGCTCGACCGGTCCCGCGGGGGCGGTGCTGAGCTTCTGGACCACGTCGTTCCAGTTCTCCACCGGCCGTCCGCCCACCGTGGCGAGATCGGCTCCCAGCGGGATCCGCGAGAGCGGAGCCCCCACCTCCGGGAGACCCTGCACGTCCGCGACGGCCACTCGCGTGGTGGAGATCACCGGCTCGCCGACGAAGAAGCCCACCCCCGCGGTGGACCAGGATCGCGAAGAGGAAATTCATGATCACTCCGGCGGAGATCACCCAGGCGCGCGCCCAGAGCGGCTTCGCGTCGAAGTCGCGCGAGGAGGGGCCCCGCTCCGGCGCGGCCTCCTCGCCGCCCTCCAGGGCGGACGCGTCCTCCATCCCCGCCATGCGGACGTATCCTCCCAGCGGGAGGGCCGAGATGACGTACTCCGTCTCTCCCCAGCGAAACCCGGCCACGCGCGGGCCGAAGCCGATGGAGAAGCGGGGGACCTCGATGTCCACCGACTTGGCGGCGATCAGGTGCCCCAGCTCGTGGACGAAGACGAGCACCCCGATGACGATGAGAAAGGCGACGAGCGTCAGCACAGCGCGTGATCCTCGATGAACGATTGCGTGGCGCGGCGGGCCCGGTGATCGGCGTCCAGGACCGCCTCGATGGAATCGACCCTGCCGCCTCCCCAGCGCTCGAGCGCGAACTCGATCGCCGCGGGGATCTCCACGAATCCGATCCGGCCGGCCAGGAAGGCGGCCACGGCGACCTCGTTGGCGGCGTTGTACGCCGCCGGGGCGGTGCCGCCGGACCGGCCGGCCTCCACGCCGAGCGCGAAGGCGGGGAAGCTCTCCGTCCGCACCGGCTCGAAAGTCAGCTCGCCGGCCGCGATCGGGTCGAAGCGGCGGCAGCGGTGCGGCAGGCGCTCGGGGTACGCCAGCGCGTACAGGATGGGGATCTCCATCGTGGGAAACCCCATCTGCGCGAGCACCGACCCGTCCACGAATTCGACCATCGAGTGGACGATCGACTGCGGGTGCACCACCGCCGCGATCCGGTCATACCCGATCCGGAAGAGAAAGTGCGCCTCGACCACTTCCAGCGCCTTGTTGGCGAGGGTGGCGGAGTCGATGGTGATCTTCGCGCCCATGTCCCAGGTCGGGTGCCGGAGGGCGTCCTCGGGCCGGACGAGGGCGAGGCGCTCGCGCGGGAAGCGGCGGAAGGGGCCGCCCGAGGCGGTCAGGGTGAGCCGCTCGACCTCCGGCGCCTGCGAGCCGCGCAGGCACTGCAGGATGGCGCTGTGCTCGCTGTCCACCGGCACCAGCTCTCCCCCTCCCTCGCGGGCGGCCCGCAGCACGAGCGGACCGGCGCACACCAGCGACTCCTTGTTCGCCAGTGCGACGCGCTTCCCGCTCCGCAGCGCGGCCAGCGTCGGCTCCAGCCCCGCGGCGCCCACCAGGGCGTTGAGGACCACGTCCGCCTCGGGGTGGGTGGCCGCCTCCAGCAGTGCCTCGCGGCCGCTCCGCCAGCGAGTGCCTGACGCGCCGGCGGGGAGGGTGCCGTCGCCCGCGGCGACGACCGCCAGCTCGGGCCGCCAGCGCGCGCAGAGGCGCTCCAGCGCGCCGACGTTGCGGTGCGCGGTGAGGGCCACGGGACGGAAGCGGTCGGCGTGCTGCTCGAGCACCGCCAGCGCGCTCCTCCCGATCGAGCCCGTGGCGCCGAGGATGGCGACTCCCCGCATGGCCTACAGCCCTCCCCCCGCACCCACTACGAAGCGGAAGAAGAAATAGGCGAGCGGGAGGGTGAAGAGGAGCGAGTCGAAGCGGTCGAGCGCTCCGCCGTGCCCGGGCAGGAGCGTCCCGGAATCCTTCACGCCGGCGTCGCGCTTGAGGAGCGATTCCGCCAGGTCGCCCACCTGTGCGGAGACGGAGATCAGGAACCCGAACGCCGCGGCCTCCCCGAGCCCCATGCGGTAGGTGGGGAAGCGCGCCAGCACGAAGGCGTAGGCGACCGCCACCGCCACCGTGCCGGCCAGCGCCCCAACGGCGCCCTGCACCGTCTTCCCGGGGCTCACGCGCGGGATCAGCTTGCGCGTCCCGAAGGCGCGGCCCACGAAGTAGGCGAAGGTGTCGCTCGTCCAGGTGAGGAGCACCGGAGCGAAGACGAGCGCGGTGCCGTGCCAGGCCCCGGCGCTCCCCGGCAGATGGCGGAGATAGAGGCCGAAGCTCAGGAGCCCGCCGGCGTAGAAGGCCCCGAAGAGGGTGGTGGAGGCGGTCAGCAGCGGCTCCCCCTCCACTCCGCGGCCCCAGATGGCCGCCGCGGTGACGGCGAGCGCCGCGACGGTCAGCAGGAGCCCGAAGCCCGCGCCCGCCACCTCCGTGTCCGGGGCGAGGGCGGCGAGCACCACGAAACCCGCCGCGACGAGGCTCCCGAGCCCGCGGAAGGGGCGGGCGTTCTTCCGCTCGGCCATGCGGTAGAACTCGAGCGTGGCGAGGACCGCGACCCCCGCCAGGAGAACCGCCAGCGCCCACCCGCCGAAAAACACGATGGCGACGGCGAGAGGGATTCCCACCGCCGCCACCCCGACGCGCTGCGTGGTCTCGGAGACTGGCATGGGGCGGGTCAGGTCGCGGCCACGCGGCCGAAGCGGCGCTCGCGGCGCTGGTAGTCCATGATGGCCGCGAAGAGCCGCTCGCGCGTGAAGTCCGGCCAGAGCACCGGGGTGACGTGCAGCTCGGTGTACGCCAGCTGCCAGAGCATGAAGTTCGAGATGCGGAACTCGCCCGAGGTGCGGATCAGCAGGTCGGGATCGGGGTCGCCACGGGTGTAGAGCTCCGAGGCGAAGAGCGAATCGTCGATCTCCTCGGGAACGAGCGTCCCGCGGGCGACGCGCTCCGCCAGCCGGCGGGCGGCCTCGACGATCTCGGTGCGCCCGCCGTAGCTGATGGCGAGGTTCAGGCGCAGGCCGGTGCCGCCGCGGGTGTACTCGCGGATCCCGTCGAGCGCGGCGCGCGTGCGGGGTCCGAGCCGCTCGAGCGAGCCGATCACCCGCACCTCCACGCTCCTGCCCTTGAGATCGCGTGCCTCCTTGCGGACGTACCGCTCCAGCAGCCCCATCAGCGCCGCGACCTCGGGTTGGGGGCGCTTCCAGTTCTCCTGCGAGAAGGCGTAGAGCGTGAGCACCTCGACCCCCGCGGCGATGGCGCCCTCGACGGCCTCCCGCACGGCGCGCATCCCCGCCCGGTGCCCGAACTCGCGCGGGCGGTTGCGCTGTCGAGCCCACCGGCCGTTGCCGTCCATGATGATGGCGACGTGCCGGGGCACGTCGCCGTTCAGCCGTACCGCTTCCAGATCGGGAAGGTCAGAGTGCATGCCGGCGACTCGCTGCCATTCTCGGGGGACCAGAGCGACCGCGGCGGTCGCGGCACGCGTCCGGGCGGAGCTGCGGCGGGATCCCTTCACACCTCCATGATCTCGGCTTCCTTGTGCTTCGTCAGGTCGTCGATCTGCTGGATGTGCCGGTCGGTGAGCTTCTGGACCTCGTCCTGCTCGCGGCGCGCCTGGTCCTCGGAGAACTCTCCGTCCTTCTGCCGGCGCTTGATGTCGTCGTTCGCCTCCTTGCGGGCCTGGCGCACGGCGACGCGTCCGTCCTCCGCCATCTTGTGCAGGATCTTCACGTACTCCCGGCGCCGCTCCTCGGTCAGCGCGGGAATCGGCACCCGGATCACCTTCCCGTCGTTGGAGGGGTTGAGCCCGAGGTCCGACGTCATGATCGCCTTCTCGACCGGTCCGAGCATCCCCCGGTCCCAGGGTTGGACGAGGAGCAGGCGCGGCTCGGGGGCGCCGACGGAGGCCACCTGGTTGAGGGGCACGAACGATCCATACGCCTCGACTCGCACGGTTTCCAGCAGAGCCGGCGAGGCCTTGCCGGTGCGGACGCTGCCGAAGTCGCGCCGCAGCGCCTCGATGGCTCGTTCCATCTTCTCGCGAGCTTGCTTCAGGCTGGGCATAGAGACTCCGCGATCTCGGGGACGGGACGATCAGAGATGAACCAGGGTGCCCACCCGCTCGCCGCGGATGGCGCGCGCGACCAGCCCCTTCTCCATCACGTTCAGCACGATGATCGGGATCTGGTTCTCGCGGCAGAGCGAGATGGCGGCGGCGTCCATCACCTTCAGGTCGCGCGCCATCACGTCGGCGAAGCTGATGCGGGGGATGAACTCGGCGGTGGGCTCCTTGGCGGGATCGGCGCTGTAGATCCCCTCCACCTTGGTGGCCTTGATGATGACGTCCGCCTCCATCTCGATTCCCCGAAGCACCGCCGCCGTGTCGGTGGAGAAATAAGGATTTCCCGTTCCGCCCGCAAAGATGACCACCCGCCCCTTCTCCAGGTGGCGGAGGCCCCGGCGGCGGATGTAGGGCTCGGCGAGCTGCTCCATGCGGATCGCGGTGAGGACGCGCGTCTCGACCTCCTTGCGCTCCAGCATGTCCTGGAGGGCGAGGGCGTTGATGACGGTGGCGAGCATCCCCATGTAGTCCGCGGATACGCGGTCCATTCCCTGGGAACTGGCGGTGGTGCCGCGCACGATGTTCCCGCCGCCGATCACCAGCCCGAGGGACACCCCCATCTCGTGGAGCCCCTTGATCTCCTCGGTGAGCTTGTCGATGATCGGCGGGTCGATTCCGAAGCCCTGCTCTCCGGCGAGGGCCTCGCCGGAGAGCTTGAGCAGGATGCGGCGGTATCCGACCGGCTCGGGCCCCGCCTCCGGGGGGTCGGGCATCACTCCTCGCCCAGGGCGAACCGGGCGAAGCGCCGGACCACGATGTTCTCGCCCGTCTTCGCGGAGGCGTCGGTGACCAGCTGCCCGATGGTGACGTCCGGATTCTTGACGAAGGGCTGCTCCATGAGCGCGCTCTCCTGATAGAACTTATCGAGTTTCCCGTCGACGATCTTATCCCAGATCTTCTCGGGCTTGCCGGACTCCCTCATCTGCTCGCGGTAGACGTTCCGCTCGCGCTCCACGACCTCGGGGGCGATGTCCTCGCGGCGCACGGAGACGGGGCTGGCGGCCGCGATGTGCATCGCGAGATCGCGCACGAGCTGCTGGAACTGGTCGTTTCGGGCGACGAAGTCAGTCTCGCAGTTGACCTCCACCAGGACGCCGATCTTGCCGCCCATGTGGATGTAGCTGCCGACCGCACCCTCGCCGGCCTCGCGGCCGGCGCGCTTGGCGGCCTTGGCGGCTCCCTTGGCGCGCAGGAGGTCGATGGCGGCCTCCATGTCGCCGTTCGTGTCGCCGAGCGCGGCCTTGCACTCCATCATGCCTGCGCCAGTGCGGTCGCGGAGCTCCTTGACGTCCTTCGCAGAGATGGTGCTCATTCCGTTCGATCGGTGCAGGTGAAGCCGCAGCCGCGGCACGCGGCGAGCCGTTCGTTCGATCGGGGAGGCGCAGCGCGAGGTCCGTGCCGGCCGGCCTCCCCCTCCGTTTTCCGCTCGCGGGTACGAGACGGGGCCACGCGCGGTTTCCCGGTGGCCCCGTCTCGGCGGGATCGCGGAGCTCGAAGCGGCCTACTCCTCTTCCGTATCCGCTTCCGCTTCGTCGCCGCCCTCGCCACGGAGGTTGGCGATCACCTCGGGGCGGGGACGCCGCTTGCGGCGCGGGCGGCGCTTCTGGCCGCCGCGGTCCTCCTTGTCCGCCGGCGCCTGCTCCCCCGTTTCGGAGGAGTACGTCGTCGCCTCGGCCTCGTCGGCCCGGCGGCGGTCGTCGGCCGGCATGGCCGCGCGGGACTCGACGATCGAGTCGGCGATCGCGCGGGTGATCACCCCCACCGAACGGATCGCGTCGTCGTTGCCGGCGATCGGCACCGTGAGCAGGTCCGGGTCGGCGTTGGTGTCGGCGATGGCGATCACCGGGATCCCCAGCTTGTTCGCCTCGTTCACGGCGATGCGTTCCTTCTTGGCGTCCACCACGAAGATGGCGCCGGGGAGGCGGGCCATGTCCTTCACGCCCGAGAGGTACTTGTCGAGCTTCTCGCGCTCGCGCTCGATCATCAGGCGCTCCTTCTTCGTGTAGAAGTCGAAGGCGCCCTCCTCCTGGCCACGCTCCAGCTCGCGGAGCCGGCGGATCTGCTTCTTGATGGTCGAGAAGTTGGTGAGCATCCCACCGAGCCAGCGCTCGATCACGTAGAAGGAGTTCGAGCGCTCGGCCTCGCTCTGGATCACCGAGCGGAGCTGCTTCTTGGTGCAGACGAAGAGGACGCGCTCCCCGCGGGAAATGACCTGCCGCACGAGCTCCTGGGCGAGCTCGACCTGCCGGAGGGTCTTCTTGAGGTCGATGATGTAGATGCCATTGCGTTCCGCGAAGATGAACTTGCGCATCTTCGGGTTCCACCGGCTGGTCTGGTGTCCGAAATGGACACCGGCTTCCAAGAGGTCCTGGATCTGCAGGTCGGCCATGACTTCGCTGCTCCTGATCTCGGGCCCGCCGGAGGCGCACCCTCGGGTTGAACGACCACCGCCTTCATCCGCCCGCCGACCCCCCGATCCCGGGAGGCACCCGACGCAGCGTCGAGCGGTGTGATTGGTTCGGTCTTCAGTCGTCGGTCTCCGGCAACGCAGCCGTGGCGACTGACGACCGACGACCGGAGGCTGACGACCTCCTAGCGCTTCGAGAACTGGAAGCGCTTGCGCGCCTTCGGGCGGCCCGGCTTCTTGCGCTCCACCTCGCGGGGGTCGCGGGTGAGGAGCTCATTCGAGCGGAGGCCGCGCCGGAAGTCCTCGTCCACCTTGAGCAGCGCGCGCGAGATGCCGAGACGGATCGCGTCCGCCTGCCCCCGCAATCCGCCGCCGCGCACGTTGACGAGCACGTCGTAGCTCCCCTCCGTCTCGGTGACGACCAGGGGCTGAGCGACCGCCTGCCGCAGGACCGCGCGGGGAAGATAGTCCTCGAGGGTGCGGCCGTTCACCACCCAGCGGCCGCGGCCGGGGCGGAGGATGACGCGCGCCGTGGAGGTCTTCCGCCGGCCGAGTCCGTGGTACTGCTCCCGGGCGCCCGACGCCGCACGGGGGGCCGGCGCCTCGGCCTGCGGGGCCTCGGCGGCCGGCTGCTCCTCGTTCCCGTCCGTCGTCGGTTCGTTCGGCATGTCGGACATCAGAAAGTGAGGGGTTCCGGATTCTGGGCCTGGTGCGGGTGCTCCGCCCCGGCGTAGACGCGCAGCTTGCCGTACATCTGGCGTCCGAGCGCGTTCTTGGGGAGCATCCCCTTGACGGCGAGCTCCAGGATGCGCTCCGGGTGCTTCGCCTTCATCCGCCGATACGGGATGTGCTTCTCGTGGCCCATGTACCCGCTGTGCCGGAAGTAGGTCTTCTGATCCTCCTTCCGCCCCGTCAGCTCGATCTGCTCGGCATTGACGATGACGACGAAGTCGCCCGTGTCCAGGTGCGGCGTGTAGATCGGCTTGTGCTTGCCCCGGAGGATGCGCGCCACCTCAGTGGCCACCCGTCCCAGGACCTTCCCCTGGGCGTCGACCACGAACCAGCGCCGCTCGATCTCTCCGGCTTTGACGGAATAGGTCTTCATCTCTCTCTTCTTCGCGCCGCTCGCGGCCCCGCTCCCGGATCGATCGGCAGCCGGCCCGGAAAACGGAAAAACGCCCTCCGACCCGGCCGATCCGGCAGTGGATCGCCGTACAGGGGACAGAACGGAATGATAGACGCGGAGGAGCGGGATGTCAAGAGAGGGGCCGGGTCTTCAGCCGTCGGTTTCCGGTCGACGACCCCCGGGGATTCGGAGACCGAGGAGGGGCAATGGAGGCCGGTCGAAACGGAGAGAGGCTACGGCAGGAAGGTCTCCAGGAAGCGGGCGCGAGACTGGTGGCGCAGGCGCGAGAGAGCGCGCTCCTTGATCTGGCGCACGCGCTCGCGCGTGATGCCGAAGCGCTCTCCGATCTGCTCGAGGGTGAGCGGCTCGGTGTCTCCCAGGCCGAAGTAGAGACGCAGCACCTTCGCCTCCCGCTCGCTCAGCGTGCTCAGCGCGTCCTCGATGCTCCGCGAGAGAGCCTGCGTGTAGAGCTCCTCATCGGGGCCGGGGGCGAACTGGTCGGAGACGTAGTCCAGCAGCTGCCCGTCCTCTCCCGGCACCAGCGGCGCGTCCAGCGAGAGGTGCGTCTGCGCCATCGCCAGGGTGTGCTTGATCTCCTCCTCCGAGAGCTCCAGCTCCTCCGCGATCTCCTCCAGCGTGGGCTCGCGCCCCAGCTCCTGCGTGAGCGTCGAGGAGCGCTTCCCGATGCGGTGCAGCGTCCCCGCCCGGCTCAACGGAACCCGCACGATCCGCGACTGCTCCGCCAGCGCCTGCAGGATCGCCTGACGGATCCACCAGACCGCGTACGAGATGAACTTGATCCCCTTGGTCTCGTCGAACTTCTGCGCCGCCCGCATCAGCCCGATGTTCCCTTCGTTGATCAGGTCGGCGAGGGACACGCCCTGGTTCTGGTACCGCTTGGCCACCGAGACCACGAAGCGCAGGTTCGAGCGGACCAGCTTGTCGAGCGCCCCCTCGCTCCCCGTGCGGATGCACCGCGCGAGGTTGGCCTCCTCCTCCCGATCGATCAGAGGATAGGCGCTGATCTCGCGGAGGTACTGATCCAGGGACTCAGACTCGATGGTGATCTTGCGGATGGCGGTGCCACTCATGAGACGCTCCGGGGAGCCGTGCGGGGAGGAGAACCAGGCGGAACCCGGACTCGGGGGTGCGCCCGGCGAGCGATCTGGCGGTGTGCGGGATGGTGGAAGACGAGGCTGGACTCGACCGAGACATAGGGGATGGAAGGGCCTCGACTGATTATGGAGAGAGGGGCGGGAGGCTGTCAAGGACCCCCGGAGCCGCTTCCGGGACCTCGGCTCGGCTCCGCCTCAGCGGATCAGCTCGCCGATCCGCGTCCAGCGCACTTCGGTGAGCCAGGAGAAGGGATGGAGGGGGTCCCGGACGAAGGAGTAGTAGACGAACATCGGGCGCCCCCGGATGTCTTCCGCATCCAGGAATCCCCAGTAGCGGGAGTCCTCGGAGTTGTCGCGGTTGTCACCCAGGGCGAAGTACTTCCCCGGAGGCACCACCAGCGGGCCCCAGCGGTCGCGGCTCGGATGGTAGCGGGCGGTGTCGCCGACCAGGAACTCCCGCTGCCAGTACATGCGCGGGTCGCTCGGGTCGGTGAAGAGATCGATATGCCGCGCGTACGGCTCCACCTGCGGGTCGCCGTTGATGAGCAGCACCTTGTCACGCATCGCCAGGGTGTCCCCGGAGAGCCCGACGATGCGCTTCACGTAGTTCTTGCTCGGGTCGTGCGGCGGGAGGAAGACGATCACGTCTTCCCGCTTCGGGTGCGCGAAGCCGGGCAGCCGCGCGTGGGCGATGGGGATCTCCGCCCCGTAGACCGCCTTGTTGACGAGCAGGAAGTCGCCGACGAGGAGGGTGTTCTCCATCGAGCCCGTGGGGATCTTGAAGGCTTCGACGACGAAGGTGCGGATCACCAGGAAGAGCACGATCGCCGTGCTGACCGCCTTGACCCCCTCCCACATCCACCGCCCGGTGGACATGGAGCCCCGGCTCTCGTCGCCGATCCGCGAGCGTTCTCCGAAGAGGGGCCGCTCCGCCGGGCGCCGGCCGGACTCCCGGTCCGGGACCCGGGCCTCCGGCCGCGGCATGAGCGGATCTTCCGGCGAGGGGAAATCGATGGGTTCCATGGAATGCCGCACATCTCGAGAAGCAGACCGGAGCGGACGGAGAGAGCCGAGGGGGGCGAAGCAGGAACTCTCCACAAAAAAATGTCGCACCGAACCGCCGGATCGCGCAAGCCCACGGATCCCTGTCCCCTGTTCTCTCAATAGTTGTCGATCTGCGCGCGCTGGAGCTTTCCGGAATAATCGACGTAGCAGACCTTCGTCTCCGAGTAGAATTCGTAGACCTCCCAGCCGCCCTCGCGGTGGCCGTTGCCCGTCTGTTTCACCCCTCCGAACGGGAGGTGCGCCTCGGCGCCGATGGTGGGGGCGTTCACGTAGGTGATTCCGTTGTCCAGCTCGTTCATGGCCCGGAAGGAGGCGTTCACGTCCTGGGTGTAGAGAGAGCTCGACAGGCCGTACGCCACCTCGTTGTTGATCCGGAACGCCTCGTCGAGATCGCGGAAGCGGATCACCGAGAGCACCGGCCCGAAGATCTCCTCGGTGGCGAGGCGCGAGCCGGGCTCCACGCCGGTGAAGGTCGTGGGTTGAAAGAAGAAGCCATCGTCAAGGCCCGCCCCGCCCGCCCGTTCGCCGCCGAGCACGAGCTCCGCGCCCTCCTCCCTCCCGATCCCCACGTAGCGCTCGACCTTTTCCAGAGCATCGGCGTGGATCAGCGGCCCCACCTCCACCCCGTCCTCGACGCCGTCGCCGAGGCGCAGCTCCCGCGCCCGGGCGACCAGCCGCTCCACGAAGCGGTCGTGGATCTCCTCGTGGAGGAGGAGGCGGGAGGTGGCGGTGCAGCGCTGGCCCGTCGTGCCGAAGGCGCCCCAGAGCACACCGTCGATCGCGAGCTCCATCTTCGCGTCGGGCATCACGATCTGCGCGTTCTTCCCGCCCATCTCGAGCGAGAGGCGCTTGTGCATCTCCCCGCAGGTGCGGCCGATCTTCCGGCCGGTGTCGGTGCTGCCGGTGAAGGAGACCACGGGAACGCCGGGGTGGGCGACGATCGCCTCGCCCACCTCCTCCCCCAGCCCGTGCACCAGGTTCACGACGCCCTTCGGGATCCCCGCGCGCTCCAGGATCTCCACCAGCAAGGAGACGGTGTGCGGCACTTCCTCCGCGGGCTTGATGATCACCGCGTTCCCGCAGACGAGCGCCGGGAACATCTTCCAGGTGGGGATCGCCAGCGGAAAGTTGAAGGGGGTGATCAGCCCGGCCACCCCGATGGGCCGGCGGTAGCTCATCGCCCACTTGTCGCGCAGCTCGGAGGGGACGGTGTGCCCGAAGAGGCGGCGCCCCTCGGTGGCGGCGTAGTAGGCGGTATCGATCCCCTCCTGCACGTCGCCGCGCGTCTCCAGCAGCACCTTCCCCATCTCGCGGGTGGCGGCGCGGGCGATCTCCTCCTTGCGCTCCGTCAGCAGGTCGCCGACGCGCTTCAGCACCCCCCCGCGCTCCGGCGCCGGGGTGCGCCGCCACGCGGTGAAGCCCTCACGCGCCGCCTCCACCGCCCGCTCCACGTCCTCGCGCCCCGAGCGGGGCCAGAGCCCGATCAGGTCCGACCGCCGGGCCGGGTTCCGGTTCTCGAAGTACTCCCCGGTGGCGGGCCCCATCCACTCGCCCCCGATGAAGTTCCTGAACTCCTCAGCCATTCGCGCCGCTCCTCGTCGCCGTATCTCTCGCGGTCCCGACGCCGGGCATCCACCCGGCCGCGCCCAATGTAAGCCGCCGCGCGACGCGTGCCAACCGGCCGCTCGGAGTCACCCGAGGGAGAGCACGAGCGCCGCCGCCACCGACACCACCATCGTCCAGAAGGCCCACAGCTTGTAGAAGGAAAGCGACGGGTGGAGCCGCCGGTAGAGCCAGGACAGCGCCGCCGCCGACCCCAGCGACCCCACCGCCCAGACCGCGAGGACCGCCAGCCAGCCCCACCACTCCATCTTTCTCCCCGGTGCGAAGTAGAGGTGAGAAGTGCCGGGTGCGGAACCGGTTCGCGGTCCGCACCTCGCGCTATTCTTCTCGGATCAGCTCGTACTTCTCGATCTTCTTGTAGAGGTTCGAGCGGGGCATGTCGAGCACGCGGGCGGTCTCGGAGACGTTCCAGTCGTTCTCCCGCAGCTTGTGGAGGATGAAGGCCCGCTCGGCGGCTTCCTTGAACTCGGCGAAGGTCCGGGCCGAGAGGAGGTCGGCGGAGAGGCCGCCTCCCGTGCTCTGCCCCGTCACGAACAGCTCCACGTCCGTCGCGGAGATGCTCGCGCCCGGGGCGAGGATCATCAGCCGCTCCACCGTGTTGCGCAGCTCGCGCACGTTCCCCGACCAGTCCATCCGCTGCAGCGCGTCCATCCCCTCCGGTACGAAGCCGCGCGGCGCGAGGTTCGCCTCGCGCGCGGCGCGCTGCGCGAAATGGTGCACGAGCATGGGGACGTCCTCGCGCCGCTCGCGCAGCGGCGGAACGTGCAGCGGGATCACGTTCAGGCGGTGAAAGAGGTCCTCGCGAAAGCGCCCCTCGCGGATCTCTTCGCCGAGATCCTTGTTGGTGGCCGCGACCACCCGCACGTCCGCCCGGATCGGCTTGCCGCTCCCCACCCGGGTGACCATCCCCTCCTGCAGGGCGCGCAGCACCTTCGCCTGCGCGGTGAGGCTCATGTCGCCCACCTCGTCGAGGAAGAGGGTGCCGCCGTCGGCCAGCTCGAACTTCCCGGCGCGGTCCTCGTGCGCCCCGGTGAAGGAGCCCTTCACGTGGCCGAAGAGCTCCGACTCGATCAGCTCGGTGGGGATCGCGGCGCAGTTCACCTCCACGAAGGGCATCTCGGCGCGCGGGGAGAGCCGGTGGATCGCCCGCGCCACCAGCTCCTTCCCCGTCCCGTTCTCGCCGGTGATGAGGACCCGCGCGTCGGTGGGGGCGACGCGCTCCACCCGCTCCAGGACCTGCCGGATGGCGAAGCTCTTCCCCACGATCTCGTGCCGGCTCTCGACCTCGCCGCGGAGGCGGGCGTTCTCCTGCAGAAGCCCCCGCTGCTGCAGCGCGTTGCGCAGGATCAGCAGGATGCGGTCGGTGTCGAGCGGCTTCTCGAGGAAGTCGTACGCGCCGCGGCGCGTGGCCTCGACGGCGGTCTCGATGGTTCCGTGCCCGCTGATCATCACCACCAGCGCCGCCGGGTCGATCTCCCTCACCTTCGTGAGCGCCTCCAGCCCATCCATACGGGCCATCTTCACGTCCAGGAAGGTCAGGTCGGGGCGGAAGTCGGGAAAGAGCTGGAGGCACTCCCCCGCGCTTGCGGCGGAGCGGACCTCGTGCCCCTCGTATTCCAGGAGCTGGCTGAGGACGCGCCGGATTCCCTCCTCGTCGTCCACCACGAGAATGCGGGCCATGGTGCGGGGGTTCAGGGGGTGAGGATCAGGAGGCCGTCGCCCACGCGCGCGGAGCCGACCCCCTGCGGGAGCGGGAGCGCGACGGCGTTGGGGGCGAGCCCCGGCTCGTCGCGCCGGCCGAGCCGCCGCAGGAGCTCCGGGTAGTACCGGGCGGGAATCGGGATTCCGGCGAACTCCACCTCCGCCACTTCCACCATGGCGCGGCCCCGGGAGAGCGGGCGGACGTGTCCGGTGATCTCGAAACGCGAGCTGTCAGGGAGCATCGGGCGGACGCGGTCGAGCTCCGGGTGCGGGGGAAGCCGGTCGGTCGGAAAAACGCCGCTCAGCACCAGCGTGTCTCCCGAGAGCGCCACGGCGGGATCTCCGACGGCGTTGGTCGCCCAGACGGGTGCGCGATAGCGCAGGAGGCTGGAGATCTCGAGAGAGGAGAGCGAGACCGCCTCGCCCCCCGTCCGCAGCCGCTCCAGCTTCTCCTCCGCGAAGACGGCGGCCTCCGGCGAGACCTCGGTCGGGGCGGAGGCCCCGCCTAGCCAGAGGCTCCGGAGGTCGTCGCCGAACCACGCGCCGAGGGCGCCGAGACCCGCGACCAGGACCAGCAGAGCCGCGAGCGCGGCCGTTCCCCGCTTCTTCGTCATCGAGTCAGCACTCCTCTTTGCTCAGCGTTCGCAGCGCGCCAGCGGCGCGCCGCACCTCCGCGGACGTCGTCGCCCACCCCACGGAGAGGCGGACCGCGCCGGTCTCCCTCGTCCCCAGGAAGGCGTGGGTTTCGGGCGCGCAGTGCAGGCCCGCACGGGTCAGCACCCCATGGCCCCGCTCCAGCCGCCGGGCGAGCGCGTCGGCCGGCATCCGGTCGCAGGTGAGGGTGACGATCCCCACTCCCTCCGGCGCGGCCGGAGAGCGGACGCGGAGCCCCGGCACGCCGGACAGCTCCCGCAGCAGCTCCGCCTTCAGCGCCGTCTCACGAGCGTGCAGCTCCGCCACGCCGCGCGACCGAACCCACTCTACCCCAGCCAGCAGCCCGGCGATCCCGGGGCCGTTCTGCGTCCCCACCTCGAGCCGGTCGGGGTAGACGTCCGGCATCTCCTCCGGGAGCGAATCGCCGCCCGTGCCGCCGCGCAGCAGCGGCTTCACCTCGACGCCCGGACGCACCCAGAGCCCCCCGGTACCCTGCGGACCGAGGAGCCCCTTGTGCCCGGTGAAGGCGAGGAGGTCCACGCCCAGCTCCACCACGTCCAGGGGGAGGTGACCGGCGGTCTGCGCCGCGTCGAGCAGGACGAGCGCCCCGGCCTCGCGGGCGCGCTCCGCCATCAGCCGCACCGGGAGCACCGTCCCGAGCACGTTGGAGGCGTGGGGGAGGACGAGGAGGCGCGCCGGCTTGCCTCCGGCGACCAGCAGGCGGGCGAGCTCGTCGAGGTCTATGGAGCCGTCGGGGCGTCCGGAGAGGACGCGCTCCTCCACCCCACGCGCGGCGAGGGCGGCTACCGGCCGGCGGACCGCGTTGTGGTCGTACCGGGTGCGGACCACCGCGTCATCCGGGCGCAGTACGCCGAGGAGCGCGGTGTTCAGCGCGTGCGTGGCATTGAGCTGGAAGACGATCCGCCCCGGGTCGCCCGGGATCCCGAAGACGGCGGCCAGCGCGCGGCGACAGCGCAGCGCGATCCGCCCCGCCTGAAGGGCGCGCGCGTGCCCCGCCCGCCCCGGCGTCGCCCCGACGTCGCGCAGGTAGGACGCCACGGCCTCGATCACCTCCTCCGGACGCACCGCGGAGGTGGCCGCGAAGTCGAGGTAGACGTCGCTCATGGCCCGGACGATGCGCCCCGGAGCTGGACGAGCTGGTGGGCGGCAAGCCCCTCGTTGAGCGAGCCGCGGCGGTAGCCGCGCTCGTCGATCTCCACGCGCGCGAAGCCGGCCGCCGCCACCCGCGCCTCGATTTCGCCGCCCAGCCCGGCGGCGCGCGGAAGCTCCGCCGGGGCGAGCTCGATCCGGGCGACGTCGCCGTGGTGGCGGACGCGGAAGTCGCGCAGACCGAGGCCGCGCAGGGCGAGCTCGGCGGCCTCCACCTGGCGGAGGCGCTCCGGGGTCACCGCGATGCCGTAGGGAACCCGGGAGGCGAGGCAGGGCGCCGCGGGCTGGTCCCAGGTGGGAAGACCGAGCTCCCGGGACCACTCCCGCAGCTCGGCTTTCGTGAGCCCCGCCTCCAGCAGCGGCGAGCGGATCCCCCGCTCCTCGCCGGCCACCGCGCCCGGGCGGTGGTCGCCCACGTCGTCGGCGTTGCAGCCATCCGCCACGACCCGCAGGCCCCGCTCCTCGGCAACCCGCGCGAGGCGCCCCCACAGCTCGGACTTGCAGTAGTAGCAGCGGTTGGAGGGGTTGGCGGCGTAGCGCGGATCGTCGATCTCGCGCGTCTCCACCTCGAGCCAGGGGATCCCGAAGCGCGCGGCGACGTCGCGGGCGGTATCCTCCATCCACGAGGCCAGGCTCTCGCTCTTCCCGGTGACCGCCAGCACGCGGCTGGCGCCAAGCGTCTCCACGGCCACGCGGGCCAGCAGCACGGAATCCACCCCGCCGCTGTAGCCCACCAGCACGGAGCCGTACCCGCGCAGGAGCTCGATAAGCCGCCGCCGCTTCTCGTCCAAGGGCCTGTCTCGTTCGGGGACAACGGGGCCGGTCGCCGGGGGAAACCTATCGCCGCGGCGAGGCCTCCCGCTAGCCACGCGCCTTTGAGGCGCCGTACTCGCCCTCCCTTCCCGGCTCGCTCTCCCGAAATCCGGAAAGGGGGCGGCGAGCGAGGAACGAGCGAACCGGGGGAGAGGGTCCCTCGCGGACCGGCTCCCAACGCACGGCGCTTCCGCTCTAGCCGCGGGCCTCGGAGGCGCCGACGGCGGGGTCCGCGCGCTGGCCGGGAGAGAGCTCCGGACGGCGGCGGGTGCGCGCCTCCAGCTCGAAGGCGATCACCACCAGCGCGACGGGCATGGAGAGGAAGAGGGCGAGGTCGGCGACGTTTCCGGGCGGGAGCCAGAGGTCGCCCCAGGCGAGGGAGAGATAGTCGGTGACCCACCAGTGGACCGCCCGCTCCCCGAGGTTGCCGAGCATCCCTCCGAAAGCGAGCCCGACGAAGAGCCACGCCCAGGGCCTCCGACGGGGAAGGAGGCGGTGGCCGCGGCTCATGACCTCGCAGAGGAGGAAGAGGCCGACGAGGGCCGCGACGACGGCGATTCCCTTGCGGGTGCCGAGCGGGAGGCTTCCGTACAGCCCCAGGATCATCGCGTCGTTCCGGATGTGCCAGAGCGCCACCCTCCCCTCCCAGACCTCCACGAACCCTCCCACGGGTAGCTGGCCGGCGACGATCCACTTCACCGTCCAGTCGAGGAGGGCGACGCCCAGGGCGATGAGGGCCGCCGGGATCCAGCCGCGGTTGGGCTCGCGGTCGGTCCGGCGGCGCCCTCCCCCGCGGGAGGCGCGCCGCGTGCGCCGCCCGCGGCGCTCGAGCCGGCGCAGGATTCGCTCGGACTTCGCTCTCATCGGTCTCCGGCCGGGGTCCGGGGCGCGGCATCCGCCGTGCGCCCCCCGCGAGGCGCTCGCCCGCGCCACGAAAGGGCCGGGGTTCAAGATCCAGGCCGCGACGCGAGGCCCCTCCTCCCCGGAGCGGCGCGGCCTCACTGCCCGCCGAGGCCGGCGCGGAGCCGCGCCGGTGCGCGTCCGCTCCACGCCTGGGCTTTTCGCGCAGCGGGTCGTCGGTCGTCCGCCCGGCGCCGGCCGGAGCCGCGCGCGGACCTTCGCCGGGGCGCCGATCCGCTCCGCCCGCGGCGGCGGGAGGGCGGCGCCGATAGCCTTCCGCGGGATCGGTTCTTTCCCCTTGACAGCTAGAGGAGAAGTTCGCACCTTGTCCTCACGACAGCTAGAGGAACCCACTCACTCCCGGAGCTCGCCGTGTCCCCCCGCAACCCGTCGGACGCCCTCCGGGGCTCGCTCGACCTGCTCGTCCTGAAGACGCTCTCCCTCGAGCCCCTGCACGGATGGGGGATCGGCCAGCGCATCCAGCAGATCTCCGCGGGCGCGCTGGAGGTCAACCAGGGCTCCCTCTACCCGGCGCTCCAGCGGCTGGAGAAGGAGGGGCTGATCACCAGCGAGTGGGGCACCACGGACCACAACCGCCGGGCCCGCTACTACGAGCTCACCCCCGCCGGCCGGCGCGCGCTGGGTGCCGAGCTGGAGAGCTGGCGCCGCTTCGCCGCCGCCCTGGAGCTCGTCCTCCATGCGCCCTGACGGCACCCACGATTCCCCTACCGAGGAAGACCCCCCATGCGATGGATTCAGGGAGCGCGGGCGCGGCTGCGCCTGCTGCGGCACGGCGCGGCCGAGGCGCGCATGCAGGAGGAGATCCGCTTCCACCTCGAGATGGAAGCGGAGAAGAACCTCCGCGCGGGAATGAGCCCGGAGGAGGCGCGGCGGCGGGCGGTACTGGCCTTCGGCGGGGTGGAGGGGCACAAAGAGGAGGTGCGCGAGGGGCGCACGCTCGCCTGGACGGGCGGACTCTCGCTCGACCTGAAGCTGGGGCTGCGGATGCTCGCCAAGTATCCGGGGATCACCCTCGTCGGCGCGCTGGGAATGGCGGTGTCCATCGCCCTCGGCGCCACCGTGTTCAGCGTCCTGCACGCGATGTACGACCCCGCGCTCCCGCTCGAGGAGGGAGATCGCATCGTCGCCGTCCAGAACATGGACCTCGCGGGGACCGACGAGGGCGGAACGCACCTCCTCGACCTCGAGACCTGGCGGCAGGAGCTGCGCGCGGTCGAGGACTTCGGCGCCTACCGCATGGTCGACCGGAACCTGCGGACGCCCGGCGGGCAGGCCGAGCCGCTGCGCATCGCGGAGATCACCGCGTCGGGGTTCAAAGTGGCCCGCGTCCCGCCGCTGCTCGGACGGATGCTGGTGCCGGAGGACGAGAGGGAGGGAGGTCCGGCGGTAGTGGTGGTCGGCTACGACGTGTGGCGGAACCGATTCGCCGGAGACCCCGGCATCATCGGCAAGACGGTCCTCCTGGGGACCGAGCCGCACACCGTGGTGGGCGTGATGCCCGACGGCTTCGCCTTCCCCGTCAACAACCGTCTCTGGACGCCGCTGCGGCTCGATGCGGCGGACTACGAGCCGGGCGAGGCGCCGCCGGTGCAGGTCTTCGGCCGGCTCGCGCCCGGGGTCGAGCTGGAGCAGGCCCAGGCGCAGCTCGCCACGATCGCGCGTCGCCTGTCGGCGGCCCACCCGGAAACTCACGAGCACCTCCGGTCGATCGTCCTCCCCTACACGCGCGCCATGTTCGCCAGCGCGGGGCTGCCGTACGAATACTACCTCTTCCAGCTCCTCGTCGGGCTGCTGCTGTCGGTGGTCGCGGTGAACGTGTCGATCCTGGTGTACGCCCGCACCGCGACGCGCGCCGGAGAGATCGCGGTCCGCCTCGCCCTCGGGGCGCGGCGGGGCCGGGTGGTCGCGCAGCTTTTCGCCGAGGCGCTCGTCCTCTGCGCCTTGGCCGCGGGCGTGGGGCTGCTCACTGCGCGGTTCGCGCTGCGGCAGATGAACTCGCTGCTGGCCCGGCTGGTGGGCGAG
>CBDCDN010000009.1:0-104067 GCA_965215255.1 Longimicrobiaceae bacterium | reverse complement strand
GTCGCCGCGAGCGACCTGGTGACGACCACCTACGCGCTCGCCGCCCGCGACCGGGAGCTGTTCGAGGCGGTGGAGTGGGCGCGGGTGGTGCTGGACGAGGCGCAGAACATCAAGAACAGCGCGGCGAAGCAGAGCCAGGCAGTGCGCGCCCTCCGCGCCCCGCGCCGGGTGGCGCTCACCGGCACCCGGTGGAGAACCGCCTGAGCGAGCTCTGGTCCATCATGGACTTCCTCAACCCCGGCGTGCTCGGCACCGCGCGCGACTTCCGCGAGCGCTTCGCCAACCCGATCGAGCGCTACCGGGACGAGGCGCGCGCGGAGCGGCTGCGGCGCCTCACCGCCCCCTTCGTCCTGCGCCGCCTCAAGACCGACCGCGGCATCATCCGGGACCTCCCGGAGAAGCAGGAGATGAAGGTCTACTGCAGCCTGACGCGCGAGCAGGCCTCGCTCTACCAGGCGGTGGTGGACGACATGCTACGGCGCATCGAGGAGAGCGAGGGAATCGAGCGCAGGGGGCTCGTCCTGGCCACCATGCTGAAGCTGAAGCAGGTCTGCAACCACCCCGCACAGCTCCTGCAGGACCGCTCGGCGATCGGGGGCCGCTCCGGCAAACTGGCCTTGCTGGAGGATGTCCTCGAGGAGGCGCTCGCCGGGGGCGATCGGGCGCTGGTCTTCACGCAGTTCACCGAGATGGGGCGGATGCTGCAGGAGCACTTGCAGGGGCGCTTCGGCCGCGAGGTGCTCTTCCTGCACGGCGGAACCCCGCGGAAGGCGCGCGACGGGATGGTGGAGCGCTTCCAGTCGGGCGACGGCCCGCCGGTCTTCCTCCTCTCGCTGAAGGCGGGCGGCACGGGGCTGAACCTGACCGCCGCCAACCAGGTGGTCCACTTCGACCGCTGGTGGAACCCCGCGGTGGAGGACCAGGCCACGGACCGTGCCTTCCGGATCGGGCAGAGGCGGAACGTGCAGGTGAGGAAGCTGGTCTGTGCGGGCACCCTGGAGGAGAGAATCGACGAGATGATCGAGCGGAAGAAGGAGCTGGCGGAGCGGATCGTCGGCACCGGCGAGGCGTGGCTCACCGAGCTGTCCACCGCCGAGCTGCGCGAGATCGTCCGCCTCTCCGCGGACTCCGTGGCGGAATAGGAGGCCATCATGGCGGAGTGGTGGGAGTGGGCCCGCAGCGGCCCACGGCGTCCGGCGAAGGACGGCGTCCGGGCGCGGAGCCAGCGCGGCGCGATCGGCGAGACGTGGTGGTCGAAGCGCTTCATCGCCGCGCTCGAGACGCTGACCGACACCGGGCGGCTGGGACGTGGTCGCTCCTACGCCCGCACCGGACAGGTGATGGACCTGCGGATCTCGCCTGGGGAGGTGAGCGCAGCGGTCCAGGGCTCCCGCCCCCGTCCGTACCGGGTCCAGGTGCGGGTGCCGAGGCTCTCCGCGCCGGAGTGGGAGCGTGCGGAGGAGGCGATGAGCGCGCAGGCGATCTTCCTCGCGGCCCTGCTGGCGGGCGAGATGCCCCGCGACATTGAGGAGGCCTTCACGGCCGCCGGGCTCTCACTCTTCCCCACCGGGGCGGAGGAGCTGGACACCGAATGCTCCTGCCCCGACTGGGCGAACCCGTGCAAGCACGGGGCGGCGGTCCTGTACATCCTCGCCGAGGCGTTCGATCGGGACCCCTTCCTGATCCTCGCCTGGCGCGGCCGGGAGAGGGAGGAGCTGCTGGCCCATCTCCGCGCCCGCCGCGCGCCGGCGGAGGGCACATCCGCCGAGGGGGAGACGCCCGGCTCCGGGCCCGGGATCGAGGTCGCGGCCCTCCCGCCTCGCCGGCCGAGTTCTGGAGCGCGGGCGAGGAGCTGACGTCGCTCCGCTTCCTCCCCCGCGCCCCGGAGGCCCCGGACGCCGTCCTCGCGCAGCTCGGGACCCCGCCGCCCGAGGCCGGGGGACCGGCGCTCGCCGGTGCGCTCCGCTCGGTCTACGGGTCCCTCACCCGGGGCGCGGAGCGGCTGGCCTTCCGGGAGGAGAGCTGATCCGCCGCTGAGCGGGCGGGGTCGGACGCGTCGCGTCCATCACCCCGGTGGTCGACGGGCGCCCCGGGTCGCCGGCCGTCCGGAGAAACGCCTCCGTGAACCCGGCCGCGGGCGCTCGGCGGGAAGGCTCAGGGGGCCACGTCGACGACCGCGACGTGACCCCCTCCGGCGTAGCCGAGAATCGTCCGGTCCCGCGTCGCGAGCCGGCCGCCGACCCACAACCACGCATGGGTGTCGAGAACGAGGCCGCGATTGGAAGGGCCAGGCATCCGCCTCCCACTCCTCTCCGGTGGGGGCGACGATGTCTGCGTGAACCGTTACCGTAGTTCTGGGAAGATAGGCGTCTCACTGCAACTTGGCAGAGGGGGTGCGGTGGATAGTGCACTGGACGGTCACTTTCGCCGAGACAGGCCGGGCGCTCGGCGATCGCTGGATGCCGGCGACAACTTCGACGGAAGGCTGATCGCGACCGTCCCGCTCGCGCACCTGCGCAGCACCGAGCAAGGCCGCGCCGTCCCGGCCGCGTAGCTCTTTCCCTCTCGGTGGCGACCCTGGCGGAGCGCGCCGCGTCCCGGTTATTTTGGATCTTCCAAGAACCAGACAAAGCAGCGGCGGAAACGGGCACCGGGCGACCGACGGGGGGAGTCGGGCACGGAAGTTCGGACCCCGAGCAGGGAGCGAGAGTGGCGACGATCGCGGAAGCGGAGGTCGACGGACTGGTCGCGCACGTAGCGGGGCTGCAGGCGGAGGTGCGGAAACGGATCGTGGGGCAGGTGGAGGTGGTGGAGGAGGTGGTCCTCTGCCTGCTGGCCGGCGGGCACGCGCTGCTGGAGGGTGTGCCGGGGCTCGCCAAGACGCTGCTGGTGAGGACGCTCGCGGAGGCGCTGGTGCTGGACTTCCGCCGCGTGCAGTTCACGCCGGACCTGATGCCGGGGGACATCACCGGCACGGAGGTGATCGAGGAGGACCGCACCACCGGCCGCCGCGCGACGCGCTTCCTGCACGGCCCCGTCTTCACCCAGGTGCTGCTGGCGGACGAGATCAACCGCACGCCGCCAAAGACGCAGTCGGCGCTGCTGGAGGCGATGCAGGAGGGACGGGTCACCGTGGGCAACGAGGACTTGGAGCTGCCGCGCCCCTTCTTCGTGCTCGCCACCCAGAACCCGATCGAGCAGGAGGGCACCTACTCCCTCCCCGAGGCGCAGCTGGACCGCTTCCTCCTCAAGATCCGCCTGGGCTACCCGGCGCATGGCGAGGAGGTGGAGATCCTGCGCTCGACGACGGGTGCCGACGAGGTGGAGATCCGCCCGGTGCTCGACGCCGAGGGCGTGCTGCGGCTGCAGCGGCTGGTGCGCGAGGTGCCCATCGCCGAGCCGATGCTGCACTACGCGGCCTGTCTGGTGCGCGCGACGCGTCCGGGCGAGGCGGGGGAAAGCGAGGAGGTGCGGCGCTGGGTGCGGTGGGGGGCAGGTCCTCGGGCGGGGCAGGCGCTGGTGCTCGCCGCCAAGGCGCACGCGCTGCTGGCGGGGCGGTTCCACGTCAGCGCCGCCGATCTTCGCCGCGTCGCCCCGCCGGTACTTCGGCACCGTGTGCTCGTCAACTTCCAGGCCGAGGCCGAGGGCCGTGAGCCGGACCAGATCGTCGCCCACCTGCTGGAGACGGTCCGGGAGCCGAAGAGCGGCCTGTGAGCCCGGCCGAGTTCCTCCCTCCCCACCTTCTCGAGCGGATCGGGGGGCTCGACCTGATCGCCCGCGCGGTGGTGGCGGGGCTGGCGACGGGCCGTCATCGGTCGTCTGGCCACGGGATGGGGGAGGAGTTCTCGAGGCACCGGCCGTATCAGCAGGGCGACGACCTCCGCGGCCTGGACTGGCGGCTCTACGGGCGCACCGACCGCCTCTACGTGCGGGAGTACCGGGCCGACTCGCACCTGCAGGCGTACCTGCTGGTGGACGCCACCCTCTCGATGGCGTTCGCGGACGCGCGGGGGCTCACGAAGTCGCGCTACGCCGCGTACGTCGCGGCCGCGCTCGCGCACCTGATGCTCGGCACGGGCGACCAGGTGGGCCTGGCGAGCTGGGGCGAGGCGCCGGCGCTCCACCTCTCCCCCCGCAACCGCCCCGGCCACCTGCACGACCTCCTGCGGATCCTGCAGGGGATAGAGCCCGGGGGCGGCGCGAGCGCGGCGTCCGCGGTCGATACGGCGGCGGCCTCGCTGCGGCGGCGCGGACGGGTGGTGCTGATCTCCGATCTGCTGGAGAACGACGGCGGAGACGCCCTCCTCCGGGCGCTCGGTCGGCTGCGGGCCCGCGGAGACGAGGTGATCGTCCTGCGCGTCCTCACCCCCGCCGAGCTCGGCGACGAGGCGCTCCCGGAGGGGGTGCTCTTCGACCCGGAGCACCCCGACGACGCGGTCCCCGCGGCCCCCGCCGCGGACCCGGGCTACGCGCCGCGCGTGGCGGCATACTACGCCGCTCTCGTGGAGCGGATGGCGGAGAAGGGGATCGAGTACGTGCCCCTCTCCACCGCGCTCCCGGTGGAGACCGCGCTCGTGGGCTGGCTGCGCGGGCGGAGGGCGTAGATGGTCGAGTTCGCCCGCCCCGGCTTCCTCTGGGCCGGCCTCATCCTGGCCCTGCTGCCCCCGCTCCTTCACCTGATCGCGCGGCGGCCGCGGGAGCGCGTGGCGCTGCCTACCGCCCGCTTCCTCGCGCCGGACGCCCGCTCCACCGTGCGGCTCCAGCGGCGTCCCATGGATCTCCTGCTCCTGCTCCTGCGGAGCCTCTTCCTGATCCTGCTCGGCGCGGCGCTCGCCGGGCCCACCTGGCGGGAGGGGGCGGAGGGCTCGCTCGAGCTGGTTCTCCTGGACCGCGGGATCGGCGGGGGCTGGCCGGAGGCGGTGGACTCCGCCCGCTCCCTCCTCCTGGGCCGGGCGGGCACGCCCGCGGGAGACCTGGTGCTCTTCGACACCACTGCGGTGAGGATCCCCGCAGGCGAGCTCTCGGCTCCCCTCTTCGACTCCCTCGCCGCCGCTCCCACGGCCGCGCCGCGGGCGGAGTACGCCGCCGCGCTGCGCGCCGCCCGCGCGGCCGCGCGGGCGCACCCTGCTGCCGATTCGCTTCGCCTGACGCTGATCACCCGGCCGCGCTGGGAAGGGTGGAGCCCGGGTCTGGCTCCTCTGCGAGCGGCGGCCTGGCCCGGTCGGATCCGGCTCCTGTCGGTGGGCGATCCGCAGGACGGCTCCGCGGCCGTCCCGGACCCGGCGGCGGCGGCGGACGGCTCCCGTGTCGCCGGCGTCCGGGCCGAGGAAGCCGTCGGTCCGTACCTGGAGGCGGCGCTCGCCGCGCTCGGGTGGACGATCGCGCGGCTCACGGCCGCGGGGGAGGTCGCCTCGCTCCTCGTGGCCGCCGGCCCCCTGTCGGCCGACGCGGAGGCCGATCTGCTGGCCCGCGCCCGCGCCGGAGCGGTGGTGGTGGTGGCGGGGGAGGTCCCCGTCGGGCCCCTAGGCGACGGGCTCCCCTGGCGGGCCGATTCGGCGGGCCCTCCGGCGCCGGACACACCCGGGGCGCTAGTGCCGCGCGACGGGGCCGCTCTCACCGGCGCCGCGAGCCGGAGCGCGGGGAGCCCGGCTCCCGGCGCCGCCGTGCTGGCGGCCTGGGAAGACGGCCGCCCCGCCGCCGCGGCGGTTCGCGAGGGAAGCGGCTGCCTGGTCTACCTCGGCGCGGCCCTGGGGGCGGACGGGCTGCTCCTCTCGCCGGGCTTTCCGTGGCTGCTGGATCTCCTCTCCCGTGGCTGCGAGCCGGAGCGGCTCCGCGCGGGCGAGCGCCGCGGCCCGCTCGACGGCGGTGCCCTCGCCCTTCTCGAGGGGCGGGATCTGCCCCCGACGGTCGCGGCGCGCGGGCTGGACGAGGGGGGTGGCGGCCGGCCGCTCGACCGGTGGCTCCTGTTCGCCGCGCTCGGTCTCGCGCTGGGAGAGGCGGGCCTCGCCTACGGCAGGAGGAAGGGGTGATGGAAGCGTCCGTGCTGACCGCCCCACCGCTTCCGGCCGCCCGGCGGCTCCTGCGCGGCGCCCGCCGGTCGTGGCGCCGCACGCTGCTCGTGCGTGCCGCGCTCGCGTCGCTCGCCGTTGCCGTCGGCGGCGCCGCGCTCCTGCTGGCCCTGGACCTGGTCTATCCGCTTCCCCCCGGCGCGCGCGCGGTGCTGCGCTGGCTCCCGCTCGGCGGCGGCGCGGTGCCGCTGGCGATCGCCCTGCGCCGCATCGTACCCGGCCCCGACGACCGCCAGCTCGCGCTGCTGCTGGAGGAGCGGTTCCCACAGCTGGAGCGTACCCTCTCCACCGCGCTGGAGACGATTCAGGACGGACCGGTGGCGCGCGCGTTTCGCGCCCGCGCCGATGCGCGCCTGGCGGAGGTGGACGGGAGCCACGTGGCGCCGCTGCGATCTGTTGGCCTTACGGCGGCGCTCGCGACCGGCGCCGTCGCGCTGACTCTGGTCCTCGCCGCCGCTCCCAGCGGCGCCGACGGGGTCTGGCAGCGCTGGGTCCGGCTGGCGGAGACCGGGGGCCCGGGCGCGGCGGACCGGGACCCCGCGGCCCCTGGCTCCCAAGCCGGCCCGCGAGGAGCCGCGGCCGCGGACGCGCTCTCGGCGCTGGAGGTGACGGTGGAGCCGCCTGCCTACAGCGGCCTGCCCGCGCGGCGGTGGGAGGGCGAAGAGGTGCTGAGCGCGCTGCCCGGCAGCCGGATCCGCGTGCGGGGGGAGGCGGTAGGGAGAGCGGAGGTGAGCGCGCGGGTCATCGGCGGGTCCGAGCTGCGGGTACTGCCGGGGGAGCGCTGGACGACCGGGTGGACCCTCGCCGCCGGGGAGCGCGGCCTCTCCCTCGAATCCTCGATCGACGGCGCCGTCGTCGGCCGCCGGATCGTCCCCCTCGCGCCGCTGCCGGACAGCCCGCCGGCGGTGGAGTGGAGCGGCGCCGCGGAGGACCTCCTGGTCGCCTCGCCGCGCGGGGAGGTGGTGCTCCGGGCCGGGGCCCGGGACGACTACGGTGTCGCGGAGTTCTACGTGGACTGGATCCGCTCGCGCGGCAGCGGAGAGTCGTTCTCCTTCGAGGAGGGCCGCTGGGCCTGGTCGGGGGTGGGGCGGGAGAGGTCGACACTGCTGGGCGAGCACCGCATCGACTTGGGCGGGCTGGGGCTGGAGCCCGGCGACGTGCTGCACCTCCGGGCGGTGGCCCGCGACGGCAACACCGTGACCGGCCCCGGCGAGGGGGTGTCGCGGACCCGGATGATCCGCGTGGCGCTGCCGGACGAGATGGCGGAGGTCACCACCCTGACCGGCTTCCCGATCGAGGCGGATCGGGAGCCGGTGCTCAGTCAGCGGATGGTGATCCTCCTCACCGAGCGCCTGCTGGCGCGCGCCGAAGGGCTGGAGCGGGAGGAGCTGGTGCGCGAAGCGGAGGAGATCGCCGGCGAGCAGGCGCGGCTGCGCGAGCGCGTGGGGGACCAGGCGCTCGCCCCGAGCTCCGGAGCGGAGGAGGTGGAGGCGGCGGGGAGCCACGACCACGACGCCAACCCCGTCCTCTCCGTCAACCGGCCGCTGCTGGAGGCGTACAACGCCATGTGGGCCGCGGAGGGGAGCCTGCGCATCGCGGAGCTGCGGGAGTCGCTTCCGTACCAGTACGAGGCGCTGCGGATCATGCAGGAGATGCGTCAGGCGGAGCGGATCTTCCTGCGCGGCCGCCAGCAGGTGGCCCCGGTGGACGTCGCCGCCGCGCGCGGGACGGGCGAGCTCGACGAGGCGCTCCCGGCGCCGCGCACCCCCGTGCGGGCCGCCCCCGCCGTCGCGGGGCGGCGCGCGGAGCTCGAGTCCCTCATCTCCGGCCTGGAGCGGCTGGAGCCGCGCGCGGCGTCGCTGGAACTGGGCGCGCTGGCGGGCCGGCTCCTGGCCGAGCCGGCCGGCGACGCGGCGGTGGCGGCGCTCGTGGTGCGCGCCGCGGAGGCGGCGCGCATGGGCCACGCCGAGGAGGCGCTGCGGCTCGCGGTGCGCGCCCGCGCGCTCCTCTCGCCCGGCGCGGCGGTGGCCGGCGGAGCGTCGGCGCCCGGCGCGGTGCTGGACCCGGCCGCCGCCGGGTACTTCCGTCTCCTCGGGGCGCGGCGCCGATGAGCGCGCGCCTCGCGCTCGCCCTCGCGCTTCTCTGGGCCCTCCTCGCGGCGGGACCCGCGGCGGCGCAGCGGGCGGGCGAGTTCGTCTTCGCCACCGCGCGTTACGAGTCGGGCGACTGGGACTCGGCGCCGCTGGTGCCCGCGAACCTGACGCACTCGCTCGCCCAGTATACGGATCTGGCGGTCGACCCCGAGGGCGCGGTGGTGGACCTCGCCAGCCCGGCGGTCTTCCGGTACCCCTTCCTCTATCTCACGGGGCACCTGCCGGTCCGCTTCAACGAGGCGGAGAGCCGCAACCTGAAGGCGTACGTGGAGCGCGGCGGCTTCGTCTTCATCGACGACCACAATCACGACGTCGACGGGGCCTTCCACAAGACCGCTACGGCCGAGCTCGGGCGGATCTTCGGCCCGCGCTCGCTCCGCCCGCTATCGCAGGGCCACGAGATCTACCGCTCCTTCTTCGTCTTCGACGAGGGGCCGCCCACCACCAGCCACGAGCTGAACGGGTGGGGCGACGGCCAGATCCACGAGGATCTCTTCGCCATCGAGCAGGACGGCCGCATCGGCGTGCTCTACTCGAACAAGGACTACTCCTCCGAGTGGAACTACCACGCCGCCAACAAGCGCTTCCTCGGGCTGGACAACACCCGCTTCGGGGTGAACGTGATCCTGTACGCGCTCACCCGATGAGCACCCCGGCGAAGCTGCGGATCGCGCTGCTGGCGCTGCTGGCCATCGCGGTACTGCTCCCATCGCCGGGGCGCGATCCGGCGGCCGGGGATGTGGTCGCTCGGCCGGGGAACGAGGAGGCGCTCGCCCGCCTCCTCCTCGCGGACGCGCCGCCGGGGCTCCTGGTCCGCTCGTCGGCGGAGCCGCCGACCGACCGCGAGATGGAGCTGCTCGAAGCCTTGGGAGAGCGGAGCGCGCTGGTCGCGGCCCGCCCCGACGCCGCGCCGGCGCTGCGGTTGGAGCCGCCCGCCCGGCTGCGGGAGGGGCGATGGGGGGCGCTGGGCTTCACCGTGCGCGGTGAGCCGGGGGATACGGTGGAGGTCTCGCTGCTGGAGGCCGGGGTCGCGGTGGACAGCCTGCGACTCTCCGTGGAGGAGCGGGGGGAGGCTCGGGGCGCGTTCCGGCTGAGGCCGGCGAGCGCGGGCTGGCACCAGTGGGAGGTGGAGGCGGCGGGATTGGCGGGGAGTGCGGGCGCCTGGGTGGCGGCGGGTCCCGCGCCGCGGGTCCTCCTCGCCTCTGGCCCGCCCACCTGGGAGAGCCGCTTCGCGGCGCGGGCGCTGGAGGAGGCGGGGGTGGTGGTGAGTGTAACGCAGTCGCTGGGGCGGGGACTTCGGGTGGGCGGGAGCTTCCCCGCTACGCTGGAGGAGCTCGCGGGCTACAACGCGGTCCTCCTGCTGAGCGGAGCGCCGCTGAACGCCGCGCGGCTGCGGCTGCTGGAGAGGTACGCGGCCGAGGCGGGTGGGGGCGTGCTGGTGGCCGGCGCGGAGGAGGCGCTGCCGGCGCTCGGGCTGGCGGAGGGCGTCATGGGTGGCGGGGCGGTGAAGGGGGAGGGAATCGGTTGGGCACTGCCCGCGGAGCTCTTCCCGCTGCCGGCCACTCCCACCGAATCGGCGGTGGAGGTGCTGGAGGCGCCGCGGCCCGGAGCGCTCGCGGTGGCGCACCTCCCGGGCGGTGCGCCGGTGATGGCGGTCCGCGCGCTGGGGCGGGGCCGGGCGGCGGCGCTGGGGCTGCGGGAGACCTGGCGCTGGCGCCTGGAGGGCGGCCGCGTGGAGGAGCACCGCGATTTCTGGCGCGCCGCCGTGGATTGGCTGGCCGCCGGCCAGCGGAGCCCGCTCGCGCTCCACCTCCCCACCACCCGCGGCGCGACCGGGGGTCCCGTCGATGTCTGGGTCTACGGCGACGCCGCCGACACCGTGGTGCTCCGCCTCCTCCGCCCCGATGGGAGCACCGAGCGCCTTCCAGCGGCGGCGGTGGAGCCGGGGGTCCGACGCGCCACCTTCCTGCCGCTCGGGGCGGGGCTCCACTCCCTGCAGATCGGGTGGGAGGAGGGGGGGCGCGCTCGCCTTCCTCGCCACGTCCGCCGGGGCGGAGGAGGCGGAGGCGGCCCGCGACGGCTGGGCGCGCCTCGGCCTCCTGGCCGAGGAGTCCGGCGGGGTGCTGCTCGCCCCGGACTCCGTCGCCGCCTGGGTGGGGCGGTGGGCGGCGGGGCGGGAGGGCGCGGCCGGCCGGATCTCCTTCCCGAGCGCCTGGCTGGTGGCGCTCGTCGTCCTCCTCGCCCTCGCCGAGTGGCTGCTGCGCAGGACGCGCGGCCTCGCCTGACCCCGCCCGCCAGTTAGGCGCAGGGCGCGCCCGCCCTTGCCGTTCCGCTCCTTTCTCCCTACACTATCGGGCATCATCCCACCTACGAGATGCGGAGTATCCATGAAACGTCGTGACTTCCTCGTGAAGAGCGCGGTGATGACCGCGGGCGTCGGAATGATCGGGAACCCGAGCGTCCTGTCGGCGCTCACCCGGTCCGCCGGACGCATCGGTCAGAACGAGCAGTTCCGGGAGCTGGCGATGCGGGCGCTCGACGCGGCTCGCTCGGCGGGCGCCGAGTACGCGGACGTGCGGATCAACCGCAACCAGCGCCAGTCGGTTTCCACCCGGGAGCAGCGGATCACGGGGATCGCCGACGACGAGACGTTCGGCTTCGGAGTGCGGGTTCTGGCGGCGGGGAGCTGGGGCTTCGCGGCGAGCTACGATTTGACGCCTGACGAGGTGGTCCGCGTCGCGCGGCGGGCGGTCTCGCAGGCGCGGGCCAACGCGGTCGCCCGGCGGACCCCCGTGGAGCTGGCGCCCGCCGAGGTGCACCCGGACTTCACCTGGACGAGCCCGATCAAGGTCGATCCGTTCGAGATCCCGATCGAGGAGAAGGTGGACCTCCTGCTGCGGGCGAACGCCGCCGCGCTGACCGTGCCGGGCGCGCGCTTCGTCAACTCGGGGATGTCCTTCCTCCGCGAGGAGAAGTTCTTCGCCTCCTCGCTCGGCACCGTCTCGGATCAGACGATCTACCGTTCGTCGCCGCGGATGAACATCACCGCCGTCTCGGCCGACAACTCGGACTTCCAGTCGCGCGAGTCCACCGACGTTCCACCGCGCGCGCTCGGCTACGAGCACGTGACGGAGGCCGACTTCGTGGCGATGGCGCCGCGCTGGGCGGAGGAGGCCGTGCAGAAGCTATCGGCCAAGCCGGTCCAGCCCGGCCGGTACGACCTGGTGCTGCTCCCGTCGCACCTCTGGCTCACCGTCCACGAGGCCGTCGCGCACCCCACGGAGCTCGACCGCATCATGGGCTTCGAGGCGAACTACGCCGGCACCTCGTTCGTGAAACCCGAGGACCTGGGGAGGCTCCGCTTCGGCTCCGACCTGATGAACATCCAGGGCGAGCGCTCCTCCGTGGGCGGCCTCTCCACCGTGGGTATCGACGACGAAGGCGTGCGGCCGCACGACTACATGATCATCGAGAACGGAATCCTCGTGGACCTGCAGACGACGCGTGAGCAGGCGCCCTGGCTCGCGGACTGGTACCGCCAGAGCGGCCGGGAGATGCGGTCGCACGGGAACTCCTACGCCCAGAGCTGGGCGGACGTGCAGTTCCAGCGCATGCCCAACATCAACCTGATGCCGCACCCCGAGCGCGACGTCGAGCTCGGGGAGCTGATCGAGGGCGTGGAGAACGGGATCATGATCGACGGGGACGGCTCCTTCTCCATCGACCAGCAGCGCTACAACGCGCAGTTCGGCGGGCAGGTGTTCCACGAGATCAAGAACGGCAAGGTGACCGGAATGCTCAAGGACGTCGCCTACCAGATCCGCACCCCGGAGTTCTGGGCCAGCATGGACCTGATCGGGGGGCCGAGCACGTACTTCTCGGGCGGCACTGGCGGCGACGGAAAGGGCCAGCCGGCGCAGTCCAACGCGGTCTCGCACGGCGGCGTTCCCTCCCGCCACCGCGGGGTCACCGTGATCAACACCGGACGGAGGAGCTAACCAGCCATGGCCGAACCACGTTATCTATCGCGCGACGAGGCGCGCAGCCTGGCGGAGCGGGTGCTCTCCTTCTCCCGGGCAGACCAGGCGCGCGTCAACATCGTGAGCTCGCAGGAAGGCAACACCCGCTTCGCGGTGAACCAGATCAGCACCGCGGGCGACGTCACCAACCTCGCCATCGAGGTGACCAGCGCCTTCGGGAACCGGCTCGCCTCGGCAGCCACCAACCGCACGGACGACGAGTCGCTGCGGCGGGTGGTGGAGGCGAGCGAGCGGCTCGCCCGCCTGGTGCCGGAGGACGACGAGTACATGGGTGAGCTGGGAGCGCAGGAGTACCTGCAGCCCAACGCCGTCTTCCAGGCCACCGCCGACCTCACGCCCGAGGCCCGCGCCCGCGCCGTGGCGGCAGTCACCCAGCCCTCGCAGGAGAAGAGCCTGCTCTCCACCGGGTTCGTGACGCACGACACCGGCGCGACGGCGGTGGCGACCTCCGGAGGGCTCTTCGCCTACCACCCCGCCTCCCGGGTCAACTACACCACCACGGTGCGGACGCAGGACGGCACCGGCTCCGGCTGGGCGGGCACCGCCGGGCACGACTGGAGCGACCTGGATGCGGCCCAGCTCGCGGCCCGCGCCATCGAGAAGGCGGAGGCGTCCCGGAACCCGCGGGCGGTGGAGCCCGGCCGCTGGACGGTGATCCTCGAGCCCACCGCGGTCGCCAATATGGTGGGGCTGATGATGGGCGCGCTCAACGCGCGGAGCGCCGACGAGGGCCGCTCCTTCTTCTCCAAGCCGGGCGGTGGGAACCGGATCGGCGACCAGTTCGTCGACAGCCGGGTGACCATCCATACCGATCCGATGGATCCGGCGCTCCTTACCAACCCGTTCGGCGGCGACGGGCTGCCGTTCCGCCGCCAGGTGTGGGTGGAGAACGGGGTCCTGAAGAACCTGATGTACAACCGGTACTGGGCCCAGCAGAGCGGCGTGGAGCCCAACACCTCGGGGGGCGGCGGCTTCGGCGGGGGGACCGGCTACTCCATGCAGGGCGGCGACTCCTCCATCGAGGAGATGATCCGCTCCACGGAGCGCGGACTCCTTGTCACGCGCCTGTGGTACATCCGCGGCGTCGACCCGCGCACCATCCTCTACACCGGGCTCACGCGCGACGGGACGTTCCTCATCGAGAACGGCCGCATCTCCCATGCGGTGAAGAACCTGCGCTGGAACGAGTCCCCCATCTTCATGCTCAACAACGTGGAGATGATGGGCGAGCCGGTGCGCGTCTCGCCCAGCGAGTCGAGTAGCCTCTCCGCGGCGGTCATCGTGCCGCCGATCAAGGCGCGCGACTTCAGCTTCACCTCGCTCTCGGACGCGATCTAACGGCCGGACAGCGGGTCGCAAACGAGATCACCCCCCTCTCCGCGGTGCTGGAGAGGGGGGTGATCTCGTTCAGCGGGCCCGTGCGGCCTCAAGCCGTTCCGACCCCCGGCCGCATCGGAATGCCCTCGTTCCGGGAGCGGATCGCCTTCTCGAAGGGGATCCCCACCTGTCCCTCCGCTCCCGGTCCGCCGAGAGGAGCGCATCGGGAGCCTTCTCGTGGTCTCCCTCGGTGGACTTGAACTCCGCGTAGGCGATCGTGAGCGCATCGTTGCAGGCGATCGCCGCGTGGATTGCCACCGCCGCGATCGCGTTCCCGTAGCGGGTGTCCGCCGCGGCGATGGTCTGTAGAGCATTCGCGCTCTCGAGCAGCGCCGCCCCGACATTCCGGTACTTGGCCGCCTGGGAGCGATCCGTGGACTGCCGCTGTCCCCGTCTCATACCATCCCGGCATGAAGTTGGCTCTTCTTTGAGGTTCGTGGAGTGCAACGAACCGGAGGGGCATCATGGCGAGACTCAGGCAGCCGATCGAGTGGGGCGAGAGCGCGGAGGAACTCTACGAGTGGTATCGCGGTGCGGGGGACGTGGAGGAGCGCAAGCGGCTCCAGGCGCTCTGGCGCGTGCGGCGCGGCGAGAGTGAAGTGGACGCCGCCCGCCAGGCGGGGGTCGGCCGACGCACCTTGGTGCGCTGGCTCTCCGGGTACCGAGAGGGCGGCTTGGCCGAAGTGCTGCGGCGCGTGCCCGGACACGGGGCCCAGGGCAAGCCGCACTACCTCTCGGTGGCGCAAAAGCGGAAGTTGGTGAAGCGCTGTGCTCAGGGACAGTTCCGCACCACCGGCGAGGCGCGCGACTGGGTGGAGAGCGAGTGGGGCGTGTCGTACCAGGAGAGCGGCATGTACAGCGTGCTGGCTCGGCTGGGGATCCATCCCAAAGTGCCTCGCCCCCAGGCAGAGAAGGCGGATCCACAGGCGCAGGACGCCTGGAAAGGGGGGGATGCCGACGCGCCCTGAGCCGCGCCGGCGTGCAGCGGGGCGAGCGGGGCTACTTCCCCGACGAGATGCGCCTCGGCTTACGCGGGTGAGTCCGGCGCGTGCTGGCGCCCAAAGGCGTGAAGGTCGTCCAGCGGGTTCAGCTCACCTACACGTACCGCTATCTGCTCTTGGCCGTGGAGCCGCTGCGGGGTGAGCTGCGCTGGAGGTGGGTCGAGCGGATGAACGCCGCTGCGCTGCTGCCGGTGCTGGAGGAGTGGAGGCTTCCGGCCGTGGTCTGGGACGGTGCACCGGCACATCGATCGAGCGCTCTGGAGGCGCTGCCGACGCGCCGGATCCGCCAGCCGGCGTACGCGCCCGAGCTCAACCCGGCGGAGCGCGTCTTCGAGGAGGTGCACCGCTGGACGGAAGGCAAGGTCTACAATAGCCTGGACGAGAAGCAGCGCACGGCCGATCGGTACCTGAAGCGCCTGCAAGCCGACCTCGAGCGCGTGAAGCGGCTCTGCGGCTGGGACTGGATCCAAGAGACCCAATGATGGGCAAGCTTTGCTGAGACGCTTCGGAGGATGGGAAGCGGCACACGAGGAGGTGGCCGCAGAAGCTCGGCAGGAAGGCTCAGGGGGTCACGTCGATGACCGCGACGTGACCCCCTCCGGCATACTCGAGGATTGTCTGGTCCCGAGTCGCAAGCCGGCCACCGAGAACGCGAGCGCTTGCGATCAGGATGCGGTCCGCCGGATCCCCATGCGCCGATCCAGGCAAGCGCGTACTCTCGATGGCGATCTCGGGGGTCAACGGGAGGAGCCGGATCCCGGGGGCACGCAGAGCGCTGTGCACCCAGTCCTCCACCGGCCGCGACAGACTGATTCGTCCCTTCGTTTCCAGCATCGCCACCTCCCACACCGAGATCGCGGACACCAGGATGTCGCCACTCCGGCTGGCACCGTCAATCTCCTCGACCGCTCGGGAGGACAGCTCACGCGGGTTGCCTTCGACCACCCACAACCACACATGGGTATCCAGGACGAGGGCGCGCGTGGAAGGGTCAGGCATCCGCCTCCCACACCTCTCCAGTGGGGGCAACGATATCTCCGTGAACTGTCACCGTGCCGGCCAGGAACCCGAAGATCCCGGGCTGGTCCTCCGATTTCTCGATCGGGGATAGCTTCATGACCGGCTTGCCGTAGCGGGTCACCACGATCTCTTCGCGCGCCTGACTCACTCGGTCGACGAACTCATGCCAGGCGTTCTTGACCTCACTGGCGGGGACCTCGGTGATATTGCCAATCTTCCCCACCCGCTTCGGGTTCCTCTTTTCCATGACTCCTCCTTGTTGTCCCAGACAAGATGGACAACAAAGTGCGAGCAGTCAAGGAGACAGACACCTGCCTCTTCGGTTCCCTGCGTTTGTGGGATGCCCCCGCAGCTTCCCCGCGGCGATGGTGTGCTGCCGAGAGGCCCCTCCTGAAACCTCGTCCGAAAAACAACGTCCCGCGTCCCGTGGTACTTCACGGGAAACGGGACGTATTTCTTCCACCGCGATCGCCGCCTCCCCATGAGAATGGGCGACCGACGAGCCACCAACGGGGACCAGAACCTCAACGTGCAAATCGGCGCCCTCCAGCAGGTCGGATGCGGGCAGAGCTCTTCACCGACCACGGGAGCGGTGCTCGCTCGGACCGGCGGGGCCTCGCCGCGGCCCGCTCTCACCTGCACGCGAACGACACCCTCCTCGTCCTGAACCCCTCTAGGGGCGGTTCGGCTCGACCTACTTAAGTAGGTTCTTGGCAATAGTTTGGAGCTGCATGTTGCTGGTCCCCTCGTAGATCGTGCCGATCGAAAGTCGGATGTTTCGTTGAAGTCATGGAGTCGGGCTGAGTCGCACTGAATCGGTATTCAAGCGGGATTCCGTCCAGCGCGAATCGCACCGAGTTTGTGGAGTCGCCTTGAATCTCGTGGAATCCCCCGCAGATCACCCCCCACCCCGCCGATGCGTAGCCATGGTTCACCGGCCCCCCGAGCTGTCCCGAACGCGATCGTGCAGCGCCGGCTTCGGAGTGTCCGGCGCCTCGCCGGCGCCCCAAGGGTCAGTCGTACTCATCTTCAAGCATTGCCGCGAGGTCCTCTACCTCCTCGTCCCGTGCTCGCTCAGTCAGCTGCCTCTCCCTCTCTGCCAAGTTCCCGTGAGACGGTTATCTTCGCAGAACTACTGACTCACGAGGGCGAGAGGGGAGCACCGGATGTTGAATGGAAAGCAGAACGGGAACGGCGGCCGCTTCGCGCAGCGAGCCGTAGGCGAGCGTAGCGAAGCGGCCGCCGTTCGGCCCGCCGCCGAGGTCCCGGACCCGGAGCTGGTCGAGCGGCCGCAGCGGTGAGCGCCGCGAGCGCGGCGATCACGAGGATAGGGAGCACCTGCGTCAGAACATCAGCCATGTCAGGCTCCGATGTGAAGGGGACGATGCTCAGCTTCACATCCAGCGTACCGCGGGTGGCTGCGCCGGCAGATCCACGCCCAGCGAGCACTCCCGCACCGGCGGAGCAGCCTGCACATACGGTTGCATGCAACTATGGTTGTAGGCGCTACGAGCAACTGGCATCCGCGCCCGCACGGGCGTACTTTGCAGGGCGCCGCCGGCGCGCCCACCCGGACCCGTTCCACCCCAGCCTGATGTGGCCCGTCCCCGTACTCGCATCGCGTGCGCGGCCGGACTCGGCGCCCAATCGCGCCGGGAGAGCCGCCGCCCTGCGCCGCTGCGGATCCGGAGCGTACGGGGCGCGGGGAGGAAGCGTCCGAGCATGCTCATCCCGAGGAACTCCAACGAGGACGAATGGCTGTGACCCAGCCCCGCGACACCGCCACCTTCCGTGAACTGACCGGATTCATCTGGTCCGTGGCCGACCTGCTCCGCGGCGACTACAAGCAGGCCGACTACGGCAAGGTGATCCTCCCGCTCACGGTGCTCCGCCGGCTCGATTGCGTGCTGGAGCCCACCAAGGCCCGAGTGCTCGAGCGCGCCGAGCAGATGCAGGGGGCTGCGCCCGCGCTCCGCGAGGAGGCGCTGAAGCGCGTGGCCGGCGAGCCGTTCTACAACACCTCGCGATTCGACTTCGAGCGGCTGAAGGGGGCGCCCAACGACGTTGCGGCCAACCTGCGCAACTACATCAACGGCTTCTCCGGGGCCGCGCGCGACATCCTGGAGCGCTTCCGCTTTGACCAGCAGATCGCGAAGCTGGACGAAGCCAACCTGCTCTACCTCGTGGTGCGTCGCTTCGCCGAGATCGACCTGCACCCGGAGCGGGTCCCCAACGAGATGATGGGGTCGATCTTCGAGGAGCTGATCCGCCGCTTCTCGGAGACCTCAAACGAGACGGCCGGTGAGCACTTCACCCCGCGCGAGGTGATCCGCCTGATGGTGAACCTCCTGCTCACGGAGGATGACGAGGCGCTGCGGCGTCCCGGGGTCGTGCGCACGCTGTACGATCCCGCGGCCGGGACCGGGGGCATGCTGTCAGTAGCGCAGGACTGGGTGCGGGAGCACAACCCGCAGGCAAGGCTGGAGGTCTTCGGTCAGGAGCTGAACGACGAGAGCTACGCCATCTGCAAGGCGGACATGCTGATCAAGGGGCAGAACCCGGAGAACATCGCTCGGGGCAACTCCTTCAGTGAGGACGGGCACGCGGGGCGGACCGTTGACTACATGCTCTCCAACCCACCGTTCGGCGTGGAATGGCGAAAGGTGCAGAGGGCGGTGGAGGACGAGCACAAGAAGCTCGGCTTCGCCGGCCGCTTCGGCGCCGGCACGCCCCGTATCAACGACGGTTCGCTCCTCTTCCTGCAGCACATGATCGCGAAGATGAAGCCGGAGGGGAGCCGGCTGGCCATCGTCTTCAACGGCTCGCCATTGTTCTCCGGCGACGCGGGGAGCGGCGAGAGCGAGATCCGGCGCTGGATCCTGGAGAACGACTGGCTGGAGGCGATCGTCGCCCTGCCCGATCAGCTCTTCTACAACACCGGCATCCACACCTACATCTGGGTGCTCACGAACCGGAAGAGCGCCCGTCGGCGGGGGAAGATCCAGCTCATCAACGGGGTGGACCTCTTCCGGAAGATGAAGAAGTCGCTGGGCAACAAGCGCAATGAGATGGGCAGCGAGCACATCGAGGAGCTCACCCGCGTCCATGGCAACTTCGCCGAGGGGCCTCGCTCGAAGATCTTCGACAACGAGGACTTCGGCTACCGTAAGATCACGGTCGATCGCCCCCTGCGGCTCAACCTTCAGGCCTCGCCAGAGCGCATCGCGCGGCTGGAGGAGGAGCGCACCTTCCAGAGCCTCGCCACCAGCAAGAAGAAGGGAGAGAGGGGTCAGCAGGAGATCGAGGAGGGGAAGCGGCTGCAGGAGCGGATCCTGACCGCGCTGCGCTCCCTGGACCCGGAGCCGGTCCACCGGAGCCGGCCGGAGTTCAAGCGGGCCCTGAAGCGCGCGCTCGACGAGGCGGGCTTGGCCCTGCCCGCCCCGCTCCAGAAGGCGATTCTCTCCGCACTGTCGGAGCGTGACGAGACGGCCGAGGTGTGCACCGGCAAGGGAGGCGCCCCCGAGCCGGACACGGACCTGCGCGATGCCGAGAACGTGCCGCTCAAGGAGGACGTGCACGCCTACCTCGAGCGCGAGGTGCGGCCGTTCCTGCCCGACGCGTGGATCGACGAGGGCCGGACCAGGATTGGCTACGAGATCCCGTTCACCCGCCACTTCTACGAGTACACGCCGCTCCGGCCGCTGGCGGAGATCGAGGCGGAGATCCGGGGTCTGGAAGCGGAGATCGAGGGGATGCTGGAGGAGGTGCTGGCGTGACGGCGGCACGCGCGGTGTCGCTGGCCGTGCCGCATCGGGTGCGACAAGGCTGTCTCCGAAGGAGGGAACGATGAGGACCTACACCGACCCTGCATCGGTCGGGCTGCGGGTCAAGACGCCCACCGAGGTGCGCACGATCCTGGCGGAGCTGCGCCGCCGGCTGGAGGCACTCTACGGCGAGCGGCTGCGCGGGCTCTTCCTCTTCGGCTCCTACGTGCGGGGGGAAGCCGAGCCGGGGAGCGACCTGGACGTGCTGGTGGTGCTGGACGAGGTGGAGTCCTACTGGGATGAGCTCGAACGAGGTGGACACATTACGGCCGACCTCTCGCTGGAGCACGATCTGACCATCAGCCGGATTCTGATGTCGGAGGCGCAATGGAGCGGGGGAGATACCCCCCTGTTGCGAAGCATCCGCCGGGAAGGGCGTTCGGTATGAAGGAGTATACGCGCCAGCGCCTGCGGAAGGCCGCTCGAATGATCGATGCCGCTCGCATACTGCTCGTGGATGGGTACGCCGACTCGGCCGCCGACCGCGCTTACTACGCCATGTTCTATGTGGCGGAGGCGCTGCTCGCCGAGCGAGATCTCGACTTCAGCAGCCACGGCGCCGTGCATGGTGCGTTCGGCAGAGCTTTCGCGAAGACTCGTGCTCTCGACCCGAAGTACCATGGCTGGCTGCTCCGAGCCTTCGAGACTCGCCAGCGTGCGACCTATGGCGCCGATACCGATGACGACCTCGTCGCGGCGGGCGCCGGCGAGATGATCGATCGGGCCGAGGAGTTCCTTTCCGTGTCGCGGGCGCACCTGGAGGGGCAGACGTAGCGACGACCGGAATCGAGGGGATGCTGCAAGAGGTGCTGGCGTGACGGAGGAATCGAGCGGAACGCCAGCTCATCACGGTCGGGATGACATGGTAGGGGAGGTCGGCGGCTACGGCGAGCTGCTCGAGGACCTCAAGGCGCGCATCCGGACGGCGCAGGTGCGGGCCGCGCTGGCGGTCAACCGCGAGCTGGTGCTCCTGTACTGGCAGATCGGGCGCGAGATCCTTGCCCGGCAGCGGGAGGCCGGGTGGGGTGCGAAGGTGGTGGAGCGGCTGGCGGTCGATCTACGCCGGGAGTTCCCCGAGATGACGGGCTTTTCCGCCCGCAACCTGAAGTACATGCGGGCGTTCGCCAGGCGCACCCGGACGAGCCATTTGTGCAACAGGCTGTTGCACAAATCCCGTGGGGCCAGAACGCCGTCCTCCTCGACAAGGTGAAGGAGCCCGCCGAGCGCGAGTGGTACGCACGCAAGACGATCGAGCACGGCTGGAGCCGCAACGTGCTCGTCCATCAGATCGACAGCGGGCTTCACCGCCGGCAGGGACAGGCGGTGACCAACTTCGAGCGCACGCTTCCCGCTCCCCAGTCCGACCTCGCCCGCGAGCTCATCAAGGATCCCTATCACTGCGATTTCCTGCAACTCGGCGAGGAAGCGCGCGAGCGGGAGTTGGAGCGTGGGCTGCTCCTGCACCTGCGCGAGTTCCTGCTCGAGCTGGGGGTCGGCTTCGCGTTCGTCGGGAGCCAGTACCCCCTGGAGTTCGGCGGGCAGGACTACTACCGCGACCTTCTCTTCTACCATCTGCGCCTGCGCTGCCACGTGGTGATCGAGCTGAAGATCGGGGCGTTCCGGCCAGAGGACGCCGGCAAGATGAACTTCTACCTCTCGGCCGTGGACGACCTGCTCCGCCATCCGGACGACCAGCCTAGCATCGGGCTGATCCTCTGCAGGGAGCGCAACCGCGTGGTCGCGGAGTACGCGCTGCGCGGAGTGGAGCAGCCGATCGGCGTCTCCGAGTACCGGCTGACCAAGCGCTTGCCGGAGCAGCTCCGCGGGAGCCTGCCCAGCGCGGAGGAGCTGGAGCGGGAGCTGGGGGGCGCGGAGTCGGAACGATGACCGTCCTCCCGCCACGCCCCGAGTCCGACCGCTCGGGCCCGAACGTGGAAACGCTGGACGCCAGCGCGCACCTGCGGCGCTTCCGCGATGCGGGCCTGCTCGATCAGCACGATCGCGGGGCCGCCACCTACTACACCCCGACCGAGCGGCTCCTGAACCCCGCGGCGGTTGCGCGGACGCCGATCGCGCAACCTACGGAGCAGGTCGAGAAACCTACCAAGCTCGGCGAGGAACTTCACAAGCAGAGCGGGAAACCTCACAAGCTCGAGATGCCGGCGGAGCTGGCCGCGGCCGTGGCGGATCTGACCCGGCGCACTCCGAACCCCGAGCTGCGCCGCCTGATCCGCCGCCTCTGCGCCTGGCGTGAGCTGAGCGCGGAGGAGCTGTCGGAGATCATCGGTCGGTCGAGGGACTACCTGCGCGCGACCTACACCGGACCCATGATACGTTCCGGCGAGCTGGAGTACACGAACCCCGCGAGCCCGCAGGATCCTAGAGCGGTTCCCGTATGGATCTGCAGTCCGGCTGCCCTCACCCCCCGGTCCCCTCTCCCGCCTGCGGGAGAGGGGGAGGCGAGCGAGGCACGAGCGAGCCGGGGGTAAGGGCCTGCAGACGCGATCGATAACCGTTCTAACCAGAAGTACCGGACGGCTTCCACCGTGGAGGAATCGCGATGAGCACGAGCACGCCACCGCTGACGCCGGGTGATCGCCTGGTCCCTTGGATCGCCAGCCTGCCCGACTCATGGTCTATCGTGCCGCTGAAGCACGTGGTGAAGATCAACGCTGTAGCGCTCCCTGGAACGACTTCTCCGGACTACGAATTGGAGTACATCGACATCAGCGGCGTGAACAGCCGTGGTGAGATCACGGAGATGTCGCACTATAGGTTTGAGAATGCGCCATCCCGTGCCCGTCGGGTGGTCCGGGCGGGGGACACGATCGTCTCCACCGTGCGCACCTACCTCCGCGCTATCGCATTCGTGGAGGAGGCGCCTGAGAACCTGATTTGCTCCACGGGCTTCGCGGTGCTCACACCCGGGGATGAGATCGAGCCGCGCTTCCTGGCGTACTGGTGTCGTTCTACGCCCTGGATCGATGAGGTTGTAGCCCGGTCCACGGGAGTCAGCTACCCAGCCGTTAACTCATCAGAGATTGGCTCGCTCCCGATTCCTCACCTTCCCCGCGAGGAGCAGCGCGCCATCGCCGATTACCTCGACGAGAAAACCGCGGCCATCGACGCGCTGATCGCGAAGAAGCAGAAGCTGATTGCTGCCTGCCTTGAGCGGCGCGGGGTCATCATCGGCAAGGTTGTGACTCAGGGACTTGATGATAGGGCTCCCAAGCGAGTGTCTGGGTACCCCACACTCTGTCAGATCCCCGCCCACTGGCGGCCGATTCGGCTGAAGTACTTGGCCATGGAGCCATTCACCTACGGAGCAAACGAGTCGGCGGAGCTGACAGATCCGGAGCTTCCTCGGTACATCCGAATCACCGACCTGAACTCCGACGGCACCCTGAGGGAGGAGACATTTCAGTCGCTGCCAGAAGCTGTAGCCAAGCCATATCTACTCCGCGATGGAGACATCCTCCTCGCGCGAAGCGGAGCGACCGTCGGCAAGGCCGTTCGATACCGTCCTGACTGGGGCCGCGCGTGCTTCGCTGGCTACCTGATTCGCTTCAGAGCCGATCCCTTCAAGGTCATACCCGAGTTCGTCGAGCTATACACTCAGAGCCAGGCGTATCTGCAGGAGGTCCGCCTCAGCCTCCCCTCTCTGCCAAGTTGAGGTGAGACGGTTATCTTCCCAGAACTACTGACTCACGAGGGCGAGAGGGGAGCCTCCGATGTTGAACGCAAAGCACAACGGGAACGGCGGCCGCTTCGCGCAGCGAGCCGTAGGCGAGCGTAGCGCAGCGGCCGCCGTTCGACCCGCCGCCGAAGTCCCGGACCCGGAGCTGGTCGAGCGGCCCGCGCGGCGGCGCTTCACGGCCGAGTACAAGCTGCGGATCATCCAGCAGGCCGACGCCTGCACCCAGCCTGGCGAGATCGGGGCCCTGCTGCGCCGCGAGGGGCTCTACACGTCGCACCTCTCCGCATGGCGCAGACAGCGAGATCAGGGTGCGCTCGACGCCCTGGCCCGCCCGCGGGGCCGGCGCAAGCCGCACCCGCTCGCGACCGAGAACGAGGCGCTGCGCCGGAAGCTGGAGCGGGCGGAGGCGGAGCTGGCGAAGGCGCGCAAGGTGATCGAGGTGCAGGGAAACGTCTCCGCGCTTCTGGGCGAGCTGCTCGGGACCAGGGGCGCGGACGGGAGCACCGAGCCAGGATCGAAGCGGCCGTGGAGGAACTCACCCCTGTGATTGGAACCCGGCCGGCGTGCCGCGTCCTGGGCACGGCGCCGGCGACGATCTACCGTCGGCGGCGGCCACCCCCGCCGAAGCCTCGGGTGCCGCGCCCGCAGCCGGAGCGTACCCTCTCGGCTGCCGAGCGCGAGGCGGTGCTCCAGGAGCTGCACTCGGAGCGCTTCGCGGACCGCTCGCCGGCCCAGGTGTGGGCGACGCTCCTGGATGAGGGGCGCTATCTGTGCTCGGAGCGCACGATGTACCGCCTGCTTGCCCAGCGCGGTGAGGTGCGCGAGCGGCGCGATCAGCTCACGCATCCCGCCTACGCCCGGCCCGAGCTGCTGGCCGAGCGGCCCAACGAGCTGTGGAGCTGGGACATCACCCAGCTGCTCGGGCCCGAGAAATGGAGCTACTTCTACCTGTACGTGATCCTGGACGTCTTCAGCCGCTACGTGGTCGGCTGGACCGTGCAGCACCGGGAGTCGGCCGCCGTGGCCGAGCAGATGATCGCGCAAGCGGCCCAGCAGCAGGGCATCGAGCGCGACCAGCTGACGATCCACGCCGACCGGGGCAGTGCCATGAGGTCGAAGCCCGTAGCCTTTCTGCTGGCGGATCTGGGGATCACGAAGACGCACTCGCGACCCTACACGTCGACCGACAACCCGTACTCGGAGGCACACTTCAAGACGCTGAAGTACCGGCCCGGCTTTCCGGATCGCTTCGGCTCGATCCTCGAAGCGCGAAGCTTCTGCCGCGAGTTCTTCGCGTGGTACAACCACGAGCACCGTCACTCGGGCATCGCTCTCATGCCCCCGGCCGCGGTGCATTCCGGCCGCGCCGAGGCACTCCACACCGAGCGAGCCCGCGTGCTGGCGACCGCCTACGCCCAGCGGCCCGAGCGCTTCGTGCGCGGGGTGCCGCGGCCTCCAGAACTGCCCACGGCCGCCTGGATCAATCCGCCGGAGAAAGCGGCGGCTGCTCAGTAATATAAGCTTGCGACCGTCTCAACCAGCTTGACAGGCTCCCCTCGTGCAGGCGACGATCCCCAATGTAAGTGCTCAACGCTATGGAGAGTTCGTGGTTCCCGTGCCGCCTCTCAGCGAGCAGTTAGAGATTGTTGACTACCTGCGTGAGGCAATGCGCTCAGTGGATGTAGTTGTAGCGACACTAAACCGCCACATCGAGAAGCTCCGCGAGTACCGCCAAGCCCTGATCTCTGCCGCCGTCACCGGCCAGATCCCCGTCCGCGAGGAGGCCCCGGCATGACGCCGGCAGACGCCGATCATTGACCGGCGGGTGGGATCCCGGTACTCTTACTCCTGGAATTCTTACCGCGAGGGGCGCAATGAAGATCACGAGCAAGGGGCAGGTGACGATCCCGCAGGCGATCCGCGAGGCGCTGGGTCTGCTCCCGATGACGGAGGTGCGGTGGGAGATCGACGGCGACGGCGCGCGGCTCACGCGGGCGGAGCCGAAAGACGGCATCGGGCCGCGTGGTCGGGCGGTCCTCGCCGCGCTGCGCGGTGCCCGGACCAACGGCATGACCACAGACGAGCTCATGGCGCTGACGCGCGGCGAGGACGACGGGACGCTGCTGGTGTGAACTCCTCTCCGGCCGCGTGGCGGGAGCCCGATTTGGCGCTCCCGGTTCCGGGCGTTCTGGTGGACGCCAACATCCTCGTGGACGTCACGGAAGACCATCCGACCTGGGGAGCGTGGTCATCCGCGATGCTCGCCTACCTCGCGGACCGCGCGCCGCTGGTCATCAACCCGATCGTCTACGCGGAGGTCTCGGTCGGGTTTGCGGAAACCGAGGAGCTGGATGCCGCACTGCCTCCGGACCTGTACCGACGTGATCCGCTGCCCTGGGACGCGGCGTTCCTGGCGGGCAGGGTTTTCGTGGCATACCGACGCCGCGGGGGAGCACGACGCTCGCCTCTCCCCGACTTCTACATCGGCGCGCACGCCGCGGTCGCCGGCCTGGCGCTGCTGACGCGCGACGCCAGCCGCTACCGCTCCTACTTCCCTTCGCTGCGGATCGTCGCCCCCGAGCCATGACCCCGAGCGTCCACACCGAGCGCGCTCTCGAGGATGCCGTCGAGGCCGCCCTGCTGGACCGTGGTTGGATCAAGGGCGACCCTGCCGCGTTCGACCGCGAGCGCGCGCTGGACCCCTCGCAGCTCTTCCCCTTCATCGAGGAGACCCAGCCGAAGCTCTGGGCCGAGCTGCGGGCCCTGCACGGAGCCCACCTCGAGAGCGCATTCCTCTCCGTGCTTGAGAACTTCCTCGGCTCGCACGGCACGCTCACCGTGCTCCGGCAGGGGGTGAAGTTCAGCGGGAAGAAGGTCGAGCTGGCATACTTCCGCCCCGCGCACGGGCTGAACCCCGAGGCGGCCGATCGCTACGCGAAGAACCGGCTGGTGGTGACGCGGCAGGTGCGGTTCATCCCGGACGAAGCCGACTCTATCGACCTGGTGCTCTTCCTGAACGGCATGCCGGTCGCCACGGTGGAGCTCAAGAACGAGTTCACCCACCAGAACGTCTGGGACGCCGCCCGGCAGTACAAGCGGCGCGACCCGAGGCACCCGATCTTCCACTTCGCCAAGCGCGCGCTGGTCCACTTCGCGGTGGACCCGGACCTGGTCTTCATGACCACGCGGCTGGCGGGCGACAGCACCTTCTTCCTTCCCTTCAACCGCGGCCGCAATGGTGGGGCGGGCAACCCGGAGCACCCGAGCGGCTACCGGAGCGGCTACCTATGGGAGGAGGTCTGGGAGCGGCACAGCTTCCTCGACGTCCTCGGCCGCTACATGCACCTGCAGCGGGAGGAGCGCTGGGTGGACGGGCGGAAGCGGACCAGGGAGATCCTGCTCTTCCCCCGCTACCACCAGCTCGACGCCGTCCGCCGGCTCACCGACACCGCCCGCGCCGAGGGTCCCGGCCGGAGCTATCTGATCCAGCACTCCGCGGGGAGCGGCAAGACCAACAGCATCGCCTGGCTCGCCCACCGCCTTGCCAGCCTGCACGACCAGAAAGACGAGAAGGTCTTCGACTCGGTGATCGTGATCACCGACCGCGTGGTGCTCGACCGTCAGCTGCAGGACGCCATCCACCAGATCGAGCACAAGCAGGGGGTGGTCGCGCGCATCGAGCTGCACTCCAGCCAGCTCGCGGACGCCCTCTCCTCCGGGGTGCCGATCATCATCACCACCCTGCAGAAGTTTCCCTTCGTCGCGAACAGGATCGGTGAGCTGCCGGGCCGCACCTACGCGGTGATCGTGGACGAGGCGCACAGCTCCCAGACCGGCGAGTCTGCGCGGCACGTGCGCGAGGTGCTGGCGCCAAAGGATCTGGAGGAGGCGGAGGGGTACGGGGCCGAGGAGGACGCGGCGGACTACGAGGACCGGATCGTGGAGGTGATGCGGTCGCGAGGACGCCAGCCCAACCTCTCCTTCTTCGCCTTCACCGCCACGCCGAAAGGGAAGACGCTGGAGATGTTCGGCCGGCCCGGCGGCGAGGAGGGGAAGCCGGAGCCCTTCCACCTCTACACGATGCGGCAGGCGATCGAGGAGGGCTTCATCCTCGACGTGCTCCGGAACTATACCACCTACGCCGTCTTCTGGCGCCTGGCGAAGACGGGCGAGGACGACCCCGAGCTGCCCAAGCGGAAGGCCGCGGTGTCGCTGGTGCGCTTCGCCACGCGCCACCCTCACGGCATCGCGCAGAAGACGGAGATCATCGTCGAGCACTTCCGCGCCAAGGTGCGTCCCAAGATCGGCGGCCGCGCCAAGGCGATGGTGGTCACCCCCTCGCGGCTCCACGCCGTGCGCTACCTGCGCGCCTTCCGGAAGTACATTGCCGAGAAGGGCTACGACGACGTGCGCCCGCTGGTGGCCTTCTCCGGCACGGTGCGAGATCCGGACACGGGGCAGGAGGACACCGAGGCGGCGCTGAACGGGATGCCGGAAAGCCAGCTCCCGGAGGAGTTCGCCACCGACCGCTACAACGTGCTGATCGTCGCCAACAAGTACCAGACCGGCTTCGACCAGCCGCTCCTGCACACGACGTACGTGGACAAGCGGCTCGCCGGCGTGCAGGCCGTACAGGCGCTCTCGCGGCTGAACCGCACGCACTCGGGCAAGGACGACACCTTCGTCCTCGACTTCGTGAACGGGGCGGAGGAGATCCAGGCCGCGTTCCAGCCCTACTACGAGCAGACCTCGCTGGCGGAGAAGGCCGAGCCCCACCAGCTCTACGAGCTCCAGGCGAAGCTAGACGCCGCGCAGGTCTACCACGCCTCGGAGGTGGACGTGTTCGCGAAAGTGTTCTACAAGCCGCAGGAGAAGCATTCCTCGGCCGACCAGGCGCTCCTCTACAAGCACCTGGGCCCCGCCGTGGATCGCTTCAGCGCGCTGGATCCGGAGCGGCAGGAGGAGTTCCGGGAGACGCTGGGGGCGTACGTGCGGCTCTACGCCTTCCTGTCGCAGATCACGCCGTGGCAGGACGCCGACCTGGAGAAGCGCTACACCTTCGGCCGCTTCCTGCTGACCCGCCTCCCCAGCGAAGGCGGCGGTGCGCCGCCGGACCTCGAGGGCGACGTCCAGCTCCAGTACTACCGAATCCAGAAGACGGTTGACGAGGAGACGATCCAGCTCCTGGCGGGCGAGGGCGGCGCGGTGAAGGGGCCGACGGCGGTGGGGACGCGCGAGGAGAAGGAGCCGGAGATCCCTCTCTCGGAGATCATCGACGTGCTGAACGAGCGCTTCGGCACCAACTTCACCCCCGAGGACCAGCTCTTCTTCGACCAGATCACCCGGACGGCGATGAAGGACGAGGAGGTGGTCCAGCGCGCGCAGGCGAACCGGTTCGACAACTTCTCGCTGGCGATCCGACAGAAGATCGCCGACTTCATGATCGACCGGCTCTCGCAGAACCAGGACATTGTGACCAAGTACTTCAACGAGTCCGAATTTCAGGAGATCGCCTTCCGCGAGCTGGCCCAGCGGATTTACGAGGACATCAGGGGGGAAGCCGCGTGAACGGGCAAGATCGTTCCGACGGCAGTGGTAACACGTCCCTGAACACCGGCGGCCGATCCGGCACATCTCGGATGATCCGGATCCGAACGGGCTCCAGATCCCGTTCGATCCAGATGAAGCCGAGCAGGCGCCACCGGCGCCAGCGCGTCCTCTGTGCGATCACCAGCACGGGCTCAGGCGTCCGGTACATAGGACTACCACTGATCCGCCGCATGGCCCGCCGATCCATCGCGCTCGGCCCCATCGGTGCGGGATGGGAGTGCCACTCGCCCACATAGTCGCTGTTGCCGCCGGTTTCGTCGAAGATCCGATTCACCGCGTCCTGCGTGGACTCTCCGTCGCGGCGGAAAGTTGCCCGCTCGCGCTCCGCCCCTGGGCCTGGACCGGTGGCATGGGTGATCACGACTCCATCCGGCGAGATGAAGCCAACCAGGGCGCCGCCCGTCTCGTGGGGACGCTCGCGGCGGCTCAGCTCCAAGATCAGCTCTGCGGCCTCGGGTGCAATCAGCAGTGCAGGCTGATTCACGGAGCCGTCGCGCCGCAGACCGAACACGCAACCCTGCTCCACCGGAACCTGTGCAGGCCTTCGGATGCCAGCGCTCCGGTCGCCTCGGGGAGAGGGTCGTTCACGAGAACGAGGTGATGGTGCTGATCAGCTCGTCCTTGCAGGAGGCGGAGCGTTGCCCTTGCGGCCATCGCCGCCGTCGATTCCACATCCACTGCGGAGGCCTGCACCGTGGGCACGCCGCACCCTGCCTCGATGAACTCGCCCTCCTCTCCGGGAAGGACGATCGGATAGTCGGGTTCACGGGCCAGCGCGGCGTGACAGACCACACAGGGATCAACCCCGGGCCGTACGACGAGTGCTTCGCCGATGGAGGCCCGGCGTCGGGTGAAGGTGTAGACGACCGGCCTACTCTCGCGAACCGCGACCTCGTTCACGAGCAGACTGAACGTCTCGTGAGCCGTGGCGTCCACCACGACATCCGCCTCGCGGATCCACTGAGCCAGCACATCCGGGTCCCAGCTCTGGCTTGCGGTCGTCACCTGACAGTCGGGCGCGTGTTGATGGATCGCCCACCAGACTGCCAGCGTCTTCTCGCGACCAATGTCCCACAGTCCCCCTTCGTGTCGCACCGCGTTGGTGGGCCGCATCCGATCACTGTCGACGAGATGGAGCGAGGGAACACCAGCCTTGGCGAGTAACATGGCGATCGAGCTTCCGAGAGCCCCAACCCCGAGGATGAGCGCCTTCTTGCCGGCCAGCATTTCGGCCACGTGTCCCGTACGCCTCATCAGGTCCTCGCGACCGCAGGGCGCCGTCTCGTAGGCGAAGACCCCATGCCGCTCGAGGTCTTCAGGACGGCCGAGCTTCAGGGGTTTGCTCCCGTTCGGCTCAACCCGCAGGAAGAGCCACTGCTCGCCTCCCGACCCGCGATCCGGGTAGCCAACGGCGATGACGATCCGGTGGGGCCTGTACGGTGGCGCATCGAAGAGCCGGCGCAACCGGGCCAGCGCCCAGCCGCCATCGTGTCCCGTGGCCGCGTCGATCTCCTCAAGCATGGATCGCAGGTTGTGCCGAGGCCGCGGCTCTCGGGGGACCCTGAACCATGCTCCGGGCCGTGTGAACCGGTCGTTCTTGATGCTGGTTGGAAGGAGGATTCGATCGTTGTGCGCGCGCCGCACCTCGCCCGCCCCTCCTACCGGATGTCCGGCGAAGGCATACCTGTTCGTGGTGCTGTCCCAGATGCCGAAGCGGCCGAACTCGTTCTCGGCCGGGGGCACCCAGTCGTCACCGATCAGCATCAGCTCAGGAGTGCGCGGTTGAGGAAACTGCAGGTGGAGATCGGGGGGGCGATCTTCGAGATCCCAGTCATCGAGGTGGTAGTGCCGGAACCACGAGCGGATCCGATCGAGGAGTTCCTCCGGCGTGGTACTGGGAGACCATCCCCGCCCGGTACCGCGGCGTGCGGTCTCCGGCCAGAGGCACAGGGCCCCCTCCTCAATCGGGGCCCGGTGTCGGCCCTCGATGTCGAGAGGGGACTCTGGAGCTGGGAACACCGCAGGCTTCCTGAGGGGAAAGCTCGGCAACAGTACGATCCGCACGCGGTGCTCCTCCGTGCGGGCCAAGCCACTGCCGGGCTCCCACCAGGTGACGGAGATCGGCCCGGTCCAGATCTCCAGCTCCTCGGTCTCCTCGCGCTCGAAACCCGCAGCAGCCAGGGCGAGTCGGTACTCCTCGAGCCGCTCCGGATAGAGTTCCATCCTACGGCTACCCGAAGGGCTCCGCCTGCCGGGTGTTGGGCCGGAGGAGCGGAGTGGCCGCGGCGGGAGCCGCCTTCACGGGGTGGTCCTCCTTCACCGCCGGATACAGCCAGCCGAAGAGCTGCTGCCAGAGGATCGACGCCTCGCCCTCCTTGTCGGCCGCTTCAAGTTTGATCGCCTTCCGGGCGATCACGACCGACTTCTCCGCCTCGGTGATGAGCCGGTCGAAGTCTGCGGCCGTCATCCCCGTTCGGATGTACTCCCCCGGCAGCGCCGGATCCCCAAGCGAGGGGACCAAGCCGGAACCCTTGTAGCTGCGATACTGCGAGAGGAAGCGCTCCAGGAACCGGGCGTACACCTCTTCCCAGCTACCGGCGGTGGGGTCGTGCAGGTAGCCCGCGAGCGTCTCCAGGATGAAGCCCTTCGGGTGCCGGGCATCACCCAGCCGCGTCGCCTTCCACTGCTTCAATAGCTTCACGAGCGGCACCAGCGTTCCCTGGGAGCCGATCTTGGCCGTAGAGCCATTCAGATTCTGCACCCAGGTGATGTGCCCCTTCGGATGCGTGCGCATCCACTGCTTCACATCCCGATCGGGAATCCGCAACTCCGTGTCAGGCCCGAACAGGGCGACAGTGGGCACGATGTCCATGTCGATGGTCGTAAGGCTCACCTGGATGGACCGCCGGTTCGACCGCCTGCGCCGCTTGTAGTCGTCGTAGTCCGCCAGGGTATCATCCAGAAGCTCCAGGACCTCCTCGGGCTCCCAGTCATGAAGTTCCTCCTGCACCATCACGACCACGTCCACATCCTTGATCGGAGACCGCGCAGTCCGGCGCCGGTAGGACCCGGCGAGGAAGGTATCGACGTGGTGCTCCTTGAACCTCTCGTGCGTGCGCAGGCGCTCCCGCACCGTCGTGTGCGCATCGATCGCAGGCTTCGCGTCCGGCTCGATCGCCGTCAGCAGAGCCTCAAAGCCGCTCTGGGACATCGCCTCCTCCTGTGTGCTCTGCGCGATGAAGCTAACGAACCGTGCACCCGTGCTGGTACCCGGACGGGGAATCCCACTGGTAGACGACCACCTCACCGACCGCGCTCAGCAGGTGGCCGAGGATCGCGGCCCATGCCGGCGGCGCTGCGATGAAGAGGTGGAACTCCTTCACGCCCTTGTCGTGGAGCGAGCGCAGCAGGGTAGCCACCTGGCGTGCCATGTCGGCTGCATCATCGGAGGACCCGATGGCTTCGTTGCTCGGACCTCCGTCCGCCGGCTGGAGGTGAACACGGCGGCCGGCGACCGTTCCGCTGTCACGGAGGATCTCGGTAGCGTGGAAGCTAGTGTCTCTCGAGATGGCCACCTCGACCACGCCGATGCTCCGGTCGCCGGATGCGGCGAGGTCTCTCACCCTGAGCAGCTCGCGCGCGGGACGACCCCGACTGGTGGACCAGTCCTGATCACCATCACGCAGCAGCAGTTCGAGGCACGCTGCGGATGACAGCGCATGACCGAACGCGAACGCCGGGGAGAGCCGCGCGAACAACTCCGCCGTCACCTTCCGGCTCGGGACGTTGAGGGCCACCACCTCGCGTACGTCACGGAGGGCGGGGAGCAGATCATGGCGCCACACGTCCTCGGGGGGGCAGGGGGACACGAACTCTTCGGTCCAGTCGATGTCGAGGTCTGGCCCCGGCAGCGAGCTGCGGAAGGCCCCTGTTCGGAAGGCTGTGTAGACGGGGCGACTGCGATCATCTGCGAACCGGATTCCGATCACGGCCTCCAAGGTCGCGCGCGCGATGCCCTTCAGCGCGGCCCTGCGGGATCCGCTGCGCGCCTCGGCGAACCCACCATTGAACTCGCTCAGGTCGATCTGACCCACGGCCGCGCACCTCGCAGTGAGCTGGGGCGGAGTCACCCCGTCGAACACTGGGATGATCGCGTACAGGGGGTCGGCCTCGTGGCGGGCAATTGCAGCGGGGATCTCGACGCGCCAGATGAAGTCGCTGGTGAGAAACTCCGTCGTCACGTACGCGACGAACGCGTCGGAGCCGTTGCGGATGGCTGCGGTGATGGTCTCCGGCGTGGGGTCGCCGGCGCGCAGATTGGTGACGTCGCGCCAGCCGCGGACTCCGCGGAGCCGGAGCTCTCGCTGGAGCGCCTTCACGCGCCGCTGGTTGGGGCGGCGGTAGCTCAGAAAGGCTGTCACGGGGGCGCCGGGCGTCTCCAGCGCGACCAGTGGAACTTGCGACTGCGGCATCCGGGTGATTTTCCAGGCGATCTCGGGGCTGCAGCAACACGGGCGGGAGCGACTCCCCGACCGCGGCATCCACGTGGTGGATCAGCCGATGCGAGTGACGCGAGCTACTACCCCTCCTGGACCCGAAGGTTCCCCGGCACCCCACATGCGGGTGTCGTCCCTAATGCGACCACAAGATGTTGTGTCAATTGCTCTTCTGACTCATCGAACCGGACCGGCAAGTCAGCTTCGCTCGGGGCAGCCGCGGAGGCAGCACCATCTACATCGACGTGCCGATCAGGCTGGTATCCCGGCGAGGAGCACGGAGCTGGGCCGGCCCGACGGAGTCCGCAGGCACCGGTGCTGGTTGCCGCTTTGGTGGGGGAATGGAACTGAGCCGTCTCCCGAGCTTGCTACTTACACGAGATGCGCCTGCAGGCGGCCCCCCGGGACACCCCCCACCCCCGAAAGGACAACCGCCGCAGCGTCATCGCTGCGGCGGCATCTCATAGCCTATGTGCCTGTCACATGACTACTTGAGCAGGTTCTTCGCGATCGTTTGAAGCTGCATGTTGCTCGTCCCCTCGTAGATCGTGCCGATCTTCGAGTCGCGATAGAACTTCTCGACCGGGTACTCCTTGGTGAAGCCGTACCCGCCGAACAGGTCGATGCACTCCGAGGTGATCCGCTGCGCCACCTGGCTCGAGAAGAGCTTCGCCATCGCCGCCTGCTGCAGGAAGGGCTGCTCCGCGTCCTTGAGCCGCGCCGCGTTGTACACCATCAGCCGCGCCGCCTCCAGATCCGTCGCCATCTGGGCGAGCTGGAACTGCACCCCCTGGAAGCTCGCGATCGACCGGCCGAACTGCTCCCGCTCCTGCACGTAATTCACCGTCGCCTCCAGCGCTCCCTGCCCGATCCCGATCATCTGCGCGCCGATGCCGATCCGCCCCTCGTTCAGCGTCTCGATCGCCACCTTATAGCCCTTCCCCACCTCCCCCAGCACGTTCTCCCGCGGCACAAGGACATCCCGCAGCACCAGCTCCGTCGTGCTCGACGCCCGGATCCCCAGCTTGTCCTCCTTCTTCCCCACCGAGAAGCCGTCGAAGCCCCGCTCCACGACGAAAGCGGTGATCCCCTTGTAGCCGGCCTCCGGGTTGGCGTTGGCGAGGACGATGTAGATCTCCGCCTCGGCGCCGTTCGTGATCCAGAGCTTCTGCCCCGTCAGTCGGAAGCCGCCGTCCGCCTCCACCGCGCGCGTCGCCAGCGCGAAAGCGTCCGAGCCCGAGCCGGCCTCCGAGAGCGCGTACGCCCCCACCTTCTCGCTCGCCAGCTGCGGCAGGTACTTCGCCTTCAGCTCCTCCGAGCCCCAGCGCAGGAAGGCGTTGTTCACCAGCGTGTTCTGCACGTCGACGAACACTCCCACGCTGGCATCCACCCGCGACAGCTCCTCGACCACCAGCGCGGCGGTGAAGAAGGAGCTCCCGGTTCCGCCGAAGCGCTCCGGCACCTCGATCCCCATCAGCCCCAGCTCGAAGAACTGCGGGATGAGAGCCTCGTCCAGCTTCTGCGTCTCGTCCATGGCGTGCACGCGGGGCGCGATCTCCGTCTCGGCGAACTGCCGGACCGCGTCGCGGAACATCGCCTCCTCCTCTCCGAGCACCGTCAGCGGCGCGCCGCCGCTGGAAAGATCCACGCTGGCCATCGATGCGTCTCCCCTGGATTCCGGTTCGCAGGCGACTCCCGGCCGCCACTCTCGACAATATGGGGCGGCGCGCCGGCGGTGTCGAGCCGCGGCGCCCCGTCTCATCGCCGCCGCTCGACACCGCCGGCGCCCGCAGCACGCGGTCCACGCCCCGCGCGGAGCCCGCCGGCTCCAGCCGCGCCGCCGAGGTCGGCGCCAGCCCACGCCCCTCGACTTCCTCCCCCTCCGCCGGCGCCCGCACCGACCCCCGGCACCCCCAGCACCCTCTTCGGGAACTCCCTCGGAAGCGGGTTGCCGCTGTTCCCGATCCTGGTTTCCCATCGCCGCGAAGGCGATAGGAGCCGGATGCTTCAGCCGCAGGAAGGCCTCCGCGGCGCTCCCCCGCCGCCTCCCCCCGCCGCCGATGGCGGGGTCGCGCGCGCCCGCTACCTCTGCCGCGCCACGATCACGCCCCGGCCGGGCCGGCGTCGCGACTCCGCACCGCGAGGGGGAGGAGAACCGCGGCCAGCAGGGCGAGCCCGGCGCCGGCGGCGAAGGCGGCCTCGGGCGAGTACGCTTCCCAGAGGCCGCCGAACAGGAGGCTCGCCGGGAGGGCGGCGAGGCCGACGGCGAAGTGGAACACCCCGAAGGCCCGCGCCCTCAGCCCCGCGGGGGCGAGGGAGGCCACCAGCGCCTTCTCTGGCGCTTCGGTGAGGCCGAAGAAGAGCCCGTAGACGAGGAAGAGCGCCCACGCGTGCCAGGCGCTGGCGGCGGCGGCGAAGCCGGCGTACACGGCGGCGTACACCAGCCACCCCGCCACGATTACCCGGCGGCCGCCCAGCCGGTCGGCGAGCATCCCCCCGGGGACGCTCCACGCCGCCTTGCTGACGTGCAGCGCCCCCCCACAGCACCGGGATCAGCGCCGTCGGCACGCCCAGGTCCCGCGCGCGCAGCAGGAGGAAGGCGTCGGAGGCGTTCCCGAGGGTGAAGATCACGAGCACCGCTAGGTAGCGCGGCAGCACGGGTCCGAGATCGCGCAGCGAGAGATCGGGGGCCGCCGCGCGAGGCGCCGCCGCCGGTACGTCCCGCACCCGGAGCACCAGGAGGAGGACGGCGAGGATCCCGGGCACCGCCGCCAGCGCGAACACCAGCCGGAGCCGCCCCGGCAGGACGAGCAGCAGCCCGCTCGCGAGCAGCGGCCCCAGCACCGCCCCCGCGTGGTCCGCGGCGCGGTGCAGGCCGAACGCCGCCCCGCGCCGCGACGCGGGCACCGACTCCGCGAGCAGCGCGTCCCGCGGCGCCGACCGGATCCCCTTTCCCACCCGGTCGCTGAAGCGGATCGCCAGCACGTGCCAGGGCGCGCTCGCCACGGCGATCAGCGGCCGCGCCGCCGCCGCGATTCCGTACCCCCAGGCGGCGAGCGCCTTCCGCTTCCCCAGACGGTCCGAGAGCCAGCCGCCCGCCAGCTTCAGCAGGCTCGAGGTGCTCTCGGCGACCCCCTCCACGACTCCCAGGAAGGCCGGCCCCGCCCCGAGCGTCTGGGTCAGGAAGAGCGGCAGCAGCGGATAGATCATCTCGCTGGAAGCGTCGTTCAGCAGCGAGGTGCCCGCCAGCGCGCCCACGTTCCCGCGCAGCAGCGAGCGGAGCCGGAACGCCGGCTCCGCCTCCTTCTCTCCCCGGTCCGTCGCGGAAGGTCGCATCGTGGGACGGTCAGGGGTGAGCCGCGGGGCTTTCTTGGCCGAAAGCTAGCGCGCCCCCGCCGCGTACACCAATTTCCGACGACCCCCGGAGCGCGTGGTCCGCCCCGCGCTCGACTCCGTGCCCCGTCCCGACTGAATGGACAACCTCTGCCACACCCTCGCCGGGACGGCGCTCGCCGGGGCCGGGCTCCGCCGCCTCTCGCCCCTCGCCACCGCGGCGCTGGTGATCGGGGCGAACGTGCCGGACCTGGACGCACTCGTGTACGTCGTCGCCGACGGGTACGCGGCGCTCGCCTTCCGCCGCGGGATCACCCACGGGCTCCCCGCGCTCGTGCTCTGGCCCTTTCTGGTGGCCGGGGCGCTCCTCGCCTGGGACCGCGGCGTGCGCGCCCGGCGGGCGCCGCAGGCGGCGCCCGCCCGCGCGGGCCCCCTTCTCGTCGCCTCGGCCGTCGCGGTGCTCTCCCACCCGGCGCTCGACTGGCTCAACACCTACGGCATGCGCTGGCTCCTTCCGCTGCGGCCCGACTGGAGCTACGGAGACGCGGTCTTCATCCTGGACCCCTGGCTCTGGCTGACGCTCGGCGCGGCCACCTTCCTCAGCCGGCGCTGGAGGCGGCCCGGCCTCGCCGCCTGGGCGGCGCTCGCCCTCCTCGCCAGCGCGCTGGTGCTCGGGGTGTCGATGGTGCCGCCCGGCGCGCGGGTCGCCTGGAGCCTGGGGGTGGCGGCTCTCCTCGGCGCGGCCCTGCTCCGCCGGCCGCGCACCGGCGCGGCCCGGACAGGTGCCGCCCGCGCGCTCACCGCGGCGGCGGCGCTCTACGCCGTCCTCATGGTGGCGGCGTCCCTCGTCGCGGAGAGGCAGGCGCTCGCCGCCGCCCGGGCCGCCGGCGTGCGGGGCGTGGAGGCGGTCATGGCCGGCCCGGTGCCCGCGGACCCGTTCCGGCGCGAGGTGGTCGTCGCCACGGGCCACGCCTACCGCTTCGGCACCTACGACTGGGGGCGTCGCCCCGCGTTGTCGCTGCGTGAAGACTCGATCCCGCGGATGCCGCCGGGGGTGCCGGCCGGGGTGGTAGAGGCCGCGCTGGCGACACCGGCGGCCCGCGACTACCTCGTCTGGTCCCGCTTCCCCTTCGTCACGGCGTCGCCGGCGGATGGAGGATGGCGGATCCGGTTGGGCGACGCGCGCTACCCCGATGGACAGGGCCTCTCCGGCCCCTCGGTCTTCGTGGGTAGCGACGGCCGCCCCCGCGCGCCCTGACGGCGGCGCACCGGCAGCCCGCCGGCGGCGCGCTGCCGCCGGTCGATCCGCATCGCGGCGTTCCGCTTGATCCGCACCCGTCCCCGTGCGTATCGTGTGGCCGATACGCTCCCCGCCCTCGAGAGAACACCGGAACATGAGATCATCCCGCTGCGCGTCCGGCCTCGCTGCCCTCCTGCTGGCCGCCGCCCTCCCGGCCGCTTCCCAGGACCCCGACGCGCCCGCTGCGGAGTGGACGGTGGGACGACCTCCTCCTCCAGGAGTCCGCGGGCTCCTTCGAGGTCTCGCCCGACGGAGCCTGGGTGGTCTGGGTGCGATCCGCCACGGACGAGAAGACGGGCCGCCGCGCCTCCAACCTCTGGATCACCCGCGTCGCCGACGGCGAGTCGTGGGCCCTCACCCGCGGCGCGGCGAGCCACTCCTCCCCCCGCTGGTCGCCGGACGGCGAGCTCGTCGCCTTCTCCTCCTCCCGCCCGCTCCCCGGCAAGGCTGGCGGGGAGGGCGAGGGGGCGTCGGGGCCCGCAGCTCTGGGCCCTCCGCCGCGCCGGCGGAGAGCCCTGGCCGCTCACCACCGACGTGCGCGGCCTCGACGGCTTCGCCTGGAAGGGCGCCTCGTCCGACTCGCTGGTGTTCGCCGCCCGCGACGCCCTCCGCCGCTTCGAGCAGGAGGCGCCGGGAGGGCGAGGACGACGCGGTCGCGGTGGAGGACACGCTCGACGCCGCCCCCGGTGCGCCTCTGGTCCGTGGCCGTGGAGGGCGCCGCCCTCCGCCGCATCACCGTCCACGACGACCGGATCGAGGCCTTCGCACTCTGCCCCCGACGGCCGCTCCGCCGTCACCCGGAACACGCGCGTCTCTCTCGTACGACTTCGACGCGCCGCACGGCCGCCGCGCACCTTCCTGGTGGACCTCGCCTCGGGCGAGCGCCGCGAGATCCTCGCCGACTCCGTGGACCTGGCCGGCCGCCCCTACCGGATCGTCCCCTCGGGGATGGAGTGGTCCGACGACGGTTCGCGGGATCTACGTCGCCTACGACTACTCCTCCCACCCGATCTACCGCTCGGCGAGCGTGGCGCGCATGGGGCTACTACGACGTCGCGGCGCACCGCTTCGCGCCGATCGACCTCGGCTGGGAGCCGGGACTTGCCGGAGGCTTCGAGGTGGTGCCCGGCGGCTTCATCGCGCTTCTCGCGGACGGGGTGGCGGACCGGCTGGCCCGCTTCTCCCGCGCCGGCAACGACTGGCGCCGCGCGATGATCGAGGGAGAGCACGCCGCGCGCGTGGACGCGCTGGGCGTCTCCCCCTCCGGCGACCGGGTTGCCTACCTCACCTCGACGGCGAGCACCCCGCCGCAGCCCTTCACGGCGCGGCTGGAGGGCGCGCGCCTCTCGGGGGCCACGCGCCCTGGACGAGCTGAAACCCCTCCTTCACGAAGAAGCCGCTCCCGCGCTCCGAGGCGATCCGCTGGGCCGGCGCGCGCGGCGAGGAGGTCGAGGGGAATGCTGTACTACCCGCTCGACCACCAGCCGGGCCGCCGCTATCCGTTGATCGTGAGTATCCACGGCGGCCCGGCCAGCCGCGACCGCGACGCCTGGAGCCAGAGCTGGGCATACCCGCTCGTCCTCTTCAACCAGAGGGGCCGCCTTCGTCCTCAAGCCCAACTACCACGGGAGCAGCGGCTACGGGTTGGCCTGGGTCGAGTCGATCGGGGGAGGGAACTACTACGACCTGGAGGTGCCCGACATCCAGGCGGGGGTCGAGCACCTGATCTCCCGGGGAATGGTGCACCGCGACAGCGTCGCCACCCAGGGGTGGAGCAACGGCGCGATCCTCTCCACCGAGCTGACCACCCGCGACCCGGAGCGCTACAAGGCCTCCGTCGCGGGAGCCGGAGACGTCGAGTGGATCTCCGACTGGGGAAACGTCGACTTCGGCGCCTCGTTCGACAACTACTACTTCGGTGCGAGCCCGCTGGAGGACCCGCAGCTCTACCTCGAGAAGAGCCCGTACTTCCGGCTGGACCGGGTGAGGACCCCCACCCTGATCTTCTTCGGCACCGAGGACCGGAACGTTCCGCCGAGCCAGGGGTGGAGCCAGTTCCGCGCGCTGCAGCAGCTCGGCAACGCGCCGGTGCGGCTGGTGCTCTTCCCCGGCGAGCCGCACGGTATCGGGAAGCTCGCCTACCAGCGCCGAAAGGTGAGGGAGGAGCTGGCCTGGCTCGACCGCTATCTCTGGGCGCGCCCCGACACCGCCAGCCTCGCGCTCGCGGGAGGGCTCGCCGCTGGCCGGGCTCCTCGGCCTGGCGGACGCCGCTCGGGAAGGCCGCCTCCTGGGAGAGCGCCTGAACGGCGTGCTCGCTCCCGAGACGGTCCCGCACGCGGGCGTGCGGTTCGGCCGCTTCGAGGTCACCCGCGCGCAGTGGCGGGAGTTCGATCCCGCATACGCCGTCGCCCCGGGAACGGAGAACTACCCGGCGACGGGGATCTCGTTCGAGCGGGCGGGGGAGTATGTCGCCTGGCTCGCGGAGCGCGCTCGCCTCCCCTTCCGGCTCCCCACCCCCGCCGAGCTGCGGGGCGTCGCCTCCGGCGCGGAAGGTGGGAACACGCTCGACCACTGGGCGGGCTACACCCCCACCCCGGACGACGCCGAGCGGCTCCGCCCCCTCCTGCGGCGCCTCCCCGGCGAGGCGCCGCTCCTGCGCGAGGTCGGCGGCTTCCCCGACGACCGAGTCGGTCCGGGGATCTTCGACCTGGCCGGCAACGCCGCCGAGTGGGCGGTGGCGCCCGACGGCTCCGGCACCCTCGTCGGCGGCAGCGCCGACCGCTCCACCGACGCCCGCGCCGTCGACTCGGAGGCGGCGGCGGAGTACCGCGGCCTGCGGGTGGTCCGGTAGTGTGACGTGTGACGTGCGACGTGCGACGTGCGACGTGTGACGTGCGACTTGCTACGTGCGACGTGCGACGTGCGACGTGCTACGTGCTGAATGTTCCGTGCGAAGTGCCCGGCGAGATGGCTGCCACCCCCGGTTCGTCATTCCGAGCGCCAGCGAGGAATCTGAAGCCGGTGTTCCGCGCCGTCCTCAGCTTTGAGATCCTTCGCTTCGCTCAGGATGACGGAGGTAGGAAGGAGGACGAAGGAAGGAAGGAGGACAAGGGTGGGTAGTTCGGGGACGGCGGAGGGCGCGCGTGGCTTCGGAGCCCAGACGGAAACGCGTGGCTCCGGAGCCCAGACATCGCGCAGATGTTCAGGCCCCCCGTAGCACGTCGCACCTCGCACATCGCACGTGGAAGGTCGCACATCGCACGTAGCACTCCCCCGCGGCTGGCGGGAATCGCCCCGGGAGGCCAGATTCCCCGGCCGACCCCGATCCACCGCCGCGAGGGCCCGAACCGTGACGCAGTCCGACTCCCGCGAGGCCGCGGCGTCGCATCCGCTGGCCCGACTCGCCCGCTACTCGCGCCCGCACCGGCGGCGGGTTCTGGCTCGCCTCGCTCTGCTCCGTCCTCAACAAGATCTTCGACCTCGCCCCGCCCGCCCTCATCGGAGCCGCGGTTGGACGTGGTCGTGGCGCGGCAGGACTCCTGGCTCGCCCGCTGGGGCGTGGTCGACGTCTGGGACCAGCTCCTGGTGCTCTCCGGCATCACCTTCGTGGTCTGGCTCCTCGAGTCGGCCTTTCAGTACGCCTACGACCGCCTCTGGCGGAACCTCGCGCAGACCATCCAGGACGACCTGCGGATCGACGCCTACGCGCACCTGCAGGGGCTGGAGCTCGCCTACTTCGAGGAGCGCAGCACCGGCGGCCTGATGTCGGTGCTGGGCGACGACGTGAACCAGTTGGAGCGTTTCCTCGACCACGGCGCGAGCGACATCCTGCAGGTCGTCACCACTGTGCTGGTCATCGGCGGCGCCTTCTTCGTGCTCGCCCCCTCCGTGGCCTGGATGGCGATGCTCCCCATGCCCTTCGTCGTCTGGGGGCTCGATCTGGTTCCAGCGGAAGCTCGCCCCCTACTACGCCGACGTGCGGGAGAGGGTGGGGATGCTCAACGGGCGGCTGGTCAACAACCTGGGCGGGATCACCACCATCAAGGCGTACGTCGCCGAGGACTTCGAGATCGAGCAGGTCCGCCGCGAGAGCGAGGCGTACCGCGACGCGAACCGCCGCGCGATTCGTCTGAGCGCGGCCTTCGTCCCCCTCATCCGGGTAGTGATCCTCGTCGGCTTCACCGCCACCCTCCTCTACGGCGGGATGGAGGTGGTGGACGGCACCCTCTCGGTGGGGACGTACAGCGTGCTCGTCTTCCTCACCCAGCGCCTGCTCTGGCCGCTCACCCGCCTGGGAGAGACGCTCGACCAGTACCAGCGGGCGATGGCCTCCACCACCCGCGTCATGAACCTTCTCGACACCCCCTTCGAGATCCACCCGGGGGACCGCGACCTCCCGCGCGCGGAGGTGCGGGGCGAGGTGGAGGCTGCGCGCCGTGGACTTCGCCTACGGGGAACGGCGCGCGGGTCCTCCACGACGTCTCGCTGCGCGTCCCCGCCGGCGCCACCGTCGGGATCGTCGGCTCCACGGGCTCGGGGAAGAGCACCCTCATCAAGCTCCTCCTCCGCCTCTACGAGGTGGAGAGCGGCTCCCTCTCCCTCGACGGCGTCCCGATCCGCGAGCTGCGGCTGGAGGACCTCCGCGGAGCGGTGTGGGCTGGTGAGCCAGGACGTCTTCCTCTTCCACGGCACGGTGCGCGAGAACCTGGTCTACGGCAGCTGGGGCGCGGGGCGGGAGGAGGTCGAGCGCGCGGCGCGGCTCGCCGAGGCGCACGAGTTCATCGAGCGCCTCCCGCAGGGATACGACACCGTGGTTGGGCGAGCGCGGGCAGAAGCTCTCCGGCGGCCAGCGCCAGCGGATCGCCCTCGCCCGCGCCATCCTCAAGGACCCGCCGATCCTGGTGCTCGATGAGGCGACCTCCGCGGTGGGACAACGAGACCGAGGCGGCGATCCAGCGCTCTCTGGAGCACATCGCCCGCACCCGCACCACCATCGCCATCGCCCACCGCCTCTCCACCGTCCGGCACGCGGACCGGATCTTCGTGCTGGAGGGAGGGGCGGGTGGCGGAGGATGGGGACCCACGAGGAGCTGCTGGAGCGCGACGGGGTGTACGCCGGCCTCTGGCGGGTCCAGACCGGCGATCTCGTACTCTCGCCCGCGGGTGGACGGGGTGACGGGGTGATGGGGTGATGGGGCGCTCCGCGGCGACTGGAGCCGCCCCTGTGGTCCGTTGCGGGCGGCGGCGCCTCACGGCTGCGGATCGGCCGCCCGCGTCGGTCACGGGGCTCGCACGCCGGCCGGCTCTGCTGGAGCGCGCGCAGGCGGGCTTTCCGGGTCTGCGGCGGCGACTTCGGGCGCCCGCGACGAGCGCGGTCCTCCTCCTGGTGTCCTTCCTCCTCCTGCCGCCTGCCTTCGCGTGCCCCGCGAGGGCGCAGTCGCCCGACTCCCTGGCCGCCTCGCCGGCCCCGGCCGACATCGCCGCTCCGCCGCGGCTGGCGACGCTGCCCGTGGTGGGAGATCTCGTGCTGGCGGGCCGGGCCGCGGCGCATGCGGCGACCGCCCCGCTCCGCTGGGGCCGCGGCGACCTGGGGACGCTCGGCCTGGCGGCGGGGAGCCTCGCCCTCGTATCGGTCCTCGACGCGACGGGGCGGGAGGTGATGGAGGAGAGCCGCAGCGAGGCGGGCGACCGGGCGGAGGAGGCGGTCGAGCCGTTCGGACGGATGCGCGGGGCGCAGGTCGTGGGGGCGCTCTACGCAGCGGGGGTGGTCCTGGACGACGACCGGCTGCGGGCCGTGGCGGCCGAGGCGGTGGCGAGCGGAGTGGTGGCCGCGGGGATCTTCCAGCCAGCGCTCGCCGGGGCGACCGGCCGCTCCCGCCCCCGTTCCGGCCGCTCCGTGCGCTCCTTCGCCCCCTTCAGCGGAAGCATCTCCTTTCCCTCCGGCCATACCACCGCCGCGTTCTCGGTCGCCTCGGTGATCGCGGCCGAGTACCCGCACCCGGCGGTGCGGGTGGCGGCTTACGGCCTGGCGTCCGCGGTGGGCGTGGCGCGGATGTACGCCGGCGCCCACTTTCTGAGCGATGTGGTGGCGGCGGCGATGCTCGGGACCGCCGTCGGCCGCGGCGTCGCCCGCTTCGGCGCCGGCTACCGGGAGAGGCTGAGGATCGTGCCGGCCGCCGGGGGGTGGGGAGGCGTACCTCGTCCTGGAGCTCCCCCTCTGAGCGTGGCAGAGCCCTTGCGAACCGCTCCGGCATCGGACGGCGTGGACGACGCGACGGAACCGACCCTATGAGAGACAAGGACCGCAGGTTCGATCCCGAGAAGCTGCGCCGCAAGGCGGGATCGCTGGGGATCCCCGACACGCGCCGGCACATCTTCCTCTGCGCCGACCCCGCCAAGCCGAAGTGCTGCGAGCGCGAGCGCGGCCTCGAAGCGTGGGCCTACCTCAAGGGCCGGCTCAAGGAGCTGGGGCTCTCCGACCAGGGGGGGATCTACCGTACGAAGGCGAACTGCCTGCGGATCTGCAAGGGAGGGCCGATCGCGGTGGTCTATCCGGAGGGGGCGTGGTATGCGCGCTGCGATCCGCCCGCGCTGGAGCGGATCATCCAGGAGCATCTGATCGGCGGGAGGGTGGTGGAGGAGCTGCTGATCGTGCAGCACGCCCTCGGCGACGGAGGGCGATCGGTCGCCTGAGCCGGTCGGGATCGGCTCCTCTTCCACCCCGTCCCTCGGATCCGCGGCTCAGCTCCGCCGCCTCGCCCCGGGGAGCGGCCGCGCGTCGTGCAGGAGGGAGACCAGCCGGTCCGCCACTACCGGCCAGGCGAAGCGGGCGGCGGTGTGCTCTCGGGCCACGCGCGAGGCCGCGGCGACCTGCTTCGGATGCTCGTGGTAGCGGAGGATCGCCGCGGCGAAAGCCCCGGCGTTCCCGGAGGGGAGGAGATGTCCGTTCCTCCCCTCGCTCACCACGTCGCGGATCCCCTCGAGGTCCGCGGGCGAGCGCGGGGGAGGCCGCAGAGGCCGGCTTCGAGCATCACCACGCCGAAGCCCTCGATGTCCCCCGGCACCGGCACGTTGGGCATCACGAAGAGGTCGGCGCCGCGATAGAGGGAGCCCAGCGCCTCCTCCGAGACGCGCCCCAGCACCCCGCACCCGCTCTCCCAGGCCGAGCCGCTCCACCGAGGCGCGGATCCGTCCCGTCATCGGTCAGTCGCCGCCGAGCAGGTACACGACCTCCGGCGGGAGGAGCGGCATCACCTCCTCGACGAACCAGTGGAAGCCCTTCCGCTCCTGGTGCCGACCCACGCTGCAGAGCAGGAGCGACCCCTCGGGAACGGGGCCGCCGGCCTCCTCGAGGATCCGCCGGAGCGCCGCCCGCGCCGCTCCCCGGTCCTCCACTCGCGGGAAGCGCGACGCATCGATCCCGCAGGGCACCACGTGCATCCGCTCCGCGCCGACCCCGCGGGCGAGGCACTCTTCGCCGGTGGCGCGGCTGATCGGCAGGACGAGGTCGAGGGCCGCGAGGACGCGCGGGACCAGCCGCTGGTAGAGCGGGTTGGGGGAGGGTCACGTCGCGTCCCACGGGAGTCGCGGCCATCCGCGTCCCCGCCGCGGCGATCCGCCGCCGGAGGGGGAGGGCGATCGTGGCCGTCACCAGGGAGGAGAAGAGGACCACGTCGATGCGCTCCTCGCGCACTCGCCGCGGGACCTCGCGCAGGAGGCGGAGCGAGAAGGGGAGCATCCGCGCCGCCGTGCGCTCCCACGACGTCTCGAGCACCAGTGAGGAGAGGCCGACCTCCGGGTGAGCGGCGAGCGCCCGCCGCGTCTCCACCGCCAGCCGCTGCATCCCGCCGACGTTGGAGAGCGGGCGGCCGGGGAGGGGAAAGGAGTGGGAGACGAAGAGGACGCGGATCACCCGTTCATGGCGTCCGCCGCCGACCGCGGGACGGATCCCTCCTCCGCCCGCACCATCTCCACGGCGTTCTTCGCCCGCTGCGCGTGCTCAGGGGTCCTCGCCTCCGCCGGCACCACCTCCACGGCATTCTTCGCCCGCTGCGCGTGCTCAGTGCTCCCCGCCTCCGCCCCCTCCACCTCCACCGCGTTGTCGTAGAACACGGCGCCGCCGCCGAGGTCCGTCTCGGCCTGCGAGGTGGTGTCGTTCACGGTGCGGCCGTCCTCCGAGAAGCGCGCCCAGCGCACACCGTGGGAGACCGCCACCCCCGGCCTCACGTCCTCGGTGACCTCGGCGGCGGCGAAGAAGTATCCCCGCGCATTGGATACCCGGACCCGGTCTCCGGTCCGGAGCCCTCGCACCGCCGCCTCGTTCGGGTGCAGGAGGAGCCGCGCCTCGCCGGCCGCCTTCCGCAGCGGGGAAACGTTCGCGAAGGTGCTGTTCAGGAAGGGGTGCTCCGGCGGCGAGAGCAGCGCGAGGAGCGGGGACCGCTCGCCGCGGCTCGGGAGGGCCTCCGCCGGAGGGATGAAGTCGGGAAGCGCGTCGAGCCCGAGGCTCTCCAGCTCCGGCGCCTCGATCTGGATCTTCCCCGACGGGGTGGAGAGCCGTCCCGGGTCCGCGTAGGGGGCGAACGGACGGGGCGCCCGCAGCCGCATCCAGCCGCTCTCCAGCAGCGCCTCCAGGGTGATCCCCTCCAGCCAGGGGTGCTCCGAGTCCAGCGCCTGCCGGATCAGGTCGAGGTCGGAGTCGCGGAACTCCGGCTCGTCGAAGCCCAGGCGCGCCGCCAGCCTCCGGAAAATCTCCGAGTTGGGGAGGCTCTCCCCCACCGGCTCGATCGACGGCCGGTTGAGGGTCACGTACAGGTGCCCGTAGGAGGCGTGCACGTCCCAGTGCTCCAGCTGCGTCGTCGCGGGGAGGAGCCAGTCGGCGTAGTCGGCGGTGTCGGTCCGGAAGTGCTCCAGCACCACCGTGAAGAGGTCTTCGCGGCGCAGCCCCTCCCGTACCCGGCCCAGGTCGGGCGCCACCGCGGCGGGGTTCGAGTTGTAGACCACCAGCGCCTTCACCGGCGGTCCGCCGACGCCCGCGTCGGGGAGGGTGAGCGCATCCCCCAGACGAATCATGTTGATCGTACGGGTGCCCGCCGGGATCCAGTCGGGCCGCTCCAGCGCGACGCCGTTCAGCTTGAAGGCGCCTGAGGTCGAGAGCGTGACGCCTCCGCCCACCTCCCGCCACGCCCCCGTCACCGCCGGCAGCAGCGAGACCGTCCGCACCGCCATTCCGCCCCCGGCGTGGCGCTGCATTCCGTAATTGATGCGGATGAACGAGGGGCGCGCGAGGGCGTACTCCCGCGCCAGTTCCTCCACCTGCGATGCCTCCAGGCCGGTGACCCCAGCCGTGCGCTCCGGCGTCCACCCGGCGGCGCGGCCGGAAAGCTTCTCCCAGCCGACGGTGTGGCGGCGCAGGTAGTCGACGTCCTCGAGGCCCTCGCGGAGGATCACGTGCATCATCCCGAGCGCGAGCGCCGCGTCGGTGCCGGGGCGGAGGGGGAGATGCAGGTCGCACCGCGCCGCCGTGCGGGTGCGGATCGGGTCGATCGCGATCAGCCGAGCCTCGCGCTCCCGCGCGCGCCGCAGCGCGGGCCAGAGGTGCGGGTTCGAGGTCAGCGTGTTGGTCCCCCAGAGGAGGACGAGCTTCGCGTGCTCGGCCTCCTCTGGCGTCGGACCCATCCGGTCGCCGTAGGTATGCCGCCACCCCTCCGTTCCCGCCGCCGCGCAGATGGTCCGCGCCAGCAGGGTGGCGCCCAGGCGGTGGAAGAAGCGCCGGTCCATCGAGCTCCCCTGCACCAGCCCCATCGTGCCGGCGTAGGAGTAGGGGAGCACCGCCTGCGCCCCGTGCGCCTCCGCCGCGCCGCGGAGCCGGGCGGCGATGTCGTCCAGCGCCTCGTCCCACGAGGCGGGCTCGAAGCGCCCCTCTCCCTTGAGGCCCACCCGCCGCATCGGAGTGGTGAGCCGGTCGGCGTGGTAGGTGCGCTCGACGTAGCGGTTCACCTTGGTGCAGAGGAAGCCCTGAGTGACCGGGTGCTCGGGGTCGCCCTGCACCCGCACCGCGCGCCCGTCCCGCACGTGCACGAGCATTGCGCAGGTGTCGGGGCAGTCGTGCGGGCAGGCGCCGCGGACGACGCCGTTCCGCATCCGAGGAAGCGAGAGGCTCATGAGCACCGTTCGGGGGGTGGGGTCGACCCGGAAATCTAAGCGCTCTCGGGCCGATCGACTACCCGTCCCCCAGGGTCGCCGCCCCGCGATCGTCGAGTGGCGCGGACGCCCGATCCGCCGCCCTCCCGGGGTGTCGCGCGGAAGCGGAAGCGGCGGCGGGGGCCTCGGCTACCCGACCGGTACGTCGAACCCCGCGGCGAGCCGGACGGCGTCGAGATCCTCCGTTTCCGTCCACCGCGCCTCGACTCCGGATTGGACGCCCGGCGGGCGCCGGGGTTCAACCGGCGGTGAGGATGGGACTATGAGTCAGGCGCCCAGACGCCGCCGGGAGAAGGTGTCGAGCCGCTCCAGCCCCTCCGCGAATCCCGAGCGGCCGAAGCCGAGGCGGAAGTGGTCCCCGGGGTACCCGAAGAGAGTGCCGGGGAGGAGGTGGAGCGATTGGTACGCCGGCCAGGCGACCACCGCGTGGTCTCCCGGTCCCAGGACGGAACGGAAGAAGGCGAAGATCGACTCCTCCGCCCCCGATAAGACCAGCACGTCCTCGGGAGCCGCCCGCTCATAGAGGGAGGCGATCTCGGCGCGGAGCAGCGGGTCCCCGGGCGACTCGGTGTAGCCCAGCGAGAGGCCGTACCAGAGCGCGCGCGCCTCCGGGTCCGCCAGCGCGAGGAGGTCCGGGAGCCGCCCCGCCTCGAGGTCCGACGCGCACAGGAGGTGCGAAACCGCGAAGTCCCAGCGGGCGAAGAAGCGCTCCAGCTCGATGTCGGGAAGGCGCACAGGTGGAAACGGGGGGAAGGGGTGCGCTCCGTTACCGACTCAGAGCTGCTCGATCCACTGCCCCACGACGTCGGCGATCGCGGCCTCCCGGGCTTCGATCTCGGCCGGCCGATCGAGCGTGAGCACGCACCGGTCCTTCGCGGCCCACCTCAGCAGCCGATCCGGGTCGCCGATTTCTCTCTCCCGCGGATCCGGTTCGGCCCGGGCGCCGGTGTGCAGCACGAGCTGGATGGTGTCGACCGGCCGGAGCTTGAAGGTGGCGAAGTGGGCGTCCAGATAGAAGCTGGGCGCATTCCACTTGATGCTCTCCCCGATCCGGGAATCGAGGCCGAGGATCAGAGTCCGGACGCGTTCGATCTCCCGCTTCCAGGGATGCTCCAGGCGCGCCAGGAAGCCGTCCACGTCGTCGACGACCTTTGCGGTCCCGGCGCGGCTCGTTCGCCTCGGCTTTTCGACCGGCATCCGGCCTCCTGATGATATCGTCATTCGGTCGCGGCCGGTCCGCGAGTGGTCGGGTCCAGCTGCCGGATGGCGCCGAGATGATAGGCGATATGCGCGATGCTGCCGATCATGCCATCGAGCTCCACCTGTCCGACCTCGCGCGGCGCGCCGAGGGTCTCGATCCACCGGTGCGTCTCTTCACCGAGGCTGCGGCGCAGCCGCTCCCACTCCGCATCGGTCACGACGTCGCGGCGCCAGCTCGCGCTCCAGTCGGCGTCGGAGAAGGGGTTCTCCCCCGCCGCCCAGCGGTTCAGGAGCGAGAGGCCGTAGCGGAGGTGCTCGACGTGCGCGGCGACCGACGAGCCGCTCGCCCCGGGGGCCGAGGCCGCGCTCGCGGAGAGCCGCTCCAGCGATCGGAGCAGCCCTGGGTCGCCCCCGTTGAGCATGTAGGCCCCCGTTTCCGGCGCGCCGTTCACGAGCTCCGCGAAGAGGGTGACCAGCGCGGGGGTGATCTCTCTGGTGTTCATGCTTCTCCACTAGTCTGGAGGTGATGAGCCGCCGCGCTCGCGCGGCCGCCGGGCTCCGTGCTGCAGCTCCCGCAGAAATTCGATCGCTTCGGCCAGCGCGCCGGAGTCTTGCTCCCCGACGCACCGCACGGCCCACTCGATGGCTTCCAGCTCCAGGAACCCCCGCATCCAGCCGAGGAGGGCCTCCCGCTCGCGGAGAGCGTACGCGGGGAGAAACCGCGCGAGGAAGTCCTGCCCGTAGTCCTCGTAGAGGTAGACCAGGTCCCGGACGGGGTCGCCGATGACGAGGTCCCCGAAATCGATGATTCCGCTGACTTCGCCGCGCCTTCGTCGAAGAGGACGTGGTCGGGGCCGAGGTCTCCGTGGAGCAGCGAGGGGAGGAACGCCGCCGTCGCGTCCGTCTCGGCACACTTCGCCAGGACCTCCTCCGTCCAGCGTCGCACCGGCTCCGGAAGGCGGGGAAGCAGCGTACTCCGGACCCGCTCCGGGAGGAGAGCGTAACGGGCGTTGTCGTCCGCCGTGGGCACGCCGTGGGCCCGAGGGAGCGCGAGATCGGTCCGGTGGAGCGCGGCCAGGAAGTGGCCGACGGCCCGTGCGCACCGCTCCCGCCCGGTCTCCGGCGTCTCCAGGTACCGGCCGCGGGTGACGGCGGGGCCGGGGAGCATCGGGTGCAGGGAAACGCGGGGTCCTCCCCCTCGCCCGCATAGAAGAAGGCGGGCGTCGGAATCCGGATCGGGAGACGCGGAGCCAGGCGGGGGAGGAGACACGCCTCGCGCCGAAGCGCAGCCGCGGCGTCGCGATGCTTGGCGATGCGGATCACCCAACTGTCGTCGATCGAGTAGGCCAGGTAGAAATCGCCTTCGCCCAGGTGCCAGACGTCTCCGCCCGCGAGATCGGGGTGCCGCCGCGCCAGGAGTGCGACGACGTCTGGAATGTCGCGGAGACGATCGCCTCCGGCGGCCGGACCGGCGACCGACCGGTCCTCCGGCGACGCCGCAAACCGCTCGCCGCTCGCGCCGGAGGGCGGCACACTTCCACCTGTACTTGAGGTCCTCCTCGGACTCGATCAGCTCTAGCGCGGCCGCTCGAAGGACTTCGCTCCGGACGGCCGCTTCCGGACGTCCGACGGACGGCGGTGCCGCGGCGCCGCCGTCCCTTTCCCCTGCGGGGGCGGAAGGAGTGCCTGGCGGAGCGGCGCGAGGCGCGTTACGTTCACTCTCGAGGCCGAACATAATCCGAAATCACCTCTCACGCCACAGGAGCCGACATGTCTCCCTCCCCCTCCGACGTCGCGATCGCTCCCGAAGCCCTGCGGGAGCACTGGCAGGGACACCGCCGGCTGACCCGCCGCGTGATCGAAGCTTTTCCCGAGGACCGGCTCTTCTCCTTTTCCGTGGGCGGAATGCGCCCGTTCGGGGTGCTGGCGCTGGAGATGCTCGGCATGGCGGCGCCGATGGTGCGTGGGGTGGTCGAGGGGGAGTGGACGACGGACATGGACCGCGAGGCTCGGCCCAAGCAGGAGATCCTGCGGCTCTGGGACGCGGCGACGGAGGAGATCGACGCGCTCTGGCCGCGGATCCCCTCGGGGAAGTTTCAGGAGCACATCACCGCCTTCGGCCAGTACCCGGGACCGGTGTACGATCTGCTCCTCTACGTGATCGACAACGAGGTCCACCACCGTGGGCAGGGCTACGTCTACCTGCGGGCGCTGGGGATCGAGCCGCCGCCCTTTTTCGAGCGGTAGGGAAAGTCGGGGTCTGGACATCCGCGCGATGTCTGGGCTCCGGAGCCACGCGTGCCCTCCGCCGTCTCCGAACTTCCTACCCTTGCCATCCTTTCTACCCTTGCCGTCCTTCCTACCCCTGCCGTCCTTCCTACCCCTGCCGTCCTTCCTACCCCTACCGTCCTTCCTACCCTTGCCGTCCTTCCTACCCCTGCCGTCCTTCCTACCCCTGCCGTCCTTCCTACCCTTGCCATCCTTCCTACCCTTGCCATCCTTCCTTCCTTCGTCATCCTGAGAAGGTGTGGACAAAGTAGTCCTTGAGCTTCATCTTGTCACAATCTCCTACGCAGGAGTTGTGACATGGCTTCTTCCAAGCCGTTATCGGAGCATTCGGGACGAGGGGGTCGTCCGCGGAAGCTCAGCGACGAGCAGGCGGAACAGCTTCTTGCATTGGTGCGGGCCAAGCCCCACGTAGGCTTGGAGGATCTCGTCTGGCTCTTCCACCGGGAGACGGGGGTGAGCCTCTCGGCACCCACGATCAAGAAGTACTTGAGGGACGCAGGGTTCGAGCGCATGCGTTCGGAGCCGGGGTCCATCGGCTCGGAGCCGAAGCCGGCGGGGGAGCCGAGGGAGTACGGCTACACGAGCGCGCATCGGGATCCGGGCGATCTGACGCGCTACCCGTGTGGGCTGACCGACTCCGAGTGGGAGAGGGTTCGGCATCTCTTTGATGCACCAGGACGTTTGGGGCGACCGGAGAAGTATCCTCGGCGTCAGATGCTGGACGCCTGCATCTACGTCCTGCGGTCGGGATGCTCCTGGCGGATGCTCCCGAAGGATCTGCCGCCCTGGGATCGGGTCTACAAGACCTTCCGCCGATGGCAGGCGCGCGGCCTCTTCGAGGCGATGCACGACGAGCTTCGGCAGTTGTGGCGAAGCCGGCAGCACCGACTTCCGAACCCGAGCGGCGTCATCATCGACTCGCAGTCGGTGAAGACGTCGGCCCAAGGAGGGGAGAAGGGCTACGACGCGGCGAAGAAGGTCAAGGGTCGCAAGCGCCACCTGGTCACGGACACGTTGGGGCTGCTCGTTGCCGTCCTGGTCACGGGAGCGGGAGTTCAGGATCGAGATGCCGCCCTGCAGGCGATGGAACGGGCGATTACAAAGGCGCCCAGCATCCGGCTGCTGTACGCGGACAGCGGCTACGAGGGGAAGCGATCTCGCGAACTCCGGGAGCGCTACGGGATCGACGTGGAAATCGTCCGCCATCCCGCCAGCCGCAAGGGAGGGCGGTGGTCCGAAGGCCAAATGACCCTGTTCGAGGCCCCCCGCGCATTCACCGTGCTGCCGAAGCGCTGGGTGGTGGAGCGAACCAACGCCTGGAACGATCGGCCGCGCAGGATGAACAAGGATCATGATCGAAACCTCAGTGTCTCAGCCGCGTGGATCTGGCTCACCGAGGCCCGAATGCTCCTCCGGCGCGTCACGACTTCCACGAACGCCACCCTCGCCTGAGTTTGTCCACACCTTCTGAGCGCAGCGAAGGATCTCCAGGCCGAGGACGGAGCGGAACACCGGCTTCAGATTCCTCGCTGGCGCTCGGAATGACGAACCGGGGGTGACAGCCACCTTGCCAGGCACGTATCACGTATCACGTATCACGTATCATGTAGCACCTTCCCTACCGCTGCCCCTCCGGGCTCGTCCCTGGGTCCGCGGGATACCCGGCAGCGCGGATCACCCGCAGCGGCTGCGAGAGCGTCAGGTCTCCGATCTTCAGCTGTACGGTGTAGAGGCCCGGCTCGGCGAGCGGCGCCGGCGGCCCGCCGCGGCCCCGTCCGCCGAAGCCCGGGGCCCCGCGCGCCTCCATCGCATCGCGGATCTGGCGGGCGATCCCGCCCCGGTCCGGCCCCGCCGGAGCCTCGCCAGATCCAGGGTACGACTCGCCCGGCCGGTCCGGCGAGGAGCCCGCGCCCCGGCCGGCTCCGCCTCCGAACACGCTGGCGTCGCCCTTCGCCAGCGCGACCGCCACGGAGTCGATCGCGGCCCGATCCCCGCCCGCGGCGATCATCGAGTCGGCCACGGCGCTGAAGCGTGCCGCGTGTTCTCCACGCTGTCGCGCCGCTCCGAGGGGGAGAGCTCCCTCCGCGGCACGGCCGCTCCCGCAGGTCCCAGTACGCCCGCTGCAGCCCCGGCGTGGCCGAGACCGTCCAGCGTCCCCACCGTGTCGCCCCGCGCGTCCAGCACCGCGATCGACGCCCGCGGCCCCCGCTCCCGCCCCGCGCCGCCCGCCGGCGGCGATGCCGCCGCCGCGCTCGATGCGGCCGCGCCACCCGCCATCCCCGCCGGCACCCAGTAGGCGATCTCCGCCCCGTAGGGCGACGCTCGTGCCCTCGGAAATAGCCGGTGCGCCAGTGAACTCGCCAGCTCTCGACCGGCGGGTCGCCGTACTGGAGGCCGGGCTTGGGCTCGAAGAGCACCGGCTCGGCCCGGGTGAAGCGCGGCATCTGCTGCAGCGGCGCGATGTCCACGATCCAGATCGACCTCCCGTGCGTCCCCGCGATCAGCTCCCGGTCCCGCGGATGAATCTTCAGGTCGTGCACCGGCACCGTCGGCAGCTCCGTCATGAAGCGCGTCCACGTCGCCCCCCGGTCCAGCGACGCGTACACCCCCAGATCGGTCCCCACGAAGAGCAGGTCCGGATTCACCGGATCCTCCCGGATCACGTGCACGAAGTCCGGTCCCCCGCGCGGCAGCCCCTCCGCCAGCGAGCGGAAGCTTTGCCCCCCGTCGCTCGAGCTCAGCACGTAGGGCGTGAAGTCGTCCCGCCGGTGGTTGTCGTAGGTGACGTAGACGGTGCCCGGGTCGTGGCTCGACGGCTCGATCCGGCTCACGTAGGTGCCCGCCGGCACTCCGGGGACGTTCGCCGTCAGCTCCTCCCAAGCGCCGCCGTCGTCGCGCGTCACCCAGAGCCGCCCGTCGTCCGTGCCCGCGAAGATCGTCCCGCGCCGCAGCGGCGACTCGGCCAGGGAGACGATCGTATGGAAGGTCTCGGCGCCGGTCGCGTCGCGGGTGATGCCGCCGGTGGTGGTGGTGCTGATGCGGATCTTCTCCGGGTCCGCGTCCGTCAGGTCCGGCGAGATCGGCTCCAGGTCGTCGCCGCGCCGGGTGGACTTCAGCACTCGGTTGCTCCCCGCGTAGAAGACGTCCGGATCGTGCGCGGAGAGGAGGAAGGGGGTGTTCCAGTTGTAGCGCAGGTCGAAGGCGGCCGAGTCGGCGGCGATGCGGGCGCGCAGCGCCTCGACGCGCGCGCGGGCCTGGTCGCCGGCGGACTCCTCCAGCAGGACGATGCTGTCGCGCAGGGCGCGGGTGCGCTCGCGCCAGTCGGGCCGCTCCAGGCGCACCCGCTCGCCCGTGGCGAAGTTGATGCGCGACATGTTGCCGCCCTGCGAGGTCGCGTACATCAGGTTCGGATCGCGCGGGTCCTGCTGGGTAACGAAGCCGTCGCCGCCGTGGATGCTGGCCCACATGTGGTTGGTGATCGCCCCCGCGTCCGCTCGGCGGCTGGGGCCGCACCAGGAGTAGTTGTCCTGCAGCCCGCCGCAGACGCGGTACGGGATCGCCATGTCGTGGCTGATGTTGTAGAACTGCCCCAGCGCCATCGTGTTGACGAAGTCGTACGCCCCGCCCCGGTCCCAGGTGATGGCGATCCCGCCGTCGTTCCCGACGATGAAGTGCTCCGGATCCGCCGGGTCCCACCAGAAGGCGTGGTCGTCCACGTGCACGTCGATCTTCGCGTCGCCGATCGTCTTCCCTCCGTCGCGCGAGAACTTCATGGGAGTCGAGGACCAGTACACGAGGTCCGGATCGTCGGGGCTCACGCGCACCTGCGAGTAGTAGAAGGGGCGCACGTTCTCCTCGTTCATCTGCGTCCAGGTGCGCCCGCCGTCCGCCGAGCGGTAGAGCCCCGAGAGCTTCTTTCCCTCCAGCGAGTCCGCCTCCACCACCGCGTACACCACCTCCGGGTCGCTCGGCGCGATCGCGATCCCGATCCGCCCCTTCGTCGTCTCCGGAAAGCCTCCGCCCCTCACCTCCGCCCACGTCGCCCCCGCGTCCGTCGTCTTCCACAGCCCGCTCCCCGGACCCCCGCTCTGCAGGAAGTACGGCCCCCGCACCCGCTCCCAGCTCGAGGCGAAGAGCACGTTCGGGTCCCGCGGGTGCATCGCCACGTCCACGAAGCCCGCCCGGTCGCTCACGAACTTGCTCTTCCGCCAGGTACGGCCTCCGTCGGTCGTCTTGTACAGCCCCCGCTCCTCGTTGGCGCCCCAGGGGTGCCCCAGCGCCGCCACGTAGACGATGTCCTTCTCCGTCGGGTGCACCACGACGCGGCCGATCGCCTGCGTCTCCTCGAGCCCCATCGGCTGCCAGCTCTCGCCGCCGTCGGTGCTCTTGAAGATGCCGCCGCCGGGGGAGATGGAGTTGCGCGAGTCCTCCTCGCCCGTGCCCGCCCAGATCGTCAGGGAGTCACTCGGGGCGATGGCCAGGTCGCCCATCGAGACCACCCGCTCCTGGTCCCAGATCGGCCGGAAGGTGACGCCGTGGTTCGTCGTCTTCCAGATCCCACCGGTGGCGGCCGCGAAGTAGAAGGTCTTCGACGGGCTGGGGAGGCCCTCGACGTCCGTGACCCGCCCGCTCATGTTGGCGGGGCCGATCGAACGCCAGCGGAAGCCGGCGAGGAGGGCGGAGTCGAGCTGCGCGGGGGCCTGCGCGGCGGCGGGGAGCCCGCCGGCGACGAGCAGCGTCAGGGCCGCGGCCAGAAGGAGGCGCTGGTGCTTCATCGGTTTCCCGGTGGAGGAGGTCTGTCTGCGCCCGGCCCCGGGGCCGGGACTGCGAAGGGCGGTCGCGTCGGATCCCCGCGCGCCGGTGAGGGAAACGGCCGGGCGGGCGCGTCGGGAGGTCTCCGTCATTATATCCGGCTTCCCCACGCACGCCAATAGAGAAACGTCGCCGCGGCGCTCTTCACAGGCGAGTCCGTGCACGGAGAGCCGCCGTCCGCCGCCCTTCCCTTCCCCCGCCGACCGCGCAGAAAGGGCCAAGAACCCTTGCGCGACCCCACGGCGCCGGCGTAGACTGCGGAGGAACCCAGCAGCCGGCGGTATGTACGGAACCCTGTCCACGGCAGAGCACCGCCGACCGCGGCTGCGGCATTCCGCTTCGTCCAACTCCCTCGAGCGTCCGCCCCGGTCGCTCCGCCGAATCTCACTCGCGGAAGCCCTTCCGCGGACGGAATCCGTCCGCTCCGCCGGCGCGTGCCCCGGGGCGCGGGCCGGCATCCCCGGACAGAGAGGAACATGCTCCGCCTCGTTCGCCCTTCTTCCACCGCGCTCCCCCTCCTGGGAGCGGTCTGCGCTCTGCTGTCGGGCGGGAACCTCATCGCCCAGACGTCCTCGGACCCGATCGCCGTCTTCACCGCGTCCATGCAGTCGCGCGACGGGTTCCTCCCCGTGCACCTCGACCCGGAGACGGGGAAGGTCTTCCTGGAGGTCGAGCGCCTGGACCGGGACTTCCTCTACCTGACTACCCTGGGCACCGGGCTCGGCTCGGCGCGCGCCTTCGCCCTCGACCGCGGCGCCGCCGAGAGCCAGGGCGTGGTGCGCTTCGAGCGCCACGGGCCCCGGATCTTCCTGGTGCGGCAGAACGCCGAAGTCACGGCCTCGGGGACACCGGTGGAGCTCGAGCGGGCGCGGGAGTCCTTCCCGGTCTCCGTGCTCGCCTCGCTCCCCATCGTGGCGCGCAGCGGCGGGCGCTTCCTGGTCGACGCCACCGACCTGGTCCTGAGCGACGTTTGGGGGGTGCAGGGCTCGCTGCGCCGCTACGACCAGGGAACGGTGCGGCTCGACCGGGACCGCAGCTACGTCTCGGCGGAGCTCACGCGGGCCTTTCCGACGAACACCGAGGTCCGCTCCGTGCTGACCTTCGCCGCCGACGCTCCCGGCGGCGAGCTGCGGCGGAACGCCCCGGATGCCCGCTTCGTCACCCTGGAGCAGCACCACTCCTTCGTGGAGCTCCCGGAGGAGCCGCTGCGCCCGCGCCCCTACGACCCGCGCACCGCCAACTCCAGCACCAACCTCGAGGACTACGCCGAGGGCTTCGACGAGGACTACCGGCAGCGGGCGACCGACCGCTGGCGGCTGGTGCCGAAGGACACCGCCGCCTACCTGCGCGGGGAGCTGTCGGAGCCGGTGCGGCCGATCGTTTACTACCTCGACCCGGCGACCCCGGAGCCGTACCGCTCCTCGTACCGCGAGGGGACGCTCTGGTGGAACGAGGTCCTGCAGGCGGCGGGGTTCCGGGACGCGCTGCAGGTCCGCGACCTCCCCCCGGAGGCGGATCCGATGGACGCGCGCTACTCGGTGATCCAGCACACACACCGCACCGACGCCGGCCCCTCCACCGGCAACGGGGTGAGCGACCCGCGCACCGGCGAGGTGATCGTGGCGATGCCGCGCATGGACACGCACCGCTCGCTCATCGACTACAACATCTACGCGGGGCTCCTCCCCGTCTTCGAGGCGCAGGGAATCGAGCCGCAGCTCGACCCCGAGGCGTTCGCCAAGGCCCGGCGCCGGCAGCACGCCGCGCACGAGGTGGGGCACACGATGGGCTTCCCGCACAACTTCATCGGGGCCGCCGACGAACGCGCTTCGGTGATGGACTATCCCTTCCCCCTCATCGGGCTCGACGCGCAGGGGCGCCTCGACATCTCGAACGCCTACCGCGACGGCCCGGGGTACAGCGACTCGGTGGCGATCCGCTACGCCTACACCTGGTATCCCACGCCCGAAGCGGAGGCCGCGGGGCTGAAGGCGATCGTCGACGAGGCGCTGGCGCGCGGGCACCGCTTCATCACCGGCGACCACGCCGCGCTTCCGGGCTCCTACCCCGAGGCGACCCGCTGGGTGGAGGGGAAGACGATGTTCGACGCGCTGGACCGGACGATGGCGGTGCGCCGGCTCCTGCTGGAGCACTTCGACGAGGCCGCCATCCAGCCCGGCGATCCGATGTCGTGGCTCAACCAGCGCCTCGCCCACGCTTACCTCCACCACCGCTATTCGGTGGAGGGGATCGTCAAGTACGTGGGGGGGATGCAGTTCACCTACGCGCTGCGGGGCGACGGGCAGACGCCGACGCGGGTGATCCCCGCGGCGGAGCAGCGGCGGGCGCTGGACCAGATCCTCACGGTGCTCTCGCCGGCGGAGCTGGCGATCCCTGAGCGCATCCCGGCGATGATCCCGCCGCCGCCGCCGGGCTACGACGAGCCGGAGTCGTGGTACGACCCGGCGGTAGGGGTGGCCCTGCCGCCGGCGGTGGGGGCGCACGCCACCTGGATCGAGTCGCCGGCCGGCACGGCGCTGGATCCCTTCGCGGTGGCCCGCAGCTTCGCGCAGGAGGTGGTGGATAACCTGCTGCACCCGGAGAGGGTGGCGCGGGTAGCGGCCTTCCACGCGCAGGACCCGGCGCAGCTCTCGCCGGACGAGCTGCTGGGGCGGCTGGTGGAGGGCACCTGGGGCGCCGCCGCTACGCGAGAGGGACCCGAGGGGGAGTACCGGCGTGCGGCGGAGCGGGCCGTGCTGGACGGGATCTTCTCGCTCGCCCTCGACGACCGCGCCACCTCCGCCTCCCGCGACGCCGCGGAGCGCCGCCTGGCGCTGCTGGGCGAGTCGCTGCGCGCGGCGCGCGGGACCGGGGCCGCCGACCAGGCACACCGGGCGAGGGCGGCTCGGGAGATCGACCTCTACCTCACCCGGGGAGTCGTCCCGGAGCTGAGGACCGGGGTCTTCCCCATGCCGCTCCCCTGGCCGTAGGGGCGGGACCCACCCCTTTCCCATCCACCCGCCGGCGCCGGAGCGCCGGCCGAGGCGACGGAGCCGGACCGAAGTTCCTTCCTTTCTCTCATCCGGAGGTTGAGCTGATGAGGCCGTCCATCGTGTTGCGCAACGAACACAGCCGTCCTCCCGAGGGCCGCCGCCGGCTCCGGGGGGCGCGGCGGGCCCTCGCGCCCTTCCTGACCCTGGCCGCCCTGGCCCTGGGACCCGCCGCGGCGCCGCTCGCGGCGCAGGCGACCGGGACCATCCGCGGTTCGGTGGTCTCCGAGAACGCGCGGCCCCTGGCGGGCGCGCAGGTCTCCATCCCGGGGACCGGGGTGGGCGCGCTGACCAACAGCACCGGGCAGTTCCTGCTGCTCAACGTCCCAAGCGGACAGCACGCGGTGCGGGTGCAGATGCTCGGCTACGGCACCTCCGAGCGGCAGGTCACCGTCACCTCCGGCGAGACGGCGCGGGTGGACGTCCAATTGGCGGAATCGGCGATCGCGCTCGACGAGCTGGTGGTCACCGGCACCGCGGGCGGGCAGCAGGCGCGCGCGTTGGGGAACGTGGTGGGCCGCGTCAGCGCGGCGGAGATCCAGGAGCTGGCGCCCACCCCCAACGTGTCCGACATGCTGAGCGTCAACGTGCCCGGCGTGCGGATCATGGCCACCGGCGGCGAGGTCGGCGCCGGCGGCGTGCAGCGCATCCGCGGCGCTTCCAGCGTCTCGCTCGGCGGCGACCCCCTGGTGTACGTGGACGGAGTCCGGGTGAGCGGCGGCAACCGCATCGGCGGCGTCGGCACCGTCGCCTTCAACCACGGGGAGCCCTCGCCGATCAACGACATCCCGCCGGAGACCATCGAGTCGATCGAGGTGATCAAGGGCCCGGCGGCCGCGACGCTCTACGGCACCGAGGCGTCGAACGGGGTGATCAACATCATCACCAAGCAGGGCGCCATCGGCGAGCCCCGCATCGACGTCCGGCTGCGGCAGGGGGCGTACTGGCTCCCCGACCCGGTCAACTACTTCTCTCCCACCTACTACCGCTGCCGGGGCGTCTCGCAGACGGTGGACGTCGACCCGAGCCTGCAGTGCGAGCGGGGAGACGTCGTGGAGGTGCGGGTCCTCAAGGTCGACAAGGAGATCTACGGGAACGACTGGTTTCAGACCGGGATGCGCCCGGCGTTCGGGGCCGACGTGAGCGGCGGCGCGGGCACGCTCCGCTACTTCTTCTCGGCCGATTGGGACAAGGAGGAGGGGTACGTCGACTACAACTTCCGCGACCGCCTGAGCGGGCGCGCGAACCTGAGCTTCAACCCGATGGAGGAGCTCAGCTTCGACTTCAACCTGGGCTCGGTGCGCAGCACGGCGCAGTCGGCCTCGCCGCAGCAGCCGATCACCACCGCGATCATCTGGGGATGCCCCTCGCCGGGGTGCGAGCCGGGGAGCGGCGCCTCCAGCGCCCTGGACGGGCCGCGCCGCGGCTACATCGGCTACCTCCCGGAGCGCTTCGAGGAGGACATCGAGGGCTTCCAGTTCGTGGATCGCACCACGAGCGGCCTGACCGTCACCCACAACCCCTTCGAATGGTTCACCCACCGCCTGGTGGTGGGCGGCGACTTCTCGAGCATTCGCGACACCCGCCTCTTCCGGGCCGGCGGGAAGCTGGGGATGAGCAACTCCAGCGGCCGCCGCGACGTGGGGAACACCCGCTCGACCTACATGAGCGCGGATTACGGGGCGAGCGCCACCTGGAACCCGCTGGCGAGCCTCTCCGCGACCACCTCGGCGGGCACGCAGTTCTACCGCCGCCTCCGCGAGTCGACGCTCTCCCGGGGCGACAACTTCCCGGTCGAGGCGCTGGAGTTGGTCTCCTCCGCCGCAGTCCGCACCGCGAGCGAGGAGTTCGTGGAAAACCGCTCCCTGGGCGTGTACTTCCAGGAGGAGCTGGGCTGGCGGAACCGCTTCTTCCTGACCGGCGCGGTGCGTGGGGACGACAACTCGGCCTTCGGCGAGAACTTCTCCTTCGTGGTCTACCCGAAGCTCTCGGCCTCCTGGGTGGTCTCGGAAGAGCCGTTCGCGCAGAACCTGCCCTGGCTGACCACCTTCCGCCTCCGTGGGGCGTGGGGCCGCGCGGGGACCCAGCCGGACGTCTTCGACGCGGTGCGCACCTACGAGCCGGTGACCGGCTTCGAGGGGAGTCCCGCCATCATCCCGGAGAACGTCGGCAACCCGGACCTGAAGCCCGAGGTGGGCGACGAGATCGAGCTCGGCTTCGACGCCGGCCTGCTCGAGGACCGCCTCTCGGCCGAGTTCACCTACTTCCGGCAGCGCACCCTGGACGCGCTGATCCGCGTGCCGACCCTCCCGTCGCTCGGCTTTCCGGGCTTCCAGTTCCAGAACCTGGGCGAGACGCGGAACCAGGGGATCGAGATCGCGCTCAACGCGCAAGCGTACCGGAGCGGGAACGTGGGCCTCGACCTGAGCTTCACCCTGGCCTCGGCGAAGAACGAGATCGTCGACCTGGGCCCACAGGACTTCGTGATCCAGAACGTGACCGAGGGACAGTACATGGTCCCGGGCTTCCCGATCGGCGGGATCTTCGCCAAGCGGGTGGTGAGCGCCGAGCTGCAGGGGCTGCCGATCTTCAATCCCACGACCGGGCTGCCGCAGCGGCAGCGTACCATCGCCTCCAGCCGGATGTGCGAGGGCGGCGAGCTGGTGGAGGGGACGAACTTCTCGCGCGGCGGTGGCGCCGCCGTGCCCTGCGACCAGGCCCCGCTGGTCTACTGGGGGCAGCCGCTCCCGGTGTGGAGCGGGAGCGGGAGCGTGAACCTGACGCTCTTCCAGAACCTCACGCTCTACGGCCTGGTGGACTTCATCCAGGGCCGCACCTGGATCAACGGTGACATCCGCTCCTCGGCCCACTCCTTCTTCCAGACCCGCGCCGTGGTGGAGGGGAACGATCCGATCATCCTCTCCTATCTCGATATGGGGGCGGAGGGACGGCCGCAGCCGGGGATCATGAGCGGCGACTTCGCCAAGCTGCGCACCATCTCGGCGCAGTACCGCCTCCCGAGCGCCTGGGCGGACCGGCTGGGCGCCTCCCGCATGACCTTCACCGCCGCCCTGGACAATGTGGCGATCCTGTGGTGGGGCGACCGAGAGCTCTTCGGGGTGCGGGCCATCGACCCCGAGCGCAACGACCAGACGGGCGGCGACACGCCGGGCGTCGACGCGTCCGTGCAGGAGGGGTGGCCGATGGGACGCCGCCTCACCACCGCCATCCGGTTGACCTTCTGATGCGCGCCCGAGCGACGGCCGGGGAGACCCGGAGACTCTCTTCCAAAGGAGCCGCAACGATGCGAGGCAGGAATCATAGATGGCGGGGCGGAGCCGGCGCCGCCCTGCGCCTCCTCTCGACGCTGGTCGTCGGGGCGGGGGTGACGGCCTGCAACCTGGACAACGTCCTGGAGGTCGAGCTGCCGGGGAAGGTGGTGGCGAGCGACCTGGACAACCCACAGCTCGCCGACCTGCTGGTGCGGAGCGCCGTCTCCAGCTTCGAGTGCGCCTGGAGCGTGTACTCCGCCGGGACCGCCCACCACTCGGACGAGTACATCAACTCCTCCGGGAACGCGGGGCAGCGGAACTACGGCTGGCGCATCTTCGAGTCGAACGACGAGACCCTCAGCACCGGCGAGTGCAACCAGGTGTACGCGATGTACGCCCCGCTGCACATGGCCCGCTTCCAGGCCAACGACGTCTACAACCGCCTGAACACCGCCGAGTTCGCGGACGTCCCGAACCGGACCCGCCACCTCGCCACCCTGCGGGCGTATGGCGGCTACGCGCTGGTGGCGCTGGGCGAGGGGTGGTGCGAGATGACCGTGCCGGACGAGGAGGGGGTCCCCGGGCCGCTCCTCACCCCGGACGAGGTCCTCCGGAAGGCCGAGGCGAGGTTCAGCGAGGCGATCACCCTCGCGGAGCAGGCTGGGAACGCGGACCTCAAGAACATGGCGCTGGTGGGCCGCGCGCGGGTCCGCCTCGACCTGGAGGACTGGGCCGGCGTGATCGCCGACGCCTCGCAGGTGCCGCCTGGGTACCTCAAGGTGGCGACCCGCGGCGAGGAGGAGGCCCGGCGCTACAACCGGAACTACAATCAGATGAACAGCCGGATCCAGGACCGGCACGCGACCATCGCCCCCGACTTCCGCAACCTGCGGATCGACGCGCAGGGCCGGCCCGTCGAGGGTCCAGTCGACGCGAAGGGGGTGCCAACCGGGGGCGAGGGGGTCGCCGACTCGCGGGTGGAGGTGGTCAACTACGGCCTCTTCGGGCACAACTCGGTGACCCCGAGCTGGCACCACCTTAAGTACACCTCGCGCTCCAGCCCGATGCCGATCGCCTCCGGCAAGGAGGCCCGCCTCTTCCTGGCCGAGGCGTACGTCCGCACCGGGCAGCTCGAGCAGGCCCGGCAGATCATCAATACCCGGCGCGCGGAGCTGGGCCTGCCGACCTTCGACGCCCCCGCCACCCAGGAGGAGATGCTGGCGCTCGTCATCGAGGAGCGGCGGCGCGAGCTCTTCGTCGAGGGCGGCCACCGCATGAATGACATGCTCCGCTTCACTGGCACCGCCCACGAGATCCCCTGGCTCGGTGAGCCGGGGTCGATCCACCCGAACGGGCAGGACAGCGTGGGCGGCGCCTACGGGACCACCACCTGTTTCCCGCTCCCGGACGTGGAGCGTCTCGGGAACCCGAACATCGGGGGATGACGCCCGAGGGGCCGAGCCCTCACCCGGCTCGCTCGTACCTCGCTCGCCACCCCCTCTCCCGAGTTCGGGAGAGGGGGGACGGAGGGTGAGGGCGTCGCAGGACCCGGCCCGGGGGCGGTGAAACGCCTCCGGGCCCCTTTCCTCCCTACCTCCCGCAATCGAAGAACGCATGAAGACGAGCACCTTGTCCCTCCCCGTCTTCCCGAGGGGGCCCGGACGACCGCGGGATTTCCGGGCTTCGGGGTCCCTCGCCGCGCTCGGGCCGACCGTCGGAGGTGTCGCCCTCCTGCTGGTCTCGGCGCCCGCGGCGGCCCAGGCGCCCCGGTACTCCCTGGACGACTGGATGAGCGTCAGCCGCGTGGAGTCCTTTGTCTGGGCTCCCGACGGCGGCACCCTCTACTTCACCAGCAACGCGGCCGAGAGCGGCACCTACGAGATCTTCCGCGTCTCCGCCGACGGCGGGAAGCCCGTCCAGCTCAGCCGCAGCGCGCCCGGCACCCGCCCCGAGCCCAAAAAGGACCTCTCGGTCTCGAAGGACGGCCGCACCCTCGTCTTCACCTCCGCGCGCCTCTTCCAGTCGTTCGAGAACGTCTTCACGATGCCCGCCTCGGGCGGTGTCCCGACGGCGGTGACCTTCAACGACGCCATGATCCACGCCGCCCCCGCCCTCTCACCCGATGGGAGCACGCTGGCCTGGTTCGCGCGCACCGGGATGGACACGCGGATCTTCGTGAAGGACCTGCGCTCCCCCACCGCCTGGCCCCGCCTCTTCCTCCCCGACTCGCGCAACGAGCGCTCCCCCGTCTGGTCGCCGGACGGGCGGAGCATGGCGTTCTCGCGCGGCGGCGACATCTGGATCCAGGAGCTGGCCGGCGGCGAGCCGCGGCGGGTGATCGAGGAGGCGTACGCGGGCGGGAACGGCTCGCCCGTCTTCTCGCCCGACGGCACCCGGTTGGCCTTCACCACCGGGAAGAGCGGCTTCTCGCAGATCGGAGTGGTGGAGGTCGCCAGCGGCCGCGTCACCCCGATCACCCTGCTCCCGCGCGAGCACGGCGACCCGGACTGGTCGCCCGACGGCCGCTCGCTCGTCTTCGTGCGCGCCGACTCCCTGGGAATGTCCGACGAGGTGGTGGTCGCCCCGGCGGACGGCTCGGGGCCACAGCGGGTGCTCTCCCGCGGGAAGGGGAAGCGCTCCGCCCCGCGGTTCTCGCCCGACGGGCGCTGGATCGCCTTCGTGGAGATGACGGGAACGCGCACCGCGGACCTCTGGAAGGTCCCCGCCGCGGGGGGCGAGCCGCGGCAGGTGACGAACTCGATGGGGCGCATCGACCCGCGCCACCTGAGCGAGGGTCAGGAGGTGACCTACCCAGGGCCCGATCACCTCGCCATCCCCACCATGCTCTACCGGCCCTGGGGCTTCCGCGAGGGGCGCGAGTACCCGGTGATCGTGAGGCTCCACGGCCACCCCGGGCAGTGGAACCACTCCTTCGACCCGATGGAGCAGTACTTTCTGGAGCGCGGCTTCGTGGTGGTCAAGCCGAACCCGCGGGGGAGCAACGGATTCGGCGACGGCTTCCACGACCTCCACATCGGAGACTACGGCGGGACGGAGTTCGAGGACGTCATGGCGGTGCTCCCCTTCCTGGAGGGCCTCGGGTACGTGGACATGACGCGGAAGGCCACCTGGGGCGGGAGCGGGGGCGGGTACATGAGCTTCGTGATCGCCACGCAGGCGCCCACGGCCTTCCAGGCGCAGGTGATCCGCGCGCCGGTGGCCGACTGGAGCCTGCTCGCCATCGACCGCTTCGGCGCCTCGGGGCGCGCCTGGACGGCGACCCGCACGCCGGAGCGAGAGCGCAGCGAGTTCGGCGGGAGCGAGGCGGAGATCCCGAAGGAGTACCACGACCGCTCGCCCCTCCACTTCGCGGAGAAGGTGCAGGTCCCGCAGCTCCTGCTGCACGGGCTGCGCGACAGCTCGGTGCTCCCGCGGCAGTCGCAGGTATGGGCGGCGCGGATGCGGGAGCTGGGGAAGCCGGACTTCGAGCACGTGGAGTACCCCGACGAGGACCACTCGCTGCGCCGCTACAAGGCCACGGTGCGCGACCGGCTGCGGCGCATGGAGGCCTTCTTCGCCGAACACCTGCGGCTGTTGGAGCTCCCCAGCCACTGAGGTAGCGCCCCGCGGCGGGCGGCGGTCAGTAGGCGAGCCACCCCACGAGCGCGCCCGCGACGGCGCCGAGGGCGGCGGGCGTGCCGACCAGGAAGACGAACACGAACGGGGCGAACTCGCTGTCCATCCCGTCCTGCGCCTCGAGCCGCTGGCCGCGGAGCTCCGGGGGAGCCAGGACCGCCAGGACGAGCGCCAGGATCGCCAGCCGCATCGGCTTCCTTCCGCATCGGGGGTCAAGTACGCGCCGCGCCGGGGGAGCGACGGGGATCGCGCGGTCCCCTCGGGCGACTGCCGGAGCGCTCCCGCAAGGGACGTGCGCCGCGGCCGGAGACCCGGAGGCAGGGCGCGTCCTTGCTCCGCTCCGGGGGGGGACGATAGGTTTGGATGACACCGTCATACGACCGGAGGCCCCATGAAGTCCGCGATCACGATTCGCCTCGATCCCGACCTGGAGCGCCGCCTGGACCATCTCGCCGAGAGCTCGGGAAGGACGCGGAGCGAGATCGTTCGGGAGGCGTTGCGGCGGCAGCTCGCGCTCCTCCAGTTCGAGCGGCTCCGGGAGCGCGTGATGCCCTTCGCCGAAGCGGCGGGCTATCTCACGGACGAGGACGTGTTCGACGACTCCGGATGAGGGTCTTCCTCGACAGCAACGTCCTAGTCAGCGCATTCGGCACCCGCGGCCTGTCCGCCGACGTGCTGCGGCTGGTGCTGACGGAGCACGAGCTGCTCTGCGCGGAGGTCGTGCTCGAAGAGGTGGAGCGGGTCCTCGCCCACATATTCAGGATGCCCGCCGGAACGGTCGCGGAGATCGTTTCGTTCCTGCGGTTGCACCCCGTGGAGCCGCGGCCGGCGGCTCCCGCCCCGGTTCCGGCAGCGGACCCGGACGACGCATGGATTCTCGCCTCCGCAGCCGGGGCCGAGATCCTGGTCACCGGAGACGCCAACCTCCTCCGGCTCGATCCGGAGGCCGCCGGGCTCCGGATCCTCAACCCGCGTGGGTTCTGGGAGCTCCACCGGGGCTCCCGTCCCTGATCCGCACGCCTACGGGTCGGATCGACCGAATAGGTCCTCGGGATCCTGAACCTGACGGCGGATGTGCGGCACGTGGACCCGATCGCCACGAATCGTGGACAGGATCTTGTACGAGTCGTACAGCCGATGGCGAATCGCCTCCGCGAAGTACCGGTCCTCGGAGGCCGGTCCGCTCTGCTCCGCCGACGCGGCGGGATCCCGGATGGCGGCTCGGATCCCGTGATACCATCGGGCGGGATAGTCGGAGCCCGAGTCCTGTTCCTGCAGGCTCCGATAGAGCGATCGGAGGTTGTTCTTGGCCTCGGCTTCGACGGTCGCATGGAACACTACGCCTGCTCCGGGATCTCCAGCTCGCGTTCGAGGGACGCGAACGCATCCTCCGCGTCCTCACTGGTGCCCGCATCCATGCCCAGGAGGCCCCGCGCCGTCACCTCGCACTCCGGGAGCTCGAGCGGATCCGGGCACGGGTCTGGCCGCTCACGGAGGCAGGCGGACTTCTCGCCGACGAGGATGTCTTTCGTGAGGTCTCTTGATCTTCCTTCCGCGGGGACGAACCTCGAAAGCACCAAACCCATGACATACGCGATCCGGATCCGCAGAGCGCCGACCCTCCTCCTGCTCCTCGCCGCGGCGGCGCCCGCCGCGGCCCAGCAGCAGCGCGGGATGCTCCCGCAGGACTACTACCGCATGGTGGACGTGGGCGACGTCGCCCTCTCGCCCAGGGGCGACCTGGTGGCCTTCACGAAGACCACGGTGATGGAGGAGGACAACCGCCGCCACCGCGAGGTCTGGCTGCAGCGGCTCCGCGAGGGCCGCCCGGAGGGCGAGCCCTTCCGCTTCACCGACCCCTCGCGCGAGTCGTCCGCCCCGCGCTGGTCGCCGGACGGGAGCGTGCTGAGCTTCCAGTCGCAGCGCGACCGCGACCTCTCCTCCACCTGGTTCGCGCGGGTGACGGCGCCCGGCGGCGAAGCCTATCAGGTGGAGGGGGTGAAAGGCGCCCCCGTCTGGTCTCCCGACGGACGCTGGATCGCCTTCACCTGGGCGGACCGGCGCGACCCGAACGCCCGCGGCGCCGCGTCCCGCGCCGGCTGGATCGCCCCGGACGCCATCACCCGCACGCTCGACGCCGAGCGCTTCGACGGGCGGGTGATCACCTCCGAGCGCTACCGCTCCGACGGTACCCTGGAGTACCTCCCCCACCCCGCGACCGTCGGGCGGCGGCAGCTCTACGTCGTCCCCGCCCAGGGGGGCGAACCGCGGAAGCTCACCGACCTCCCCTTCGACGTGAGCGACCCGGCATGGGCGGGCGAAGGCCGGACCCTCTTCTTCAGCGGCGACGAGGAGCTGGACGACACCGACGTGCACCTGACGCGCGACCTCTTCGCCGTCCCGGCGGGCGGCGGAGAGCCGCGCCGGCTCACCTCGAACCCGGGGAACGAGTCCTCGCCCGCGGTCTCGCCGGACGGGCGGTGGCTGGCCTTCCTCTCCACCCCCGCCTCGCGGGCGGAGACGGAGGTGATGGTGGTGGAGATCGACGGGAGCGGCTCCTTCCGCGGCGCGCCGCGCGCGCTCACCGGCCCCTGGACGCTCGACCCCCAGAGCCCCGAGTGGAGCGCCGACGGCCGCCGCGTCCGTTTCACCGCCGGAGTCGGCGGGAACTCGCACCTCTTCGACGTCCCCGTCGCGGGCGGCGAGGTACGGCAGATCACCAGCGGAGAGCGGCAGCTCGGCTCCGTCTCCTTCTCGGCCGACGACCGCCTGATGGCGTACACCTCGACCGACCCCGACTCGCCCGAGGAGGTATTCGTCGCCTCCGGGAACGGGCGCGACGAGCAGCGGGCAACCTCGTTCAACGACCCCTGGCTCTCGGAGGTGACGCTGATGCCGGCGGAGCGCCTCACCTGGACGGTGGGTGACGGCACCGAGATCGAGGGGTGGGTGGTGAAGCCGGTGGGATACCAGGCGGGGCGGAAGTACCCGATGGTGCTGAAGATCCACGGCGGCCCCCACGGGGCGTACGGGAACACCTTCTTCCAGACCTTCCACGTCCTCTCCAACGCGGGGATGTTCGTGCTCTACTCGAACCCTCGCGGCTCCTCGGGCTACGGGAACGCCTTCGAGTACGCCAACGAGCGGGGGTGGGGCGTGGTGGACGAGGAGGACTTCCTGAAAGGGGTGGACGCGGCCGTAGCCATGTACCCGGACATCGACCCGGAGCGGGTGGGGGTCTCCGGCGGGAGCTACGGCGGATACGCCACCAACTGGCTCACCGCGCACACCAACCGCTTCGCCGCCGCGGTCACCAGCCGCTCGATCGCCGACCTGCGGGTGCTGCACTCGAACAGCGACGCACCCGGCGGGCTGGAGGCGGACCTCCTCGTCCCTTTCTGGAAGGACCGGGAGCTGTACGAGCGGCTCTCTCCGATCACCTACGTGGAGAACGTGACCGCCCCGACGCTGGTGATCCACTCGGAGAACGACTACCGCACGCCGCTGGCGGACGGAGAGGCCTGGTACATGACGCTGAAGAAGCTGGGGGTGCCGACCGAGTTCGTGCGCTACCCGCGCTCGTCGCACGGCCTCTCGCGCACCGGCGAGCCCTGGCTGCTGGTGGACCGCCTGGAGCGCATCCGCTCCTGGTTCTCCTACTGGCTCGTCGAGCACCCGGAGCGGCTCCCCGCGCGCCGGACGACGGAGCGGCAGCAGCGGTAGGAACACTCCGGGGCGGGCGTGCGCCCGCGCTGTTCCCGAGCGCCGGTTGAGCCTCCGATCGTCTTCACGCGGGACGGATCACGCGGTATCTCGCTTCGGCCAGCTCGAAGAGCCCGTAGGCGATCAGCCCCAGCGCGACCGCGCCGAGGAGATAGCGTCCGTACGCCTGCGACTCGAGGGTCTGCAGCGCCGCCGCGAAGCCCTGCGCCTCGGACGAGTCGTACTCGAGAGCGGCCTTCACGAGGAACCAGCCGATGATCCCGAACACCACGCCCCGGGCCGCCCTGCCGAAGCGTCCGAAGCGGACCACGTGCTTCCGGGCGTCGCCCCCCAGCTCGGTCAGGTCCAGCTTCGCGCGCAGGTCGGCGGCATAGCCCCGGTACAGCTCGTAGAGGCCGAAGAGGATCACGCCCCCGCCGACGGCACCGATGATCCAGCGCCCCAACGGCTGCGACATGGCCATGGCCGTCCAGTGATCCGCCGACTCCCCGCTCCCGCCGCGCCGCGCAGACCCCATCAGGAGCCGCACGGCCTCGACGGCGAGGCCCGCGTAGATCAGGCCGCTGATCAGGTATCCGGCCCTCGTGGCCAGTCCCTTCGCGTCCGTGCCTTTGTGCTCGGGGTCGCGGAGGGCCTGCACGAGCCGCCAGAGCACGAAACCCGCGAGCCCGACCACGACGACCCCCAGCAGGATACGGCCGAAAGGCTGGCGGAGGATCACGACCAGGGCGCCGCTGGAGTCCTCGGGGCGCTGAGCGGACGAGAAGGCCGCCTGCATGGCGATACCGCCGACGATCAGGTAGACCACCCCGCGGGCCGCGTACCCCAGCCGGGCTAGCCATTGGACCCAGGGTGCGGCTTTCGCGGCCGTCGACCGCAGTGGCGCGGCCGCCCGAGCTCCGGAGTTGGGGAAGAGAGCCATCTGACCAGCCCCTTTCGGCGAGTGTCTGCGAGTTTCGAGCCCGGGGCGCCTGCTCGTGCAAGCGGCGGGCCGATACCCTCCGGGTCAGCCGACCCATGGATCCGGGGAGCGCGGAGAGTAGGTTCTGTGCGGGAAAGCGACAGACGCCCGCCCCGCCGGACTCCCGAATGATCCCGCTCTCGCCGGAGGCGATCCATGCCCCGACCTCTCCGTTCCGCCAAGCGGACTACCTTCGCGATCGCGCAGCTCCTCCTCCTCCTCGGCACCGCCCTGCTCGGGCTCGGCTCGCCGCTGGAGATCCTCCTCGGTATGATCGTGCTCGGACTGCTGCTGCTGAGCCCCGAGCTCTTCGGGCCCGGCGGCCGCGGCGCTGGGAAGTAGCCGCTCCTCCCCCTGGACTGGTCGGGCACCCGCGGTAGAGAGCCTGTCCAGCGGGCAGAAGGAGACGTCCCTCGACAGGCCCCCCGCCTACGGCTAAGTTGGACCAGCCCTCCCGCCGGCCCTCCGCGATCTCTCAGGAGAACCCATGAAGAGAACCGTTCGCCGGCTGCTCGTCCTCGCCCTGCTGCTGCCGGCTTCGCTGGGAGCGCAGGTGGCCGCGCGGTACCCGGAGGGGGCTATCGTGCTGCGCGCGGCCCGGGTGCTGGACGGGAAGGGCGGGGTGATCGAGGACCGCGACCTGGTGATCCGCGACGGGCGCATCGCCGAAATCCTCCCCCGGGGCTCCCATCAGGGCGCCGCCACCCTGTACGACCTCGCGGGGATGACGCTGCTCCCCGGTCTCATCGACACGCACGTCCACCTCACCTGGCACTTCGACCGCCAGACCGGAAAGCTCCACACCGAGGGGGTCGAGGAGACCCCCGAGCAGGCGGCGCTCTACGCGGTGGAGAATGCGTACAGCACCTTGCTCGGTGGCGTCACGACGGTGCAGAGCATGGGCGCTCCCGAGGACCGGGACGTGCGCGACTGGATCCAGCGCGGGATCATCCCGGGTCCACGCGTGCTGACCTCGCTCGGCTCCATCTCGGAGCGGACGGGGGATCCGGAGCAGATCCGGGAGAGGGTCCGCGAGTTCGCGGCCGAGGGCGCGGACCTGATCAAGATCTTCGCCTCCGCCAGCATCCGCGTGGGCGGCACCCCCACCCTGTCTCAGGAGCAGCTCGACGCCGCCTGCGGCGAGGCGACGAAGCTCGGGCTGCGCTCCGCGGTGCACGCCCATAGCGTGCCCAGCGCGCAGCGCGCCGTGCGGGCCGGCTGCTCGGTCATCGAACACGGCGCCCTGCTCGACCGGCCCACCCTGGAGCTGATCGCCCGGAGCGGCACCTATTTCGACCCCAACATCGACCTCGTCACGCGGAACTACATCGAGAACCGCGAGCACTTCGAGGGGACCGGCGGCAGCTACACCGCGGCGGGGTTCGAGGAGATGGCGAAGGCGATTCCCGTGAAGCTCCGGATGTTCCAGGAGGCGATCACCGTTCCGAACCTGAAGATCCTCTTCGGCACCGACGCGATGATCGGCAGCCTGGGACGCCAGTTCGAGGAGCTGGTGTACCGCGTCGAGCGGGGCGGACAGGCGCCGATGGACGCGATCGTATCCGCCACCTCGGCGGCGGCGGAGTCGCTGCGGCTGGGGGAGGAGATCGGCTCCGTGGCGCCGGGGCTGGCGGCGGACCTGGTCGCAGTGGAGGGGGACCCGTCGGAGGAGATCGCGGCGCTGGGTCGGGTCCGCTTCGTGATGAAGGGCGGTCGCGTCTACAAGCACGCCCCTCTCCCCCGCTGAGCGTCAGTCTCCCCCGAGAGCGGCCCCTCCCGCACCAGAAGGGGCCGCCTCTGCGGCAGCAGGGATCCTTGACGCGGCGGTGCGCCGGAAGCTATGGTTCCTGAAACATCTTCTTCGTCCCGGCTCCTGCATGGATTCTGACTGAGCGCCGCTCACCGCGCTTTTTCGGCCGAATTCCGGAAGACCTTTCCCTCTCGATCCGCCTGAACGAAGGATTCGGCGATGTCAGCGACCGCTCCGCTCCCGTTCCTTCGAGTGGCCCGTCTCGCGAAGAGCAGCGTCCGTTCGCGGCCGATCTCTGCGGGAGTCCCGTGCGCGCGCGCCCGCCACCTGATGCGCCCGTCGAAAGGGGCCGTTCCCCGCGGCTTCTCCGGCACCCTCTGGAACGGAGAGGGAATTCCTCCCGTCGCAGAAACGTCGTTCGTGTGAGCATTCCCCCAACATCCCGCGGAGGAACGATGAGAACCGTCTGTCGGAAGGGGCCGTTGGCGCTGCTGCTGGCCGGGGGTCTGCTGCTGCTCCCCGGGCCGCTCGCCGCCCAGGAGACGGGAACGATCCGGGGCCGGGTGACGACCGCCAACACGCTGCGCCCGCTCTCCGGCGCGCAGATCTCCATTCCCGGGACCGGGCGGGGGAGCCTGACGAACGGGCAGGGTGAGTTCATGATCGTGAGCGTGCCGGCCGGAGCGAGGACGGTGCGAGTGCAGATGATCGGCTTCGGCACGGAGGAGAAGCCGGTGACGGTGACCGCGGCCCAGGCCGCGACCGTGGACTTCCAGCTCAGCGAGCAGGCGCTCGCGCTCGACGAGGTGGTGGTGACCGGCACCGCCGGCGCCGCGCGCCGCCGCGAGATCGGCAACACGATCTCGCAGATCGACCTCTCGAAGGTCCCGGAGCCGGTGACCAACACGGATGCGCTGCTGCAGGGCCGCGCCACCGGTCTGACGGTGACGCAGAACGCCGGCGGCGTGGGCGGCGGCGCCTCCATCCGGCTGCGGGGGAACGTGAGCGCGACGATGAGCAACCAGCCGCTCATCTACGTCGACGGCGTGCGGATCCGCAGCGACGGCTATCCTAAGAGCACCTTCCCCGTGGGCTACTCCGGGAACAGCGACAACACCATCTACAGCCCGCTCAACGACATCAACCCCGCCGAGATCGACCGGGTGGAGGTCATCAAGGGACCCGCGGCGACCACCCTCTTCGGCACCGAGGCGGCCGCCGGGGTGATCCAGATCTTCACCAAGCGCGGCCAGCAGGGGACGGCGCGCTGGACGGCGCAGGTGGACGGGGGCGTCGCGCACGTCAACGCCTTCGGCCCCGAGGTTGGCTTCGAGGGCGACCCGCTGGTGATCCCGGCGAACGAGGTCAACCAGTACGGCACCCCGGATTTCATGTACCTGGAGCCCTGGCTGCGCGACGCCCTGCGCCAGAAGTACTCCCTCTCGGTGAGCGGCGGCGCCGAGGACGTCCAGTACTACCTCTCCGGCACCGTGGCGGACGAGGAGGGGGTGCTCCCGAACGACCAGATGAGGCAGTACAACATCCGCGGGAACTTCAGCTTCGAGCCGATCCGGGACCTCCAGCTCCAGTGGAACACCGCGTACACCAACAACAACCTGCAGCAGACCCCGCAGGGCGGCACCGCCGCGGGACTGACGCTGAACGCCTCGCGGCGGGACCGGAACTACTTCCAGTCGGCCGACCCGGCGGTGATCGGCCAGGTGCTCGCCTTCGACCTGCGGAAGTACGTCGACCACTTCATCACGGGGCTGACGGCGACCTACGCGCCGATGGACAACCTCACCAACCGCATCACCCTGGGGTACGACCTGGCGCAGCAGGAGAACCGCGGCATCATGCCCTACGGCTTTCCCAACCAGCCGCTGGGCAACATCCACGACCAGAAGTTCTCGGGCCGCACCCTCACCCTGGACTACGTCGGCACCTTCAGCTTCCCGCTGCTGGAGGCGCTGCGCTCGAGCTTCTCCTGGGGCGCGCAGGCGGTGAGCAACGAGACGAGCACCACCACGGCGGCCTCGCGCGACTTCCCGGGCCCCGGCGACCCGACGGTGAACAGCGGCGCCACCAAGCTCGGCTACGAAGAGCGCATGCGCGTGATCAACGCCGGCTTCTTCTTCCAGAACGTCTTCGACTTCAAGGACCGCTACTTCCTCACCGCGGGCGTGCGGTTCGACGGCAACAGCGCCTTCGGCTCCAACCTGGGCCTGCAGACCTATCCCAAGGTCAGCGCCTCCTACGTCGTCTCCGACGAGCCGTTCTGGCGCGACGAGCTGGGCACCCTGAAGCTGCGCGCGGCCTACGGCCAGGCGGGCCGCGCCCCGGGCGCCTTCGACGCCGTCAGGACGTGGAGCCCGGTGAGCTGGGGGAATGCGATCTCCTTCCTTCCCAACAATCTGGGCAATCCGGACCTCGGGCCGGAGCGCACCAGCGAGCTGGAGTTCGGCTTCGACGCCTCGGTGCTCGCGGACCGGGTGACGGTGGTCTTCACCTACTACGACCAGACGACCGAGGACGCCCTCTTCAACGTGCGCCAGATCCCCTCGGACGGCGGCTGGAGCAGCCAGCTGAAGAACGTCGGCAAGCTGCAGAACCGGGGGCTCGAGCTCTCGGTGGACGCCACCGTCCTGCAGCGCCCGAGCTTCTCCTGGGAGGTGGGCGGGTCCGTCTCCACCAACTACAGCAAGACGCTGGACCTGGGCGGGGCGGCTCCCTTCTCGCTCGGCAGCTACGGCTGGATCATGGAGGGGGAGCCGGTGCCGGTGATGCGCGGCTACTGCATCGAGAACCCGGAGGAGCTCGCGGAGCCGATCATCAGCTCGGACCTCTGCAACATCGGCCCGAACTCGCCCACGCGCACCTACATCGGGAGCACGCAGCTGCAGCTCGCGCGCGGAATCACCCTCTCCGCGCGCGGCGAGTATCAGGGCGGCCACTTCGGGCAGGCGCTGCTGAGCGGCGAGGGGATCGTACGCGGCATCCGCTGGCCCTCCTGCTTCAACGCCTACCCGGCCCTCGACGCGGGCGACAAGAGCCAGCTCACCGCGAAGGTCCGGGCCATGTGCCAGTCGTCGCTCGCCCGGCGGGACTTCGCCATCTATCCGCTGGACTTCTTCAAGATCCGCGAGGTCAGCCTCAGCGCCCCCATCCCCTTCTCCGTGCCGGGGACCGAGAGCGCGAGCATCTCGCTCTCGGGGCAGAACCTCTGGATGTGGCGCAAGGCCAACGATTCGTTCATCGACCCCGAGACCTCCGGCGGCTTCAGCGACGGGAGCACCGGCATGCAGCAGAGGGTGCGCAGCGTGGAGGGCAGCATCCCGATTCCCGCCGTGTACCTCCTCTCCCTCCGCTTCTCCTTCTGAACGGAGGAACCCATGAGGAAGCCTTTCATCCCCGGCCGCCGGGAGACCGCAGCCATGAGAGACCTTTCCAACCGCCCGGATCGCCGGCCGCGGCCCCTGCTCGCCGTCCTTCTCGGAGCCCTCGTCGTCTCGGCGTGCGACTTCGAGGTGACCAACCCGGGCCCGGTACAGGACGAGTACCTGAACGACGTCGCCGCGATCCCCGCCCAGGTGAACGGGATGGCCCTCTCGCTGAGCCGGGCGCTGAACTACATCGTCTACCAGGGAGGGATCGTGACGCGCGAGCTCTTCCCCACCGGGATGGCCGGGCAGTTCGGGATCGAGCCGCGCAACATGGTCGGGTTCCTCACCCCGCAGGAGCAGGGCAGCCCGTGGTCGGAAGCGCAGCAGGCCCGCTGGCTCGCCGAGCGGGGGCTCGCGCGGTTCGAGGAGGTCCTCTCCCCGGCGGATTTCGCGGCCAGCCCGCAGGTGGCGCAGGCCTACCTCTGGGCGGGCTACGCCAACCGGCTGCTCGGCGAGAACATGTGCCAGGCGGTCTTCGACGGCGGCGCCCCCCAACCCTCTGCCGAGTACCTGAAGCGCGCGGAGGCCGCCTTCACGAAGGCGATCCCGATCGCGAACGCCGCGAAGCGGCCGGAGCTCGCCACGGCGGCGACCGCGGCCCGGGCGGCGGTCCGGGTGGATCTGGGAGGCTGGGAGGGAGCGCTGGCCGACGCCGCCGGCGTCCCCACGGACTTCGTCTACCGCATGATGTACTTCGACATCGGCGACGAGTACGCGTACAACCGCACCGCCTGGGCGAGCATGTCGCGCCCGTATACCGGGCACACCGTCTGGAACACGGTGAACGAGGAGTACTACGAGGCGACGCAGGATCCCCGCGTGAGGTTCAACCGCACCGCCCAGCTGGGGAGCGGCGCCGTCGAAGGGATCGGGCGGGTGAACTGGTGGCCGCAGCTGAAGTACGATAGGAACGTCTCTCCGGTGAACCTCTCCACCGGCCGGGAGATGCGGCTGATCGAGGCCGAGGGGATGCTCCGCAACGGGAACTGGCAGGGTGCCATGCAGCTCATCAACCAGCTGCGCGCCGCGGTTGGCGCGCCGGCGGTGGCCGCGGCCGGCCCGACCGAGGCCTGGACCCGGCTGAAGCGCGAGCGGGGAATCGAGCTCTGGATCGAGGGCCGCCGCCTCGGGGACCTGCGGCGGTGGAAGGAGACGAACGCCCCGGGCGACCTCGACCCGCTCGAGGTCCCGGGCGCCGCCTCGTACCTGCAGGGACAGGACCTCTGCTTCCCCTTCTCGCAGGCGGAGATCGACACCAACCCCAACATCACGGGCTGAGAGGAGCCCGCCGCGCGACCGTACCCGGCTCCGGTCGCGCGGCGCGGGAGCTCCCGGCCGGAAGCGGAGAACGACCTTGCAACGCAACGTGGTCGGAGGCATTCGCCCCCGGAGGGCGGGCCGCGGCGTCCGCTCCCGGCTCCGCGGGGCCGGGAGCGCGGCGCTGCTCTCCAGCCTCGCCCTCGGAGGGTGCTACTCGCACTTCCCGGTGGAGGAGGGCTCGCTCGCGCCGAGGCAGGAGGTGCGCGTCTGGCTGAACGCCGAGGGCAAGGCCGCCGTGGCCCCCATCCTCGGGAGCGAGGTGACGAGCCTGGAGGGAACGGTGGTTCGCGCCGATCCATCCGGGCTCGCGCTCGAAGTGCCCGCCGGGGTGCGGCAGGCGGGGTTCCACTCCGAGCTGCTCCGTCAGGAGATCGTCCTCCGCCGCGCGCAGATGACGATGCTCCAGCGGCGGGAGCTCGACCGCGCCCGCACCGCCATCCTGGTAACGGGCGCGGGCACCGCCCTCGCGGCCGTCGCCTGGGTGGCGATGACCGGCTGGACCGGGGCGAGCAGCGACCACCCCTCGGGAGACGACCCGCCCCAGGTGCGTGTCCCCATCTTCTTCATTCCTGTCCGGTAGCGGGAGCCGAAACGCTTCCCCCGGATCCACCCCCTCGCAGGGGACCCATGAAACGCTCCTCGTTCGCGGCCGCCGTCCTCCTGCTGGCGCCCGTCCTGGCGGCCGCCCAGGAGGCGCCGATCGTCCTGCAGGCCGACCGCGTGCTCGACGGCCGCGGCGGAGTCCTTCCGGGCCAGCGCGTCGTGGTGGAGGGCTCGCGGATCGCGAGCCTGGACGGAGGCTCCGCGCCCGTCACCTACGATCTCCAGGGCCTGACCCTCCTGCCCGGCGGGATCGACACCCACGTACACATCGGCTGGCATTACGACGCCGACGGCAAGACCCACGACGCGCCGGAGGGAGAGGAATCCGACCAGCAGGCGATGCTCTACGCGGTGGAGAACGCGTACTACACGCTGCTGGGCGGCGTGACCACCGTGCAGAGCCTCGGGTCGCCGCTGGACAAGGACCTCCGCGACTGGATCGATCGGGGAGGGGTCCCGGGGCCGCGGATCCTCACCTCCCTGCGCCCGGTCACCGAGCGGACCGGAACGCCGGAGCAGATCCGGGCCTTCGTGCACCGGCAGGCCGAGGACGGGGCGGACGTGATCAAGGTGTTCGCCTCCGCCAGCATTCGCGACGGCGGCGCGGCCACGCTGTCGCAGGAGCAGCTCGACGCCGCCTGCGGCGAGGCCACGCGCCTCGGGCTGCGTTCCGCGGTGCACGCCCACGGCCCGGAGAGCGCCCAACGTTCGGTGAAGGCGGAGTGCACCGTGATCGAGCACGGCGCCCTGCTGGACGAGGCCACCCTCGACCTGATGGCCGAGCACGGCACGTACTGGGACCCGAACATCGGGCTGGTGCTGCAGAACTACCTCGATAACCGGCCGAAGTTCGAGGGGGTGGGGAACTACAACGAGGAGGGGTTCGCCCACATGTCAAAGGCGATCCCCACCGCGCTCGCCGTCTTCCAGAGCGGGCTGCGGCGCCCCTCGCTGAAGATGGTGTTCGGCACCGACGCGGTGGCCGGCTCCCACGGCCGCAACTTCGAGGAGATCGTCTACCGCGTACAGAAGGGCGGACAGAAGCCGATGGACGCGATCGTCTCCGCCACCTCGCTCGCGGCCGAGTCGCTGCGCCTCGGCGACCGGATCGGCTCGATCGCCCCCGGCATGGAGGCCGACCTGATCGCCGTGGAGGGGGACCCCTCGCGGGACATCACCGCGCTGCGCCGCGTGAGATTCATCATGAAGGGCGGGAAGGTCTACAAGTACGACCCGGCGCGGTAGGAGAAGCCGGCGTCGGGTTTCCGCGTCTTCAGCGTGATCCCCGTGGATGATACGCGGGGAGAGTGAGGAACGTTACTTCCACGTCGTCGACAACGCCCCAACCCGTGAGATCGTGAAGATCTTGTGGGTCGAGATCCTCGTGACGCTGGCGGTGGTCACGGGCGGGTATGCGCTGGCGGGGAGGCTCCACACCTCGGGGCCGATCGCGGAGGTGGTGGCGGGGATCATGATCGGGAACCAGGGACGGCTCTTCGCCATGTCCGACCGCACGCGCGAACACCTCGACACCTTCTGGCTGGCGATCGACGAGACGCTGAACGCCATCCTCTTCGTGCTGATTGGGCTGGAGGTGCTGGTGATCCGGCTGAACCCCGACTTCGTGGCGGCGGGGCTGCTGGCGATCCCGGTGGCGCTGGCGGCGCGCGCCCTCAGCGTGAGCCTGCCGATCGGGCTGCTGCGCCTGCGCGCCTTCTTCATCCCCTACACCATCCGGATCATGACGTGGGGCGGCTTACACGGCGGGATCGCGATCGCGCTGGCGCTCTCGATCCCGGCGAACCCGCACCGCAATCTGGTGGTGGTGATGATGTACGCGATGGCGGTCTTATCCATCCTCGTGCAGGGCCTGACAGTTGCCCCTCTTGCCACGCGCACTATGAACCAGAATGAGGAGATCGCGGGAAGTGCCGTGGATTCACCTATACAATCGCGTGCAATGATGGGATGGGCTCCTCCTGTGCAGGATGACGGATCATCCGCGGCCTCGAGGGCCAAGACTCAGCGTCTGGTGCACAGAAGGAGCCACCCATGCCCAGCGTAACGATCGCCGTCGACCTTGCCAAGCACGTCTTCGAGGTCGCCGTCTCGCCCCAGCCGGGCCGGATCTCCGAGCGGCGCCGCAGGTCGCGGCCCCAGTTCGAGCGCTTCTGGTCGACCCGCGCGCCCTGCCGCGTGGTCATGGAGGCCTGTGCCGGCTCCCACTTCTGGGGGCGTCGCCTCTCCGGACTCGGCTTCGAGGTCACCCTGCTCCCGCCGCACTACGTGCGCGCTTACGTCCGGCGCAACAAGACGGACCGCACCGACTGCGAGGCCCTGCTGACGGCGCAGCGAAAGCGGAAGACCGGCAGGACGCTCTCGTACCTGGAGCAGTGGGGGCTGGAGCTCGCGAAGCAGAAGCCGCACAACCATGCCGCCGTTTCCCTGGCGAACAAGATGGCGCGGGTGATCTGGGCCGTGTGGCACCACGATCGGAGCTTCGAGACACAGCCGGCACGGAAAGCCGCCTGAAGCGCCACACGTAAACGAACGCGGGATCAGGAGGGGGATCTCCTCAGACGCAACTCGGAAGGAGAGAATCGCACTTCATGGCAGAGCGGTCGGACCGCCGCCGGGAGAAGGCCGGTAACAAGACTGTGCTCTCAAGCACAGGTGCAACGATTGGCCCCCGGTGCGCGAATTTCCATGATGGCCCGGAGCGACACGGCTCCACTCACGAGGCCGGATATACGACTGCAGCCGATCCCCTCTGCCGGGGCAGGACTCTCGTTTCGCTTGACAGACCGGAGGAGCCCATACACGCCTTGTTAGGCGCGGGGTTTACGAGGAGAGATCCAGCTGTACTCGGATTGCCCGCTCGACCGCCTCGACGTCCGCCCGGGATAACACCCCCGCGCGGCGGACGAGGCGCTGTTTGCTCGCCGTCGTCAGTTGGTCCGCCATCGCTTTCCGCTGTTCGCCTTCTAGGTTAACGTACGCTTCGCTCGGGTAGAGCCGTTCGACATTGCTGGTGAGCGGCACCACTTGCACCCGGTTCAGGTGCTGATTAGACGCGTCGTTGCTCACGATGACGGCGGGGCGTTGCTTTCGGATCTCGCCGCCTATGGATGGGTCAAAGTTGACCCACCAGACTTCACCGCGCTTCATCGACAAGATCCCAGAGGAGAGCGTCGGACCATTCCTTGGCCTCAGTCTCTCGCGCTTCGTCAGCCGCCATCTGGGCATAGGCGCTGGAGAGGTCATGCCGGAGCACGTGAGGCCGAACGAGTTCCTCGATGAACTGGCTGATCCGTCGGGGGCCGATGACTTGGTAGAGTCCCTGGTATACGGCTTCGTCGATGGTAATCGTGAGCTTCTTCTGCATGTGGTTCCTCCGGAGCATGGTACACGTGCAATATACGTGTTCTGTGCTTCAGAGGGAAGACGGGGATCGTGAACTGCCACGAAGAGCGCGCCCGGAGCCTGTCAAGTCGGTTGAGACGCCCGCGGTTCGTATTTACTGAGCAGCCGCCACTGTCTTCGGCGGGTTGATCCAGGCAGCCGTGGGCAGCGCCGGAGGCCGAGGCAGGCCCCGCACGAAGCGCTCGGACCGCTCTGCATAGGCGCTCGCCAGCACCCGGGCCCACTCGGCGCGGACGACTTCCGCGTGGCCCCCATGCACGGGGGCTGGAGTCAGCAACCCGATACCGGAGTGGCGGTGCTCGTGGTTGTACCACGCGAAGAAGTCGCGGCAGAAGCTGCGCGCGGCGAGGATCGAGTCGAAGCGATCCGGAAAGCCCGGCCGGTACTTCAGCGTCTTGAAGTGCGCCTCCGAATACGGGTTGTCCGTTGAGGTGTAAGGACGCGAGTGCGTCTTGGTGATCCCCAGATCCGCCAGCAGGAAGGCCACTGGCTTCGACGTCATGGCACTGCCGCGCTCAGCATGGATCGTGAGCTGATCGCGCTCAATGCCCTGCTGCTGGGCGGCCTGCGCGATCATCTGCTCGGCCACCGCGGCCGACTCCCGGTGCTACACCGTCCAGCCGACGACGTAGCGGCTGAAGACGTCCAGGATCACGTAGAGATAGAAGTAGCTCCACTTCTCGGGGCCGAGCAGCTGGGTGATGTCCCAACTCCGCCGCTCGTTCGGCCGCTCGGCGAGCAGCTCGGGCCGAGCCTAGGCCGGGTGCCGGAGCTGATCGCGGCGCTCCCTCACCTCGTCCCGCTCGGCCAGGAGCCGGTACAGGGTGCGTTCCGAGCACAGGTAGCGGCCCTCGTCCAGCAGCGTGGCCCAGACCTGAGCCGGCGAGCGGTCCACGAAGCGCTCGGAGTGCAGCTCCTGGAGCACCGCCTCGCGCTCGGTCGCCGAAAGGGCGTTCGCCGGTTGGGCTCGGGGCGGGCGAGACCGCGCCTTCGGAGGACGCCGCCGGTACAGGGTCGCGGGCGAGACGCCCAGGACGCGACACGCGGGCCGAGTCCCGATGACGGGGGCGAGATCCTCGACGGCCGCTTCGCTCAGGGCTCGGTGGTCCCGTCCGCGCCCCTGGGCCCGAGCAGCTCGCCCAGAAGCGCGGAGACGTTTCCCTGCACCTCGATCACCTTGCGTGCCTTGGCGAGTTCGGCCTCGGCCCACTCCAGGCGCTGGCGCAACGCGGCGTTCTCTCGTTCGACCGGGTTCGCCTTGCGCCGGCCTCGTGGGCGCGCCAGGGCCTGAAGCGCCCCCTGATCGCGCTGCTTGCGCCAGGCCGAGAGGTGCGACGTGTACAGCCCCTCGCGCCTCAGCAGGGCCCCGATCTCGCCGGGCTGGGTGCAGGCTTCGGCCTCATGGATGATGCGCAGCTTGTACTCGGCCGTGAAGCGCCGCCGCGCAGGCCGCTCGACCAGCTCCGGGTCCGCGATCTCGGCGGCAGGCCGAACGGCGGCCCCTTCGCTACGCTCGCCTACGGCTCGCTGCGCGAAGCGGCCGCCGTTCCCGTTCTGCTGTGCGTTCAACATCGGGTGCTCCCCTCTCGCCCTCGTGAGTCAGTAGTTCTGCGAAGATAACCGTCTCACTTGAACCTGGCAGAGAGGGGCCGCCGCTTTTCGGACGATCCGATGCTTGGACAGAAGCCGATCGCGGAATGGGACGCGGCGGGCGTGCTGAAGCTGATGTGGGAGACCTGGAACGACGTGTTCGGGCGCACCCTCGGGCGCGCTGAACGCTCGCTAGTGCAGGAACTACGAGACTGGCGTAACAAGTGGGCACACCAGGAGCCGTTCTCCGGTGATGACGCCGACCGCGCGCTCGACTCCATGACACGGCTGCTCGCCGCCGTGTCGGCGCCGCAGGCGGACGACGTCGGCAAGATGAAGCAGGAGCTGCGGCGGCTGATCTTCGACGAACAGGTGCGCGGCGAGAAGCGCAAGGCGGGCGGCTCGCTGGTCGAGGCGGCATCGACCGGTACGCTGAAGCCGTGGCGCGAGGTGGTCACGCCGCACGCGGATGTGGCGAGCGGGCGCTACCAGCAGGCGGAGTTCGCCGCCGACCTCTGGCAGGTACACCTGGGCGAGGGCTCGGACGAGTACCGGAACCCCAGGGAGTTCTTCCGCCGCACCTTCCTTACCGAGAGTCTCAAGGGCCTGCTCGTGGGCGGCGTGAGGCGGATCTCGGGCACGGGCGGCGACCCGGTGGTACAGCTCCAGACGAACTTCGGCGGTGGAAAAACCCACTCGATGCTTGCGCTCTACCACCTGTTCTCCGGGGCGAGCGCGAGCGAGCTGGCGGGAGTGGATACGGTGCTGGCCGAGGCGGGCGTGAAGAGCCTGCCCAGGGCGAAGTGCGTGGTGCTGGTGGGAAACAAGATCTCGCCCGGCAACCCCGTTACCAAGCCGGACGGCACGGTAGTGCGCACGCTATGGGGCGAGCTGGCCTACCAGCTCGGCGGCAAGACGGCTTACGCGCGCGTCCGCGGCGACGACGAGAACGCCACGAACCCGGGTGACGTACTGCGGGAGCTGTTCAAGGAGTACGGACCGTGCCTGATCCTGATCGACGAGTGGGTAGCCTACGCGCGCCAACTTCATGATCAGAGCGATCTGCCGGCCGGCGGATTCGAGACGCAATTCACCTTCGCCCAGGCGCTCACCGAGTCGGCCAAGCTTGCCGGCAACTGCATGCTGGTGATCTCGCTGCCGGCCTCGGATACATCGGGCTCGCCGCACACAGCGGCCGACGACGTGGAGGTAGGCGGGATCCGGGGGCGCGAAGCGCTCGACCGGCTGCGCAACGTGATCGGCCGGGTAGAATCGTCCTGGCGGCCAGCCACCGCCGAGGAGGGCTTCGAGATCGTACGGCGGCGCCTGTTCGAGCCGCTCGCCGGGCCGGACGCATTCAAGCAGCGCGACGTGACCGCGCGCGCCTTCGCCGACCTCTATCACGCGCAGAGCGCCGAGTTTCCGCCGGAGTGCCGCGGCGGCGACTACGAGAAGCGCATTCAGGCAGCCTATCCCATTCACCCGGAGATCTTCGACCGGCTCTATACCGACTGGTCCACGCTGGTGAAGTTCCAGCGCACGCGCGGCGTGCTGCGCCTGATGGCGGCGGTGATCCACAGCCTGTGGGAGAAGGGCGATCGCAATCCGCTGATCCTGCCGTCGACGATTCCCATCGACGACGCGCGGGTGCAGTCCGAACTGACTCGCTACCTGTCGGACAATTGGGCGCCCATCATCGAGAAGGACGTGGACGGGCCCAGCTCGCTCCCGCTGAAAATCGATGGCGAGCAGCCCAACCTCGGCAAGCTGCACGCGACACGGCGCGTGGCACGTACGATCTACCTCGGCTCCGCGCCGACTGCGGCCGCGGCGCACCGCGGCCTCGAGGATCGCCGCGTCAAGCTGGGGTGCGTGATGCCGGGCGAGTCGCCGGCTGTGTTCGGCGATGCGCTGCGGCGCCTCGCGAGTGCCGCGACCTACCTCTATCAGGATGGCCCGCGCTTCTGGTACGCCACCCAGCCGACGGTCACGAAGCTCGCGGAGGACCGCGCCGAACAGTACAAGCGCGATCCGGACAAGGTGGCGAATGAGTTGGATGACTGGCTGCGCACCGACCTCAAGCGAACCGGGGACTTCTCGCGCATCCACCCGCTGCCGCGTTCGGGTGCGGACGTGCCCGACGATCTCGACGCGCGGCTGGTGGTGCTACCCGCGGAGCATGCGTACAGCAAGGAAGCTGGTAGCGCGGCCGAGACGGCGGCGCGGAGCATTCTCGAGTCCCGTGGCAACACGCCGCGCCTCTACCGCAACACGCTGGTCTTCCTCGTGGCTGACAAGGTACGTCTGCAGGACCTGGACGAGGCCGTGCGCAGGTTTCTGGCGTGGGAGTCGATCCTGGCGGAGAAAGTGGGGCTCAACTTGGACCCGCATCAGGTGCGGCAGGCCGAGACGCAGTTGCAGGCTGCAGACGGCGCGGTGACGGCGCGGCTGCCCGAGACATACCAATGGCTGCTGGTGCCGGAGCAGGTCAATCCGCAGGCGCCGATCACGTGGCAGGCCGTCCGGCTGTCGAGCAGCGACGCGCTGGCGGTGCGGGCGAGCAAGAAACTCCGCGGCGACGATTCGCTGGTGACCTCCCTCGGATCGACCATCCTGCGCAAGCACCTGGACGGCGTGCCGCTCTGGCGCGGCGATCACGTGGCGGTCCGGCAGCTCGTGGAGGATTTCGCCCGGTACCTCTACCTGCCGCGGCTCGCCGGGCCTGAGGTGCTGGTGCAGGCGATGCGCGACGGTTTGGCGCTGCTCACCTGGCAGTCGGACACCTTCGCGTACGCCGAGAGCCACGACGATGCCGCCGGTCGGTACGCCGGCCTCCGCGCTGGGCAGGTGGTGAGCGTTTCGCTCGACAGCGGCGGCCTGCTGGTGAAGCCCGCGGTGGCCCGGAAGCAACTCGACACCGAGGTGGAGAAGACCCCCACAGGTGCTGGCGAAGGCGGGGAGCCGCGCGGTGGCGGTGTGGAGGTGGGTCCCGAAGCTGTACCGACTGGAGGCGGGACGGAGCCCAAACCGCCGACGGGTCCGGTCCCACCCCGTTGGTTCCACGGTAGCGTTGCGCTTGATCCTGCTCGCGTGGGCCGCGACGCAGGCCAGATAGCCGAGGAGGTCATCGCCCATCTCTCCGGCTTAGTCGGCGCGAGGGTGCGCGTGACACTCGACATCGAGGCGGAGGTCCCAACCGGCGCCCCGGACCACGTGGTGCGCACGGTCACAGAGAACAGTCGGACGCTGAAGTTCACGAGCCACGGTTTCGAGGAGGAGTAGGCGACGTGGACGCGCCGTTGAGCAGGCACGGAGCGGTGAACGGGGCCGGCGACAGCTGGAGGGTTTAATGGCAATAATTGACAAGAAGTGCCAACCTCGTGTAGAATGAGGCAGGAGGTGAGAACCATGACGACCATGAACATTTCGCTGCCCGACGCCATGAAGGCGTTTGTGGACGGCCAGGTCAACAGCGGCGGGTACAGCAGCGCGAGCGAGTATGTGCGTGAGCTCGTGCGCGCCGAGCAGAAGCGGCAGGCGAAGGAAGCGCTGGAGCTGGAGCTGCTCGAAGCGCTCAAGGAGCCGGCCGGAGAAGTGACGCCGGAAATGATCGAGGAGACGCATCAGCGCCTGCGCGCCCGCGCCGCCGCCCGCAAGGCCGGCTAAGGCCGGTGGCGCGCTACACGGTCAGACCCCGCGCGTGGCGCGACCTCAACCGAGAAGCCGACAATCTGGAGGAGCGCGCGGGACTGGAAACAGCCGCGCGCTTCTTTGATTCGGCGCTGCGCACGTTCGCGGAGCTGGCCGAAATGCCGAAGATGGGGCACAGGTGCGGGTTCAGCCGTCGTTCCCTGCGACGGATGCGGCGGTGGCCGGTGAAGGGCTTTGAGAACTGGGCCATCTTCTACCTTCCGAGGCGGGACGGCGCTGAGGTCGTGAACATCTATCACGGCGCGCGCGACCTGGACGCGCTGTTCATCTAAATCGGCATAACGGTAGACTCCGGCAACTCAGTACAACGAAGCGCTCCTGAGGAGTTCGCAGGAACGATCTCAGCGCCAGGTGTCCTCCGTGAGTTCGGCATCGCGATCTTCCCGCTCCGCATCGCTCTCATAGGACCGGGCAATCCGGACGAGCCCTCTCTGCCAAGTTCCCGTGAGACGGTTATCTTCGCAGAACTACTGACTCACGAGGGCGAGAGGGGAGCACCCGATGTTGAACTCCAAGCAGAACGGGAACGGCGGCCGAGGTCCCCCCAGGAGTAGCCCATCGCTGACCCGCTGTCCCTTCAGCGAACCGTTGGGTCGCGGCCCGGCCGGCCGCGACCTGCCGCGCCGCGCATCCGTCGGACCTCTGCCTCGATCCTCTCCGCCAGGAACACCTTGAGCAAAGACTGATACGGCACGTCCCTCTTGTGCGCCAGCAGCTTGAGCTCTTCCAGCATGTGCTCCGGCAACCGCAGAGAGATCGTCTTCGTCGAGGGTTGCAGATTCGCAAGCGTCACCGGACGTGCCTCGCTCCACTCCACGTACTCCGTGGAATCGTGCTCCTCCCAGAACGCCCGCTCCTCTTCTTCCGACTCGAAACGGGGAATCGCCTTTTTCTTTCTCATGGCCCCCGATACACCTTTCTCTCCCTGCGGCTCATGTCTCGGGCGGAGATGACCCGGACTCGCGTACCACGCGGGGTAAATACGAGGAAGAGCAGCCGAGCTCCATCGGTTTGCCCCAACAGGTAAGAGCGCGGCTCCCGCTGGGAGTGCGTGACATCTGGAGCAGCGATGAGAGGCCGGTTGAAGAACACCTGCTCGCACTCGGCCGAGCTCACCTGGTGCTTCCGCCAGTTCTTGTCAAAGTTGCTCGCATCCCATTCAAAGCCGGTCGCCTGGGCAAGCTGCTCATAGACATCCATTACGTGAAGTATATGCCAGGCGTATACAACCGGTCAAGCAGAACGATGGGGGGCTGAGGCTCGAATCCACACCCTCCACCAAGCAGACGCGATCCGCGCAAAGGGTGCCGGCCGGGTGGGAAATGGCTGCGTCGGCGAGGTGCGCTCGCCGGGGACGTCGCTCTGCGGGACGGGACGCTCCGAGCTCTACTGCATCGAGTGCAATCCGAACATGTTTCCTTCGGTGTCGTACGCCAACGCGATGAAGCCATACTCGCCGATGGACATCTTCTCGCGCTGCACCCGCCCCCCGGCCGAAGCGACACGGCCGGCCTCGACCGCACAGTCCTCGGAGATGAAGTAGATCAGCGTGCTGTTGCCCCCGGAAGGAACGCCCTCCATCCGCACCAGGGCACCGGAAGCACCGAAGCGGTCCGTACCTCCTGGAAATGACATCATCTCGAGATCGCCGCCATCGAGTTTCTCCAACTTCGCCTGCAATACGGACTCGTAGAATTTCTGCGCCCGCTCCATGTCCTGCACGTAGATCTCGAACCAACCGACAGCATTGCTCGTCATTTGCATTCTCCGCGTTCGTGAAAGACGTAGTGTGCCCGACACCTGCTTGCCCCTCGCGCCTCCGTCCGGAGGCCGACCTCATTCGACGGCGGCACGATGCCTCGCCGTACCGGTACCTCCGGAGGATCTCCAGCCGCTCCGCCCGCAGCTCGAGGGTGAAGTCGATCAGGTCCTCCTCCGCGAAGCCGATCCGGGCGAAAAACGCCGGCCGGGTTCCGCCGCGGAGTACTTCATCCCCCGGCATCCGCCTAGTCGGAGGCGGCAGGGAAGGCCTCGCCGACCTTCGCGGCGGAGCGCAGCGAGAGCGCAGCGAAGGTGAGCGTCGCGTTCGCGCACCCGCCGGTGACGATCGTGGGGGCGCCGATCACGAAGAGGTTCTCGTGGTCGTGCGTGCGCCCGAAGGAGTCCACCACGCTGGCGGCCGGGTCGTCGCCCATGCGGCACCCGCCGCCCGGGTGGTCGTGGAGGTCCTGCACCCCCACCCGGAGGATCTTCCCTCCCCCGGCACGCACCACCTCGTCGAAGACCCCGCGGATCTTCTCCTCGGTGTGGGCGCGCAGGGCGAGCGACGCGTCGCTGTCGCGGAAGTCGATGCGCGGGAGCGGGTCGCCCCAGCGGTTGCGCTCCGAGGGATCGAGCGTGAGCCGGCTCTCCGGGCTGGGGAGGACGTCGTAGTAGGCGCGCATGCGGGCGGCGCCCCGCTCGGCGCGGGAGCGCCAGTCGGCCAGCAGCTCGTCGCCCATCAGCACCTCCCCCGCGTCGTCGCGCAGGCGCGGCTCGCGCCCCGCGGTCGACTCCCAGATGCGCAGGTCGTGGCGCACGTAGCGCTCCAGCGGGCCGGGGCGCATGAACTTCTTCGAGAGCAGGCTGTCGCGCGTGTACATCCCGGGGAAGAGCCGGAGCGGCACTTCGATCTGCGCGCTCACCGGGCGGTGGCCGGTCATGTAGCGCCCCACCATCCCGGAGCGGTTCGCCAGCCCGTCGGGGAAGCGGTCGCTCGCGGAGAGGAGGAGGAGGTGCGGGCTCCAGGTATAGCCCGAGGCGAGCACGAAAGTCTTCGCCCGGAAGTGCACCGGCTCGTCGGGCCGGTCGCGGTCCACCGCCACCGCGTGGGAGATCCGGTCGGAGCCGTCCTCCAGCACCAGCCTCCGCACCAGGGTGCGGGTGACCAGCTCGGTGCTCCCGCGCTGCACGAGGGCGTCGAAGGTGAAGTCGGGCGAGTACTTCGCCCCGATCGGGCAGATCTCGCAGGTGTCGCAGCGCACGCAGCCGCGGCGGCCGCGGTAGTTCTCCGAGATCTTGGCGACCGGGTTGCTCCAGAAGGGGATTCCCGACTTCTCCCCCCACTCCTGGAGGAGGCGGAGGTTGTAGGAGAGGGGGATCGGCGGGAGCGGGTAGGGGCGCGAGCGCGGGTCCAGCTCCGCGGGGCCGGGGACGCCCGAGATGCCGATCCGCTCCTCCGCCTCCTGGTAGAAGGGATCCAGCTCGTCGTAGCTCACCGGCCAGTCGTCGCCGACGCCGTAGAGGGAGCGGACGCGGAAGTCCTCGGGGCTGAAGCGCGGGGTGGTGCCGCCCCAGTGCATCGCCAGCCCGCCCACCGACATGGAGCGGGAGATGATCCCCTTCGCCGACTGGTCGGGGATGTGGTCGTTCACCCAGGGATTCTCGCCGTAGGCGAGAGCGCGGGCGCGACGCATGGCGCGCTCACCGAAGGGGGTACTGTGCTCCCCCGCCTCCACCACCACGACGCGCGCCCGGCGCTCGTCGGCCAGCTTCTCGGCCAGCATTGCGGCGGTGATCCCCGCGCCGATCACGCAGATGTCGCTCTCGATGACGCGCGCCATGGTCACTCCCTCGTGGGCAGCGGTTCGGGCCGGTCGGGGGCGGTCGCCAGTCCGCGGCAGCGGTACGGTTCGATCCGGGCGCGGTAGCAGAGGTCCACCGCCTCCGGGCTCTGGAAGAAGTGCCCCATCAGCGCGGTGGCCACGTGCGGCGCGGAGATCGGGTCGAGCGCGCCGAGCGGGTCGCGCGCCATGTCGCGGCGCAGCATGGCGCGCCGCTCCCCGGCCGGGAGATCGGCGAAGGCGGTCGAGAAGCGCTTCCGCGCCTCCAGCTCCAGCGCCTCGAGCTGCGCCTGCCACTGCGGCGCGGGGTCGGCCGGGCCGTAACGGATCTGGTCGGTCCCGTAGCCGTGCGGCAGCTCGGCCACCGGCTCGAAGCCCTCCACCCACGCGCGGAACTCGCCCACCACGCGCTCGACCCCCTTCGGACCGAGCTCCGAGGGGAGTACGACGGCGCCGATCGCGCCGAGCCTCGCCGCGTCCAGCTCCGCCCGCGCGGCGGGCGCGGCGGGCGGCTGCGCGGCGGCGCTCCCCGCACCCGCGAGGGAGGTGAGGGCGACGGCCGAGTGCTTCAGGAAGGTGCGGCGACTGGATTCGCTCATCGCGGCCTTGCCTCGGAGGGGGTGGGCGGATGCGGGGGCGGCGCCGACCATCGCCGACCTCATCGACGCGTCCGGCCGGCAGCCGGCGGGGTGGAGCGGTCGCGCCGAACAGGACAAGACGTGGCGTGCGGACGAGAGGTAAGCTACGCTTCCGGCGGCCGATCCGCCAGCGTGCCGCGGGCGCGGGAAGAGGTCGTTCGACGGAGGGTACGGCGGGGCCGCGGGCGGCGTGAAGCCGGAACTGCCGGAGCGGGCGCTGGAGATCGCCGCCCGGGGCTCCCCGGACGAATCGAGGCGGGTGGCGGGAACCCGCGCCGGTGCCGGAAAGACCGGAAAAATCGGAAGTGGCGCCGGCGCCGTGAGTCCCGTCCGCCCGGCCGAGTTCGCGACTACGTCCGGACCACCAGGAAGCCCTGGCTGACCCACCACCGCCCCCCCTCCGGGGTGGCGACGATCTCGCGCAGCTCGCAGAACATCCGGGTCTCGCTCTTTTCGACCGCCCCTGGAGAGGAGAGCATCATGCGGACGTACAAGGCTCCGCCGATCTGCCTGACTTCCCTAAATCGGACGGAAAACGTCTCCGCGGGTCCGACGGCACCACTTCCGCGGCTCACGGCACTCGATCAGATCGGAGCTCTCACCCACGAACGTTCTCGCGTGGCGCGGCTCGGGCCACCTGATCCCCCCGAGAAGCTCCTCGTCCCGCTCCCGGCAGGACGCAAAAAAGTTGCACTCCGCCTTCCCTTCTCTTACTATCATTTCTGTTACTAACAACGGTGGTAGCTAGAAACCCTGCTGTAGGAGTGATGCGGGTGCAACCATCCGAGAGGATGATCGACCGCCGCGAGGAGTGGACGCGGTGCATCGAGCTCTGGGAAGGGACGGGTCCCGATCTCTATCTCGTCCGGGGTCGGCGTCGGGCCGGAAAGAGCTTTCTGTTGAGCCATTTCGTGCGCTCCGTGGACGGGATCTACTATCAGGCCACACGGAAGACGGAGCGGGAGCAGCTCGCAACGCTGACGCGGATCGTCGGGCGACGGTTCCAGGACCCGGTACTGCAGCGCGTCAGCTTCGATTCGTGGGAGGACCTGTTCTCCTACTGCAGGGAGCGGAGCGACGGCGAGAGGTTCCTTCTCGTCCTGGACGAGTTCCCCTACCTGATGGACGCCGCGCCCGCTCTTCCCTCGATCATCCAGTCGGTCTGGGACCACGAACTTCCGGGCACCCGGTTCAAGCTCGTTCTCAGCGGTTCGCACATCGCGGCCATGAAGCGCCTGACGGAGGCAGACCAGCCGCTGTACGGCCGCCGCACCGGCCTCATTCAGGTGGACCCGTTCGGCTACCGGCATGTCGGAGAGTTCGTGCCGCACTACACCGCGAAGGACAAGATCCGGGTGTACGGAATGTTTGGGGGGCTCCCCGGGCACCTCGCCCTGATCGACGACTCTCTCTCGCTGGTCGAGAACACCGCTCAGATCCTGCTGCGGCCCACAGGCCGCCTGCACGAGGAGGCGCCTCATTCCTTCGATGCCTTCGCCGCGGACGCGGCGGTACCGAACTCCATCGTCGAGGCGATCGCCTCCGGTGAAACTCGCTGGCACAAGATCTCGAGCTGGGTGGGCAAATCGGCGTCCTCTCTCGCCCGTCCTCTCGAGTGGCTCAGGGAGATGGAGGTGATCGAGCAGGTGGCTCCCATCACCGAATACCCGAACCCCAGCCCGAAGTCGAGGATGTACCGGCTTCGGGATCCCTATCTTCAATTCTGGCACACGTTCATCGCGGACCTTCGGGCGCAGGGATCTCCGGGTGCCCTGTCTCCGGAGGATCTCTGGAGCGCATTCGTCGCTCCACGGCTCGACGGTTACATCGGGAAGCACGTCTTCGAGGTCGTATGCCGCCAGTTCGTCGCCGGCTCTCTCCATCCCGCGTTGCCATTTCGACCGGCTCGCGTGGGTTCCTGGTGGACGGAAGATGCGGCGGAGGAGGTGGACGTCGTGGCCTTGGATGGAAAGGGAGCCGTCCTGCTCGGAGAGTGCAAGTGGGGAAGCATCGGGAGCGATGATCTCCGGGCGCTGGAGCGTCGGGCGAATCTGGTGGTTCCAAGGCTCGGAGGCGTACGGGCGGTAACTCTGGCCCTGTTCTCGGCCGGTGGCAGTATCGACCCGATCGTGCGCGAGCGGATCGAGTCGGGGGAAGTCCTTCACTTCTCCGCCGAGGATCTGTTCGCGCCCTGAGTCCGTACCGGGAGAAGATCCGGAGAGCCAGAGACGAGGTGCGGAACCTCCACTCCCTGTCCCCCGCTCCCCCTCCCAGGTGGCGACGATCTCGCGCAGCTCGCAGAACATCCGGGTCTCGTCCCCTTCGACCGCGATCGGAACCGAGACCATGACACGCCGAGGTCTGTCTGGAGAAACGTCATCCCACCTCCGGGCTCAGCAGCCAATCGTGCTCCCAGAGGCCCGCGTGCCCGTGCTGGCGCAGCACCGTCGCCACCTGCGCCCAGTGTCGGACCGAGTGGAGGAAGGAGTGCGCCACCACCTTGTGGGCGCTCGCCGAGAGGCGACCGAGCTTCCGGGTCTCGAAGGCCAGCGTTCGGCCGAGGTCCGCGGCCGAGGCATGCGCCAGGTACTTCCCGCGCAGCGAGGCCGCGGCGCGGTGGATGCGCCAGAGCGCTTCGACGCTCTCGTCGGCGAGCTGGCCGTACCCGCTGACCGGGTGTCCCGCCAGCCGCTGCGCGTAGCGCAGCTCCACGGCGAAGATGTGCTTCACCAGCTCCCGCATCGTCCCCTCCACCCCGGCGCCCAGCGGCAGGTCCAGCGCCTCCGGGTGGACGGAGAACCACTCGCGCCACCGCTCCGTCTCCCCCTCCCCGTACGCCTCCAGCGCCTCGAACGCGATCGTCTTCTCGCTCATCTCTCCCTCTCTTTCCTCTCCGCGTTTCACCGGCGGGCCGGCGCTACCCACTATACTCCGCACCACGCCGACGAAGTTGACGCCGCCCCGACACGTCGTCAATCTTGATTCGTGAATCAACTCATGACCCGGGAGAGCGGATGACGAAGCCGTATCTGAGCGCGGCGGAGGCGCGGCGCGAGCTGGGGGTGACGGCGCAGACGCTGTACGCATATGTGAGCCGTGGACTCATCCGCTCCGAGCCGGGGCCGGAGGGGACGCGCAGCCGGCGCTACCCCGCCGAGGACGTGCGCCGGCTGAAGGAGCGCGGAGCCGCGCGCCGCGACCCCGACCGTGCCGCCCGCGGAGCGCTCTACTGGGGTGCCCCGGTGCTCGAATCCACGCTCACCCTCATCACCGACGGACACATCCACTACCGCGGCCTCGACGCGGTGGAGCTGTCGCGGACGCGGTCGGTGGAGGAGGTGGCGGCGCTGCTCTGGACGGGACGGGCGGAGGTGCCCGGGACATGGCTCGAGGAGGACCCGGCGCCGGTCCGCGCCGAGCCGGGGGTGGGGCCGCTGCCCGCGATGCAGATCGAGCTGGCGCGCGCCGAGGCCTGCGATCCGCGGGCCTGGGACCTGCGCCCGGAGAGCGCGGCGCGGGTCGGCTTCCGCATCCTGCGGCGACTCACCGGGGTGGCGGCCGGCACGCCGGCGGCGGGGTCGGCCGCCGCGGCGCTGCAACGGGCCTGGGCGCCGGAGGCCCACGACGCGGGCCCGCTCCTCTCGGCCGCACTCGTGCTGCTGGCGGACCACGAGCTGAACGTGGCCTCTTTCTCGGCGCGGTGCGTGGCCTCGGCGGGGTCGACGCCGTACGCCGCCGTCTCGGCCGGGATCGGGGCGATGCACGGGACGCGGCACGCGCGCCACAGCGAGCGGGTGGAGGCTCTCTTCCGCGAGGTGGGGACGCCGGATGCGGCGCGGGAGACAGCGGAGGCGCGGCTGCGGCGCGGAGAGGGGATCCCCGGCTTCGGCCACCGCCTCCACCCCTCGGGGGACCCGCGCACCGTCGAGCTGCTGCGGCGCTTGGGCGAGGCGCGGCCGGGGAGCCCGGCCCTCGCGCTCGCGGACGCGATCGTCGCGGCGGCGGAGCCGCTGCTGAGGGAGAAGCCGACGGTGGAGGTTGGGCTGGTGGCGCTCGCCGGGGCGCTGGAGCTGCCCCGCGGGGCACCCCTGGTGCTCTTCGCCCTGGGGCGCACCCTGGGCCTGGTGGGACACGCGGTGGAGCAGTACGGCTCGGCGGGGATGCTGCGGCCGCGCGCCCGCTACACCGGCCCCGTTCCTCAGGAGGCGGCAGGCGCGTGAGGAGCGCAGGCGCCCCTCACGCGCCGCAGTCGGCTCAGCGTACCGGCGGTCCCCTGAACTGCATGTGGCACGAGGCGCACGCCCGCTGGACCGTCGTCTGTGCGGCGGCGAGCCCTTCCGCGTCACCGGCGCGCGCGACCTCCTCGAGGGCCCGGGTCGCCCCCTGGAACTCCTCGACGCTGCGGGCGTAGTCGGCCGGGCTCGCCCAGATCGCGGGGAGCGCGCGCGAGCCCTCGGGGGCGGCGCCCTCCGGGACGGCGCCCCCGAGCATCGTCCCGAGCTGCTCGAGGATCACGGCGCGCGGGAGGACATGCTCGGGGGCGCCCGCCTCGCCCGCGTGGATCGCCGTGAGCGCCGCCATGGTCGAACGCATCTGCCCCATGAGGTCCTGCCGATAGGCGAGGGGGGTCATCGGCTCCCTTCCTCCTCCTCCGCCCTGCGCCGCGGCCTCGGCGGGTCCCACGCACAGCAGGGCGATCGCGAGCACGAAGCCGCATCGTTTCGAGTCGAGCATCGTCTTGTTCTCCGGAGAGAGAGTGGAGAGGAGGGCCCAAGGACGCGGAAACGGAGCTCCCTGGAGGTGGAGGGCACCTCCAGAAGCGTCCGAATCGAACTTAAGGAGAGGACGGGCGGAACGCGATGGCGACGTGGAGAGGTGCGGGGGATGCCTCGAAGGTGCGCCGCGCCGGCGCAGGAGGACGCCCAGGAGCACCCCCCCGCTACGCCCCGCCGCCGGCACCAGGGTGCACCTCGCCGCCACCCCCAGGTGTCCGCCGAGGCCGGCGGCGCCCTCCCGGGCGACCACCGGGATCCACGGCCCGCCGCCTCGACTTTGCCGTCGCACGCCCGCCGCACCCTGCCCCCGCGATCCGGCTCGATCGGGTAGACCTCCCTAGCTCGTCGAGCGACCCTGCGAGAGCATCTCCCTCAGCCGCTCCGCGTCCACGTTCCCGCCGCTGAGGACGCACACCACGGTGGCGCCCGCGGGGATCTCGAGGCGCCCGGAGAGGAGGGCGGCGACCGGGGCGGCGGCGGCGGGCTCGGGGAGGACCTTGCACCGCTCCAACACCACCCTCATCGCCTCCACGATCTCGCGGTCCTCCACCAGCAGCATCTCGTCCACCAGCGCCCGCACGTGGGCGAGGTTGTGGCGGCCGGCGAAGGGAGCCGCCAGACCGTCGGCCACGGTGTCCACCCGCTCCAGGCGCACCGGCTCGCCGCGCTCCAGGCTGCGGGTCATCGCGGCGGCGCCCACCGGCTCCACGCCGATCACACGCGCCCCCGGCCGCCCCGCCTTGACCGCTGCGGCTACCCCGGAGATGAGCCCGCCGCCACCCACCCCGGCGATCACCACGTCCACCTCCGGCACCTCCTCCAGGATCTCCAGCCCCACCGTCCCCGCCCCCGCGATGACGAGCGGGTCGTCGAAGGGGTGCACGAGGGTGAGGCCGCGCTCCTTCTGGATCGCGAGGCAGGTGTCGAGGAGATCGCCTTCCGTGAGCACCACCTCGCCGCCGTAGCCGCGCGTCGCCTCGACCTTGCCGCGCACCGCGCCGGAGGGCATCACCACGGTGGCCGGAGTGCCCACCTGCGCCGCCGCCCAGGCGAGCGCCTGCGCGTGGTTCCCGGCGGAGAGCGTGACCACCCCCTTCATCCGCTCCTCCGGCGCGAGCCGGTCGAGCCGGTTGAGGACCCCGCGCACCTTAAAGGAGCCGGTTTTCTGGAAGAGCTCCAGCTTGAGGACGACCCGCGCGTTGGCGCGCTCCCCCAGGTACGTGGAGCCGCTCACCGGGGTACGGTGCACCCGCCCCGCGATGCGCCGGCGGGCGTCGAGGAGGTCCTTCGGCTGGATCAGGGCGGTCTGCATAGAGGCGCGGGGTGCGGAGTGCGCGGATGGCCACGCCCCCATAGTACGGGCTGCGGGGCGGGACCGTCCAGCGAGGGAATCGGGTGAACGGGTACTGGGACGACGGATCTCGCACGACGGCAGATCTCGCACGACCGCGCGCGATCGGCTACACTGTTCCGGTGCCGAGCGCTCGCGAGGAGTTCCTTCCCCCACCTTTCCCGCGCCCATATGCCGCTCGCCCCCCCTCGCCGCCTCCGTCTTCTCGTCCTCGGGTTCTTGGTCCTGGGATTCCTTACGCCGGCGCCGTCCGCCGCGCAGGAGGGCGGCGGGCGAAGCCTGCACTGGCGAGAGGTCGCCGTGCAGGCGCGCCTGGATGCCGACGGGCGGCTCCACGTCCGCGAGCGGCAGGCGATGGTGTTCGACGGGGCGTGGAACGGCGGCGAGCGCGAGTTCGACCTGCGGCTGGGACAGCAGCTGCGGCTCCGGGGGCTCGCGCGCGTCGACCCCGAAACCGGGGAGCGCACTCCTCTGGTCCGGGGCGACCTGTCGGGAATCGACGAGTTCGATTGGACGGAGGACGAGACGCTGCGCTGGCGCAGCCGGCTGGCATCCGACCCGCCCTTCCGGAGTCGCGAGATCGTATACGAGCTGGAGTACATGATCTGGCCGGTGCTCGTCCCCGCCGGGGACGGCGGATACCGGCTCCGGCACGACTTCGCCTTCCCGGACCGTGCCGGCGCGATCGAGCGCTTCGAGGTGGACCTGAAGTTGGACCCGGCATGGGCAGGCCCCGCGGGTGGGCGCGTCCACGAAGGCGCGGACGCGCTGCCGCCGGGGCGCGGGTACACCGTCACCCTCCCGCTTCGCTACGCCGCGGTGGGCGAGCCGGCGGCGGTTCCGTCGGGTGCGCCGGGGTGGGCCCGCGCGCTGGTGGCGGGCGGCGCGCTGCTGGTCCCGCTCCTCGTCCTCCTCCGGCTGCGCCGCCGGGCGCGGGAGCTGGACCGTCTCGCGCCGCTCACTCCCCCGGAGGAGGTCACCCCGGCCTGGCTGGAGAGCCACCTCCTCACCTATCCCGCGGAGGTGGTCGGCGCCGCGTGGGACCGCGCGGTCGGGAAGGCGGAGGTCGCGGCGCTGCTCGCGCGCCTGGTGGAGGAAGGGAAGCTCGCCAGCCGGGTGGAGACCGGCGGCAAGGAGCCGGTGCTGCACCTCCGGCGCGTCGCGCCGCCGGGCTCGTTCGCCGAGCACGAGCGCGATCTCCTAGACGGCCTCTTCTTCGACGGCGGCGCGCATACCGATACGGCGTCCATCCGCGAGCACTACCGGAAGAAGGGGTTCGATCCCGCGTCGCGGATCCGGGAGGCGCTGGAGGCGCGGGTCGAGATGCTCCCCGGGGCGGGACGGGTGGAGCGCGCTTGGCTCCCGGCGGCCGGCGTGACCCTCGCCGGCGCCGCGCTGACGGCGGCCCTGCATGGCAGGCCGGGAGGCGGGCTCCTCGTCGTGCTCGGCCTGGTGGTCGCGGTGTTCGTCGCGGCGGTCGCGCTCGGCTCCGCCGCGGCGCTGGCCCGCCGGGTGACGCGCCTCGGGGGTCCCACGGCCGGCGTGCTGCTGCCGCTCCTGGCCGCGTCTCTGCTGCTGGCGCTGCTCGCCTCCGGCTTGCTGGAGAGGGAGGGCGGGCTCCTCTTCTACCGTCCGGGCGCCCCGCTGCTGCTTGGCTTCCTCATCGTGCTGGGAGGCCTGGGACTGCTGGCGACCGCGCTATCGCGCCCGGCGGAGACGGACGAGCGCCTCGTCTTCCGCCGGCGCCTGGTTTCGGCGCGGGAGTTCTTCCGGCACGAGCTCGAACGCCCGGAGCCGCGGCTGCGGGACGCCTGGTTTCCCTATCTGCTCGCCTTCGGGCTCGGCCCAGACGTCGACCGCTGGTTCCGGGCGTTCGGCGTCCGCGGGACCGATCCCGCCGTGGGTGCGGGCTTCGCGGCGGGGGGGGGCGCGTCGGGCGGGCACCCGGGCAGCGCCTGGACTGGAGGCGGCCCGCAGTTCGGCGGCGGGAGCGGCGGCGGCGGCGGGTGGGGCGGCGCCTGGGGCGCGGCGGCCACCGGCATGGCGGCCGGGGTCAGCGCACCCGACTCGGGCGGCGGGGGCGGCGGCGGCGCCTCGTCGGGCGGCGGCGGGGGCGGAGGATGGTGACGAGGTGACGAGGGCCGGCACCGCAACCCGATGCCGGCCCTCGTCACCTCGTCATCCCGCCCGGCGGATGGCGCGGACCAGCTCCTTCTTATCCATCTTGCTGCGGCCTTCGATGTCCAGCTCTTTGGCGCGGTTGTAGAGCTCCTGCTTGGTGCGCGCCTCCAGCGGCTCGTTTGGGTTGCCGGTGCCCTGCGTGGTCTTGTTGGGGGTCCGGCCTTCCTCGCGGCGGTGCTTGTTCACCGTGCGCGCGGCGATCTCCTCCGCCCGGTCCTCGCTCTTGCCCCGGTCCTCGTAACTCTTCTTGATCTCTTCGTACATGTCGCGGTCGTGCTTGCTCCAAGACGGCATGTGATCCTCCCGCATGGGATTATCCACGAACGGCTTGTATATCCCCTGAGCGGCAACGGACGTGCCAGCGAATGCATGCTCCCGCCCCGTGTTCCGGCGGGCGCACGTTCCTTGCCGTCTATCGGCTGCGACGTCGCGCGAAACCCCGGACCGGAGACTCCCATGATCCGCATGCTCCTGAAGCTGTTCGCCTATACCCAGGCGCCGAAGACCACCTTCTCGCTCCTCCACCCGGTGAAGGCGGCGCAGCTGGTGAAGACCCCGTTCGACCTGAGGACCGCCTACGCGCCGCGGCTGACGGCGCTCGCCGCGGCGCTGCTGGTCGGACCCCTCGCCTATCGCATCGGGAAGCGCGCTGGCCAGGGCACTCTCTTCTCCCCCGACGCGCGTCCGCGCCCGTCCGGCGGCGAGCTGAACTGGGAAGGAGGTGACGAAGGACGTGGTCCCGCGTAGAATCGGGGGGAGCCCTCCGCGGATCCGGGTTCCGGCCCGCCTCTTCGTGGAGACGCCCGGCGGCGCCGTTCCCGACGACTTCCACCGCCCCGCCCCATGATCGCGAGAGGGCGCAGCTGCCCGCGCTGCGGGCAGCACACCCGCCGAATCCGCACCCCTTCCCTGCTCCGCCTCCTCCGGGCGCTGGTGCCCTCCCTCACCTGCCGCCGCTGCTACGGGTGCGGCTGGTGGGGGATTGTGCTGGGAGGACGCCGGGACGATCGACAGACCCCTGCCTGATACCGTTTCTCGTTTCCCTCCGCGACTCGCGGGACGTCCGGAACGCCGCCCGCTCCCGATGTGACCTTTCCGGCGATGCCCTGTCCATGGGTGATGGAGGCCGCCGTCGGCGGCGCTCCGCGAAACCCCAACGCGGGAGGGCAGGATGGCCGGATCGACGATGACCAAGGCGCCCAACGAGAAGGCTCCTGCTGGCCGGCCGGAAACCGCCATCCAGGTCAGCGAGCTCTATACCGAGGGAGGACGCACCTCCATTGCCGACGTGGTGGTCGCCAAGATCGCGGGGATCGCCGCGCGGGTGCTGCGCGCACTTCTCGTGCGGCTGCGCTTCGATTCGCTCATGCGCCGCACCGGAGTGGACCAGTGGCTGCACCGGATGGGGATGCGCCAGTTCATCAACGACTTCATCCCACGGATCGGCTACTTCCTCCTGCTCTTCCTCTTCGTGCGCACCGCCGACGACGCACTGCAGCTGGAGGCCATCTCGAGCGCGCTCGGCACCCTCCTCGCCTATCTGCCGAACGTGATCGCCGCGCTGCTGATCCTTCTCTTCGGGGGTGCGGTGGCGCAGTTCGTAGGTGGCGCGGTGGCGGGCGCAGCAGCCGGAGCGAGCCTGGAGGTCGCGCGTCCCATGGGCCGTCTGGTCTCGGGCGTGATCATGTACGTGCTCCTGGTGATGGCGCTCGCGCAGCTGCGGATCGACACCGAGTTCCTGCGCCTCATCACCACCGCGGTGCTCGCCGGCCTCTCTCTCGCCTTCGGGCTGTCGTTCGGCCTGGGCTCGCGCGAGACCACGCGGAACATCCTCGCCGGCTTCTATGCGCGGCGCACCTTCCGGGTCGGGGAGCAGATGGAGGTGGGCGGCGAGCGCGGTGTCCTGCGCGCCATAACGCCCACGCAGACGCTGCTGCTGCAGGAGGGGGGGCAAGTGGTGGCCCTGGCCAACAGCGCGCTGGTGGAGGGAGTGGTCAAGCAGTAGGCCCGAACCCGAAATCGCCCACACCGGCTCCGAGGTGGGGCGGCGGGTGGATCCCCCGCGGAGCCGGCTCACAGACCCCCGCGGCGCCGGCGACGCCGGATCCGGGGTAGGTCGCCCGTCCCGTGCCGGACCGTGCTCGGCCCTCGGCTACGGCGAGAGCCGCCCAGCCGCGGAAGACGCCACCGCGCGGGATCGCACCGACCTCTACCGACCCCCTCGTGCGTGCCACGCCCGCAGCGCCGCCTCTTCCTGCTCGGGGCTGGCTCCGGCGCGAAGCTGCGCACGACGCGCGAGGTCCCGAGAATGATGGAACTCGAGGGTGGTCAGCGCCGTGTCGGCCAGCGAACGGAAGGTGAGCCCCGCCGCCACCTCCCGGGTCAGGTCGAAGCGGGCGAAGCCCTCGAAGCCCGGCGTGGGCGGGCGCCAGACCGGCAGCTCGGCGTACGGCCGGAGGCCCTGCTCCTCGAGGAACTCGCGATCGACCCAGGTCCAGCGGAGCGGCGTCGTCGTCACCGCGGCGATCCCGTACAGAAGCTCGGCCATGGAGCGGCCGTTCTCCGGTCCGATCCCCATGAAAGTCCCGTAGATCCGTTCCTCGCAGAGGCGGACGGCCCACTCGCTGAGGTCGCGGACGTCGATGATCTGCACCCGGTCCCGCTCCGGATCTCCCGGCGCCAGGATCTCGCCGCCGCGCTCGATCCGCACCGGCCAGTAGGTGAAGCGGTCGGTGTCGTCGCCCGGCCCGACGATGAGTCCCGGCCGCACGATCGTCGTCCGCTCCCCGAAGGCGCGGCGCGCTTCGGCTTCGGCCAGCGCCTTCGCCAGACCATACGGGTAGGGCTTCCCCTCGGACCAGTTGCTCGTCGTCTCCTCCGTGAGCACCGGGGCATCCACCGTGGCCGGCACGGCGCTCAGGTCGCGGTACACGGAACGCGTCGAGATGTAGAGGTACTGGTCCGCCGCGTCCTTGAGGAGGTTCGCGGAATCGCGCACCCAGGCGGGCGCGTCCGACCGGGACGCCGAGTTGTCGATGACCGCGTCCCAGCTTCGCCCCCGCAGCGCGGTCAGGTCGGGTGTGGCCCGGTCGCCCATCAGCTCCTCGACGCCCGGAAACATGCCCGGGGCGCTGCGGCCCCGGTTGAAGATGGTGACCTCGTGCCCCCGCTCGATCGCGTACCGGACCTGGAGGGGCCCGATGAATCCCGTGCCGCCCAGGATCAGGAGCCGGATCCTGCGTGGCGCGGACCCCGGCTCGCGAGGCCGGAGCTGCGGCTCGCCCGACCGCTCCGGGGCCGCCAGGGCCGTGCCAACGCCCCCGAGCCCCAACGCGAGGGCGCCCCCCGCGGCGACGGAGGTCCGCAGAAACTGCCTTCGGTTGCTCATCGGCTGGCTCCAGGGTGCGGGTGTCGTGGGAATGGATCGGGGATGCTTCGCGGAGTCCGAATCGTGCCGGGCGCGGGATACGTCTCGCTCGTGGAGACGATCCAGAAGCGCGGCTCGCCCGAAGGACACACGTCGATCATGCGGGAACGGGTAGAGACGTGTCAAGGGAACCCGCGGGCGACTTTCGGAGCCGTCGCGGCTCGGATTCCCGACAGCGCGCAGGCGCCGGGGCCCTGAACGCACGCCGGGGCGTACACCCCGAACTTCCGCCGAACTCCTGGAGGGCGTCCGCCCAGGGGCCCGCGCCCGAGAAGGGGGAGAACCTCGACTACCGGATCGCCTTCGCCGCCTGGAAGGATGGCCGGACGGTCGGGACATCGTCGGAGCAGGTGCGGGACCCGTCCGACCGCTCGCCGAGCCGGCCCGCCCTTTGCCGGGTGGTCCCCCCGTCCCTTTCCGGATGCGCCGTTCCCCTGCCGAGAGGACCTCCGATGCGAGCGCCGAGATACCGGTTTCCCGACGAGGTCCGCTCCACGACCCGCCGCATGGCCGCCCGGATGATCGACGAGCGGACGGTCGCGGGGTCGCCGGAGGAGCTCGACGCGTGGATCTCGCGGGCTCCGGAGATCCGTGAGCCGCTGGAGCGGGGCGGATACGGGACGGCGTTCACCGCGCACGACCTCTTCCCGCTCCTCCAGGCCATGCTCGGTCCGGCCGGACGCCCTCCTTCCGCCGGCGACCCTCCGCGGCGAGCCTCCCCGAGCCCCTGGCTGGTGGGAAGCCTCGTCCTCCTCGTCCTGATCCTCCTCGCGCTGGTGGCGGCGGCCCTGATGTCGGCGCCGGCATCTCCCCTCCCCTCGTGAACGGGCACGCCACGATCCCGGATCCCGCGCGCGCGCCGGGAGTGCGGCGGGCCACCGCGCCCCGCCCGCTCCCGAGCCCGCGCATGCCAGGTCCGGCTTCATCTGCTCACGTCCCACCCGAGATCCGGCGAAATCATGGAGGCGCGAAGGCCTCCCCGGCCTACTGGTTTCTCACTCGACACCGCCCTCTCCGTCCGACGAGGGAGACGGAGGGTGAGGGACCCGGGCGCCCGCCGTGCGGGCGGCCGCCAGAGAGCGTGGGACGAGGAGGAGGACCCCCGCCAGCCGTCCCGCCACGAAGGCAAGCATCGCCGCCGTCACCCCCATCAGCCCGATCCCCCAGCCGAAGAGCGGGAAGAGCGCCGCG
>CBDCDN010000008.1:0-36551 GCA_965215255.1 Longimicrobiaceae bacterium | reverse complement strand
TGCGCTTGATGTAGCCGTGGTGGGAGACGGTGATGACCATCTCCTCGTCGGCGATGAGGTCCTCCAGCGAGAGGTCGCCCGTCTCGCCCATGATCCGCGTGCGGCGCTCGTCGCCGTATCGGTCGGCGACCTCCTGCAGCTCGTCCTTGATGATCCGGAAGCGGCGCGGCTCGCTTTCCAGGATGTCGCGCAGGTCGGCGATGGTGGCGCGCACCTCGGCGAGCTCGGCCTCCAGCTGCTCGATCTCCAGCCCCGTGAGCTTGGCGAGCCGCATGTTGAGGATCGCGTCCGTCTGACGCTCCGAGAGGCTGAAGCGCGCGCGGAGCCGCTCCCCCGCCTCCTCGGTGGTCTCCGAGCCCCGGATGATCCGGATCACCTCGTCGATGTTGTCGACGGCGATCTTGAGGCCCTCCAGGATGTGCTCGCGCTCCAGCGCCTTCCCCAGCTCGAACTGCGTGCGGCGCACCACCACGGTGTGCCGGTGCTCGATGAAGTAGGCGAGCATCTCGCGCAGGTTCAGCACCCGCGGCACGCCGTTCACCAGCGCGAGCATGATCACGCCGAACGTGCTCTGCATCTGCGTGTGCTTGTAGAGCTGGTTCAGCACGATGTTGGGGATGGCGTCGCGCTTGAGGTCGACGACCACCCGCATCCCGTCGCGGTCCGACTCGTCGCGCAGATCCGAGACCCCTTCGATCTTCTTGTCGCGCACCAGCTCGGCGATCTGCTCGATCAGCCGCGACTTGTTGACCATGAAGGGGATTTCGTAGATGACGATGCGCTCGCCCCGGCCGCCGTCGCGCTCCTCGATCTCCGCCTTGGCGCGCATGACGACCCGACCGCGGCCGGTGTCGTAGGCCGAGTCGATCCCGTCGCGCCCGTAGATGTACCCGCCGGTCGGGAAGTCCGGACCGCGGACGAAGGCCCGCAGGTCGTCTACGGAGGCGTCGGGATGATCGATCAGGTGCACCAGCGCATCCACCACCTCGCGCAGATTGTGCGGGGGGATGTTGGTCGCCATCCCCACGGCGATCCCGCTGGAGCCGTTGACCAGCAGGTTCGGCAGCTTCGCCGGGAGCACCGTCGGCTCCTGCAGACGGTCGTCGAAGTTCGCGACGAAGTCCACCGTGTCCTTGTCGATGTCCGCCAGCAGCTCCGTCGCGATCGGCCGCCAGCTTCGCCTCCGTGTAGCGGTAGGCCGCGGCGCTGTCCCCGTCCACGGAGCCGAAGTTCCCCTGCCCCGCCACCAGCGGGTAGCGCAGCGAGAAGTCCTGGACCATCCGCACCATGGCGTCGTAGACCGCGCTGTCGCCGTGCGGGTGGTACTTGCCCAGCACGTCCCCCCACCACCGTCGCGCTCTTCTTGAAGGGGCGGCTCGGTGAGAGGCCGGTCTCGTGCATCGAGTAGAGGATGCGCCGGTGCACCGGCTTGAGGCCGTCGCGCACGTCCGGCAGCGCCCGCTGCACGATCACGCTCATCGAGTAGTCGATGAACGAGTCGCGCATCTCGTCCTCGATCAGGCGCGGAAGGATTCGCTGCTCGGGATTCTGGTCGCTCATGGATGGCTGTGCAACTCGGAAACTCGGGAGCCCTCAAGGGCCGCGGAAACGACGTCCGATCGTACCCCGCTGAGGGCCGGGAGTGCCGAGGAAAACGTGCGGAGCGCGGAGTGCGGGTGCGCCCTTCCGCACCTCGTACTCCGCACCCCGCACCGGTGGGGCGGTTCGGGCTGGGGGGGACTACCGCCCGCCCGGGCCGTAGCCCCGCCGCAGATCGGCCGGGCGGAGATAGCGCTCGCGCAGCTCCGTCTCGCGGCTGACCAGGGGCACCTGCTGCCCGCGGATCACGACGGCGTCCACCGGGGTCAGCAGCTCCAGCGGGTCGCCGTCCCAGACGACGACGTTGGCCACCTTCCCCGGGGCCAGCGAGCCGTAGTCGGCGTCCAACCCCCAGATCTGCGCTGGGTAGAGGGTGATGGCGCGCAGCGCCTCGTCCACGGGGAGGCCGTGCGCGGCCGCGTTCCCCGCCTCCTGGCGCAGGGTGAAGCTCTTGTAGGTCTCGCCGGTGGTGATCGCCACGCGCACGCCGGCCGCTCGTAGGCGCGCGGCGTTCTCATAGGTGGCGCCGAGCGTCTCGAAGGTGGTGGGCAGGTTCTGCAGCACCTTCACGATCACCGGGACCCCCGCCGCGGCCAGGTCGTCGGCCACCATCCAGGCCTCGGTCCCGCCCTGGAGGATCAGGCGGAAGCCGTACTCGCGGGAGAGCCGGAGAGCGGTCTGGAGGTCGCTGGCGCGGTGCGCCTCCAGCACGAGCGGCAGCTCCCCGGCCAGGACGGGCTGGAGGGCCTCCAGGTCCGCCCGGCTCACCGCGTACTCGCGGGCCGCGCCCCGGGCGTACCCCTGCGGGTCGCGGGCATAGGCGCGGGCGTCCTCCATGATCTCGCGCAGCCGCAGCGTGGTGCTCCCGCGCGCGCCCTGGATCGCGCCCCGGGCGCTCTCGCCCAGGTTCCCCCACATCGCGATGGGCGTGCGGATCAGCATGGCCCCGATGTCCCGCCCGAGGAGGTCGATCGCCACGCCCTGCCCGGCGATCAGCCCGCCCTGCGGCCGGCTCACCGCGGTGGTCACGCCAGCCACCCGGGTGACGGGGATCACCATACTGTTCGGGTTCAGCCCGTCGGCCACGTTGAAGGCGGCCGAGACCAGATCGTCGTCCGCGTCGCCGGGGCGGTAGTCGTTGGTCTCGACCACCCCGTCGATCTCGACCAGCCCGATGTTGGTGCCCGAGTCGAAGAGCCCGGGGGTGACGATCTTCCCCCGCGCGTCGATCCGCTGCGCCCCGGCCGGGACGGCCAGGTTGGCGCCGACCGCGGTGATGCGGCCGTCCTGGATCAGGACCGTGCCGTTCTCGATCGGCGCGCCGGTCATCGTGTGGACGGTGCCGCCCTCAATGGCGATCGTCTGGGCCACCGCCGGGGAGGTCGCGAGGAGCGCGAGCGCGCTCCACAGAAGTGAGGTTCTCATCGGCTCGGCCCCCGCGGAAGGATTCCCAGCTCGAAGTCGGTCTGCGGCTGCAGCGCCGGGTTGCTCCGATCGTACATCATGGCTCCGTCGATGAGGACCTGGTCGGCGCGCGCGTAGACGCTGAACGGGTTGTGGGACCAGACCACGACGTCCGCGCGCTTCCCGGGCTCGAGCGACCCCGTCTCGTCCTCGATCCCGAGGGCCCAGGCGGCGTTGAGGGTGACCCAGCGCAGCGCCTCGTCCTCGGAGATCTCCAGCCCGGCCTCCCGCCCCGCCAGGAGCGCCTTCGCCGCTTCCTGGTTGAGCCGCTGGATGCCGATGGGGTCGTCCGAGTGCACGATGGCCCGCGCGCCGGCGTTGTGGACGAGGGCGACGTTGGCGTGCGTGAAGTCCATCGCCTCCATCTTGAACCCCCACCAATCCGCCCAGAGCGAGCCGGAGATCCCCTCGCGCGCCAGGAGATCGGCGATCTTGTATGCCTCCACCCCGTGGTGGAAAGAGCGCACCTGGTAGCCGAACTCCTTGGCCAGGTCGACGACGATCGCCATCTCGTCGGCCCGGTAGCAGTGGTGATGCACGAGAATGTCGCCCCGCAGGACGCCGGCGAGCGTCTCGAGCTCCAGGTCGCGGGTGGGCATCCGCTCGGGATCGCGCCCTCCCTGCTCCCACTGGTCCCAGCGGCGGCGGTAGTCCTCCGCCCGGATCCAGGCGGCGCGGTAGCCGGCGACGTTCCCCATGCGGGTGGATGGCGCCCGGCCCCGGCTCCCGTAGACCCGCTTCGGGTTCTCGCCGCACGCCATCTTCAACCCGTAGGGCGCGCCGGGGAACTTCATCTCCTGCACGGTGCGCGCGGGGACGTTGCGGAGCGTCACGCTCCGTCCGCCGAAGAGGTTCGCGGAGCCCGGGAGGATCTGGAGGGTGGTGATGCCGCCCTCCAGCGCCCGCACGAAGCTTGGATCCTGCGGCCAGACCGAGTGCTCCACCCACACCTCGGCGGTGACGGGATCGGTCGCCTCGTTCCCGTCGGAGTGCGCCTGGACCCCGGGGGCCGGGTACGCGCCCAGGTGCGAGTGGGTGTCGATGATCCCGGGGGTGACGAACTTCCCGGTGGCGTCCACCACCTGCGCCCCGGCCGGGGCGTCGACCGTCGCGCCCACGGCGGCGATGCGGCCGTCCACGATCAGAACCTGGCCGTTGGGGATGACCTCCCCGGCGGCGGTCATGACGGTGCCCCCGCGAATCAGGGTAGACTGGGAGGGGAAGGGGGTGTAGGTCGATGGGAACGGCTGCGGGGTCTCGGCCGCGGAGGTCGGCGTCGCGCCGGGCGAGCTCGTGGAGGGCGTGGCGCCTCCCGAGGCACACCCGACGGCGCCCACCAGGATGAGCGCGGACAGCACACGCTTCATGGGCTGACTCCTCTATCAATAGATAACGGGCAGGGGCACGGGCGCCCGCCGGGTGCGGGCGGCGCGCCGGACGCTCTCCGGAACGGAATCCCTGAACCTAGAGTGGTGCGGGACGCAGCGTCAAGTGCGGATGTACGTTCCAGTTGCGGGGGGGGAACCGGCCTCCCCCCCGTCCTCGCCCCCGGCGGGAGAGCGTCCGCCCCGGGGGACACCTCGGAGGCCGGGTACGACGGCCGAAGGGTCGGGAAGCCGCGCGAAGCCCAGTCTTTCTCTCGGGACGGCGACCTGGCACCCCCATTGCCCTTCCCCGGGGTCCACGAACTCCACGAGAACTCGGGAAGGACAGGATATGCTTGGAAATTCTCTGTACCGCTGGTCGCTCGCCCTGGCTCTCTCGGGAGCGCTGCTCGCCTCGCCGGCCGCCGCGCAGGAGAAGGTGAAGGTGAAGGAGCGGGAGCGCCCGGAGCTCGTGCGCCGCGGCGACCCGCGGCCGGCGCAACCCGCGTCGCGGGAGGACGGCCACGCCTCCTACGAGCAGGCGCACGAGCGCTTCCACCGCCGGCACGACCGCGAGTGTCGCATCCGCGCCTCCGGCCGCTCCCTCGACATGCAGTGGCAGCTCCGCGTCCGCCAGGAGTGCCGCGAGAGCCACGACGCATGGCATGCCCGCGCCGGCCGGCCGCACCATTGACGCAAATTCCGGCTGAGCCCTAGGCGCTAGGGGCCCTCACTCGGGGCCCTCACCCCGGCGAAGCAGGTCCATCTCGCGGAAGCGCTCGACGGCCGGGCCCTATTCGAAGTCCTCCAGCTCGAAGAGCTGCCGCACCTCGATCTCGCAGTCGGCGCCGAAGGGCGGGTTGGGGAAGCGGCGCGAGCACCCCAGCGCCTCCTCACGCGACTTCGCCTCGATGATCGTGTAGCCGGCGACCAGCTCCTTCGCCTCGGCGAACGGCCCGTCCACCACCGTCCGCTTTCCGCCGGAGTCCCTCACGCGCCACCCCTTCGACGAAATCGGCGGGTGTTCATTGGCGACCTTCCTCATGCGAGGCGGTGCCGGCCAGGCAGGCGGGCGCCGCGTTCGTCGACTTCGGTCCGCCGAGCGGGCTCTGCAGGAGCTCGAGATATCGACGTTGGAAGTCCGGGTCCAATCCCACGTGCAGTCCACCGTCCCAGTGGGTGTTCGCCTCGATGATGGTGGGGCCGACCGGGGTGATCGCGACGTCCCAGGCGATGGTCCGGAGCCCGCCGAGGTCGCGGTGGAACCGGAGCACGAGGTCTGCCGCCTCCGTGAAGCGCGGAAGGGGATAGCCGTCAAAGGGGACGCCGGTGTCGGGGTGCCGCTCGACCCATCCCTCCCCCTTTCCCGGCGCGAACATGCCTCGGCCTCGCAAGAACCCGCCGTCGCGATCGATCGTGACCACGAGACCGCCGCTGCTCCAGTTGTCCACCACCCGCCCCCCCGCGCCGATCCTCAGCACCGCCTCGAACAGCTCCACCTCGCCGCCGCGGAGCGCGGTGATGAGGCGTAGGGTATTGACCGAGTGCGGGTAGAGCGCGCTCAGTGTCTCGTGCTGCGCCACCCGCTCCTGCAGGAGGCTCGCTTCCCGTATCCGGGAGCGGAGCGACGCCAGCGTCGCCTCCTCGTCGTCGATGTGGATGGCGCCCCGCCCGAGACGAAGCCGAAACGCATCCGCACCGTGCCGGCCCCGCACGGGCTTGCAGAACCCGTCGATGACCTCGTCGCCCGCCACGAGCTCTTCCCAGGGCACCGTCCGCCGCGGGTCCAGGAGCTCGGCCGAGCCGCGGACCAGAGCTACGAGGCGCGGGTGCGGGTAGTCGAGCGCGCGGGTGATCAGGGAGAAGAGGAACTTGTCCTTGAGCACGGCCGCCGTGGAGCCCGCCCCCGCCGCCCGGATCTCGCTGCTGATCATCTCCATGAATCGTCCCGCGGGGATCGCTTCCTGCCTGGGCGGCCCGTCCCTGCGATCCATTCCGTACAGGAAGTACTTCCGGTTCACCTCCCCGTAGCGCAGGCTCCACACGGCGTTCTCCATCGCCATGCGGATGCGCCCCTTGGGCGCGGCGTCCGTGTGGTAGCGCCGGGACGAGACCGGATCGTAGACCATGCGGATCGCCTGGTACACCGCGCGTGGCCGGGCGGATAGGCGGCGGGCGGCGTCGGCCAGCGAACGAGCCATGCGGTTCGGGTTGTCGAGAGTGGCGATCGGGGTCCGGCGCGCCGGACCCCGATCCAGTGGAGGGACGTGCCGGCGGGCGCCGCCAGCCGTGCTATGCCGGGCGGTCGTCGAGCGCGGTCGTCGCGAGCTGCGGTCTGACGTGGGTGTCGAGATAATCCAACAACGCGTGGACCATCAGCACCACGCCCGACATCTCCAGCGACTCCTCCAGGCCGTTCCACATCCCGTACCCGAGGTTTTCGTCCCCATAGGCGATCTTGTGGAGCTCGCCGAGATAATCGACCCCGACGGCGCCGCCCACGAAGACGGCGCCCGCCAGAAGGAACCATTTCGCTGTCCGCCGTGGGAGCGTCCGGAGCAGGCGCAGGGAGGAGAGCAAGACCGCCAGGGCGAGCAGCAGGGGGAACGCCACGGATGTGGCCGCGAACAGTGGCTGGCCGGCTTCCATCCCACGGCGCAGCACGTCCTGCACCGTCTCGTGCACCATCGCGCTCTCGTCCAGGGACAGAAAGACGAATACGCCGGACAGCAACGCCCACTGGGCCGCGCGCCGCCTCCCGGACGCGCGCTCCGCGACCGCGATCACTCCGAGCAGCGCGGCGCAGACCAGCAGCAGCGAGGAGGAGAACCACGACGGCGCGTTCGCCTCCTTCAGCACGTTGAACATCCGCTCCAGGCCGAGGAGGTGGTCGCGCCCGAGGACGTACTTGGCGTACGTGACGAAGAAGTGCGCCAGGATCAGCAGCGACACCGCCAGGAACAGGCTGGAGACGGTCCACCGCCGCACCCTCGCGTACCCCTCCGCGCGCGGCGCCACGCTCTGGACGCCTGCGATCGCCGGACCCCGACCCTCGGCGGTCGCTTGCTCGGCGCGGCTCGCAGGAGCGTTGCTCGCCGCAGCGGCGAGAGAACTTCTCGGCTGGCGCATGAGGAATCGACTGCGGTTGGGGCGACTGCGCGTGCCGGAGGTGGGGCGCGGGTCCGGGTCCCGCGCCCCACCTCCGGCACGCGCGGATCACGATACTGCATCGGACGCGTCTCCGGCACGTCTCGTATCGATGAAAGCTACCGCGGGCGTGCGCAACAACCGTGCTAGGCGTCCGTCTCGGAACCCCCTGCCCCGTCGCCCACCGTACGCTTACCGGGGGCTCGCCAGCTCCGCGTCGACCGCAGCCTCGAAGTCGCGGCTGAGCCGCGCCATCGCCTCCTCCCGCCCCTGCCGGGTGAGGCCGCGGGCCGGCCCATCGGGAGTGTTGTTGACGTCGACGACATAGATCCGGCCGTCCCCGTTGTCGCGCAGCACGTCCATCTCGGCCAGGTCGACGCCCATCTCGCGCCCGAGCCGGAGGAGCCGGTCGCGCTCCCCCGCGCTGAACACCGCGTCGGGCTCACAGATCTCCACGCGCACGCTTTCGCGTCCGAACCGGTCGTGCGGGGGGCGCCACTTGCGGTAAACGAGGGGAATCCGTCCCGCGAGGAGCGGAACGCGCAGGTCGATGGTGTGCCCCTCCCCATCGGCGTTGTCGATCAGCCGCTGGTAGACGAAGCCGGGACGCAAGGCGGAGCGGGGGATCGGGCCCTGCAGGATGCGCCCGTCGTGCGTGCCGTTGGCATCGGACTTCTCGACCATGGGCCCGGCGTGGACGGTCGGGTCCACGGCGAGCGGGTACCCGAAAACCCGCTCGAACGTCTGCTGCACGTGCCGCTTGGTCACGTCGAGCGACTGACGGTTGAGTACGGGGATGCCCGCCGGGAGCTCGTCCAGGCGCGCCGCGTCGCCCTCCGCGCCGCCGTAGTAGTGGATCACCACGTCGGCCGGCGCGTCCGGGCGGTCCGTGGTCGCGTAGCCGAGCAGGACGCAGGACTTGAAGAAGACGCCGCCCCGGCTGGGGTGCTTGGGATAGAACAGAACGCGGCGGCGCGGCGCGAGCCCGCGCCTCGCGAGGACGCGCGCCAGCGCCCACCTCCGGTCGACCCGTCCCGCCGGAGTGAACTCTTCGACCACCCACGCAACGCGCTGCAGCATCCGCAGGGAATGGCGCGCGCGTTCGACCCTGCGCCTGAGGCGGGCGCGGGCGGACTGCGGCAGGAGCCCGACCATCGAACGGCGGAGTTGCAGAAGCATGGAATTCACGGGGTCATCGGTGCCGGTCCGAGGCGGTGGTCGGAACTCCCGGGGACGGGGCTCCGCCAGGGGAGGCCCTCCCCCGGACGCGGACGAAGATGGAGGCGTCCGGCGCTGTAAACAAAAAGTGTGCCCCTTTTTCCGAGATTCGGATGTGCGGAGGCACGTTAGCGCCGGCTTCGCGCCGAGCCGCCGTACGTCCTCGATCGCGACCGCGAGGCATGGCGCGGGTATTCATCCTTTCCCGACGCTAGGGATCGGCGTAGGGAGCTGGAGTGGAAAGTAACGGCGGCATACGATTCCGGTCGGCTCCCGCCGCCTCGAACTCGAGGATCGCCGCGAGGTAGCGTCCCGTCTGGCTGCCGGGGATCTCCGCCACGGCCTCGGGCGGGCCCATGGCCACCACGCGTCCGCCCTCGGGGCCTGCGCCGGGGCCGAGATCGACGATCCAGTCGGCCGTCTTGACGACGTCCAGGTTGTGCTCGATCAGCACGACCGTGTGTCCCGCCTCCACCAGATCGTCCAGCACCCGCAGCAGCCTGCGGACGTCGTCCAGGTGCAGGCCCGTCGTCGGCTCGTCGAGGATGAACAGCTTGTTCCCGCTGCGGCGCGCCCCCATCGCCAGCTCGCGGGCGATCTTGATGCGCTGCGCCTCGCCGCCGGAAAGGGTGGGCGCCGGCTGACCCAGCCGCAGATAGCCGAGTCCCACCTGCTGCAGGTGCCACAGCGCCTGGCCGAGCCGATCCTGGTGGAGGAAGAAGCGGATCGCCTCGTCCACCGTGAGCTCCAGCACCTGCGCGATGTTTCTCCCCTTGTACTTCACCGCCAGCACCTCCGGCGTGAAGCGAGAGCCGCCGCACACCTCGCAGGGGACGTACACGTCCGCCATGAACACCATCTCCACCTGCACCTGCCCCTCCCCCTTGCACGCTTCGCAGCGGCCGCCGGCCACGTTAAAGGAGAAGGAGCCCGCGGTGAGCCCGCGCGCCTTCGCCTCAGGAAGCGAGGCGAAGAGCTTCCTCACCTCGTCGTACGCCTTGATGTAGGTCACCGGGTTCGAGCGCGGCGAGCGGCCGATGGGCGACTGGTCCACCAGGACCACCTGCCGGATCCGCCCGGCTCCGCGCACGCTCTCCACCTCCCCCACGGCCTCCCCCAGGTGACGCTTCGCCGTGGTCTCGCCGCCGGAGAGCTCGCGCTCCAAAGCGCGGTAGAGCACGTCGTGCACGAGCGTCGACTTCCCCGAGCCGGAGACGCCGGTGACCACGGTGAGCGTGCGCAGCGGGACCTCGGCGTCCACCCCCCGCAGGTTGTGCTCGCTCGCGCCGCGGATCTCCAGGCGCGGGCCGTCCGTCTTCCGGCGCTGCGTGGGAATCGGGATCCGCTCCTCGCCGGAGAGATAGCGCCCGGTGAGCGAGCCGGAGGCGAGCATTTCCTCCAGCGTCCCCTGAAAGACCACCTCGCCGCCGCGCTCGCCGCTGCCGGGCCCCAGCTCCAGCAGGTGGTCGGCGACGCGCATCGCCTCCGGATCGTGCTCCACCACCAGCACCGTGTTCCCGGCGTCCCGCAGGCGCAGCAGGAGGCGCAGGAGGCGGTCGTTGTCGGCGGGATGGAGGCCGATGGTCGGCTCGTCGAGCACGTAGAGCGTGTCCACCAGCCGGCTCCCCAGCGCATTGGCGAGGCTCACGCGCTGCGCCTCGCCCCCGGAGAGCGTCCTCGTCTGCCGGTCGAGGGTGAGATAGCCCAGCCCGACGTCGGTGAGGAACCCCACCCGCGCCGCCAGCTCCTTCAGGATCGACGCGGCGATCTCGATCTCGGTGCCCGTCAACCCTTCCGCCTCCCTGGTCGCCGGTCGTCGGACCGGATAGACGACGGACGATGGACGACCGGGCGGCGGGGCGGCGGTGAGGCCCGCCACCCACTCCCCGAGCCGCGTCAGGGGGAGAGCGCTGACCGCCGCGATGTCGCGGCCGGCGACGCGGATCCGCAGCGCCTCCGGGCGAAGCTTTGCCCCGCCGCAGAGGGGGCAGTCCCGCGCGCTCTGGTACTGCCGCAGGAAGACACGGATGTACTGCTTGTACCGCTTCTCCTCCAGCGCCTCCAGAAAGGAGAAGACTCCCTCGAAACCCCTGGCGCCGTTCAGCACGGCGTGGCGGAAGGTTTCCGGCAGCTCCCCCCAGGGCGCATCGAGCGAAATCCCCTCCTTCCGCGCGAAGTCCGCCAGCTTCTTGCGGGGCGTCTCGTAGCGCGGCTTGCTCCACGGGTCCACCGCCCCCTCCCGCAGCGAGCGCGAGGGGTTGGGCACCACCAGAGTGCCGTCGTAGCGAAGCACTGCGCCGAAGCCGGTGCATTCGGGGCAGGAGCCGTACGGATTGTTGAAGGAGAAGAGCTGCGGCGTGGGGACCGCGAAGCCGATCTCCGGGTGCGCGGGACAGCGGAAGCGCTCCGTGAACCGGAGCGGCGCCTCTCCCACGGGCACCACCACCGCTTCCCCTTCGCCCTCGGCGAAGGCGGTCTGCATCGAGTCGGCGAGGCGGCTCGCGTCGTCCGGATCCGCGCGCAGGCGGTCCACCACCACCAGCAGCTCCGCGGCGCGGGTGAGGTCCAGCCCGGGCTCCAGCTCGTCGACGTGGAGCTCGCGGCCGTCGGCGACGACGCGCACGAAGCCGAGCGCGCGCAGGTTGTCCACCACCAGCTCGTGCGTCACCCGGGCGGAGAGCGGGAGCGGGAAGCACACCATCACGCGTGTCCCCCGCGGCAGGGCGAGCACCCGGTCGGTGGCGCTCTGCACCGTGTCCGGCTTCACCTCGCGGCCGCACGGATCGCCGGGGAGACCCGGACAGTAGGTGCGGCCGGCGCGCGCCCAGAGCAGGCGGAGGTAGTCGTACACCTCCGTCGCGGTGCCCACGGTGGAGCGCGAGGTCTTGGTGGGGTTGCGCTGCTCGATCGCCACGGCGGGGGAGATCCCCTCCACCCGATCCACGTCCGGCTTCTCCATCCGGTCGAGGAACTGCTTGGCGTAGGTGGAGAGCGACTCCACGTAGCGCCGCTGCCCCTCGGCGTAGATGGTGTCGAAGGCCAGCGACGACTTCCCGGACCCCGACGGGCCGGTAACCACCACGAACGCCCGCCGCGGGAGCTCCAGGTCGAGGTTCTTCAGGTTGTGCTGCCGCGCGCCGCGGACGACGATCTTGTCTTTCATCTGGGTCGTCGGTCGTCGGTCTCCAGTCGTCGGTCGAGCGGAGCCGGCGAGTGCTTCGAATTCCATGCCCCGGCTACGCGCGGGCCGGCCGAAACTATACCGAATGCCGCGGCCTCACGACACCCCCGTCGGCACGGCGCTCCCGATGCAGGGTACCAGCCGACGATTGACGACCGACGACCGACGACCGACGACCGACGACCGACGACCCAGATGCCCCTCCTGGAGCGACTCTACACGGCGGCGCTGCTCGCCCTGCGGCCCGCGCTCCCGCTGCTGGGGCGCGGCGAGGGGAAGCTGGCGCGAGGGGTACGCGGACGCCGCGGCGTGCTGCGGCGCATGGAGGAGTGGGTGGAGGCGGAGCGCGACCCCCGCCGACCGCTCGTCTGGTTCCACGCCCCGAGCGTCGGCGAGGGGCTGCAGGCGCGGGCGGTGATGGAGGTCTTCCGCCGCCGCAATCCGGAGGTGCAGGTGGTCTACACCTTCTTCTCGCCTTCCGCCGAGGCCCTCGCCTCGCGGATGCCGGCGGAGCTGGCCGCCTACCTGCCGCTCGACCTCCCGGGGGAGGTCGGCCGCGCGCTCGACTTGCTGCGCCCGCGCGCGCTCGCCTTCTCGAAGGCCGACGTCTGGCCGAACCTCACGCGCGAGGCCGAGCGGCGCGGGGTGCGGCTGGCCCTGCTCAGCGGCACCCTCCCCGCCTCCTCCTCGCGCCTGGGGGGGCCGGCGAGGGCGCTGCTCGCCCCCGCGTACGCCCGGCTCGACCGCGTGGCGGCCATCTCCGAGGCGGACGCCGAGCGCTTCGCCGCCCTCGGGGTGCCCGCGGAGCGGCGCAGCGTGATGGGGGACGCGCACTTCGACCGCGCCCTGGCGCGCGCCGCCGCCGTCGACCGCCGGTCCCCCCTGCTGCGCCCGCTCGCCGATCCCTCGACCCCCACCCTCGTGGCGGGCTCCACCTGGAGCGCCGACGAGGAGCGGCTCCTCCCGGCGCTCCGCCGGCTGCGCGGGGAGGGTATCGCCTGGCGGCTCCTCCTCGTTCCGCACGAGCCGTCTCCCGCGCACCTGCGAGAGGCCGGGGCGCGGCTCGACGCGCTGGGGCTGGGCCACGTGCGGATCTCGGCGCTCCGCGGCCGCTGGAACGGGGACGAGGTGCTGCTGGTGGACCGGGTGGGAATCCTGGGCGACCTGTACGCGGTGGGGGACCTCGCCTACGTGGGGGGCGGCTGGGGAAGCGCCGGGCTGCACTCGGTGCTGGAGCCGGCCGCGTACGGCCTTCCGGTGGTGTTCGGCCCGAGACACTCCAACGCGCGGGAAGCCGGGGAGCTCGTGGCGCGCCGAGGCGCCTTCAGCGAGGCGGCCGCGGCCGGCCTGGGAGATCGGCTGCGCTCCCTCCTCTCCGACCCCGAGGACCGGGCGCGCAGCGGGGAAGCCGCCCGGACGTACGTCGCCGAGGGTCTCGGCGCGGCGGAGCGGGGCGCCGCCACCCTGGAGGAGCTGCTCTAACCCTCTCCGTCCTCCTCCACGCGCTCCCGAGGCCCCTCCGCCTGCGGCGGGTCCTCCAGCTCCGCCAGCTCCTGCCCCGCGGCCTCCTGCGGGGTCACCATCCGCTCCGGCTGCGGCGAGTCCTGCTCCTCCGCCGTCAGCGGGCTCTTCTGCTGCTCTGTCATCGGGTCCTCCCCTCGTGATGGTCATCCCGAGCGCAGCGAGGGATCTCGAATCCGACGTCGGCGGGGGAGCTGACTTCGAGATCCCTCGGTCGCCGAGGCTCCCTCGGGATGACGCGCGGGCCTTTCGCGACACCCCCCCCGTTCACCCGTTCACTCGGACATCGCGGTGCCGTCCGGGCCCCCCTTCGGCGGCGGCGGGACGACGACGTTCTGCGCCTCGGGCTCCTTCGAGCGCGGCGGGAGCCCCATGATCTGGCGCAGCTCCGCCTCGTCCACCACCTCCTTCTCGAGAAGGCGTTGCGCCAGCTCCTCCAGGATCCCCTGGTCGGCAGCGAGGATCCCGCGCACCCGCTCGTAGGTGCCGTCGATGATGCCGTGCACCTCCTGGTCGATGGCGCGCGCGGTGTGCTCCGAGTACACCCGCGGGTCGGCGCGCACCCCGTCGCCCTCGGCGAGGAACTGCGCCCGGCGCGAGCCCACGTAGTTGATCGGCCCCAGCTCGCGGGACATCCCGTACTCGATCACCATGCGCCGCGCGAGGTCGGTGGTGCGCTCCAGGTCGTTCCCCGCTCCCGTCGAGATCTCGTCGAAGACGATCTCCTCCGCCACGCGCCCGCCCAGCAGCACCGCGATCCGGTCCATCAGCTCCTGCTTGGTGAGCAGGTAGCGGTCCTCGGTGGGGAGCTGCTGCGTGTAGCCGAGCGCCGCCACGCCCCTCGGGATGATGGAGATCTTGTGCACAGGGTCGGCGGTGGGCACCCGCTCGGCCACGATCGCGTGTCCCGCCTCGTGATAGGCGACGATCCGCCGCTCCTTGGCGTTGATGAGCCGGTTCTTCTTCTCCAGCCCCGCGATAATGCGGTCGATGGCATCGTCGATCTCCTTCATCCCCACCGCCGTCCTGTCGCGCCGAGCCGCCAGCAGCGCCCCCTCGTTGAGGAGGTTGGCGAGGTCCGCCCCCACGAAGCCGGGAGTGCGGCGCGCCACCTTCTCGAGGTTCACCTCCGGCTCCAGCTTGATCTCCCTGGCGTGGATCCGGAGGATTTCGAGGCGTCCGTTCAGGTCGGGCCGGTCGACGAGGATCTGGCGGTCGAAGCGGCCCGGGCGCAGCAGCGCCGAGTCCAGGATCTCCGGGCGATTGGTCGCACCCATGATGATCACGCCGAGGTGCGGATCGAACCCGTCCATCTCCACTAGGAGCTGGTTGAGGGTCTGCTCGCGTTCGTCGTTCCCGCCCATGACCCCGCCCGCCCCGCGCGCCTTGCCGAGCGCGTCCAGCTCGTCGATGAAGATGATGCACGGCGCCTGCGCCTTGGCCTGCGCGAAGAGGTCGCGCACCCGCGCGGCTCCCACCCCGACGAACATCTCCACGAACTCCGCGCCCGAGATCGAGAAGAAGGTCACCCCCGCCTCGCCGGCCACGGCACGGGCCAGCAGCGTCTTTCCGGTCCCCGGCGGACCCACCAGCAGCACTCCCTTGGGGATCTTGGCGCCCAGCTTGGCGAACTTCTCGGGGCTACGCAGGAACTCGACGATCTCCACCGTCTCCTGCTTTGCCTCCTCGACGCCGGCGACGTCGTCGAAGGTCACCCCGGTCCCTTCCTCGCCCACGATGCGGGCGCGGCTCTTCCCCACCGTCAGCACCCCCTGCGTGGGGTTCATCCGCCGGAGGATCCAGAGCCAGAAGAGCAGGATGAGGAGGAGCGGGAAGAGCCAGCCGAAGATCTGTGAGAACCAGCCCTGCATCGTCCCCTCGAAGGGGATGTCCCGCTCCTCCAGGAGAGGCACGAAGGTGTCGTCCTCGACCCGTACCGCCGTCCACCGCCGGACGCTCGACGCCTCCTGAATCGAGTCGAGGGGCACCGCTTCGATCACCTGCGGCCCGAGCCGTACACTCTGCACCTGCCCGCCGGCGATCCGGTCCTTCATCTCGCTGTAAAGGATCTCCTCCGTGCCTTGCCGCCCCAGGAAGAACTGGACGGCGATGAGGGCGAGGAACGTCAGCACGAAATAGCCGAGGGAAGCCCGCGTCCGGCGATCTCCCATGGGGCCGCCGGACGCGGGCGCACCGCGGCGGTCCCTGGAGCGGGTGCGGCGCTCCCGGGGAAATCTCGGTCCGTTTGCCATGCTCCGGCCGGGCGCAAGAGTCGGACCATGCTCCGGGGGGCCCGCGGCGCGGAAGATGGCGTTTCAGGCCTCGGCCGGAAGCCGCCCCGCCCTTGCGGATTCGCCGCGCGCTGGACATTGTCCAGGGTACCCCCACGACCACCCCGCGCCCGTCTTTCCCGATCCCGCGGCCGTGCGCGGCCCCCTCCTCGCCAGCAGCGGAGGATGCCATGCGTCGCTCTCTCCGACTCGTCCTTCCGCTCCTGCTCGGGATCGGAGCGCTCCCGGCCGCGCTCGGCGCCCAGCAGCCCGCCACTCCGCCGCCCGCCGCCCTGCAGCTGACGGTCGTCGACGCCGCCAGCGGTGAGCCGATCGGCAGCGCGCGCGTGGCCGTCGCGGGAGGGATCGCCAGGCTGAGCGACGCGGCGGGCGTGGTGGTGCTCCGGGGGCTGGCGGCCGGCTCCGTCGCGGGAGAGATCACCCACCTGGGATACGCCCCGCGCGCCTTCGCCATCCCGCTCCCGCCGGGGAGCATGCTGAGCCTCTCGGTGCCCATGGAGCCCCGTCCGCTTCCCGTCGCCGGGGTCGAGGTCGAGGCGGAGGCCTCTCCCTACGGCGTGATGACACAGGCGTTGAAGGGGTTCTACGAGCGGGCGGAAGGAGGCGCGGGCTACTACATCACGCGCGAGCAGATCGACAGCTGGAACCCGCGGCAGGTGTCGGACCTCTTCCGGATGATCCCGGGGCTGGGGATCGTCCACACGGCCAACGGCGAGCGCGCCTCGATGGGCGCGCGCAGCACCCCCACCTACGACACGTTCGGCCGCCTGAAGGAGTGCCCGATCCAGTACTTCGTGGACGGCAGCCCCTACGAGGCCGCGGGACCGGAGTCGCTCTACCTGGACGTGCGCCCGCAGGAGATCGAGGGAATCGAGGTCTACTCCGGGACCGCCGGGCTCCCGCCGCAGTTCCGCCGGACGAACCGAAATTGCGGGGTCATCCTGATCTGGAAGCGCGAACGGATCTGAGGGAGGGCCGGCCGGGACCGCGGAGGACGGGAGGACGGGAGGACGGGAGGACGGGAGGACGGGAGGACGGGAGGACGGGAGGACGGGAGGACGGGGTAGGAAGCTAGCTGTCATTCCGAGCGCACGCGAGGAATCTGAACCCGGCTTGGCGCGCCATCGTCCGCTTTGAGATTCCTCACTGCGTTCGGAATGACGAACTGCGGGTGATCCCGCATGACGAACCGCGGGTGATCAGAGCAGAGGGGCCGGCACTCCATCGGAGGCCGGCCCCTTGCACCCTTTCACTTCCCCCCGCCGGTCGGTGGCGGGCCGCTGCCGTCGCCGGAGAACCCTCCTCCGGCGGCGGAGAAGAGAACTCCGGCCAGCACGCTGAGGACGACGATCCCCCCCGTCTGCAGCCAGGAGAACTCCTTCCGCTCGACCCGCTCGACGGCCGCCGCCGGGAACCGGACGGTGCGCCCCTCGGCGGCGTACTCCGCCCCCGAGCCGGAGCGCAGGCTCCAGGCGGAGACGGCCACCTCGCCATTATCCGTGGCCGCGATCTCGCCGTCGACGCGGGTGATGTTGCCGGCGGTGACCTCGTCCAGCGCCACCGTCTGCGGCTGCGAAAGGTAGACCCTAACCGACTGCCCCGCGGTGCTCGGCACGGAGGCGGCCGGCGCGTAGGTGTAGCATGCGCTGCAGAAGTATGCGACGAACAGAACGGACGCAATCGCTCGCATTCCTCCTCCCTTGTATCTGGCGAGAAATCCGGAATCAGAAAGCTCGGGGCCCTCACCCCCGGCTCGTCGCTGCGCTCCTCGCCACCCCCTCCCCCAGGACTGGGCGAAGGGGACGGGGGGTGAGGGCGAGAGCCGAGAGCGTCCCGGACGGTACTCCGTCCGGGACGCTCGGGTTCCTCCGCGGGCCGAAGCCGGAACCGCGGGTCAGGCGTCTGGGACGCGGACCGAGTTGGTCTGCACCTGCCAGACGACCCGCGTGCCCGGGCTGAGCGCGAAGCTGGTCGACGAGACGTCGCCGCTCGCCCCGCCCTCGGCCACCAGCCGGTACTGGCCGTGGTAGGCCGCATCCCGGTGGCGGAAGGTGCGGGTCTCCCCGGCCCCGAGCGAGCCCAGCAGGCTGCGCTGCCCCGTCTGCGACAGGAGGCGTACCGTCACCTGCCGCGGCGGGTTCAGGTCGTTGACGATCTGGATGGTCACCTCGGGGCTCTGCACCCGGCTGGGCCGGGCGCCGGCCGCGCATGCCGCACAGAGCAGCAGCGCGACCGGCGCCAGCACGAAGGGGCGGAGCCGCTTCGTGGACCCCACGTTCAGCCGCAGGGGTTCGGGTCGTTGTCGTTCGCCTCGGGCTGGTCGTTCGGCACCGGGACGTTCGGGTTCGTCGTCCGCTCGTCCTGCGCGTAGAAGAGGCGGCGCGGCATGTCCTCGAGATCGACGAAACTGTTTTCGAGGATCGCCGGCAGACAGGTGCGCTTGTAGTCGTTCATGACCTCAGGGCTCAGGAAGAGCGCGATGTACTTCTGGGTCGCAATCTCCCCCAGGAGCGCCGAGCCGGTGAGCGAGGTGCTGACCGGGATGTCGCTCACCCCCAGCCGGGCCTCCTCGCAATCCACCCCGGACTGCAGCGCCTGCTGCGCCTGGGCGGTATTGTTCTGGTAGTAGTAGGCCTCCGCGAGGATGAAGTAGGTCTCCGAGCAGGTGACGATCGGATGACTCGCCTGCGGAAGGCCGTAGCCGTTCGGCGGGACCTCGCTGAGCGCGGATGCGGCCGTGCCGGGGTCTCCCGGCGGGCTGCCCGGGGGCGAGCCGACGATCTCACCCTCGAACGCGCCGCTCCCCTCGCCGTAGTAGATCGTCAGGCGGGGATCGTTGCGCGACTCGAGCAGGTCGACGCCGAATTCGCCCGCGGAGACGTAGCCCGACCGCTCGCTGAGGAACTGGAACCAGATGTTGTTCTCGGTCGACGAAGTGGTGTGGATCGTCCGCCAGTTGCTGGCGGAGATCTTCACGCCGTTCTGCGCCGCCGCGATCGCTTTCGCGATGCAGTCGCCGCCGCAGGCGGTCTGGGCCATCGTGGCGGCGGCCCCGCCCGCGCGCTGGGCTTCCACCCAGTGCATGTAGAAGCGCGCCTTCAGCGTGTTGGCCACCGCGATCCACTTCTGCGAGTCGCCGCGGAAGTTGAGGTCCGTCGCGATGGTGGCCGTGGCGCCCGAGAGGTCGGAGATCGCCTCGTCCAGGCGGGCCTGGACGGCGGCGTAGACGTCGGCCTGCTCGTCCAGCTCGGGCGTGGTGATCTCGGGATCGACGGCCTGCGAGTAGGCGATGTCGCCCACGAAGCTCGACAGCATCCCGATCATGTACGCCTCGTGGATCTTGAGGATCCCGGCGTACACCGGACGGCCGGCCTCGTCCGCGAGAGCGATGGCGCGGCGGATGTCGATGAGTCCGCCGCCCGTGTAGGTGTTCTCGAAGGTGTTCCCGATCTCGTCCTCGGTGAGCTGATAGACGTCCAGCGCCGCGAACTGCCGGTCAGTCCCCGCCATCTGCTGCAGCCAGACGGCGGTGATGCGGGACAGCTCCCCCTCGCTGAAGTAGAAGGAGTTCACCTGCGCCGAGGTGAAGAGCTGGTCGAGCGATGCGGTCGGCACGGCGTTCGGGTTGGCCTCGGTCGACTGGATGAAGTCGCAGGCCCCGAGCGAACCGGCCAGGAGGACCGCGCCCAAGGCGCGGCCCCACCGGTTTTTCATGATATTCATCTATCCGTTCTCCCGTCTCAGCGATTCAGGTTGACCGTGACGACGTACGAGCGGGTCTGGGGATTGTTGAAGTAGTCGATTCCCAGGGCTCCCGTCTGCGCGATCAGGTTCGACTCCGGGTCGATCCCGGTGTAGTCGGTCCACGTCTTCAGGTTGCGCGCGCTCACGACCAGGTCGAGGGCGCTGAACCCGAGCCGCCTGACGAAGGGCTGGTCGAAAGTGTAGGCGACCGAGATGTCGCGCAGCTTGACGTAGCCGGCGTCCTCGACGACCTGAGACGAGGGACCCGTGAAGTTCGAGCCGAGGTTCACCGTGAACCACTCCTCGTCGATCGTCACCGGCTCCCCGGCGCCCGGCCCGGCGACCGCCTGGTCGCCGAAGAAGTCCTGGCCGAAGGTGCGGGTCTCGCCCTCGCCGTGGAAGGGCAGCGTGAACGCGGCGGTGCCGAAGTACCCGAGCGCGCCCTTCGTCCCGTTGTACATCTCGCCGCCGCGCTTGATGTCCACCAGGCCGGAGACCGACAGGTTGTTGAAGAGCGTGAAGGTGCTGCGGATGCCGGCGGTCCAGTCGGGGTTCGGATCGCCGAGCACGCGGAACTGCTCGTCGTAGGCGGGGAAGCCGTCCTCCGCGATGTAGAGCGCGCCGTCGGCGGCGTTCGGGAAGGCCTGGTCGATGTTCACGCCGTCCACCGAGATGCCCCGCCCGAAGCGGACGAAGTCGTCGCCGAAGAGCACGCCGAAGGGATAGCAGGTGGTGATGTTCCCCGCCGCGTCCCGCTCGGGCTCGACCACCGCGGCGTACGGCACGGTGAAGCCGCCGAGGCTGAAGTTCTCGGCGCCCGCGAGGTCACGCACGCAGCTGTTGTTCTTCGCCCAGTTGGCGTTGATCTGCCAGTTGAAGTTGGGCATCCGGACCGGGTTCAGGTCCAGCGTCACCTCCCAGCCGTCGTTGTCGATCTCGGCGGCGTTGCGGAACGCGTTGCCGAAGCCCGTGGTGACGGCCACCGGGAGCTGCAGGATGGCGTCCTCGGTGTTGCGGTCGTAGTAGGTGACGCCCAGGGCCAGGCGCGAGTCGAAGAAGGCGAGGTCGCCGCCGATCTCCCACTCCGTCTTGCGCTCCGGCTCGATGTCCGGGTTCCCGAGCGTGTTCTGCGTGAAGACGCCCTCCTGCCCGGCGTAGATCGACTCCAGGCCGGTGCTGATCCAGCTGTCGCGGAACGCCCCCGTGGTGAAGGCGCTCACGTTCGAGAAGACCGGAGGCATGCGCCCGCTGACTCCCCAAGAGCCGCGCAGCTTCCCGAAGCTCAGCAGGCTGGTGAAGCCGTCGAGCACCGGGGAGTTGGTGAAGACCCAGCTCGCGCCGATGCCCGGGTAGAAGAAGCGCCGGCCCTCGCCGCCGAAGCTGGACGAGCCGTCCCAGCGCGCGGTGGCGTTCACGGTGAACTGGTCGTAGAGGGTGGTCTCCCCGGTGAGGAAGTATCCGTCGATCCGGGTCCGCGCCTTGTACTCGTCGCCGAGGACCGTGACCGCGAAGTCGGTTTCCTCGGTGCCCAGGATCAGGTTGTCACCGTCGGCCTGGTTCCACCGCTCGGTCTCCTGGTTCAGGTTCTGGCCGGCGGTGAGGCTCCCGACGACGTTCTCGTTCAGGCTTCCGGTGAGGGTCGCCAGGAGGTTGCTGTCCCAGATCTGCCGCACGATGTTCGCGCGGATGATGTCGCCCTGGCGCCCCGGCGTGTCCGAGGAGCTCTTCGGGCGCAGCGAGAGGCGCTCGTCGCTCGAGTAGTCGGCGCCGAGCAGGTAGCTCACCCGCAGCCAGGGGGTCGGGGTGAAGTCCAGCCCGATGTTTCCGAAGGCGCGGCCCACCTGCGAGGTGTTGGTCTGCTCGTTGATGACGAAGAACGGGTTGTCGTACCCGCGGCTCTGCAGGATCGTCGTCGGATTCTGCAGGCGGTACGAGCGGTGCAGCCCGGTCGTAGGATCGAGGTAGCAGGCGACGCCCTCCGGGGTGTCCGGGCAGTTGTTGAAGTTCGGCGGCGTGCGGAGCGCGCCGAGCAGCAGCCCGGAGATGTTGGAGCCCTGCTGGATGTACTGCGCGTCGACGTCGCTGTACGCGATGTTCCCGTTCACCTGCAGGTTGTCGCGCAGGTAGTGCGAGCCGCGCAGGCGGGCCGAGTTCCGGATGTAGTGGTCGTTGTCGCCGACGATCGTCCCGTTGTGGTCGAGGCGGCCCACCGAGAGGAAGTAGGTGGTCCGCTCGTTGCCGCCCGAGACGGTCAGGTTGTTCTCGAACTTGTTGCCCCCCTCGAAGAGCTCGCCGGCGTGGTCGTAGGTCTGCCCGGTGACTAGGGGTCCCCAGCTGAACGGGAGCGTGTTGCTCGCCTGTCCGCTGAGCCCCTGCCCATACTGCGTCTGCAGGTCCGGGAGGTTGTTGACCTCATCGAACGAATAGGAGCTCGAGAGGGTCGCGCGGGTCTCGCCGGCGCGGCCGCTCTTGGTGGTGATCAGCACCACTCCGTTCGCCCCGCGGGCGCCGTAGATGGCGGTCGCCGCCGCGCCCTTGAGGATCTCCACCCGCTCGATGTCGTTCGGGTTGAGATCCGAGGCGCGGTTGGCGATCGCGGTGCCGCCCGTCGAGAAGAGCTCGACGTTGTCCGTCTCGTTCGAGACCGGGGTGCCGTCCACGACGAAGAGCGGCTGTGTGCTCCCCTCGATGGACGCCGCGCCGCGGATCTGGATGTAGGCGCCCGCGCCCGGATCGCCGGAGGAGCTCGTGATGTTCACGTTCGGCGCCTTGCCGGCCAGGGCCGATACGATGTTCGTCTCGCGCGCCTGCGTGATCTCCTCCGAGCGGACGGTGTTGATCGTCGAGACCGTCCGCTCGCGGGTGGTGGTGGTTCCCTGCCCGGTCGCGACGATCCCCTCGAGCTCCAGCACGTCGGTGCCGAGCTGGAAGTCCTGCGAGACGGTGGCCCCCGGGCGCATCTGCACCGAGGCGGTCTGCGAGCGGTAGCCGATGCTCTGCGCCGTGAGCTCGACGGCCGCGTCGCGAACGCGCGAGGCCGGAACGATCAGGGTGTAGGTGCCGTTCTCGCGCGTCAGCGTCCCCACGTTGAGGGACTGGATGAACACGCTCGCGGAAGTGACGGGCGCACCGCCCTCGTCGACCACCCGCCCGGTGATGGTGGCCGGCTCCTGGGCCAGCCCTGCCGCCGGGGCGAGCGTTACCGCGAGCAGCGCTGCGATAAACCAGCGAACTTTACTCATTGATCGGTTCTCCATGGTGGAGGGACCACGCGGGGAGCGGCTCGAAGTCCGTTCGGCCCCCGAGGGGAGGCTCTCCTCCCGGGGACGGCTCTCCCGCGGATCCCGACTTCACGAACTTTCGTCACGAACAAGGACTGGTTAGGTCGAGTGTCAATCCCTCCCTTCTCGCGTGAAGGTGTCCGAATCCACCCGTACAACCGGGTGTCCGATCGTTCCCGTCTCCCGCCCGCGAACGTCCTCCGCACCGCGGACGGCCGATCTCCAGCCCGAGGATTTTAGAATCCTTGCCGCTGCCGTGTCAAGACACGGCCAGCAAAGGAGATAACTGAGTGCGGCTCAGTCTGCCACCGGGTCAGGATCTCCGCCTGTCCCGCAAGATGAGTACCCGGAGGTGCGCCGGGGTTACGCTCCGGCGCACCCGCCGGCTCCCTCCACCAGCTGCACCGCGCGGAGGAGCGCCCGCGCCTTGTTCAGCGTCTCCTCGTACTCCGCCGCCGGCACGGAATCCGCCACCACGCCGGCCCCGGCCTGGACGTGCGCCCGCCCCTCCGCCGCCGCCACGGTGCGGATCGCGATCGCCAGGTCCATCGCGCGGCCGCCGTGCGCCACGTACCCCACCGCCCCCGCGTACGGTCCGCGCCGCGCCGGCTCCAGCTCGTCGATGATCTCCATCGCCCGCACCTTCGGCGCTCCAGAGACGGTCCCGGCCGGGAAGGAGGCGCGCAGCACGTCCAGCGCCGAGAGCCCCTCGCGCAGCTCCCCCTCCACCGTCGAAACCAGGTGGAGCACGTGCGAGTACTTCTCGACCACGGCGCGCTCGGGCACGCGAACCGTCCCGTAGCGAGCCACCCGCCCCACGTCGTTTCGCCCGAGGTCCAGGAGCATCAGGTGCTCCGCCATCTCCTTCGGATCGGACAGGAGCTCCGCGGAGAGGGCCGCGTCCTCCGCGGCGTCGCGGCCCCGCCGCCGAGTCCCCGCGATCGGCCGCACGACCACCCGGCCGTCCTCCACCCGCACCAGCACCTCCGGCGAGGAGCCCACCAACTGGAAGCCGTCCAGATCCAGATAGAAGAGGTAGGGGGAGGGGTTCAGCGTCCGGAGCACCCGGTAGAGGTCGAAGGGGTCCGCCCGCAGCGGGACGCTCAGCCGCTGCGAGAGCACCACTTGGAAGGCGTCGCCCGCGCGGATGTACTCCTGGATCCTCTCTACGCGCGCCTCGAACTCCTTTCGCGAGAGGGTGCTCTCGAAGGCGGGGTCGGACTCCGGAACCGGGCCGAGCGCGAGCGGGGCGGGGGCGGACTCCTCGCGCAGCCGCTCGATGACGGCGTCGATCTCGAGTCCGGCCGCGTCGTAGCGGCGGCGCAGCTCCCGCTCGTCGGCGCCCCCGGTCTCCACCGCCGCGATGATCCGCGCGCGGCCGAAGAGGTTGTCGATCGCCACCACGGTGCCGGTGAAGATGAAGAGCGCGTCCGGGAGGCCGAGGCCCGCCTCGGGAGCGTTCGGCAGCCGCTCCAGGTGGCGCACCACGTCGTAGCCGAAGAAGCCGACGGCGCCGCCCCAGAAGCGGGGGAGCCCCGGCACGATGGCCGGGACGACGCGGCGCAGCTCCCGGTCGAGCTCCCCCAGCGGGTCGGCCGCCTCCGCGCCCTTCACCCACCCCTCGGCGCGCGACCAGCGGTCCACGCGGCTCCCGCTCAGGCGCCACGCCGAGCGGGGCTCGCTCCCCAGAAAGGTGTAGCGGGCCCAGGTCTCGCCGCCCACCACCGACTCCAGCAGGAAGCCGAAGGGCGGCCGGGCCAGCTTGCGGTAGGCGGAAACGGCCGTGTCGATATCGAACAACAGCTCCCGAGACACCGGGACCAGGGTGCCCTCGCGCGCGAGGGCGCGGAACTCGGAGAACGAAGGATACGGCGACATGGATAGGGAACAGGGGACGGGGGAATAAGGGAGGCGTGCGGCGCGGGTAACGTGGGGCCGGGGGGCGCCCCGGAAAAGGGGACCTGTCCCTTCGGGTATACGCGCGGCGACCCCGGAGTGGGACGAACCGGACCGGGCGGGGAGGCGGGGAACGGGGCATTTTCCGCGCCGTCGCTGGGGTTCCGGGATGGCAGACGTCTTGCGCGAGCGAGGGGGCCGGGCTCGCTGCCCGGTTCGGTTCACCAAGTAGGCCGGTTCGATTACACAACAGGACAGAGTAGACGATGACGAAGAAGCGAATCTTCTTGCTGACGGTCCTATCGCTGGCGGCCGCGGCCTCGCCCGCCGCCGCGCAGACGGGCGGACGGGTCTCGGCGGAGCCGTACGTGGGGTACGGCTTCTTCGGCGAGCTGCCGGAGAACGGCCCGAAGCTCGAGGCGGCGGTCGCCTACGGCGGCCGTGCGGCGTACCAGTTCTCGCCGCAGTGGGCCCTCTTCGGCCTCTACCAGCAGTCGAAGCCGGAGATCGACGCGGGCGGCTTCGCCGCTCCGACTCTCACGGTGAGCCACTGGAGCGCGGGAATCGAGTTCTCCTACGTCCCGCGCGGCGGGGCGGAGGGGATGCTCCCCGTCCTCCTGGAGGCCGGGCTGGGACAGACTCGGTACGGTGCCAGCTTCGGGCCGCTCGGCGACGACCGCTCGGACCTCGCGGTCGGCCTCGGGCTGGCGAGCGCGCTGCAGCTCTCGCCGCGCTTCGGGATCCGCTACGGCATCCGGGACTTCGTCTCGAACTGGCGGGACCGGGGCGTGACCAACCAGATCTTCGCTCAGGTGGGGGCGGAGATCACCTTCTAGCTATCGGCTATCAGCTATCAGCTATCAGCTATCAGCTATCAGCTATCGGCTATCAGTCGTCAGACATCGGTCGTCGGTCCCCCTGGCTGATGGACCGCCATTGAAGAAGTTCCGGCGTGTCGTGAGCCACCGCTCTCGCAGCTTTCACCCCGGCTCCCTTCGACGCGTCGCCCCCTCTCCCGCATGCGGGAGAGGGGGCCGAGGGGTGAGGGCGCTTTCCCGACGAGATCCGCGGTTCCCGTGCAGCAGGATCGACGGCAACGGCCTTCCAGCGGCCAGGAGTACCGACTGACGGAGGACTGACGACCGATAGCTGATAGCTCATAGCCTCCGGCCGGGGTGGCGGCCCGGAGGGCGCGGGTTTAGCTTATCTGAGTTTGCCCGCGTGTCGCCCTGGATCCCTGGAACCCCTCATGAGTCAAGCCGCCCCGACCCTGCGGACGCCGGTGGCCCGGGACGCCGCGAGAGCGCGCCCGGAGCCCGTCCGTCCGCCGTACGGTCTGGCACTGCTGGCCGCGGCGCTGGTCTTCGCCCTCTACGCGATTACCCTGGGGCCCACCACCTGGTTCTGGGACACCAGCGAGTACATCGCGACGGCCCACATCCTCGGGGTGCCGCACCCGCCCGGGAACCCGCTCTTCGTGCTGCTGGCGCGCGCCTGGGAGATCCTCCTGTCGCCCACCGGGCTCCCGGTCGGAGCCCGCGTGAACCTCTTCTCGGCCTTCATGGGGGCCACCACCGCCGGGCTCTGGTTCCTGGTGGTGCACCGGATCCTCGCCGCCTTCACGGAGCGCGAGACCGTCCGCCGCGTCGGCGCGGGCGCGGCCGTCCTGCTCTCGGCGACCGCTTACACCGTGTGGAACCAGAGCACGGTGAACGAGAAGGTCTACACCGTGAGCCTCGCCACCATCGCGCTGCTCAGCTGGGTGGCCTTCCTCTGGCGGGACCACGTGGAGCAGCACCGGATGCGCGCCCCCGCGGCCGGCCCCGCCAAGGGGTGGCACGACGACAACGCGCTCGTCCTGATGATCTTCGTGCTGGCGCTCTCGGTAGGGAACCACCTCATGGCCTTCCTGGCCGCGCCGGCGCTCGTCCTCCTGATCTTCCTGGTGAAGCCGCAGGTCTTCCTGAACTGGCGGATCTACGCCTGGAGCGCGGTCTTCGCGGTGCTGGGGCTCTCGGTGCACCTGTACCTGCCGATCCGCGCCGCGCTCGATCCGGTCATCAACGAGGCCGACCCGGTCTGCCAGTCGCTCGGCGACGCGGTGGTGAGCGTCGTCACGCTGGGGAAGGCGGGGTGCGCGGAGCTCTCGGCGGCGCTGGCGCGCGAGCAGTACGCCAAGCCCCCGGTGACGGAGCGCCTGGCCCCCTTCGGAACGCAGATCGCCAACTACTTCCAGTACTTCGACTGGCAGTGGTCCCGCTCGCTCATGGGAAGCGTCGGCTACCTGGCGCCGGCGCGGCTCCCGATCACCCTGCTCTTCCTGGCGCTCGGCGCGTACGGCGCCTGGCGGCACTGGATCCGCGACCGGATCAGCTTCGCCTACGTCGCCACCCTCTTCGCCACCCTCTCGCTGGGGCTGGTCTTCTACCTGAACTTCAAGTACGGCTTCGGGCAGGTGCAGGCGCTGGGGATGGCGTTCGACCTCGCCGAGGTGCGCGAGCGCGACTACTTCTTCCTGGTCTCCTTCTCGGTGTGGGGCCTGTGGGCGGGAATCGGGATCACGGCCCTCTGGCTGCGCGCGGTGGAGGGGCTCGGGGAGCGGAAGGGCGTCCTCCTGAAGGGGTCGCCGGTGCTGGCGCTGGCGCTGATCCCCCTCTTCCTCAACTGGCCCTACGCCTCCCGGGCCGGCGATTACTCTGCGCGCGACTGGGCGTACAACCTGCTCAACTCCGTGGAGCCGTACGGGGTGCTCTTCACCAACGGCGACAACGACACCTTCCCGCTCTGGTACCTGCAGGAGGTGGAGGGGATCCGGCGCGACGTGACGGTGATCGTCTGGTCGTACCTCAACACGCCGTGGTACGCCAAGCAGATCCGCGAGCTGACGGCGCCGTGCGAGGAGCCGGGCCTCGCCGCCCGGGAGCCGACCCGCATCGTCTGCCAGCGGCAGTTCGATCCCGAGGGGGCACCGGACTTCTACCGGAACCCGCGCTATCCGACGCGCACCATCCTCCCGCTCTCCGACGCGCAGATCGACCAGGCGACGCAGTTCGGCTACGTCCAGCTCCCGCAGGACGTGGTTTTCGAGGCGCGCGGGCTGCAGACGTCGCTCGCGGCGGGGACCATCCTTCCGGCGGCCGACCAGTTCATCCTCTCCATCGTGAAGGAGGCCTGGGGCGACCGTCCGGTCTACTTCGCGGCCACCACCAACGCGCACCGCAAGCTGGGGCTCGACCCGTACGTCGCACGGCAGGGGGTGGCCTACAAGCTGCTGACTCCCGCGGAGACCCGGGCCTCCGGAATGGTGGCGATGCCGCAGGACCAGGCGTGGTCGAGCGTCTACGGCGCCTACCTGGACGTGCCGCGCACGCAGCAGCTCCTCTGGGACGCGTTCGTCTACCGCGACCTGATCGAGAAGGACCACTGGACCGACGACGCCACGCGCGGGATCCCCACCTACTACGGCTACGCGCACATCGCGCTCGCGCAGGCGCAGCAGGTGCTCGGCAACGAGGAGCTCGTGGACCGCAACGTCCGTCGCGCCGAAGCCTGGATGGCGCTGTCGGAACGATAGTGCTAATAGTGCTACGTGCCGAGTGCTACGTGCGAAGGAGCCCGGACATCGCGGCGATGTCCGGGCTCCTTCGCCCCCTCGCATCCGGTGCGTCATCTCGAACGCCCTCCTCCGTCCTCCCGAATGCCCTTCCCCCGTCATCGCGAACACCCTTCCTCTGTGATCCCGAACGCCCCTCCTCCGTCATCCCGAACGAAGTGAGGGATCTCGAAGCCGACGACAGCGCACAGAACAGGCTTCAGATTCCTCGCGTACGCTCGGAATGACAGCGATCTGACGCCCTTCCTCGTCCTCCCGAACGCCCCTCCTCCGTCATCCCGAACGAAGTGAGGGATCTCGAAGCCGACGACGGCGCACAGAACAGGCTTCAGATTCCTCGCGTACGCTCGGAACGACAGCGATCTTCGGCAGCACGTAGCACTCAGCACTTCCAGGACTCTCCGTCAATCCGCCGCCATCCCCTCGGGGATCGGCTCGTCGGTGCCGAGGAAGGATTCCTCGCGGACGACGGAGGAGCCGGTGCGCTCGTCGAAGGTGACGTGGAGGATCTGGTCGAGGTTCTCGCGGATCCCCTCGATGTGGGTGATGAGGATGACCTGCTCGAAGCGGTCCTCGAGGCGCCGCAGGAGGTGCACCACGTTGTCGCGGCGCGCCACGTCCAGGGAGCCGAAGACCTCGTCCAGGATCAGCAGCGAGAGAGGGTACCCGGCGCGCTCGGCGATCATCTGCGAGAGGGAGAGGCGCAGCACCAGGTTGGCGACGTCCTCCTCGCCGCCGGAGATCACCGGCTTCTCCTCCCCCTCGTCGAGGACGAGGATGTTGTAGGCGTGGTCGATCTCCAGGGCGGTGTAGCGGCCGTCGGTGAGCTGAGTGAGGAAGAGGGAGGCGATCTCGCTCAGCTCGGGGCGCACCTGGGCGTTCAGCTCGGAGCGGAGCTCCGAGAAGGCCCCGTCGAGCTCGTCGTGGTGGCGGAAGTCGGTCTCGCGCGCCTGGATCTCGCGCATGCGCTCCCGATACTCCTCCTCGTCGCGCGCGGCCGCGAGGGCTTTTTCGCGGGCGGCGCGAAGGTCGCCCGCGAGCCGCTCCGCGAGCAGGTCGGCCTGATGGGCGCGCCGGCTGGCGGCATCGAACGCCTCGCGGAGGGAGGCGAAGACCGCTTCGGCGAACCCCAGCGCCTCGAGCGCGGCGGCGGCCTCGGCCCCGCGCCCGGCGGCGGCGGCCTCCCGCAGACGGACCGCGGCGCGCTCGCCCTCCAGCGCCTCCCGCCGCCCCGCCGCCCCCTCCAGGCGGGCGGCGCGAGTCTCCAGAAGGCGCAGGGCCTTGAGCTGCCGCTCCACCGCCTCGTGCGCCGCCCGGTCGTAGCCGGCGGGGATCTCCTCCAGCTCCGCCCGCTGCTCGGCGATCCGCGCGGCGCGCTTCTCCCGCTCGCCGCGGAGCTGCTTCAGCTCCTTCACCGCCTCCTCGCAGCGGGTCTGCTTGCGGGACTTCTCCTCCGTCTGCCGGTCCAGCTCCGCCACCCGCGTCTCTAAGGCCGCCACCTCCGCCGGCTTCTCCTCCAGCTGCTCGCGCCGGCTCTTCCACCACTTCCCGTCCTGCACCACGTTGCGCCACTGGTCCTCCAGCTCACCCAGCACCCGCTCGAAGTCCGATCCGAGGGGGCGCTCGCAGGTGGGGCACTTCCCGGCCGGCCCGGCCTCGCGGATCTGCCGCACCTGCTCCTGCAGCTCGGCGGCGCGGTCGCGGAACTGAAGGAGCTTGGTCTCGGCGTCCTGCCGATCGCGCACCCAGCTCGTCTTGCGCTCGTCCAGCTCCGCCTCGGCCTGCCGGTGCCCGGCGCGCAGCCGCTCCAGCTCCTCCCCATAGCGCTCCAGCAGCTCCGGCGCCTGCTCCAGGCGCTCCAGGCGCTCCGCGGACCGCGCGAGCTCCGCCTCCGCCTCCGCCACCTGCTCGGCCAGCGCCTTGCGCCGTTCGCTGAGCCGCGCGAGCCGGCTCATGCGCTCGTATTCCTCGGATAGCGCGGGGAGAGGGGCGAGTTGGGCGCGCAGCTCCGCCAGCTCCGCCTCGGCGGCGGAGATCCGCTCCAGCTCCGCCTCCACGCGCTGCATGTCGCGGCGGGCCGACTCCCGCTCTCCCTCCGCCGTCTCGACGGCGTGCGAGAGCTCGCGGTGGCGGTCGCGAGCCGCCTGGACCCCGTCCCAGCGCGGGGCCAGCTCGGCGCGCCGTTCGGACGCCTCGGCGCGCTCCGTCTGGGCGGCCGCGAGCGCCGCCTCCGCCTGCCGCACCTCTTCCTCCGCTCCGCGGCGCGCCGCCAGGATCTCGTCGAGGTCCTGGAGACCCGAGCGGAGCCCTTCCACCTCGTGCCGCAGCTCGTTGCGCCGCGAGCGGACCAGGTCCTGCGCGCGGCGCAGCCTCTCGTAGCCGAGCACGGTGGAGAGGAAGCGGCCGCGCTCGGCGGGGCCCATGGTGGCGAGGAACTGCAGCTCCTTCTGGCCAGTGAAGTAGGTGTTGAAGAACTCCCGGCGGCTCATCCCCAGGCGGCTCTGGAGGTAGCGCGTCGCTCCACCGAGGGTGGAGGCCACGGGCGAAGCGCCGCCGTCGAGGAAGACCTCGGCGTTATGGAGGGTGCGGACCACCTGGTACTCGTGCCCCGCCAGGGCGAAGCGCAGCTCCACCTCCACCCGGGAGCGGGCCCCTGCGCGGGAGAAGCGAAGGGTGTCGTTCGTTCCGCGCGCGGCCTCGGACCCGTAGACGGCCCAGGCGACCGCCTCCAGCAGGGTGGACTTTCCGGCTCCGTTCGGCCCGATGATCCCGGTGAGCCCCGTCCGGAAGCGGATCTCCGTGTCCGCGTGCTGCCGGAAGTTCCGCAGCCGAAGCCCGATCAGCCGCACGTCGCCATCCTCCTGCCGGGTGCCACGTACCGCGTGCTTCGCGCCACGGGGCTCGCTCCCGGCGCGCGCGACGCGTTGCGCGGCGCGATCATTCCTCCCCCTCCCCGGCGCGGCCGAGGTAGGTGGCGGCGAGCCGGACGAGCCGGTCCCGGTCGATGGACTCGGAGCTGAGGGTCCAGTGGCGGGTGAGATAGCTCTCCACCTGCTCGCCCAGCGTCTGGCGGCGCATCGGGGCGCCGGAGCCGACCACGCGCCGCACCTCCGGGGGGCGGGCGTCGAGGTGGAAGTGCAGCGCTTCGGACTTGTACTCGCGGATGCGCTTGTGGTCGAGCTCGCGCACCACCTGGCGCGGCACGTCGGCGACCACCAGCCTCACGATCTTCCCCTCGAGCCCTCCGGGGATCGCCTCGACCTCCGCGCGGACCGCCTCGTCCACCTCGGCCGCCGAGAGGCCGCGGGCCTGGAGGCGGGGGAGGTCGATCACCGGGCGGGTCTCGACCGGGTGGAAGGCGGCTGCGCCCAGATCGGTGTCGAAGGAGAGAAAGCCCTTGGGACCGTCCTCCATCCAGATGTTGGTGGAGGTGCGCTCGGTACCGCCCGCGTACCACATGTTGGGGGCCAGCTCGGTGGCGAGGTGGTAGTGGCCGAGGGCGACGTAGTCCCATCGGCCGGGTCCCACCGCGGTGTCGGCCACCGCCACCCCGCCGTACTCGGAGACGTAACGCATCTTCCCCTCGGCCGCGCGCCCGGAGACCGTGCCGTGCAGCATGAGCACGTTGTGCTTCGCCGCGGGATCCGGCTCCAGCAAGATGCGCTCGGCGGGGGAGGAGTCCGGCTCGGGCTCGCCAGCGGGGGTGATCGCGGCCTGGGCGTTCCAGCGCCGGGCGAGGGCGTTGTGGGGGAGGCAGAGCACCGAGGCCTCGAGCCCCTCCAGGCGGACGGTCTCGGCGTCGTCGGTGACCACCACCATCCCGGAGATTTCCCGGAAGAGAGAAAGGATGTTTCCGGTGTCGCTGGAGCGCGGCGAGTCGTGGTTCCCCGCGATCATCACCACCGGCACCCCCGGGAGCCGCGCGGTGAGCGAGGCGAAGAGGCGGAAGGCGTCGGCGATGGCGGAGTTGGAGGGACGGACCGTGTGGAAGACGTCGCCGGCCACCAGCACCAGGTCGGGCCCGAGCCGGACGATCTTCTCGACCACCTGCTGCAGGGCGGAGGCGACGTCCGCCTCCCGCGCATTCACTCCGCGCGCGGTGACGCGATGGTAGGCGCGGAAGCCGAGATGCAGGTCGGCGACGTGGGCGATCAGCATGGAGACAAGCTAGAGGCCGCCGGTCGGCCCCGCCACCCCGGCTGTGGGCTATCGGTTATCGGCGGTCAGCTGTCGGCTCTCGGCTACTGATGACGGATGGCTTTCTCCCCGAACCCGCACCGCGCGCGGGGGTACTAGCCGCGATCGAGCAGGCACCGAACCTCCGGCTAGCTCCCGTTCATGGCCAAGAAGAAGAAACAGAAGCGCTCCACCGAACAGATGCACCGCCAGGTGCAGGACTCCCTGCAGGCGCTCCCCTACGCGATGGACCAGTACCGGAAGCAGGGGAAGAAGGGACGCGCGCTGATGCTGCGCTACGTCACCGGCCCCATGCTCCGGCTGATGAACCGTGCGCTGGACGCCCGCCGCTACCGGGGCGAGGAGGGGCAGAAGCTGCGGCAGACGGAGAAGATGAAGCGCCACCTGGAGCAGAAACAGCAGGCCATGAAGCACGTCCAGGGACAGATGCAGAAGATGCAGAAGCAGCAGCGGCGCGGCCGGCCGATGTAGGGGCCCTCCGCGTCCGCACGAGGGGCGTGTTTCGGGTGACCGGAGCGGCGCGTCGTCCCGAGAGAGCCGAAGCGAGCGAGGGATCTCCGAGTCTGGAGATCCCTCGCTCGCCGGCCACTCGGACGCCCTACCGGCCGCGCACCAGGTAGACGACTCCACCGGCCAGGGCACCCACTGCCCCACCGCCCAGGGCATATGCGATCGTCGCGACGATACGATCATCTTGCCAGCAGAATCCATCGGTGCATGAGTCCTCCCTGAAGGTAGCCCGACCTATAGCGGAGCCGATCACGACACCGACAGTACCGCCCAACAGCAGATTGTGAACTGTCGAACCGCCCCGACTATGCATCCGCTCCTCTGGATCATAGTTCAGTCCACTCCCGGACGAAGAAGAAAACCTCGGATCCAGTACCTGAGTAGTAGCTCTGCTCGGTATGCACGCACTACTCAACAGCCATATAGCCCGAGGTGCAGGGCCGGAGGTCCACGCCCGCTGGAACGGGATTCTCGGCGGCGATTGCGACTCGCAGCTCCCGCTCGTCCGCCGTCGCCTCGGACAGCGCGGTAAGGTCGGCCGCCAGCTCCCAGGCGAGCACGAACTCGGCGCCATGGTTCCAGCGGGAGGTAGCACCGGAGAACTCCAGGGCGTTGTGCCCCACTTCGGCAGAGGAGCCGGAAACGGGATCTCCGATCCGGAGGCGGAGGGTGCGGAGGCACCGGGTCTCCCGGAAGTAGAAGCCAGTCGGCGACAGATCGCCCGCACGTCCCTGGCTGTCCAGCACCAGCAGCGTCGGGCAGCGTCAGGCCTGACGCTGCCCGGGACGGTTCATCGCGCGGAGGCCCATCGGGAGGGCTCCGACTCCGGGCAACTCCATCCGCCCGCGCGGCGACGGACCCGAAGCTGGCTGGATCGACAATGGTGCGCCTCCCTACGGGACATCGAGGCCGGGTGCTCGCTCTGAAACCCAGGCCGCTCGACAACAGGGCCAGCGGCTCAGCTCCCGCTACGGGTCACCTTCCAGATCCGCCCGGTTTGGGGCGGGAACTCGTACGGAGTACCCGGCTTGGCCGGGTTGATCCGCGCGATCCCGGAATCGACGACGTACAGTGCGCCGTCGGGGCCGAACTTCACGTAGAAGGGGCGCTCCAGCCCCTGGTCGGTCGCGCCCTGCTCCGAGGCCGGTCCGGGCTGGTCGTTCCGGACGAACGCCGAAACCTGCTGCGTTCGTGGATCGATCGCGACGATCCGGGAGCCCACCGGACCATCGCGGAGCGGGTTGGTCGGCGGCGCCAGGTCGCCCCATTCCGCCACGAAGAGCATCCCGGCGAACTCCCCCCACGACGAGGGCGCCACGTCGAGACCGGAGGGGGAGGAGTTGACCGGGTGGAGGCCCGCGACCAACGATCGGTCTGGGCGGGCGAGGCCACTGGCCACATGGTCGATCAGGAAATCGAGCGATTCCAGCGGGAGCGGCTGACCATTGCGGAACTTGGGCGCCTGCAGCGAGTTGGGGACGTCGAACCGGCGTTCGGTCGCCGGCTCGAACGCCGCCGAAAAGTCTGGCCAACCGTACCATGCCCCCTGCCGGATGCGGTAGGTGGCGTCGAACTCGTCGCGGAACGGCCGGGAACCCCGGACGTCGTAGCCGTTGACCGCCGCGTACAGCTCGCCCTCGCGGAAGGCCAGGCCGATGGTGTTGCGCAGTCCGGAGGCGAAGGGTCGCACGGTCGCTTCCGCATTGTTCGGATCGAACACCAGAACGGAGCCTCCGCACTTGTTGGTGCCCGGGATGCGCTGGCCGGGCGTGGTGGCGGTGCCGAAGGGGACGAAGGCGCCGGTCTCCGTCACGTCCGAGGGGTCGTCGGTTCGGAAGTCGGGGGTGCGGTAGTTCACCCCTGTGAGCACCAGCTCCTGGCATGGCGTCGCGCGGAGCATCGGGCTGAGCATGACGAAGGGCGCCAGGTCGATGCCGACCACGCCGGAGTTGGTCGCTGGACCGGTGGCGAGATACATCCGTCCGTCGGGACCAACCTTGATGTCGTTGACCTGGTGCTCCGCCTGTGCGTCGAGGACGCCGCTCAGGATGCGTGTGACGGCGCCCGCAGGGGTGACGCGCGAAACGGCGCCCATCCGGGTCGCGGGGTCGCGATGGCTGATGTAGAACGCCCCGTTGTGCCAGGTCAGTCCGACCAGCGACGCGCGCACCCCCCTTCCGGCCAGGTTGACCACCTCGACGGTCCGGCCATTCTCGACGCGCAGGATTCGGGGTGAGGGCGGCAGTTCGAGGAAGGCACCCCCCGCCTCGGCGACGTACATCCGGCCCTGGTCATCGAAGGTCAGCGCGGTCGGATACGTCAGCCCTTCGACCACCTTCTCGATCCGGTAGTTGGAGGGGAGCTGAAGGGCCGGAAACTGAGCACTGGGCTGCAGCCGGGCTACGTCCTGCGGCCCGGTTGGATCGTCGTCGTCACAGCCGCTGATGCTGAGGACGAGGGCGCAGAGGATCGCCACCACCCGATGTGGCGTCGCCGTTTGGATTGTCACTGCGGTTCTCCTTGTTGGCTGCGGTGCATGCTCAGAAGGGCCGGGGGACGGGAGGAAGGTGTCCACCCCTGTCCTCCGGGTCAGCAAAGGTTGATCCTCTACCGCCGGATGTAGCAGTTGGCGCAGCAGCTCACGGTCGCGGGACGATGGTCACGCGGATCACCGACGTGGTCGGGGGATGGTGAACGAGTACAACCGCCACCCAGTCACCCCGTCACCTGCTCGTGCGCGGAGCGGGAGGAGGGCGCGACGGCCGGGAAGAGATCCCGCAAGACGAGCGCGCCCTCCGCCGCCGGCCACTGCTCCGGCGGCCACCTCTCGAAGAGGCCGGCGCGGGCGGGAAAGTCGAAGGCGGCGTCCGCGGCGCCCGCGAGGAGGAGGTTCTGCCGCTCCGGGAAGTCGGGCCCCAGGTGCCAGTAAAGAGCCAGCGAGGGGAACGCCTCGCGAAAGGTACGGACCACGGACCAGAGGCGGGCCGACTCGGGTCCGGAGGTGGTGCCAATCAGGTTCAGCGCCGCCAGCCCGCCGGGGCGCAGGCGGCCCAGCATCGCCGCGAAGGCTTCGGCGGTGACCAGGGCGTACGGGAGCGACTCCTGTCCGGCGTAGACGTCGAGGTAGAGGCGGTCGAAGCGCTCCGGCGGACCGCGGTCCAAGTAGGCGCGGGCGTCGCCGTGCACCGAGGCGATGCCGTGGTCGCGGCGCACGCCGAAGAAGCGGTAGGCGATGCGCGAGACCTCCGGGTCGAGCTCGACGACGGTGACCCGCGCGCGCGGATCGCGCTCGGCGATGCGGCGCGGGAGGGTGTACGCGCCCCCGCCGAGGAAGAGGTAGGCGCCGCCCGGCGGAGTGACGGCGGTGAGCCAGCTCTCCGCGGCGGCGACGTAGGCCAGCGTCGGCGCGCCGCTCCTCACCAGCTCTCCCGACTCCTGCTCGTCGTTGAGGTAGAGGCGGCGCTCCGGCTGGCGCTCGCCTGGAAAGGCCACCTCGGTCACCCGCAGCGTCCCGAACGGGGTCGA
>CBDCDN010000007.1:0-156457 GCA_965215255.1 Longimicrobiaceae bacterium | reverse complement strand
GGGACCGCCGGATACCGGGAGCTGCAGTCGCGCTCGCCGGTGGATACCGCGACGGTCTTCCGCATCGCCTCCATGACCAAGAGCTTCACCGCGGTCGCGATTCTCCAGCTGCGAGACGCGGGGTTGCTGGCGCTGGACGACCCCGCCGAGCGCCACGTGCCGGAGCTCGCCGCTCTGGCGTATCCCACGGGCGACTCGCCAAAGGTCACGATCCGCCACCTGCTCTCCCATTCGGGCGGATTCCCCGAGGACAACCCGTGGGGAGACCAGCAGCTGGCCGCGACCGACGAGGAGCTGTCGGCGATGCTGTGGGGCGGCATCCCGTTCTCGACCGCTCCCGGCACCGGCTACGAGTACTCCAACCTCGGCTTCGCCATCCTCGGCCGCGTCGTGGCGAACGTCTCGGGGATGCCGTACGCGCGCTACGTCGCCGAGCGCGTGCTCCGGCCGCTCGGCATGAACTCGACGACGCTGGAGGCCGCGGACGTGCCGCCCGACCGCCTGGCCCACGGGTATCGGCTGCAAGACGGCGCCTGGCTGGAGGAGAAACAGCTCCCCGACGGCGCCTTCGGCCCGATGGGTGGGATGCTCACCTCCATCGGCGATCTCGGCCGGTGGGCGGGATTCATGCTCGACGCGTGGCCGCCTCGCGACGGCGCCGCGGAGGGGCCGCTCGGCCGCGCCTCCCTCCGCGAGATGCAGCAGGTGGCCCGCTACAACGGCGCGACGGCGACGCGGGACGGCACCGGCGCGCCGGAGCTGAGCGCGGGAGGCTACGGCTACGGGCTAGGCGTGCGGCAGACGTGCCTCTTCCGCACGATCGTCTCGCACAGCGGCGGCCTTCCCGGCTTCGGCTCCATCATGCGCTGGCTGCCCGAGCAGGGGGTGGGGATCATCGCGCTGGGCAATCTCACCTATACGGGCTGGGGCGGAGTGACCGAGCAGGCGCTCCAGGTCCTCTCGCGCACCGGCGGACTCGTGCCGCGCGTCCCACAGCCCGCACCGGTACTGCTGGAGAGACGGGCGCAGGTATCACGGCTGGTCGCGCGCTGGAGCGAGCCTCTGGCTGACAGCGTCGCGGCCATGAACCTGTACCTCGACGAATCCCGGGACCGGCGCCGCCGCGCCATCGAGAGCCTTCGCCGGGAGGCGGGGGGCGACTGCCGCGACGAAGGAGCGTTTCAGGCGGAGAACGCCCTGCGGGGCCGGTGGCGCATGCGGTGCCGAGAGGGCGACCTGCGGATCTCCATCACGCTCGCTCCCACGGAGGCCGCCCGAGTCCAGCTCCTCGAGGTGACGCCGATGAAGCGTGGCGAGAGCCTGGATCCGTCTCCGGTGTGCCGCTGACGCGGGCATCCCCACGGACCGTGTGGGCGACGCTCGGAGGGGATTCGTTCCGTCGTCGAGCTCTCCACCTCTTCGGACCGGCCTCCGCGATCCCCGGGAGAAGCCCTGTCCCGAGCCTCCACCGACGAACCCATCGATGAACCCGGTTCCCCATCGCCGTCCGCCTCCGCTCCTCCGATTTCTCTTCCTGGCCCTGGCGGCGGTCTCCACGGCCTCCGCCGGCGCCGCCCAGCAGGCGGCCGCCCACGAGCTGCGCCTCGTCCCCTCCAACATCCACTGGGGATACTTCGACGCGCGCCGGCCTCCGGTGCTCCGGATCCGGCCCGGAGACCTTGTCCGGGTGGAGACCATGGTCGCGCGGGGCCTGGAGCGGCTGCGGCTGGCGGGCGTGCCCGAGCCGGACTTCCTTCCCGCCGAGCTCGCCGTGGAAGCGGCGATCACGGAGCGCGGCCCGGGAGCGCACCCCCTGACCGGCCCGATCTGGGTGGAGGGCGCGGAGCCGGGGGACGCGCTCGAGGTGAGGATCGAGCGGATCGATCTGCTCAGCTCGTGGGGAGTCTCTGGATTCCTCCCCGGCGGCGGCACGCTTCCGGACGAGTTCCCGTACGGGACGCTCCGCCTCTTCCGGCTGGACCCCGCGACCCGCACGGCGCGCATGGGAGACCTCGACGTCCGCATCGCGCTCGCACCCTTCTTCGGCACGATCGGAGTCGCGCCGCCGGCGCTCTCCGGGCGGATCTCTTCCGGCCCTCCGGGTCCGCACACGGGCAACCTCGACAACCGGGAGCTCGTCGCCGGGACCCGGGTCTTCGTCCCCGTACTGGTGGAGGGGGCGCTCCTCTCGATCGGGGACGGCCATGCGGCGCAGGGAGATGGCGAGGTGAGCGGCACGGCCATCGAGACGTCGCTCGCGGGAACCGTGCAGGTGCTGCTCCACAAACGGGCGGGGCGGCGATGGCCGTGGGCGGAGACGCCCACCCACTACGTCTCGATGGGGCTGCACCCGGACCTGGACGAGGCGGCGCGCGTCGCCACCCGCGAAATGGTCGACTTCCTCGTCCGCGAGAAGGCGATGGACCGGGACGACGCCTACGTCCTCTGCTCGGTGGCGCTCGACCTGCGGATCACCCAGCTGGTGGATGGCACCAAGGGAGTTCACGGGATGCTGGCTAAGAGCCTCTTCCCCTGACGAGAGCGCCACACCCGGCATTGCCCGGGCATGCACGGCTTCGAGTGCCTGCTCGCCCTCCTCGGACTCTCCGCGCGGAGCATCGAGGGCTCGCTTCGTACCGCGGCTGCCCCGGGGGAGACCCGCACCCTTTCGGTTTCCATCCGCGCCGCTCGCTCGTAGCCGCCGCGGGTAGGCGCGCAGGTCGCCGTACGTGAAATCGGGATCGGCGGCGTCACGGACCGGAGCGGTCCATCGGGAGGCGCACCGGGGGAAGCACGCCTTCTCCGGCACTGTGGCGATCGCATGCCGACCCTGAGGTTCGACATCGACGAGGTCCGCCCGGAGGACGTGGAAGGGTGGGAGATCTACCGCGCCGCCGCGACCGTCCTAGCGCCTTCGACCGGCGATCGGCGATGCGCGGCGCTCATCCGGCCCTATTGCCGCGGCCGCGCCCTCGCGTCTATGCTGTGGTCACCCGGCGCTTCATGCGCCCCTGCAAGGAGGCCGAAGATGCGGAGTGGTCGACGGGGGGTGGTGATCCTGCTCGCGGGGCTCCTCGCGGGGAGCGCGTGCGAGCCCGCGGGAGGAGAGGTGCGGGGCTTCCCCGGCCGCACCGTGCGGATCGTGGCTCCCGCCAACCCCGGCGGCGGCTGGGATCAGACGGCCCGCGCGCTGCAGCGCTCGCTGCGGGAGACGGGGCTCGTCGAGCAGAGCATCGAGGTCTCCAACGTCCCCGGAGCCGGCGGGTCGATCGGGCTGGCGGACCTGGTGAACCGGGGGCGTGGCGATCCTCACCACCTCCTGGTGACCGGCCTGGTGATGCTGGGAGCCGTCCGCGCCAATCACTCGCCAGTGACGCTCGCTCAGGCGACGCCCGTCGCCAGCCTCACGAGGGAGTGGCTCGCGGTGGTGGTCCCTTCCGCCTCGCGCTACCGCACCGTCCAGGAGCTGGCCGCCGACTTCCGGGCCGATCCCCGCTCCGTCTCCTGGGGCGGGGGATCCGCGGGCGGCGCCGACCACCTGCTGGTGGGAGAGCTGGCCCGCGCCGTCGGCGTGGCTCCCTCCGGGATCAACTACGTCGCGCACGCCGGCGGGGGCGAGGCCATTGCGTCCCTGCTCTCCCGCGCGGTGACCGCGGGGGTGTCGGGGATCGAGGAGTTCCGGGCCCAGGTGGAGGCAGGGCAGCTCCGCGTCCTCGCGGTCTCGAGCGAGCAGCGCGTACCGGGAATCGACGCTCCGACCCTGAAGGAGGCGGGGTTCGACGTGGTGATGTCCAACTGGCGGGGCCTGGTCGCTCCGCCCGGGCTCTCCCCCGAGGATCGGACCGCCCTGATCGGCCTGGTGGAGCGGCTCCACGGCTCCGAGCAGTGGCGGGAGACGTTGCGGGCGAACGGCTGGGACGACTTCTTCCTGACGGGGGACGAGTTCGAGCGGTTCCTGCGCGAGGAGGAGACGCGCGTGGAGCGCGTCCTGCTCGACCTGGGTCTCGCGCGCTGAGATGCGCGGGACGATCCGGGAGCGCGGCGGGCTCGTCCTGATCGCCGCGGCGGTGGCGGGAGGCGGGCTCCTCGCGTTTCGGGCCTCGCTCCGGATCCCGGAGGGGAGCGGCTACGCGGCCGTGGGTCCGCGGGTGTTCCCCGTGATCGTCTCGGCGGGGGTGCTGTTGCTCGGCCTCGCGCTCCTCGCGCGGGTGACGGTTTGGCCGGACCGGGAGCTGCTCGGGCGCGCCGCGGAGGAGGCGCGCGCGACACACTGGCCGGCGCCGCTGCTCCTCGGTGCGGTGCTCCTGGCGTACGCGCTGGCTCTCGTACCTCTAGGCTTCGTACTGGCCACCGCGCCGTTCTTCGCCGCCGTGGCGTGGGTGCTGGACGACCGCCGTCCCGCGCGCGCGTTCGGTCTCAGCTTCCTGGTGGCGCTCCTCACCTACCTCGGCTTCACCCGGCTACTGGGAATCGCCCTTCCGCCCGGTCTCCTGGACGGCCTCTTCTAGAGCGGTAGCCCGGCGGGTCGAGAGCGGCGCCGCCCCCTGTCCTCACCCCCCGTCCCCCTCTCCCGAACTCGAGAGGGGGTGGCGAGCGAGGTAGGAGCTAGCCGGGAGTGAGGGCCCCTCTTGGACCGGCTCCCAACCCACCTCGCCCGCGCCCCGACCTCCACATGGACGTCCTCTCCCAGCTCCTAGCCGGCTTTTCCGTCGCGCTGCAGCCGCACTACCTGCTGCTCTCGGCGGTCGGCGTCACCCTCGGCACGGCGGTGGGCGTGCTCCCGGGCATCGGCCCGGCGCTCACGGTGGCGCTGCTCCTGCCCCTGACCTATCGCTTCGACGCCGCGGGGTCGCTGATCCTCTTCGCCGGGATCTACTACGGCGGGATGTACGGCGGCTCCACCACCGCCATCCTGCTCAACACCCCGGGAGAGGCGGCCTCCGTCGCCACCACCCTGGAGGGCCATCCTATGGCCAGGCAGGGGCGCGGCGGCGCGGCGCTGGCCACCGCCGCGATCGGCTCCTTCGTGGCGGGGACGATCTCCACCGTGCTGCTCACTCTGTTCGCGCCCGCCATCGCCCGCGTGGCGCTGCTCTTCCAGCCGGCCGACTACTTCGCGCTGATGGTGCTCGCCTTCGTCAGCGTGGCCGCCCTCGTGGGCCGGTCTCTGCTGCGCGGGCTGCTCAGCCTCCTCGGCGGGCTCCTCCTCGGCCTGGTGGGAATCGACGTGCTCAGCGGGCAGCCCCGGCTCACCTTCGGAGTTCCGCAGCTGCTCGGCGGGATCGACATCGTGCTCGTCGCGGTCGGGCTGTTCGCGGTGGGCGAGGTGCTCTACGCGGCCTCGCGGCTGCGCCACGACCGTGAGGAGATCGTCCCGGTACGCGGGAAGGTCGGGATGAACCGAGAGGAGTGGGGGCGCTCCTGGAAGCCCTGGCTGCGCGGCACCTTTCTCGGCTTCTCCTTCGGCGCCCTCCCGGCGGGCGGCGCGGAGGTCCCCACCTTTCTCAGCTACCACCTCGAGAAGCAGCTGAGCCGCCATCCGGAGCAGTTCGGGCACGGAGCGATCGAGGGCGTCGCGGGGCCCGAGGCGGCCAACAACGCGGCCTTCTCCGGCGTGCTGGTCCCGCTTCTCACGCTGGGGATCCCCACCTCCGCCACCGCCGCGATCCTGCTCGCGGCCTTTCAGATCTTCAACCTGCAGCCCGGGCCGCTCCTCTTCCAGAACAACGCGCCGCTGGTGTGGGCGCTGATCGCGAGCCTTTACCTGGGCAACGCGATGCTGCTGCTGCTCAATCTCCCGCTGGTCGGCCTTTGGGTGCGGCTGCTGGAGATTCCCCGCCCCCTCCTCTACGCCGGGATCCTGGTCTTCGCGACGCTGGGGGTCTACAGCGTATCGGCCAGCGTGGTGGACCTGCTGCTGATGTACGGGATCGGGGTGGTGGGATTCGGGATGCGGCGTTACGACTTTCCGGTGGGGCCGATGATCCTGGGCGTCATCCTAGGCCCGCAGGTGGAGGCGCAGTTCCGCCGCGCGCTCTCCATCAGCCAGGGCGATGCGTCGGTGTTCTTCACCCGCCCCCTCTCGCTGGGGATCCTGATCGTCGCGGCGCTCGCGGTCCTGCTGCCCTACCTGCCCCAGCTCTACGCCCGCGCCCGCGGCCGGCGCGGGGAGCGCATCGTGTTCGGGAGCGGCGCGGAGGACTGATGCCTTGGATCGGCCGATGCGCTGCCGGAGGATGGACGCGAGGGCGGGATCGGAGGGGATCACCTTAGCCTCGGTTATTCACCAGCGCGCGGCTGGGGATCGGACAGGCAGAAAAAACCCATAGCGCATCTCCTGCCGGCGCCGTAGGATGGAAGTGCGACCCACCATCTCTGCGGACCCCGACGGAAAACACGCTATGGGTGAGTTCCAATGTAGTCTGTTTCAGCCGGATTTCAATCGTAGCATCCAGGTGGAGGCGCGCAGCGAGCGGCTGAGCGCCGACGCGGGAGCCCTGCTGCTTCGGGAGTTGATGGATCGGCTCGGCTATCCGGCGCTGTTCCGGAAGCATCTGCGCGATCCGCGCGACGGGGCGCGGGTGAGGCACGAGCACGGGGAACTGCTGCGCACGGCGCTCCTGCTGCTCGCCCAGGGGTGGAGCGCCCATTCGGACGTGCATCTGCTGCGCGAGGATCCGGCGCTGCGCCTGGCGGTCTCCTCGAGGCGCGGCCAGCGGCCGCTTCGAGCGGCGGTGGGCCGGGAGGCGGACGGACTCTGCTCGCAGCCCACGCTCTCGCGCCTCCTGGCCGCGCTGAGCCGGGAGGAGAACCGGGCCGGCCTGGGCGCGATGCTCCGGGAGAGTGCCGAGCGTCGGATGAACCTGGGCCGGCGCCTGCCGGAGATCACGCTCGATCTGGACTCGCTCCCCCTGGAGGTCTTCGGGCAGCAGCCGGGAAGCGCCTGGAACGGGCACTACCGCGAGCGCTGCTACCATCCGCTCCTGGTGCGCTCGGAGCAGGGCGACTTCCTGGGTGCGAAGCTGCGCGCGGGCAACGTGCATACGGCGGAGGGCGGGTGTGAGTTCGTGCTGCCGATCCTTCGTCAGATCTCGCGCGGGGCCGAGCGGGTGTGGCTGCGGATCGACGCCGGCTACCCGAGCCCGGAGCTGCTGGATCCGTTGGAGGCGGAGGGCTTTCTGTATGTGGCGCGACTGAAGAGCAATGCGGCGCTGGAGCGCCTGGCACGGGAGCCGCTGGAACGCTACGCCAGCGCAGACGGAGAGCAGACGTTCGAGCTCCTCTACCGCGCGGACTCCTGGAGCAGGGCGCGCCGGGGGGTGCTGGTCATCCCGAACCACCGCCCAGTGCAGGAAGGGCTCTTCCCGGACCACTTCTTCCTGCTGAGCAATGCACCTGCCGAGGCGGTGGACGGCCCCGCGCTGCTGGCGCACTACCGGCGGCGCGGGGAGGCGGAGAAGGACTTCGGCGACTGGAACCAGGCGCTGGCCCTGTCGCTTTCTTCCACGCCGCGGACGAAGACGCACTACCGCGGCCGGGTGCTGCAGGAGGCGTTCACCGAGCCAGACAGCTTCGCGGCGAACGAAGCACGGCTGCTGCTGAGCCTTCTGGCGGCCAACCTGATGCATGCGGGTGCGGCGCTCCTGGAGCGGGAGAGCACGAGGCGCATGAACCGCGAGCGCTTCCGGCAGCTCGTCCTGAAGAGCGCCGCCCGCGTCGTGCTCAGCGGGCGCCGGATCACGGTTGTGGTCGAGGCGTCCCGAGCCCGACTCTGGAGCCGCTTCGTGAGCGAGCTCAACCGGCTCTACCCGGCGCGGGGCTCGCCGGAGCCCCCGGCCCTGCCCACTCCAGCGTAGCACCCTCGGGCGGGGAATCGGGAAGGCGAAGCCTCCTCCAGATTGACTCTGGGGGGGAAGGGGCCTGTCCCCGAAATCCGCCCTTCGGCCGGCGATCACGCGGGAAAAAGCGGAATCGCCATTCTCGTTCAGCTACGTGAATAACCGAGGCTTAGATCATGAGCTACTTTCACCGTCACGATCCAGAACTGCCACCCGTTTCGGTGGACCTGCCGCCATACCAAGTAGCGGGTCCGTGTCGAAGAAAACCCGATTCTTCCGCGAACCGTTGCGGCTATCTCCCCACCGAGATCACTCGTTCAACCTCGAAGATCTCGCCCGCTGGCCGTCGCTGACCGCGAACGACAACCTGGTACTCACCCGCCTCCTCGACAGCTATTCGAACCGAATGCTCGAACTCCTGGAGATAGTGCGTGCAGGGAGTGCCTACCGAAGGCCGGCGGTCGTATGGAACGGTCTCGATCCTCTGACCTGTAACCTGCTTCTCAGTCCGTCCAAGCGAGTAGCAGCCCGGGCCATAGGTAACGATGCTGACCTCCACGATGCTTCCGCTCGTCGATACGGTAAGGCGTGGATCTCCCTCGGTATATCCCGCAATCACGCCCAGGACATCATGCGAGTCATCCTCCATCGGACTCGCACAAGCCGCCACGGCTAGGAACGCGAGGGTCGGAACGACCGACATCCTGCTCATTCTAGGTCTCCCCGAGAGGAATCAACCGCTCCTCGGTAAGTCGCGGACGGACAATGTAGTATTCGGCTCGTCCTCCGCACCCGGACGGGAACGGTCACGCACGAAGCTCCTCGCCGCAGCAGGAGCAGAAGCGGACCACGGAGCTGTACTCCTCGTCGTGCGCCCCCCACCGCCCCGAGGCATACTCTATCCGGGTCACCGCACGGCCCCCGAGCGTCTCCTTCGCCGCCTCGGCCTGCGCGCCGTCCGTCTCCTGGCGAAGCCGCTCACCGACCTCGCAGGAGTGCATCCGCTCGGGCTCGACCCGCGGCAGGTCTTCCATGTCCCCTGCCATGGTGATTCGCCTACCTGCTGCTGACCGCGAACGCCGAGTCATTCAGAACGATGAGGAGATTGTATTGCCCCTCCGCACCTCCGCTGGCGCGTTGGTCCTGAGTTCTACGGCTCTTCGATCTCGAAGGCGATCGCGAAGTGTTCCAGCAGGCGGTTCTCTATCTCCGTCTGGAGGTCGGTATCGGTCAACTCGCCGATCTTTTCCAGCAGTCGCGACTTGTCGATCGTGCGGACCTGCTGGGGCATGGCGATGCTCGTCCAACCGGTCCCCACGATCTCTGCGGGGAAGAGTACTTCGAAGGGATAGACTCTGCGCGTTTTTCCCTCGAGCTTCGTCAGCGGAATTTGGGTCACGACGGGAAGGTTCGCGTTGATGCCGTCGTTCGACACCACCAGAACCGGGCGGCGGCCGCCTCCCTGCTCGCTTCCCACCGGATAGTCGAGATCCGCCCAGAACAGGTCCCACCGGCGAACGGGTCCGGTAGGGGGCATCTTCGCACCTACTCCTGGAGGCCATCTGCGACGGTCGCCGCGAACGCATCCGAAACGGCGCACATATCGGCGAGGAAAGCGGGATCCTGCGCTGCCTCCGCGTAGGCCGAGTACAGCTTCTCTCGACGCCATTCCGCGAGGAACTGCAGCACGGCTCGCTCCACGAGGGCGTTTTGGCTCTCGGCGACACCCTCCTTGACCGCCTCTCGGACTGCGTCGGCGACCGATGTATGGACCTGCCACCCGGGTTTGCGCAGCGGGTCAGTACCCCGGCGACGGCGGGCGACATGGGGCGTGGGTCCAGTCAAGACTCCCATACAGCCTCCTGGATTGAAATCGCCCCCAAAATTAGTATACTGGGACGTGCCCGTCAACTGGTACCAATTACGGTACCGGTACTTGTTTAGCGTGATTGGCCACGGCCCCTAGAAGGGAGCGGAGTGGTGGCCCTGGAGATGCAGTTCGAATCGCGCATGAGCCGCAGGAACGCAGGTCCAGAGACGGGGCCGCAGACGTGCCCGAATTGCGAGCGACTGCAGGCGCAACTCGATGCGCTGCTGGACTCCGCTGTGCGGCTGCCCACAGTGCGGGGGGGGCGCGGGAGGGCGTGTTCACGCAGGAGCATCTCCAGGTCGACCTGCCCGAGATCCGCCCCCGCTGGCGGCGCTTCCGCTTCCAGAGCGCCTACTGCCCCGCGTGCCAGCGGCGCGTCGCCTCGCGCCATCCGGAGCAACTCTCCACCGCCACGGGAGCGGCGGGCCTCGGGGTGGGCCCGCGGGCGAAAGCCCTGGCGGCCGATCTGAAGCACCGCCTGGGCGTGCCGTACGCGAAGATCAGCGAGCTCTACCGCACGGCCTTCGGCCTGGAAGGTCACCCCCTCCGCGCTCTGCCAGGCCGAGCAGCGGCTGGCCCAGAAGGCGGAGCCGCTGTATGCGGAGCTGGCGCTGGCGCTCTCGGACTCTGCTGCGGTGCACGTGGACGAGACGGGCTGGCGGATCGCGGGAGAGTCCGCCTGGCTGTGGGTCTTCACCAACCCGCAGGCGACGCTCTATGCGATCGACCCCCGGAGATCGCACCAGGTGGTCACGGGCGTGCGGAGCGAGGCCTTCGAAGGCGTGCTCATCCGCGATGGCCTGCGCACCTACGAGCACCGGAGTCTCGCGGGCTGGCCCCAACAGTCGTGCTTCGCGCATCTGATCCGTGCGGCGGCCGAGCTGGAGCGGGAGAAGAGCCGAGGGGCGGTGCGCTTCCCCCGCGCGGTGGCCGCGCTGCTGCGAGCGGCCCGGGCGCTGGCAAGGGATCGCGACGAACTCGACGGTTCCGCCTTCGCGGCTCGGCGCCGCGAGATCGAAGCCCAGATGGATCGGCTCCTCGACGAGCGGAGGCACTTCACGGACCCTGACAACGCCCGCCTGGCCAAGCGGCTGCGCCGGCAGCGACGGCACCTCTTCACCTTCCTGGAACTCCCCGAGGTGGAGGCGACGAACAACCGAGCCGAGCGCATGATCCGACCCGCCGTGAATCGCGCGCAAGACGGGCGGCTGCAACAAGAGCCCGCCGGGGGCGCGAACCCACGAGGTGCTGGCCAGCGTGCTGGTCACGCTCCAGCAGCAGGGGCGCGACGTGCTCGACTACCTCGCTGCCGTGCTCACCGCCGCTGGCGAGCCGCCTCCGCTGCTCTGCGCTCCGACCTCCCCACGTGCCTGAGCTCTCACGCTAAACAAGTACTCTCCGACGCATACGCCCGGGGAAGCTCGTCGAGGACGTCCTGCACCGTGGTCAGCACCGCGGCCCGGCTCTGCTGGCGGCGGCGTACGAGGCGCGCTCCAAGCGCTTCGTGCGCGGACTGCCCCGGCTCCCGGCGCTGCCCACAGCGACCTGGATCAACCCGCCGAAGATAGCGGTGGCTGCTCAGTATCCTTCTTTACGGTGACAAGGGAGGGTAAAGCCATCTACCCGGTACCTACTTCGAGAGAACCAGGCAAAGTGAGCCGCGGTGCTGCGGCTCCACGGTGATCGCATCACACGATCGCATGCAAACAAAGCGCATGGCCCATCTTGCCGATTTCTATCGACATCAAGACGGAGCTCCTCAACAACTGACGTCCCCAACACTTCGCCATGGGCCGTTCGCTGCCCTGTCGGGTACTTGATTCGTTCCGCCTCCGATTTCCTATCGTGCCGGATTCGGCGCTGCCGCGGTATTCAGATCGTGCCACCTACGCCAGCCCCAAACAGCGCAGGCACTTGCGCATCGCTTGTGCCCCAACGGTTTCCGCGAAACCCGCACGTGGGCCTGTGGATCCGCGCTACTCCGCTCCCCCTCCCTCTCGGTCTTCCCCACCCTCAGCGAATAGCCCGAGTTGACCCAGTTCCTCCAGAAGCCGGCGCTACTCAGGGTCGCGCTGGGGGCGCGTCATGCCGGTCGTGTCGGTGCGCGCCTGCCTGGGAGCGTTGCACCTGCTCCAGTCGCTCGGGACAGACCTCGCTCAGGTCCCGCGGAGTATCCGGAGGCGGTCGCTTCGGTCGCATAGGGCGCTCCTCGTTACGACGCGTCTGCGGGCGCTTGGGCCGCCGCCGCCGCGAGCAAGCTGTCGCGCCTCTGGACCCACTCGGCGAACTCCATTCTGGCGGGGAAAGCGTTCCGAACGGCGACCTGCAAGTCCAATGGCTTTTCTGGATCGCTGACCTCCGTCCTAAGGTCGAAGAGGTACCCGTTCTCGGTGAGCAGGTACCACCCCACCTCAGCCCCGGGTCGAACGAACTCCAGAGCGAGATGCTCTGGTGTCGCGTAGTCGAATTCCGGGCTGGCAACCCAGACGCCAAGGGACGCCTCCGCGATTCCCGCCTCGACTTCCACCGGACGCAACTTCGATACGAACGGGCGGAACATGTCGGCATCCGGCGCCTCTTGGTAGCCAAGGCCAGTCAGCGCTTCCCGAAGGACTGGCTCGCTCTCAACAACGAAGCGGCGGAAATCGGCTTCTGCGGCGGGATTGGCTACATACTCATCGCGCGACGCCAGCTCCCGGTCCGGGGCGCAGGAGTGCATTGCGAGGAAAACGGAGATGTAGGCGAGCCGCACGATTGACGTTCTGAGCATAATCTGTTCGATAGGGGTGACGATGGCCGGCGCCACCGTCGCGTCGGAGCACAAGGAACACCGGAGATTGAAACGTACGGATGCGGGTCGTCACCACAAGCGCCTGACGTCGCGGGGCCCCCAGGCATCCCATAGCGCTTTGATTCGCCGCGGGTCCACCAAACGCCCGCCGTTGCAGCGGGGCGTGGGTTGCTCCGCGGGCGAGCCAGTTCGGCGCTGGCGCTCGGCGAGCCCTCGCTGCGCACCGCCCAGGTGTTTCAAGGCACCATTCGCGAGCGGGGGGCGGCACCGTCCCACTCCGATACGGGTCGGGTGGGCTGGCGGGCTCTCGACCCGATCGCGCTCACTACGTTGACCCGTTTTCTGACATTCCTTATCTTGGGTTCGGGAATTCTTCGCCCGCCGCGCGACGCGGGCGTCTCGCCACCGATCCCCGCGCCCGCGCTCGCCCATGATGAAGCTGAAGCGGTTCCGTGTCCGCGATTTCCGTTCGGTGAAGGACAGCGGTTGGATCGACGCGTCTGACGTCACGGCGCTGATCGGCACGAACGAGTCGGGGAAGACCAACCTCCTCGTCCCGTTGTGGAAACTGAACCCCGCCCGAGGCGGCAAGGTCAACCCCATCCAAGACTTCCCGCGGGATCGGTACCACTCCATCCGCGAGATGAAGCGGAAGCCCGTTTTCATCGAGGCGGTCTTCTCGCTCCCCGACGATCTGGCTGAACAGGTATCCGAGATCGCGCGAACGCCCATTTCGCAAGTCACGGTGTCGCGCGACCTGGACGGGCGTCTCGGCGTCGCGTTCCCCGACGTCTCGCTGGAACGGGACGTTCCCACCCCCGAGGTTGTGAAGGTCCTCCGTGATGCCGAAGCCGCCGTCAACGCCTCCGACACGCTCAAAACGGAGGACGCGCTCGGCCTCAAGGAAACGCTTGTCGATGCGTTGCGCGACGCGTGGCGAATCGCCGAAGGAGCGGGCGAGGTCGCCGAGGTGGATACGCTGAGGCGCGTCCGGAAAGCGCTCGACGTCGCGGAACTCGAGAAGGCGCCGAAGACCTCGACAATGGTGCCGCGCCACATGCAGGCCACCGAGACCATCGACAAGATGATTGCACGCGTTAGCCACCCCGCACCAGCAAAGAACGAAGAAATCGTCGAGCTGATAGAGGAGCACCTGCCGTCGTTCGTCTACTACTCGCACTACGGGAACCTCGACTCCGAGATCTACCTCCCCCACGTCATCGAGAACCTGTCCCGCGCTGGGTTGGGGATGAAGGAGGAGGCGAAGGTCCGCACGCTCCGGGTGCTCTTCGACTTCGTGCGGCTGGACCCCGCCGAGATCCACAAGCTCGGACAGGATCCCCGCGGGCCGAACAACGGCCCCCCGACCGAATCCCAGATCGAGGAGACGGCGGAGCGCAAGAAAGAGCGTGATGTGCTCCTGCAATCCGCCTCGACGTCCCTCACCGCGCAGTTCCGCGAGTGGTGGCGCCAAGGCAACTACCGTTTTCGCTTTGCCGCTGACGGCGATCACTTCAGGATCTGGGTGTCCGACGACTTGCGCCCCGAGGACATCGAACTTGAGAGCCGGAGCACAGGGCTCCAGTGGTTCCTCAGCTTCTTCCTGGTATTTCTCGTCGAGAGCACGGGAGACCACGAAGGTGCGATCCTACTGCTCGACGAGCCGGGACTCTCGCTCCATCCACTCGCGCAGAAGGATCTGTCCAAGTTCTTCGACAGCCTCTCGGAGACGAACCAGCTCCTCTACACGACGCACTCTCCGTTCCTCGTCGATCCAGACCACCTCGATCGCGTCAAGGCGGTGTACGTGAACGACGAAGGGGACACCGAGGTTTCCGCCGACCTGCGCGCGAGCGAGCGTGGCGCGGAGGCGCAGAGCCGGTCCATCTATCCCGTCTACGCCGCACTGGGCCTCAGCGTCTCCGACACGTTGCTCGAGGGGTGCCAGGTTGTGGTCGTCGAGGGCCAGTCGGATCAGGTGTACCTGAGCGCGATCAAGAACTACCTAATCGGGCGGGGGCTGATCACGCCCGCCCGCGAGATCCTGTTCATCCCCTCCGGCGGCGTGAAGGGAATCGGGGCGGTTACAGCCATCGTTACCGGGAAAGACGAGGCTCTCCCGTTCGTAGTAGTGGATTCCGATGGCTCCGGAAGGAACCTGGTGAACAAACTGAAGAGCAGTCTATACGCCGGGCAGGACGACCGAATCCTCCTCGTTGGCGACCTAATCGGGATGGACGACAGCGAGATCGAGGATCTCTTCCCGGCGGAGTTCCTCGCGAAAGTCGCCGCCCGTTACCTTCCTCGCCCCAGTGGCCTTGCCGAGGATTTCGACGACGCCATTGAGTCGGGCAAGCCGATCGTCCCGCAGATCGAAGCATTCGTTCGAGAGCACCAGCTCGGCCCCCTGGAACTCGGCTGGAAGGTCGAGGTAGCGAAGCAGGCCAAAGCCCGCCTGCTGGGCAAGAAGGGACCCCGCGTGGACGACGAGACGGAGCGTCGATGGACTACGCTCTTCGAACGAATCCAAGCATGATGCGTAGCCGACGGGCACGGTCGGCTCACACCCTCCAGTATCTCCCTGTGCCACGCACCAGCGCCGCCGCGAAGTCCTGCACGCGCGGGGAGGTGTCTCCCGTGGTGCTTCGTTCCAGTACTTGCGCCGCGCCCTCTCCGCCCACGAAACCGTATGCCCAGAGCGCCGACTGTCGCACCCCCGCGTCCGGGTCCCGCTCCGCCGCTTCCCGGAGCCTGGGGAGGTACTCACCGCTTTGGAGGAAGGCGAGGCAGGCCACGGCCACCAAGCGTCGGTTCGAGTCCGCGTCGGCGAGCGCCGGCAGGACTAAGCGCGCGTCGCGCAGGACCGACGCTCCCCGGGCGCCACGCCGCGCTGGTCGTGCGGTCGCTCCAGTCGTAAGACTCGACCACGCGCTCTCCGCGGTAGAAGCTGATCTGGAGCGAGCGGCTCCTTCTCCTGCCGCAATCGACCTCCAGCAGGTCCACCGCGCGGTCGTAGAGGCGTCCGTCCCGCAAGCGCTGTGGTTCCTTGTAGTCGTCGCGCGTCCAGACCTCGTACACTCCGGGGCGCACATTCCGGATCGTGGCAGGGTCCATGTACCGAGTGAACGAGTCGGTGCCGGAGACCGGCCGCCAGCGGCCATCGACCAGTCCCGTCGCGTTCGATCGAATGTCCTCCGACTCGTCGCCGTCGAACACCATCAGGATGTAGCTCCCTTCCTGGCCGGCCTCGTACGAGTAGACCCCGATCAGGTAGTCCCCGGTGGCGGGAAGCCGGTAGGCGATCATGGCGTTCGTATTGCCCACACCGTCGTCGTCCTCCGCCAGCATCCGCAGGGAGTCGCCCGGGGGCCAGCGGGCCAGCTCGAGATAGGTGTCGATCTCGGTCGATGCGGCGACGATCGTCACCGTCTGCCCGGAGGTATTTTCGAAAGTTGTGGATGGCGAGAGTTGAGGGGATGAAAAAGGCGGCGTATCCTTCCGTGTGAAACCCATCACACGAACATCCGGCCTGCCAGCCGGGGGAAGGAGTACGCCACCCATGCTGAAGCTACACACGGACGGGGCTGCGGAGCAAGCCAGGGAGTTGTCTCTCAACTTGGACGAGCTGGCGCGCGAAGGGGCCCGGCAGATGCTCCAGGCCGCGCTGGAGGCTGAAGTGGCCACATACCTGGAGCAGCATCGCGGGGAGCGGGACGAAGGGCGCGGAGGCGTCGTGAAAGCGGGAGCATTCGGGGCATCTCCTCGGGGGGTGAATACACGCCTATCCGAATGTACCTACTTCCGCGCTATGCGCCAGATTCGTCGCTCGCCGCCGGTCCCGCGCACCGCCCGAACGGCGTGGCGGATCCGTCCGGGCCGCGCGAGAACAACACGTCGGCGGGGTAGAGGAGCTCGCTCCCGGCGGACGAGCGCGCACGAGTTTCCGTATTCCGCATGCCGAAGATTGCATGTGACCAGCATGCGAGGCCATCCAGCTATGGTCGGTCCGAGAAGCTGCTCTGTCGAACCGGCTTGCATCTCGTGCATGTCTCCTTCGCAATCGGGAAGCGCCGCGTCGCAACCACCTTCAGGTAGCGCATCGACTGCCTGTCGTGTCCGAGAGCGTGTCGTTGCCGGCGCGTAGCGGGACACGCGCCGGGCTTTCCGTCGGGCTGGGTCCTGCGCGGCAGGTCCCTCGCACCCGCGCGCCGCCCTCTCACGGCCCGTCGTCCCGCTGCCAGCGCATGCGGGAGATCGCCTTGAACTTGCCAACGGAAAGCGCCCCCCGTTCGTTGCGTGCCTTCGAGCCGGGGCTCAAAAGGGCCTCCATCACCGCTTCACGCTCCGCCTCGTGGATCTCCGTCGCGTTGAACTCCTCGTCGAGGAGAACCATCAGGACGGCGTCGAACTCCTTCTCGATCCGGATGGAGCCGAGCCGCTGGCCCGGCTTCGAGCCAGGGAGAATGCAGCGCCCCTTGATCTGGAGGCGCCGCGTCGTCGAGCCGACCACCTCCGTCGCGTCGAAGCCTTCTTGTCTCGCAGCGGTGAGCTTCACGCCGAGAATCCGGGTGGCCTCGAACTCGGCGACCTCCCCAGTGATTCCAAGCGGCTTTCCTGTCAGGCGCCGGTACTCCTGCGCCAGCCGCTTGGCCTCGGCCAGAACGTTGAGCACCTCCTGGTCGGACCGCATGACCCGTAGCTCGCCGGGCTTCCAGGTGAGCCGGTCTTCGCGCATCTCATCCATGCGTCTCCCCCGTTCGGTCCCGCTATGCCGGTAGGCCATCGCGTCGGCCCAGGTGCCGCTCGCGGGAATCCGGAAGGTAGACCCGCCACGGATGACGGACAACCGCCGCGCAATGGGGGCGGGGCGTGCGCGGGAGGAATTATCGCATCCGTTTGCGGCGCCAGTTCCGCCACCGCGCGCTTGTCTCCGATACCCTGACGGGGCTCTGCGGAGCGCCAATTCGCAACGATTCGCAGACGCTGATAACGCGTAAGCCCCCGCAGGGCGGGGGGCTTACGTCGAGGCGGAACAATTCAAATACCGCAACGGAACGAATCAAGTACCTCAGGTGGCACGATTCAAGTGCCCAGCAGGTCGCAGCTATCCCTGCACCGTCTGGATCAGGTCGAACATCGGCAGGTACATCGCCACCACCATCCCGCCGATCACCACGCCCATGATCACGATCATCACCGGCTCGAGGATCGAGGTGAGCGCCGATACCGCCGCGTCCACCTCGTCGTCGTAGAAATCCGCGATTTTCGAGAGCATCTCGTCGAGCCCGCCCGTCTGCTCGCCGACGTTGATCATCTGCACCACCATGGGCGGGAAGACGCCCGAGGCCTTGAGGGGCTCCGAGATCGTCGCGCCGCCGGCGATCGAGGCGCGCGACTTCATCACGGCGTCGTGCACCACCCGGTTTCCCGCCGTCCGCGCGGTGATCTCCAGCCCGTCGAGGATCGAGACGCCCGAGGAGACCAGCGTCCCCAGCGTCCGCGTGAAGCGCGACACGGCCGACTTCCGGATCAGCGTCCCCATCACCGGGATGCGCAGCAGCAGCCGGTCGATGGCGAGCTGCCCCCCCGGCGTCCGATAGAACTGCCGCACCAGGAAGGCGGCGGCGATCGCGCCCAGGAAGAGGAAGAGGATGTAGCTCTGCAGGAACTCGCTCAGCGCCAGCACCACCCGCGTCGGCGTCGGCAGCGCCATCCCCGCGTCGGTGAAGATCCCCGCGAAGACGGGCACCACCTTCCAGAGGAGGATGGTGGTGGCCCCGATCACCACCACGAGCATCACCGCCGGGTAGGTCATCGCGCCCTTGATCTTCCGGATCAGCGCGTCGTTCTTCTCGAGGAAGACCGCCAGGCGGTTGAGGATGGTGTCCAGGATGCCGCCGGTCTCGCCCGCCGCCACCATGTTCACGTACAGGTCCGAGAAGATGCGCGGGTGCCGCCGCATCGCGTCGGCCAGCGTCTGGCCCGACTGGATGTCGTTCAGGACCGCGGTGATGATCACGCGGAAGCGCGGGTTCTCCGTCTGCTCCGCGAGGATGGAGAGGCTCTGCACCAGCGGCAGCCCCGAGTTGATCATCGTGGCGAACTGCCGCGTGAAGATCACGATCTCGCGGGTCCTCACCCCGCTCCCGATGGAGATCGACACCTCCTTTGGCTTCGGCCGCACGGCGACGGGGATCAGTCTCTGGCGCCGGAGGAAGCCGACCACTTCGTCGCGGCTGGGGAGGTCGACCTCCCCGTTCTGCAGCTCGCCGGAGACGGCGCGGGCGCTGTAGACGAAGACGGGCATGGAAATCGGGGGTTGAAGGTTGCGCGGTGAGGGCCGGACGAGCGGAAGCCGCGGAACGGCGCGCGGCCGGACGGCCCGGCGCGCGTCGCCGTCAGGCGGGCCCCGGCGCGCCGACCATGCGGAGGAGCTCCTGCGGATCGGAGGAGGCCTTCACGCACTCCTCCAGCGCCACCTCGCGCCGCATGTACAGCTGGTAGAGGGAGTCGTTGAGGGTCTGCATGCCGTGCTTCTTCCCGGCCTGCATGATCGAGTAGATCTGGTGCACCTTGTCGTCGCGGATGCAGGCGCGCACCGCGGGGGTGCACACCATGATCTCGGTGGCGGCGACCCGCCCCCTCCCGCGGGCTTTCGGGAGGAGGTTCTGGGTGACCACCCCCTCCAGCACGAAGGCGAGCTGCGCCCGGACCTGCGACTGCTGGTGCGAGGGGAAGACGTCGATGATCCGGTTGATGCTCTCGGCGGCCGAGTTGGTGTGCAGCGTCGCCAGGCAGAGGTGCCCGGTCTCGGCAATGGTGAGCGCCGCCTGGATCGTCTCCAGGTCGCGCATCTCGCCCACCAGGATCACGTCCGGATCCTGCCGCAGCGCGTACTTCAACGCGAGGGAGAAGCTCTTGGTGTCGGCCCCCACCTCGCGCTGGTTCACCATGCACCCCCGATGGTGGTGGATGAACTCGATCGGGTCCTCGATGGTGAGGATGTGCCCGCGGCGCTCGCGGTTGATTTTGTCGACCATCGCCGCCAGCGTCGTGGACTTCCCCGAACCGGTGGGTCCGGTCACCAGCACCAGCCCCCGCGGCCGCTCCGACAGCTTCCCCAGCACGGGCGAGACGCCCAGCTCCTCCAGCGCCTTGATCTGGAAGGGGATCTGCCGGATGGCCAGCGCCACACACCCACGCTGCCGGAAGGCGTTGGCGCGGAAGCGCGACATGTTCTGGACCCCGAAGGAGAAATCCAGCTCGTCCTCGGTCTCGAACCGCTTCTTCTGGTTCTCGGTCAGGATCGAGTAGGTGAGCTGAAGGGTGTCCTTGGGGGTGAGGACGTGCTCGACCTGACTGTTCACGATCGCGCCATCCACCCGCAGCTTGGGCCGCTCGCCCGCCGTCACGTGCAGGTCGGACGCGCCCCGCGAGATCATCTCGTCCAGCAGGGAGCGCAGGTTCAGCGGCGCGGGCGTGGCGGCCGGGCCGCCTCCGGGTGGAGCGTTCAGGAGCTCGGGAGCGGTCTGCGACTGCATCGGATGCTCGGAAAGGGGAAAGGGTCGGGGCCGCGAGGCCCGAAATCACCGCCTCCAGGAGGAAGGGGCGCTCCGTCTTCCGTGCGGAGTGCCAGCTGCGACGTGCTGCGTGCCAGGTGCCAGGTGCTACGACGCCGTCTCCTTCAGTACCTCTTCGAGTGTCGTGATCCCGCGGCGAATCTTGAGGATCCCGTCCATGCGGAGGGTGAGCATTCCCTCGGACACCGCCTGCTGGCGAAGGTCGGCCGTGGATGCCCGCTGCAGGATCATGCGGCGCAGGGTGGGCGACATCGCCATCACCTCGTACAGCCCCTGGCGCCCCTTGTAGCCGCTCCCGCCGCAGCCGTCGCACCCCGCGCCGCGGTAGAAGGTCGTCCCCTCCAGCTCCGCCGCCTCCAGCCCCGCTACGCGGAGGTACTCGTCCGGGTACGCCGCCGGCTCCTTGCACCGGTCGCAGATGCGCCGCACCAGCCGCTGCGCCGTGATCAGGTTCACCGCCGAGGCCACGTTGAAGGGCTCGATCCCCATGTCCACCATGCGCGTGACGGTGGAGGGCGCGTCGTTGGTGTGCAGGGTGGAGAGCACCAGGTGGCCGGTGAGCGCCGCCTTGATGGCGATCCCGCCCGTCTCGATGTCGCGGATCTCGCCCACCATGACGATGTTCGGGTCCTGGCGCAGGAAGGCGCGTAGCGCCGAGGCGAAGTTCAGGCCGATCTCCGAGCGGATCTGCACCTGGTTGATCCCGTGGAGGTTGTACTCCACCGGATCCTCCGCCGTCATGATGTTCACCTCGGGCGAGTTGATCTTCGAGAGGGCGCTGTAGAGGGTGGTCGTCTTCCCCGATCCGGTGGGGCCGGTCACCAGCACCATCCCGTACGGGTTCATGATGGCGCCCATGAAGTCTCGCTCCGCCTTCGGCTCCATGCCGAACTTCTCCAGGTCGAGCGTCAGGTTCCCCTTGTCGAGGATCCGGAGCACGATCTTCTCGCCGAAGAGAGTGGGGAGGGTGGAGACGCGGAAGTCGACCACCCGGCGCCCGATCCGCAGCTTGATGCGTCCATCCTGCGGGAGCCGCCGCTCGGCGATGTTGAGGTCGGCGAGGATCTTGAACCGCGAGATGAGCGCCGCCTTCATCTTCAGCGGCGGCCGCATGATCTCGGCGAGCACCCCGTCCACGCGGTAGCGTACCCGGACCTCGCGCTCGTAGCACTCAAAGTGGATGTCGGAGGCGCCGCGCGCGACGGCGTCGTTGAGGACGCCGTTGATCAGCTTGACCACCGGAGCGTCCTCCACCTGCGCCTGGAGTGTCCCGATGCTGAGGTCCTCCTCCTGCTCCTCCACCACCTCCACCTCCCCCGCCTGCTCGAACTGCTTCAGCAGGTCGTTGATCCGATCATCGGCCGAGTCGTACTCCCGCTCCACCGCCTTGCGGAGCGAGAACTCCCCCGCGATCACCGGCTCGATGTCGAAGCGGGTGATGAACTTGAGGTCGTCGATGACCCCGAGGTCGGTGGGGTCGCTCATCGCGACCGTGAGCGCGCGCCCCACCCGCCGAAGGGGGAGCACGAAGTGCTTCAGCGCGATGTCGGCGGGGATCAGCTTGATGAGCTTCGGGTCCAGCTTGACGCGCTCCAGGTCCACCGCGGGGACGCGGTGCTGGCGCGCCAGGGCGAGCGCGAGGTCCTGCTCGCTCACCGCGCCCTGTTTGATGAGGCTGTAGCCGACGCGGGTCTGGTTCGCCCGGGCGTCCGTGAGCGCCCGGTCCAGCTGCTCGCGGCTGATGAGCCCGTCGCGGATCAGGAGCTCCCCGATGCGTTCGGCGGCGACGACTGGTGTCATGGAGGGGAAATGCGTTCATAGGCGGGGACGGAAGCTACCGTTCCCGTACACCTGGTCCGGCTCCGAACCGGAGATGCGGCGCCAGCCGCGCCCGCAGCGCCGGCCCGATCCCCGGCACCTCTTCCAGATCGTCGGGCGAGCGGAAGGGGCCGTGCACCCGCCGCCACTCGACGATCCGGCCCGCCAGCGCCGGTCCGATCCCCGGGAGGGCCTCGAGCTCGGCGGCGGAGGCGCGGTTCAGCTCCAGCGGCGTCTCCCCGGCGGCTCCGGCCGCTCCGGCCGCTCCTACGGCGGCGCCCGGCGGGGCGCTTCGCGCCGGGGCCGGAGCGAGCGCCAGGTGCGGCTCCAGCGAGGCCAGCATCGCCGGCCCCACCCCGGGCACCGCGTCGAGGTCGTCCATCGTGCGGAAGGGCCCCTTCGCCTCCCGCTGCGCCACGATGCGCGCCGCGAGCGCCGGCCCCACCCTCGGCAGCCGCTCCAGCTCCTCCGGCGAGGCGCGGTTCGGGTCGATCCGCTCGCCCGGCGCCAGCGGAGTCCGCCGGATCCGCTCCCGCGCCACCTCGCGCTCCACCGCGGCCCGCGGCGGGGCCGCGGTGCTCCCGCTGAAAGTATCGGCCGCTCCCCCCCGCGAGTCGATCCAGGCGGACGGAGGCGCCCGTTCCGCCGCCAGCCACCGCGCCCCGGCCCCCGCGGCGAGCAGGAGCGAGACGACCCCCAGCGCGAGGCGCTCCTGCGGCGTGGTGTGGAGCATCGCCCCCTACCCTCCCCGGTAGACGAGCTCCGCCACCACGTCTCCGACGATCTCGAGCGTCTCCGGGCTCGTGTTCTCCGGGAGGTCCTGCGGAGTGTGCCAGAAGCGGTTGCCGGGGCCGTACTCGAAGTCGATCACGTCAATCGTCCGGATCCCCGCCTCGTTCAGGGGGAGGTGATCGTCGTTGATGTAGCCGCCCGGCGCGTTGACGAAGACGTCGCCGTAGCCCAGGTCGCGCGCCAGGTCCCACACCCGCTGCACCACCTCCGGCGCCAGCTCCGCCGAGTACCCCTCGATGGGGAAGCGCGGGTCCGTGTCCGCCACCATGTCCAGCAACACCCCGTAGAGCGGCCGATATCCCTGCGGCAGGTTCTCCGCGAAGTGGGCCGCGCCGAGGAACATGTCCGCCGTACCGGGCCCGTAGTCCTCGCCGTCCACCAGGAGGAGGTCCACCCCGACCGGCGGCGGCTGGCGCCGGAAGAGCTCGGCCAGGTGGAGGAGGACCGCGGTGCCCGACGCCGCGTCGTTCGCCCCCGGGACCGGCTCCCGCCGCCCCGCCTCGTCGCGGCTCTGGTCCGCCAGCGGACGCGTGTCCCAGTGGGCCACCAGGAGGACGCGGTCCCGCAGGTCGGGGCGGAAGCGGGCGAAGAGGTTCGTGAGCCGCAGCGTCTCCCCGCCGGAGGTGACGTGGGAGAAGGGCTGCTCCACCACCGTGTCCGCCCGCTCCCCCAGCCAGGCCCTCATCCACTCGAGCTGCCGCGCGTGCCCCTCCCGTCCGGGGATGCGAGGGCCGAAGGCGACCTGCCGCCGGAGGAGGTCGAAGGCGGCCGCCCCCTCGAAGGGCGGCCGGTCCACCCGCTCGAACGAGGGGTCGGGAGTGCTCCCCCCGCCCGCCTCGGAGCACGACCCGAGGGAGGAGAGCAGCAGGAGCGGCAGGAGTCGAGCGAGGAGACGGGAGCGGGGGCCGGACGGCATGGCGAGTCGTGGGCGGAGAGGGATTCGGGAGCGGCGCTGGCGGCCGCGGGACGACAGGCCGCCGGCCGGCGCGGAGCGCGCCGCTCCGAGGCAACCCGCGGCGCGATGCGGGGTACGAGGTCGCGCCGGGGCACCGTGCCCCCCGCTTCCGCGATCGCGCCGCGGGTTGTCCGTGCAACCGGGTGCCAATATAATGGGCCGATTTTCGTCGTGCGACTCTCGATTGGCGCCGCGATCACGGGCGGCCGGCCCCGGCCGGTTCCGGGGCCGGCGCGCTTCCCGCCGCCCGCGCCCCGCGCCGAGCGGTTCTTTCATTTCGGGATTCCGATGAAGGTTCTGACACGCTACCTGCTCAAGGCCCACGTCGGGCCCTTCCTCTTCGCCTTCGTGGCGCTCACCGGAGTGATCCTCATCAACACCCTGGCCAAGGCCATGGCCGACCTGGCCGGGAAGGGGATCCCGATGCGCGTCATCGTCGAGTTCTTCGTCCTCTCGCTCCCCGCCAACATCGCCCTCACCCTCCCGATGTCGGTTCTGGTGGCGGTGCTCTACACTTTCTCGCAGCTGGCGGCGGAGAACGAGATCACCGCCCTCAAGGCGAGCGGGGTGGACCTGAAGCGTGTGGTAGCCCCCCTGGTGGCGGGAGCCGTGGTGATCGCCGTCGCGATGGTCTGGTTCAACGACCGAGTCCTCCCGGAGGCCAACTACCGCTGGCGGCTCCTGATGGTGGACGTGGCGCAGACCAGCCCCCTCCTCGCGCTGCGGGAGCAGTCGGTCAACCCGATCCAGACGGGCGACGGGATGTCGCAGTACTACCTTCAGGCCCGCAGCATCGAGGCGGCGACGGGGCGGATGCGCGACGTGGCGATCTTCGACGTCAGCGCCCCCGAGGTGAACCGCACCATCTACGCGGACTCCGGCCGGATGGCGCTGAACCCCTCGCGCACCGACCTCCTGCTCACCCTCTTCGACGGCGAGATCCGCGAGGTCGACTTCACCCAGCCGGAGTCCTTCCAGCAGATGGACTTCCAGCGGCAGATCCTGCGCATGCAGGGGGTGTCGCAGCGCCTGGAGCGCAGCACCCAGTCCAACTACCGCACCGACCGCGACATGACGGTGGCGATGATGAGCGCGCGCATCGACTCGCTGCGGAGCGAGGTCGCCTCGATCCAAGAGAAGGCCGACCTCCCGCTTCCGCCCTCGGCCGGGACGGTGGACGACCGCGACTCGCGCGTGCGCTCCCTCCTCTACCAGATCCGCGAGTACCAGGTGGAGGTCCAGAAGAAGTTCTCCATCGCCGCGGCCACTCTCGTCTTCGTGCTGATCGGCGTCCCGCTCGCGCTGCGCTTCCCCCGCGGCGGCGTGGGAATGGTGATCGCGGTGAGCCTGGCGATCTTCGCCATCTACTACGTGGGGCTGATCGGCGGCGAGACGCTGGCCGACGAGGGTTATGTACCGCCGGGGTGGTCGATGTGGATGACGAACGTGCTCTTCGGCATCCTCGGGCTGTGGGGGCTGGCCCGGGTGGGACGCGAGCAGTCGAGCATGCGAGGCTCGGGTTGGGGAGAGCTCCCCCGCTGGCTCCGCTTCCCGGCGCGGCGGCGCGGCGGCGAGCCCGAGGGGGCGCGATGAAGATCCTGGACCGCTACATCTTCCGGCAGTTCACGGCCTCCTTCTTCATGCTGGTGCTGGGGCTGCCGCTGCTCTTCGTGATCACAGACCTCACGGACCACCTGGACAACTACCTGGCGCGCGGGGTCGCGATGGGCTCCGTGGCGCTCTCGTACGTCTACTATCTGCCGCAGTTCATCTTCTGGTCGCTCCCCATCGCCGCGCTGGTGGCGACGGTCTTCACCATCGGCAACATGACGCGGCACCAGGAGATCGCGGCGGCGAAGGCCGGGGGAGTCAGCTTCTGGCGCCTCCTCGCGCCCATCCTGGTGATGGCGACCCTCCTGAGCGTCGGCGCGGTCGCCCTCGGCGAGCTGATCCCGACCACCAACCGAATGCGCGCCGAGGCGCTGGGAGAGCGCCAGCGCGAGCTGAGCCCGCTCCGCACGAACTTCGTCTTCCAGACCCAGGATGGCCTGGTGCTCTCGGTGCGGCGCCTCGACGCCCAGACGCGCGAGATGGTGAACCTGGTGGTCGAGCGGGAGGGGACCGAGCACACCCCCGCGCTCCACGGAATGGCGGAGCAGGCCCGCTGGACACCGCGGAACGGCTGGACGCTCGAGGACGGGCACCTGCGGGTGCTCGACGGCAACGGGGGCGAGCAGGCCTTCGCCTTCGCCTCGCTCCGCATCCCCGCTCTGCGGGAGACGCCGGAGGAGCTCCTTGCGGAGCCGAAGGACCCGGAGGAGATGCGCTACGCGGAGATCGACCGCTTCATCCGCGCCGTCGAGCGCTCCGGCGGGGACGCGCGCGGGCTGCGCGTGGAGCAGGCCCAGAAGGTCTCCCTCCCGCTCGCGATCCTGGTGATCGTGCTCTTCGGCGCACCCCTCTCCACCAGCTCGCAGCGCGGCGGAGCGGCGTACGGGATCGGCATCAGCCTGGCCGTCACCATGGTCTACCTGATGCTCTTCAAGGTGGGCACGGCGGTGGGCGCGAGCGGCACCCTCCCCCCGCTGGTGGCCGCCTGGCTCCCCAACGCCCTCTTCTTCGTCTCCGGCCTCTACCTCCTGGCCCGGGTGCGGACGTAGGGGAAGTGCTACGTTCTGAACGCGGCGCGGGATAGCGGGCGGAGCGGGAGGTGAGGGCATAGAGCGGAGGACGAGAGAGATTCGGTAACCGCATGTTTGCTTGCCTCTTCCCGGGCCGGTCCGCATCTTGGAAACCGTTGGCGTCCTCACCGCCGGATCTCCCGCCGGACCCGCGCAGCGCGTCGCACTTCCCGGAGTAGCGATCCATGAGCAATCCGTACGTGGTCCTCGCGCCGTCCCGCCTCGGCGACACGCTCCGGCGCGACCGCTGGTGGGCCGCCCCGCTCGCCGTCGCCACCGGGCTCCTCGGCCTCGGCGCCTACGCGACCTGGGCCGTCCTGCAGGGGGACAACTACTTCGCCGCCCCCTACCTCTCCCCCTTCTACTCCCCCTGCCTCGCGGCCTCCTGCCCCGAGGAGGTGCGGATCCTCACGCTCGACGCGTGGCGCTTCTCCCCGGCCATCCTCGTGATGATGGTGGTGTTCGGCTTCCGCACCACCTGCTACTACTACCGCAAGGCCTACTACCGCGCCCTCTTCCTCGACCCTCCGGCGTGCGCGGTCGAGGAGCACCGGGGGACGCGCTACCGCGGCGAGAGCTCCTTCCCCTTCGTGCTGCAGAACCTCCACCGCTACTTCCTCTATCTCTCGCTCCCGATCCTCCTCTTCCTCTGGTACGACTCCCTGATGGCCTTCCGCTTCGCGGACGGGTTCGGCATCGGGATCGGCAGCCTGGTCCTCCTCGTGAACGCCGTCCTCCTCTCCGGCTACCTGCTCGGCTGCCATTCGCTGCGCCACCTGGTAGGGGGGCGGGTGGACTGCTACTCCTGCTCCCGCTTCGGCGAGGCCCGGCACGGCGCCTGGCGCGGCCTCTCCCTCTTCAACCGGCACCACATGTTCTGGGCCTGGGCCAGCCTCGCCTTCGTCTGCCTCTCCGACCTCTACGTGAGGCTGGTGGCGACCGGCACCCTCACCGACCTGCGCCTCCTCTAGCATGAACGTCCACGACCGGCACGACTACGACGTCCTGGTGATCGGCGCGGGGGGCGCCGGCCTGCGCGCCGCCATCGAGGCGTCGGCCGCCGGGGCGCGGGTGGGGCTCGTCTGCAAATCGCTGCTGGGGAAGGCGCACACGGTGATGGCCGAGGGCGGGGTCGCCGCGGCCCTCTCCAACGTCGACGAGCGTGACCAGTGGCGGGTCCACTTCGCCGACACCATGCGCGGAGGGCAGTACCTGAACAGCTGGCGGATGGCGGAGCTGCACGCGAAGGAGGCTCCCGAGCGGGTGCGCGAGCTCGAGGCGTGGGGCGCCCTCTTCGACCGCACGGCCGACGGCCGCATCCTGCAGCGCAACTTCGGCGGGCACCGCTACCCGCGCCTCGCGCACGTGGGGGACCGCACCGGCCTCGAGATGATCCGCGTCCTCCAGGACCACGGCATCCACGGCGGGATGAAGGTGCACATGGAGTGCACGGTCCTGACCCTGCTGACGGACGGCGAACGGGTGGTGGGCGCCTTCGGCTACGAGCGCGAGCGCGGCCGCTTCCGCCTCTTCTCCGCCCGCGCGGTGGTGCTCGCCACCGGCGGGATCGGGCGCGCCTTCCGCATCACCAGCAACAGCTGGGAGTACACCGGAGACGGGCACGCCCTCGCCTACCGCGCCGGCGCGGACCTCGTCGACATGGAGTTCGTGCAGTTCCATCCCACGGGGATGATCTGGCCGCCGAGCGTGCGCGGGATCCTGGTCACCGAGGGAGTGCGCGGCGAAGGGGGAATCCTGACGAACCGCGACGGACGCCGCTTCATGTTCGACGACATCCCCCCGCTCTACCGCGCGCAGACGGCCGCCGACCCGGAGGAGGGGTGGCGCTACACCCAGGGGGACAAGAGCGCCCGCCGCCCGCCCGAGCTCCTGACGCGCGACCACGTGGCGCGCTGCATCGTGCGGGAGGTGAAGGAGGGCCGCGGAAGCCCGCACGGCGGCGTCTTCCTGGACATCGCCTGGATCCGCGACAAGCTGCCGCGGGCCGAGGAGCGGATCCGCAGCAAGCTCCCCAGCATGTACCACCAGTTCAAGCAGCTCGCCGACATCGACATCACCCGCCAGCCGATGGAGGTGGGGCCGACGACCCACTACGCCATGGGAGGGGTGCGGGTGGACCCGGAGACGCAGATGTCGAGCATCCCCGGCCTCTTTGCCGCCGGAGAGTGTGCCGCGGGGCTGCACGGCGCCAACCGGCTGGGCGGGAACTCCCTCTCGGACCTGCTCGTCTTCGGCAAGCGCGCGGGCGAGTACGCCGCCCGCTTCGCGAGCGAGAACGCCCCGGGCCGCATCGACGAGGCGCAGTCCGCCGCCGGTGTGCGGCGGGCGCTGGAGCCCTTCGAGCGCGCCCCGACCCCCGAGGGCCCGTTCCAGATCCAGTACGCCCTGCAGGACGCGATGCAGGACCTGGTCGGGATCGTGCGCCGCGAGGAGGAGATGGAGCGCGCCCTGGAGGTGATCGCCTCGCTTCGGGAGCGGGCCCGGACGGTGTCGGTGCCGGGGAATCGCGAGTACAACCCGGGATGGCACACCGCGCTCGACCTCGACAACCTCCTCCTGGTCTCCGAGGCCGTCGCGCGCGCGGCCATCGAGCGGAAGGAGAGCCGCGGCGCCCACTTCCGCGACGACTTCCCGGAGAAGGACCCGGCGCAGGCGACCTTCAACCTGGTGGTCCGTCGGGGCCGCGACGGCGAGACGGTGCTGGAGCGGGCGCCGATCCCGGAAATGCCGGAGGAGCTGAAGGAGATCATCCGAGAGCAGCAGCAGCCGGACGCCGAGGTGGCGAAGGCGACCGCCCGCTGAGGCGGCCCCCCCGGCCTCCGCCCACCCGAGTCTCCCCCTCGCGAGGCAGCATGAGCACACTCGAGCCTATCCGCACCGATCCACGCCCGGCCGCCTCGGTCCCGGCCCGGAGCCTGGAGCCCGCGCCCCCCTCCGCCTCCTCGCGAGGCTCGCGCACCTTCCGCGTCTGGCGCGGCGACGCGCGCGGCGGCGAGCTGCGGGACTACGCCACGGAGGTCACCGAGGGCATGGTGGTGCTCGACGCGATCCACCAGATCCAGGCCGAGGCGGCGAACGACCTCGCGGTGCGCTGGAACTGCAAGGCGGGAAAATGCGGCTCCTGCTCGGCGGAGGTGAACGGTAAGCCGCGCCTGATGTGCATGACGCGCCTGAGCGACCTCCCCGCAACAGAGCCGGTGACGGTGACCCCGATGCGCGCCTTCCCTATTCTCCGGGACCTGGTGACGGACGTCTCCTGGAACTATGAGGTGAACCGACGCATCCCGCCCTTCCGGCCGCGGCCGCCGGACGCGCCGGACGGAACCTGGCGCATGAAGCAGTACGAGGTGGACCGGCCGCAGGAGATGCGGAAGTGCATCGAGTGCTTCCTCTGCCAGGACGTCTGCCACGTCATCCGCTCGCACGGGAAGCACGACGCCTTCCTCGGGCCCGCCTTCCTGGTGCGCGCGGCCGTCTACGAGATGCACCCGCTCGACGTGGCGGACCGGACGACCTTCCTCCGGGAGGAGGGGATCGGCTACTGCAACATCACCAAGTGCTGCACCGAGGTGTGTCCCGAGCACATCACCATCACCGACAACGCCATCATCCCCCTGAAGGAGCGGGTGGTCGACCGCCACTTCGACCCGATCGGCCGGCTCGTCCAGCTGATGAAGCGGAAATAGTTCTCCCACCCGGAGGCCCCCATGATCCGCGTCGTGCACCTGTTCAACGTGAAGCCGGGAGTCGAGGAGCAGTCGTTCATCGAGTGGCTCGACGCGCGTCTGAGCGAGAAAACGCGCCACTTCGGCTGCGTCGACCGGAAGATCTGGATCCTGCTCGACGGCTTCGAGGGGAGCTACCTGCACCCCCGGCCCGTGAAGGGCCGCCCCAGATACGTCAACGAGGCGTACTGGAGGGACCAGGTCGGGCCGAACGAGTTTCGGAACTGGCTCACCGGCACGGAGGAGGGGCGGGAGCTCCACGACCGCTGGTTCGGGTCCATCACCGACCATACCATCCTGCGCTACGTGGAGGGGTGGATCCCGGCGGTGGTGGGGGACGAATGAGCCGGCAGGCTACCTCCTGACCTGGTGGCCGCAGGCGGCGAGGAAGCCGCGCGCCTCGGGGACGCTGATCTCGCCGAAGTGGAAGATCGAGGCGGCGAGCACGGCGTGGGCTCCCGCGGAGAGCGCCTGGTCGAGGTGGGGGAGCGACCCGGCTCCGCCGGAGGCGATGACGGGGATCCGCACCTCGCGCGTGACGGCGCGGATCAGCTCGAGGTCGTAGCCGTTGCGCGTCCCGTCGGTGTCCATCGAGGTGAGCAGGATCTCCCCCGCCCCGAGCTCCTCCACCCGCCGCGCCCACTCCACCGCGTCCACCCCGGCCGGGGTGCGACCGCCGTGGGTGAAGACCTCCCACCCCGGTTCCGCGCCCTCCGAAGCGGAGCGCCGCGCATCCACGGCGACCACGACGCACTGCGAGCCGAAGCGGTCCGCCGCCCGGGCGACCAGCTCCGGGTCGCGCAGCGCGGCGGTGTTGACCCCCACCTTGTCGGCCCCCGCGCCGAGGATCGCCAGGAAGTCGTCGACCGAGCGGACGCCCCCGCCCACGGTGAAGGGGATGAAGATCGATTCGGCGGTGCGGCGGATCACCTCCAGCATCGACTCCCGCCTTTCGTGCGAGGCGGTGATGTCGAGGAAGACCAGCTCGTCCGCGCGCTCCCGGTCGTAGCGGACCGCCTGCTCCACCGGGTCGCCGGCGTCGCGCAGGTCCACGAACCGGATTCCCTTCACCACCCGCCCCTCCTTCACGTCGAGACAGGGGATGATGCGCTTGGCGAGGCTCACGCGAGCTCTCTCAGCCGCCGGGCGAGGCCCCCGGCGGGGCGGGCGTGGAAGACCCCTTCCACCGGCCCCCGCAGCAGCACGCTCCAGTCCTCCCGCACCGAGACGTCGAGCGATCCGCCCGGCATCCGGACGCGGATCTCGCGCTCGGCGACGAAGCCGCGCCGCACCGCCGCCGCGGCCACCGCGCAGGCGCTGGAGCCGGAGGCTAGCGTCTCCCCCGCCCCGCGCTCCCAGACGAGGGCCTCCAGCTCGCTAGGACCCGCGACGCGCGCGAACTGCACGTTCGTGCCGCGCTCGAACCAGGGGTGCGTCGCCACCTGCGGCCCGCGCCGGCGCAGATCGTCCGGGACGATCTCGTCCTCGAAGATCACGCAGTGCGGGTTGCCGAGCGAGACGGTGTGCATCGCGAGCCGGTCTCCCGCCTCCAGCTCCAGCGTCTCGCCGTCCACCTCGCGGTCGGGGCCGCAAAGCCCCACGGCCGAGCTGCGGAAGGAGGCGGTCCCCATCTCCACCTCCACCCGAAGCACCCCCCCGGGGCTCTCCACCAGGAGCTGCATCGACACCACGCCGCCCGGAGTCTCCACCGAAAAGCCCGCTCCCGGCTGCACCGCCCCCCGGTCCAGCAGGAAGGCGGCGAAGATGCGGAGCCCGTTCCCGCTCTTCTCCGCCTCGGAACCGTCGGGATTGTGGATCCTCAGCCCGAAGTCCGCCCGCGCCGAGGCGACGCGCACCAGGATCCCGTCGGACCCCAGCCCGAAGTGCCGGTCGCAGAGCAGCCGGATCGCCGGGGGAGCCAGCTCGAAGGGCAGCTCGTCCCCGTCCACCGCGAGGTAATCATTCCCGAGGCCGTGGCCTTTGAAGAAGTAGAAGTCGTCAGTCATCGGTCGTCAGTCGTCGGTCACCGGAGCCCCGGGCGCGCGGAAGGGCGACCGAGGACCGACCAGGCGCGAACGGTCGGAGCGGGGCCTCACAGCCGCGCGAAGTTGCCGAGGATCCGCAGCCCGGCCTCCTGGCTCTTCTCGGGATGGAACTGGATCCCCCACACGTTGTCGCGACCCACGGCGGAGGCGAAAGGCGCGTCGTAGACGCAGGTGCCGAGCACCTCCTCGCCGGTGAGGCGGAGAGCGGCGAAGGAGTGGACGTGGTAGAAGTACACCGGCTCCGGCCCGGCGACGCCGGCGAGGATCGGATCCTCCCGGGCGCGCCCGGAGAAGGCGACGGAGTTCCACCCCACGTGCGGGAGCGGCCGCTCGGTCGGGATGCGCTCGACGCGTCCCCGGAGGAAGCCGAGGCCGGCGGCGCCGGGAGCCTCCCCGCTCCCCTCGTAGAGGAGCTGCATTCCGACGCAGATGCCCAGGAAGGGCCGCCCCGCCGCGACCACCTCGCGCACCGCGTCCGCAAGCCCGCTCTCCTCCAGCCGCCCGATGCACTGCCCGAAGTGGCCCTGGCCCGGGAGGACCAGCCGGTCCGCCCGCCGCGCTACCGCCGGATCGCTCGTGAGGGAGACGTCGGCCCTCTCGTGCTCAAACGCCTTCACCACCGAGCGCAGGTTGCCGGCGCCGTAGTCGAGGACGACGACCTTCCCCATCAACCCCTCGACGCCTTCACAACACCCCCTTCGTGGACGGCACGCTCCCGCCGCGGCGGGGGTCCACCCGCGAGGCGACGTCGAGCGCGCGGGCGGCGGCCTTGAAGGTCGCCTCCACCAGATGGTGCGCGTTGTCGCCCCGCAGCGCGTCGAGGTGAAGCGTGAGCCGCGCCTCGGTGGCGAAGGCGCGCCAGAACTCGGCCGCGAGGGCCGCGTCGAAGTCGCCGATCCGAGGCTGGCCCGCCGGCACCGGCACGGCGAAGCGGAGGAAGGGGCGCCCGGAGAGGTCCACCACCGCTCGCACCAGCGCTTCGTCGAGCGGGACGGTCGCGTCGGCGAAGCGGACGACGCCGCGCTTCTCGCCGAGGGCCTCCAAGAACGCCTCCCCCAGCACGATCCCCACGTCTTCCACGGTGTGGTGCCCGTCCACCTGGAGGTCGCCCTCGCAGCGCACCCGCAGATCGAACATCCCGTGGCGGGCCAGCGCGTCCAGCATGTGGTCGAAGAAGCCGATCCCCGTCCGTACGTCCGCCTCACCCGACCCGTCCAGATCGAGGCGGAGCTCGATCCGCGTCTCGCGCGTGCTGCGCCGCCTCTCCGCGACCCGGCTCATGGCTCCTCCTCTCCGAGGATCTCTCGCATTGCGGTAAGGAACTCGTCGTTCTCCGCCGGGGTTCCGGCGCTCACCCGCAGGCACCCGTCCAGCAGAGGGTATCCGGAGACGTCCCGCACCAGGATCCCGTAGCCGCCCAGCAGCCGCTCGAATACCGCGCGGTGGTCCATCCGCGGCGAATCGACGCGGAAGAGGACGAAGTTCGCTCGGCTGGGATAGGGGCGGACACCGAAGAGGTGGCGAAGCCCCTCGTGGAGGCGCTCCCGCTCGCGGCGGATCTCGTCGACGAGCGGGCGGAGCCGCTCCCGGCCTCGCAGCACCTCCGCCGCCGCGATTTCGGTTAGGAAGTTGACGTTGTACGGGAGCTTGGCCTTGCCGATCTCCCGCACCATCTCCGGGTCGCCCAGCAGGTACCCGGCGCGGAGCCCGGCGAGCGCCATCGCCTTGCTGAAGGTGCGCAGGATCGCCAGCCGCGGCCGCCCGGCGAGCAGCGGGAGCGCGTCGAACCCGCCGAACTCGACATACGCCTGGTCGAGGAGGACGAGTGATTCGGTCTCCTCGTAGACGCGCTCGATCTCCCGCTCGCTCAGCGCGCTCCCGGTCGGGTTGTTGGGAGAGCAGAGCACCACCGCTGCGGCGCGCGAGGCGTTCGCCGCCTCGACGATCGCGTCCACGTCGAAGCGCAGCTCGCCATCGAGGGGAACCGGAACCACCGCCCCGCCGTTCACCTCGGCCAGGAGGCGGTAGAGGGTGAAGGTCGGCTCCGGTACGACCACGCTCACCCCCGGGCCCACCACCACCGCGAGGAGCGCCTGGATCAGCTCGTTGGAGCCGTTCCCCACCAGGATCCCCTGGTCCGGCCAGCCGGTGACCTCCGACACCGCGGAGATGAAGTTCTCCGCGACGAAGGGCGGGTACCGATTCCAGGCCCGCCCCGCCGCGGCGGCGAGCACGTCGCGCTTGAGCTCCGCCGGCACGTCGTAGGGGCTCTCGTTCTGGTTGAGCTTGATGCGCGGCTGGTAGTGCCGGAGGGTATACGCCTCCAGCCGCCGCACCGCCGGCTTCACGTGCGCCAGAGCCGCCCCGGGGTTCCGCCCCCTCCCCTGTTCCCTGTCCCCTGTTCCCTGTTCCCTACCCATGCTGCTCCACGTGGATGATCTGGTCGCGGCGCGTGCCGACGGAGACCCACCAGATGGGCGCGCCCGTCAGCTCCTCCAGGCGCCGGAGATAGGCGCGGGCGCGCTCCGGGAGGTCGTCCCAGCGGCGGGCGCCGGAGGTGGTGCTCTCCCAGCCCACGAGCGTCTCGTACACCGGCTCCGCCTCGGCGAGCAGCCCCAGGTCGGCGGGGAAGTCCTCCATCGCCTCGCCGCGCACCTGGTAGCCGGTGGCGATCTGGATCTCGGGGAGGGTGTCGAGCACATCGAGCTTGGTGACGGCGAGGCCGGTGAGGCCGTTCACCCGCGCGGCGTAGCGCACCACGACGGAGTCGAACCAGCCGCAACGCCGGGGGCGGCCGGTGGTCGCCCCGTACTCACCGCCCAGCTCGCGCACCCGCTCCTGCATCGGGGAGGGGAGCTCGGTGGGGAGCGGCCCCTCGCCGACGCGAGTGGTGTACGCCTTCACCACCCCCACCACCGCGTCCACCGCCGTCGGCCCGATGCCCACCCCCAGCGCCGCCCCGCCCGCCGTCGTATTGGAGGAGGTGACGTAGGGATAGGTGCCGTGGTCCACGTCGAGTAGCGCCCCCTGCGCCCCCTCCAGCAGGACCCGCTCCCCGGTCCGGATGGCGTCGTGGATCACCCGCCCGGTATCGAGCGCGAGGCGCAGGAGCCGCTCGCGGATGGAGAGGACCTCCTCGACGAGCCGGTGCGCGTCCACCCGGTCCCCGGCCCCCATGGCTTCCAGACGGGAGTTCACGCGGGCGGCGGCCGCGCGCAGCCGCTCCTCAGCGCGCGAAGCGTCGCGGAGGTCCGCCACCCGGATCCCCTGGCGGGCTACCTTGTCCTCGTATGCCGGGCCGATTCCCCGCCCGGTCGTGCCGATCTTGCGGTCGCCGCGTCCGGCCTCGGCGGCGTGGTCGAGGAGCTTGTGGTAGGGGAGGAGGAGATGGGCGCGGCCGCTCACCCCCACCCGCCGCTCGGCGTCGATCCCCCGCGCCGTCAGGGCGTCGAGCTCCTCGAAGAACTGGAAGGGGTCGAAGACGACGCCGTTCCCCAGGAGGCAGCGCTGCCGCGGGTGCAGGATGCCGGAAGGGATCTGGTGGAGGACGAACTCCCTCTCCCCCACGTGCACCGTGTGGCCGGCGTTCGCGCCGCCCTGGTAGCGCGCGACGATGTCGACGTTCTCGGCGAGAACGTCGACGATCTTCCCCTTCCCCTCGTCCCCCCATTGGGAGCCCACGATGACGATGCAGCGGTGGAGCATGGTGTGGTCGTCAGTCTTCAGTCGTCAGTCGTCCGGAACGGCCAAGCCGCCGGGGAGGCTGAGAGACACCAAGAAAAAACGGTCCCGGCCGAAGGTGGCGGGACCGTCGTTCGCGAATCCTGATGCGAATCTAGAAGAGCCGTCCAATGGTGTCAATGTGCGACCGGAGACTGATGACCGGCGACCGACGAACCCTCACTCCTCGTCCACGATCACCGCCTGATTCGCCTCGCGGGCCATGCGGGCGACCTCCTCGTCGAGCACGATCTCCTGGCTGCGGCGCGGGAGGCAGACGGTGAAGGTGGAGCCCTCCCCCGGCGCCGAAGCCACCCGGATGGTGCCGCCCAGGAGGTGGAGGAGCTTCTTGGTGATCGAGAGGCCCAGGCCGGTCCCACCGTACTCGCGGGTGGAGGACTGGTCCACCTGGCGGAAGTCCTCGAAGATCTTGGAGATGTCGTTCTCCCTGATCCCGATCCCCGAGTCCGCGACCTCCAGCACGACCCCCTCCGGCTCCTCCGCCACCTCGGCGCGCACGGAGATGAAGCCATGATGGGTGAACTTGACCGCGTTCGAGAGCAGGTTCAGCACGATCTGCTTCACCTTGGTGCGATCGGTCTCCAGCACCGGCATCCCCTCGCCGAGCGCCACGCGGTACTCGAGGCTCTTCCGGCGCACCATGGGCTCGATGGTCTGCGAGAGCTCGCGGATCACGTCGCCGACGTCCACCGGCTCGACGTGCACGGGCATCTTGCCGGCCTCGATCTTCGCCAGGTCGAGGATGTCGTTGACGAGCTCCAGCAGGTGCTGGCTCGCGGTATACATCCGGCTGAGCGCCTCTTCCTGGCGCCCGCTGAGGTCGCCGTAGATATGATCGCGCATCAGCGAGGTGTAGCCGAGCAGGGCGTTGATCGGGGTGCGAAGCTCGTGGCTCATGCTGGCGAGGAACTGCGACTTGAGCCGGTAGGCGCGCTCCAGCTCCTGACTCTGCCACTCCAGCTGCCGGTTGCGCTCCTCCAGCTCCATGGTCGCGGCGCGGATGCGGTCTTCGAGGTGCTCGTTGAGCTTCGAGAGCTCCAGGGCGAGCCGCTCGTTCTCCACCACCTTCGTCAGGTCGTGCACGACGGAGATGATCGCCGCCATCTCGCTGCGCTCGTTGAGCACCTTCCCCGATACCACCTCCGCCGGAAAGGTGCGCCCCAGGTCCGGCTCCGTGAGTTGGAACTCCGCGGTGCGTCCCGCGTCGGAGCTGAGGGCGAGGTCCGAGATGAAAGAGGAGAACTTGGTGTCGTTGGCGCGCACGTCCTGGCGCCGCCGCGACTGCAGCCCCGTGCCCGGCGGCACGTCGAAGAGCCGCTCCGCCTCGCGGTTCATCAGGATGATGTTCGCCTGGTCGTCGGTCACCAGGATCGGGTCGCCGACGTTCTCCAGGACCATGTTGAGCCGGTCGCGCTCGCGCCGCGACTTCTGCTCGGCCTGCCGGAGCCGCTTGAACTGCGCCTCCAGCTCGGTGGTGGCCCGCCGGAGGTCGGTGACGTCGCGCAGGACGGAGACCATCGACTTCTCCTCCCCCAGCGAGGGGGGGAGGAGGGTGGTGAGGACCTCGAAGAGGAGATCGCCTCCCTCGGACGGGTCCACCAGGTTCAGCTCGCGGCTGTTCGCGGCGCCCCCCGCGAAGAAGGAGCGGGTGAGGAAGGAGGAGAAGAGCAGGTTGTTGATCTCGACGGCACGCCGCCGCCCCTCGCTGTCTCCCTCGGTCGTGATGAAGAGCGATGCGGCCCTGCGGTTCTCGAGCAGGATCCCGTTGTCGGCGTCCGTGATGAGAACGGGGTCGGGGAGGGCGTCGACGATGGAGGTGAGCAGGTCCCGCTGCTGCTCGGCCCGACGCCGGGAGACGCGCAGCCGGTCGAGCTCGGCGATGCGCGCGAGCGCCGCCGAAACGGTCGGGAGGCGGGCGAGGACGGAAGCGAAGTCCTCGACCCGACCGCTCTCATGGCCGATCAGTAGGAGGCCGAGCCGGTCCTGGTCCGGCCCCGCGAGCGGGATCGCCAGGAATCGGGTTTCGCCGAGCGGCGCATGGCTCTCGCTCAGCTCCACGACGGACGGCTCGCCCGAGAGATGGGCGGTCGCCAGCGGGTGGGCGGAGGGTTGGAGCGGGATCGAGATCTCGCCGACCTCTCCCTTTCCTTCGTCCCATCCCATTCCCGCGACCCCATGCAGCTCCCCGCGTTCCTCCAACAGCACGAGCGAGCGGTCGATCCCCTCCGGACTCAGTACGGAGTCGAAGAAGATCGAGAGGGCTTCCGGGAGGTCCCGGGACCGGAGTATCCGTCCCAGAACGCCCTCAGCCATACCGGCGGCATGAGCGGGCGGACTCACGAGTTCAGCTGAGCGACTCCAGCTTGCGCCTGAGTTCGGCGTTTTCGGCGGTGATGCGGTCCATCTCCATCTGCGTGGGCGAAGGCGGGGCCAGCTCGCGGGTCCGGATCGGACCCGTGATCCCCACCGCCTCGGAGTACTTGAGATATGTATCGATGGAGGCCACCACCACGCGAGCCTCCACGGTCACGAGATCGATCCCCACGAGCGACACCCGGACGTAGGCATCGATTACGATCCCCTTGTCCAGGACGCGGTCGAGGACGTCGATCAGACTGGAACCGCCGGGTGCTCTCTCAACGGCCATTGCTAGCTATCTCCGGATCGAAGGGAAGGGGAGCTCGGATCGGGGCGCAGGGCGCAGGGCGCCCTCACTGCGCCCCGGGGTCCGGAGAGGGAACCGCCCCGGGCACGAGCGTGTCGAGGCGCCGCTCCAGGATCCGAATCCGGTCGCGGAGCTCCCGGTTTTCCGTCTCCAGCCGGGTCGAGTCCGCGGGCCCGGAGAGGGCCGGGTCGAACTTCCACCAGTTCAGCCCGATCTGCTCCGCCTTGTCGATGGAGCAGACCAGCAGACGCACCTGCACGGTCAACAGCTCGACATTGGCCAGGTTGACTTTGATGTCCCCGGCGATGACCAGGCCCTTGTCGAGGATCCGGTCGAGCACGTCGACCAGCCCCTGCGAGCGGGTCGGGGCGATGGGTGCGAAGTCAGCCAAAGCGGTCCGGGGTAGAGGGTCAGAGAGCTTTGCCGAGAGGACCAAGATCAAGATTCAGCTCCTCACCCGCAAGGCCGAAAACGCTCCTGACCTCGAGCATCTTCTCCTCCAGCCTCAGCAGGGCGGTACCCATCCGCTCGATCTGCTCGTCGGATAGATCGGGATCCTCCATGCGCCGGATCGCCTGGTGCTCCACTACGCGGCGCAGGAGCTCGATAAGGGTCAGCACCAGACGGGCGAGGTCGCGCCCCACGGCGTCGGGATCGATGTCGACGCGGGAGGGGAGGTGCTCGGCGAGGTCCGCGAGCTCCGCCATCAGCGCCTCGCGCTCGGGACTGGCCGCGCTGTCTTGGTGCATGCGTCTCAGACGAAGGAGTACGGAGCCCAGGGACCGGAGGGAAGGATCTCGATCGGAAAAAATTCGTTTCGGGCCCGGCCCAGCCGCTCGCGGTAGCGCTCCATGTCTTTCCTGTGCACCAGATGTGCCAGAGTACCCGCGACGTCCGCCTCGGGAAGTACCCGGCGCTCCGTCGGCAGCTCCAGATCCGCGAAGAATCGCTCCACCCGCCCGAGCAGCTCCGCCGCCTCGCGCCTCCGCCGCTCTTCTCCCCCCCGCGCGCGCCTGCGCCGCTCCAGGTAGGCGCGGCCCGGACCCGTCTCCACCACGGCGGCGGATTCCTCTTCGGGGTGGGGCTGCCACCCCACGCGGATCCCCATCTCCACCCGTCCCGTCACCTGCTCCAGCGCGGCGAGGAACTCCTCGCGCTTCTCCGCGAGCAGCTCTCTCGCGCGCCGTTCGTCGGCGAGCGAGGTGCCGTAGCGGACCGGAAGCGGGGTGGCGGAGCGGAGCGCCGCGCGCACGACCCGATCATGCGCGCGGAGCCGCTCGACGGAGGGCGGCCCGGCCACGGCGTCCGACACCCAGAGCCCCAGCCCGTCCGCCTCGACGAGCCGCACCCGCGCTCCCTCGACTCCCGCCGGCCCCCCCGACGGCCCCGACTCCCCCGCCCGGCGTACGCAGTAGGCGTACAGCAAGTCACTCCCCTCCGCCGCCCGCGCCCCCCGCCAGGCGCGGATCGATCGTGCGGCGGGCGGTGGACACGGAGGTCAGCAGCGCGTTGAGGCTGAGGTACACCAGGTCCACACCCGCCACCGAGATGGTGACGTCCCCGGCGATCACCACTCCCCTGTCGAGCACGCGGTTGATCAGCTCCACCAGGGTATGCTCCTCGCCGGGCGCGAGATCGCCCCAGAACGCGACGTCTTCGTCCTCCGCGAGCCTCAGATCCGGCTCCGAGCTCCCCCGGTCGTCCTCAGCCGCCATCGGCCTCCGTGAAGTGGTAGGGGGGCCAGGGGCCGGTGAACTCGATCTCGAAGCCGACGCCACCCAGCTCGCGCGCCAGCTGCCCGACCCGGGCCTGGAAGGCGGGAAAGGCGTCGTCGGCCACCAGGAAGACAGCGTGCAGGAGGAGCTGGCGGCTTCCCTCCGGAGGCGACGCCGGCAGGGTCAGCGAGGCGGCCCGGTCCGCCTCGCCGCGCAGCGAAGCGAAGACCTGGTGCCCGGCGCGGCGCGACACCGAGCGCAGCTCCTCCGTCCGCGCCGCGTCCCGCTTCTTGGAGAGAAGGAAGCGGCGGCCCGGCGGTGCCTTCTCGATCTCGTCGCCCAGGTCCTTCAGCAGAGGGGAGAGCCCGTCGAGGTGCCGCATCAGCTCGTCGCCGCGGCGCCAGAGCTTGATTCCCCACTCCCGCTTCCCGCGCAGCCGCTCCAGCAGGGCGGCGAACCGCTCCGCCTCGGACTCCACCCGCGCGACGACCCGTTCCTCGTCCCGGTGCAGCGAGAAGAGGCTGAGCGGCACCACCGGCCCCCGCTCCAGGAACCAGTCGAGGACGCGCTCATGGGCGATCCCCCGCTCGCCGACCCAACGGAGGTCGCCGAGCCGCTCGTCGAGCACCGCGTCCGAGTACTCCTCGGCCGGCAGGGCGCCGACCACCGCAGCCAGCGCGCCGCTCCGCAGCAGGGTCACCCGGCTCCCCTCCAGCCCGGCCAGCTCCGCCGCCGGCTCCTCGGCCTCCGCCGGCACCACGCCGTACAGGTAGAGGATCCGCCCCACCTCGCTATCGTTCACTCTCACCGGTGTTCATGCGTCATCCCGGGTTCAATCGCCGCCACGATCCGATGAAGCCCAGCAGCTCCGGAGGGGAGACCGGTCCCCGCTCCAGGCGCGGTGCCGCCAGGACGGCCGATCCCGCGCCGAGGGAGGCGAGGGCGCGGACGCTCTCCGCGGCGCCGGGCTCCACCCGCGCCCGTGCGTCGAGGGCGCGGTTGACCAGCAGCGCCCCCGGCCGGATCCCCAGCGCGCCGAGCCGGGCGATCAGCCGCTCCGTCTCGGGAACACTCAGCGCCTCCGGGAGCGCGACCGCCAGGAACCAGGTCCGGCGGGGATCCGCCAGCCCCTCGCGCAACGCCCGCAGCGAGCGGGAGAGGGACAGCACCCGCTCCGCGAGGTCGCCGAGGCGCACGGCCTCCCGGTACCGGAGCAGGAGGCGTAGCAGCGCATGGGTCCACTCCAGGGCGAGGCCCGGAAGCTCCAGCAGGCGCAGCAGATGCCCCGTCGGAGCGCTGTCGAGGACCAGGGCATCATACGGCCGATCCTCAAGGGCGTCAAGCACTTCCAGCAGCGCCACCAGCTCGTCCACGCCGGGCGGCGCAACGTCGATGAGGCGCTGCACGACGTACTGGTCGTAGGCCGCCGACCGGCCTCCGGAGAGGAGACCGGCGAAGAGCCGCTCCGTCTCCTCGCGGACCTCGTCGCGGAAGGCGGCCCATGCGGCCGGCGCGTCCAGCTGCTGGACCCGCAGCCCCTCCGTCCCCGGCACGGGACGAGGATCGGGTCCGACGTCGAGCCCGAGCACGTCCCCCAGCGACCCCGCGGGGTCGGCGCCGAGGAGGAGCACCCCGCGCGAGCCCTTGCGCGCCAGCCGGACGGCCAGGGCACACGCCGCGGTGCTCTTGCCGACCCCGCCCTTCCCGCCCACGACGTACAGCCCGCGGTCGAGGGGGGGCCGAAAGGGGACACCGACCCGAAGGCCCGCACTCCCGGCGACGCGCTCGGCCCCCTCCCCGGCCGGCGGAAGAGGGGGGCGGGGAGCGAGGGCCGCGGCCGCCGCGAAGCGCCGCAGCCCGGAGAGCCCGGCTGGTACGGAGTCGAGCGGGGGGACGAACAACATCCCACGGCTCGGGGCGGCGCGGTCCGCCCCCGGACGGCTGCGGTTCACGACGATCCCGGCGAGGCCGAGGCCGCGCGCCTCCAGATCCGCCCGATAGCGCCGCGTCTCGGCCAGCACCACCGGCTCCGGCGTGGTGACGAGGACGAAGCGGGTGCGCGCGGGGTCGCGAAGCAGCGCGTCGAGCCGGTGCAGGTCGGCGGCCAGCTCCTCCAGCAGGCCGGCGGCTTCGTCCGGACGGTAAGCGCCCGCAAGCGCCAGGGCCAGCGCCCGGTGCTTCTGCTCCATCGCCTCCAGCGCGGCGAGCCACTCTCTCGCCACCCGCGGGAGATCGAGGAGCCGGAGGGTGTGGCCGGTGGGGGCGGTGTCGATCACGAGCCGACGGTCGTCGCCGGCCGCCAGCTCCATCAGCCGGAAGAGGGCGGCGAGCTCGTCCGTCCCGGGAAGGGCGAGGTCGACGAAGTCCTCGGCGTCGGCTCGCTCGAGGTAGGTGCCCCGCTCGATCAGCCGCAGGAGCAGGCCGCGGCGGGTGCCGAGGAACCGATGGCGCTCGCGGAGGGCGTCGACCTCCATCGCCTCCAGCCCCGGCGCGCCCGGGACCGGCGCCGGCTCCCCGCGGAGCGGGATCCCGAGCGCGTCGCCGAGCGAGTGGGCCGGGTCCACGGAGAGGACGAGCACCCGCTCGCCGGCGTCCGCGAGCGACAGAGCCAGCGCTGCGGCGGTGGTGGTCTTCCCCACCCCGCCTTTTCCGCCGACGAAGGTCCAGCGGGAGCCGAGGGAGAGGCCAGGAAATATCGCGTGTCCGGTGTGGGATGGTGGATGGCTCGGCGGCCGGCTCGACCCCAGGGATCGAGGCGCCCGCGGCGGCCCCCGAGCCTCGTTCCGCCTACGTCGCCGGATCGGGGATCAGGTCCTCGATCAGCTCCTCCCTGACGATCATCCGCAGGGACTCGTAGACTTCCTCCCAGTTGGTGGAGCTGCCGGTGGGAAAGAGAGCCGCGAGCAGCGCGGCGCCGCAGGACCACGGTCCCGGCGGGGAACGCGTGCCAGTCGTGCCGCTTCCGCCGAGCGCCTCCAGGTAGGTGCCGAGCGCCGGGGAGGCGGCGTCCCCCCCGACCAGCCCTCGAACCTTCTGCGCGAGGTAGTCGTCTCCGCGGTCGGCATCGCCGTAGTCGCGGAACACCGTGACGAGTTGCTGGGGCATGGCGTCGTCTCCTCTTCTTGGAGGAGGACGGCGCGACGAACCGTTCTCACCTCGTCAGGCTCGCGATGCGCGAAGGAGCACCGGGCTCGAGGCCGGTGCCCGCCGCGGGATGGGAGTGTCCGGAGGTGAACGCCATCGGGCGGTTCACCCGCCGCGACGCTCTCGACCTGCTCGCGGTTCAGTCGAAGTTCAACTCGAGGGAGGCCCCTTCGGGAGAGGCGATCCCGCCACGCGGGGCCACCGCGTCCTCGTCGAGGGCGGCGGGCGATTCGGCAGTCTCGGGCGTCCGGTCCACTTCGGGCGCCTCTCCGCGGGCGACCTGGACAGGGCCGCCGGACGTGCCCATCCCGAACTGCTCGCGCCAGTGGCGCACGTCGCGCAGGCGCCGCATCAATACAGCCTCGAGCGCCCCGTACTCCGCGTCATCGATCTCGCCCAGCTCCAGCCGCATCTGCAGAGCGAGGAGGTCCTCCTTGACCGCCTGGTCGTCCACGAGCTGCTCGCGCGCCGTGTCCTGCACCTTCCCCAGCGAGAACTCGACGAGGAACTGCGGACCGGTGACGGGCCAGAACAGCAGGTGCTTGAGGAGTCCCATGGATCTCAGCGAGCGGGGAACGGGATACGGACGGGGCCCCTGTTCCCCGTTCTCCGGAAGGGGGCAGGGACGCGGAGAGGATTCCTCCTTCCCTATCCGGTGGCTTTCTCGAGTTTCAGCTTGATGTTGACGAAGTTGTACGGGGGCCAGGGGCCGGTATACTTGAAGGTGAGCAGATCCTCGTACCGTTGCGAGACCTCCTTCACGGATTCGTCGAAGGCGCGCTCACGGTCCCGCTCCACCAGGAAAGCGGCGTTGAGGATCATGCGGTCGCCGATCGGCTTGTTGGAGCGCGAGGCGACGGCGGCGGGCTTCAGCGCCTCGTGGATGTCGCGCACGTATCGGTTCCCCGCCTCCTCGAGTGCCGCCTCCACCAGCCTGCCCAGCTGCATGCGGGCGAAGTAGGTCGAGTTCTGGGCGTTGCGGTTGATCTCGTCCTTCAGCCGGCGGATCTCTTCATTCTCCTCCTCGACGGTGGCGATCACCTTCTCGCGATCCCAGAGTACCTTGAGGCCGAACTCGATCTTGTTCCTCATCTTCTGCAGCACGTCGTCGAACGCCTGGTAGGTCGACTTGAGCAGCTCGACGATATCGTCCTCGGTGCGGAAGAGCGTTCCGAAGCTCATCGGGATCACCGTGTACTCCCGCATCACCGTCTCGTTGACGAATTCGTGGGCGAGCACGTTCTCGCGCGTGGGGTCGTAGATGCGGATAGGCGTGTCGCTCACCACCGCCGCCAGCTCCCCGTAGTGGACGGTGTAGACGTCGCTGCTCCGCTCGCCGATCCCGATCTGGCCGAACTCCCGGGCCTTCGGGCTCTTGATGATGCAGTAGACGTACTTTCCTTCGTCGACGGTCGGGGTCGTATCCTCGTTCATGGACACATCCATAATCTTGAGCAGAGGCGCCGAAGCGATCCGGTGAGCCCGTTCTAGCGAAGGGCCGTGAGCAAGGTGAATACCGCGATGACGACTCCCACCCCGCCCTTCATGGCGGTGGCGACCAGGCGCCCGAGGAGGGCGCCCCAGCCAGCCCGCAGGGCCGGAGCGGCTCCCCTCCCGGTGGTCAGCTCGAGCGCGAGAGCCCCGACGAAGGCGCCGAGGACCGCGCCGAAGACGCTCCCCAGCAGGGGAACCGGAAGCCCGAGCAGCGCCCCCGCGATTCCTCCGAGCACCGCGCCGGCCGAAGCCCTGCGCCCCCCACCATACCTCCGCGCGTAGCGGCCGGCGAGCAGGAACTCCGCCACCTCGGCCACGGCCGCGAGAACGACGACGACGCCGATGGCGACGGCGCTCACGGTGGCGAACTCCGTGGCCCACCCGAAGACCGCCAGCGCGCCGACCTGAATCCAGAGGCCGGGCAGCCCGAACGGGATGAGGATCAGCCCCGCGACCTGGGCCAGGGCGAGCAGGAGATATGCCATACGCTCAGTACCCCGCCTGCTTGTCCACCTCGTTCCGCAGCCGGCGGCCCGCCAGGTAGCGGCGCAGGTTGTCAACGACGAGGTCGGTCTCGCGCCGCCAGAAGCCGCGCGAGGTGGCGGAGACGTGGGGCGTCACCAGCACGTTCGGAAGCGACCAGAGCGGCGACTCCGGGGGGAGCGGCTCCCGCTCGAAGACGTCGAGCGCCGCGCCGCGCAGCCGCCCCGACCGCAGCGGCTCGACGATCGCCTCCTCGTCGAGCACCGCGCCGCGGCCGACGTTCACCAGCACCGCTCCCTCCTTCATCTTCTCCACCTGGGCCGCTCCGATCAGCCCACGGGTGTCCGCCGTCTCGGGGAGGGCGAGTATCACGTGGTCGCTGCGGCGCAGGAGCTCGGCGAGCCCTCCGTCGCCCGAGAGGAGCTCCACCCCCTCCGGAGGCATGCTCGGGGTGCGCTTCAACGCCAGCACCTCCATCCCCAGCGCCCGGGCGCGGGGGGCGACCTCGCGGCCGATCCCGCCGAAGCCGATCAGGCCGAGCGTGGTACCGGCCACTTCTCGCACTGGCGTATCCACCGCCTCGAACGCCGGCTTCCCCCACCGCCGCTCGCGCTGCCCGGCGACCGCGAGGTCCAGCCCGCGAGCGAAGAAGAGGACGGCGCCCAGCACCGTCTCCGCAATCGGCGGCGCGTGGATGCCGGCCGAGTTGGTGAGCACGACTGCCGAGTCCCGCATCTCGGGGTAGAGCGAGCCGCCGACTCCCGCGGCGGCGGAGTGGACCCATCGGAGATCCGCTCCCGCTTCGCGCGCGGCCGCGAGGAGCGGGGGCGGGAAGCCGAAACCCATGTAGACCTCGGCCCCGCGAACGGCCTCCAACGCCTCCGGCGCGGGTGCGCCGCCGTCCCCCCGGCCGTCGGCGATCCCCTTCAGCTCGACGACCTCCCAACTGGGGGGCACCACGGCACGGATCTCCCAGGGCACCCAGTCGGGCATCGCCCACACCGGGCGGACGTCGTCGAGGTTGAGGACCAGGCGGGGCATCCGATTACGGGCTCCGGGGGATCGCGAGTACCGCCGGCGCGGCTACGGCCGGCGCGGCGCTCCACCATGCGGTGCGGCGGTCGGGGAGAACACCCCTCAGGCGAGCCCGAGCACGTCGCCGAGGGAGTACCGCCCCGGCTCGCGCTCCGCGAGCCAGCGCGCCGCCCGCAGGGCGCCCGCCGCGAAGAGGGCGCGGTCGGAGGCGCGGTGCACCAGCTCGATCCGGTCGAGCTCTCCGAGGAAGAGGACCTGGTGCTCCCCGACCACCTCCCCACCCCGTATGGAGTGGAAGGCGATCTCCCCCGCGGGCCGCTCGCCGGGCCGTCCGGTCCGGCCGTCGCGGCGTACCGGGTCGAGCTCCACCCCGCGTCCGCGCGCCACGGCGTTGCCGAGGGCGAGCGCGGTCCCGCTGGGCGCGTCCTCCTTGCGGCGGTGGTGAGCCTCCACGATCTCGACGTCGTATTCCTCCCCGAGGACCCGGGCCGCCCTCTCGACCAGCGAGAGGAGGACGTTGACGCCGACGCTGAAGTTGCTGGCGGAGAGCACCGGGGAGCGCTCCGCGGCCCGGCCGAGAAGCCTCTCCTCTTCGTCGCCGAGGCCGGTGGTGCCCACCACCAGCGCGCGGCCGCGCAGCGCCTCCGCGTGATCGGAGAGAAGGCGGCGCAGGAAGTCGGGAGCGGAGAAGTCGATGAGGACGTCGGCGTCGCGGAGGGCCTCGCCCGCCCGGGCGAGCGGGAGGAGCGCGGGGAGATCCGCGGCCGGGAGGCCGGCCCCGACTCCCTCGCGGTCGAGCCCGGCCGCGAGGTCGAGGGCGGGGTCGTCGCGGATCAGCCGGGAGAGCGTCCGGCCCATCCGGCCGGTGGCTCCGGACACCACCAGGCGCAGCGGGTGCGCCACCTCAACCCTCCTCTCGCACGGGAAGCTCCACCTCGCGCATGCGGGCGAGCAGCTCGCGCATCGTCTCCTCGGCGGGCGGGACGAGCGGGAGCCGCACCGTGCCCGCGTGGAAGCCCAGCGCCCCCACTGCCGCCTTGACCGGCACCGGGTTCGGCTCGCGGAAGAGCGCCTGGACGAGCGGGAGGTAGCGGAGCTGCAGCCGGCGCGCTCCCTCGACGTCTCCCGCGAGGAAGAGGCGCACCATCCGGGAGGTCGCGGCGGGGGCGATATTGGCGAGCACCGAGATCACTCCCCGGCCGCCGAGCGCGAGGACGGCGACCACCTGGTCGTCGTTTCCGCTGTAGATCGCCACGCGGTCGCCGATGCGGCGCGCGACCTCGGCGATCTGCGCGATGTCGCCGCTGGCTTCCTTCACCCCCACGAGGCGCGGGTCGGCGGCGAGCTCCTCCAGCGTCTGCGGGAGGATGTTGCAGGCGGTGCGGCCGGGGACGTTGTAGGCGACGAGCGGCAGGTCGGCCGCGTCGAGGACGGCGCGGAAGTGGGCGAGGATCCCTCGCTGCGATGGCTTGTTGTACGGCGGAGGGGAGAGGAGGAGCGCGTCGGCGCCGCCGTCGCGGGCCCCGGTCGCCAGCCTCGACACCGCCGCGGTGTCGCTCCCCCCGATCCCCGCGACCACCGGGACGCGCCGCCCCGCCTCGTCCACGGCCACCTCGACCGCCCGCCTCTGCTCGGCCGGCGTCATGGTGGCCGCCTCGCCGGTGCTTCCGTTGATCACCAGCGCGTCGGTCCCCTCGCGCAGGTGGAAGCGGACCAGCTCGCGAAGCGCGGCCTCGTCGACCCCTCGTGGGCCGAAGGGCATCACCAGGGCGACTCCGGAGCCCTCGAAGAGTGGATCGGACACGGCCTCAGTCCCGGTTCAGGTCGAGCACGTCGCCCGGAAGCGTGTCGCCCTCGGCGTCATCGGGATCGAGGTCGCGGGAGGTGGTATCCTCGAAGTCCCGCGCGGCCTCGTCGTCGGAGCGCGGGGAGAAGAACTCGCGGAAGACGGAGTTGCCGCACTTCTCGCAGCTGATCCCCTCCGGAGGGTCGGACTCGGTAAAGTAGTACTCCTTGCCGCATTTGAGGCAGATCAGCGTAAGGACGCCGCGCGCCGGCTCGTCGATCGGGCCGCTGGAGTCCGCCCCCGGGGTGTTCCGCGCCTGCGCCGCCCGATGCCCCGCCGGAGTGCTCTCCGGACCTTCCCGCCGTTCGTCCGCCATCTCTTCCTCCGTTCGCAGTCAGGGATCCGAACCGGAGGATCGGAGTTGCGCACAAGTCGTACCGAGCCCGGCCCGACCCTGCGACAGGCTATCGGCGATCAGCTACTAGCGGCTGGCCAGGACGAAAGGCCGAGAAGGGCACTTCGATCCAGCTTGGACGCAGCGCCCTTTTCCGTGTCCCGAAGACTGATAGCTGATGGCTGATCGCTCCAGGCTGTTCACCTCAGCCCCACGGCATCCCGGACGCGGTCCATCGTGGCGACGGCGATGGCCCGGGCGCGGCCGGCGCCGAGGCGGAGGATCTCGTCCACCTGCCCGGGGTCCTTCCGCAGCTCCTCGCGGCGTGCGCGCATGGGGGCGAAGTAGTCCCAGAGCGCCTCGAAGAGGCGCTGCTTGAACTCGCCGTATCCGATCCCCCCGGCGCGGTGATCCGCCTTCATCCGCTCCACCTCCCCGGGGGTGGCGAAGAGGCGGTACAGCTCGACGACGGTGGAGCCCTCGGGGTCCTTAGGAGCCTCCAGCGGGGTCGAGTCGGTCACGATCCCCATGATCCGCTTCCGGAGCGCCTTCTGCTCCATGAAGATGTCGATCGTGTTCCCGTAGCTCTTGCTCATCTTCTGCCCGTCGAGCCCCGGAACGGTGGCGACGTCCTCCCGGATCGCAGGCTCGGGGAGCTTGAAGAGCTCGCCGTACGCCTCGTTCATCTTCACGGCGAGGTCGCGCGTGACCTCCAGGTGCTGCTTCTGGTCCTTCCCCACCGGAACGACGTCCGCGTCGTAGAGGAGGATGTCGGCGGCCTGCAGCACCGGATAGACGAACAGCCCGGCGTTGGCGGTCAGCCCACGCGCGACCTTGTCTTTGTAGGCGTGGCAGCGCTCCAGCAGCCCCATCGGGGTGACGGTGCTGAGCACCCACATCAGCTCGCTGTGCTCGGGCAGGTCGGACTGCTTCCAGAAGACGGTGCGCTCGGGGTCGAGGCCGCAGGAGAGGAGGTCGAGCGCCGCATCGCGGCTGTACTCGCGCAGCTTCGCCGGGTCCTGCAGCGAAGTGAGCGCGTGGAGGTCGGCGAGGAAGACGAAGACCTCTCCGTGGTCCTGCAGGTCGACGATCGGGCGAATCGCGCCCAGATAGTTGCCGATGTGTAGAGTACCCGAGGGCTGGATCCCGGTCAGGATTCGAGTCATGGCGGGGCGGCCGCGCCCCCGGAGGCGGCGGCGATTCACGAGTCGCGGGTGGCAGGATCGAGCGTTCGCCGCGTAAGTTACGACGGAGCACGCGGAGCGAGCAAGCAGATTTCCCGGGAGACCCGACCCGTGACCGATCCCCACCTCGACCCACTCGACGGGCTTCGGCCCGCCGCCGATTCCCGCGACCCGCGCGCTCCCTCCCTCCTCCGTCCCTGGAAGGCGGACACGGAGGAGGGAGGGGGCTGGGCACTGCTGGGCCTCCCTTACGATGGAGGGATCCCGTCCCGCCCCGGCGCCCGTTTCGGTCCGCGGGCGCTGCGGGAGGCGCTCGCCGTCTTCGGGGCCTTCGACGGAGAGCGGGAGCCGGACGCGGCGGCGGATCTGGGGGACCTCGCGCTGCCGACCATGAACGGCGCCGAGGCGCACGCGCGCGTTGAGAAGGCGGCGCGGAGGCTCTTCGCGGCTGGCGCGCGCGGGCTCTTCGTCGGGGGGGATCACGGCTGCACCGGATCGGTGCTCCGCGGGTTCGCCGCGGCGCGGCCCGGGTCGCGCCTGGCGCTGGTGACGATCGACGCGCACCTGGACGTGCGGGAGTACGAGGACGAAACCTCCCTCTCCAGCGGCACCCCTTTTCGGCGGGCGGTGGAGACGCCGGTGCTCGCGGGCGAGCGGGTGGCGATGATCGGGATCCGGCGCTTCGCCAACTCGCGCCACTATCTCGAATGGGCGCGGGAGCGGGGGATCCGGCTCTTTGGGGTGGAGGAGGTGGCGGAGCGCGGCGCGGCCGCGGTGGCCGCCGAGGCGCTCCGCGCCGCCGCGGCGGACGCGGACGCGCTCTACCTCAGCGTGGACCTGGACGCCGCCGACGCCGCCTTCGCGCCCGGGGTGAGCGCCCCCGGCACCGGGGGCCTCTCGAGCCGGGAGATGATCGACCTGGTGGCGGGCGTCTCGGCCGACCGGCGGCTCGTGGGCGCGGACCTCATGGAGCTCTCGCCGCCCTACGACGTCGACGGCCGCACCGCGCGGCTCGGGGCGAGGCTGCTGCTGGAAATCCTGTCTAGCTCTCGCCCGCCCGCCGGCGCCGCCGGAGAAGCGCCAGTCCCGCGAGGCCCGTCCCCATCAGGACCACGCTGATCGGCTCGGGAGTCACGTTCCCGTTCCCGCCCCCGCCTCCGCACCCGTCCTCGCCCATGATGTTGCCCCCCCCGTCGAGAGCCCCCTCATATCGGACGCAGAGCCCGGCCGGGTCGTTGCTGGTACCCTCCACCTGCACCCAGCCCGAGTTGCCCGCCGCCAGCTCGAAGGGGAATCCGACGTCCCCGAGGAAGTCGATGAACAGCTGGTTGCCGCCGGCGTTGATCGCGCTGAACCCGCCGAACGGACCGAAGTCGTCCCGGGCGCTGTAGTTGCCCGGCCCCCCCGGGGGATCGAACCGCCAGACGCCTCCGCTGAGGGTGAGCTGGAGGGAGTTGAGGAAGATCGCGTCGGAGATCGACGTCAGGTTGAACCTGAGCTGCGAGCAACCAACGCCCGGACCGCACTCCACGCTCATGGAGGTGTCCTGCGCGGATCCGGATGGAGGAGCCCACATCGCGGCGCAGGCGAAGGCCGCGAGCAGGACGATGGGTTTCAGGCTGCGAATCATAAGATGCCCCCCGGAAGTCAGGATTCGAAGATCCCGGGCGGTCTCCGCCGATCGGCGGAGACCGCCCGGACCCGCCTCATGGCAGGAAGATGGGCAAAACGGTGTCGAAGCCCTGGAACTTGCCGCTCGCGCTGGTCACGTCCTGCACCGCGACATCGGTCGTGCCCGCGGTCAGGCCCGCCGCGACGAGGTCGGACATGCGGAAGACCACCATGCGGTCGGTCAGGGAGTCGTGGTTCCAGTCGGCCGTCGAAGTGACGTAGGAACCCCGCCGCTGCATCACCGGCGCCCCTGAGGCCTCATCGCCGTCCACCACGAAGAACGTGTTGGAGAGGTCGATCGCCGTGGCGTCGAACCCGGCGCGGGAAAGGAGGATCACGTTGACCGTCGGTGAGGAGGCGAGGCTGATCCGGTCCGGCTGGACATCGACGACCACCTGGGGAACCTCGGCCCCCCCGAAGGGACACGCCCCCGGCTCGATCGCGAATGCCTGGATCTGGCGGTCGAATGCATCCTGCTGCCAGATCACCGCGATGCCGTCCTCGGCGAACGTGCGGTCGTCGCACTCCAGATCCTCGATGCGCCGCGGGAAGCTCGCGAAGAGGGCGGAGCTGCTGAGGTCCTTCGGCGCGACGTAGATCTGCTGCCCGCCGTTGTTCGCCAGGTAGAGCTTGCCGCCGCCGGCGGCCATGCCGGAGCTTCCGAAGCCTCCGAGACGTCCGCTCGTGCTGAGCGTCTCGATCAGGGTCCCGTCGGGCTGGTAGTGATAGACGGTGGTGGCGACATCGGCGCTCATGTAGATCGAGCGGTCCGACCCGTCGAAGGTGAAGCCGTCGATGCAGGCGCCGCTGAAGCCGTTCGCGAACGAGCCCAGGAAGCGCTCCTCGACCTCTCCCGGAGCCACCTGCCCGTCTCCGTCGGGGTCGCTGGTATCGATCACGAAGACGGAGCTCCACAGGCTGCTTCCGGTCGGCCGCGCGCAGATCCAGAGGCGGTTTCCGCCCACGTCCCATCCCATCGCGCCGAACCCGCTCGCCCCGGGGACCGTGAGCGTCTTCACCAGGCTGCCGTCGGCGGGGCTGAGCACGTCGAGCGTGTTGTGATACCAGCAGGACATGATCAGGTTGGTGCCGTCGTAGCCGATCCCGGTCTGCAGCGGGCAGGGCTGGGAGTACGCGCCGTTGATCTGCCGGACGAGGTCTCCGACGGCCGCCACGCCGATCGCGAGGAATGCGGCGGTGACCTCCGGATCCGCCGGCATCTTCATGGCGGAGAGGGAGCGGAAGGAGCCCGTGTTGGCGGGGGCCGCCTCCGCGGTGGAGAGGTGGCGGTTCTTCTTCGCCTTCGCCGCGGCGATCTCGGCGGAGGGATCGAGCACGTCCGTGGGAGCGGGCACTTCGTCCGAACAGGCGGCGACCGCGAAGGTGAGGAGGGGGATCGCCAGTCGGCGAGCGGGCCGTGGGATTCGCATTGCTGTCCTTTCGCGCCAGGTGGGAATTCGGCGAAACCGGCGCAGGCCGGTTCGGTCTCGCGCGCGCCGGGGCGGAGCCCGAGCGCGGTCGTTCGGCGTGGAGAGGAGGGAGGTGGTCACGGGATGCAAGGATGACATCCGCACGACGGGAGGAGAGCGACGGGGCACCGGCCGAACTGGAATATTCCGAGCAACCAACATGCCGTTTCCGCGCAGCTTGCCACCTCCTCCGAATTGTTCAGAAACATGTGCGGGTTTCGGATCTGGTTCGCTCCCCGCTCCTTCCAGGTGGAATTAGACCATCGCTTGACACCCCGCTAGCCGGCTTCCTGGATTTCAGCGCGAATCGCGGCCAGAACGAAACGGATCGTTCTGGCGCCGGACCGAACCTTCCCATCGCTGTCCCAACACCTGTTGCATCTGGCCCACAGGGAGGAAAAAGAAAACCGCCCCCGGAAGCGGGGGCGGCGGGAGGCGAGGAGGTCCGCGGCGGGGGTCAGCCGCCCGGGTTGCTGCGCAGCATGCGCTCCCGGTACTCCTCACTGGCGAAGATGGCGACCTCGACGCGGCGGTTCTGCGCCTGGCCGGCCTCGCTCTCGTTTTCGGCGATCGGCTCCGTCTCCCCACGGCCGGCGGTGCGGATGCGGTCCCGCGGCACGCCGTACGAGGAGAGAATGTTCGCGGCCGACGCCGCGCGGTTCTCGGAGAGCGTCTGGTTGTAGGAGTCCGAACCGACGGCGTCCGTATGCCCCACGATCAGCACTTCGGTCTCGGGGTTCTCGGCCAGACTCTCGGCGAGGTTGCGCAGGTTGTCGCGCCCGGCCGGGAGGAGGTCGGTCGAGTTGAAGGGGAAGAGCAGCCCCGATCCGAAGGTCACCACGATCCCTTCGCCCACGCGCTGCACGGTGGCGCCGGGGATCTCCGCCCGCAGCTCCTCCGCCTGCTGGTCCATCTGCCGCCCGATGACGGCGCCCGCGGTGCCGCCCACGGCGGCGCCAATGATGGCGCCCGCGGCGGTGTTCCCCACCTGCTTCCCGATCACGGCCCCGGCCACCGCGCCTCCGGCCGCGCCGATCACGGCGCCCGTCTCGGTGCGGTTCAATTCCCGCACCGCGGCGCAACCGGTCACCCCGGTGCCGGTCACCGCCAGCAGAGCCGCGACCGCGGCGAAAGAACGAGTCGTTCTGGTCATGTCGGCCAATCCTCCAAGTCGTTTTCATCGTTTGCGTTCGCGAACTACGGCACGGATGAATGCAAGCGCGGTGCCGCGCGGCCGGACCCCCGCCGGAGGAGAACCTCCCTCAGTACATACGGAAGCGGCCTCGGCTCCGGCGCGCCCTCGGACTGCTTCAGGGGGAACGGCTCGGCAAGCGGAGGGCGGCGATGTCCTCCATCGGGGACACCGCCGCCATTTCTCCATCCCACGACCGTCTGGCCCCGTCAGTCGGTGGGCGACCCCTCGAGGAGGCCCGCCAGCGGCCGCGCCTCGGAGCCGTTCTCGGTGCACACGGCGTAGACTCCCTCCTCCGAGGCATACATCGCCACGCCCGCGAAGCGCCCGGTCTTGTCGAGGGCGAAGAAGCGCACGTTGAAGTTGGGGAGGCCGCGGGAGTTGAGGAGGCGCTTCTCCACGGTGTTCGCGCGGATGCGGCGGAGAGCCTCCATCGCGGCGTCCTCGGGGTGCCGCCCCCTGCGGATCTCCTCCACGATGAGGAAGGAGGAGAGGTTGTAGAGGTTCGCCTCCCCGCGGCCGGTGGAGCCCGCCGCCCCCACGTCGTTGTCGACGTAGAGCCCGGCGCCGAGGATCGGCGAGTCGCCGGTGCGACCGGGGATCTTCCAGGCGAGCCCGCTGGTGGTGGTCACCCCGCAAATGTCGCCGTTCGGCGCGACCCCGTCGCAGTTGATGGTGCCCCAGAAGGACGCCTCGGAGATCAGCCCGTCGCGCACCATGGAGAGCCCCGCCTCGTAGCCGCCGCGCTCGCGTTTCGCCGGATCGAGCCAGTGCTCCGGGTCCACCCGCCTCTTCCACTCGAGCCAGAGCCGGCGCGACTCCGGCGTGTTCAGGTCCTCCTCGATGGTGAACCCCACCTGGCGGGCAAACTCCTGCGCCCCCTGTCCCACGAGGAGGTGGTGGTCCGTCTGGTCCATCACCGCGCGCGCGACGAGGGAGGGGGTGCGGACCCCCTCCAGCGCCGCCACGCCCCCCGCCCGCCGCTTCGGACCGTGCATGCAGCAGGCGTCGAGCTGCACCACCCCTTCCGCGTTCGGGAGCCCCCCGTAGCCGATCCCCGTTTCCGTGGGATCCAGCTCCGGGATGTTCACCCCGGCGATCAGCGAGTCGAGCACGTCCTCCCCGCCGACGATCCCCGCGAATGCCCTCTCGACGGCGTTCATGGGCCCGCCGTTGCGGTAGTAGTAGCCGCTGGAGTCGGCGATGACCACCGGCCGCACGGCGTGCCGCGAGAGCAGAGTGGGAGCGCTCGCGCGCAGCGGGGCGGGCGTCGCGGCCGCCAGTCCTGCCGCGGTCGTCGAGCGTACGAAGTCGCGCCGATTCATCGTGGAGAGCATTCGCGGGGCGGGTGAGGGTGACGGCGGGCCGGTGCGCGGCCTCCGGCCAATCTACTTTCCTCACCCGCGGGCCCGCCACACAGGTCGCCGCGCCGCCTGCCGGACCGACCACCCTTCGTCGCGGTAGGGCGTCTCGAGCTGTCCCTGGTCCAGGCCGCCGAGCGCCCAGCGCAGCTCGGCCGGGGTGCGGCGAATCTCCTCGATCCGGACGCGCCGCTGCTCAGGCGTGACGTCTGCGAGCGTCTCGAGGCGATCGATCGGATAACGGGGATCAGACATGGGAAGGCGCGAGGGGTGTGGGTGGGCTCGCGGTACCGGGCCGACGACTCCGGCCCCTACTCTGACACCCCGGCTCACGACCGGCAGGAGCGGGAGGAGACACCGTGGAGGCGCCGGACGGCTTCCAAAGCCGATGGCGCGACCGAATCGCGCAAGAACGACGACCGGCGAAAAACATCTGGTCTGGAGCTTGCACCTTCCCGCGAGGAATTCTCGTCGAGGCACCCGGTCCCCAGGCGAACCCGCAGCCACCGTGATCTCTCCCGATCTGGAACACGCCTCTCCCGGAGCGAGGATCCGGGAGCTCCTCCGCGAGCGCTTTGGGCTCGCCGAGTTCCGCCCGGGGCAGCGCGAGGCGATCCTCGCCGTGCTCGGGGGGAGGGATTCGCTCGTCATCATGCCCACCGGGAGCGGGAAGTCGCTCATCTACCAGCTCCCCGCTCTGGTCCTCCCGGGGCTGACGGTGGTGGTCTCCCCGCTGATCGCGCTGATGAAGGACCAGACCGACAAGCTGGAGGAGCTGGGCGTGGACGCCCGCACCATCAACTCCTCCCTCACCGCGCGGCAGCAGAGCGACACGGAAGACGCGGTGGAGCAGGGGGAGGGCGAGATCCTCTACCTGACGCCCGAGCGCTTCCGCGACCGGGAATTCTTCGAGGTCCTCCTCGGCCGCAAGGTGTCGCTCTTCGTGGTGGACGAGGCGCACTGCGTCTCGCACTGGGGACACGACTTCCGTCCCGACTACATGATGCTGGGATCGATCGCGGAGCGGCTCGGGCGCCCGCCGATCCTCGCCCTCACCGCCACCGCCCCGCCCGAGGTACAGGATGACATCAGGGAGCAGCTCGGGATGCGCGACCCCTTCCGGATCGTGGGCGAGCTGGTGCGTCCGAACCTCTTCCTCGAGGTGCAGCCTACGGTGAACGACGAGCGGAAGGACGACGAGCTGGAGCGTATCCTGCGCGGCGCCGAGGGGAACGGGATCGTCTACACCGCCACCGTGAAGGAGGCGGAGCGGCTCCACGGGCAGCTGTCGCGGCGTTGGCCGGTCGCCCTCTACCACGGGAAGCGCACCTCCAAGCAGCGGGAGGAGGCGCAGGACGCCTGGACGGCGGGCGAGGTGAAGGCGGTGATCGCCACCAATGCCTTCGGGCTCGGCATCGACAAGGCGGACATCCGCTTCGTCGTGCACTACCACTTCCCCGGCTCGCTGGAGGCCTACTACCAGGAGGCGGGGCGCGCCGGACGGGACGGGAAGCCGGCCCGATGCACCATCCTCTACCGCGAGGAGGACCGCGCCATCCAGGGCTACTTCCTGGGCGGGAAGTACCCGGACCTGGCCGAGGCGGCGCAGGTGGCGCGCGTGGTGAACGCGACGCCGCCCGGCGAGCGCCGTCCGCTCGCGGAGCTGGCGGAGGCGGCCGAGGTGGCGCGCCGCAAGACACGTATCGTCCTGACCCTCCTGAAGCGGAAGGGAATGGTGAGAGAGCACCGCGGCGGCCACTGGGAGCGTCTCGCCGAGGACGTGACCCGCACCGATCTGAGCCGGGAGCTGCGCGACTACGAGGAGCGACGGGAGATGGACCGGCGCAAGCTGGAGACGATGGTCCGCTACTGTCGCACGGCGCAGTGCCGCACGCGGCTGATCCGCGAGTACTTCGGCGAGGCTCCCGACGAGGATTTCCGCTGCGGCCACTGCGACAACGACGCCGTCGCGCTCGACCCCCCGCTGACGGGGGCGGAGGCGGCGGCGCCGCGAAGGGGGTGGGTCCCCGGGGAGGAAGTGAGGCACCGCACCTTCGGCGCCGGAATCGTGCTCGGCCTGGAGGGGGAGATGGCGGAGGTGGACTTCGGCGGCCACGGCATCCGCACCGTCCGCGGGGAGGGGCTGGGACGGAGATAGGGACAAGTGCTCACCCCTCCAGCACCACCACCGCGCCGGCCACGGTGTCCTGGTGAGTCAGGCTGACATGGACGCGCCGGACGCCCAGATCCCGGGCGCGCTCCCCGGCGGCTCCGGAGAGGCGCAGATCCGGACGGCCCCGGGGATCCCGCACCACCTCCACCTGGTTCAGCGCGAGCCCCTCCGCCATCCCGGTGCCGAACGCCTTCAGGCAGGCTTCCTTGGCCGCGAAGCGCGCGGCGAGCGCCCGCACGCGGTCGGCGCGGGCGGCGCAGTGCCGAACCTCCTCCGGAGTGAAGACGCGCCGCTCGAACCTCTCGCCGTGGGTCTCCAGCACCCGGGCGATCCGCTCGATCTCCACCAGGTCCATCCCGATCCCGATCACCATTCCCGGACCTCCGCGAGGGCGCGCGCCAGGTGGATCGCGCCCGTCACCGCATCGGCCGCGGGAGGGCGGATCTCGAAGGCCGCGGAGAGCGCGGAGAGCTCGCTCCTCACGGCGGCGGCGAAGGTGGGGTCGACTGCGACGCCGCCGTGGAGCACCACCGCGACCGGCGCCCCCCGGAGGCCGAGGCGCGAGACCAGGGCGGCGGCGTGGGCCGCGAGGGAGGCCGCCGCCTCCCGGACTACGGCGCGGGCGGGGCCGTCCCCGCCGGCGGCGAGGCGCAGGGCGTGGACGGCCAGCGCGGCTACCTCTGCCTTCTCGGCCCGCCCCGCCCAGGGCGGGATCGCCTCGGGCTCCGGGAGCTGGAGGATCTCGAGCAGAGTCAAGAGGAGGCGGGTGGGCGCGCCGTGCAGCGCCGTCTCGCCGTCGGAGCGGACGAGCACCCGCTCCGCGATCTCCGCGCGCCGCAGCGACTCCTCCACGATCCCGCGCTCGGCGGCGTTGCCGACCCCCGCCAGGCCGGCGCAGAGAGCGGAGGCGGGGCCGGGCCGGCCGGCCGCCGCGATGGCCTCCCGCACCAGCAGGGCGAGCAACTCCGCCCCCGCCGCGGGGTGCCGCGGGTCCACCAGCCCCGGCGCCCCGGTGCGCCGCGCGATCTCGGTGCCGTCCTCCGCCGCCAGCGCGAGGGTGGTCCGGGTGCCCCCGCCGTCGATCCCGACCAGGTAACGCATCAGATCTCCTCCGCCTCGCCGGCGGCCGGGAGCAGACTGGCCCATCCGCCGGGGAGGGCCTGCAGGAGCACCCAGAGCGCGCCCACGGCCCCGCCCAGGTAGACGAGCATCTGCAGCGCGTCGAGCCAGACCACCGCACGAATCCCGCCGTGATCGGTGTAGAGGAGGGTGAGGACGACCAGGTCGAGCGGTGTGAATCCCGTTCACCGCGTCACCCGCCCGCCGGGCTCCCCCGGCCCGGCGCCGCCCGCCGCGGCCGCGCCGCCCACACCCCCGCCGGGAAAGTCGCCCGCGCGCCGGCGACGGGGCGGCGCGGCGAGCGCCGCCGTGGAGAGGATCTCCGTCTCGACGGGCTTCCCCCCCTTTCTCACCACGTACGCCTCCATGGCGAAGTACTCCGGCAGACCGAGCTGGTCGAGTACCCGCGCGGTGCCGGTGTTGCGCTCCTCCACCCGCTGCCAGAACTCGCGATCGTCGGTGCCGGGGAAGGGGGCCCGGTCCTTCTGGCTCTGGTGCTTGAAGATGGCCAGGATCTTCGTTCTGAGCTCCTCCTCCGACATCGGCACCAGCACGTCGGCCTCCGCCACCGTCCATTCCTGCCACGCTCCGCGGTAGTACCAGAGCTCCGGGGTGGGCCCCGAATACTCCGCCAGCGCGTCGTGCACCGCCTGCAGGCACATCCGGTGGGTGCCGTGCGGATCCGAGAGGTCGCCGGCCACGAAGATGTACTCCGGCCGGTGGCGCTCGATCAGCTCTCGCGTGATCCGCACGTCCTGCGGACCGATCGGGTCCTTCTTCACCTTCCCCGTCTGGTAGAAAGGGAGGTTGAGGAAGACGGCCTGCGAGCGCTGCATCCCGAAGGTCTCGATCCCGGAGACCGCCTCGGCCTCGCGGATTGACCTCTTGATGTCCTGTACGATCGGGATGTCCATCTCGCCCGCCACCTTGCTCTCCAGGAACTCCTCGATGCGGTCGAGCTGCTCGTCGAGCTTCCCGTCGCCCGCCCCGAGCCCGCGGCCGCAGCGGCGCAGGAAGTCGAGATAGCGGCGAACCTCGTGGTCGAAGACGGCGATGTTCCCGGAAGTCTGATAGGCGACGAGGATCTCGTTGCCGTTCTGGTGCAGCTTGTTCAGGATTCCGCCCGCCGAGATGACATCGTCGTCGGGGTGCGGCGAGAACATGAGGATGCGCTTTCCGCTCGGTAGTCGGCTCTTGCCGCGGATCTTCGAGAGGAGGGTGTTGAAGACCTCTCCGTTCAGCGGCCCCGCGGCGCCGTAGCGGGCCAGCAGCGAGCTGAGGTGGTGCTCGCGATAGTCCTGGCCGTCGAGCTTGAGGATCGACTTTCCGGTCGCCTGGCTGAGCCAGATCACGGCCTGGATCTCCAGCGGCCGCGTCCACTTCACCTCGGCCAGCACCCAGGGGGTCTTGATCCGCGTCAGCTCGGCCGCGGCGGCCGGGTCGACGTAGAAGGTGGCGTCCCGGTGGCGCTGCAGGTAGGTGGCCGCCACGTCGGGGTCGACGTCGCCCTCGACGCTGCGCCGGACGATGTGGGCCTTGTGCTCGCCAGTGGCGATCAGCGCGATCTCCTTCGCGTCGAGGATGGTGGCGACGCCCATGGTGATCGCCTCGGTGGGGACGTTGTCCTCTCCGAAGAAGTCCGCCGAGGCGTCGCGGCGGGTGACGGTGTCGAGCGCCACCAGCCGGGTGCGCGATTCGACGCCCGAGCCCGGCTCGTTGAAGCCGATGTGCCCCGTCTTGCCGATTCCCAGGATCTGGAAATCGATTCCACCCGCGTCGCGGATCGCCTGCTCGTAGGCGGCGGTGTGCGCCTCCACCCCGTCGCGCGGCAGGTCGCCGCGCGGGATGCGCACGTTCTCGCGCGGAATCCCGATGTGCTCGAACAGGTTCTCCCACATGTACCGGTGGTAGCTGTGGATGCTGTCCGGCGCCATCGGGTAGTACTCGTCGAGGTTGAAGGTCAAGACGTCGGAGAAGTCGAGCCCCTCCTCGCGGTGCATGCGGATCAGCTCCCGGTAGATGCCGATGGGGGTGCTCCCCGTCGCCAGCCCGAGCACCGCCGGCTCGCCGCGGGCGTTTTTCTCGCGGATGAGGGCGGCGATGCGCCGGGCGATGGTGGAGGCGATCTCGTCGTACTCCTCGACGATCACGACGGGGAGGCGCTCCTTCTGCAGAAGGGCGGGCCGCGGCTCGCTGCCGCGGCGGCGCGCGTCGGCGTGGGGGTCCACTGCGGTAGCCATATCAGAGAAGCGGGAGTGGGTCCACCGGGTCGAACACCCCGGTCGTGGTCAGCACGGCGAATGCCACCAGGGCGGCCGCCATCGCGCTGATCTCGCTCGAGGCGTTGATGCGCCACCAGTACCCGCGCCTCCCAGGGCGATGCCGAACTGCACGAGGTCGGTGAACTCGGAGACGCTCTTCCCGGCGCGGCGGGAGAAGGCGCGCCCGACGGCCGCCGAGACCGCGAAGTACGCGGCGATGATCAACCTGTCCCAGAGGGCGAGGGTCACCGCCTCGCCTCCCAGTCCACCAGCGGCGCGTCGAGCACCGCCTGCTGCACGGCATCGGCGACGGCGCGGCGCAGCGGGACGTGGCGCGGGTTGTCGTTTCCGAGGTGCACGCGGTTGGTGAGCAGGACCACGAAGAGTCCCCGCTCGGGGTCGACCCAGAGGGAGGTCCCGGTGAAGCCCGTGTGGCCGGAAGAGCGCGGCCCGAAGAAGTGCCCGGCGCTGGAGGCGCCCGAGGGGGTGTCCCAGCCGAGCGCGCGGCTGCTCCCTGCGTCCTGCGGCGCGGTCCAGCGGGCGAGGGTCTGCGGCTGGACGATCCGCACCCCGCCGTACTCGCCGCCGTTCAGCAGCATCTGCGCGAAAACAGCCAGGTCGCGTGCGCTCGAGAAGAGTCCCGCGTGCCCCGCGACCCCGCCCATCGCCCAGGCGTTCGGGTCGTGCACCTCGCCGTGGATCAGGCCGCCCCGGTCCCGGTCCGCCGAGGTCGCGGCCACTCGGCTCAGCGGGACGTAGAGCGGCGCGAAACCGGTGTCGCGCATCCCCAGCGGCCGCCATACCCTCTCCTCCAGGAAGCGGTCCAGCGGCTGCCCGGTGAGGCGCTCGATCACGAGCTGCATCAGGATCAGGTCCCAGTCGCTGTACTCGGTGGCGGTGCCGGGAGGACGGCGCAGGGGGCGCCGGTTGATCGCGTCGAGGTACTCCTCGCGCCCCCGGTGCCCTTCGCGGCACACCTGGGGGCCGCAGCGCCGCTGCAAGTAGAGCGGAGCGCCCGCCTCGAGCCCGCCCCGGTGCGTGAGGATCATCCGCACGGTGACGGGCGCCTTGGCCGAGTCGGTGAGCTCGGGGAGGTATGACGCGACCGGCCGGTCCAGCTCCAGCCTGCCCTCCTCCTCCAGGATCATCGCCGCGGTGGTGGTCCCGACCACCTTCGTGAGCGACGCGAGGTCGAAGAGGGTGCTGTCGGTGACCTCCACGCCCGCCGGGCCGGAGAGAGTGCGCCCATACCCCCGCCGGTACACCAGGCGACCATGGCGCCCCACCGAGAGAGCGACGCCGGAGCCCACTCCCTCCGCCAGCGCCACCTGCACGATCGAGTCGAGCCGGGCGGACAGGCCCGGGTGCATTCCCACGCTCGCGAGGGGGGCCGGCGTCAGCACGCTCACCGCCGCCAGCCGCGCCGGCCCCGCCACAGGCGCGGGCTTCGGAACGCAAGCCGGCAGGAGGAGGGTGGCGAGCAGGAGCACCGCGCGGAGGCCCCCTCCCCCCGTCCCCGTCTCCCAGAGCCGGGAAAGGGGGTGGCGGGGAGCGCGGCGACGAGCCCGGGCTGAGGGCACACGGATCATCGCGTCCTCCCCGGTGCCGCGGACCGCTCGATCCCCTTGCCGAGCCGGTGGTACGGAGGGAGGGAGATGGGGAGCTTCCCGGTGATCGGGACCTGTCCCCATCCTCCGCCGGAGCGGCAACCAGCGGCAGAGGTCGGCAGGCCTCACAGCTTCCAGATCCTGTCCGCGTACTCCCGGACCGCGCGGTCGCTGGAGAAGAAGCCGGAACGAGCGACGTTGAGGATCGCCGTCCGGGTCCAGCGCTCGGAGTCGCGGTACGCGTCGTCCACCTCCGCCTGCATGGCGAGATACGCGTCGAAGTCCGCCAGCAGCATGTAGTGGTCGTGGGTGAGCAGCTCTTCGACCAGCGGCTGGAAGATCCCCGGCTCGCCCGAACAGAGGCCGCCCCCCGCGATGAAATCGAGGACCCGCCGGATCCGGGGATTGGAGGCATACACGTCGCGCGGATGATAGCCCTGCGCCTTCCGCTCCGCCACTTCTCCGGCCGTCAGGCCGAAGATGAAAATGTTCTCGCGCCCCACCGCCTCCGCCAGCTCCACGTTCGCGCCGTCCAGCGTGCCGATGGTGAGCGCCCCGTTCAGCGCGAACTTCATGTTCCCGGTTCCCGAGGCCTCGAAGCCCGCCGTGGAGATCTGCTCCGAGAGGTCGCTCCCCGGGAAGATCTTCTCGGCGAGCGAGACCCGGTAGTCGGGAATGAAGGCGACCCGGAGCTTCTCGCTCGCCCGGCGATCCGCGTTCACCGTCTCCGCGACACAGTGGATCAGCTTGATGACCAGCTTGGCCGTCCAGTAGGTCGGGGCCGCCTTCCCGCCGAAGAGCACCGCCCGCGGCACCACGTCGAGCGACGGCTCGTCGCGAAGGCGCAGGTACGCGTCCACGACCCGGAGGGCGTTGAGGAGCTGCCGCTTGTACTCGTGCATCCGCTTCACGTGCACGTCGAAGAGCATCCCCGTATCGAGCGATACGCCGGTCAGGTCCCGCACCAGCCGGGCGAGCCGGACCTTGTTGTCGCTCTTGACGGCGCGCCACCACTCCCGGAACGCCGGATCCTCCGCGTGCGGCTCCAGCTCCCGCAGGCGCGGCAGGTCGGTGATCCACGCCTCGCCGATCCGGCTGGAGATCAGCTCCGAGAGCTTCGGATTGGCGTGCAGCATCCAACGGCGCTGGGTCACGCCGTTGGTCACCGAGGTGAAGCGGTCCGGCCAGAGCTCGACGAAATCGCCGAAGATGCGGTCCTTGAGGATGGCGGTGTGCAGCTCCGCCACGCCGTTCACGGAGTGGCTTCCCGCGATCGCCAGGCTCGCCATCCGCACCACCCCGCCCGAGACGATCGCCATCCTTTCGAGGCGGTCCGACTCGTCCGGGAAGCTTTCCGCGACCCGCTCCCGCAGCCTCCGGTCGATCTCGCCGATGATTTCCAGGTGCCGAGGGAGCAGCCGCCCGAACAGCTCCACGCTCCAGGTCTCCAGCGCCTCCGGGAGCACCGTATGGTTGGTGTACGCGAAGGTCCTCCTCGCGATGTCCCACGCCTCGTTCCACTCCAGCCCCTCCTCGTCCATCAGCATCCGCATCAGCTCCGGGATGGCGACGGCGGGGTGGGTGTCGTTGAGCTGGACCTGCACCTTCTCGGGGAAGTCCGCGAAGGTGCGGCGCTCGCGCTTGTACCGCTGCAGGATGTCCTGAAGCGTGGCCGAGACGAAGAAATACTGCTGCTTCAGCCTCAGCTCCCTCCCGCTCCCGGTGTCGTCGGGCGGGTAGAGCACCTTCGAGATGGTCTCGCTCTGCACCTTCGCCATCACGGCGGCGAGGTAGTCGCCGCGGATGAAGTCGTCGAGATCGAGCTCCTCGGTGGCCTTGGCGGCCCAGAGGCGCAGCGTGTTGACGGTGGTGTTGCCGTAGCCGGGGATCGGGGTGTCGTAGGCCACGGCCCGCACGTCGTGCGAGTCTACCCAGCGGTAGTGGGGACGCCCCGCCGCGTCCTCGGACACCTCCACGCGGCCGTAGAACTTCACGGGGTAGCTCCGCTCCGGGCGCGCGATCTCCCAGGGGTTCTCGTCGTGCAGCCAGTTGTCCGGCATCTCCACCTGGCGGCCGTGGACGATCCGCTGGCGGAAGATCCCGTGCTCATAGCGGATGCCGTAGCCGTAGCCGGGGAGCTCGAGGGTGGCCATGGAGTCGAGGTAGCAGGCGGCGAGGCGGCCGAGCCCCCCGTTTCCGAGCCCCGCGTCCAGCTCCATCTCCTCCACCTCCTCCAGGTGGTAGCCGAGGGGCTCCAGCGCCTCCGCCGTCGCGTCCTCCAGCCCGAGGTTGATGAGCGCATTCCCGAGCGTCCGTCCCATGAGGAACTCGAGGGAGAGATAGTAGACGCGCTTGGCGTCGTTCATCTGGTAGCGCTGCTGGGTGGCCGCCCAGCGCTCCGCGAGACGGTCGCGGATGCTCCAGGCGGTGCTCATGTACAGGTCGCGGTCGCTGGCCGTCGAGCGATCGAGCGCCAGCGTATAGGTGATGTGATCCGTGATCGCGCGTTTCAACGCCTCGGAGCGCGTCGAGCGCCGTCCCGAATCGGGGAGAACTCCGTGATTCATGTCGATTTCCTGCACAGGGGCACGGTACGAGGGAGCGGGAAAAGCGGAGCAAAATATAAGCACCCCCCGCTCGTCACAATGCCGCCCCGCGACCGGGCGGCGGCGGAAGTGGCGTCGCCGCATGAAGGTATCACGGTGAGATCCCGCTCCGGCTCCCGCGGCTGGCCGGGTCGCGAAAGCGGGTTATCTTACTCCGGAGGCGCGACGGGCGCCCACCCGGTTTCTAACCTTTTCCGATCCCGATCGTTCCCGATGAAGCTTTCCTCCTCCGCCGCCGCGGCCTCGCTCCTCCTGGCGTCCTGCGCCCCCGCGCCCTTTCCCTCCCCCGCCACGGCGGGGCTGGAGGGGCGGCTCGTGGAGCGGATCGCCGCCGAGCCCGGAGACTCGCTCGAGGTGGCGGTCGCGCTGCGGGACCTCGCGACCGGCGACTCGGTGCTGATCGCGGCCCACGCACCGATGCACGCCGCCAGCACCATGAAGGTGCCCGTGATGCTCGAGCTCTTCCGCCGCACCGAGGCGGGCGATCTCTCCCTCGACGAGCGCGTCGAGGTGAGGAACGAGTTCCGCAGCATCGCGGACGGCAGCACCTACTCCCTCCGCGTCGAGGACGACAGCGACCCGGAGCTGTACGCCCTCGCGGGCGAGCGGCTCACGGTCCGGGAGCTCCTGGCGAGGATGATCACCCGCTCCAGCAACCTCGCCACCAACCTCCTGATCGACCTCGCCGATCCGCGCCGCATCGAGGCCACGCTTGCGGAGATCGGCGGCTCGGAAATGCACGTGCTGCGGGGGGTGGAGGACACTCCCGCCTTTCGGCGCGGCATGAACAACACCACGACGGCGTATGGGCTGATGAAGGTGCTGGAGGCGATCGCGGCGGGAAAGGAGGTCTCCGTGGCATCGACCGAGGAGATGCTGCGCATCCTGGAGGGGCAGGAGTTCCGGGAAATGATCCCGGCCGGGCTTCCCGTCGGCACCCGAGTCGGGAACAAGACGGGGTGGATCACCGGGATCCACCACGACGGCGCGATCGTCTATCCCGACGGCCGGGCGCCGTACGTGCTGGTGGTGCTCACCCGCGGCTACCGCGACTCGGAGGCCGCGAACCGCGTGGCCCGCGATCTCTCCCGCCTCGTCTGGGAGGCGCTGGGAGAGAGGCGCTGAGCCCCTCTCACTCCTCCGGCTCCACCGCCTCGATCCGCTCTCCCTCCCGGACGCGCGCGCGGCCGCTGTTCAGCGACCTGCGCGGCTCCACCTCCCCCGCCGGGGAGCGGACGCGCAGCACCACCTGCCGCGCGCGCGTGAGCGCGGGGTTCCAGGTCGCGGTGCGGCCGTCCGCCGAGATCCGCGCCGGGAGCGGGTCGCTCATCCCTCCCCTCCCGCGGCGCGCCAAGGGCGGGCCTCCGAATCCGTGGGTATCCTGTCCAAGCTTGGAAGGAGTGCCTCGACCCTCGAGGAGCGGACCCGCCGGAGGCCGTGGGCGGGACTCGAATTTGCGGTTGGTGGTGGGATGGGGTCGCGCGGAACAGGTTTAGGCGTATGCGGCGGTCCGCCCGGGGAAGCGCCGCCCTCGACTACGAGAACAAGGAGACGGGAAATGCCCGATATCCGGTGTTCGCGCTGCGGCGAGGAGCGTGCCGCCATGCCATACGCCCCGCTCAACAACGAGGTGGGGCGGCGCGTCCAGGCGGAGATCTGTCAGACCTGCTGGGGCGACTGGCTCAAACACCAGACGATGCTGATCAACCACTACGGCCTCAACGTCCGCGACGCGGACGCCAAGAAGTTCCTCACGGAGAACCTGGAGCGATACCTCTTCGGGACCGGCGATGCCGAGCAGGTGGATACGACCCGGAAGGGCACGATCAGCTGGTGAGCCGGCTCCGCCTTCTCCGCCGCCAGTCAGAGGTCCTCGGTTTCGGTTGCCGCGACTGCGGCTGAGGACCGGGGCGGTCCCTTCCCCGCCGCCAGGCGCTGAACGTAGATCCGCCGGATAGGACCACACGACCGTCCCCGTGGCCGGCGCGGGGACGGTGACTGCGCCATGCGCTATCCCCCGGCCTCGCCCCGCTCCAGCTCCTCGAACTCCTCCAGGAGCTCCGCCTCGTGGATCGCCCCATCCCCCTGCGCGGCGCCGCCCTGTCCGGCGGCGAGCTGTCGCGAGCCCTCGGCGCCGCTCAGGCGGTTGTTCTCCGCGGGCGGCGCGGGAGGGAGAACTCCCATCTTCCGCTTCAGGTCGAGGAGCCGCTCCTCCGCGCCGGTCTCGCCCTTCTCCAGCTGCTTGAACTCGCGGTCCAAGTTGTCGGTGCCGAGCTCCTCCGACACCTCCGCGGAGGCGAGGGCCAGCCTCTCGTTCTGCTCGATCCGGTCGGCCATCCGGTCGAAGGCGTCGAAGGCCGACTTGTCGGAGAGGCCGGCCATGGTCTCGTGGATGCGCTTCTGCGCCTCCGCCCGCTTCTGCTTGGCCACGAGGAGGTTCTTCTTGCGGCGGGCCTCCTCGATCTTGGCGTTCAGCTGGCGCAGCGAGTCCTTCAGCCGCTCCGTCTCCTCCGCCTGGCGCTGCCAGGTCTCGTAGAGGGAGTGGCCGCGCTCGCCGTATTCCTGCTGGCGGAGAAGCGCCTGACGGGCGAGATCGTCCCGGCCCTCCCGCACGGCCAACATCGCGCGCCGCTCCCAGTCCTGCGCCTGCTTCGCCTCCTCCTCGGCCTGCGCCTTGAGCTTCCGCTCATCCGCGATCGCCACCGCCACCTCCTGCTTGGCCTTGGTGAGCTGCTCGCGCATGTCGAGGATGATCTGGTTCAACATCTTCTCCGGGTTTTCGGCCCGGGCGATCAGATCGTTGATGTTGGACCGGATCAGCGTCGAGAACTTGCTGAAGATACCCATGGGATCGGGAACGGGTGAGAGGGAACGGGGAACAGGAACGGACTTCAGGACGCCGGGCTCACGACACGGAGGACGGGGAGGCGGCTCCCTGTTCCCGATCCCCTGTTCCCTGTTCCCTACTCTCTGGACCCTCGCAGTCGCGGAAGGGGGAGAGCGCCTCCAGGTGTGAGGCGAGCGCGAGCTGCATCGAGTCGATGGAGGCCTGGAACTCGTTGAAGTCGAGGTTCTCCAGCTCCAGCGACTCGGAGAGAATCACGTCGCCCCCCTCCACCCCGTAGGCGCCGTGCACCAGGTCGCTGGCGTTGAGCTCCAGCAGCCTGCGGAAGAGTCGCCCGCAGGAGCTTTCGTCGTCCGGCACCTCCAGCACCTTCACCCGCAGGAGAAGGAGCGGCGGCGAGAAATGGATCACCAGGTCCGCGCCGTCGGACCCGGCGCCGAGGACCCACATCCCCGGTCCGATCTCCTCGTACTCCTGCTCGATCCGGAGCAGGTAGCTGTCCAGGTCCTCGCGAGTCAACATGCGGCCTCCGGATGGGGTCTCGCGCGCCCGGTCCGGCGCGCGGCCGGAGCGGGGGCGTCAGTGAAGGGGGTTCGGGTCGGTCGGTTCCCCCGGGGGAGGGTCCTCCCCGCGACTCAACGCCGGGGGTCCCTCGCCCGAGTCCAGCAGGCGCAGCAGGAAACTCTGCTCGTCGAGCAGGCGCTGCACCTGCCCGGAGAGGCGGTCCACCTCGTCCCGCAGCCGCTCGACCTCCCCCTCCAGGCGCCGTGTCTCCTCGGGGAGCGCACGCTTCGACTCGAGCGGAATCATCCACCGGACGAGGAGGACGAGCATCACCAGCCAGAACATCCCGATGAACATCATCGACTCGACCTACATCTCTGCGCAAGACAGGGTTTCAAAGGGGACCCGTCGCGTTCACTTCCTCTGCGGGTCACCGACTGAAGCCGCTGGGACGCTTCGAGGGCTGAAGCTGCACCAGGCGGCGGGCCGAGGGGGTGGCTGCGAGGCCGCCGAGCGCCGTCTCGCGGTAGGCGACGGGCATTTTGCGGCCGACTTCCCCCATGACGTCGATGACCTCGTCGGCGGTGACCGGAAAGTCGAGCCCGGCGAGGGCCATCTCGGCGGCGGCGATCGCCTGCATCGCGGCCGAGGCGTTGCGGTAGATGCAGGGGATCTCCACCAGCCCCCCGATGGGGTCGCAGATCAGCCCGAGCATCCCCTGCAGCGACAGGGCGACGGAGGTCGCCACCTGCTCGTGCGAGCCCCCCGCCAGCCAGGTGACTGCCGCGGCGCCCATCGCGGCCGCCGTCCCCGTCTCGGCCTGGCACCCGCCCTCCGCGCCGGCGAGCGAGGCACGGTGGGCGATCACGCCTCCCACGCCCCCGGCCACCAGCATCGCGTCCACCAGGCGCTCCGGCTCGACCTCGAGGAACTCTCCCGCGCTCACCAGGATCGCCGGGAGGACGCCCGCCGCGCCCGCGGTGGGCGCCGCCACGATGAGCCCCATCGCCGCGTTCACCTCGAGGGTCGAGATCGCGCGAGCGAGCGTCTCCGTCACGCGCGGGCCGAGCAGCCGAGGCCCCGCCTCCCAGAGGCGGCGCGCCCGTCCGCCGGTCATCCCCGAGGAGGAGCGGACCTCCCCCTTCAGCCCCTCGCCGATCGCCGCGCGCATCACCTCCAGCGTCCGGCGGATCCTTCCGCGGATCTCCTCCTCCGAGCGCCCGCTCTCCCCCGCCTCCACCGCGAGCACCACCTGCGGCAGCGCTCTCCCGCTCTCCCGGGCGTCGGCGATCAGCGATTCGATGCTGCGATGCATTCCACTACGATATCCGCTCGATCCGGCGAGCCCAGCGGAGCCAGGAAAAGGCGGCGATCTCGCTCAGTACCTGGTCCGAAATGGGGCCGTCGGCCTCGATGGTCATGAGGGCGTCCTGGTGGCGGCCGGTGCGGTCCACCCGCATGGTGGCCAGGTTCACCCCCTGCCTGGCGAATACCCCGGCGACGGTGGCGATGGTCCCCGGCTCGTCGTGCGCCAGGATCACCAGCGTGTGGTAATCCCCGCCGAGCTCCACGGGGAAGCCGTCCACCTCGGTCACCTCGATGCGGCCGCCGCCCACCGAGGCCCCGCGCAGCGTCACCTCCTCCTCGCCGCGGCGCACCTCGAAGACGGCGGTGTTGGGGTGCGCGTCCTCCCCGAGATCCACCGTCTCGAAATCCCATTCCAGCCCCGCCGCGCCGGCCTGCTCGTACGCCTCCCGCAGCCCGAGGTCGTCCGGCGACAGCCCGATGAGCCCGCCCACGATGGCGCGATGGGTGCCGTGCCCCTCGCCGGTGGCGGCGAAGGAGCCGTGCAGCCCGATGCTGGCACGCTCCGGCGTCCCGCCGAGGATCGCGCGCGCCATCAACCCCAGACGGCACGCCCCCGCCGTGTGCGAAGAGGACGGGCCGACCATCACCGGGCCGAGGATGTCGAAGAGAGAGACCATGGGAGGTCGCCAGTCGTCGGTCGTCAATCGCCAGCCGGGACCGACGACTGGCGATCGATGACCGGGGTGGAGGAGGGGCGAGCGGCTCCCCCGTTCAGCACCGGTGCAAGAAACCGACCCGTATAGGAGCGCGGATTCCGCGCCACCTCCTCGGGCGGACCCTCGGCCACGATCTCCCCGCCGGCGAGGCCCCCCTCGGGGCCCAGGTCCAGGATCCAGTCGGCCGTCTTGATCACGTCGAGGTTGTGCTCGATGACCAGCACGGTATTCCCCTTCTCCACCAGCCGGTGCAGCACCTCCAGCAGGAGGCGCACGTCCTCGAAATGCAGCCCGGTCGTCGGCTCGTCGAGGATGTACAGGGTCCGGCCGGTGGCCTGCCGCGAGAGCTCGGTGGCGAGCTTCACCCGTTGCGCCTCGCCGCCCGAGAGGGTCGTGGCGGCCTGCCCCAGGTGGATGTAGCCCAACCCCACGTCCGAGAGGGTCTGCAGGTGCCGGCGCAGGCGGGGCACCGCCTCGAAGAGCTCCAGCGCTTCGTCCACCGTCAGGTCGAGCACGTCGGCGATCGAGTGACCCTTGTAGAAGACCTCCAGCGTCTCGCGATTATATCGCTTCCCCTTGCAGACCTCGCAGGGGACGTAGACGTCCGGGAGGAAGTGCATCTCGATCTTGACCAGCCCCTCGCCCTGGCAGGCCTCGCAGCGTCCACCCTTCACGTTGAAGGAGAAGCGCCCCGGGGCATAGCCCCGCATCTTGCTCTCGGGGAGCTCCGCGAAGAGATCCCGGATGACGGTGAAGAGGCCGGTGTAGGTCGCCGGGTTCGAGCGCGGCGTACGGCCGATGGGGGACTGGTCGATGTCCACGACCTTGTCGATCCGGTCCAGCCCCTCGATCCGGTCGTGCACCCCGGGCACCACCTTGGCCCGATAGAAACGGCGGGAGAGGGTCTTCCAGAGGATGTCGTTGATGAGGGTGGATTTCCCCGACCCCGACACCCCGGTGACCGCCACGAAGGTGCCGAGGGGGACGCGGGCGGTGACGTCGCGGAGGTTGTGCTCGCGCGCGCCGTGGATCAGCAGCTCGTGCCCGGCCTGTGGCGCGCGGCGCTCCCGGGGGATCGGGATCTCCCGCTCCCCGCGCAGGTAGGCGCCGGTGAGCGACTCCGGTACGCGCAGCAGGTCGTCCAGCGTCCCCTCCGCCACCACCCTCCCCCCGTGCCGGCCGGCGCGGGGCCCCAGATCGAGGATGTGGTCAGCGGCTCGCATCGTCTCTTCGTCGTGCTCCACCACCAGCACCGTGTTTCCCAGGTCGCGCAGCTCCTCGAGGGTGGCGATCAGGCGCCGGTTGTCGCGCTGGTGCAGCCCGATGGAAGGCTCGTCGAGGATGTAGAGCACGCCCACCAGCCGCGACCCGATCTGCGTCGCCAGGCGGATCCGCTGCGCCTCGCCGCCGGAGAGGGTCTCGGCCGAGCGGCCGAGGGTGAGGTACTCGAGGCCGACGTTCACCAGGAAGCCGAGCCGCTCCCGCACCTCCTTGAGGATGGGCCGCGCGATGTCGGCGGAAAGGTCCCGGCTCTCCGCCGCTTCGTCGAAGAAGGCGAGGGCGCCATCCACGGGCATCTCCACCACCTCCCCGAGCGACCGGCCCAGGACCGTCACCGCCCGGCTCTCCGGTCGCAGGCGGCTTCCGCCGCAGGCGGAGCACGAGAGGGTCGACATGTACTCGTCGAGCTGCGCGCGCACCGAATCGCTGCCGGTGTCGTGGAAGCGCTGCTCGACGTCTCGCACGATCCCCGTCCACTTCAGCTTCTTCGGGACCGACGCCCCCGCGGCCCCGCTGCCGAAGAGAAGGATGGCGCGGACCTCCTCCGGGAGATCGCCCCAGGGAGTGTTGAGGTCGAAGCCGAGGGCCGAGGCGAGCCCCTCGAGGATGGTGGTGCGGAGGTGCCCGCGGGGCACCCCCCACGGGAGGACGACGCCCTCGAGAATCGAGACGGAGGGGTCGCCGAGGACCAGCTCCGGGTTGGGCTCCTTCCGCGTGCCGAGTCCTCCGCAGGCGGAGCAGGCGCCGTAGGGGGAGTTGAAGGAGAACTGCCGGGGCTCCAGCTCGGGGATGCTCACCCCGCACGACGCGCAGGCGTAGTGCTCGGAGAAGAGGTGCGGCACGACCTCCCCGTCGCGGTGGACGTCCACCTCCACGACGCCGTCGGCCGTGCGGAGGGCGGTCTCGACGGAGTCGGCGAGGCGCTGCCGGTCGCCGGGCCGCACCACGAGACGGTCGACGACGATGGAGATGTCGTGGTTCTGGCGGCGCGCGAGCTTGGGAGGATCCTGCAGGTCCACCACCTCGCCGTCCACTTTGGCGCGCACGAAGCCCTGGCGCCGGGCATCCTCGAAGAGGTCGCGGAACTCGCCCTTGCGGCCGCGCACGAGCGGCGCGAGGACCTCCAGCCGGGTCCCCTCCCGCCAGCCGAGGAGGTGGTCGACGATCTGAGAGGCGCTCTGCCGGCGCACGGGCTGGCCGCACTGCGGGCAGTGGGGGGTGCCGGCGCGGGCCCAGAGGAGGCGCAGGTAATCGTAGACCTCCGTGACGGTCCCGACCGTAGAGCGGGGGTTACGACCGGCGGTCTTCTGCTCGATGGAGATCGCCGGCGAGAGCCCCTCGATCGCGTCGACGTCGGGCTTCTCCATTAGCCCGAGGAACTGGCGCGCGTAGGCGGAGAGCGACTCCACGTAGCGGCGTTGCCCCTCCGCGTAGATGGTGTCGAACGCCAGCGACGACTTCCCGCTGCCGCTGAGGCCGGTAATGACCGTCAGCCGGTCGCGGGGGATGGAGACGTCGATGTTCTGCAGATTGTGCTCGCGGGCCCCGCGGACCACGAGGTATTCCTGCGGGCTCTCGCGCCCGTCGCGCTCGTTCTGTGGCATCCCGAAAATTTACCGCAGCCGGCCCGTGGATTCAAGCCGGCCCTCCGCGTGCGGGCGGGGTCTCCTTGTTCGACGCTATGATCGCAGTGGGGGCAGATCGGCCCTCCGCGCGCGGGCGGGGTCTCCGGCTACCGCGGCATCAGAACCCGCACCCCGCCGGGCACCGCCCGCGCCTCCAGCGGAGTGCGCCCCATGCAGTCGCCGTCCACCTGGGTGATGAGGGGCGGGTCGGCGTCGATGCGGATCGAGCGCGCCTGCAGGTAGATCATACGCTCGTCTCCCCTGAACTGGCGGCGCGCCACCCGCCAGAGCACCGCCGCCACGTCGGTGAGCGAACGCGGCGCGTAGATGCAGACGTCGAGCAGCCCGTCGTGGAAGGAGGCGTTCGGCGCGATCTGCACCTCCACCGGAAAGAGGGAGTGGAAGAGGTGCCCCGCGTTGGCCACGAGCACCGTCGCCGCGCGGATCCGGAACTCGTTGCCGTCCGCGGTGATGCGGAACTCGGCGGAGGGGGGCGGGACGGCGCTCCGCAGGCCGGCGAAGAGGTAGGCGCTGAAGCCCCAGCGCTCCTTCAGCTCGCGGGTACAGCTCGCCATCACCTCCGCGTCCCACCCCGCGCCGGTCATCAGCGCGAAATACCGCCCGCCCGAGAGCTGCCCGATGTCCATCGCAGAAGCGAGCCCGCTCACCGTCACGTCCACCGCCCGCTCCACGTCGGCGGGGATCCCCAGGTTGGAGGCGAGCTGATTTCCGGTCCCCTGAGGGATGATCCCGAGCGGGGTGTCGGTGCCGGCCAGGCCGGTGATGACCTCGGCGATGGTGCCGTCACCGCCGGCGGCGACCACCGCGCGGTAGCCGAGGTCCACGGCCTCGCGGGCGAGGCGCTCGGCGTCGCCCGCGGCGCGCGTCTCGACCAGGTCGAAGGGGGCTCCCCGAACGGCGAATGCGCCGCCGATCCGGCGGCGCACTCCCGTGGGCTCCTCCTGCCCCGCGGCCGGGTTGAGGACGATGAGCGTCCGCCCGGCGAAGGGTTCCCGCCTCAGCCCGGTCAGCGGGCGAACCTCGCGAGGTCGGCGTTCCCGGCGATCTGCTGGAGCCGCGCGACGCGCTCCTCCGTGGGAGGGTGGGTGCTGAAGAGTTTCGCCACCCTGCCGCCCGTCGCCGCCAGCGGGTTCACCTGCGCCAGCGGCGCGGCGGCCGGCGAGACGTGCATCGGGATGCGGTGCGCATAGGCGTCCAGCCGCTGAAGCGCTCCCGCGAGCTCCAGCGGGCGTCCGGTGATCTCGGCCCCGACGGCGTCCGCCTTGAACTCGCGCTGCCGCGAGATCGCCATCTGCACCAGCGAGGCGGCGATCGGCGCCAGGATCATCATGGCAAGCGCGCCGATCGGGTTGTCGTCGTCGTCGCCGCCGCCCAGGAAGGCGCGCCAGAGCGTCATCTGCCCGAGATAGGAGATGGCGCCGGCGAGGGTGGCGGTGAAGGTCTGCAGGAGCATGTCGCGGTTCTTGATGTGGGCCAGCTCGTGCGCGATCACCCCCTCCAGCTCGTCTCGCGGCACGAGGTCCATCAGCCCCGCCGTCACGCACACCACCGCGTGCTCCGGGTTGCGCCCAGTCGCGAAGGCGTTCGGCTGCTGCTGCGGAGCCACGGCCACCGTGGGCATCGGCAGGCCGGCGCGCTGCCGCAGCCGGTCCACCATCTCGTAGAGCTCCGGAGCCTGCTCCCGATCGATGGTGTGCGCGCCGTACATGCGCAGCACCATGGAGCTGCTGGTCCAGTAGGCGATAAAGTTCATCGCCCCGGCCATGACGAAGGCGATCAACATTCCGCTCTGCCCGCCCAGCGCGCCGCCCGCGGCGACCACCAGGCCGGTCAGCAGCGCCATCAGCCCGAATACCTTGATGTTGTTCATATCCTGTGCTCCTGAAAGGAACTCGAAACGTTCTGCGGATTGATACCCCGGACGCGGGCCGGGTTCCGGTGAGCTGCCCCCGCCGCCGGCAGGGCTCAGACGGTCCACTCCTCCCGCTTCGGCTCACGGCTCTCCCACTCCCGGCGCCGCTCGTCGTAGCCTCCCCGTCCCATGATGCCGTAGGTGAGCTGCTTCCCCAGCTCCACCCCCGGCTGGTCGAGGGGATCCACGTCGTAGAGGCCGCCGGCGTAGACCGTGGCGATCTGCAGGAGCATGAAGAGCTCGCCGAGCGACCGCGCGTCCACCGCGGGGAGCTCGATCGTCATGTTCATCCGGCCCCGCTGGGCGAGGGCGGCCTCCGTCGCCTCCTTCTCCACCCGCAGCAGCTCGCCCAGACTGTGGCCGCCCAGGTAGCCCAGCTCGGCGACGTCGGGATAAATCCCGGGGATCTCCACGTCCTCTCCCCTGCTCCCCTCGATGAGGAAGGTGATCGTCTTGTCGAAGGGCCCCTCCACGTAGAGCTGCACCTGCGAGTGCTGGTCGGTGGCGCCCAGCGCCTTCACGGGGGTCGGGCCGGCGAAGACCTCCGCCCCGGAGCGGTCGCGCTGCTTCCCCAGGCTCTCCGCCCAGAGCTGGCGGAACCAGTCGGCCACGTCCCGCAGCCGGTCGGAGTACGGCATCATCACCTGGATCGGGGCGTCCGCCTCTGTGTCGGCGAGGTACTGGAGCGCCGCGAAGACGGCGGCCGGGTTGCGCTTCAGCTCGGCCGAGCGGCAGCGCTCGTCCATCGCGCGGGCTCCCTCCAGCAGCTCCCGGACGCGGATCCCCACCAGCGCGGCGGGCAGGAGCCCCACGGCGGAGAGCACGCTGAAGCGACCTCCCACGGTCGGCGGGACGGAGAGCGCCGCGATCCCCTCCTCCCGCGCGAGCTTGCGCAGGACCCCGCTCTCCGGATCGGTGGTGAAGAGGAGGTGGCGGCCGTATCCGTCGCCGAGCTCCGCCTCGAGCTTCGCCCGGACGATCAGGAGCTGGCTCATCGTCTCCGCCGTGCCACCCGACTTCGAGACGACGTTGAAGAGGGTCCGCCGCAGGTCGATGTGCTGCAGGAGCGCCAGGAAGGTGGCGGGGTCCGGGTTGTCCACCACGTAGAGGCGCGGGAAGAACTCGCGCCCCTCCTCGTCCAGCTCGTTCCAGTACGGGTGGAGCAGGGCACTCTTGAGGGCGATGGTGCCGAGCGCCGAGCCGCCGATCCCGAGCACCACCACGTTCGCGAACGCCTGGCCCCCGCCGTCGGCGAAGCGCTCGATCTCGTCCACCACCTCCCCCGCGTAGGGGAGGTCGTAGAAGCCCATCTCGCCCGCCTCGCGCCGGCGGTTCACGTCGGCGTGGATCTCCGCGAAGCGCCCCTGCAGGGCCTCCAGCCGCCCCGGATCGATGCCGCGCCCAGGGCCTAGGCGCGGAGAGAGCATGTTGTTGAAATCGAGTGTGATCATGGTCCCCCGGAGGGTGCGAAGGTGCGAAGGTGCGGGCGCCCGCCGGCTCCGCGCTAGATTTCCACCACCAGACCGTCGTGGGCGGGGCGGACGCCGGGAGGGAGCCGTATCTCCAGCTCCGCGTGGCCCACGCGGTGGCTGAGGTGGGTGAGGTAGGTCGTCTCGGCGCCGATGGCGCGGGCGACCTCCACCGCCTCTTCCACGGTGAAGTGGGTGGGGTGCGGCGTCCCGTACCAGAGCGCGTTGAGGACCAGCACCCTCACCCCCTCCAGCGCCGCCCGGGTACGCTCGGGGATCCGCTTGGCGTCGGTGATGTAGCCCAGCCTCCCGACGCGGAAGCCGAGCACCTCGACGTGCCCGTGCGGAACCGGAAGCGGGAGCATCCCGAAGCCCGCCACCTCCACCGGCTCGAAGGGTCGCAGCACCTGGAGGTCCGCCTCCGGCTTCGTCGTCCCCTCGATGGGCTTGATCGCGGGGTCGAAGATGTAGTCGAACCTCGAAGCCAGCACGCCCACGCACCCCTCCGACGCCAGGACGCGGAGCGGCCGCCGGTCGCGGACCGAGAAGACGCGCAGGTCGTCGACGCCGTGGACGTGATCGGCGTGGCAGTGGGTGTACCAGACGGCGTCCACCCGCCCGATCCCGGCCCGGACCAGCTGGAGGCGCAGCTCCGGCGGAGTGTCGACGAGGATCCGCCGCCGCCCCTCCTCCAGCACCACCGCGTGGCGCGTCCGCCGGTCCCGGGGATCCTCCGAGGTGCAGGTCCCGCAGTCGCACCCGATCACCGGGACCCCGAACGAGGTCCCAGTCCCGAGAAAGTGGAGCCTCACGGCACCCCTCGTCTGCGAGTCATATCGTCTCCACCCGCAGGGAGTTGGTGGTCCGCGGGGTGTGCATGGGGAGCCCGGCGGTGACCACCACGCGCTGTCCGCGCTCCACGAGGCCGCGCTCCAGCGCCGTGGTGCGCCCCTGCTCCAGCACCTCGTCGAAGGAGAGCTGGTGCGGGGTGAGCACCGGAATCACGCCCCAGACCAGGGCGAGCTGGTTGCAGGTGCGCGGCGAGTCCGTCAGCGCCAGGATCGGAACCGGCGGCCGGAAGGAGGAGACGACGCGCGCGCTGTAGCCGGTGCTCGTGAAGGTGAAGATGATGGGGGAGTGCAGGCGGCGGACGGCCTCCACCGTCGCGGCGGCGATCGCCCACTCCGTCGGAAGCTGGCCGATGTCGCGCGGCTCGGAGGGGATGTCGTAGTGGGGTCCGGTGTCCATGATGTGGGAGCGTTCGATCTCTTCGGCGATCCTCACCATCGACTTCACCGCCTCCACCGGGAACTTCCCCGTGGCCGTCTCGGCCGAGAGCATCACCGCGTCCGTCCCGTCGATGATGGCGTTGGCGACGTCCGACGCCTCGGCGCGCGTCGGACGCGGGTTCTCGACCATCGACTCCAGCATCTGCGTGGCGGTGATCACCGGCCGGCTGGAGAGGTTGCAGAGCTGGATCATCCGCTTCTGGGCGAGCGGCACCTGCTCGAAAGGGAGCTCCACGCCGAGGTCCCCGCGCGCCACCATCGCCGCGTCCGCCTCGTCCAGGATCGCCTGCAGGTTCTCCAGCGCGAGCCCCTTCTCGATCTTCACCACCACCGGCGGGCCGCCCTTCGGGATCCGGCTCGCCAGCTCGGCGACGTCGGCGGGCTTGCGAACGAAGGAGAGGGCGATGTAGTCCACCTCCTCCCGCAGCGCGAACTCGAGGTCGCGCTCGTCCTTCTCCGTGAGAGAGGGGACGCTCATCCTCACCCCGGGGAGATTGATCCCCTTGTTGGAGGTGAGGGTGCCGCCGTGCAGGACGCGCATCGTCACGCGCGGCGGGGCCACGTCCTCCACCAGGAGCTCCATGAGCCCGTCGGCGAGGAGCACCACCTCCCCGTCCTCGAGGTCCTCGGCGAGCTGGGGATAGGTGGTGGGGAGCTCCCCCGGCCGGTGGCTTCCCTCCGGGGCGAAAGTGACGCTGTCGCCGGGCCGCAGCTCGACGGGCTCCGGAAGCGCCCCCACCCGGATCTTCGGGCCCTGCAGGTCACCGAGCACCGCCACCGGGCGGCCCAGCCTGCGCGACGTCTCGCGCACCTCGCGGATGGTGCGGCGGTGCGTCTCGAGGTCTCCGTGCGAGAAGTTGATCCGCGCGACGTCCATCCCCGCGCGGACCAGCGACTCGATCCGCTCGGAAGACGACGAGGCCGGCCCGAGGGTGCAGACGATCTTGGTGCGGCGAACCTTATCCGTGGGCATGGGGCAGACTTCGGGGATCGGCGTTCTGAGGGCTGCGCGGGCGGATTCCGGCCTTCTGCACAAAGTGCTCCCCCGGGCGGCGGCGCGGCAAGGCGCGGCTCACCCGCCCTCCCGGCGGTGCACCACCTCGCCACCCACCATGGTGAGGAGGCAGCCCATCGTCCGCAGCTCGTCCGGCGGCGCGGCGAGCGGGTCACGGTCCCACGCGACCAGGTCCGCGTCGTAGCCGGGAAGGAGCCGCCCCTGCCGCTCGGCGATCCCGGCCGCGAGCGCGGGCCCCTCGGTATAGGCCGAAAGCGCCTCCGCGGCGGTGAGGCGGTGCTCGGGAAACCATGCCTCCCCTTTCCAGGGACCGTCCCACGTCTCGCGGCGCATCGCGGCGAAGAGGCCGGCGCGCGGATCGATCGTCTCCACGGGGACGTCGGATCCGAAGGCGAGCGTCGCGCCCGCGCGCAGCAGCGGCGCGAAGGCGTACGCGCCCCGCGAGCGCCTGTGTCCCCAGTGCCGCTCGGCCGCCGGGATGTCGGTGAGCAGGTGCGCCGGTTGCATCGAGGCGACGATCCCCGCGCGTCCGGCCCGGTCCCAGAGCTCCGGCGGGCAGAGCTGCAGGTGCTCGATCCGGTGCGGGAGGGCCGGCGGCGCGGGGATCTCCTCCCCCAGCACGCGGAGCGCGAGCTCGACCGCAGCGTCCCCGATCGCGTGCACGGCGGACGCGATCCCCGCGTCCGCCGCGCGCCGCACCGCCTCCCGGAAGTCGCCGTCGGAGAGGGTGCGGATCCCCCGGTCGTCGGCGCCGCCGGCGTACGGCTCGCGCAACCAGGCGGTCCGCGAGCCGAGGGCCCCGTCGAGGAACATCTTCACCCCTCCGACGCGGATCCACTCGCCGCCGAAGCCGCTGCGCAGCCCCGCCGCGACCGCCCTGTCGAGCTGATCGAGCTGGACGTGCTGCAGGACCCGGAGACGCAGCTCGCCTCGCTGGCGCAGCCCCTCGAAGTCGCGCAGCCCGTGAACCTCCACCGAGTGGACCCCGGTGACGCCCAGCCGGTGCGCCTCGTGCTGCGCGTCGAGCAGCGCGTCGAGCAGCTCCGCCTCGGCGGGGGCGGGGACGTGCGGGAGGGCCAGCTTCTTCGCCTCCTCCAGAAGCAGACCGGTGGGCTCGCCGGACCGCGGGTCGCGCACGATCTCGCCACCGGAGGGGTCCGGCGTGTCGCGGGAGATGCCGCAGCGGCGCAGCGCCTCGCCGTTGAGCCAGGCGGAGTGGATGTCGTTGCTCTCCAGCAGCACCGGCCGGCCCGGAGCTACCCGGTCGAGGTCGCCCCGTCCCGGCAGCCGCTCGAGGCGGTGGCGGTTCCATCCCTGCCCGAGGAGCCACCCGCCCCCGGGAGAGGCGGCCGCCGCGGCCGCCACGCGCGAGACCGCCTCGGCGAGGCTCGCCACCCCGTGCAGGTCGATGCGGCGCCGGTTGAGCGCCCAGGTGGAGAGGTGAACGTGTGCGTCGGTGATTCCCGGGGTGAGGGTCGCTCCTTCGAGGCGCTCGACTCGCACTCCGGAGGAGGCGAGCGCCCGCAGCCGGGCTTCGTCCCCCAGGGCGGCGACCCGTCCGCCGCGCACGAGGAGCGCGCGTGCCGGGGCATGTCCGCCGAGTGGATGGACGCGGTCGGCGATCAGGAGCACTTCCTCCGTATCGCTCCGGCGCTGCATGGCTCTCGCGGGGGGAGGTTTCGGAGGCCGGGGCGCGGCCGGAGGCGGAAAGATAGGTCCGAGCTCGCGGGGCTGGCAACGCCCGCACCCTGCCGACCCCCGCCCTTGCGGCCCCCGTGGCAAAAGGGCATCTTGCGCAAACTTTTTTGCCGACCGCCCTCATGGAATACGAATACGTCGATACGCCGGAGCGGCTCGAAGCGATGGTGCGGCGGCTCGCCGGCGAGCCGCTTCTCGGGGTGGACACGGAGGCCGCAGGCTACCACCGCTATATGGATCGGCTGAGCCTGGTGCAGGTCTCCTCCCGGGCGGAGAACTTCCTCGTCGATCCGCTCGCCGTCCCCGACCTCTCCCCTCTGGCCTCCATCCTGGAGGACCGCCGCATCGAGACGGTGTTCCACGATGCGGACTTCGACCTCCGCATCCTGGACCGGGACGCGGGGCTCACGGTGGCAGGGCTCTTCGACACGCAGATCGCGGCCGCTTTCCTCGGCGAGCGGTCTCTGGGGCTCGGCGCGCTGGTCGAGCGCTTCCTGGGAATCAAGCTCCCCAAGGCTTACCAGCGCGCGGACTGGGCGGAGCGGCCGCTCACGGAGGGGATGAAGGACTACGCCGCGACGGACACGGCCTACCTCCCCGAGCTACGCGACCGCGTCCGCGAGGGGTTGGTCGAGCGCGGCCGGCTCGCGTGGGCGGAGGAGGAGTTCGTGCGCCGGGAGGGAACGCGCTGGCAGGAGCCGGAGGACGCGAAAGAGGCCTTCCTCCGCATCAAGGGCGCTCGCGACCTGACGCCGCGCGGGCTGGCCATCCTGCGCGAGCTGCACGGCTGGCGCGAGGAGGTGGCGAAGGAGCGGGACCAGGCCACCTTCCGCGTTCTGTCCAACCAGGCGATGATCGCGCTCAGCCTTCGCCCTCCCGAAAGCCGCCGGGAGCTGGTGCGGGTGGATGGGATCTCGGAGGGGCTGGCGGATCGCCGCGGGCGCGACATCCATGCGGCGATCCGGCGCGGCCTCGCGGTGCCGGAGCCCGAGCTGCCGAGTTTTCCCATTCCGCGCCGCTGGGACCGAGACTCCGAGGTGGAGGAGCGCGCCGAGAGGCTACGCGGCGTGCGGAACCGCATGGCGGAGGAGCTGGACCTCGATCCGGGTTTCCTGATGTCTCGAGCGGTGCTGGAGGAGATCGCGCGCCGCGAGCCGGACACCCCCGACGAGCTGCTGGAGATCCCGGAGATCCGCCGCTGGCAGCTCGAAGCCCTGGGTGGCGAGCTGCTTCGCACCCTCGAGGGCTGACCCGCGAGCAAAGGAGGCCCGATGGCCAGTGAGATGTTGCAACGCTCCGACCTGACCGCGTATGTGGTCGCCGGCCTGCCCAAGAACTTCGTGGGGAAGCTCAAGAAGCTGGCGCAGGACCAGTCAGCGGGCGCCGAGGTGATGCAGCTGGACGAGGAAATGACCGAGTGGCTGGTGTCGCACCTGCGCGGGGAGAAGCGGCGCCCCCACGAGCGCACGCCCGCCTCGGCCGCCCTCTGGCGCGCCTACCGCGCGCTGAGCGCGGCCCGCTACCACCTGCAGGACCGCCCCGAGGAGGAGCAGGTCCGCGAGGTGCGGCGCCTGGTGGAGGACCTCTGGCGCGAGCTCAGCCCGCAGTTCCCGGCCCAGGAGGAAGAGAGCGACGCAGCGGTCGAGGGCGGGGAGGAAGACGGGGAGGGTTGAGGAAGCGGCGGCCGGCAACCAGCACTCAGCAACGTCAGACCATGCGTGAGTTTCGAGACGAGGACGGCAAGCTCTGGGAGGCGGTGGCGCTCGATGCCGTCGTGGCGCACGGGAAGCAGGGCGCGATCCTGGCCTTTCGCCCCGTCGGCGAGGGATATGCGGAGCCGATCCGCGGGAGCATCACCTTCAACAGCACCCGCGCCGCCGCGTTCGCCCTCCGCACCCTGGGCGAGAAAGAGCTCTGCCGGCGCCTGACGCTCGCCCGCGTCGGGTAGCGCCGGCTCCGGCTAGCGGATCTCGCGCAGGACCCCGGTGTTCCGCAGCGAGAGAGCCCCGGAGCGCCCGATCCATTCCAGCTCCACGTTGACTTGCCGCCGCCGGACGAAGTCCTGGGTGACCTCGGGGCGCGTCCGCGAGCCGCTCGGCGAGCGCGGGGGGGACGAGGAGGACGAAGTCCGGGGGCGCCCTCCTCGGCGCCCCACTTGCACGTCGAAGCCGGAACGCGACGGTTGGCGTCGGCGAGCTCCGCCACGGAGCGGTTCACCGCGTCCACCTCGCGTAGGGTGACGGGCTCGATCGGCTCGCAGAAGAGCTCCGTCCGGACCCGCTGGGCCGGCCGCCCGCTCGCCCTCCGCGAGCAAACGCTCGAAGTCCCCCCACTCCGTAGGCGTCCTGCGGCGGCGCTCCGGCCGCCGCAGGGGCGTTCGGATCCACCGGCGGGGGCGCCATCACCGTCACCACCTCCCCCGTCTCCGGCCCCTCGTCGTCCTCCCCCAGCGAGCTCAGGAACAGCACGAGGAGCAGCGCGCCCCGCCACCCCATAGGCGGCGTAGGCCCACGGCCGGCGCCAGAGCGGCGTCGGAAAGCGCCGATCGGTGCGCCGCCGGGTCGCCTCGCCGCCGATCGTCGTCCCTCCGGTCTCCCCGGCCCCCGTCCTGGTCCTCCCCCGGCATCTCTGTCATGTCCGTCCCGGTCCGATGTATCGTCTTCTCCCTCGGCCGCGCTCGGGACCTTCCCGGGCGGGCCACTCCCGCGCCCGCCGCGAGAGCAGCAGGACCTCGAACGCAGCGTGCCGAGCCATTCACCAGCTCTACGGTGCAAGCCGCAGGCCGAAGCGAGCTCCGGCGGAGGAGCCCGGACCGGGCACGCTCCTTGCTATCTGCTCGGGTTCCCGATTCACCGACACCCGGAGGGCATCATGGCGGACGACAAGGCCGGAAAGGCGAAGCACCTCGGCGGCAAGATCAAGGAAGGGGTCGGAGATCTCCTCGGCGACCGGGAAATGGAGCAAGAGGGGAAGCTCGACCAGATGGAGGGGCAGGCGGAGCAGGACCAGGCGCGCGCCGAGGAGGCCGCGACCGACGCCGCCGTGCGCCGTGCCGCCGCCCGCAACGCGAAAGATCGCGGTCTCTGAGCGCCGCGCTCCCGTCCTAGCTTCCTTTCGGGATCCTCAGCTTCTGCCCCGGCCGGATGGGGACGGTCGTCCAGCCCGTTGGCCGCCTGGATGGCCGCCACCGAGCAGCGGTACTTCCGGGCGATTCCCCAGAGAGTCTCCCCGCCCTCCACCAGGTGCTCCACCGTCTCCGGCTCCTGCGCGGCCACGGCCACGGCGGGAGACGGGATTCGGAGCGTCTGCCCGGGGCGGATGATCGAGCCGGAGAGGGGCGTTCGCCGCCTGCAGCCGCTCCACGGCCACGTCGTAGCGGCGCGCGATCTCCCATAGCGTCTCCCCGGTCGTCACGGTGTGAGTCTCGGCCCCGACGTCGCCGTCGTCGGCTTCGGCGGCGCGCTGCGCCCTCTTCTCCGTCTTCGCTCCGCTCCCCTCCTCCTTCGCCGGCTTCTCCTCCGCGGCGGCCACTCTGGTCTCACCGCGGGAGGCGAGCTCGCGCGCCACCTGGAAGGGAAGCTTCAGCTCCTCGCCGATCTGGAGCGGGTCGAACCGAACCTTGGGGTTCAGTTCGCGGATCTTCGACATGGAGAGGCCCGAGAGGTCGGAGAGCTTCCCCAGGTTGTCCCCGGCACGGACGGCGTACGTGCCCAGCCCGCGGAACTTCCGGAAGTCGGAGGCCAGGTAGGCTCGCTGCATCGCGATCCCCTCTCCCGCCGGGATCCAGACCCAGTAGCCGCCCTCCGGGGTGATGCCTCGAACGAGATGCGGATTCAGCCGCTCGAGCTGGTCTCTCGAGACGCGGCTGATCTTCGTCAGCTCGTCCAACGGAGTGGCGTACTCCACCTGGATGCTGTCGTAGGCGAAATCGGGAACGATCGGCGGGGGGGCGAATCCGAAGCGCGTGCGGTCGCGCCCGATGACCGTCATGGCATAGAGACGGGGCACGTAGCGCTTCGTCTCTTCGGCGAGGTCGCCGCGCTCCGCGAGGGTCCAGAAATCGGTCGCGCCGAACTTCTGCAGGCCGCGCGAGATGCGCCCGCTCCCGGCGTTGTAGGCCGCCGCGGCGAGCGCCCAGTCGCCGAACGAGCGGTGCAGGTGGCGGAGGTGCCGCGCCGCCGCGCGCGTGGAGCGCACCGGGTCCATCCGCTCGTCCACCGCGTCGTCCACCCTCAGGCCCGACTGCCGCGCGGTGGCGGGCATGAACTGCCAGAATCCCACCGCCCCCGCCCGGCTCCGCACGGTGGGAAGAGCCCCGCTCTCGATCAGCGCGAGGTGGTACAGGTCGGTGGGGACGCCGGCGGTCTGCAGCTCCTGCTTGATGAAGCCCTGGTAGAGGTCGCCGCGCTCGATCCAGCGCCCGATCACCGCGCTGCGCTCGTTCACCAGGAAGTCCAGCTCCGCCTCGACCCAGCTGTTCGCCTCCACGGGGAGGTCGTACGCGGCGGTGCCGAGGATGTCCCGCTTCGGAGCGGTAACCTCCACCTCGAAGAACTCCGTAGGCTCTCCGAGGAGCCCCGGCTCCCGCACCGGGAAGTCGTACGGAGCCGGAGCTCCCGCCGGCGTCGGACGGCCGGCGCAGGCGGAGAGCGAGACCAGGGCGGCCACCGCGATCAGGACGCGACTTCCGGGGAAGTGGGACGTCGCGCGGTCCGCGGCGGAAAGGGAAGCGCTCTGAGACGGCATGGGCATCTCTACCGGGTGGCACGGGGAACTCTGCACAGGCCGGGGCGGCCGCGTGGAGGATTCAATGTACAGGGAATCGGTGCGAAGACAATCAAACTTTAGTCCCCGACCGAACCGCCGCCCGCGGTCCCGCCGGACGCCGCGGGGGTTCGGATGCTCGCCGCCGGACTAGCCGACCTCGCCGAAGCGTTCGGCGAGCACTTCGCGGCGGTACCCGAAGATCTCGCGCAGGCGCGGGCCCACCAGCAGCCGGTCGACGAGCGGAGCCGCGGGGCCCGGCGGCGCGTAGTGCACCAGGTCGGTCATCTCCACTCCCCCCTCCACCTCTCGAAGATGATGCTGGTGGTGCCAGAAGCGATAGGGGCCGAAGCGCTGCTCGTCCACGAAGTAGCGGGGCTCGTCGACGTGGGTGATCTCGGTCACCCAGTTCATCGAAATCGACCAGAGTGCGCGGATCCGGTAGGTGACGATCAGCCCCGGGTACATCCGCGCGGGGACCTCGGAGGTGATCTCGAAGCTCATCGAAGGAGGAGTGATCTCCTGCAGGTTCGCCGGATTCGAGAAAAAGCCCCACGCCTCATCCACGGAGAGGGGGAGGACCTGCCGGCTGCGCAGCGTGAACAGCTTCATCCGGCGATCTCCGCGGTGAACCCGAGCGCCTCGATCCTCTCGCGGATCTCGTCGGGGGTCACGGCGTCGTCCTCGAACTCGACTTCCGCGCACTGGTCGGAGTGGTCGGCGGCGGCGAAGAGGACGCCGCGCAGGCTGCGCAGCTCGCGCGCGACCTGAGCCTCGTCCTCGTGCCCGAGCCCCTTCACCCGGAACTTCTGCGTCGGCATTCTCTCCTCCTCCGGTGAGTCGGTGAACGGTCCGAGGAAGGGGCTTGCAGAGATCGCGCCGGGGAATGTGTCTTGCATTTTTTCGAGGGTTCCTCCCCCTACGCCAGGAGAGATCGAGATGAGCGAGCGAGAGAAGGTGTACGAGCACCGGGACGGGGCGTAGGGCAACGCGGGGGCAGCGTTGGGGGGTGCGCTACGCCGAGGAGCTGGATGCCTGGGAGACGCGGGGCGGCCTGGTCGGCGCCCTCCTTCCCGCCGCGCCGCTCGGCGACGCGACGCACCCGGACCGGCGGTGACGGGGTGACGGGGTGACGGGGTGACGGGGTGACGGGGTGACGGGGTGACGGGGTGACGGGGTGACGGGGTGACGGGGTGACGGGGTGACGGGGTGACGGGGTGACGGGGTGACGGGGCTCAGTAAGGTATCCGACCCCTTCTGAAAGGCAACGGTTTCCTGGACCGCCCGCGAGGGCTCCGAACCCGCGGGGCCGGCGGGCTCAGGTCGCGGCGGCCGAGCAGTTAGGCTGCAGCTCCACGGTTCGCACGGGACCGGTGATCCGATAGTCCACCTGGATCACCACGCCCGCCGCGGCGTCGGGGGCGACGAAGGGGGTGGAGGGCTGCTGGTCCCCCGCCGAGATGTCGGCGTCCCCCCAGAACTGGGCGGTCTGGGAGCCGCTGTAGTCGGCCAGCACCGTTCCCGAGCGGCGGACCGTCACCCGGTCCCACTGCGCGGAGCCGAATCCGAACGCGCTGGCCACGAACTGCACGACGCAGGAGCCGTCTGCGTTGAGCGTGTGGGAGGCGACGAACTCGAGCGACAGCGACACCGGCTCCGTGGAGCCCCAGTCGCAGCCCGCGAGCGAGAGAATCGGCACGGCGGACAGGGCGAGCAGGCGGTTGCGAAGGCGAGCGGCCACGGTATCCTCCATCGGGCGGGGGTGAGGGGTCTTCCCGGAATTTCGATCCCGCCTCCGGGATGCGCAAGGAGGAGGGGCGGCAGTCGGCTCTGGGCCGACTCTTGCGCTGGGAAGGGGCCGGGCTCATCCAGAGGAGAAGAGAGATGAAAGGCATCGGGCGAAGGGTCGCGATCGTGGAGGGGTGCCGAACCCCGTTCGCGAGGGCGGGGACGGACTTCAAGGCTCTCTCGGCGATCGACCTGGGAAAGGTCGCCGTGCGGGAGCTGATCAGCCGCACCGATCTCGATGTGCAGGAGATCGAGCACCTGGTGTTCGGCACCGTCGTACAGTCGGTGCAGGAGCCGAACATCGCGCGCGAGGTGCTGCTCGGCTCGGGGATCCCGCCCACGGTGCCGGCATTCACCGTGGCGCGGGCATGCGCCTCCTCGAACCAGGCGATCACCTCGGCCGCCGACCACATCGCCCTCGGCCTGGCGGACGTGGCGATCGCCGGGGGCGCCGAGTCGCTCACGGATGTTCCGATCCTCGTCTCCGACGAGATGCGCGACGCGCTGGTGACGGCCTCCAAGGCGCGCTCGGTGGGAGCGCGGCTCCAGGCGTTCGCCGGGATCCGGCCGAAGCACCTCGCGCCGATCACCCCGGCGATCGCCGAGCCCACCACCGGGCTGACGATGGGCGAGTCGGCGGAGCGGATGGCGCAGGAGAACGGAATCTCGCGTGAGGAGCAGGATCGCTGGGCGCTGCGCTCGCACCAGCTCGCCTGGAAGGCCACCGAGGACGGCCGCCTGACGCGCGAGATCGCGCCGGTGTTCGTCGACGGCCGGGCGGTCACGCGCGACAACGGGATCCGGCCCGACACCTCGCTCGAGAAGCTGGCCCAGCTTCGGCCCGCCTTCGACCGGAAGTTCGGGACGGTGACGGCGGGAAACGCCTCGCCGCTGACGGACGGGGCGTCGGCCGTGCTGCTGATGAGCGAGGAGAAGGCGAAGGCGCTCGGCTACGAGCCGCTGGGCTACATCCGCTCCTACGCCTACGCCGCCCTCGCCCCGGCCGACCAGCTCCTGCAGGGCCCCGTCTTCGCGACGCCCGTGGCGCTGAAGCGCGCGGGGCTGTCGATGAAGGACATCGACCGGATGGACATCCACGAGGCTTTCGCCGCGCAGGTGCTCTCGAACCTCCAGTGGCTGCAGTCGAAGAAGATCGCGCAGGAGCGGCTCGGACTCCCGGAGGCGGTCGGGGTGCCGGACGAGGACCGCATCAACGTGGAGGGCGGCTCGATCGCCATCGGCCATCCCTTCGGCGCCACCGGCGGCCGCATCACCGTGACGCTGCTGAACGAGCTGAAGCGGCACGGCGGGCAGTTCGGGCTGATCACCGTCTGCGCCGCGGGGGCAATGGGGGTCGCGATGGTGGTGGAGCGGGAGTAGCGGTCACGGCGGAGAGGAAGACGCCGAGTCTTCCTGCGCCGCGATCGCCGCGAGGTTGGCCCGGAGGACGAAGGAGAGGAGTTCGTGGGCCGACCGGGAGGAGAACACGCGCGGCGCGGGGATGACGCGGCCGCGTCCGGAGGCCTCGCCGAGTCGGGCGCGGGCGGCCTGCGTCACGTACGTCGGACTCCCTTCGAGGATCCGGGACAGGTCGTCCCGGTCCACCGCCAGCGTCCGGAGGTTCGCCACCCCGGCAGTCCCGGCGAACATGCTCCGCAGTTTTTCCGCGAAGCGAACGTCCGCCACGACGAAGTAGAGGCGGCCCTGCGCCAGGTACCGCCGGATCTCGGCGAGGAATTCGTCCCGCAGCGAAACCACGATGCACGGGATCTTCAGCCGCTTCGCCAGGCGCCGTACCTCTCCCGCATGGTAGGTGGTGGTGACGAGCAGATCCGCGCCGCGGACCTCCTCCGGAAGCCCCTCCGGCTCGCGCGCTCCCAACCCCTGGATTTCGACGCCGGTGGATTCCAGGCCGTAGTCCCGGCTCAGCTCGCTGCAGATCCCGGTGATCTGGTCGAGGTTGCACTCGATACACGCGGCCCGCAGACGCACCGTCTCCAGGCAGCGCCGCACTCGCTCGGGGAACTCCACCGCGGGGATGCCCCGGTCGAGAGCCTGCGTCAGGACCTCCGCCACCCACTTCGACGTTTGCGGCAGCATCTTCCCGCCGGTCGTCGCGGTGGGCGCGACGTACATCCCTGAGCGTGGCCGTACCTCGACCAGCCCCTCGACCTCCAACTGCCGGTACGCCGCCAGGATCACGCGCGGGTCCGCGTCGAACTCGGGGGACAGGCTCCGCACGCTCGGAAGCCGGTCCCCCTGCCGCACGACGCCCAGATGAAGCCCCGCCACCACCCGCTGGCGGAGGGCCTCCGTGATCTGGTCGCGAAGAAGGGACATCCGCCGGGTCACGGTTCGAGGAGCACACCGGTGAGGGTGCAATGTAGCAGTCGGTGTCGTTTCTCGCTATCTGTTACATGCCGAACAGCAACAGCTTGGCGCGGCGTTTGCACTCTCCTGGCGTGGGGAAGGCGATCGGAGGCGACGCGACGGCGGAGACCGACAGAAGGCTCCGTCGCCCGACGCTGCACATCTTCGAACCAGAAAGGAGCACCACATGAAACCGCATCGTATGAAGCCGCTCATGACGCTGGCGTTCGCCATAGTGGTGGCTGCGGGATGCGACGACGATCCCAACGGAAGCGTCGCCCCCACCACCTTCACCGTCACGATACAGGATGTCTCGCAAGCCGGCCTGATCGCGACGGACCGGGCGATGGGGACGGTTCCGCTCTCGCCCGGCGTGTGGGTCGTGTACACCGGTAGCAATCCGGCCTTCCAGGTGGGAGCGGCGGCGGACGAGGGCACGGAGCGCATCGCTGAAGACGGATTCCCCGGCCCGCCCCTGCCGGGTTCGGAATCGACCCTTCTCGCAGCGGCTCCCGGGGAACGGAGCAGCGGCGTGTTTCAGTCTCCGGGCGGCCCAGACAACGGTCCCGCCCTCTTCGCCGGTGAGACGGCGACGTTCACCGTGACCGCGATTCCCGGAGACCGGCTGCAGATCGAGACGATGTTCGTGCAGTCCAACGACTGGTTCTACGGCTTCGGCGCGGATGGGCTCGCCCTGTTCGACGGCGACCAACCGATCACTGGCGACGTGACGTCCCAGCTGGTGCTGTACGACGCGGGCACCGAGCAGGACACCGCTCCAGGGACGGGACCGTTCCAGAAGCCGGTCCAGGATCCCATGGCCACCAACGTGGGGACCGCCGAGAACGTGCCGATCCGGACGGCGGCCGAGCGGCATCCGGGCTTCAGCATCCCGGCGACTTCTTCGGTCATTCGGATCACCGTCACGCCACAGCAATAGCCGGTTCCGGGCAGGCAGGCGACGGAGGCCTTCCCCGGCGGCGTCGAGCCTGCCCGTCCCCGAGGTGGCGGTGCCACGAGGGCCGGTCCCCGATCCCGGGGCCGGCCTGTTCCCTGTTCCCTCCACCCGTAGCCGCCCACCGGGATCTGGACTCCGGGGCGGATGAAGAACGGTTGCTGGATGGCGACCTGCTTGTCGGCGCGGGCGCCCTCGGGATTGGTGATGAACACCTAGCCGTTGCGGCGGCCGGCGAAGGTGTCGAGGATCACCTCGCAGGCGTCGTCGACCACGGGGATGGACGCGATCGGCGCGCCGGAAGCGGCGCGGGAGAGGAGTCCCGTTCGCGGGGGCGAACAATACACCCGCTCCGCGGCCCGGTCTCGTCGCAGGGGACGTTCGGCGGGCGGAAGGAGCGGCCCCGCCCTCCCGGAACGGGAGGGGACGCTTGCCAACTCGTCCGGTGTCCCCGACCCTGGAGGGGCCACTGAAACGCTCACCGCCGGAGGACCGACCGATGAAACCGATCCGCCCCCGCGGCTCCGCGCTCGCCGCGGCCGCACTCCTGCTGGCCGCCCTCCCGCTCCGCGCGCAGCTCCCGCAGGAGACGCTCGTCCTCACCCATGCGCAGGTGATTGACGGGACTTCCGCGCAGCCGATCCGCGACGCATCGGTGATTGTGGCCGAAGGCCGGATCCAGCGGATCGAAACCGGGGCCTACGATCCGCCGGCGGGAGCGCGGGTGATCGACCTCGGCGGGCGTTTTCTCCTCCCCGGACTGATCGACGCGCACACCCACGCCTCGACCCTGGCGGCGGCGCGGCGCGCCCTCGAGTCCGGAGTGACCACGATGCGGAGCGCGAGCGTCGGCAACTACCAGGACGTGGGGCTCCGCGAGCTTGCCCGGTCGGGCTGGATCGCCGGGCCGGAGGTGCTCGCCGCCGGGATCTTCGTGAGCCCCTCGTTGGGTGAATCCTTGCTGGCGGACCCACGTCTGGCGCCGCTCCACGCCGGGGCGATCACGCCGGAGCAGCTCCAGCTGCTGGTGGACGTGAACGCGGACCGCGGGGTCGACTGGATCAAGACGCGCGGAACGGAGCGCGCCGGCCTGCCGGACACCGACCCTCGCAAGCAATCGTACACTGAGGCGCAGCTGCGGGTGATCGTGGAGGCGGCGGCGCGGCACGGGCTTCCCGTGATGGCCCACGCGCACGGCGACGAGGGCGCGAGGGCGGCGGTTCGGGCGGGCGTACGGAGCATCGAGCACGGCACCTACCTGAGCGACTCGACGCTCGCGCTGATGCGGGAGCGGGGCACCTACCTCGTGCCGACCTACTCCACCGTGGCGGACCTCGTGGAGCCGGGAGGCGACTATGACGATCCGGTGCTGACGATCCGCGGCCGGCACATGCTCCCGACGCTGGAGCGCACCATCCAGCGCGCCCACCGCATGGGGGTGAAGATCGTGACCGGCGGCGACACGGGATATGGCGCGGAGAGCGTCATCCGCGTCCCCATGGAGGTCGGCGAGTTCGCGCGCATGGGAATGACGCCGCTGGAGGCGATCCGCTCCGCCACCGTGGTGGCGGCGGAGATGCTGAAGATCGAGGGCCGCACCGGGTCGATTCGCCCCGGGATGGAGGCGGACCTGATCGTCGTGGAGGGGAACCCGCTGGAGGACATCCGCTTCCTGCAGGACGTGCTGGTGGTGGTCAGCGACGGCCGCGTCGGGATGAACCGGCTGCCCTTCGGGCTGAGCCGGGAGTGAACGGCGGGATGGAGGCGCGAGGGGCGGCCCACCGTCCGCTTCCGGGATCGCGCGATCCCGGAAGCGGACAGCCGCGCGCCGCTCCGATCCGCAGTCCATGTGCCGTAACCCCCTGCCTTCCATCGTCATAGCCGCCCCGGCCCCAGCGGCACGCCGCTTCCCTCTCCGGGGCTCTCCGGTCACCTCCGCCTCCGCCGCTCCCCACCCGAGAGCCATCGATGGACACCCTCCTCCAGGACCTCCGCTTCTCGCTCCGCTCCCTCGCGAAGAGCCCCGGGTTCACGATCGTCGCCGTGCTCACGCTGGCCCTCGGGATCGGGGCCAACAGCGCGATCTTCAGCGTCGTCAACGCGGTGCTCCTGAAGCCCCTCGAATATCGCGAGCCCGGTCGCCTGGTCTTCATCCACAGCCAGTTCCCCACCCTGGGCTTCGAGAAGTTCTGGATCTCGCCTCCGGAGTACCGCGACCTGCAGGCGTACGCGCGCTCCTTCTCGCGGATCGGCGGCTGGCGCACCGGGACCGCGAGCCTCTCCGGAATCGAGTCGCCGATCCGCGTCACCTCGGCGGGGGCGACGGCGGAGCTCTTTCCCACCCTGGGGGTGAATCCGCAGCTCGGCCGGGCCTTCTCCGCCGAGGAGGACCTCCCCGGCGCCGCCCCTGTGGCGGTGATCTCGAACCGGCTCTGGCGGAGCGCGTTCGCGGGCGACCCCTCCATCGTCGGGCGCTCGATCGAGGTCGACGGGGCGCAGACGACCGTCGTGGGGGTGATGCCCGCCGGCTTCGACGTGCAGGACGCGGGGGTGGACCTCTGGAGGCCGATGGGCCTCCCGCCGACGCCCACCAACCGCGGCTCGCACTACCTCAACCTCGTGGGGCGGCTGGCGCCGGGCGTGACGCTGGAGCAGGCGCGGGGGGAGATGGCGACGCTCCTCGGCCGATGGGGCGAGCTGGCGGGAGGCCAGCAGCACGTCCCGAACGACTCGACTCACCAGATGGTGGTGAAGAGCCTGCGCGAGGAGATCGTGGGCGATACACGCCCCGCGCTGCTGGTGCTGCTGGGGGCGGTGGGGCTGGTGCTGCTGATCGCCTGCGCGAACGTCGCCAACCTCCTCCTGGCGAGCGCCGAGTCGCGGCAGCGCGAGATCGCGGTCCGCGCGGCGCTCGGAGCGGCGCGGGGGCGGCTCGTCCGGCAGTTCCTCACCGAGAGCGTCATCCTCGCCCTCACCGGCGGGTTGGTGGGGCTCTTCCTAGACTGGGCCGGGCTGAAGGCGCTCCTGGCCGCGAGCGCCGACAGCATCCCGCGGGCGGGCACCGTTGGGCTCGACCTCCCGGTGCTCGCCTTCACGCTGGGGATCTCGGTGCTCACGGGGCTGCTCTTCGGGCTGGCGCCGCTGATGCACCTCTCACAGCGGGCGATGGGCGCCGCGCTGCGCGAGGGCGGGCAGCGCTCCACGGCTACGGGGAGCCGCAAGCGGCTGCGCCGCTTCCTGGTGGTGTCGGAGGTCGCGCTGGCCGTGGTGCTGGTGATCGGCTCGGGGCTGCTGCTGCGCAGCTTCGCCGCCCTGCAGCAGACCGATCCAGGCTTCGATCCCGATGGGCTCCTCACCTTCCAGCTCTACCTCCCGTCGAGCACCTATCCGGAGGCTTCGGACCAGTCGGGCTTCCTAGGGCGGCTCAGCGAGAAGCTGGCGTCGCTTCCCGGCGCGTCCGGCGTCGCGGCGATGAGCGGGTTGCCGCCGGTGCGGGACGTGAACGCGAACGACACCGAGTTCGAGGGGAAGCGGCAGACCGCCGACGGCCCGGCCTTCAACGTGGACTATTACCAGACGGTCTACGGCCCATACTTCGAGACCATGCGCATCCCGATCCTGGAGGGGCGTGCCTTCGACGCCGGCGACGACGCGGCCACGACCCCGGTTGCGATCATAAACGAGCGGCTGGCACGGGTCTTTTACCCGGGCGAGAACCCCCTCGGGCAGCGCATCCGCCCCTGCTGCGGCGACGAAGTGCCCTGGCTCGTCATCGTGGGGGTCGCGAAGGACGTGAAGCAGGGCGGACTAGCGGAGCAGACGGGGACGGAGCTGTACTTCCACTTCCCGCAGGCGGCCGCCGCGGGCTTCGTGCCGCGCACGCTCAACTGGATCGTGCGCTCCGGCCGGCCCGCGCTCTCGCTGGCGGACGAGGCCCGGCAGGCGGTGTGGAGCGTGGACCGCACCCTCCCCCTCGCCGACCTGCAGAGCATGGAGGCGAATCTGGAGGGCTCCGTCAGCCGCCCCCGCTTCCTGGCGCTGCTGCTCGCGATCTTCGCGGGCGTGGCGCTGGTGCTCGCCGCCGTGGGTACGTACGGGGTGCTCTCGTATTCGGTCGCCGAGCGCAGCAAGGAGATCGGGATCCGAGTCGCGTTGGGCGCCCGCACCGGCAACGTGATGCGGATGGTGCTCCGCGACGGGCTGACGGTGACCGGCCTCGGCCTGGCGGCGGGAGTGGGGGGCGCGTTCGTCCTCACCCGGCTGCTGGAGTCGATGCTCTTCGGCGTCAGCCGCACCGATTCCGCGACCTTTCTGGCGGCGCCGGCGCTCCTGGCGCTCGTGGCGCTGGCCGCCTGCTACGTCCCGGCCCGCCGCGCCATGCGCGTCGACCCGATCGAGGCGCTGCGGGCGGAGTAAGGGGACAGGGGCTGCGCGAAAGTATTGGTATCTCTCGAAGAGAGCATCCGTCATTCCGAGCGCATTGAGGAATCTGAAGCCGGCCTTGCGCGCCATCGTCCGCGTTGAGATTCCTCACTACGCTCGGAATGACAAACCGCGGGGGACGAGGAGCCGGCACTCCATCGGAGACCGACCCCTTTCATCCTTTCACCCTTTCACCTACTCACCGCGAGGGCGGGCTCCGCGTCGGCAGCGCCTGCCGTTGCCCGCGGGAAGAGGACGCGGAAGCGCGTCCCGCGCCCCTCCTCGCTCTGCACCTCGATGCGGCCGCCCTGCAGCTCGCTGAAGGTCTTGCAGATCCACAGCCCGAGGCCGGTACCCGCTTCCTTCGACGTGCCGGCGCGGTGCGCGTCGCTGAACGGCTCGAAGAGCGAGGGGAGGAGACGGGCGGGAATACCCACGCCGGAGTCCTCCACCCGGAAGCCGACCTCGTCGAGAGTCGCCTCGACCACCACCTGCACCGAGCCGCCGGGAGGGGTGAACTTGATGGCGTTGCTCACCAGGTTGCTCACGATCTGCTCGGTTTTCGAGCCGTCCAGCGCCAGCGCCGGGGATTCCGCGCCCTCCACCGTCACGCGAACACCCTTCTGCTCCGCCTGGATCCGGGCCAGCTCGGCGACGCGCCCGATCACCTCCTCCAGGCGCACCATGCCACGGTCGATCGAGAGGCGGCCCGAGTCGGCGCGGGCGAGGGTCAGGACGCCGTTCATGAGCTCGAGCTGGCGGCGCGAGGCCAAGTCGATGATCCCGAACATCTCCTGCAACTCACCGCGGTCGGGGACCGGCTCCGCGAGGGCCATGCGCCCCATCTCGCTCGCGAACTGGATGCTGGTGAGCGGCGAGCGCGCGTCGTGGGAGAGCGTGGCCAGGAGGTCGTTCTTGAGCCGCAGGAGCTGAGCCAGGTGAAGCATGCACTGTTGCGCGTCGCCCATGAGCCGGCCCGCCTCGTCGTCATACCCCGTGGGCAGGGCGGGGGTGGTGCGGTCCTCGACGAAGCGGCGGAGGGCGACCGAGGTCACCAGGATCGGTGCGAGGAGCCGCCCTTGCACGTACATTGTGGCGAGCGTCCCGGCCAGCGTGGCCACCAGGGCGACCAGAACGACGGGGAGCGCCGCGCTCCAGTCCGCCCTCGCCGCCACGAACGATACCACCGCGATCAGCGGGACGTGCACGCCCAAGAAGGCGACCAGCAGGAACTTGCCCAGGTAGGAACGAGGACGAGGGAGCTTGGCGAGCGAGCCGTAGAGCCGGAGCGATGACTGCATGATCTCAAGAAGGGGCTCGGGTGAGTAGCGCGGACGTCTCCCGGAGTTTCGGCCGCCCGGCGAGATCTCTCCACGCGCCCCTGCCGGCTGCCGCCCCGCAGGGTCGAACGCAACCTGAAACAGAAACGGCCGCTATGCACCGACTTCTCCTCATGGCCGCCGTGACGGCCCTCTCCGTGTGCGCCGCCGGATGCGAACCGCAGTCCCCCGAGCCGGCTCCACCCGCGGCGTCGGCCGCGACCACGGCGGATGTAGAGGCGGGACTCCGCGCCATCGACGCACAGGCCATCCGCGCCCACCTGCGCTTCCTCTCGGACGACCTCCTCGAGGGGCGGGCGCCGGGAACGCGCGGCGGGCGGCTGGCGGCCGAGTACATCGCCACGCAGTTCGAGGCGATGGGGCTGGAGTCCGTCGGAGGCTCGTACTTGCAGCGGGTCCCGATCATGAGCGTCACCGCGGACCCGGCCGCGACGCGGCTCGCCTTCTCGGGCCCCCGGGGTACGCTCGCCGCGAAGCATATCGAGGACTTCGTCGGCTGGACGCTGACGCAGAAGCCGGAGGTGGAGGCGAGCGGCGAGGTCGTCTTCGCCGGCTTCGGGATCGTCGCGCCGGAGTATGGGTAGAACGACTACGCCGGGGTCGATCCGCGGGGGAAGATCGTGATGCTTCTGGTGAACGACCCCCCCGCGCCGGAGGGGCAGCCGGACCTCTTCGGGGGCCGCGCGATGACTTACTACGGGCGCTGGACCTACAAGCTGGAGGAGGCGGAGAGGCAGGGGGCGGCGGGCGCGATCCTGGTGCACACGCTGGAGAGCGCGACCTACCCGTGGAGCGTGGTGACGGGCTCCTGGAGCGGTGCGCAATACCAGCTCCCCCTCCAGGCCGACCGCCGCGCGCCGCTCGCCCTCGCGAGCTGGGTGACCGACGATGCGGCCCGCCGCGTCCTGGCGCTCGGCGGGAAGAGCCTCGACGAACTCACGGCCGCGGCCCGAAGCGCCGGCTTCCGCCCCGTCCCCACCGGCGTGCGAGTCGAAGCCCGGATCCGCAGCTCCATCGAGCGGTCCCAGACGTCCAACGTAATGGGTCTACTGCGCGGCACGACCCGGAGTGACGAGGTGATCGTCTACGGCGCCCACTACGACCACCTGGGCATCGGACCGGCGGTCGATGGCGACTCGATTTACAACGGGGCGCTCGACAATGCTTCGGGCGTTTCGGTGATCCTCGAGGTGGCCGAAGGCTTCGCTGCGCTCGACCCGCACCCGGCGCGCTCGGTGATGTTCGTCGCCATCGCGGCGGAGGAGTCGGGGCTGCTGGGGGCGCAGTACTTCGTCGAGAACCCGCCGGTCCCGCTGGACCGCATCGTGGCGAACCTCAACATCGACATGACCCCGCTCTTCGGCCGCACCACGGACGTGGAGCAGCTCGGGGGAGACCGCTCCACCCTCGGGGCGGACCTGGAGGCCGTGCTGGGCCCGCTGGGGATGCGCGCCAGCGGCGACCCGAACCCCGAGGCGGGCTCCTTCTTCCGCAGCGACCACTTCCCCTTCGCCAAGGCGGGGGTGCCGGCGCTCTACTTCAAGTCGGGCCAGGAGGTCGAGGGTCGCCCCGCGGGGTGGGGGGCGGAGCGGATGCGCGAGTTCGAGGAGCGCAGCTACCACCAACCCTCCGACGAGTTCAGCGACGCCCTCGACTTCTCCGGCGCCGAGCAGCTCGCCGAGGTCGCCTTCCGCCTCGGCTACCGCGTCGCCACCGCCGGCGAGGCGCCTCGCTGGCTGCCCGGGAGCGAGTTCCAGAGGAAGTAGTGGTACGTGCTGAGTGCTACGTAGCTGCGCCGCGGGACAGGGACGTTGCGCCGATATCCCGGCCCCGCGGCGGGACCTGTGCACCGTCATCCGAGGCACCCGTGACGTAGCACTCAGCGCTCCCCTACTTCCGATCGCCGCGCCATCTGCGGGTCGGCGCGGGTGGCGCGGCGGGCGGGGAGGAGGGTGGTCGCCAGCGGGACGGCGGTGACGATCCCCGGGGTGAGGGATCCGCCCTACCGCAGCGGCACGGAGATCGTCACCCGCTGCGCCAGCACGCTCCCGGCATCGATGAAGAGGGGGCCGCTCGGGGCGGCGATGATCCCGCCGGAGCCGGGAGAGCCGGCCAGCACGGTCTCTTCCACCGCAAAGGGGAGAGGTGCGTCGCAGCCGCCGGCGCCGCAGGTCACGCGCACCGTGTAGGCCACCTCGACGCTCCCCCCCCGCAGCATGATCCCCAGCGAAGGGGTCCACTCCACCCAGTCCTCGCGCTGCTCGCGGAAGGTGCCGAGCACATGGTTCGTCTGCTCCAGGGTGTACGCGATCGAGTAGACGGAGAGGCCGAACTGCACCCCGAGGCTGGACGCGCTGTCTCTCCCGAGCGCGAAGTCGCGGCCGACGCCGAGGCGCACCTTCCCGTTCGAGAAGCGGAACTCGTTCTCGACCGTCCTCTCGCCGCGGCGGATCACCCCGCCGGCGGCGGTGAGGGTGTCGGCGGCCGCGTCGGCCCACGTCTCGCTCCACATGGGCTCGTAGACGAAGTCGATGGCGAAGGTCACACCCCCCGCCACCTGCGCCGCCCCCAGACCCGCGTTGTAGGCGTACGTCGTCCCCGGGTCGCGCGGGATGTTCATGATCACGTAATTCGGGATCTTCGGGTGCGAGAGACGGTTCGCGGTGAGGACTCCCCCGACCCTCCACCCCTCCTCTCCCACTGGCCGGACATACGAGCCGTGCGCGCCCCAGACGTGGGTGCGGTCGACGTTGTGCTCGTCTCGTGCCGGCACCACGGGAGGCGGCCCCTCCCACGCCAGGTCCCATCTCCACTGCTCGGGGAAGTGGACGTCGTGGACCATGTCGGTGCGGTTGTGCAGCATGAGCAGCTCGAGCGCGCTTCCCGACTCCCCCTCCCGCAGCATCCCCAGGCGCAGGTCCGTCACCGTCCCGTGCTGGTCGATGCGATCGCTCCCGGCGTAGAGGAGGTCCACCCCGTCGATCGCTCCGAGGTCGGCGGAGAAGACGGACGCCCCGAGAGAGATCCCGCCCCCCAGCCGGCGCGCGAGCGACGCGGAGAGATAGCGGTTGGTGGCGGTGCGCTCGCTGGTGGGGAGATTCCAGGCCGGGCCCGCGCGGTCGAGCTGCTGCAGCGCCACCACCCCCGCTCCCGACCATGCGCCCGCCGTCCCCACCCCTCCGACGGGGAGGGTGCGGCCCCCGCCTCGATCCTGCGTGACGGCGTGCGACGAGGGGACGCTGAAGAGGGCGCCCCCGCTCACCCGCGTGGCCTTCGCTGGATTCACGAAGGGATCGAGCAGCGTATCGCTCAGGGCAATGCCGATCCCCGCCATCCCGGGGCGGCTGGAGGGGTAGACCTCGAACTGCTCGCTCTGGTGGACCGGGAGCGTCTTGGGAGTCACCAGCTGGGCCGGCGCCGCGGCCGGGAAAAAGAGGGAGAGCGCCAGGATCCGGCCGAGCCGGAAGGCTCCGAGGGGCGATGGGAGGGATCTCATGCGATTCCGGGGGTGCGCGTGGATCGGTGCGGCCTCTCCCGGAGAACGCTCCAGCACCACGCGATCTGACAGGCAGCCGCCCCCGATGCGAGCGGAACCCGGGATCACCCCCTGATCTGTCCCTCGCCGAAGACCACGAACTTGGTGGTGGTGAGCTCCCGCGCGCCCATGGGGCCGAAGGCGTGCAGCTTCGAGGTGGAGATCCCGATCTCGGCGCCGAGGCCGAGCTGCCCGCCGTCGGCGAAGCGCGTGCTCGCGTTCACCAGCACGGTGGACGACTGCACCGCGGCGACGAATTCCCTCCCGCGCGCCTCGTCCTCGGTGACGATCGCCTCGGTATGCTGCGAGCCGTACGTCTCGATGTGCCGGATCGCCTCCTCCATGTCCGGCACCACCCGCACCGCGAGCTTCAGGTCGAGGTACTCGGCGCGCCAGTCTTCCTCGGTGGCGGGCGAGACCGAGTCGCCCAGGAGCTCGCGCGTTCGCTCGCAGCCGAAGATCTCCACCCCCGCCTCCCGCAGCCGCGCGGCGACGGTGGGGAGCACGCGCTCGGCGGCGGCCTCGTGCACCAGCAGAGTCTCCAGCGCGTTGCACACCCCCGGTCGCTGCGCCTTGGCGTTCACCACGATGTCGGCGGCGCGCTGTGCAGCCGCACTCTCGTCCACGAAGACGTGGCAGACGCCCTTGTAGTGCTTCAGCACCGGCACCCGGCTCGCCGCGGTGACGGCGCGGATCAGCTCCTCTCCGCCGCGCGGGATCACCAGATCGATCAGTTCGTCGAGCTGCACCAGCTCGTGGACGGCGCGGCGGTCGGTGGTCTCGATGAGCTGCAGCGCGTCGGCGGGGACGCCCGCGGCCTGAAGTGCCCCGCGCAGCACCCGCGCGATCGCCTGGTTCGAGCGCGCGGCGTCGCTCCCGCCGCGCAGGATCACCGCGTTCCCGGAGCGGATGCAGAGGCCGCCCGCATCGGCGGTGACGTTGGGGCGGCTCTCGTAGATCATCGCCACCACCCCGAGCGGAATGCGCACCCGCTGCACCCGCAGTCCGTTGGGCCGCTCCCAGCTCTCGGCGACCTCGCCCACCGGATCGGGGAGCTCCGCCACCTCGCGCAGCCCCTGCGCCATCGCGGAAACCCGGCCCTCATCGAGGCGCAGGCGGTCCACCATCGCGGCGGCGAGCCCGCGCTCCCGGGCCGCCTCCACGTCGAGCGCGTTGGACTCGAGGATGGCGGTGATCGAGGCGGCGATCGCATCCGCCATCCCCTCCACCGCCCGCCGTCGCGTCTCCCCCGAGAGCCGGGCCAGGGTGCGGGAGGCCACCCGCGCGCGCCTCGCCTGCTCCTCCACCGCCCGCCGGATGTCCGTCATGCTTCCTCCGCCACGATGAGATTGTCCGCGTGGACGATCCAGTCCGCGCCCGCGTATCCGAGGCACGCCTCGATCTCGTCGGTCCGGCGCCCCTGGATGCGCGAGACCTCGCCGTGGTCGTACGCCGAGATGCCGCGCGCCACCTCGGCGCCGCGCGGGTCGAGGATCCCGATCACGTCTCCGCGCGAGAAGCGGCCCGCCACCCCGGTGATGCCGCGCGCCAGCAGGCTGCGCCCGCCCGCGGAGAGCACCGCGGCGGCTCCGTCGTCGACTACCACCGAGCCGCGCAGTCGCGACTGCATCGCCATCCACTGCCGTCTCGCCGAGAGCGGGTCCGCCCGCCCGCAAACCAGCGTCCCCTCGCAACTCCCGGAGTAGATCGACTCCAGGGTGCCCGCAGAAAGGCCGTTGGCGATCAGCGTGGGCACGCCATAGCGCGCCGCCTTCTCGGCGGCCTCCACCTTAGTCGCCATCCCGCCCACCGAGTCCCGGTTTGCCTTCGTCCAGCAGTAGGGCCGCAGCTCGGCGGCGGTCGCGGCCACGGTGATCAGCTCCGCCTCCGGGTCCTCCCTCGGGTCGGCGGTGTAGATCCCGTCCATATCGGTGAGGAGCACCAGCAGGTCCGCGTCCACCGCCGCCGCCACGTAGGCCGCGAGGTTGTCGTTGTCGCCCACCGCCAGATCGTCGGTGGAGACGGCGTCGTTCTCGTTGACGATGGGGACGATGCCGTTGCGGAGGATCTCGTCGAAGGTGGCGCGGAGGGTGAGGAAGCGGCGGCGCTCCTGCACCAGGTCGTGGGTCACGAGGAGCTGCCCGACGGCGCGCGAGTGCGCGGCGAAGAGCCGGGTGTAGATCTCTATCATCCGCGCCTGCCCCACCGCCGCGGCGGCCTGCCGCTGCGAGCCGCGGGGGCGGCCGGAGATCCCGAGCGCCTCCTTCCCCGCGGCGATGGCGCCGCTGGAGACGAGCACCGTCTCGGTGTCGGGGTGGGCGGCGATGGCCGCGACGACGCCCCCGATCGACTCGGGGTGTGGGCCGCGCAGCCCGCCGGTGACGATCCGCGTCCCCACCTTCAGGACGATGCGCCGCCGGGCGCGGGCGCGGGCCGCGGCGGGGCCGGTCTGTGGCCGTGCGGCTTCCATCTCAGACCTCCTGCCGCGGGAGCGCCTCGACCCCGCCCGGGACGGCCTTCTGCGCGCTCGGGTAGAGCTGGTCGGCCTTCCGGGCCGAGGCGAGGATCGCCTTGATGAGCGCCGAGCTGAAGCCGCGGTGCTCCATCTCGTTCAGTCCGGCGATGGTGCAGCCGCGGGGGGTGGTGACGCGATCGATCTCGCGCTCGGGGTGCGTCACCCCGCTCACCAGCAGGGCCGCCGCCCCTTTCGCCGTCTGCGCGGCGAGCAGGGCCGCCTCCTCCGGGTGGAAGCCGATCTCGGTGCCGCCCTGCGACGCGGCGCGGATCGAGCGCAGGAAGAAGGCGATGCCGCAGGCGCAGAGCGCGGTGGCGCTCACCATCAGCTCCTCGCGGATCACCAGGGTCCGCCCGACCGCCTCGAAAAGAGGGGCGACGCGCTCCAGCCAGGCCTCGTCCTCCTGGCCGGCCGCCAGGCAGGTCATCGACTCGCAGACGGTGATGCCGGTGTTCGGCATCGCGCGGACCACCGGCAGGCGCACGCCCGCCGCGGCGCGGATGTCGGCGGTGGTGGCGCCGGAGACGACGGAGATGAGGAGATGGCGCTCCGGGTCGAGCGCCGGCCCGATCTCGCCCAGGACGGCGGGGAGCTGCTGCGGCTGTACCGCGAGCACCACCACGTCCGAGCGTCTTACCGCCTCACCGTTGTCGGAGAGGACGTTCACCCCGCGCTCCGCCAGGTCGCGCAGCAGCTCGGTGGAGCGGCGGGTGACGAGCAGCTCCTCCGGGCGGCGGGTGCCGGAGACCAGCCAGCCCTCCACCAGGGCCCGGGCGATGTTGCCTCCGCCGATGATGGAGATCCTTCGCAGTTCGGGCGCTCGCATGGGCGGTTCCTCGGCCGGACGTGAAAACGAAACGCCCCTCGCGGGAGCGAGAGGCGCGTGATGGCGGTTCGGAAGGCTCGGCAGACCGCTAGCTCCGTCCCTCCCGATCGACGCCGATCAGCCGCCTCTCCGGGAGAAGCGGCGGGCGCGGCTCGAACGGCGGGCAGGGACGGCGCGGCAGGGTCACGATTCGCGAAAGTGCTTTGTTCCGGAGTGCCGTAAGACTACCGCCGCCGCTGGGGATTGTCAACACCGCCGCGGAAAGGGTGGTGCCGGTGCGGGAGGAGCGCTATCCTACGGCGGGCGCAGGCCGCGGTTCCCCCCTCTCAGCTCATCCCCGGCGAATGGAGGAAGGCGTGGGCGACAGAACGGAGTCGGATCGACGGGTGTCGGAGATGGCCGCCGGGCTGGCGGGGTCGGAGATCCTCGTGATCGCCGCGCAGGTCCGCGCGATGATGGCGCAGGGGGTGCCGGTATGCAACCTGACGGTCGGCGACTTCTCCCCCGCCGAGTTCCGCATCCCCCGCCTCCTCGAGGAGGGGATCTGCGAGGCCCTCCGCGCCGGCGAGACCAACTACACCCCCTCCGAAGGGATGCCGGCGCTCCGCGAGGCGGTGGCGGACTTCTACCGCCGCCGTATGGGGATCAAGGCGGACGCGGATTCGGTGCTGGTCTGCGCCGGAGGCCGGCCCGGGATCTACGGCACCTACCGCGCCCTGGTGGACCCGGGCGACCGCGTGGTCTTCCCCGTCCCCTCCTGGAACAACAACTACTACACGCACATGGTGGGGGCGGAGCCGGTCGCCGTCCCCTGCAGCGCCGGGAACGCCTTCCTTCCCACCCGCGAGCTGCTGGAGCCGGTGATCTCCGGGGCGCGCCTGCTCGTCCTCAACTCGCCCGTGAACCCCACCGGGACCACCTTCACCCCGGAGAAGCTGGGCGAGATCTGCGACCTGGTACTGGAGGAGAACCGCTCGCGGGGGGCGGGGGAGCGCCCGCTCTACCTGCTGTATGACCAGATGTACTGGATGCTCACCTTCGGCTCCGCGGAGCACACCCAGCCCCTCGCGCTCCGACCGGAGATCGCGGAGTACACCGTGATGGTGGACGGCGTCTCGAAGTCATTCGCTGGAACGGGAGTGCGGGTGGGCTGGGCCGTCGGCCCGCGCGACCTCCTCCGCCGCATGGTGAGCCTCCTGGCGCACGTCGGCGCGGGCGCGCCCCGGGCGGAACAGGTGGCCTCGGCGGCGCTGCTCGCCGACGACGCCGCGGTGGACGCCTACCACGCCGAGATGAAGCCCGCCATACGCGAGCGGCTGGACGCCCTCTTCGCCGAGATGGTGCGTCTGGGCGAGGCCGGCTTTCCCGTCGAGGCGATCGCCCCGATGGGCGCCATCTATCTCAGCGTGCGCTTCGCCTTGCACGGGATGAAAACCCCCGCGGGCGAGGCGCTGGAGACGGACGACCAGATCCGGCGCTACCTCCTCGACGCCGCGGGGATCGCCGTGATCCCCTTCCAGGCCTTCGGCACGCGCGGGGAGACGGGGTGGTTCCGCCTGTCGGTCGGGGCCGTGTCGGTCGAGACCATCACCCGCAGCTTCCCCCGCCTGCGCGCGGCGCTGGAGGCGCTGTCCGGAGAAACGGCTTCTTGATCCATCGGCCGTGGTGCGATGCACGCTTTCGACCCCGCCCCCGAAAAGGTGCACGTGCCTTCGCCGCTTCTGTTCGCGACGGCAGAGCGGAGCCGAGAAGCCTCGACTCCGCTCTATCGCCGGCGAGCGGCGAGCGTCTTCCTCCTCTCGAGGTCCCGATCTCTACCTCAGCTCCGACATACGGGGCGACCGGTGCGGATCCGCTATGCTCGAGCTTCGCCGTTCTTCCTCCGCCGCCACCGCAGAGCGCCGAGGCCGGCGAGCCCGGTCCCGAGCAGCGCCATGCTGATGGGCTCCGGAGCGGTCGTCGCGGTTGCTGCGTAGTACAGCGTGGCGTGCGACAGGTCCTGCGCTTTATTCTTCCGGTTGACGCTCACGCCAATGGTGCTGAAATCCAGCGACGTCCACGTTGCGCCGCCCGTATCGAACCGATAGAGGCTGAACCGGTTCGCCGCCTTCAGCGAGAGGACGAACACGCCGGAGATCCCCGAGAGACGCAGGGTCCCCGAAGGTGCCTCCGGGTTGTTCAGGAACGGAAGATCTCCCTCGTCGGACTTTGCCGTCCAGTCGGTATCGAATCCCCAATTCGTGGACAGCCAGCCGGCCACATCCTGGTTGCTGTCGTTTCCGACGAATGCGCCGCCGCACTGAGTATAGCCGCCGCTCAGCCACCGGCCGCAGTCAACGCTCGAGTCCAGAGTCAGCTGCGCCTCCGCACCGGTTCCCGAGATTACCGCGAGCAATGCCGCAACGACGCCGCCGCTGACGAATGGCTTCCCGAACATCTTGACGTCCTTTCGAATCTCGGATGAACTCCGGTGCAGAAAGTTGCTGCCGGAACGAGGCTCTTGCACCCATCCAGGGTCTCGGAAGAGCACGGGAGCCCGCCAGAAGCAACATCGAAGCCAAACGTTTGAGTAGCACAGCGGCACCGGTACCAACGCGCCAAGCGTCGGCCGTCAAACGACTTATGCGGCGGCAGTCCCGCGGCCGCCAGCGGCGGTGGGGCCCGGCTGTGGGCTGAGTGCCACGGGAGCTGTAGTGCGGCGGCAGCACCGCATCGTCGGAGACGGCTTTCCCCGTAGACATCGTTCGCTGAGGTTCTCCGAACGGCTTCAGCGGATGACGACGTACCGCTCCAGGCGCGCCACCTCGTCCGCGTCGACGTACTTCCCGATCTCGCGGCGGAACTCCTCCATCCCGCGGTAGGGGCGGTACTCCTCGAACTCGTGCTGCATCCGGTCGCCGACGCCGGGGATGAGGAGGATCTCCTCGCCGGTGGCTGCGTTCAGGTCGAGCGGGTACCATACCCGGGCATAGACGGCCTCGCGCTCCGCGTCTCCCAAGTGCGGCGCGAGCGCCCGGTCCACCGCGAGCATGTCGGCATAGGGGCGCGCGGCCACGATCGCGTCGGCCGCCTCCGGGGTCATGCCGGAGACCGCGAGGAGCTCGTCGCGCGTCGCCTGATTCGGGTCGAGCAGCGCCCCGTCGCCGGCGGGCGCCGCGGCCGGCATTCCGGCGGGCGCGGGCGCCTCCGCCATCGGGGCCTCCGCGACCATCCCGTCCCGCGCGGTGTTCGACTCGCAGGCGCCGAGCAGGAGGAGGAGCGCCGTCGCGCCCGCGAAGGATCGAGAGTTCGGTCGGATCATGGTCTCTCCTCGGGAAGGGGTCGGGAGCGCCCCGCGGCGAGCGCCGGGTGGCGGTACGACAGGATCAGGCCGAGCACCCCCAGCTGCACGAGGGCCCCTGGCGCGAGCGCCGGCGTGGCGCCGCGGAGCGCCCTCCACACCAGGTCGAGCCCGGCGGCGGCCCCGTCCATCTCCAGCTCGAAGGCCGAGTTGCCGCGGTAGTGCAGGTAGAGACCGAGCAGCCCCGCCGCGACGGCGAGCGCCATCGCCGCCTGGAAGGCCCGCACGGTCCCCCGCCCGGGACGGGCCGCCAGCGCTCCGCCCGCGGCGAGGGCGGCGCCCAGCACGGCGAAGGGGAGCCACTGCCAGACCGACTCGGTGTGCTCCAGCAGGAAGAGCTCCGCCAGCAGCCCCGCCGCGCCGAACAGCACCAACGCCAGCAGCAGAAGCCGGATCTCCTCGTCTCCCCGGGCTCCGGGGCGGGCGGTTTCCCTCGTCGATGACATCCGCTCCGGGGTGGCGCAGAGGAGGGGGCGCGGGCGGCGCGGGGAACGCCCGTCAAGGTAGCATCGCGCGCGGGGAGCCGCGAGCCCCGGAACGCGCGAAGCGTCCTCCTCCTACCACGGCTCCTCGTCGCCCCGCACCTGCGTCGCCACAGCCGGAAGATGGGGGATGCGGTGCACGGGGAGGAAACTTCCCGGCTCCTCCTGGTTGATGAACCAGCCGGCGGACGCGAGCGACTCTTCGTCCTCGGGCTCCAGCATGTGAAAGACAAGCCCCGCCCGCTTCTGCCCCGCGCGTACCAGCCAGCTCCCGGCCGGGAACTCCACCACCCGCGGCTCCAGCGTCGTCGAGAAGTCCCGCGGGATCACCCCCTCGAACGGCTCCGACCTCCTCACCGAGTCGGTGCGGAAGCTCTCCACTTCCACGCGCACCGGATCGAGGGTGCGCTCCACCACCACCCCGTGCAGCGCCAGGTGCCACGCGACGTCCTCACGGTGCGCCTCGACCAGGTAGCCCTCGGGGCGGACACGCCCCAGGACGGGGCGGCGGCCGTCGCGGATCGGGACGTTCACCTCCCTCACCCGCCCGTCCACCCAAAGTCGGTAGGGCTGCTCTCGGTCGGCGACTGGCTCCCAACGGACGACGATGGAATCCGCGGGATCCCAGCGCGAACCCCGCGAGACCATCTCGTCGCGCGCCGCGGCCACCGCCTCCTTCACCCGCCCGGCGTTCGCGGCGACGTAGCGCGCGAGGCCTTCCATCGCCGCACGGTGCATCCGGGCGCGCTTCTCGATCCCCGGCCGCGGGTCGCGCTGGCGCAGGCTCTCGAAGAGGAGGGTGATCGCCCCGTGCGGGCCGCCGTACGAGGAGAGAGAGCGGGCGCCGTCGCCCCCCCGGGTGAGCGCCGGAAGCGGACGCGGCACGCTCGCGGGGATTCCGAGCGGAACGGGCCCCTCGCCCGCCGACTCCAGCGCCCCCGAGAGCACCTCGACCAGCGAGCCTGGGACCACGTGGTAGAAGTAGTGGCTGTACCCCGCCGTCTTCAGGGCCTCCACCACCGCCGGGAGGACCTCGCGCTCGGTGAGGCTCACGATCCCCTCCCCGCCGTACCGGTTGCGCGGGTAGGCGGTGTAGAAGTCGTAGTAGCGCGGGGGTCCGAACGCCTCGTGCGCGTCCACGATCACGTGCGGCTCCCACCGGGCGATGCCGCGGCTCACCAGGGCGCGGGTTTCCGGGTTCTGGAGCTGCACGTAGTCGCGGTTGAGGTTGTAGCCCGTGGGATTTGCGCGCGTCCCCACGCTGTCGGCCTCGGCGCCGTCCGGGTTGATCTGCGGGACGAGGACGAAGACCACCTCGTCGAGGAGGGGCCGCAGCGGCCCGAGCGCGACGTCGCGCGCGAAGAGCATCAGCCCCTCCTTCCCGCCGGGCTCGTTGCCGTGCACCTGCGCGGCGATGAAGACGACCGGCTTCCCCGTGGCGTGCGCCTCGGCGGGGGTGGCGACGGCCGGCTTCGCCAGCGTCACCGTCAACAGCTCGCGCCGCTCGCGGCTCCACCCCAGGTGGAAGGTTCGCGCGTACGGAGAGCGCGCCTGGAGATCGCGGTAGAAGCGGGTCACCTCCGCGTGGGTGGAGAGCGACTCCCACCGGTTCGCCTCGCCGGGCGTGAGCAGGACGCCCTCCTGCGCCGTTCCCGCGCCGGGGAACGCCAGCAGGGCCAGCAGGGGTAGAAGTGCGGGTCGAACGAAGGGGAGCGGCTTCGGATTCGAGATCATTCGTGGTTTCGGGGAGGGCTCGGGACCGGCGAGGAGCGGAGTGGCCAATCTAGAGACGCCTCCCGCCCCCGGCAAACCCGTGCCTCGACAAACCGCGGAGCGCTCGCTAACCTAGCCGTTCCAACTCGCATCCCTCTCCCTCGCGGGAGGGGCCATGAACCCGGGAGAGACATGAGGACTCTGCGTGCCTGGGCGCTCGCCGCCGCGCTGGCCTCGCCGGCCGTGGCGCAGGAGCGGGTGGACGTCGACTTCGAGCAGTTCACGCTGCCCAACGGTCTCACCGTGATCCTGCACCGGGACGCGACCACGCCGACGATCGCCACCAACCTCTGGTACCACGTCGGGAGCAGCCGCGAGACTCCGGGCCGATCCGGCTTCGCCCACCTCTTCGAGCACATTCTCTTCGAGGGGTCGGAGCACGTACCCGAGGGGAAGATCGACGAGTGGTTCGAGGAGGTCGGCGGCTCCCCGAACGGCTCGACGACGCAGGACCGAACCAACTACATGCAGAGCTTCGCCAGCAACGCGCTCGACCTGGCGCTCTTCATCGAGAGCGACCGCATGGGGCACCTCCTCGCCGCCATGTCGCCCGCCACCGTGGACGGCCAGCGCGACGTGGTGAAGAACGAGCGCCGGCAGAGCTACGACAACCGTCCCTACGGGCTGGCGGACCAGGTGATCACCGAGGCGCTGTACCCCGCCTCGCACCCGTACTCGTGGCCCGTGATCGGCTACATGGACCACCTGAGCGCGGCCAGCTACGAAGACGTCGAGCAGTTCTTCCGGCGCTATTACGTGCCCAACAATGCGAGCCTCGCGATCGCCGGCGACATCGACCCGGCCGAGGCGCGGCGGCTGGCGGAGAAGTGGTTCGGCGACCTGCCGGCCGGCGCGCCGGTGGAGCCGCTGCGGGCGGAGCCGCCGGTCGTCGCGGAGCCGCGCCGCCTGATGCTGGAGGACCGCGTGCAGCTGCCGCGCCTCTACCTCACCTGGATCACCCCGGCCGCCCTCCAGGAGGGCGACGCCGCGCTCACCGCGCTCTCCCGCGTGCTGGCCGCCGGGAAGAGCTCGCGTCTCTTCCAGCGCCTCGTCTACGACCTGCAGATCGCCGACGACGTCTCCGCCTACCAGAGCGGCGGGAAGCTGGGGAGCGAGTTCCGGATCTCCGCCACCGCGCGGAGCGGGGTGGTGCTGGAGCGCCTGGAGACGGTGATCCTGGAGGAGCTCGCGAAGCTGTCGGAAGAGGGCCCGGAGCCGCGGGAGCTGGAGCGGGTCGTGAACCAGCACGAGACCTCCTTCCTGGAGGAGCTGGAGATGGTCTCCTCGAAGGCCGAGCGGCTCAACGAGTACCTCTTCTACGCCGGCACGCCCGATTACTTCAACCAGGACCTGGAGCGCTTCCGGAAGCTCACGCCGGGCGAGCTGAGCGCCGCCGTTCGGCGCTACCTCGACCCGCAGCGGCGCGTGGTGTTGAGCATCGTCCCGACGGGGCAGACGGAGCTGGCGGTGCCCGGAAGCCGGCTGGTTCCCAACGAGAACCTGGAGCTGAGCCCGGCCGCGCGCCGCACGGCCTCCGGGGAGGCGAGGTGATGACGATGCGATCCACGAGACTCCTCCGCGCCGCCGCGGCGCTGGCCCTCGGCGCCTGCGCCGCGCCGCGGCCGGAGCCGACGCCCGTCGCTCCCCTCCCCGCGCCGGCTGCGGCCGTACCCACCCCCGCTCCCGACCGGAGCGGGCCGCCGCCAGTGGGCCCGGCGCCCACCGTTCAGCTCCCGCCAATCCGCGAGTTCACGCTCGAGAACGGGCTGCGCGTGAAGCTGATGGAGAAGCACGAGGTCCCGCTCGTGCAGGTCGACCTGCTGCTCGACGCGGGCAGCGCGCGCGACGACGACGCGGCGCCCGGGCTGGCCAGCCTCACGGCCGCGATGCTCGCGGAGGGCGCCGCCGGGCTGAGCTCGCTCGAGATCGCCGACCGCTTCGAGACGATGGGCGCGCGCTTCGGGATGGGCGCGGGCGCCCACTCGGCGACCCTGTCGCTGCGCGTCCCGACGGCGCGGCTGCCGGAGGCGCTCTCGCTGGCGGCCGACGTGCTGCTCCGACCCGATTTTCCGGAAGAGGAGCTGGACCGGGTGCGCGTGGAGCGGCTCACCGGCCTGGTCAGGCGTCACGACAACCCGAACGCCATCGCCGGCGTCGCCGCCGACCAGGCTCTCTATGGGCCGTCGCACCCGTACGGCCGCCCGACGCTCGGCACCGAGGCATCGCTGCGCGCCGTCGGCACCGCCGACCTTCGCGGCTTCCATCGCCGCTACTACCGGCCGAACCGCGCCACGGCGATCGTGGTGGGCGACCTGGACGAGGCCGGGGCGCGGCGCCTCCTGCGGGACGCCTTCGGCGGCTGGGAGCGGGGCGAGGTCGCCCCGGCGCACGTCGCCGATGCGCCGCAGGTTCAGGGGCGGGTGGTGTACCTGGTGGACAAGCCCGGCTCCGCGCAGTCGGCGGTGCGCCTCGCGCGCATCGGGGTGCCGCGCTCCACGCGCGACTACTTCGCGCTCGAGGTGATGAACGTGATCCTCGGCGGCTCGTTCACCTCGCGCCTCAACCAGAACCTGCGCGAGGACAAGGGCTACACCTATGGCGCTGGGTCCGGCTTCAGCTATCTTCCGGCGGCCGGCCCCTGGATCGCCACCGCGGCGGTGCAGACGCAGTCTACCGGCCCGGCGCTCGCGGAGTTCATGAAGGAGCTGCGCGGTATGCTCCAGCCGATCCCCGCGGAGGAGGTGGAGCGCGCCAGGAACTTCCTGGCGATGGGCTACCCCGCGGGCTTCCAGTCGGTGGAGGGGATCGCCGACGGGATCGCCGAGATGGTCCTGTACGACCTGCCGGACGACTACTTCAACCACTACGTGGAGAACGTACTCGCCGTGACGAAGGCCGACGTCGAGCGCGTGCGCTCACGAGTACATCGATCCGGAGAACCTCGCCATCGTCGTGGTGGGCGACCGCCAGCTGATCGAGCCGCAGATCCGCGAGCAGGACCTCGGGGGAGATCCGCTTCCTAGAGGTCACGGGACGTCCTGGGTCCAGTGCCGGTCCCGGAGTAGGCCTCCGGCGGCGGCGGCGCGACGGCGCGAGGGCCAGGCGGACGCACCGCCTGGCCCTCGTTCCCGCCCTCCGCGTCCGGGGCGCCGGCGCCTACTCGTACCGCAGCGCCTCGATGGGGGCGAGGCGCGCGGCGCGGCGCGCGGGCCAGAGGCCGAAAAAGATCCCCACCGCCGCCGAGAAGAGCAGCGCCACCGCCACCGCCTCCGGCGCCACCGCCATCTGCCAGCCGGCCATGCGCTGCAGGGCGAACGAGCCGCCGAAGCCGAGGGCCAGCCCCAGCGCCCCCCCGGCGAGACAGAGCACCACCGCCTCGATCAGGAACTGCAGCAGGATGTCCCGCTTCCGCGCCCCCAGCGACTTGCGCAGGCCGATCTCGCGCGTGCGCTCCGTGACCGAGACGAGCATGATGTTCATGATCCCGATCCCGCCCACGAGGAGCGAGATGGCCGCCACGCCGGCGAGGAGGAAGGTGAAGGTGCGCGTCGTCTCCTGGAAGGTCTCCATCAGCGAGGCCTGGTTGCGGACGTTGAAGTCGGCCTCCTCGCCGGCGCGGATGCGGTGCTCGCGGCGCAGCACCCGGTCGATCTCCGCCATAGCGTTCGGGAGCGCCGCCTCGCTCACCGCCTGCACTCCGATGGAGCGCACGCGGTCGCTCCCCATCACCCGCAGCTGCGCGGTGGAGAGCGGGACGTAGACGTTCTCGTCGGGGTTGAAGGGGCCCTGCGCACCCTTCTCCTCCAGCACCCCCACCACCTCGAAGGAGATCCCGCGGATGCGGATCTGCTGCCCCACCAGCGCCGCGGAGGAGACGCCGAGGCGCTCGCCCACCATCGAGCCGACCACCGCCACGCGGCGGCGGCCGCTCTCCTCGGCCTCGCCGAAGAAGCGCCCCGTCGCGAGCTCGTTGTTGTTCACCGGGAAGTAGCTCGGCCAGGTGCCGACCACCGAGAGGTTGGCGTTGGCGGCGCCGTACTCGAGCTGGTAACGCCCCTCCATCTCCGGCGCTACCGCTCTCACGTAGCGCGGGTCGCGGACGAGCGCCTCGGCGTCGTCGACGGTGAGCGGTGGCCGAGCCGCGGTCCACGCCGCCGAACATCGACTGTCCGGCGCGGACGGTGAGCACGTTGGTGCCCATCGACTGCAGCCGCTCCTCCACGGAGCGCTGGGCCCCCTCGCCGAGCGCCACCATGGTGATCACCGCGGCGATCCCGATGATGACCCCCAGCATGGTGAGCAGCGAGCGCATCTTGTTGGCGACGATCGCGTCGAGCGCGACCCCGGAAGGTCTCGGCGATCTGCATCTCAGCCTCCCCTCCGGCCGCCGCCCGAAGGGGCGCCCAGCACTCCCGGCGCGCGCTGACGGAAGCGGTCCATCTCCTGCTCCTGCTTCTGCTGCATCTGAGCGGCCGGAGACGTCGAGGGACGGTCTCGCCCTCCTGCAGCCCCTCTACCACCTCGATGTTCTCCCAGTCGCTCACGCCGAGCGTCACCCGGCGCGGCTCGGGGCCCTGCGCGCCCTGCACGAAGACCACGCCGGGACGCGTTCCTCCCTCGCCGCCGGTGTCTCGCGCACGCTGGCCGCCCCCGCCGCCGAACTGGCTTCGGCACTCCTGCATCTGCGCGCGGTCGGCCTCGCTCATCCCCGCCGGTCCACCGGCCGCGCGGATGCGCTCGAAGACGGCGCGGCACTCCTCCGAGGGACCGTCCGCCGTCGCGGAACCGCCGGCTCCCGTGGATACCGCCGCTCCCGCACGGGCCCCGGCGGGGGCGCAGCGCTCCCTCCAGCGCCGCCGGGTCGAGGCCCAGCGCGGTGGCGGCCGCGGCCGCGTCGCGCAGCCCCACCACCGCCCCGTTCGGAACCACCAGCGCCCCCGCGCGGCTGGCGATCTGCACCGCCACCTCCGCGTTCATCCCCGGCTTCAGCAGGTCCTCCGGGTTGGAGAGTCGCACCAGCACCGGGAAGGTGGTCACGTTCTGCTCCACCACCGCCTGCGGCTCGATCTTGTAGACCTGTCCTCGGAAGGTGCGCCCCGAATACGCTTCCACCGTCACCCGCGCGTCTTGCCCCGGGTGGATTTGTCCGATATCCGTCTCGTCCACCAGCGTGCGGACCTGCATCTCCGAGAGATCCGCCATGGTGAAGAGGACGCTCCCTCCCGAAACGTTCCCCGTCGCCGACGCGATGATCTGTCCCGGCTCCACATTGTCCGTGATGATCGTCCCGCGGATCGGCGCCCGGATCGTCACGTCGCTGCGGCGCTCCCGGGCGAGCTGCAGATTCGTCTGCGCGCGCACCACCGCGGCGCGCGCCGAGGCCGCCTGCTGCACCGCGCTCTCGTACTCCTGCTGCGTCACCGCGTTGCTCTGCCGGAGCTCCTCCATGCGTCCCCGGTTGGCCCCGGCGGTGCTCAGCTGCACCTCCGCCGATTCCAGGTCGGCCGCCGCCTGGTCCAGCGCGTTCTGCACGTCGCGCGGGTCGATCTCGGCGAGCAGCGTCCCCCTGCTCTACCCGGTCGCCCCGTCTCCACGTAAACCTTCAGCACCTCGCCCGAGGCCTTGGACTTCACCTCGACGGTACGGATCGGCTCCACGCTCCCGAGGCCTCGGCCAGCACCTCCAGGTCCCTGCCGCTCGACCACGCTCGCGGCCGGGGCGCCGGCATCGTCCGGCGCGGGATCGTTCGACTTCGCCGTCGCCGCGTAGGCGCCAGCTCCGAGGAGCACCGCCGTGCTCCCGATCAGGGCCGCTCTCTTCCTGGTGATCACGAGATGACTCCGTTCTGTTCGAGTTCCGTTTCCGCGAACGCGAGGCGCGGCAACCGCGCCCTCCGCTCGTCGCTCTCTACGAGTCCGTCGCGCAGCACGAGCATTCGCTCCGCATGCGCGGCGACGTCCGCCTCGTGCGTGACCACCATGATCGTCTGCCCCTGCTCGTGCAGCTCCCCGAAGAGCGCCATGATCTCCTCGCCCGTACGGCTGTCCAGCGCGCCCGTGGGCTCGTCGGCCAGCAGGAGGGAGGGGCGCGTCGCCAGCGCGCGGGCGATCGCCACCCGCTGCCGCTGCCCGCCGGAAAGCTCGTTGGAGCGGTGGCTCATGCGTCGCCCAGCCCCACCCGCTCCAGCATCGCGGCCGCGCGCTCCTTCCGCTCCGCCTGCGCCACTCCCGCGTAGACCAACGGCAGCTCCACGTTCTCCAACGCGCTACTGCGGGGCAACAGGTTGAAGGTCTGGAAGACGAAGCCGATCTCACGGTTGCGGATCCGCGCCAGCTCGTCGTCGCTCAGTCCGGCGACCGCGTGACCGTTCAGATGGTACTCCCCGCCGCTCGGGGTGTCGAGGCAGCCGATCAGGTTCATGAAGGTGGACTTCCCCGAGCCCGAGGGGCCCATCACCGCCAGGTACTCGTTGCGCCCGATCTCGAGGTCCACGCCGCGGAGCGCGTGCACCACCTCCGCTCCCCATCCGGTACTCCTTGCTCAGGCCGCGGACGCGGATCAGCGCCTCTACTTCGGCAGGGGCGGGGTAGGCGAGTGCCGTCGCCGTGGCGGCGCGGCTCACAGCTCCCTCCCAGCCAGCGCCTCGAGCTCCGCCCGGGCGAGCTGGTAGTCGTACCGCGCGCCCACCAGGTCGGTGCGGGCCTGCACCAGAGCCGTCTGCGACGCGAGCAGGTCGAGGATGGTGGAGGGCGCCCAGGCGGTAGCGGTCCTGCTGCACCCGCAGGTCCTCCTCGGCCACCTGCACCGCCTCCGTGTTCAGGGCGATGCGCTGCTCGGCGAGCGAGAGGTTCCCCGCCAGCCGCTCCACCTCCGCGCGCAGTCCGCGCTGCGCGTCCTGCAGCTGCGCCTCCGCCACCTCTTCCTGCACCCGCGCCCGCTCCGTGCTCTCCGCGCGCTGGAAGCCGTCGAAGAGCGGCAGCGACACTCCCATCCCCACCCGCCAGCCGGTATTGCCTGTCGCGAAGCCGAGCTCGCGCGTGGACCAGTCGTAGCCGGTGGTCAGGTTGAGCGAGGGGAGGTACCCGGCGCGCGCGGCCGTCACGCCCGCGCCCGCGGCGCGGAGCGCGGCCTCGGCGGCCCGGAGGCTCGGCGCCTCGGAGAACAGGCTCGCCATCAGCGCCTCCGCCGAGACGGCGAGCGGCGCGGGCGCGAGCGGACTCGGTGGGCGCCGCGCCAACCGCACCCTCGGCGCCCACGAGGCGGCCGAGCCGGTAGGTCGCGGCGTTATGGTCGTTCCCCGCTCGCAGCAGCGACTCCTGCGCGGTGTTCAGCTCCAGCTGCGCCCGCAGCACGTCGGAGCGGGTCGCGTTGCCGACGTTCATGCGGCGCTGGGCCGCCGCGAGGCCCTCTCGGGCGCTCTCGATGCGCGCCTCCGCCACGCCGATCAGCTCCTGCGCGCGCAGCACCTCGTAGAAGGCCTGCTCGGTGGCGAGGATCGCGCCGTAGCGCTGCTCCGTCAGGGTCGCGTCGGCCGAGGCGCTCTGCGCCTTCGCCTGCGCCCGCTCGGCGCCGCGGCGTCCTCCCGTATAGAGCTGCCAGGAGGCGGAGAGGCCCGCGTCGTAGCTCTCTGTCACGCCCGTCTCCACGGGAGCCGCCTGCGAGGCGAGCTGCGAGCTTCCGCCCAGCGACGACCCCGCGCTCGCCGAGAGGCTGGGGAGATAGGCGCCGAGGGCGCTCCGCTCGGCCGCCTCCGCCGTGCGAACCGCGCCCGCGGCCTGCACCACCTGCGGCTGCGTCTCCAGCGCCCTTGCGATCGCCTGCTCGAGCGTAACGGTCTCGGCCGGGGCGGGGACCACCGGCTGCTGCGCCGCCCCCGGCGACGGGAGCGCCAGCAGCGCGCCCAGCGCCAGACCGGCGGCCGACGCACGGCATCCCCACGCTCCCGCAGAGGTCGAATTCATGGCATGTCCCTGGATATCTGGTGTCCGTGCCCGCGAGCGGCGACGATCCGCCTCCCGGACGCCGCGCCGCGGGCCTTCACCGTACTGGACGCACGGCCCCCGGCGAATGTTAACGCGCCGCGGCTCGCCGGCCGCTCCGCACCCCTCGCCATCGGAACGGTCCGGCCGGCCGGGAGGTACGAGCGGGGAGAGGGCGCCCTCCCGGACGCCCTCTCCCGATCCACATCTCTCCGCCGCGCTCCCTGAGGGGCCGTCTCTGACGGGTCAGCCGCCTCGACCGCCCCGGCCGCCGCGAGGCCCACGCTGTCCCTGCACGTGCTCGCGGATCTTCGCCTGCTACTCGGCGGTGAGGACCGCGCGCGCCTCCTCGAAGGCGGCGCGGGAGTTCTCGCGCAGCTGCTCGAGGATCGGCCGCGCCTGCTCCATCTTCGCCCGCAGCGCCTCCCGCTCCTCCGCGCTCAGCTCGCGCATGGCGCCGCGCTCCGGACGGTCTCCAAGGATCGCCTTCAGCTGCTCCTGGAGCGCCGCGTTCTTCGTTCGGAGGCTCGCCTGGATCGAGGTGATGGCGGCGGTCTGCTCCTGCGAGAGGCCCAATTCGGAGCCGCGCGCCAGCAGGCGGGCGAGCGGGTCACCCGGCCCGCCGGGGCCGCGGCGCATCCCGGCGCCCTGCCCCGGCCCACGGCGCGTATGCTCGCGGATCTTCGCCTGCTGCTCGGCGGTGAGGATCGCGCGCGCCTCCTCGAAGGCGGCGCGGGAGTTCTCGCGCAGCTGCTCGAGGATCGGCCGCGCCTGCTCCATCTTCGCCCGCAGCGCCTCCCGCTCCTCCGCGCTCAGCTCGCGCATGGCGCCGCGCTCCGGACGGTCTCCGAGGATCGCCTTCAGCTGCTCCTGGAGCGCCGCGTTCTTCGCCTGGAGCTGCTCGCCGATGGCGGTCAGCTTCGCGACCTGATCGGCCGTGAGGCCGAGCTCCGCGGACTTCGCCACGATGCGCCCGAGCAGGCCGCGGCCGGCGCCGCCGGGCCCCGGCGCGGAGGAAGGATCGACCGGCGCCTCCTGGCAGGCGGCGGCCATGAGAAGGGTTGCGAACGATCCGTATAAGACGGGTTTCCGGACCATGGCGTGCTCTCCTGTTCGTGTGACCGGGCCAGGGTGTTTCCCGGCTCCATCGGGAAGACGATCCTTCCGCCGGAAGTGTTAAAGGCTCCGTGGACGGGCCGCGGAAGGAGATCGAGAGGCCCGGGCAGGATCTTAACATCCGGGGGTCGGCGCGCGTCCTCTCCATAGCGAGGTGTCGATCGGCCGACGCCGCGCCCGCCGCCGGCCACTCGAATACGGCCGATATCTCTTCCGCACCGGAGAATACAATTGACGAAGCGCTCCTGTTTGCTCGCCTCGCCGGCGCCGGGCGCCTGCTCCTCCTGCGGGCCGCCTACGGCCCCCGGCGGCGAGGGGTGAGGCGTGCCGCCGCGGCCGGCGGACCTTCGTCGCGCCGCTCGGCGGGTACGGCGGCGCGACGCCGGGCGCGGACGCGGATCTTGCATCGGTCACGCCGCGGCTTATGGCGAGGCGAAGGAAAGCACGTGGCGGGCGATCGCACCCTGCGGCGATCCGCGCTGGGCGGTGCGCGAGGCGGCGACTCGAGGCTGGAGATGGGCCGGGTTGAGGTCGACGTCGGGCAGCGGACGGCCGTTTCCATGATGGCACGGAGCGAGAGCGACGCCGTCCTCGTCGGGCGGGCGCGCCAGGGGGACGGCGCCGCGTTCGGCGAGCTGGTGCAGCGGTACCTGCAGCCCGCCTACGCGGTGGCGCTCTCGCGGCTGCGGGAGCCGGCGGATGCGGAGGACGCGTGCCAGGACGCGTTCGTGACCGCGCTGCAGCGGATCGACGAGTGCCGGCAACCGGAACAGTTCGGGGCCTGGCTCCTCAGCATCGTCCGCCATCGGGCGCTGGACGTGCGCCGCTACCGGTCCGTGCGGGACGCGCTGCCGCTGGAGGAGGCCACCGCGGCATCCTCCCGCGCCACCCCGGAGCAGGAGGCGGAGGCGGCGGACCTGCGGGAGGACCTCGTCGAGGCGATGGAGGTCCTGACGGACCTGCAGCGGGAGGTGCTTCTGCTGTACGACTTCGAGGGGTGGAGCCACAGGGAGATCGCGGAGAAGGTGGGGATCTCCGAGGGGTCGGCGAGGGTCCATCTCCACAATGGCCGGCGCGCCTTGCGGGCGCAGCTCGCCGCGCGATACAGGGAGGAAGCATGAGGATCGACGACGACTTCCGGGATCTGGCGCCGCTGCGGCCGAAGCTCGATGCGGAGCGGTGGGCGCGGATGGCCGGGAGCATCGAGCGGGCGGCGGCGCCGGAGCTCGCGCGCCGGGCCAGCCTGCCCTGGACGGTTCTGCCGGGGCCCGGGCTGCTCACGCTGCTCTCCGGCTGGACCCGGCCGGCGCTCTCGGCGGCGGCGATCGCCGCGCTGGTCGCCACGGTGCTGATCTCTGGGGTCCGGACCCCGGAGATCGGGCCTCAGGCGGGAGTCGGCAGCGCTCTGGGGTACCCCGAAGCGGTGTCGGCGTGGGTCGAGACCGGCTGGACGCCGTCGGTGGAGGAGCTCCTGATTGCCATGGAAGACCAGCCATGAACGACTCTCGCCGATCGATGCTTCGCATGCGGCTGCTGGCGCTGGCCGTGCTCCTTGCCGCGTTCGCCGCCGGGGGCATCACCGGCGTCGCCTACGAGCGGACGGTCTCCGCCGGGGAGGCGGGGCCTCCGCCGCCGCGGCACGGAGGGCGTCGGGGACCGCCGCCGAACATCTTCGCGGCGGGCGGGCCGCTGGCGGATCGCCTGGACCTCTCGCCCGAGCAGTCGCGGCGCATCCAGGAGATCGTGAACGCGGATCGCGTCAAGGCCCAGGCGACCTTCGAGGAGATCGAGCCGCTGCTCCGGGCGCGGTTCGACTCCACGCAGACGGCGATCGAGGCGGTGCTGACGGAGGAGCAGCGCGCCGAGTTCCGGCGACTGCAACAGGAGCGGCGCACCCGGCTGCGGGGAGCGCTTCGGCGATGAGGCGGTCGGAGGTTTCGATCCGCGGACCGGTCGGGAACGAAGGCCGCGGTAGCGGCCCCTTCGAAACCGCGATCCGGCGCGCGTCACCCGACGGAGCGCGCTGCGGAGGTCCCCCCTCCGCGATTCGAAGCCACTCCCGGGCGGCGACGACTGCCCGGGAATCAGGCATCCAGCCGCCTGCCGTGATGGGCGACCGCGTACGCGAGATGCTCCGGCGTGTCCTTCCACGCTTCGAATGTAGCCCGATCCGGCACGAAGAGGTCGACGGGCACCAGCATGCCCCAGAAGAGTGACCGGATGTCGGCCACGTGTCGGTAATACGATCTCCCTTCCGGAAGCTCCACGACGAGGCGTAGCTCCAGGTCGCTTTCTCCGTGCATCTCCCCACGCGCCGCGGAGCCGAAGAGCCAAGCTGCTCCGGACGCACCGCCTCCGCGATGCGGCCGCGGACCTCCTCGATTAGTTCCTCGGTGATTCCCGAGACTTCGATCCGTCGCATGCTCCGCTTCTCCGTGACTGTCGGGACTTCCTGCCCGGCAGCAGACACTCGGTCGAGCGGCGTGCCGAATCCCGGCGGCTACGGCCGGAGCGGCGCACCCGGCCGCGGGAGCGCTTCGGCGACGAAGCTGTGGGGCGGCGCCGGACCCGCCGGGAGCGTCCTCCCCGGTAGGACAGCGCGCCTATCGCTCGATGCGCTGCACCGTCGCCTCCGACCCCAGACGACCGAGGATCACCCGCTCGAGATCGTGGGTGCTCGTACAGTTGACCGGCGCGACCCCGTGCTCCCTCGACCGTCCGACCGCGCTCGCCTCGATGCGGACCGCCGTTCCCCCGCTCCCGGCCGGAGCCAGCTGCGACACGGCGGAGACGAACACGTCGTACAGGTTCGCGTTCGGTCCCGCGAGGCTCCGGCCGCAGTCGAAGAACTTCGACATGCGCTCGCCGGCGATCCGGGTGAGGCGGACGTTGACGGCGCCCAGGCTCTTCTTGTCCGGGTCCACGTAGTTGGGGCCGAGCCCGAGATCCCGATGCACGGCCGCGAGGCGCGGCCAGAGCTCGTCGGGGCTCCCGTCCACGATGGCCGTGGCGGCAACGTTGTCGACGGTGATGTCGCCCGAGTAGATCCCGAGCTCCGGCTGGACGACCTGGACCGTTCCGCCCGCCGGATTCGCCGACTGGCTGGACCCGCACGCCGACAACAGCGTCACTCCGACGAGGGCGAGCGTTCGCATGGCGTCTCCGGGGGCGAGGGGAGCGGAAGCGGGAGGGGTGGAGACGGGAGGTGCCGGCGGTGCCCAAGCGCAAGCGGCGCCCGCGCATGGCGCCCGGACACGCCCTGGCCCCCGAGCTTAGTCTGCGCCCCGCCCACCGTCAAGGCGCTCGCCGCGCGACGGCTGTCACTCGCGGCGCAGGGGCGACCCCTGCCGCCGCGGCGACCCTGCGTCCTCTTCTCGGGCGACGCCATCGCGGCCCACCACCAGCGGGCGCTTCTCCGCGTGGTACCCGTTCACCCGCGCCCTGCTCTCGTCGAATCTTCCGGGGGCGCGGAGAGGCCCCTGCCCGGGCGCTGTGCCGAGCGGGGCCTCTCCGGCCGATGTCTCTCTGGTCGCTCTCGGAGGCGGGAGCCTGGCCGACTGCGCGATGTGGCACGCCTCGGCCCGCACCTCGCAGATGTACCCGCACGCCCGGCGCTGACACTCTCCGCCGTGCGGGGCCGCTCGACTCCAACGAGCAGGTCCGCCTCGGCCTCTTCACCGAGGCGGGCAACACGGCCGGGTACTGGAGGGGCACGGGTGAGGCGCTGCCGACGAGGTCCGAACGTTCCTCCGTGGCTGCGGTGCGTCCGGGGGCCAGACAGGGACGACGACGGGAAGCGGGCGCACAACGGGGCCGGACGGCGGGCGGAGCGCCTACACCACGCTCGACTTCGACGCCTGCGAGACGCTCCGGACCTTCGAGGAGTCCGGCGGCGTCGAGCTCCGCTGCCCCGGCTATCGGGGCGTCCCGCTCTACGTCTCCGAGGGTGACCTGCGCTACGACGTCGACGCGGGCGTTCCCAACGATGAGTGGGAGACGCCGGCCCCGTTCAACTCGCTCGGCGAGACCGTCGAGTGGCGACTCCGCGACGGGCGGCCATTCGCCGTCATCGTCCGATACGAGGTGTCCGGCCCCGGCGGCACCAACCAGGGCGGGCGCTCCGACCTCGCCGTGATCAAGGTCGGTCGGGAGGGCGCGCCCGGCTGTCTCGTCGGCTTCGTCGCGGCCGACGCCGAACCGAGTCAGAACGCGGCGGCCCGGGCGCTCGCCGATAGCCAGGCTGCAGCCCACGACTGTGGGACTGCCCGCTCCTGAGGTCGCCCAAGGGCGCGGGCTGAGCGGTCGTGGGGGTCCGAGATGCCTCCGGCTCGATCCGGCGACTGCCTCCCGACCCGCTTCTCCGCCCAACTGGAGTCCGCCACATGTAGGCGTCGAACGTCCGCTGGGTCACGTAGCGGAGGATGCGGACAGAGGCGTTCCGGTTGCCCCGTCGCAGCATGCGCCCGTCCCGCGGGTCGCTGTCCGCGGGTCGCGACGGGCAGTCGAGGTGACGGGTGGCGTAGAGGAGATCCTGGACGTTTCCCCATCTTCTGGGTGGAGTCCATCAGGATCCGGACGCGCCCCGCGCGCACGTCGGCCAACAAGCGGGCCTTTTTGGCGTCGCTGTTCGCGTCGTGGACGAAGGCGATCTCCGCCGGCGGCACACTCCCGGCGACCAGCGTGCCGCGCACGTCGTTGTAGACGATGAAGCCCCGGTCGGACGGGATGGGTGTGGAGAGGTCGCAGACAACAAGCTACGAGAGGCGCTCCGCTCGGGTGGCCTCCCAGATCGAGAAGACGTTCTCGACCAGCAGTTCGACCTTGCTGCCAGGGAAGTCGGGGATGGCCGGGTCCCAGGATCCGCCGGTCCAGGGCGACCTTCCGCCCATCCGTCGTGATCGCCAGCATGTTGTCCTGACGGGGATTCACGCCTCCCGCGCGGATTCGCTCGGCACGGCGGACCAGCTCGGCGACCGCGACCTCCTGCTGGGGAGAAGGCTCAGCGGCGATCATCTCGATGCCTCGCGGCAGAAGGGGGCGTGGGAGTCGTAGCATAGGGGATCTCCGGCGGGGGAGAACAAGAGGCCGAGGGCGCTCGCGTGAGCGCCCTCGGCCAATCCGTCATCCTCCCTTTTCCCTCCGCACTGCCACAGCGCCTCGCGCTTTCCGGCGGCCGGCCGGTAGAGCCGCTGCGTGGCCAGCGCCTTCAGCCGCGGCAGCAGCTCGGAGCCGAGCAGGCGGCAGAAGTAGACCATCACGACGGGGCCGCCGTAGCGCACGTGCCACTTCGTCCTCAGGTTCTGGTCCCGAGCTCCGAAGTGTTTCGAGTCCGACGCGCAGGCCGTGGTCCCTTCGTCCCATACCGCCGCCTGCCGCGCGTGCAGCGTGCCGTTCACGGGAGCAGGAGCACAGATTGCTTGCCCGCGTGCACCCTCGGATCTACGTTTCGGCCGCGTACGCTTCGCCAATTCGCCTGCAGAGCTTGGCAGCCATGAGCAAGGGGAAATCCGTGGCCTGGCCGCGTATTGCGAGCACGACCCTTGCGGACCGGGTCTACCACGCACTACGAACCCGGATCCTGGAAGGGCAGTTGACCCCCGGCGAGTTCATCCGGGAGAGCGATCTCAGCACCGCAATGGGGGTGAGCCGCTCGCCGGTTCGGGAGGCGATGGGTCGGCTCGCGAGCGAGAACTTCCTGGAGCGGGTGCCTCACCGCGGCTTCCGCGTTCCGCTGGAGCCCGTCAGCAACCTGCTTGACCTGTATCCCATCGTCGCGGCACTGGACCTGCTGGCGGGCCGGCTGGCGATTCCGCGCCTGTCCTCGCACGACATCGCGCAACTGAAGCAGATCAACGCGGGCCTCCGCGATGCGAAGGATCGCCACGATGTGCGGCTCCTGATCGAGCTGAACAACGAGTTTCACCACTTCTTCGGAGAGCGCAGCGGCAACCGCCGCCTTTCGGACCTGCTCGACGACCTGAGATCCCAGCTCACCCAGCTGGAGAACTGGTACTATTCCGACGCGGAACAGACCGAACGGTCGATCCAGGAGCACGACGGAATCATCGAAGCGATCGAGGGATCCCGATTCGAGGATGCGGTCGCCCTGCTGGAGAACAACATGTCGCTGACGTACCGGTCCCTGCTCTCCGAGGTCAAGGGGGGCTAAGCCTCCGGACCGGTCTTGCAAAGCGGCGCGCTGCAGGCGCCACCCTACTTCCTCCTCGGCACCGCCGGGCGAGCTTTGCTCGCCCGGCGGTGCTGCAGCTTCAGGAGGCGCTCAGGCCTGCTCGATGTTGCAGGCGTTGGGGTCGAACCAGCTGTTGTTCACCTCGTCGAAGGGGATGGGGAAAGCGACGTCCGTTCCACATTCTCCGCCCTTGAAGTAAGACCCGGAGGGGAAGACGGTATCCTGCGGTCGCCCGTACTGGCGGACGAGGCGGCGAAGGTCGTTGAGCCGATAGCCGGTGGTGTAGAGCCAGTACCCCCGCTCCCTGAACAGCAGGTCCAGGCGGTCGGCTTCGCTTCCCGGATCCGGAAGTGGCTCCAGAGTTCGAGGGAAGCCCTCCGGGTACTTCACGCTCGGAAAGAGCACCGCCATGTGCATCTGCACGTTGGCGCGGAGCGTGTTGAGGATGGAACAAGAACTCAGCGTGACGGTTCGCGCGCAGCGCCGCCTCTGCCAGGATCAGCTGCGCCTCGACGCAGCTCGCGCGCGGGACGTCCGCAGCGAATCCCGAGTAACGCAGCCCCGGGTACTGCGGCGTGGCATCGTTGCCCACGAAGGGGCCGGTCCAGGGGACGCTCGGGGCCATCGCTCCACGGAAGGAGAGGCCCTCGCCATCGCCGGTAGGATCCCCGAACGGAGTTCCGCTGCCGCCCTCGTCGTTGGACAGGGAGTACCGGAAGTTGGACAGGAAAGCGAAGATAGGGTTCTGCTGCCGGAACGAGTTGTCAGAACGTTCGATGAAGTAGACGAAGCCGGCGGGGACGCTCCGGGCAATCTCTGCCGCCTCCTGGTGGTTTTCCTGGTCGCAGCAGCGCGGGGGGCGAGGCCGGCGCGGAGAAGGGCTACAACCCGAAGAAGCGAGGCCGGCCGAGCCATCACCCGCTGGTGGCGTTCCTGGCCGAGACGGGAGATGGTCTGGGGGTCATCTGGCGCCCCGGGAACGCGAACACCGCCGCCGGGGCGATCCCCTGGATTCAGGCGCTGGTGGGGCGGCTTCGAGCCGCCGGGGTGGAGGAGATCACGCTGCGGCTGGATAAGGGCTTCTTCTCCCGGGAGATGGTCGAGGCGCGCTCGTGGAGCAGCGGATCGAGGAGCTGGGCCAGCTCTCGGTGGGAAGGGCGGCGGTAGACGATCTGGGCGGCAACCATCTGCTGAGGGCCTTGGGGGCGCCGGCGTATCAGATGCTGCATGGGATCCGCACCACAGCGCTCTCGGGCTCCTGGCGCCGAGCGCAACCGAAGCGGCTGCGGGCGTGGCTCTTCCGCCTGCCGGCGAAGCTGACCCCCCACGCCCGGAAGCACTACGTGCAGCTCCAGAGAGCCGAGCCCCTGCGCCGAGAACTGCTCCGGGCCCTGCGCCGAGTCGGCACGGGTCCGCCGCTGCCCGCCTGAGGGACGCCGGCGCAGGCCGAGCGGCGAGCAAGACCGGAGCGGATCCGCCCGGTCGTGGCGCCCCGGCGCCCGAAGACCTGAAAGCGGCCGGTGGAGTGGCGGACGCAGGGCGTTGAGGGCGGCGGCGGTCCGATGGATCACCCGCACCGGCACTCAGCCGAGCCTCGTAGGCGACGAATCAGCCGGATCGCACCTCCGGTGCAGGATCCGGGGTGAACCCGCAGCGGACATCGGCCGTGCCGACCTCTGTCTCACACCCGACTCACTGCTCCGCGCTCGACAGCGCGCGATCGAGCACGTCGAGCGCGAAGTCCGCGTCGTCGGCGGCGATGCACAGCGGGGGCTTGATCCGCAGCACGTTGCCGTCGAGTCCGCCCTTCCCCAGGAGGACTCCCATGCGGCGTGCCTCCTCGAGCACGTGCAGCGTTTCCGCCGGCGCAGGCGTCTTGCTGGCTCGGTCCCGGACCAGCTCGACGCCGAGCATCAGCCCCATTCCCCGCACGTCGCCGACGAGCGGATGGGCCTTCTGCAGATTGCGCAGGCCCCGCATCATGCGCTCACCCACCACGCGCGCGTTCTCCTGCAGCCCGTCTTCGTCGATGGTCTCCAGCACGGCGAGGCCCGCCGCCATGGACACCGGATTGCCGCCGTACGTGTTGAAATGGATCCGCCGGGCCAGCGTCTCGGCGACCTCCCGGCGGGTGGTGACCGCCGCGAGAGGGGCACCGTTGCCGATCCCCTTGGCCATCGTCACGATGTCCGGAACCACGTCGAAGTTCTGGAACCCCCAGTAGTGCTCGCCCGTACGGCCGAAACCCGTCTGCACCTCGTCGGCGATGCAAAGCCCGCCGTGCTCCCGCGCGACCTCGTAGGCTTCCTTGAGGTAGTTGGACGCTCCGGAGGTCGCGCCACCCACGCCCTGGATCGGCTCGGCGATGTAGGCGGCGATCCGCCCGGGAGTCGAGAAGCGGATCAGGTCGCGGATGTCGGCCGCGCTTTTCACGGCGATCTCCTCGGGAGTACCGGCGAGCGGGCTCCGGTACGGGTCCGGGCAGAGCGCGTGGTGCACCCCCGCGCCCTGCGCGGTCGGGAACTTCCAGGTGTGGTGCGACGTGAGCCCCATCGCGCTGGGGGAGCCGCCGTGGTAGGCATTGCGGACTGCGACCACGTCGTGATTCCCCGTGAACAGGCGGGCCATGGTGATCGCGAGGTCGTTGGCCTCGCTGCCGGAGTTCACGAAGTACGTGACGTCCAGGCCTGGAGGCATCTTGGAAGCGAGCTTCTTCGCAAGAGTCGGAAGAGCGGGGTGCAGGTAGATGGTCGTGGCGTGCTGAAGCCGCGAGACCTGCTCCTGGATCCGCTGCGACACCTTGGGATGACAGTGGCCGCACGAGACGGTCACAATCCCCGCGAACAGGTCCAGATAGCGGCGTCCGGTGTCGTCGAAGAGGTACTGCATCTTGCCGTCGACGATCATCAGCGGATCACGGTACAGCGCAAACAGCGCTGGATTGCAGAACTGCTGGCGCTCTGCCATCACCTTTTCGCGCGACGGCCCCGTGTAAGGCGGCGGAGCGTAGTCGAAGGCCGGCATTTCCAGCGGGGCGGTTTCCAGGTCGGCCATGAGCGGCATCTCGGAAAAGGGAGGACGGCGTACCAGCGGCCGTCGCACGGGTGGGGGCTCCCTCAGCGAAGGACGCGGAAGGTTGACCGGGAGCGTGGGCTCCCTCCTTTCCCGTGTCAGGAGGGAGCGGATGTGGTGGAAGTTGCGAGGGCGTGCGTACGGCACGCACTCCAGACCCGAACTGACCAGTTAGGACATCCAGTTGGTGCCGGCTTCGCGGTTCCACTTGGTGGTGGTTTTCTTGGAGCGGGTCCAGAACTCGATCGAGCTCCGGCCAGTGATGTCGCCCACGCCGAACCGGGACTCGTTCCAACCGCCGAATCCGAACGGCTCGCGCGGCACTGGCACCCCCACGTTGACCCCGACCATGCCCGCGCTGGCCCGCTCGCTGACGTACCGGGCGAGGCCGCCGCTCTCGGTGAAGACGGACGCCGCATTGCCGTAGGGAGACTCGTTCTCGATCCGGAGCGCCTCGTCCACGTCCCCTGCCCGGACGATCGCCAGAACGGGCCCGAAGACCTCCTCCTGCGCGATGCGCATGTCCGGGCGGACGTGGTCCAGCACCGTCGGGCCGACGTAGTAGCCACCCTCGCGGCCCGGGACCGCCGCGTTCCGGCCGTCGACCAGGACCTTGGCCCCGGCCTCCTCGGCCTCCGTGATGAAGCGCTCGATCCGCTCCTTGGCCTCCGCGGAGATCACCGGCCCCACGTCCTCGCCGGGAACCATCCGTTGCGCATGCTCGACCAGCCGCCCGACGATGTGGTCGGTGTCCGATACCGCGACCATGACAGACGCCGCCATGCACCGCTGGCCCGTGCACCCGGCCATCGAGGCCACCACGTTGCTGGACGTCATCTCAAGGTCCGCGTCCGGCGCGACGATGATGTGGTTCTTGGCGCCCCCCAGCGCCAGCACCCGCTTCAGGTTGTGGGTGCCCCGGCGGTACACGACCTTGGCGACGCGCGTCGAGCCCACGAAGCTGATCGCCTCGATCCCGGGGTGATCGCAGATCGCTTCCACGACCGCCTGGCCGCCGTGTACCACGTTGAACACGCCTCGGCGGAGGCCGGCCTCCGCGAGCAGCTCCGCGATGCGGCCCGCACTGAGCGGCACCTGCTCCGACGGCTTCAGGACCATGCAGTTGCCCAGCGCGATCGCGTTCGGCAGCGACCAGTGAGGAACCATGCTGGGGAAGTTGAACGGCGTGATGGAGGCGACCACGCCCAGGGGGAACCGGTCGTTGCGGCACTCCACCCCCCGGCTCACTTCCATGATCTCGCCTGCCGCGATCTGCGGCAGCGAACACGCGAACTCGGTGAGCTCGATCGCCTTGAGCACTTCCGCCCGCGCCTCCTCGCGCACCTTGCCGTGCTCCTCGACAATGAGATCGGTCAATTCCTCGAGGTCCCGCTCCAGCAGGTTGCGGTACCGAAAGAAGACCTGGACCCGCTCCTTGAGGGGTGTGCCCGCCCAGGCAGGAAATGCGCGCTTCGCGGCCTGCACGGCGGCATCCACGGCAGCCGCCGTGCAAAGCGGAACGCGGGAAATGACGCTGCCATCCAGCGGACTGAAGACATCGTGCGGCGAACCGTCGCCCGGGACCTGACCCCCGTCGATGTAGTTCTGGATGTCCGGATAGCGGTTGGGGGTCACGGAGGACGGAACACCCGAGGGCGCGAGGGACGGCTGCATAGCGGAGCGTGGTGTTCGGGGGACGACCAGGAGGGGGAGGCGCGGCAGGGTTGCGCCGACCCGCGCCACCATACAGTATACAATCCACGCGAAGGGGCACAAGGCAGCCGCATTCTGCCGCGTGGAGCCAATGCGTTGTGAGGGCCCTCCTCACCCCGCCGTCGGAGCGATCCGGCCAGCCCACCACCCCCCCGGAAGCGAAGGCGACCGATCCGACGCGCCGGGCGTCACAATCTTCCGACCCCGCCCCGATCCGCTTCCACTCGACCGAAGGAGAGCGAGATGATCGCAGGTCTGCCCTGGACATCCTGGCTTCTGATCGCGGCCGCCACCCTTCCCGCGCTCACCCTCGCCCTCACGGCGTACATCGTGCACCGTGGCGAGCCGCGGTCCATCTCCCCCGAATAGCGGAGGACCGGCATGGCGTCACCAGTGATCATCTCCGTTCTGGTCGTCTATCTCGCAGTCATGCTGGTGATCGGGTGGTGGGGCGGGCGCGAATCGGGAGACGTCGCGGGCTACTACGTGGCGGGCAAGCGGCTTCCCTCCTGGGTGATCGCCTTCAGCTCCAATGCGACTGGAGAGAGCGCATGGCTCCTCCTCGGGCTGACGGGGATGGGCTACCTGGTGGGGATCCACGCCTTCTGGGTGGTGTTCGGAGAGGTGCTCGGCGTCACCCTCGCCTGGGTGTTCATCGCCCGTCCGTTCAAGGAGTACACGGACCGGTTTGACTCCATCACCGTACCTGACTTCCTGGAGAACCGGTTCGCCGACCGCCGCCAGGTGCTGCGCTGGCTCAGCGCCGCCATCATCTTCAGCATGGTGGCGGTGTACCTCGCGGCGCAGCTCACCGCGTCGGGCAAAGCATTCAACTCGTTTCTGGGGATGAGTTACGGGAGCGGGGTGCTGCTCGGCACGGCGGTGGTCCTCTTCTACACGGCGTTTGGCGGCTTCAAGGCCGTCGCCTACACGGATCTCCTGCAGGGAATCCTGATGTTCGGGGCCCTCCTGCTCCTTCCCATCGTCGGGATCGCTGCGGCGGGAGGGTGGGGCGCGATGACGGACGCCCTGCGGGCGACCGACCCGAGCCTGTTGCTCCCCATGGGCGAGCACGGCCTCGGCGTCACCGGGGTGCTGAGCGCCATCAGCTTCGCGGCGGTCGGCCTGGCCTTTCTGGGCGTCCCGCAGCTGCTGGTCCGCTTCATCTCGGCTCGCGGGCCGGAGGAGATTCCAAGCGGCGGGCTGATCGCGGTGGTCTGCATCATCGTCTTCGATGCCGGCGCAGTGCTGGCCGGCATGGCAGGCCGGGTTCTCTTTCCCGGGCTCACCGATTCGGAAACGATCCTTCCCACGATGGCGACGGATTTGTTTCCGGCGTTCTTCACGGGGCTCTTCCTCGTGATCGTGCTGTCGGCCATTTTATCCACCGCGGACTCGCTGTTGATCCTTGCCTCCTCCGCGGTGGTGCGCGACATCGTCCAGAAGGTATACCGACCCGAGCTGCCGGAGGGGCGCGTCTCACTGTACGGCAAGCTCACCACGATCGTGGTCGGGGCCGCCGGGTGCGCAGTCGCTCTCGGTGAGGTGCGCCTGATCTTCTGGTTCGTCCTCTTCGCATGGTCCGGGCTGGCCGCCGCGTTCGTGCCGGTGGTGCTCTGCGCCCTCTTCTGGAAGCGCACCACGCTGGCGGGCGCCGTCTCCGGAATGGCGGTCGGCTTCGTCGTCACCGTGGTATGGGTGCTCGTCTTCAAGACCCAGTTCTACGAGCTGTACGAGATGATCCCCGGGGTAATCGCGGGGCTCGCGACGACCGTGGGGGTGAGCCTCCTCACCACCCCTCCCGAGGGTGCGGGGGCCGAGTGGGAACTGATCCGGGCCCGCGTGGGGCACCCGCTCCGGAGGCGAGCTCCGACGCCGCCCCCGCCCCCGAAGGTCCCCGCTGCGGTGGGGCTGGACGCCGAGTGAGCTGGAGCGGCGAACCGGTTCCGACCCGCCGGCTCCCTCTCCACCGAAAGCACACGGCCACCCCGGCCCGAGAGCCGTGCCCATCCCTTCTTCCGGAGCTTCCATGTGCACTGGCACGACGACCAGGCTCGGAGCGGCGCTGCTGCTCACTCTCGTGACCGCACCGCTAGTCGCCCAAACGCAGCCCCGCGCCCGGGATCTGGGCGTTCCCTTCGACGGAACGACGGGGCCGCTGAACTCCATCACCGACGTGCCGGGGGTGGAGGTCGGGCACACCACGCTGATCTCGGGCAGCGGGCAGCTGCAGGTGGGGGAGGGGCCCGTGCGGACGGGCGTCACGGCCATTCTGCCCCGGGGGAAGGCGTCGTCGGAGGGGGTCTTCGCCGCCTGGTTCCCGCTGAACGGCAACGGGGAGATGACGGGAACCGCATGGATCGGCGAGTCGGGGATGCTCGACGGCCCGGTTCTGATCACCAACACCCACAGCGTCGGGGTGGTCCGCGACGCCACCATCCAGTGGATGCTCCGCGAGCAACCGGGGTTTCTGTGGACCCTGCCGGTTGTGGCGGAAACGTGGGACGGCATCCTGAACGACCTCAACGGCTTCCACGTCCGCCCGGAGCACGTCTTCCAGGCGCTGGACGGCGCCACCGGGGGGCCGGTGCGGGAGGGCGCTGTCGGAGGGGGGACGGGGATGATCTGCAACGGGTTCAAGGGAGGGATCGGGACCTCCTCAAGGCGCCTTTCCCCCGAGTCTGGCGGGTACACCGTGGGGGTGCTGGTGCAGTGCAACTATGGCACCCGCGCTGGGCTTCGCATCGCGGGAGTGCCGGTCGGGCGGGAGTTCACCGAACCCACCGTCTGCCTGGCATCGGAGCGGGAGCCCGTGCAGGCGTTTCTGCGGGGAACCCCGCGCTGCAGCGACCGGAGCGGCATGGAGGAGGGACCGCAGACGGAGCTCGGCTCCATCATCATCGTGGTGGCGACCGACGCTCCCCTCCTCCCCCACCAGCTGGAGCGCGTGGTCAAGCGGGCGACGCTGGGCCTGGGGCGGGAAGGGAGCATCGCCTCTAACGGCTCCGGCGACATCTTTTTGGCATTCTCCACCGCGAACCGGGGCCTCAACCCACGATCCGGCAACGCGTCGGTCGAGATGGTGCCGAACGACGGGATCAACCCGTTCTTCGAGGCGACGGTGCAGGCGACGGAGGAAGCGATCACCAACGCCATGATCGCGGCGGAAACGATGACTGGAGCCGACGATGTACGGGTCTACGCGCTGCCGCACGGGCGGCTCCAGGAGATCCTTCGCAGGTACAACCGGCTGAGCATCCCCTTCAACCCGTAGGGAGTTGCGAGGCGCCGACCACTCCTCCCGCTCCTCCTCGTGCCGGAGTTGACGGCTCAGGTCGCTTCGGACCCGCAGGCCGCCCTCGTGCCGCGCACCCGATTCGAAGGCTCGACCCTGGAGTTCGATTTTCCGGCGGTGCACGTCGGCGTGGCGGAGTACGAAGAGGGCCCCACGGGCGCCACCGCGTTCTACTTTCCCGAAGGCGCGATGGCCGCCGGGGACGCGCGACGGGTGGACGGAGCCGCCGGCCTGGCGCAGGGTGAATTTCCCGCACCATGATGCTTCTCCGAGTCCGCGTTCGCGGCACCCCGAGAAGAGCAGCACGGGTGTGCCGCGCCTCGCAAGCGGCTCGGGAGGCACCACGAGCGAACCGTCGGTACGCCGTCGCCTCCTTCGCCATGAAGATCAGCGTGATCGGCGGCGGCATCGGCGGTCTCGCCACCACCCCGGCGTGGCTGGCGATCGCATTCCAGGGCTCGGGCAGCCCCTCGAACCACTGGATTCAGGATCGCCGCCACCGTGCTCTCGCCCACATACCCCGGCCCCAGAGAGGAGAGGATGAATCCCCAGCTGGATGCCCGAGATGTAGGGGTCGAGGTTGCAGATGGCTCCTCCGTTTTCCCCCGTCCGACGCGGAGGAAACAGCATAGAGTCCCCCGTGCTTCCTTGCCACTATCGTTCCAGGGAACCGGGGCCGAGGGCGGCGCGGCGGTTGCCGGATCCCTCCCGCCCCCCGTAAACTGCGTCGGAGCGTCCCATCCGTCCGCGCCCCTCTCCCCCGGAGGATCCATGGCCCCTCGCCGCCTCGCCCTCGCCGCCGTGCTGCTGCTGGCGCCCGCCCCCCCGCTCCTCGCGCAGGACGCGCTCCCCGCGGTCCACGTGGTGGCCACCGGCGGGACCATCTCCAACACCGGCGACTCGCCCCGGCGCAGCGGCAACGAGCTCGTGGACGGCCTGCCGGGGATCGAGGAGATCGCGACCGTCACCACGGAGCAGTTCCTCAACACCTTCTCGGGCGCGATCACGCTCGACCAGTGGCGACAGCTCGCGCTGCGCATCGACGAGGTCTTCCGCGCACGGCCGGAGCTGAGCGGAGTGGTGGTCACCCACGGGACGGACACGATGGAGGAGACCGCCTACTTCCTCGACCTCGCCGTGCACGACTGCCGTCCCGTGGTGCTCACCGGCGCGATGCGGCGGGCGGTGGACATCGGCCCCGACGGCCCGGCCAACCTCTTCGACGCCATCCGCGTCGCGGCAGACCCCGAGGCGCGCCGCCTGGGGGCGGTGCTGCTGATGAACGACGAGATCTTTCCGGCGCGCGAGGTCACCAAGACCCACACCTCCCGCCCCGACGCCTTCGCCGCCCCTCTCTCGGGCCCCGTCGGCCTGGCCGAATCGGACGCCATCGTCTTCGTCGACGACCCGGTGGACCGCAGCTGCGGCGCGGACGCCTTCGACCTCTCGGGAGTGCAGTCGCTCCCGCGGGTGGACGTAATCTACTCCTACCAGGGCGCCGACGGGTCGCTGATCCGTGCCGCGGTGGCCGCGGGCGCGCGCGGGATCGTCACCGCCGGCGTCGGCCGCGGCGGGACCACGCCCGAGCAGAGCGAGGCGATCGAGGAGGCCGTCCAGCAGGGCGTCTTCGTGGTCGCCAGCAACCGCACCGGCGCCGGACGCGTCCCGGTGGGCGGCGAGGGGCGGCTGGAGGACTGGCGGCCGGGGAAGGGCGCGCGCATCGGCGCCGGCGACCTCAACCCGCAGAAGGCGCGCATCCTGCTCATGCTCGCCCTCACCCGCACCCGCGATGCGCGGGAGATCATGGGGATCTTCAACCGGTACTGATCCATGCGCGCCTCCGACCACCTTCGCGCCCGCTTCAACGCCGCCCACTGACACCTGGGCCGGCACGTCGAGGAGGGGCGTGCGTCAGCGCCGGCGAGGCGGGTGGCGGGCAGCACGAGGCCACCAAGCGGGCCCTGCAGGGCGAGTGGATCCGCACGGGGGACAGGTACTTCCGCGACGAGGAGGGATCCTTCTGGCACGCCGGCCGCAGCGACGACAGGCTGAAGGTGGGCGGGATCCGGGTCTCTCCGGTGGAGATCGAGGGAGCGCTGGCCGGGCGCCCGACGGTGCTCGAGTGCGCGGTGACAGGGCGGGAGGACCGCGACCGGCGAGGTCCGGCGCTTCGAGCTGCGGGAGAGAGCGAGCGGGGACCGTCGACCGGGGCGGCGATCCAGACAGATGCCGGCGGCAGAGCGATTCGCGCGGGATCCCGAGCGACGCGGCAGGCGCTCAGCGCGTCAGTTCCCAGGCGAGGTGCTCCAGCTCCGGCTCGACGAGCTTCTCCCAGGCCAGGCGCACGGCGGCGGGGGCGCCGGGGGTGGAGATCACAGCCGTTTCGCGGAATACCCCCGCCGTCGCGCGGGAGAGCATCGCCGCGGCCCCCACCTGCTCGTAGCTGAGCATCCGGAAGATCTCGCCGAAGCCGGGCAGGACCTTCTCGAGGCGCGAGCTCAGCGCGTCGAAGGTGTTGTCGCGCTGGGAGATGCCCGTGCCGCCGTTGAACAGGACCACGCGCGCCTCTCCGGCGGCGAGCTCCTCCAGCGCCGCCACCACCTGCGCCGGCTCGTCGCGCACCAGCCGGTACCCCGCGACGCGGTGGCCCGCCGCCGCGACGGCCTCCCGCAGGAAGGCGCCGTTCGTGTCCGTCTCAGGGGTGCGCGAGTCGCTCACGGTGACGATCGCAACCGGGACCGGGCCGCGCTCGGCCGCGAGCCGGTGGTGCCGTTCGCTCGATGACATGGGTCCGATGGGGAATGGGGAGGACGCCGGCTCGCGGCGTCCTCCCCATTCTTAACCTCGTCCGCCGCGCGGCGGAAGGGGGCCGGCGTCACCCCGCCGTGATGAAGTCGAAGAGGCGGGCGACGTCGAAGCCCACCGGATCGACCTCGTACTGCCGCCCGCGCGCGAAGTAGCCGGTCGTGGGAAAGTACGGCGGCGGATTGCTGGATGCGCAGGCGTCGTAGGCGTAGCGCTTCAGGTAGCCGGTCACTCCGCTGCCGCTCTGCTGCCCCACCGCTCCGCGGCGCGTCTGGATGATGCCTCCGGTGACGTAGAGGCACCCCCGTCCGGTGTTCGCGCCCTCGCACCCCTGGGCGCGGTCGGAACCGCTTCCGTAGTTCTCCACCGTGAAGCTCCCGAGCGTGAGGATCACGGCGTGGATCACCTCGTCGGTGCTCGCTTCGAAGGAGCGGTAGTCGCTTCCGGGGGAGCCGACGTCGACCGGGGCGTTGATCAGGTTGTCCGACACCACGATGTTGGCGCCCGAGAAGAGCCCCAGGATGTCCTCGCACGAGGCGGCGGCCGGATCGGTGGCGTACGAGACGTCGTCCGCGATGGCGATGTTGCCGGTCGCCGCGAGGGTGACGCGCCCGCGCAGCTCTCCGCTCACCGCCACCTTCCCCGCCACGTGGATGACCCCGCGGAAGTTGGGGTTGAAGCGGCGGCTGAGCGGGAAGAGGTAGTCGGCGTCGGCACGCGCGTCCACCGCGGCCGGACGGCTCGAGGCCCACGGCACGGGGTAGGGGACCCACGTCCCGCGCCCGTCGTCGGCGCGGAAGTCGAGCTGGGTGCTGAGTGAGTCCGACCCGCCGAGATAGCAGCGCGGCGGCTGGTGTCCCGGCTGCCCCTTCAGCACCGCGACGGAGCTCCCCTCCAGCAGCTGGTTGGCCGCGTCTCGCGCGGAGGCGACGTCGTGCAGCGGGGCGGAGTAGAAGTAGTGCTTTGAGGCGATGAGGTGCCGGTGCCCGCAGTTCTCCGAGTCCGTGGGGTCGGAGGGCTGACCTGCCGACACCCAGCGCGCCCCGGCCGAGGTGTTGGTCTTCGCGCGGTACACCTTGAAGAAGCCCTCGTCCGCCCCGGTCCGGCCGCCGTCGCCATCGAGGTCGATCGCCACGAACTCGATCCGCAGGGTCGCCTCTCCCTGACTCCCGTGGCCGGAGCTCGTGAAGGCGGCCGACCCCTGCTGCGCGAGCTCCTCCAGCCGCGTGAGCTGCGCGACGCCGGGCATAGCGATGGCGGCGGCGCGCTCCTGCTTCCCCTGCCTGAACTGGGCCCGCCAGGCGTCCTGGATCGTCTTGGCGGTGGTCACCGGACCATGGAAAATCGGCCCCCCGGGCGCCTGCATGATCCGGATGACGTCGTTCGAGTGCACGGGACCGAAGAGCTGGTCGCCGGGCGCGAAGTAGATCGGTGTCCCGGTGACGCTCGTCTCCTTGTCGGTGAAGTAGGCGTACCGGGCGAAGCTCTCCTGCACCATCTCGAGGCGCCGGACCACACGGTTCCCGGTGCCGTCCTCCACCACCGAGACCACGCTGCCGTATACGCCGTACTGCCCGGTGGCGATCCCCGACGGACCGGCGTAGACGGTGCGGGTGATGCCGGGGATCGGCTGCCCCAGCGCGTCGCGCGGCTGCACCGCCTCGCTCGGGAGGGCGAGATACCCGCTCTGGGGGAAGAGGGAGGGCTGGTTGTTGAGCAGCGCCCGCCCCAGCTCGAGGCCCGAGACGGCCGCGTCCTCCATCGCCGCCTGACGGTCTGAGCTGGAGGCGATCAGCGAGGCGTTGCCCACCACCGTCACCGCGGCCATGCTCATCGCGGCGAGCGCCACGGTGAGGAGCAGCACCACGACGAAGGCGAAGCCCCGCTCGTCCGCGGCGCTCGCGGTGGTCCCCGGATCACGAGTCGTTTTCATGCGCCCCCCGCGACGGTGACCGTGGCCGAGACCCGCATCCCGGACATCGAGGGAGTGCAGTCCTGGGCCGTCACCGCGTACTGGTAGGTGGAGTCCACCGCGACGCCGGCGTCTGTGTACGAGTAGCTCGGCTGGCCGGCGGGAATGCTGAAGTAGGGCTCGCCCCAGTCGCTCTGCGAGGGACGGCGCCGGAAGATGGCGTACCGGACCACGTCCTCCTCCCCCTGGCCTTCGTCGAGGGCGGGGCTCCAGCTCACCTCCACGCGCGGCTCGTCCGGGATCTGGACCGCCGCGACCACCGAGAGGAACACCGGCGGGTCGCCGCAGGTCTTCATCTCCCGCGCCCCGGCGTTCGGCATGTGCACGAGGCGCGACATCGCCCGCGATTGCTGGAGCGACTCCCTCGTCTCGCCGTTGGTGGAGGCGAAGCTGATCCGCACCGCGCGCACCCGGTCGATGCGGGCGGAGGCGCCAGCGTCGGCCGCGGAGAGGTGCACCGGGACCTGGTGGCGAAGCGGCAGGGCGCTCGCGGGGAGCCACGCGGTGCGAGCCGTCTCGCCGTCCTCCACCACCTCCTGGTACTCGAAGAAGGGCCGCTCCGGCATCCGGGCGAGGTTCCGCGCGACCACGGCCCGCGGCAGGTCGTTGACCTGCCGGTAGAGGACGAAGTCGTCGGCGGCCGAGGTGCTCGAGTCGGGGGCGAAGTAGAAGACGATCGTCTCCGCAGGGCTGTTCGCCTCGCCGTCGCGATAGGTGGAGTCCGGGTAGACGAAGGAGGTGCGCGGGAGCTGGAGGCGGCGCGCCCGCGTGAGGGCCCCCACCTCCTCGATCGGCGCCGTCGGGTTCCGGTACACGGCGAACACGTCGGCGGTGTCGTTGGTGGCGAAGTCGGCGTTGAAGGCGAGGGTCGCGCTGTCGGCGTAGACGAGGAAGGGTTGTCCGCTCGCCACGCCGGAGCCCACGGTGCGCAGCTCGCGCTCCAGCAGATCCGCGGCGAAGCGGTAGTTCTGCAGCACGTCCATCCGGCCTGTGCCCGCCGAGAAAGCCATCTCCTGTTGCCGCACGAAGACGAGCGCGGCGGAGGTGACGATCCCCATGACGAGCAGCGCCACGAGGAGCTCCACCAACGTCATCCCGCGCCGGCCCTGCCAGGCCCCGCCTCTCATGGCGCCCCCACGACACGGGTCCGCGAGACGGTGTCCCGCTGGTCCGGGGTGACCACCCGGACCGTGACCGAGGTCGTGCCGGCGCCCTCGGATACGAAGGTGCTCCGCCGGAAGCCGGGGTAGCCGGAGACCGGGTCCTCGGTGCCGGCGAAGTCGCGCGAGAGTGCGTCGTATGCGACGGAGGCGCCCACGGCGTGCAGCCGGTCGGAAGCCAGCTGGTCCGCCGTGGCGCGCAGGTCTCTCTTCCCCACCTCGTGGACGAGGCGATCGGTGATCATCGACTGCACCCCCAGCAGGGCGAAGCCGAGGATCACCAGCGCGATCAGCGCCTCCATGAGCGTGAAGCCCCGTTCGTTCCGCATATCAGTACTCCCGCTTCCAGCCCGGCGGCGCGTAGCGATACCACGAGGGGCGGCCGGTGGCGCGCTCGACGCGCACCGCGCGGGCGTCGCTCGCTTGCTCGCGGGAATCAGCCGCGCGCGCGGAGGTGAGATAGAAGCCTCCCTCCTCGCTCGCGCTTCCGTTGCGGTAGAAGATCAGCGCCGGCCAACCGTCCTGCTCACGGGTGAAGCTCACCGGGCCGCTGCCCGGCATCAGAGCGGGCGCCGCGCCGCGCCCCACCCGCACCCCCTCTCCCAGCGGCTCGTACCGCACCGGCTCCCCCGCATCGATACGGAGGTCGTTGTCGCGATCCGCGTGAATGCGCAGTCGCGCCCCCTCCACGTCCACCGCCACGACGACGTTGTGCTGCCCCTGCACCGCCAGCCGCTGCGCCTTGAGCAGCGAGGTGCCGGCCACCTCCATGGCGCCCGCCACGAGATGCCGCCGGAAGTCGATCCGCGGCGCGGCGATCCCGGCCAGGATCCCAAGCAGCACCACCACGCCGAGCAGCTCGATCAGCGAGTACCCCGCTCTGTCCCGGAGGGAGGGGTCAGCGGGGCGGGACGCGAGCAGGGATGTCCGATTCACGGCGATACGGGCTGAAGACGCGGCGTAAGGGGTCCGGATCCGTCCGGCCTCTTCTCGATCGAACCCTCGGCCAGGCGAGAAGCTGGGGTCGGCACGGGGGTCCGGCCGCGATCTCCTCCGCCATCCGATCGCGGAAGGTTCGATCCCGTGCATGGTGCGGCGAGGGCGCGCCCTCGGCGGGGTCAAGCATCCGGACGGAGCGGTCGATCCTCTGAGAGTATCGGCCGCACGGACCGTCTCATTACCGCGGACTCATGAGCTTCGACGTCCTGATCCTGGATTCGGGGGAGTGGGTCCTGGAGGAGGAGCTGGCCGCATCTCCTTGGCACGTGCTCATCTACCGGCAACGGTGCGACACCCGCAACGAGCTCCACCTCTGGCTCCCGCGGCAGGCCGCGCGCCGCTCTGGAGACTTCGCGTTCAAGCGCTTCTGGGTGGCGAATTCCACGCGCTGGTGTGTCGAGATCCCGGGAGACCCGGAGCGGCCGGTCGGTGCCGTACGGGCCGAGTTCGCGCGGCTGCGCTTCTCCTCGCCCGACGGCCGCGTGCTCTGGGCGGAGCACCGCGGGGGCCGCGGTCTGGGGGACCTCTCGGACGCCGATCTGCGCGGGCTCCTCGACTCTGCTCACGCGGGGCTCTTCACCGCCCTGTGAACGCCGCCTCTCCCACTCCAGGAGCCCCATGCGCGGTCCCGATCCCATCCTCCGCCCGCTTGCCCTGCTCGCCCTGCTCACCCTCGCGGGGTGCGGGAGCGACACCGTCGAGCTCGTCCGGGAGATCGACGACGCGCGCGAGGGATGCACCGAGGAGAAGCTGAAGGCGGGCGCCGAGGAGTGCGTGCGGATGATGGAGCGCTACGCCGAGATGGGCACGGAGGCGATGAGGGGGTACATCGGCGCCGTGAAGTCGCTCGACCGGGCGCTGCGCCGCATGCCGCCTCCGCGGCTCGACACCGCGGGGCTCGGCCACGCGTTGTCGCTCCCCGCCGGCTCGATCTCCGGGTGGGGCGACACCTCCGCGGCGGCATGGGAGCGGCCGAAGAGCGAGCGCTCCCCGTGGGCCGGCGGGGGCGTACCCGCCTATTCCGGCGCACATGGCGCGGATCCCCGCGATCCACGTGATCCCTACGGCGCCGAAGCGGACTCGTACCGGCAGGATCCGCCCTACGGCGGCCCGTCGTACGAGGAGCCCTACCCCGGAGGGCTCTACCCGGGCTGGGAGAGCCTGGACCCGCGCGGCCCGTACGGCGCGCAGCAGGACGCGTGGGGACCCGGACCTGGATTTCTGGGGCGACTCCACCCTGGAGCGTACGACTCGCCAGAGGAACCGTGGAGGACCCCCGGCGGATGGGAGGGCGATCCCCGGGGGCCGGCGGAGGGTCGGCGCGGGGAGTCCGGCCGCCCCGGGCGGGAAGGCCGCGCGGGGCGCGACGCCGATCCGCGTTCCGCGGCGCCCGCGCGGGGCCGGCTCCTGCCGCCGGAGGAGCGGCTGCGCCGTCCCTGGCTGGACGACGAGGAGAGGGACCGCCCACGGGAGCCCGCGACGCGGCGGCCGTATCGCGCGCTGCGGCCCGATACCGCGGGCTCCCGCTAGGTCGCGCGGCGGAGGCCGGCACCGCGCCGACCCTCCGCCGCGCTTGCGGAGAGGCCGGCCGGCAGAGCAGTTTGGGGGGAACCCGAGTCGCCCGCTTCCACTCCCCCGGAGGACGATCATGTCCCAGGCTTCCGCCCCGCCCCCGCTCGGCTCGCACACCGTCGTCTCTCCCGCCGTCCGGCGGCCCCTCTCCCGCGTCGCGGTCGCGGCCGCCGGGCTGGCGGTGGGGGTCACCCTCCTCGCGGCCCTCTCGGGGCTGGGAAGCCGCTGGGGGCTCTGGCACTTCCGCACCGGCTTCACGCTCCTGCGCTGGTCCGTCTACCTCGGCATCTTCACCATTCTGCTGTCGCTCGTAGCGGTGGCGAGGACACGGCCCGGGAGCCATCGGCGCGGGCTGCCGCTCGCCCTCTTCGCGCTCCTCGTCGCGGGGGTCGTCGCGGCGGTCCCCTACAGCTGGCAGCGGCAGGCGCGCGGCGTGCCGCCGATCCACGACATCAGCACCGACACCGACAATCCCCCGCTCTTCGCCGAGGTCCTGCCGCTCCGCGCCGACGCAGCCAATCCCGCGGAATACGGGGGTCCGGAGATCGCCGCCCAGCAGAACGAGGCGTACCCCGACATCCGGCCCGTGGTCCTGAATCTCCCCCAAGACCGCGCCTTCCAGCGCGCGCTGGACGCAGCACGGTCGATGGGGTGGGAGATCGTCGGCTCGGATCCGGCGGCCGGACGCATCGAGGCCACGGACCAGACGCGCTGGTTCGGCTTCAAGGACGACGTGGTGATCCGCCTCACCCCGTCCGGCGAGCGCAGCATCCTGGACGTGCGCTCCGTCTCGCGGGTGGGCCGCAGCGACGTCGGCACCAACGCGAAGCGGATCCGCGAGTACATCGCGGAGGTGCAGGGGTGAGGGAGGCTGGCCGACTCGAAGCGATCTGGATCAAGCGCATGCGCCGCGGACCGATGGATCCCGTGGAGCGCGCGCGAATGGTGGCGGGACGCGGGATCGAGGGGAACGCCGACCAGGGCCGGCGACGGCAGGTCACCCTGCTGGAGCGGGAGGGGTGGGAGGAGCGGACGGAGCTCGCCGGGACGCCCCTCGATCCCGCGGCGCGGCGCGCCAACCTCCTCCTCTCCGGGATCCGCCTCGCGGGGACCCGCGGCCGCGTGCTGCGCGTCGGTCGGGTCCGCCTGCTCGTGCGCGGCGAAACCAAGCCCTGCGAGCGGATGGACGAGGCTATCCCCGGCCTCAGGGACGCGATGTGGCCCGACTGGGGGGGCGGCGCCTTCGCCGAGGTGCTCGACGACGGCGAGATCGAGGTGGGCGAAGCGGTGGAGTGGGAGGCAGGCACGCCGGAGCCCACAAGTACTCAGACGTCCCCCAGTCTGTAGGTCGCTGCCTGCTGGCGGTTTCTTTGCACGGCTACTACTTCGACGCGCACTGAAGAGAAAGCCGGCTGTTTCTATCGTCGCTTAGGGTAGGCTCGTTCCCATCCGGAAACGAGAAAAGCGGCTTGGGAGCGGGAGAATCGGCGGATTTCGGCATGGTGTTCTTCCCGCAGGTCACGTAAGTTGGTGACATCGAAGACATTGCTATCGACTCCTCTGCGGAACCCGGGATCGCATGCGCCGCCACGATCAGTTCTCGTGGACTCAGCCCTGGATCGCTCACCCGCACGCGAAGGAACTGGAGGCGATCAGCAAGATTCTGGACGCGAATCGGGGCATGGCGGAGGCAGTGGCCGAGGACCTGGTGCGCGGGATGACGAATCCGGAAACCGGCTCGCGCGGGATGAGCGGCGATCAGGTGCTGCGGGTGCTGATCCTCAAGCAGATGAAGGGCTTCAGCTACGAGGAGCTGCACTTCCACCTGATGGACTCGGGGACCTACCGGACGGTCTGCCGCTTCGGGGTGATGGAGGAGGTGCCGGCGAGAGCCACGCTGGCGGAGAACGTGAAGAAGGTCCGCGCGGAGACGCTGGAGCAGGTCAACCGAGAGCTGCTCAGCCATGCGAAGGCCGCGGGCGTCGAGAAGGGGCGGAAGGTTCGCATCGATGCGACGGTGGTGGAGACGAACATTCATCCTCCGACGGATTCCTCGCTGCTGTACGACGGGGTCGCCCTGATGGCCCGGCTGCTTGGGGAAGCGAAGGAGCGGTGCGGGTATGCGCTCTGGAGCGACCACACGAAGCGGGCGAAGCGGCGGATGCTGGCGGTGCAGAACGCCAGAACAGCTGCGAAGCGGCTGGAGGCCTACCGCGACCTGCTGAAGGTGGCGAAGAAGACGCTCGGCTACGGCGAAGGGGCCCTGGAGGCACTTGCCTCTGCCGGCGATGCGGGGGCGAAGCTGCGGACGAAGATGGAGGAGGCGGTGCTCTGGCTGCGGGCGGTGATCGATCAGACGGAGCGGCGCGTCCTGCGAGGCGAGACGGTGCCGGCGGAGGAGAAGGTGGTCTCCCTCTTCGAGCCGCACACGGATATCATCGTCAAAGACCGCAGGGAAACGCGGTACGGGCACAAGATCACCCTCGCCGGCGGCGCCTCGGGACTGATCCTGGACGTGGTCGTCGAGAGCGGCAACCCGGCCGACAGCACGCGGGTCGTGCCGATGCTGGAGCGGCAGAACAAGATCTACGGGCGGGTGCCCCGGCAGGCGAGCTTCGATGGAGGGTACGCCTCCCGGGCGAACCTGGCTGCGGCCCAGGCGCTGGGGGTGAAGGACGTCTGCTTCGCCAAGAAGCGTGGGCTGAAGATCACCGGCATGGTCAAGAGCACCTGGGTGTACCGGCGGCTGCGGGACTTCCGCGCCGGTGTGGAGGGGATGATCTCCTATCTGAAGCGAGCCTTCGACCTGGACCGCTGCACCTGGAAGGGGCATCTCTCCTTCGGAAGCGACGTGTGGGCGTCGGTGATCTCGGCAAACCTGCTGACGCTGGCGCGACACCTTTTGAGCTGAGGCTCCCGAGGGGAATCGGAAGTCGCCAGAGCGCCAGGCCTTATGCCCGGCGCGGAGCCGCCGTCGTCTTCGGCACCGGAACCACGTCGGAACCACGTCGCTGCAGGATGAGAACGCTCTGATTTCGGCCCGAACGGCTGCAGATCACCGCTTCAACGGTGACGGAGCGCATCCGTGCCTTTACCGGCGGCCCCGGATCACCCGCTTTTCGGATAGGAACTATCTGGACGCCGAAACGTTCCGGTTCAATTATCGCCACTACACCGATCCCATGCGGTTCTCGGAAGTGGTTCGCAACATCATTGGAAAGCGCCTGACGTACAGGGCTCTCGTGGGTGGTTATCAGCCGGGGTATCTCTCATGATACAACTACGGCGTGGAAGGAGGCCAAATGGCCGATGATATCGTTGCGTCCGTAACCGGGGGCACCAGCGCGGAACGTGTGACCATCACAATTCGACCGGCGGCCTCTGATCAAGGTTTGCTGCGCGTTCGGGACGCCATGCAGCAGGTCATGGATCTATTGAAGATCTATGAGGAAGCCGAGCGCGCGATGGCGTCCCCCGGTGAGTCCTTTGAGTGGCGGCTTGAACGAGCAACCACCAATTCGCCATTGACAATTGTAGCGTTGGCAGAGCCTCGCGACGCTACAAAAGACATAACCATTCATGTACGGCAGGTGAAGTCGGAGGTTGCAACTGGAATGCGCAACCTGATTGAACACAAACAGCCCGCTTGGTGGATGGGGCCGGACGCGATAAACGCGATCCGAGACGTACTGGTGCGGAACGAGAACGGAATCGGCACAACAGAAATCGAGGCTGGTGCTGAGACGTTTGCGATCAACCGCACTCAGGCGCACGCCGGCTTGCAGGCGATCAGCGGAATCACCCCGATCAGTGCCCCGATGGAAATCCCCGACCGTATCGCGTGGGGGGAGATCCAAGGTCTTATTGTCGCGGTTGGCACCTATCACGGCAAGCCCGCACTTCAACTCAAGACCGACCAATACAAATTCGTCTGGTGCATCTTGTCGAAGTGGCTGGTTGAGCAATTCGGTGGCGACCACACCCTTGATGAGATTTGGAATGGGAAAATGATCGGCGCGCAGGGGGATCTAATCTACGCGAAGGGTGGCAAGCTATCTCGAATCGAAGCGGAGGAGATCCGAGAGATTGGGGAATCTCCCTTGGTCGACCTAGCGGCCGTGCAGGGTCCCAATTTCACGGGTGGATTAGATCCAGTCGAATACCTGCGTCAACTGTGGGAGGGCTCTGTTGCCTAGGCGAGTGTATTGGGATTCCTGCGCCTTCATCGGCCTGCTGAACCAGGAACCTAACCCTCGGTTATTCACGTAGCTGAACGAGAATGGCGATTCCGCTTTTTCCCGCGTGATCGCCGGCCGAAGGGCGGATTTCGGGGACAGGCCCCTTCCCCCCCAGAGTCAATCTGGAGGAGGCTTCGCCTTCCCGATTCCCCGCCCGAGGGTGCTACGCTGGAGTGGGCAGGGCCGGGGGCTCCGGCGAGCCCCGCGCCGGGTAGAGCCGGTTGAGCTCGCTCACGAAGCGGCTCCAGAGTCGGGCTCGGGACGCCTCGACCACAACCGTGATCCGGCGCCCGCTGAGCACGACGCGGGCGGCGCTCTTCAGGACGAGCTGCCGGAAGCGCTCGCGGTTCATGCGCCTCGTGCTCTCCCGCTCCAGGAGCGCCGCACCCGCATGCATCAGGTTGGCCGCCAGAAGGCTCAGCAGCAGCCGTGCTTCGTTCGCCGCGAAGCTGTCCGGCTCGGTGAACGCCTCCTGCAGCACCCGGCCGCGGTAGTGCGTCTTCGTCCGCGGCGTGGAAGAAAGCGACAGGGCCAGCGCCTGGTTCCAGTCGCCGAAGTCCTTCTCCGCCTCCCCGCGCCGCCGGTAGTGCGCCAGCAGCGCGGGGCCGTCCACCGCCTCGGCAGGTGCATTGCTCAGCAGGAAGAAGTGGTCCGGGAAGAGCCCTTCCTGCACTGGGCGGTGGTTCGGGATGACCAGCACCCCCCGGCGCGCCCTGCTCCAGGAGTCCGCGCGGTAGAGGAGCTCGAACGTCTGCTCTCCGTCTGCGCTGGCGTAGCGTTCCAGCGGCTCCCGTGCCAGGCGCTCCAGCGCCGCATTGCTCTTCAGTCGCGCCACATACAGAAAGCCCTCCGCCTCCAACGGATCCAGCAGCTCCGGGCTCGGGTAGCCGGCGTCGATCCGCAGCCACACCCGCTCGGCCCCGCGCGAGATCTGACGAAGGATCGGCAGCACGAACTCACACCCGCCCTCCGCCGTATGCACGTTGCCCGCGCGCAGCTTCGCACCCAGGAAGTCGCCCTGCTCCGAGCGCACCAGGAGCGGATGGTAGCAGCGCTCGCGGTAGTGCCCGTTCCAGGCGCTTCCCGGCTGCTGCCCGAAGACCTCCAGGGGGAGCGAGTCCAGATCGAGCGTGATCTCCGGCAGGCGCCGGCCCAGGTTCATCCGACGCTCGGCACTCTCCCGGAGCATCGCGCCCAGGCCGGCCCGGTTCTCCTCCCGGCTCAGCGCGGCCAGGAGGCGCGAGAGCGTGGGCTGCGAGCAGAGTCCGTCCGCCTCCCGGCCCACCGCCGCTCGAAGCGGCCGCTGGCCGCGCCTCGAGGAGACCGCCAGGCGCAGCGCCGGATCCTCGCGCAGCAGATGCACGTCCGAATGGGCGCTCCACCCCTGGGCGAGCAGCAGGAGCGCCGTGCGCAGCAGTTCCCCGTGCTCGTGCCTCACCCGCGCCCCGTCGCGCGGATCGCGCAGATGCTTCCGGAACAGCGCCGGATAGCCGAGCCGATCCATCAACTCCCGAAGCAGCAGGGCTCCCGCGTCGGCGCTCAGCCGCTCGCTGCGCGCCTCCACCTGGATGCTACGATTGAAATCCGGCTGAAACAGACTACATTGGAACTCACCCATAGCGTGTTTTCCGTCGGGGTCCGCAGAGATGGTGGGTCGCACTTCCATCCTACGGCGCCGGCAGGAGATGCGCTATGGGTTTTTTCTGCCTGTCCGATCCCCAGCCGCGCGCTGGTGAATAACCGAGGCTAACAAGGTTGCGGCCTGCACCGCTGTTTGGCAGGAAGCCGAGAGTGGCCTAACGCTTATTTATACATCGTTCCTTACATTCACAGAGGTGTTTAGAGCGAGGTGTGAGGGCTCAGCAAAACCACTCTCAGCCTCGGTTATTCACGTAGCTGAACGAGAATGGCGATTCCGCTTTTTCCCGCGTGATCGCCGGCCGAAGGGCGGATTTCGGGGACAGGCCCCTTCCCCCCCAGAGTCAATCTGGAGGAGGCTTCGCCTTCCCGATTCCCCGCCCGAGGGTGCTACGCTGGAGTGGGCAGGGCCGGGGGCTCCGGCGAGCCCCGCGCCGGGTAGAGCCGGTTGAGCTCGCTCACGAAGCGGCTCCAGAGTCGGGCTCGGGACGCCTCGACCACAACCGTGATCCGGCGCCCGCTGAGCACGACGCGGGCGGCGCTCTTCAGGACGAGCTGCCGGAAGCGCTCGCGGTTCATGCGCCTCGTGCTCTCCCGCTCCAGGAGCGCCGCACCCGCATGCATCAGGTTGGCCGCCAGAAGGCTCAGCAGCAGCCGTGCTTCGTTCGCCGCGAAGCTGTCTGGCTCGGTGAACGCCTCCTGCAGCACCCGGCCGCGGTAGTGCGTCTTCGTCCGCGGCGTGGAAGAAAGCGACAGGGCCAGCGCCTGGTTCCAGTCGCCGAAGTCCTTCTCCGCCTCCCCGCGCCGCCGGTAGTGCGCCAGCAGCGCGGGGCCGTCCACCGCCTCGGCAGGTGCATTGCTCAGCAGGAAGAAGTGGTCCGGGAAGAGCCCTTCCTGCACTGGGCGGTGGTTCGGGATGACCAGCACCCCCCGGCGCGCCCTGCTCCAGGAGTCCGCGCGGTAGAGGAGCTCGAACGTCTGCTCTCCGTCTGCGCTGGCGTAGCGTTCCAGCGGCTCCCGTGCCAGGCGCTCCAGCGCCGCATTGCTCTTCAGTCGCGCCACATACAGAAAGCCCTCCGCCTCCAACGGATCCAGCAGCTCCGGGCTCGGGTAGCCGGCGTCGATCCGCAGCCACACCCGCTCGGCCCCGCGCGAGATCTGACGAAGGATCGGCAGCACGAACTCACACCCGCCCTCCGCCGTATGCACGTTGCCCGCGCGCAGCTTCGCACCCAGGAAGTCGCCCTGCTCCGAGCGCACCAGGAGCGGATGGTAGCAGCGCTCGCGGTAGTGCCCGTTCCAGGCGCTTCCCGGCTGCTGCCCGAAGACCTCCAGGGGGAGCGAGTCCAGATCGAGCGTGATCTCCGGCAGGCGCCGGCCCAGGTTCATCCGACGCTCGGCACTCTCCCGGAGCATCGCGCCCAGGCCGGCCCGGTTCTCCTCCCGGCTCAGCGCGGCCAGGAGGCGCGAGAGCGTGGGCTGCGAGCAGAGTCCGTCCGCCTCCCGGCCCACCGCCGCTCGAAGCGGCCGCTGGCCGCGCCTCGAGGAGACCGCCAGGCGCAGCGCCGGATCCTCGCGCAGCAGATGCACGTCCGAATGGGCGCTCCACCCCTGGGCGAGCAGCAGGAGCGCCGTGCGCAGCAGTTCCCCGTGCTCGTGCCTCACCCGCGCCCCGTCGCGCGGATCGCGCAGATGCTTCCGGAACAGCGCCGGATAGCCGAGCCGATCCATCAACTCCCGAAGCAGCAGGGCTCCCGCGTCGGCGCTCAGCCGCTCGCTGCGCGCCTCCACCTGGATGCTACGATTGAAATCCGGCTGAAACAGACTACATTGGAACTCACCCATAGCGTGTTTTCCGTCGGGGTCCGCAGAGATGGTGGGTCGCACTTCCATCCTACGGCGCCGGCAGGAGATGCGCTATGGGTTTTTTCTGCCTGTCCGATCCCCAGCCGCGCGCTGGTGAATAACCGAGGCTCAGAGGAAGATGAGAAGCAGGTCGACGACCTCCTTCGGCAGAAGTGGATTCGTCCCGCTGTGCTCGATGAACGCACGGCACGTGCGGCTCGGCGTCTTATGCGCACGCACGCCGAATGCAAGAAGCCGCCAGACGGAATTCATCTCGCCACAGCTTTGGCCTTGAACGTGGAGGAAATGCACACGTTCGATGGGTCTGACCTTCTCGTACTCGACGGAAAGGTGCAGCGTCAGGATGGCGTGTACTTGAAGATATGCCCGCCAACCCCAATACCGGTTCCACCGTCTTCACAAGGCAGCCTTTTAGACTGGGAGAACCAGGGATAGTTCTATGGCGAAATCAACAGACGAGAGCTCCCCCCTGGGTCGTCCCCTCATTTATAGTAGGCCTAGGGCCTGTTCACGCTAAATGAGAGGTTCCGGTCGCAGCGCCTCAGTGATCAGCGCGAAGTGGATGAAGGCCGTGAACATCACGTCGAGCTTCTCGAACCGCGAAAAGATGCGGCGGAAGCCCTTGAGCCGGCGGAACAGCCGCTCAATCTCGTTGCGGCGCCGGTACAGGGCCAGGTCGTAGCTCCACGGGTTGATCCGGTTGCTCTTGGGAGGCACGACGGGAGTAAAGCCGAGCTCGAGGGCAAGCTGCCGGGTTGCATCCCCTTCGTAAGCGCGGTCCCTAATGAGCGCGACTGGGGTTTCTGGGCAGGGCAGCGTGCGCAGCAACTCGCGGCCACAAGGCCCGTCCCCGTGCTGGCCGGGTGAAAGTGAGAACGTCACCGCGGTTCGGGCATCCGCGGCAACCCTATGAATTTTGGTGGTCCATCCACCGCGAGAGCGTCCGATGGCCTGCGGTCCGTTTTTTTTTTCTGCCCCGGTCCCGTCTGGATGCACCTTGACGATCGTGCTGTCGAGGGAGAGCGCCTCAATCTTGATCCGGATGATCTGCTCTTCCTGGAGCGCTGCGAACACACGGTCGAGGACGCCGGCCTTGGCCCAGCGGTTCATCCGGGTGTAGATGGTGTGCCACCGGCCAAACCGCGTGGGTAGACCACGCCACTTGCACCCGTGCTCCGCTACGTAGAGGATCGCGTTCAGGACATCGAGGTTGGAGACCGCGACGTTTCCCCGCTGCTTGGGGAAGCAGTCCTCGATACGGCGAAACTGCTCTTCGGTGATGGTCATGCATCATAATAACCATCACGCCGTTGTGTGAACAGGCCCTAGGTCGCTCACCCCCGACAGTCAGCCGAGCAAAGGGTGACTGTCGGTTTTGGGTTACTGAGTCAAGTATGTTATTGCCCTACGAAGAGGTGACCGGGCGTCCGGTGCGGTGCCGTTTCCGCGAGGCGGACCTAGTATATGTCAAAGAAGCACTTGGACGAAGAGTTCTGGTCCGGGGCATCCTTTACTCGAAGCGCACCGGCGAAGCGGTGGGCATGAAGGTCGAATCCATCGAGGTCTTTCCGGATCCCCGCGAATTACCAACCGTAGAGATGATGCGAGGGATCCTCAACAATGGCTGAGCGCCGCTATTGGGATACTGCGTGTTTCATCAGCTGGTTCGGAGGGGAGGAGGGACGCGCTAATGTCTGCGGCTCCATTCTCACGGCAGCGGAGGCGGCAAATCTAGAGATAGTCACTTCGGCGTTCACGCTCACGGAGGTTCTCTGGCCCAGGGGCCGTGAGAAGATGGATGCACAGTTCAGGAACAATGTGCTGGGCTTCTTTCGTCAGCCATGATCATCCTGGTCCAGGTCGACCGAATAGTCGCCGAGGAAGCCCAGCGGTACGTGTGGGATCAAAACGTGAGCTTCAAGGATGCGGTGCACGTCGCTTCGGCCGTGCGGGCAACAGCCTCGGCGTTGGAGACGTACGACGGTCCGCTCATCAAGCTTTCCGGCAGGGTCGGCGGTTCACCGCTCCTTCAGATTCGGCAGCCAGAGATCTACAGAATGAGCCAACAGGAGGAGTTCCTCGGCTTCTTCGAGTCGGATGACGAGCCGGGATGACTACTCCGTACGACACGTTCAGAGTTCGAAGCTGAGCCCCTGCTTCCCACGTCCCTTGATGAAGTCGATCGAGAGGCGGTTGAAGAGGTCCGCGCGGTCGACGTTCACCACGTGTCCGGAGCCGTCGAGCACGCGCAGGATGCTGTTGGAGTGCCTCTTCACGAGTTGCCGGACCGGCGGGAGGAACATGTGGTCCTCCTCGCCCATCAGGTAGAGGGTGGGGATCGCGAGCTCCTTCTCCTCGAAGAAGCGCAGCAGCGGGTTCACCTCGCAGGTCAGCTGGAACCACCGCAGGAACTCCTTCTGCGCGAGCTTCTTCGCCTCCCCTACGAAGAGCAGCCGCGACTTCTGGTGCCGCTTCTTCGGCATGATGATCCACGCGAAGAGCCGGTACAACCACATGTAGGGGATGAAGCGCTTGCCGGCGTTCCCCAGCGTCACCAGCACCCGCGAGCGCAGGTTCAGCCGCGTCACCGCCCCGCCCATCACCATCGACCTCACGCGGTCCGGCGCGATCTCGCCGACCGTCCGGATCAGGATGGTCCCCAACGAGATCCCCACGAAGTGCGCCGAGGCGATCCCCAGGTGGTCCATCACGTCCAGGATCTCCTGGCTCACCTCCTGGAAGGTGTACGGGGGCACCGGGGCGGCCGGCTTCGGCGACCCGCCGTGCCCCCGCAGGTCGATCAGCAGGACGTTGAAGTGCTCGCGGAAGTCCCGGATCTGCTTGAACCAGATCGAGGAGCTCCCGCCGGCGCCGTGGACGAAGACGACCCAGTCGCGGCCGTCGCCGAGGACGTAGCTCCGGTGGTGCAGCATCTCGTGGGAAGTGGGAACGGCTGCCACCGCGGGCGGCGGGCCCGCGCTCCGGAAATTGATACCGGAACGGCGGAGAAAGGTTCTTCTCCGATGGGCATCGACTCCCTGCTCTTCGAGGAGCAGGAACCGGACCGCTGCCGAGCGTGGCGGCCTTCATCGGCGCGACTTCAGCGAGAGTCACGGCACCGGCCTGGCCGGGGCTCGGCGCGCAGCCGATCGTCCGGACCGCCGTGCCCACGGCTCCGGCCGGCCGAGCGGCCGTCCGTCAGGACGACCCGGAGAGCCCCTCCCCGTACTCGATCACCTCGACCCGCACCGGCGCGCTCCCGGCGTCGACGAAGCCGAGCCGGTCGGCGGCGCGGCGGGAGAGGTCGATCACCCGCTCCACTCCCGAGCGCGGCGCCCCGAAGGGCCCCCGGTCGATCACCCGGACCCGCACCGAGAGGTCGTTCTCCAGGTTGGTGACGCGCAGGATCGTGCCGAAGGGGAAGCGCCGGTGGGCCGCCACCATCGCGCTCTGGTCCATCGGCTCGCCGCTCGCGGTCCTGCGGCGGTCGAGCACGTCCGCGTAGTAGGTGGCCTCCCCCGTCTCCGTCTCCAGCGCCGTCGCCGGAGCCGGAGCCTCGACGGCGGGAGTGCGGGCGGCTCGGTCCTCCGTCCGGTCCGGCTTTTCGCATCCGGCGAGAAGCGCGGCGAGCGCCACGGTCGCGGCCAACGTCGAGCGGTGCTTCATCGGGCCTCCTTCCGATCCTGCGGCCGGAGGATTCCCCACCTCCGGCCTGAAAACTGGAAATCAAGAATTTTCGCTCCATTCGCATCACATTCCGTTCCAGCGGCGCGCCCGCGGCGTTTCCAATCGGGCGCCGGCGGTTAGATTCTCCGCATGTGCCTCGTTCTCTTCGCGCACGACGCGCACCCGGAGTATCCGCTGGTCGTGGCCGCCAACCGCGATGAGTTCTACGCGCGTCCCACCGCCCCGGCCGCGCCCTGGGAGGACGCTCCAGGGGTGGTTGCCGGCCGCGACCTGCGCGGCGGCGGCACCTGGATGGGCGTCACCCGCGAGGGCCGCTGGGCCGCCCTAACCAACTACCGCGACCCGCGCGAGTTCGACCGGACGGGCCCCTCCCGCGGAGATCTGGTCGCCGGGTACCTCCTCGGCGGCGCGTCTCCAGGGCCCTACCTCGACTCCCTCCGCCCGCGAGCCGGCGAGTACAGCGGCTTCAATCTCCTCGTCGGCGACCCGGGTTCGGTTCTCTGGTACTCGAACCGCGCGCGGGGCGGACCCGAGCGCCTCGCCGCCGGCATCTACGGGCTGAGCAACGACCTGCTCGACACGCCCTGGCCGAAGGTGGTGCGTGGCAAGGCCGCGCTGGGGCGCCTGCTGGAGAACGCCGGAGGGCTGGAGCCGACCCGCCTGCTCGACCTCCTGCTCGACCGCACCTTCGCCGCCGACTACGAGCTTCCCGACACCGGGGTGGGGCGGGAGCGCGAGCGTACCCTCTCCTCCCTCTTCATCGTCAGCCCCGACTACGGCACCCGCTCCTCCACCGCCGTTCTGATCGACCGCCGCGGCCGCGCCCTCCTCGTCGAGCGCATCTACGAGCGCGGCGGCCCGGAGTGGACGGAGGTGCGCCACGAGCTCGCGACCCTCTGAGCACCGACCCGGAGCGCGGCGCCGTGGCCGACCGGACGCAGGCGCCGCGGCTTCGGCCGCCAGGCAGGCACACCGGCGCCCTCCCCGCACCCTCCACCACTCCCATGATCCCTTGCCAGAAGAACCTCTTCTCGCTCCCCGGCGACCTGCACTACCTGAACTGCGCGTACATGTCTCCGCTGGCGCGTCCGGTGGAGGCGGCGGGGATCGCGGGGATCCGGCGCAAGCGGGACCCTTCGGAGATCTCGGCGGAGGACTTCTTCACCGGGAGCGACGCGCTTCGCGAGCGCTTCGCGCGGCTGGTGAATGCCCCCGACCCGCGGCGGATCGCCCTCGTCCCCTCGGCCTCGTACGGGATCACGGTGGCGGCGCGAAACACGCCCCGCCGGCGCGGCCAGAACGTGGTGGTGGCGCACGAGCAGTTCCCGAGCAACGTGTACGCCTGGCGCTCCCTCTGCCGCGAGGACGGGCTGGAGCTGCGCTCCGTCGCCCCACCCGACGACCCGGCCCGCCGCGGCGAGCGGTGGAACGAGCGCCTGCTGGACGCGATCGACGCGGAAACCGCGATCGTGGCCCTCGGGCACGTCCACTGGATGGACGGCACCCGCTTCGACCTGGAGGCGATCGGCCGGAGGGCGCGCGAGCGCGGCGCCGCTCTGGTGGTGGACGGGACGCAGTCCGTGGGGGCGCTCCCCTTCGACGTGCAGCGGATCCGCCCCGACGCGCTAGTCTGTGCGGGGTACAAGTGGCTGATGGGTCCCTATTCCATCGGGCTGGCCTACCTGGGACCGCTCTACGACGGCGGGGCGCCGCTGGAGGAGGGGTGGCTGGGGCGCGAGGGGAATGAGGACTTCCGCAATCTCGCGAGCTATCGCGACGAGTACCAGCCCGGCGCGGTTCGCTTCGACGTGGGCGAGCGCAGCAATTTCGTGCTGGTGCCGATGCTGACGGCCGCTCTCGACCTGCTGCTGGAGTGGACGCCGGAGGGGGTGCAGGAGTACTGCCGCGCGCTCACCGGAGGGTTGGTCGACGAGGCGCGGGAGGTGGGCTTCGCGGTGGACGACGCGCATTGGCGGGGTGCGCACCTCCTCGGGCTGCGCGCCCCCGCCGGAGTGGACCTCGCCGCCGTGCAGCAGCGCCTCCGGGAGAGCCGGGTGGCGGTGTCGATGCGCGGCAGCGCGCTGCGCGTCTCGCCGCACCTGTACAACGACGCCGCCGACGTCGACGCGCTCCGGGAGGTGTTGAGGTCGTCGGGCAAAAGATCGTCGGTCATCGGTCTTCGGTCATCGGTGCCCCTTTCCCTCGGGCCGGGGCGCACTACCCTCCGACCGATGACGGACGACTGACGACCGGGGTGGAAAAGGGACCGAGATGGCCGAGTGGCTCGGGTTGTGCGTGATGGCAACTCCCAACCCTTCAACGCATTAGGCTCCATGCAAGCGATTCATCGGGAAACGGCTCCGCTGGTGGTGGGAACGGCGCTCGCCACCGCGGGGCTGCTCGGGGCCGCCTGGTGGGGCGATGCGCGGAGGCGTGAGCGCCACGCCTCGCGCCTCCACCGTACGACGGTGGACCTGCTGCTCAACGCCCTCACCGCCGGCGACCCGGTCACCGCCCGCCACTCGCGTCGGGTAGCGGACCTCGCCGACGCCGCGGCGGCGACGTACCACCTCGGCCGGAAGCGGCACGCCACGCTGCGGGTGGCCGCGCTGATGCACGACATGGGGAAGATCGACGACCGCTTCTTCCACATCCTCCACAGCTGCGATCCGCTCTCGCGCGAGGAACGGGAGAAGATCGAGGAGCACCCGCACGAGGGCGCCGACATCCTCCGCCCGCTGGAGCGGATCCACCCGGGGATCTCGGAGATCATCGAGGCGCACCACGAGTGCTGGGACGGCGAGGGGTATCCGCGCGGGCTGGAGGGCGAGGACATTCCCCTCCCGGCGCGCATCATCAGCGTCGCCGACGTTTTCGACGCGCTGACACAGCCACGGAGCTATCACGAGCCCCTCTCCGTGGGCGAGGCGCTCGAGAAGATCCGCGCGAGCGGGGGAACGCGTTTCGACCCCGCCGTGGTGGGAGGGCATCCAGGCGCCGGAGGTGAGGGAGCGCTGGAAGAGGATCGCCCGGCGCGGGCGGGAGGAGGAGCGGGAGATGGCCTCGGTGGGAAAGGAGAAGGAGGTCGAGGCGTCGCTGCGGTCGGCGGAGTGAGGATCGCCCCTACACCACCCGGGCCACCCGCTCCAGGTCGGTGTCCCGGCCGGCGATCAGCAGCGTATCCGACTCCTTGAGCGGCGCGTCCGGGTTGGGGACGGAGATGATGGTGTCGGTGAGCACGTCGTGCACCGCCACCACCGACACGCCGTAGCGCCGCGGGAGCTCCAGATGTCGCAGGGAGCGCCCCGTCCAACCGTCCGGCACGGCCATCTCCTGGATGCTGAAGCCGCCTCCCAGGCGGATGTAGTTGAGGATCGCGCGGCTGGAGATCCGCGTCCCCAGGCGCAGCGCCGACTCCCGCTCCGGGAAGATGGTCTCCGTCACCCCGATCTTCTCCATCACCCGCGCGTGGTCGAGAGAGATCACCTTCACGTAGATCTCCCGCACCCCCAGGTCCTTGAGGGCGAGCGCCGAGAGGATGCTGGCGGTGATGTTGTCGCCGGTACTCACCACCCCCGCGTCGGCGTTCTTCGCGCCGATCCGCTCGAGGATGCGGAGGTCGCGGCCGTCGCCCACGGCGGCTTGCGAGACGAAGGACGCGGTGCGGTCCACCGCCATCTCGTCCACGTCGACCGCCGAGACCTCGTGCCCCTGCACGTGCAGCGTCTCGGCCACCCCCGCGCCGAAGTTCCCGAGCCCCACGATCACGAAGCGCTTCATCCGATCACCACTTCCTCGTATGCGTAGCGGAACTCACCCGCGGGAGTGGGAGCACGAAGCGCCACGGCGGCGGCGAAGGTGAGGGGGCCGACGCGGCCGAGGAACATCAGCAGCACGATCACCCACTTCCCCACCGCGCTCAGCGCCGGCGTGACGCCCATCGAGAGGCCCACCGTGTTGAGCGCGCTCGCCGCCTCGAACATGTACTTCAAGAAGCCCGCCTCGCCGGCCGTGTGGGTCACCGCCCCGACCTCGGAGGTGATGAGGACGAAGATCGCCAGCGTCACCAGGCCGAAAGCCATCACGAAGAGGCCCACCGCGCGCTGGATGGTCTCCTCCGGCACGGTTCGGCCCCAGATGCTGGTG